>NZ_BARG01000101.1 GCF_000376565.1 Streptomyces hokutonensis | reverse complement strand
ACGGAAACGACGAACTACGCGCGGCCGCCGACGGCGAACCCGCCCCACAGGGGCCACCCGCACCCGACGACGCAACTGTCACGGGTGGTGCGGGTGGGAACGAAAACCCCGCCACCCACCAGCCCGCACCCGGAGAGACCGACTGATGCCCAGCCACCTCACCGCCCCTCTCCGCCGCCTACGGGCACTGGGAACCCTGGCCGCGATCATGACCACCCTCACCGCCCTACTGGCAGGGCCACTCGCCGGCCCCGCCGCCGCCGACAGTTACACCCCCATCTCCGGCGCCGGCTCCACCTGGGCGGAGAACGCCGTCGACGAATGGCGCCGCGCGGTCAACCAGTACGGCATGCGGATCAGTTACGCGGGCACCGGCTCCTCCGACGGACGGCGCCAATTCCTCAGCGGGACCGTCGACTTCGCGGTGTCGGACATCCCGTTCCAGACCCACCCCACCGACGGCAGCGCCGCGGAACGCCCCGGCTCGGGGTCGTACGCCTACATGCCGATCGTGGCCGGCGGCACGGTGTTCATGTACCACCTGACCGTCAACGGCAAGCGGGTCACCAACCTCCGCCTCTCCGGCGCGGTGGTCACCAAGATCTTCACGGGGGCGGTCAAGACCTGGGACGACCCGGTGATCAAGGCCGACAACCCAGGGCTCCAACTCCCGCACCGCACCATCGTCCCCGTCGTCCGCTCGGACGGCTCCGGCTCCACCGCCCAGTTCACGATGTGGATGGCGGCCCAGCACAAGTCCCTCTGGAACGCGTACTGCGCGAAGGTCGGCCGCTCGGGCGCCTGCGGCCAGACCTCGTACTACCCGACCGTCTCCGGCATGATCGCCCAGTCCGGCGACCTCGGCGTGGCCGGCTACATCGCCCAGAACTACGGCGAGGGCGCGATCGGTTACGTCAACTACTCCTACGCCCTCAACGCGCACTATCCGGTCGCCAAGGTCCTCAACCACGCGGGCTACTACACCGAGCCGACCCCGAAGAACGTCGCGGTCTCGCTTCTCAAGGCGAAGATCAACACGAACAAGAGCTCGGCCGACTACCTCACCCAGCAGCTCAACGGCGTCTACAACGACACCGACAAGCGCAACTACCCGCTCTCCAGCTACTCGTACATGATCCTGCCGCTGAAGGTGCAGGGCACGTTCACGAAGGACAAGGGCAAGACGCTGGGCGCCTTCTCCTACTACTTCATGTGCCAGGGCCAGCAACAGGCTCCGTCGCTCGGCTACTCACCCCTCCCGATCAACCTGGTGAAGGCGGGCTTCGACCAGATCAAGCGCATCCCCGGCGTGCGAGCACAGAACATCAACATCAAGAACTGCAACAACCCGACCTTCACCACCGACGGCCGCAACAAGCTGGCGGAGACGGCGCCTTACCCCTCGCCCTGCGACAAACAGGGCGCGACGGCCTGCACGACGGGCAGCGGCGGCGCGAAGTCCTCAACGAGCAACGGCAGTTCGGGCGGCGGCACCACGTCCGGCGGCAGCACGGGCGGCACCACGACGGGCGGCACAGGTACCACCACAACCGGCGGCACCGGCGGCTCCGCACAACCCTCCGTAGACCCCGACACCGGCCAGACCCTCACCTCGGGCGGAACAGGAACCGCGTCCGGCGGAACCGGCACGGCAGCGGCAGCCGCGGCGGACGGCACGATCTCCCTGGCCCAGCCGGTAGCGGTCTCCACCGAACACGGCTGGACCACCACCCAGACCCTGATGCTCCTGGCAGCCACCCTGATCCTGGGCCTCCTGCTGCTCCCCTCGATCGCCTCCCGCCTGATCACGTCCCGCACCAACGACCGCCAGGACGAGGGGAGTTCACGATGACAAGCCTGCCCAACGCCCCGCAGCCGCCGACGGCGAACGAGCCCCACAGGGGCCACCCGCACCCGACAACGAAATCCGCACGGGCGGTGCGGGTGGGAAATCGGGGGGCGATGGCGAAGCCGAGGCTGCTGGTCCGCCTCATCGCCGGCGCAGCCATCGGCGCCCTCGCCGGCCTCGCCGTAGGACAGTCCGCCCCACCCGCCACAGCCGCGCCGGCAACCACGAGCGTCACCGTCTCCGGCCGGGGCGAGTTCAAGGACATGAAGTTCACCGTCGACCAGACCACCCACCTCACCAGCCAAGCGGTGACGGTGAGTTGGACCGGCGGCACCCCGACGACCTTCGCGGGCACGCAGTTCAACACCGACTTCGTACAGATCATGCAGTGCTGGGGCGACGACGACGGCACGGTCCCCGCCAACCCCGGCCCGTCCCGCACCCAGTGCCAGTACGGCGCCTCCCCTACCACGGACCGCAGCAGCTGGCCGGGCAACGGCCAGGACGACACCCGGCAGATCTTCTACAGCGCCGACCCCACCAACTACGGCCAGGACAACCGCTACGGCGCCGCCAACCCGAACGCCCCCGGCGAGGTCCCCTTCAAGTCGGTGGACGGCACGACGATCACCACGAACACCCAGAACAACAAGTTCTTCAGCCGCAACACCACCAACGAGGTCGACTTCGCCCGCACCGGCGCCGACGGCACCGGCAAGGAGTTCTTCGAGGTCCAGACGGCCAACGAGGCACCCCACCTCGGCTGCGGCACGCCCGTCACCACCAACGGCGTGACCCGGCCCCGTTCCTGCTGGCTGGTGATCGTCCCGCAGGGTCATCTGGACCTGGACGGAAAGCCGTACGCGGACAAGAGCCAGGTCAACGCCGGCTCCCCGGTCTCCTCGACCAACTGGCAGAACCGGATCGCGGTCAAGCTGGACTTCAACAGCGTGGGCACCAACTGCCCCCTGGGCGCCGACGAACGCCCCACCACCGGCAGCGAGTTGGTGGCGGACGCGATGACCAGCTGGCAGGCGAAGCTCTGTTCGGCGGGCAAGGTGTACAGCTACACCGAGTTCGGCGAACCGGACACCCGGTCCCGGCTGATCGCGGACGGTTCGACGGGCCTCGCGTTCACCACCCGCAGGCTCGGCGCCGACCCGGGCACGACAGCGCCGTCGGGTACGACGACGTACGCGCCGGTCGCCCTCTCCGGAGCCGTCATCGGCTTCACGATCGAACGCAGATCCTCGTCCGGGGCACCGGCGTCCGAGGAGAGACTCGACGGCACCAAGGTCGAGTCCATCAAGCTGAACGCCCGCCTGGTCGCCAAGCTGCTCACCGAGTCGTACCGCAGCTCCACCTGGGGTTCGGTCATCAGCGGCACGGCGGCCAAGGGGTACGGCTGGGCGCGGAAGAACCCGTCCGGGCTCGCCACCGATCCCGAATTCATCGCGCTGAACCCGGAGTTCGCCTACCTGTCGGTCGCCGAGACCCCGGCCACCGACACCGATCTGCTGACCTCGCTCGGCCACTCCGACAGCGCCCGCGCGATCTGGCGGTGGATCCTCGCCGACAAGGACGCCCGGCGGTTCCTCGCCGGTGTCCCCGACGACGACGGCATGCGGGTCAACCCGTACTACAGCACCAACGCGGACCTGAACCCGACCGGCACCGCCTTCGACCCGTCGAACACCGACGACTATCCGAAGAGCGACCCGTGGTGCACGATCCCGCCCGGCTCGGGCGCACCCGCGACGAACAAGCAGTGCATGATCGACTTCCACCCCTATGTGGAGGACATGCACGCCGGCGCCCTGCACGCCCGCCGCGCGGACACCCTGTGGAAGTCCACCTGGGACCCGCTGGCGACCCCGCCGGCGTACAAGAACTCCGGCCCGCAGATCGTCGGTTCGCGCTTCGTCATCACCATCACCGACGCGGCCTCCGCCGCCCGCTACGGCCTGCAGACCGCCCAGTTGCAGAACAGCGCGGGCAAGTACGTGGCCCCGACCGCGGCCGCCCTGACCGCGGCGGCCGCGACCGCCACGGGCTCCGGCGTCCCCGAGGTCACGCCCGCGAACGCCACGGCGAAGGGCGCGTATCCGCTGACCGAGCTGGTGTACGCGGCGGTGCGGCCCGGCCAGGTGAGCAAGGCCGCCCGCCAGGACTACGCGGCGCTGCTGCGGTACGCCTCCGGCGCGGGCCAGACGCAGGGGGCCGATCCGGGTCGGCTGCCCTACGGCTACGCGCCGCTCACGGTGAAGCTGCGCGCCCAGGCCGGCGTGGCGGCGGACACGCTCGTCGCGTACACCGGGCCGAAGTCCACGGCGGGCGGCGGCTCGGCCGCCGGGGGTACGTCCACCTCGGGTGACGGTGCGGGTGGCTCCGCCGGGAGTACCGGTGGGACTACGGGCGGCGCCGGTACGGGTGCCGGTGGCGTCGGCGCGAGCGCCTCGCCGGGCGCGTCGGCGTCGGCGTCGTACGACGGAGGTCAGGCCGTCGCGACCACGGCGGCGGGGACGACGCCTGCCGACCCCGCGAGTCCGCTGCGCTATGCCGTGCCGGTGGGTGCCGCGCTCGGCGCTGTGGCCGGGGTGGGCGCGCCCTTCGCCGGCGGGGGGCGGTTGTCAATTGCCTCAGTACAGACGGTAGTTCGTCGGCTGCGGGCACGTCGTGGCTGGTCGCGCCCACGCGGCGGAGCCGCAAATTAACACAGCCCCGCGCCCCTAAAAACCTGCAGTCGCGGAGACGCAAGTGCTCCCCCATGAACGGCCGTCCGCCCCGAAAGGCAGTCGGGGCGGACGGCTCGCACCACCCTCTCAGATCCACCCGTTCCAACCAGCTCCACCCGACGTCACCTCGCACACCTTCTGGAGAACCGCAATGCGCAGAATGCGCCTCTCGGCGGCCATGGTCGCCGCCGCCGTGGTGTCCGGCACGCTGGCTCTGGCGAGCCCGGCGTCCGCCGACCCGACCCCCGCCGGGACCTTCCGCCAGCTCGTCGGTGTCGGCTCGGACACCACTCAGGACGTGACCAACGCCCTGGCCGGTGACACCGTCAACGGCACCAGCTACTCCGCGACCGGCGTGAAGTCGGTGAACGGCGCGGGCATCGCGTCCTACGACGCGATCGAGCCGGGCACCGGCGCCCTCGGCACCAAGATCACCACCCGCTCCGGCGGCACGACCTTCCTGCGCCCGAACGGCTCCGGCGGCGGCCGCACCGCCCTGAGCGAGTCGCTCACCGGCGACCTGGACTCGTCCGGTGCCTCGGTCAAGGGCCAGGTCGACTTCGCCCGCTCCTCCGGCGGTCCGTCCAGCTCCGGCACCGCGTTCACCTACATCCCGATGGCGCGGGACGCGGTCGGCGTCGCGGTCAAGGGCTCGGGCCTGGACACCCTGACCGTGAAGCAGCTGCACGACATCTACATCGGCCAGCTGAAAGTGGTGAACGGCCAGACCGTGCACCCGAAGATCCCGCAGCAGAACTCCGGCACCCGCAAGTTCTTCCTGAACGCGATCGGCGTGGCCGACCTCGACGTCGCCGCGAGCGTCACCGTCGTCCAGGAGAACCAGGCCAACCCGGCCCTCACCGAGGACGGTGCGCTCGTCCCGTTCTCCGTCGGTTCCTGGATCGCCCAGAACAACGGTGTCTCCCCCGACTACAGCAAGACGGCGGCGGCCGCCGGCGGTCACCTGGCCTCCGTGCAGCTGCCGGGCGACGACGGTGCCACCAGCCCGGTCACCACGGTGAACGGCAAGCTGGCCCCGGTCAACGCCTACTACGAGAACGCGACGTTCGGCCGTGACGTCTACAACGTCGTGCCGAGCCGGGCGATCGACCCGACCAGCATCTTCTACGACAAGGACCTGTACGACGTCTTCGTCACCAGCGGCAGCCACACCGCGCAGCTGGCGTCGGACGCCGCCGAGTCCGTCATCGCCAAGTTCGGCTTCGTCAACGAGTCCTACAACGGCTCCATCTCCCTCACCAGGCACGCCAAGCTCGGCGGCCTGGAGGAGTCCAGCACCTTCGACCACTCGGCGCCGAACGCGCCCGCCCTGAAGTCCGCCGTCGGCGACGCGAGCCTCAAGCTCAGCTGGACCCCGAACCACATCGTCCCGGCCATGCCGGTCACCGACTACCGGATCACGCTGTTCGACGCGGACGGCGCCGTCGTCGCCAACAAGGACGTCGCGACCTCCACCACGTCGTACTCCTTCACCGGTCTGGCCATCGGCACCTACACCGCCACGGTCACCGCCAACAACGTCAACGGCACCGGCGCAGCGGCCAGTTGGACCGGCGCCGTCAAGTACGCGAGCACCACCAAGGCGACCACCGCCACCACCGCGTACGGCACGACCCCGAAGGTCGCGGTCACCGTGACCGGCACGCACGGTGTCGTCCCCAGCGGCAAGGTCACCGTGAAGGACGGCTCGACGGTCGTCGGCACCGGCACGCTGAACAGCTCCGGCAAGGTCACCGTCAACGTGTCGAACCACCTCAAGGTCGCCACGCACAGCCTGACCGTCTCCTACGCCGGCGCCACCAAGCTCAACGCGTCCTCGGCGACCGTCTCCCTGAAGATCACCAAGGCCAACCCGACGGTCACCAAGACCGCGCCCGCCTCGATCTCCCACACCGCCCGCGCGAAGGTCACCGTCAAGGTCACCGCGACCGGCACCACGCCGACCGGCACCGTCCGCGTCTACGAGGGCAGCCGGATCATCGCGACCGGCACGCTGAGCGGCGGCAAGGTCACCCTCACCCTGCCGAGGCTGAGCCGGGGCACGCACACCCTGCACGCCTACTACGCGGGCTCGACCACGGTGAACACCAAGTCCGGCGCCAACTTCACCATCAAGTCCACCTGATCCACGACCAGTCGACCGTGCGGCCGGGGAGACCTCACCGTCTCCCCGGCGGCCACCGACCGAACCGCGAAGGAGGCGGGCCGCCGTGACCGTCGCCACTCCCGTCAGGCCCGCTCCGGCCGTGCCGCGCACCCTCGTCCGGAGCGTCCGCGGCGTGCGGAGCGTCACCGCCGTCCGCCATCTCTCCCGCGGCGGCCTGCTCAGCCTCGCCGCCCTTCTGCTCGGCATCACCGCGCAGCTGCTCGTGTTCAGCGGCGCCCAGGAACACTCCGCGCAGCACGCCGCGTTCGACGAGCTGCGCGGTCAACTCGCCCTGGGCACCGCCCCGGTGTCCCAGACCGACCAGCAGGGCAAGCTCCTCGCGCCCGGCACCCCGGTCGCCCTGCTCCGCGTCCCGTCCCTGGGCCTGAGCCAGGTCGTCCTGGAGGGCACCGACTCCGCCGTCCTGACCGACGGTCCCGGCCACCGCCGCGACACCCCGTTCCCCGGCCAGTCCGGCACCAGCGTGCTGATGGGCCGGGCGGCGGCCTACGGCGGCCCGTTCGGGCGGCTGGCCGAGCTGCGCGCCGGAGTCACGTTCACCGTGACCACCGGTCAGGGCACGGCGAGGTACCAGGTCACCGACGTCCGCCGGGCCGGCGACCCGGCGCCCGCCGCACTTGCTGCCGGTCAGGGCCGCCTCGTCCTGGTCACCGCCACCGGCCCGCACTTCATGCCGGCCGGCGTCCTGCGCGTCGACGCCGACCTGGTCTCGACCGCCTTCCAGACCCCGGCCGCGGTGATCCGCTCCGGCACCCTGCCGGACTCCGAAGAACCCCTCGCCCGTCCCGACGGCGTGCCGTGGCCGCTGGTGATGTGGCTCCAGGCGCTGCTGCTGGCCGCCGTAGCGGCCGTATGGGCCTGGCACCGCTGGGGCCGTCACCAGACGTGGATCGTCTTCGCCCCGCTCGTCGCGGTCCTGGGTCTCCAGGTCGCCACGCGCACCACCGAACTGCTGCCGAACCTGCTGTGAACCGAGGGAACCCGACATGACCGTGACCGACACCGCCGTCCTCCCCGCCGTCGACCCGACGGCCGCCCCCGCGACCCTCGAAGCCCGTGCCGTCTCGGCCTGGTTCGGCACCCACCAGGTGCTCGGCCAGGTGTCGCTGACCATGCCCGCGGGCCAGGTCAGCGCGTTGATCGGCCCGTCCGGCTGCGGCAAGTCGACGTTCCTGCGCACCCTCAACCGGATGCACGAGCTGATCCCGTCGGCGGCCTTCGGCGGCGAGGTGCTCTTCGAGGGCGAGGACATCTACGACGCCTCCTGGCGGCTGACGGACGCCCGCCGCCGTATCGGCATGGTCTTCCAGAAGCCGAACCCGTTCCCCGCGATGTCGATCTACGACAACGTGGTGGCCGGTCTGCGCCTGACGGGCACGCGGGTGAGCCGTCGCGAGAAGGACGAGCTGGTCGAGGAGTCGCTGACCCGCGCGGGCCTGTGGAAGGAGGTGCGCGACCGGCTGCGGCAGCCCGGCGGCGCGCTCTCCGGCGGCCAGCAGCAGCGGCTGTGCATCGCCCGCGCGCTCGCCGTACGGCCCCGGGTGCTGCTCATGGACGAGCCGTGCTCGGCGCTCGACCCGACCTCCACCCGCCGGGTCGAGGAGACCGTCCACGAACTGGCCGGGCAGGTCACCGTGGTGATCGTCACCCACAACATGCAGCAGGCCGCCCGCGTCTCCCAGCAGTGCGCGTTCTTCCTCGCCGAACAGGGCACCCCCGGCGGAATCGTGGAGGCCGGCGCCACCGACGACGTCTTCGGCTCCCCGCAGGACTCCCGGACGGCGGACTATGTGGCGGGCCGCTTCGGCTGAGCGTCCCGCGTGCACCATGTGTCACGCGCGTCACACGAAAGAGGGGTTTGGATCGCCGGAGGGCGGTGAGGCGAGCGGGATGCGCGCTTCTCCCACCGCCTCCGCCGAGACCCCCGTACCACCGTCCGCCGCCGCCGTCGGCGCGCCGGAGCCCGTCCCCGGGAAGCAGCGCGACCCCTTCTTCGACAACGCCAAGTACCTCGCGATCGTCCTGGTGGCGATCGGCCACTCCTGGGAGCCGCTGCGCTCCGGCAGCCGTAGCGTCACCGCGCTGTACACGCTCGTGTACGCGGTGCACATGCCGGCGTTCATCGTCATCTCCGGCTATTTCTCCCGGAGTTTCCGCGCCACCCCGCCGCAGATCCGGCGGCTGCTCACGGGAATCGTCGTGCCGTACATCGTCTTCGAGACGGCGTACACGCTCTTCACCCGCTGGACGGACCACCAACCCGACCGCGCGATCAGCCTGTTGGACCCGCTGTATCTGACGTGGTTCCTGGCGGCCCTGTTCGTCTGGCGCCTCACCACACCGATCTGGAACCACGTCCGCCACCCGCTGCCCCTCGCCCTCGCGATCGCGATGCTGGCGACGCTCTCCCCCTCCATCGGCAACGACCTCGATCTGCAACGCGTGTTGCAGTTCCTCCCGTACTTCGTGCTCGGTCTCTCCCTGAAGCCGGAACACTTCCAGCTCGTACGGCGGCCCGAGGTACGGCAGTTGGCGGTCCCGGTGTTCCTGTGCGCTCTCGCGGTGGCCTATTGGTCGGTCCCGCGCTTCGACTACTCCTGGCTCTTCCACAACGCGAGCGCGGAGCAACTCGGCGCGCCCGACTGGGAAGGGCCGCTGATGACACTGGCCCTGTTCGCCGTCTCCACCGTCCTGGTCGTCTGCTTCCTCGCCTGGGTGCCGCGCCGCCGCACCTGGTTCACCTCCCTCGGCGCGGGCACGCTCTACGGTTATCTCCTCCACGGGTTCGTCGCGCAGGGCGCCAAGTCCTGGGGCTGGTACGGCCCTTCGTGGGTCCAGGGCCCGCTCGGCGAGCTCACGGTGACGGTGGTCGCCGCCGCCGTGGTGACCGCGCTGTGCGCACCGCCCGTCCGCCGGGCCTTCCGCTTCGCGATGGAACCGGAGATGCGGTGGGCGTTCCGCCGTGACGCGACGGAACTGGCCCGTGCCTCATAGCGAGGGTTGTCATTGATCAGCGGGCCAGTTCATGAATTCGCGCTGAATCACGGCTGACGTTTCGCGCCGGGGCAACTCCCGTACGAAAAAGGGCACAACCAAGCCCCGGAAGGGCGGGTCGTACGCGGTGTCGGAATTCGAATTCCTCGGAATCCGCCAACTCCCCTTACGTTTCACGGAGGTTGTGCGATGTCCACTCGTTCTGTCAGTCGCCTAGTGGCCCTGGCCTTCGGCATGGCCCTGGCCGCTCCGCTGCTCCTCGCCGGAACTGCGGGAGCGGCCACCGCTCCGGCCACCGCCGCGCTCGGCAACGGCGGCAACGAGGTCCTGTACACGGCCGCCGCCGGGCAGGCCAACAAGGCGGTCGTCACCGCGACGCACACGACCGGCACCGACAAGATCACGTACGTCATCGACGACGTCGTCACCATCAAGCCCGGCACCGGCTGCGCGTACCCCACCGCCGCGGACCACACCAAGGTCTCCTGCACGGTCACCATGCAGGACAGCCAGGACCCCTACCCCACCGTGCAGTTGACGCTCGGCGACGGCAACGACACCGTCACGTACCACAACAGGACGTCCCAGACGTACTACTTCGCCTCGACCGACCTGGGCGCCGGCAACGACAAGTACACCGAGGACGGCGGCGTCGACGGCAACTACGTCTCGGGCGGCACCGGCAACGACACGATCACCCTCGGCAAGTACTCCGTGGGCTGGGGCGACAACGGCAACGACACCCTCCACGGCGGCGTCGAGACCATCGCCCAGGGCGGCGCGGGCAACGACACGATCACCACCGTGGGCGCGGCGGCCGACGGCGGCGCGGGCAACGACGTCATCACCGGCGGCGCGGGCGGCCAGAGCCTGACCGGCGACGCCGGAAACGACCGCATCAGCGGCGGCGCCGGCAACGACTTCATCTACGGCGGCACGGGCAACGACGTCCTCTACGGCAACGCCGGCGCCGACACGATCTACGGCAACTCCGGCAACGACACCCTGTGGGGCGGCACCGGCACGGACGTCCTGTCGGGCGGACCGGGCCACAACTCCGTCCACCAGAACTGACGCACGCCGGCAGCGGAGGCCCGGCTCAGGGCGTGGTGTAACCGACCACGGCCCTGGCCGGGAAGCGGAACGCGTCGTCGTACACCGTGGACTGCTCGACGGTGACGTCGACGCTCGTGCCGTTGGCAGCCGTGGAGTGGTACACCCAGGCGGGGGCGCGCAACGGCGAACCGCACAGCCCGGCCGGCAGCGCGATCTCGGGGTCGGCGTCCGCGTGCGTCCCGTACTCCTTGTCGAACAGGGCCTTCCCCTCCGGGAGGATGCCCGCGCGGTGCAGGTAGTCCTTTGTCAGCCCGCTCGTGAACGTGACCTCGGCGCTGCCGTTGTGTGTGTAGTAGTGAACGTCGGACGCGCCGGTAGGGATCGTCGCGCCCCCGGCGGTGATCACCCCCGGCAGCTTCAGGTCGCTCCCGTCACAGGCCCGCGGATCCCCGAACGGATGGAGCAACTCGTCCCGGTACAGCCAGGCACCGCCCCCACCGACCGCCACGAGCACCAGCGCACCGACCCCCAGCCACACCCACACCCGCCGCCCGGCCGCAGCACTCATCAACGCCCCCTCGTCATGGTGAGAGCGAGCCTCCCAAACACCTCGCGTACACGACAACCCGATAACCCCTTTCCCACCTGTCACAGGCATGCCATACGCTGCGCATGGCAGCCGCGCCCCGCGCGTCACCGCGTCTCTCATCCGCGGTCACGTCCGGGTGTTGCGCGGCGCTCTCAACTCCCGGTCTCCTGACCGGTTTTCCTTGTGGGGGGAACAGCACGTGCGGATGCGCAGCATCTCCACCGCGACAGCGCTCGCGGTTCTTTTCGGCTCGGCGGCGCTCAGCGTCGTAGCGACGGGGACGGCCTCGGCCGCCACCGCCAACATCACCTCGCCCGGCGGGCTCGTCGCGGACGAGGCCGTCAAGCGGGTCTTCGTCGGCGACACCTCGGCCGGAACGGTCACGGCCACCGACTACTCGGGCAACGTCCTCGCCTCCGTGGGCGGCATCGGCTCGGTCACCGGCCTGACCGTCTCCGAGGACGGGGCCACCGTGTACGCGGCGGTGCAGAACACGCACGAGATCGTGGCGATCGACGCGGCCACCCTCGACGTCAAGACCCGCTACGCGATACCCACCGACACCGGCCCGCGCCACATCGCCTTCTCCGGCGGCAAGGTGTGGTTCACCTACGGCGACCAGTGGGACGGCGACCTCGGTTCCGTGGACCCGACGGTGGACCCGGCGGGCGGCACCGACCCGGTGACGATGGCGCAGTTCCCGACCGAGGGCACCTCCATCGGCATCTGGGGCCAGGCCCTGCTGGACACCGACCCGCTGCGGCCCGGCGTACTGGCCATCGGCGAGACCGGCATCTCCACCGACTCCATGGCCGTGGTCGACGTATCGAGCGGCACGCCCGCGCTCACCGCCTGGTACGACGGCGACTACACCCTGAACAACGGCATCGGTGACATCGACCTCGTCGCGGGCGCCGACCGGGTGCTGGTCAACGGCCATCTCCTGGACGCTTACGCGGACGGCAAGTTCAGCCAGTCCGGCACCCTCCCGGCGACGGGCCAGCAGGCCGACGTCGCCCGCAGCGGACAGATCGCCCAGGTCGACGGCAACAAGATCACGACGTACCGGCCGAGCGCGACGAAGGCCATCCGTACGTACACCGTCGGTTCCTACGGCACGGCCGACCTGACGTGGGCCCCCGACTCCTCGCGCATCTTCGCGCTGGTCGGGACGTCCAACGGCAAGTACAGCCTCAAGGTGCTGACCGACCCGGACAAGAACGTCCCGACCCTCACGGTCAACGCCCCCTCCTCGGCGACCCGCGCCAAGAAGCTCACCGTCACCGGCAAGCTCTCGTCCACGGTCGCGTTGCCCGCCGGGGTGAAGCTGCAGGTCACGCGGACCGACCTGGAGTCCCCGAAGGGCAAGGCGCTGCCCGCCGTCACGGTCCAGTCCAACGGCACGTACTCCTTCGCGGACACCCCGCCGGCCGGCGGCACGGTCACCTACAAGGTGACCTACGCCGGCGACGCCGGGCACGCTGCGGTCAGCGCCTCCGACAAGGTCTCCGTGTCCCGCGCGGCCACCGGCCTGAGCCTGAACAACAACGGCAAGCTGTACTCGTACGGCGCCGACGTGAAGTTCACCGCGCACCTCGGCAAGACCTACAAGAACCGCACGGTCTCGATCTACGCGGACCCCTTCGGCGCCGACAAGCCGAAGAAGCTGGTCAAGACCGGCAAGGTCAACTCCAGCGGCAACCTCACGGTGACCGTGGACATGACCCGCGACACGGCCGTCTCCGCGGTCTTCGCCGGTGACGCCCGCTACGCGTCCAAGACCGTGAAGGTCAACGCGTACGCCAAGGTCAAGATCTCCACCGCGATCACCAAGCACTACAAGACGGCGAAGATCGGCTCGACGTCGTACTACTGGTTCCACAAGAACTCGGCGCCGATCGTCACCACGACGATGACCTACTACCCCAACCGCGAGGAGCGGCTCGACCTTCAGGTCTACTACGAGGGCCACTGGTACGACTCCGACTCGGAGTACTTCGGCCTCGGCACGAACGGCAAGGTCGCGGTGAACCTCGGCGCACCCGGCCAGTCCGGCATCAAGGCCCGCATCAGGGCCGCGTACATCAACGGTTCGTCCGGCGACAGCGTCAACTCGACGACGTACAGCGGCTGGAAGTACCTCTACTTCTCCAACTAGCCGTCAGCTGAAGCCTGTTCACCAGGTATAGGGCAGCTCCGCCGCGACGACCGTGGGTCCTCCGGCGGGGCTGCTCACGTTCGCGGTCCCGTCGAGGGCGGCGATACGGCGGCGCAGACCGAGCAGTCCGGTGCCGCCGGCCTCCTCGGCACCGCCCTTTCCCTCGTCCCGTACGCACACCCTCAGCCCGTGCGGCACCCGGGCGAGCCGGACCTCCGCGCGGTCCGAGCCGCTGTGCTTGACCGCGTTGGTGAGCGCCTCGGCGACCAGGAAGTACGCGGCGGCCTCGACCGCGGCCGGAGCACGCGGCCCCGTCGCCAACTCCTCCACATCCAGGGCGACCTGGAGCCCACTGCCGGCGGCGAGCGCCTGTACGGCACCGGCGAGCCCGCGGTCGGTGAGGATCGGCGGGTGGATACCGCGCACGACGTGCCGCAACTCCGTCAGCGCCTCCTCCGCCTGGTCCTGCGCCTGCGCGAGCAGCCGCCGGGCGGCCTCCGGATCACCGCCGCCGTCCCGGTCGTAGGCCCGCTTCGCCAGTCCGATCCGCATGGACAGCGCCACCAGCCGGGCCTGCGTCCCGTCGTGCAGGTCCCGCTCGATACGCCGTAGTTCGGCCTCGTGCGCGGCGATCACTCCGGCCCGGGTCTCGGCGAGCTCCTCGACGCGCTCGGTGAGCAGCGCCTTCGGCGACGGCTTCAGCAGGGCGGCCGACCAGCGCGCGTCGAGGTCCGCGAGCCGCTCGATCAGCGGCAGGACCAGCGCCCGACGCCGCAACAGCCCGCACCACACACCGTCCACGGGCAGTCCTACGATCCACAGCGGGACGGCGAGCAGTCCGAGCAGACCGTACGCGTACTGGGCGAGCATCCAGCGCAGGTCCCGGGACGTGCCGGGATCGCGCACCGCCGCGACGAACCGCTCCCGCAGCGGCCGTCCGTCCAGCGGCCCGTACGCCTCCGCGATCTCCCGCCCGCTCCACCCGGCGACCTGCCGCCGCCTGGCGCCCGCGATCCGGCGCACCAGCAGCACCGCCTCGGGCAGCATCCAGGCACCGACCACGAACAGCGTGCCCATGGTCGCGATCAGCAGCACGGTGACGAAGAGATACGTCCCGAGGGTCATGGCCACACCTCTGGCCAGTTGAACCGTCGCCCGCGTCGCCTGCCGCACTGTCGTACCCATGCTCACCAGGCTGGCACCGGATTCCGGGCGGCGCGGGAGAGCAGGGTGCCGAATGGAGGGTGTAGCCAACTACACCATCAGCCGCCTCCCGTCCCGGCCGGGAACACCGTGTCCAGGCCGGTCATGAGCTGGCCGTACGCGCGCTCCGCCTCGGCGACGGCGTCGTCGTAGGCCTCGTCGGCGGTGCGGCCCGCGGCCATCGTCCGCCAGTTCTCCATGCCGAGTTCCTGCTGGACGACGATCAGGTGGGTGGCGGCGAGGCGTCTGGTGAGCGGGGTGGAGTCGGCGACGTCCGGGAGAGCTTCGGCGAGGGCGTCGATCTCCTGGCTGCGGTAGCGCTGCACCAGACCGGTCTGGAGGCTCGGGGTGCCGTAGAGCAGGTCCATGAAGCTGAGCACGTCGGGGTGGTCGTTCAGGCCGGTGATCGGGTCGCGGGCGGCGAGGCGGTCCAGGAAGTGGGCACGCAGGGCGGCCGTGGGGGTCAGGCCGGGCGGGCGTTCGCGTACGACGCGGGCCGCTTCGCCGAGGTGGTCGGCGAAGCGGTGCAGGACCAGGTCCTCCTTCGCCGGGAAGTACCGGAACAGGGTGGCCTTGGAGACCTCGGCCGCCGCCGCGACCTCGACGACCGACACCTCGTCGAAGCCCTTTTCGCGGAAGAGGCGCAGGGCTTCGTGCGCGATGAGGTTCCGGGTGCGTTCTTTCTTGCGCTCGCGGAGGCCGGGGAGTTCGTCCATGCGAGCCACACTACCAGACAATGAGACCGAGAATCAAATGAGACCGGAGATGGAGTGAAGTCGAGAATCTTCTGAGACTCGGTTGCATTTTCTTTCGGTTCGGTGTTCCCTTGAAGCCACGACGACGAGAGGGATCGCGATGACCGACGACGTACTGGTCGTGGGCGCCGGGCCGACCGGCCTCACGCTCGCCATCGAGCTGGCCCGGCGCGGTGTGGGGGTGCGGATCGTGGACGCGGCGCCGGCCCCGCACCGGGAGTCCCGGGGCAAGGGCCTGCAGCCGCGCACCCTGGAGGTCCTGGAGGACGTGGGCGGCACCGAGCGCGCGCTCGCGATCGGGACGACGCGACTGCCGTTCCGCAAATACTTCGACGGCGCGCACGTCAACGACACCGACCCGTTCGCGGACGCCCTCCCCACGCCGGACGCGCCGTACGAGCGGGGGGTGCTCATAGGGCAGTGGCAGGTGGAGCAGATCCTGCGCGAGCGGCTCGCGGAGTTCGGGGTCGGTGTCCAACTCGGCACGGAGGTGGTCGAGTTCGAGCAGGACACGGACGGAGTCACGGCCGTCCTCGCCGACGGGGAGCGCATCCGGGCCGGCTACCTGGTGGGCTGCGACGGCGGGCGCAGCCGGGTGCGCAAGGCGATGGGGGTGCGCTTCGACGGCACGACCGAGGAGACGCAGTCGATGGTCGTCGGGGACGTGGAGGCCGAGGGGCTGGGCCGGGACGTGTGGCACCAGTGGTTCACGTCGGAAGGCGGCGGGGTGGCGCTGTGCCCCATGCCCGGCACGGACTCCTTCCAGCTCCAGGCAAGTCCCGAACTCGACGCGAGCGGCGAGCCGTTGCCGCCCTCACTGGAGAGCTTCCAGCGGCTCTTCGACCGGTACGCGCGCGTGCCCGGCGTCACGCTGAAGAACCCGACCTGGCTGTCCGTCTGGCGGGTCAATGTCCGCATGGTCGACCGGATGCGGGTCGGCCGGGTCCTGCTCGCCGGGGACGCGGCCCATGTCCATCCGATCGCGGGCGGGCTCGGTATGAACACCGGTATCCAGGACGCCTACAACCTGGGCTGGAAGCTGGCCCTCGCGGCCACCGGGCAGGCCGGTCCCGGGCTCCTGGACACATACGAGGAGGAGCGTCTTCCGGTGGCGGCCTGGACGCTGGGGGTCTCCAGCGACCTGTATGCCCAGGTGCTCGAAAGGGTCAAGGAACCAGGCACGGGTATCGAGGTCGCCGCTCCGCCGCCCATGGGTACCGGCTACCCGTGGAGTTCGCTCGCGGGTCCGGCCGGTCCGGCCGTGGGCCCGGTCGGCGACCCCGCCGTCCTGCGTCCGGGCGACCGCGCGCCCGACGCCCCCTGCCTCGACGCGTCAGGTCATCCGGTCCGGCTTTTCGAGGTGTACGCCGACCCGCGGTTCACGCTGCTCGGTTTCGGCGCCGAGGTCGCGGACGCCGTGGGCAAGTTGGCGGTCGAGCACGACGGCCTGCTGCAGGGGTTCACGGTGGACGACGACCTGCGCGATCACGAGGGGCACGCCCGGCGGGCGTACGGGATCACCGGCCCGGGTCTCGTGCTGATCCGCCCCGACAACCACGTGGCGCTGTTCACCCGGGACCCCGCCGAGGTCACCGCTTGTCTCGCGCGGATAGTCACAATCACTCCCAAAGAGTGATACTCGGAGTATGAGCACGGCAGCGTACGAACTGCTGGCCGCGTCGTCGCACAACACGCTCGACGTGGGCGCAGCCTTTCTCGGTGGCCTGCTGATCGCAGGCGCGCTGGTCTGGGCCATACATTTCGGTATGAAGGTCCGGGACCAGGAACTTCCGCGGCCGCTCCCCGAGGAGCAGCCCCACCTTCCCGCCACCGGCGCCGTCCATGAGATGCGCGAGATGCGGGAACCCGACGAGATGCCCGTCGCCTCGGAGGAGAAGGAACGGCTGATGCCGTACCAGCTCCATCACTCCGGAAGCCGCACGGGAAAGAACCAGAGCCGGCAGCGCTGGCTGCCCGGAAGGAGCGGTTCCTTCGGCGGGGGCGGCATCGGACACGTCTGACCCGCCCGCCGCTCCGGCTGTCGATCGTTACTGGCGCGCCCCGGAGGTCTTCGGGTCGTAGACGGCCAGTGCCCAGATGACGAACACATCGACCGCGATCATGATGACCGACCAGATCGGGGCGTACGGCAGGAACATGAACTGGAGGATCGCGCTGAGGCTCGCGAGGACGATGCCGCAGACGCGGGCCCAGCTCATGCCCTTGAGGATGCCCAGGCCGGTGGCCACGCCCACGGCGCCCAGGCAGAGGAGGATCACGCCCCAGCCGGTGAGGTTGATGCTGTACACGTAGCTGCCGACGCGCGTGTAGACGTCGTCCTTGGCGAGTGCGGAGATGCCCTGGAGGATGGCGATGACACCGTTCATCAGCATCAGGACACCGGCGAAGACGGCACCGCCGGCAGCGAGCCCGCCACCGGACGGGGGCGGCCCGTAGCCGCGGGTGCCGGGTGCCTGACCGGCGTCGTTCCAGACCGGGGGTTTCTCCTCACCGCCGGCGGACGTCGAGTGCGGCTGCTGCGTCGAGTGCGGCTGCTGCGTCATGGCGATGCCCCACCTCTCTGTGGTGTGTGGTGCTTCGACCATCCGGCCGAGAGGCGCCCTCCACCAGGGGGGTTACGCCGTCCGGGTGAGCCCGGCATGCGGGCGCACGGCAACGGACCTTCACTTGAGGGACAGCCCGGGAAAGCGGCGACTCATGGAGGCGACATGGCGTGGCACAGGGGAGGCGCGAAACTGACGGCGGTCGCAGCCGTCACCCTCACCGCCCTCACCGCCATCACCGGCCTGACCGGTTGTTCCGACGACAGCAGTCCCTCCTCCGTCGCGAGCAAGGCGGCGTCCGCCGTCGCGTCCATCGGATCGCAGGCCACGGCTGCCATCGCGTCGGCGACCGCCGAGGCGGGCCGCCGACTCGACGAGGTGAAGAACGGCGTCGACGCCAAGGACGCGGTGAAGCTGGGCACGCCGACCACGGACTCGGCAGGACGCAGCACCGTCGGGGTCACCGCCGACAACACGGCCGGCTCGACCAAGTCCTTCGCCGTACAGGTCGAGTTCAAGGACACGAGCGGGAATCTGCTCGACACCGTGGTCGTCACCGTCTCCGACGTCCCGGCCGGAAAGTCCGGCACGGCGACCGCCCGCAGCAACCGCAAACTGTCGGGCGACGTGAAGGCGGAAACCGGAACGGCGCTGCGCTACTGACTGCGCTGGTGGGAGTGGGTTGGCCGGGTCAGGCCATCCAGAAGAAGACGGCGGTCATCCGCTTCTCCTCCAGGGTGCTGCCGTAGTAACCGGTGGCGCTGTGCACGAGGTTGGCGTGGTAGAGCAGCAGACTGTTGTACTTGTGGGGCACGCGCACGTCCTCCTCGAACGCGTCCGGCGCCACGAACCGCGTGCCCAACGCCTCGACGAGGTTGTTGTGCGGAGCCTGCACGACGTTGCCGCCGAGCCGTCCGCCGGGCAGATGCTGCCGGTAGAAACTGGTCCCGCAGTCCTTGGGCACGGACGGATTCAGATACAGCACGGCGGCGTACCGGCACAGCGACCGCGAGTCGGTGTGGGGCCGGGGTTCGCTCTCGCCCTCCCCCACGACCTGGATGCAGTTGTGGTTGAGCGTCCCGCCCCCGGGCGCCTTCTGCACCCACAACTCCTTGGCCCCGGTGGCCTGTTTCACCAGCCGCTCGATCCGCCCCAGTTCGGCCGGCTCAAGCCCCGGCATGGTCCGCAGCCCCGGCCAGGTCTCCGAGGTGTACGGATACCCCTTCACCCAGTCGTCCTTCTCGAGACACCGTTCCCGTACGGCGTCGACATCCGGAAGGACGTCATTCAGCACCCAGTAGTCACGGCCCTTGGTGGGCTTGCGATAGGGCAGCACGGGGAGGGGCGCCTGACGGGCCCGCTGGGGGTGTGGGGGGAGTGGTGGCATGGGGCCGAACGTATAGCGGGGGTTCGCCAACGCTGTGCCATGCACCGGTCAACATTCCGTCAACGGAAGGGCGTTGACCTACTCCTGGCCTTCCGCCTCCGCGGTGAACAACTCCTCCGCGTGGTCGACCGTGCCGGCACGGTCGAGCCAGTCACCGAGGGCCTGGTCCAGTGCGTCCAGCATGGCGTCGCATTCGGGGCTGTTGGCGTGTGTCAGCGCGGAGAACGCGGCCATCGCGGGATGCTTCGCCGCGCTCCGCACGTCCGTGATCATCGGGAGGTTGTCCGGCCCGACGACGAGGGGGCACGTGCGCTGGACCGTCCAGCCACGCGTACCGCAGTCGAACGGACCGGCCGCCCACTTGGCCGTGGCCCGGTCACGGCAGACCACGAGCAGCAGCACCGGCAGCTTGTACTTCGACTGGAGATACGCGACGCAGTACGCCCAGCTCTGCTCCTTCCTCTCGTCCCGCCGCTCCTGTGCCTCGACGGCGAGCAGGAAGTCCTCGCCGTCGGACGGACAGATCCGCAGTGCCGTCCGCGCCCGTAGAACCCGCCAGGCAGGCCCCACGGGCGCAGCAGCGTCAGCGTTTCAGGGTGAACGTGAAGTTGTCCGAGACCCTGTCGTTGAGGCGGGCGGTCGAGACCAACCGGCCCTCCGTGATGAGGCGTTCGACCTCGGCCCGGGGCAGGGCGCAGCCCTCCGCGATCAGTCGGGCCGGGCGGATCGGGATCCGGGCCGTGAAGCGGACCGCGATGTCGATCGCCTCGCGGTCCAGGTGGTCCGATCCGCCCGTGTCGAGACGCCACGCGCCGGACCAGTCGAGGGCGATGCGGTTACGGCGCTGCAGGGCGGGGTCCTGGAGCAACTCCGCTGTCAGAGCGAGGTCGTTGGCGTGTAGGCCGGCCAGCAGTTCCGGTCGTATGGAGCGTACGTTCGCCCGTTCCATGACCGTGAGTTTCGCCGTGTCCCCGCACCTCGTGCAGAGGATCAGGAGCCAGACGTCCAGCAGTTTGTGGTGGGCGTTGACGCGGAACTTGCCGCTTGCTTGGAAGTGTCCGGCCCCGCACGCATGGCAGCGGCGGCGGACGAGTGGCAGGCAGGTGGGCATGACCACCCAGGTTTCGAGCACAGGAGTACACCGGTTCCAGTGAGAAGACCGCAGCAAAAAGGAGCGCGGCGCAACAGCGCGACGCGCGACGATTCAGCACTCGGGGGGTCTCACACGGTGTACAACGGCACGTCCTTGCCCAGACGACTCGGTCGGGCAGCACGGTAGAGGGAGAGAGAGCCGAAGCTCCACCGGTTTTCGCGCGCCGCTCCCTGTACGTGTCACATTCGCGGCGCCCGTTTCGTCAGTCCTGTGCAAGCAACGGCAACGAAACAACGAACCGCAGAGGAGCCCACCATGGGTGCCCGACTCAACGCCTTCACCAGCCCCGTCGCCGGCAAGGCCCTGAAGCACTTCATCGCGGCGGGCAAGGTCATCGAGGACTCGCCGCTGCCCGCCGCCACGCAGGAGCTGGTGAAGATCCGGGCGAGTCAGATCAACGGGTGCGGGTTCTGCACCGACATGCACACCAAGGACGCCGCGGCGGCCGGCGAGACGTCGGTGCGGCTGAACCTCGTCGCGGTGTGGCGCGAGGCCACCGTGTTCACCGACGCGGAGCGCGCCGCGCTCGAACTCGCCGAGGAGGGCACCCGGATCGCGGACGCGGCCGGCGGGGTGAGCGACGAGGTGTGGGGGAACGCCGCGAAGCACTACGACGACGAGCAGCTCATGGCCCTCGTCTCACTGATCGCCCTCATCAACAGCTTCAACCGCATGAACGTCATGCTCACGATGCCGGCCGGCGACTACCAGCCCGGTCAGTTCAACTAGCCCCGACCCAGCCGGAATCGGGGCGCCGAACCGGAGGCATCACCCGCCACTTGTGACGCGCCCCACTCGGGCTTTACCAAAACCAAAGACTTCGAGCGCTTCCCCGATCCGTACTCCCCACTGTCCGTACCGCCGACGGGCGGTCCACGACACAGGAGGTACGGTGCGCTTTTCGCGGAACGCGACGGGAACGATGGTTGTGGGGGGTGCCCTCAGCCTGACCCTCGTCGCCCTCGCCTATCCGGCAATGCTGGGCGTCAACACGGTCTCCAGCTCGCCCTCACGTGTGATCGCCAACACGCAGTGGGGGCCGCTGACCGAGGCCGACCGCGACTTCGTGGTCAAGGTGCGCGCGGCAGGGCTGTGGGAGTACCCCGTCGGCCAGATGGGACTGAAGAAGGGGGCGAGCCCGGCGGTCATCACCGCGAGCAAGCACCTCATCGACGGGCACGCGGCGCTGGACTCCACCGTCCGCAAGATCGCACCCATGCTCAACATCACGATCCCGAACCAGCCCAGCCCGCAGCAGCAGGGGTTCATCAACACCCTGAACGGCGACAGCGGCAAGCAGTTCGACACGGACTTCGCCAACATCCTGCGGGTCACGCACGGTTCGATCTTCGCCACCATCGCCAAGATCCGCGGGACGACCGAGAACACCCTGGTGCGGGTCCTGGCCAACCAGGCCAACGCGACGGTCCTGGACCACATCACGGTGATGGAGGACACCGGCCTGGTCAACTTCAGCCAGGTCCTCTTCCAGGAGACGACCCCGCCGAAGCTGCCGGCCGTGGACCTGACCCCGCCGCCCCCGGCCGCGGGCGCGCCGGAGGTCGTCCTCACCCCGCCGGTGAACAGCACCACCCAACCGCCGGTCCTGCCGGGCGAGGCCTCACCCAGCGCCAGCCAGACCCCGACCGTGGGGTGAGTGCACCGCAGCGTGCGCTACGCCCCCAGCCACACGGTCGTGTCCGGAGCCAGCAGCCCCAACTGCCCCTCGCCCGCCGCCGGTTCGCTGCTCAGCAGCACCTCCCCCGGCGGCAGGGCGACCGGCTCCGCCGACAGGTTGGTGACACACCGCCAGCCCTCGGAGCGCGTGAAGTGCAGCGCTCCGGGCGGGCTGTCCGCGGCCCAGGTCAGCGACTCCCCCTCGAGCAGCTTGCGGCGCAGCCGCAGGGCCTTGCGGTAGAACTCCAGGGTCGAGCCCTCGCTCCCGTCCTGTGCCTCGACGGCGTACGACGCGAAGCTCGCCGGCTGCGGCAGCCACGCGGGGCCGGACCCGAAGCCGTACGACGGACCGGTCGTGGTCCACGGCAGGGGGACCCGGCAGCCGTCGCGGCCCTTGTGGGTGTGGCCCTGTTGTTCCCAGATGGGGTCCTGGAGGACCTCGACGGGCAGGTCGGCGACCTCGGGCAGTCCGAGTTCCTCGCCCTGGTAGACGTACGACGATCCGGGCAGCGCCAGCATCAGCAGGGTCGCGGCGCGGGCGCGGCGCAGGCCGGCCGTCGTGTCGACGGGTGGCGTGCGGCCGTCGGACAGCAGCCAGGTGTTCGGGTCGGTGCCCCTCGGCAGCATCAGGCGCGAGGCGTGGCGTACGACGTCGTGGTTGGAGAGCACCCAGGTGGCGGAGGCGCCCGCCGCGTGGGCCGTGGCGAGCGAGCCGGTGATCACCTCGCGCAGTTCGTCCGCGTCCCAACCGGCCTCCAGGTACTCGAAGTTGAAGGCCTGGCCGAGTTCGTCGGGGCGGGCGTAGAGGGCGCGGCGGGCGGCCGGTACCCAGGCCTCGGCGACCGCCATGCGGGGCGGGGTGTAGGTGTCGAAGACGCTGCGGCGCCAGTCGCGGTAGATCTCGTGGACCTCGTCGCGGTCGTAGTAGGGGTGGGTGCCTGGCGGGAGGGAGTCCAGGACTGCCTCGGAGTTGGCCGCGAGCGGGCCGATGTCCCGCAACGGCTCGCCGAGGTCCTTCACCAGCGCGTGGGCCACGTCGACGCGGAAACCGTCGACGCCCCGGTCGGACCAGAAGCGGAGCGTGGTGCGGAAGTCGGCCCGTACCTCCTCGTTGTCCCAGTTGAGGTCGGGCTGTTCGGGGGTGAAGAGGTGCAAGTACCACTGTCCGTCGGGGAGTTGCTTCCACGCGCTGCCACCGAAGACGGACGGCCAGTCGGTGGGCGGGAGTTGACCGCCGTCGCCGCGCCCGTCCCGGAACACGTACCGGTCGCGGGCGGCGGAACCGGGACCGGCCGCCAGCGCTTCCTGGAACCAACTGTGGAGGTGCGAGGTGTGGTTGGGCACGATGTCGACCATGACCTTCAGGCCCAGCCGGTGTGCTTCGGCGACCATCGCGTCGAAGTCGTCGAGGGTGCCGAGGCGCGGGTCGACGTCGCGGTAGTCGGCGACGTCGTAGCCGCCGTCGGCGAGTTCGGACGGGTAGAAGGGGCTGAGCCAGAGGGCGTCGACGCCCAGGGCGGCGAGGTGGGTGAGCCGCCCGGTGATGCCCCTCAGGTCCCCGAGTCCGTCGCCGTCGGCGTCGGCGAAACTGCGCGGATACACCTGGTACACAACGGCCTGACGCCACCAGTTCGGGTCACGGGAGGACAGGTCGGACACGTGGTCTCCTTATGAATTCCCTCTACACCGAGGCGAGTTGACAGTCTTCTTCCGGTGGACCCACGATGTGCACACGCTGTGGCGCATGTGACCAATGGGCCCAGTGCTTCTCGCGTTGATCCACACCCTCCACACCCTGTACACGCCAGATGGGATCAGTATGTCCATAGCCAGTCGTGTCACCGTGCGCCGCCTGTTGGGGACGGGCGCCGCCTCCCTCGCCCTCGCCGCGGCCTCCGTAGCCGCCGCGTCCGGCGCCTGGGCCACCGGGGGGCACGGCGGCGGCGGTGACGGCTGGGAATCGGGCGGCCACTACAAGCCCGGTTCCGGTGCGGGCACGGTCACCGAGACCGAGGGCTGCCAGTTCTCGCTGGACGGCACCAGCTTCTTCCCCTCCGTCAAGGTCGACGACCAGAACCTGAAGCCCACCGACGACGGCAAGGTCCACATCAAGGTCCGCACCGCGGGCGACGCGTCCACCTGCACCGCCTCGCTCGCCTCGTACATCGCGCACGGCCCGACCTTCGCCACCTCCGGCCAGCAGGTCTTCGTCGACTTCGACACGGTCACCGTGAAGAAGGGCCAGACCGACTCGCTCGACATCGCGGTGCCGGACGAGGGCTGCTTCGCGCAGATCGACCTCTACCGCGGCGCGGTCAAGTTCGACGGCAACCCGGCCGCCGGCGACGGCCTCGTCCACGGCGACCTGCCCAAGGGCCCCGACCACACGGTCATCAAGGACAAGCTGATCGCGGCCTGGAACGGCGGCACGAAGGACTGCACGACCACCGAGTCCCAGCCCCCGTCCCCGTCCGCCCCGGCGTCGGTCCCCCCGTCGGCCCCGGAGTCCACCCCGCCGGCCGACGAGTCCTCGACCCCGACCCCCAGCGCCTCCGAGTCGGCCACGCCGTCCGACAACCCGACCCCGGTCGCTTCCGGTTCGAGCAGCGCCCCGGCGGCGGCCCCCTCGCCCAACGGTGGCGGCGGAGACCTCGCCGAGACCGGTGGCGGCAGCAACACCGGCGCGATCGTCGGCGGCGCGGCGGCCCTGCTGGCCGGCGGCGGGGCGATCGTGGTGGCTACGCGTCGCCGCCGGGCGACGCACTCGTAACCGCCCCTTCCCTCTCCACGACCCCCGCCGCCCGCAGCAGCCGCAAGGCCTGTGGGACGGCGGGGTCGTTCATTCCGGCGGGCGCCGGGGCCCTACTTGGCCGGCAGCACCACGTTGGTGTTCCACGGGTCCTCGAACTGCTTGTTCACGTCCTGGGCGTTGAAGGTGTAGACACCGTCGACCGCCAGCTTCTCGCCGGGTGCCGCGGACTGCAGTACGTCGCACACGTCGCTGACCTGTGCGGTCGGCGCTCCCTTGATCGCGGTGATGACATCACCGGATTCGAGACGGGCCTTCTCCGCCGGGGAGTTGGCCGTCGTGCTGGCGACGAACACTCCCTGGACCCCGTCCTGGAGGAGGCGTTCCTGGTTCTGCCGCATGGCCTGCTGATCGCGCGGCTCGGAGTAGATGTAGGGCAGATTGGGGTCGTTCAGGGAGTAGAGCATCCATCCGGCGTTGTTCTTGGTGTCTCCCGCGGCCAGCGAGTCGAGCATCGAGCGCACATGGTCGCCGGAGATCGAGTAGTACTGCCCCTGCGCCTCGTCGTTGCCCAGGGTGTTCACCCCGACCACCTTTCCGTCGCTGTCGAGCAACGGCCCGCCGGAATTGCCGTGGTTGAGGGTCGCGGAGTGCTGGATGGTGGACGCGTAGTGCGGAAGTGACGGGCTCGGATCGGCGGGCACGTCCGTCGACTGCACGGTGCCCGCGGTGTAGATGGCCTTCTGCGTGGCGGGGTTCTCGAAGGAACCCGGATAGCCGATGGCCGTGACCTCGTCCGTGGTCTTCACATCGGCACTGCTGCCGAACTCGAGCTCCTTCAAGTCGCTCTGCGGAGAGGCGAGTTCGAGGACGGCCACGTCTTCGCAGGGATCGCTGCCCAGCACCCGGGCGGCCACCGGTTCCTTGTTGTCGATGCCCACCTTCACGGCGGCCCCGCCCTCCACCACATGCGCGTTGGTGACGATGAGGCCCTGGTCGGCGTCGTAGATGAAGCCGGTGCCGAGAGCCAGACCGTAGCCCGTGGTCACGATCACATGGACCGTCGCCGGCGCGGCGTCCTCGTACAGTTCCTGCGGCGACGGATCGTCTGCCGGCACGGCATGTGCCGAGGTAGCGCTCATGGCGAACACCACGGCCAGAACTCCCGTGGCTGCCCAACTCGCTTTCCTGCGCATAAGGTGTCGCCTCCGCCAGACAGGCGGCCGGCCCCCACCCCGGGCTCGGCCCGGATGGTCTTCATCACCTCCAGGATAACTTCGCCGGTGGGAGCTGTCCTGTCGAGATCACGCGGGGGCGGCGCCGGAATCCGTGGAGGCCGAACCCTCGACCGTCTCCAGCCACAGCTTCACGTAACGCTCCACATCCACGTCCAACCCCACGTCCACCAGGGCCTGTTCGCGTGCTCCGTCGTGGATCTCGGACTCGCCGTGGCGGGGGCGGCGGTCGACGATGGTCTGGCCGCGGGACGGCCCGGGGGCGAGGGAGACCTCGACCGGCAGCAGGCGGGTGGTGAGGCCGCCCGGGTCGGCGACCGCGCAGACCGCGCCCGCGTCGCCGAGGCCGCCGGTGGGGGTGGGGTCGCCGGAGGCGGCCGGGTCGCGGTGGGCGAGGAGGTCGCCCGCCAGTTTCAGCCGGGGCACGGCACTCTCCCGCAGGCGCTGCACATCGGCGGCCGGGACCTGGACCCGCTCGAAGACGTCCAACCCGTACATCGTGATCGGCACCCCCGCCGTGAGCAGGATCGCCGCCGCCTCCGGGTCGTGCCACACGTTGAACTCCGCGACGGGCGTGGCGTTTCCGACCGCCACCGCGCCGCCCATGAACACGATCCGCTCGATGTTGGCCGTCACCTCGGGGAACGTCCGCAGCAGCAGCGCGATGTTGGTCAGCGGGGCGGTGGGGATCAGGGTGACCGGGCGCGGGGAGGCCAGGATCTCGCGGCGCAGCAGCGTCACCGCGTCCACGTCGACCGGCGTGCGCGCCGACGCGGGCAGGCCCATGTCGCCCATGCCGTCCTGGCCGTGGACGTGCGCGGCCGAGCGGGCCGGCTCGATCAGCGGCCGGGCGGCGCCACGCGCGACCGGGATGTCACCGGCCCCGGCGTGGTCCAGGACGATCAGGGTGTTCCGTACGACCTGGTCCACGTCCGTGTTCCCGGCCACGCAGGTGACCGCGCGCAGGTCGAGGCCCGGGTGCCGGACGGCGAACAGCAGCGCCAGGGCGTCGTCGACCCCCGTGTCGCAGTCGATGATCACGGGGATGGGCTGACCGGTCACGGCAGGGTCCTCTCGACGCAAGGGTGCTGTTCGATTGTGACCTTACGCATCCGCCCACAGTTCGGCGCCGCGCGCCCCGACCCGCGCGCTGACGCGACGCACCAGGTCGACAGGCGCCAGCGGGTCGACCCGGCGCCCGTCCCGCAGCCGTACACAGCAGGGACCTCGCAACACAAAAGCGCTGTCCGGTTGCGACCCTACGCATCCGCCCACAGTTCGGCGCCGCGCGCCCCGACCCGCGCGCTGACGCGACGCAGCAGGTCGGCGGGCGCCAGCGGGTCGACCCGACGGCCGTCCCGCAGCCGTACGGCGACCAGGCCGGCGTCGGCCTCCCGTTCGCCGATCACCGCCTGGTACGGGACCAGTCGCGCCGCCCGGATCCGGGCACCGAGGCTGCCCTCGACGGCGACCTCGGCACGGAGTCCCTGGGCGCGGGCCTGCTCGGCGAGGTCGTAGGCGTGCTGCTCCTGCGCCTCCGACACCGGGAGGACGGCCAGCTGCACGGGCGCCAGCCATGCCGGGAACGCGCCGCCGTGCTCCTCCACCAGGTGTGCCACCGCGCGCTCCACGCTGCCGATGACACTGCGGTGCACCATGACCGGCCGGTGTTTCGCGCCGTCGGGGCCGATGTAGTGCAGGTCGAAGCGTTCGGGCTGGTGGAAGTCGATCTGGACGGTGGAGAGGGTGGCCTCGCGGCCCGCCGCGTCCTCGATCTGGACGTCGATCTTCGGGCCGTAGAAGGCGGCCTCGCCCTCGGCGGCCTCGTAGGCCACCCCGGACGCGTCGAGAACTTCCCGCAGCATCGCGGTCGCCCGCTGCCAAAGGGCCGGATCCGCAACGTACTTGCCGCCCCCGCCGGAGACGCCCTCCCCCGGCAGCGACAGCCGGTAGCGGGAGGCGCGGATGCCGAGGTCGGCGTAGGCGCGGGCGATGAGGTCGAGGGCGGCGCGGGCCTCCTCGACGGCCTGGTCGAGGGTGCAGAAGATGTGGGCGTCGTTGAGCTGGATGGCGCGGACGCGGGTCAGACCGCCGAGGACGCCGGAGAGTTCGGAGCGGTACATACCGCCCAACTCGGCGATGCGGAGGGGTAGTTCGCGATAGCTGTGGGAGCGGGAACGATAGATGAGCGCGTGGTGCGGACAGAGGCTCGGCCGCAACACGACTTCCTCCGCGCCCAGTTGCATGGGCGGGAACATGTCGTCGCTGTAGTGCGACCAGTGCCCGGAGATCTCGTACAGCTCACGTTTGCCGAGGACGGGCGAGTACACGTGCCGATACCCGGCCGCAGACTCCAACCCCCTTACATACTCCTCCAGTTGATGCCGGACGACGGCACCGTCGGGCAGCCAGTACGGCAGCCCCGCGCCCATCAGGGGGTCGGTGTCGAAGAGGCCGAGCTCGCGGCCGAGACGTCGGTGGTCGTACATGGTGAACTCCCTTGGAAATCAAAGGGCGAGCACCACGTGACGAAGCCCCGGGGCACTCGCCCCGGGGCTTCGACTTGGTCAGCAGTCAGCGCGCCGGGACACTCTCCGGCGTCGTCGTCACAGCCGACACGAACGGCTTGGCGCGCTTCATGTGGCAAACCGTAGCAGTCGTACGACCGCCCCCGCGACGGAATTAATCAGCCGAGCTTCTTGAGCAGCTCGTCCGCGACCGGTGCGGAGGACGCCGGGTTCTGGCCGGTGACGAGGTTGCCGTCGACCACGACGTACGGCGCCCACGGCTCGCCCTGCTGGAAGTCCGCGCCGAGCTCCACGAGCCGGTCCTGGAGCAGCCACTTCACCTTGTCGGCGAGGCCGCCCTGGATCTCCTCGTCGTTGGTGAAACCGGTGAGGCGGCGGCCCGCGAAGGCGTTCGTGCCGTCCTCCTTGACGGCCGGGAGGAGCGCGGCCGGGCCGTGGCAGACGACGCCGAGCGGCTTGCCGGAGGCGAGGGTCTGGGTGAGGAGCCGGCCGGAGTCGGCGTCGACGGCGAGGTCCTCCATCGGGCCGTGGCCGCCGGGGTAGTAGACGGCGGCGTAGTCGGCGAGGTCGACCTCGGTCAGCTTGACCGGGTGCTGGAACTCGGGGCTCGACGCGAGCACGGCGGCGACGCGGTCGGCGTTCTCCTGGCCGCCGTTGTAGTCGGGGGCGAGGCTGCCCCGGTCCACGGGCGGTACGACACCGCCAGGCGTCGCGACGACGACCTCGTGACCGGCAGCCTTGAACGCCTCGAACGGGGTGACGGCCTCCTCGGCCCAGTAGCCGGTGGGGTGCGGGGTCCCGTCGGCCAGGGTGAGGTGGTCGGCGCCGGTCAGCACGAAGAGGATCTTCGACATGGGGGTCTCCAGGGCGGTGGTCGGTGATCTGACTCCGACAGTAGGCGGGGCGCGGACGGGCGGCCAATGAGGAATCGAATGCTCGGTATTGGTTTCCCGATGGCCCGCGCCGGGCCCGGCAGTCACCCGGACGGCCCGGCGCGCTGGTGGGCGGGCGCGGGCGATGGTGCCGTGGGAGCACGCGCCGACCTGCGCGCCCCGCATCCGCGTCACGCGTCCGCCCCAGGAGGGACCCTCGATGACCCGTTCCCCGGCCCGTGTCCTCCTCCTCGCCTCGGCGCTGTCGGCGGGCACCCTGCTCACGGCCGCGGGCTGCGCGAACGAGGCCGCCCTGCACAAGGTGACGAGCGCGCCCTCCGTCTCGCCCGTACGAACCCCCGCGGCACACGCGTCCCCGGCGGCGGCCCCCGTCCTCACCCAGGCACAGGCACAGACCGCGCTGATCGCGGACACGGACCTGGGCGCCCCCTGGACCCCGACCCAGGGCACGGCGACCTGGCGCGACAGCCTCCTCAAGGCGAAGACCGCCGACCCCGACTGCCAACGTCTCCTCGACGCGCTCTACGCCGACGAACTCCTCGGCACCCCCGCCACCGCCCAGGCGGTCATCGGCCTCGACGACACCGACGACGAGGCCCAACTCCACTACCAGGTGGCCGCGTTCAAGTCCGCCGACGTGGACCGCACCCTGGCCTGGCTGAAGACGCTCCCGCAGAAGTGCGCCCAGTTCACAGCGACGACAACCCGCTCGGGCGTCCAGTCGGTGACGGTCACGGAAGCGACCCTCCCGAACGTCGGCGACGCCCGCGAAGGCCTCCACCTCACCCTCACCGGCACCACCCCGGAGGGCGACCAGTCCACCCTCACCCTCGACACCGCCGCCGTCCGCATCGGCGACGACACCATCACCCTCACGAACGGGGGGCTCGCGAATGTCCCCCCGGACGCGATGAGCCGGGCACTGGAGATCGGGGCGCAGCGGTTGACGGATGTGCAGCGGCAGGGGCGGGTGCAGGTCTAGGAAACGGCGGCTCGCGAAGAACCTCAGGCCTCGACGGGTTTCCGCGAACGCGTCGTACGGCCGCCGTCCAGGTGGACCACCACGCTCGCGTGGAACCGGTCCACGGACTCGTCGACGCTGCGGATGAAGCCCGATTCGGCGGTGCCCCGGGTGTTGCCCATGCCTCTGAAGAGGGACAGGCGGAAGCCGGTGATCTGGGCTCCGTTCTTGGGAAGGATGTCGGCCGGTTCGGGACGCAGGCGTTCCAGCGTGCCGCGCGGACCGCCGCCCGTCTGCCCCTCCAGCACCGCCTCGACATGGAGGTCGGCCGGCGCCTCGGCGAGCCTGCGGATCAGCCGCTTGGCCCAGCTGAGGGGATAACCCTGATCGGGGGCGGCGATCTCGATGGACGTCCGCAGCTTGCCGGTACGCAGGTCAGCGCAGAGGGCCAGGACACCGGGCGTGCCCTCGATCCGGAGCTCGGCGTCGAGTCTGCCGTCGACGCAGAGCCGGTCGGCGAGAGCGGCGCGCCGGGAGGCCGGATCGGTGCCTCGCTTGGCCCGCTGCACCGGCAGCACCTTCTCGCCGAGTTCGCCGCCCAGCCGCAGACACACCTGCCGCACCAGCCGTTCCCAGCTCTCCACGACCTCCACCGCGCGCGGGTCGCCCTGGCACAGGGTCTCGGCGTCGATCGCGTTGCGTACCGGGACCCAGGAGCGGCCCATGTTCTGGAAGCCGTGGCAGCCGGAGTTCTCGTGCTGGAGGTAGTGGAGCAGTTCCTGGAGCAGCCAGGCGTGCGCCGCGTTGCCCACACCCTCGTGGCGGATCAACATCTGTGCCTGGTGGGCGACTTCGGCCCAGGACAGATGCCAGAGCGCCACCTTGTTCTTGCGCCGCCCGTCGAGCTTGACCTCCACCAACGGGCTGCCCTCCAGCTCGACGTCGTTGGAGAGCGTGATGACGGCCTCGTACCCGCGCCGGGCCGCTATGTCGGCGTAGGCCTGCACCTGGTCCGGCTTGAGGGGGTTGCCGTTCGTCTTCGTTTCGACGAGCGCGGTCCACAGCTTGCCCGCACGCTCGACCCGGATCACCCCGTCGGGCCGCCGAGGGGACTCGCCGTTGGGGAGCGTGACCTCGGTGAACGTCTCCATCCGGCCGACCGGAGCGCCGAAGGCCGCCGTCAACCGCCGCCCGAACTCCGGTACTTGGGCCATCACCGACAGCAGCACGGAGGTCGCCCGGGTCTCCCGCTCGTGATCGCTCTTGAGCGCGGAGGCCGGGAAGAGCCGGGCACGTCGCCAGGAGTCGTTCTCCGCGAGGGACTTCTTGGCCACCTTCGGCAGGGTGACCTTCTTCTTGGCGGTACGAGGACGGGCGGGACGCGCGGCGGTCGCGACCTCGGAGGCCTCGGAGACCTCGGGAACCGACTCGACTGCGGGGCTCGGCGGCTGCGCGGGAATCGCGGCGACGGCTTCCGTCGTACGGACTTCGGTCGCACCCTCGGATTCGGACTCGCCCTCGGACTCGGCATCAGGCGCAGCCTCCACGTCCGCGTCGTCGTCGATGTCAACGCCGAAGTCCGTTGCCACACCGGCGAGTCCGGACTCGTAGCCCTGTCCGATCGCGCGGAACTTCCAGTCGCCGCCCCGCCGGTAGAACTCGCCGAAGAGCAGCGCGCTGACCTCGCCCGGATCGTCGATCGAGAAGCGCAGCAGGCTTTCGCCGGAACCGTCGGCCAACGTCAGCCGCAGGTCCTGGAGTTCGGAGAAGCGGGCGCTCTCGTAGCGGCTGGCCGCCACCACGATCTGCTCGACGCCGGCCGGGATCGCGGTCAGGTCGAAGGTGATCCGGTCCTCGCTGCCGTCCGCCGTCGGTGCCTTGCCGAGCAGTTGCACGCTTCCGTCTGCGGCGACGGGGTTGTTGTAGAAGTAGAAGTCCCCGTCGCTGCGCACCTTTCCGTCCCCGGTCAGCAGCAGTACGGAGACGTCCGCGTCGCCCTCTCCCGTCGGGCTCCCCCAGCTCAGGCTCATCAGCACCGAACCGATGTCCTCGCTCAGCGACGCCAGACCGACGTTCCCGCCCTTGACCATCTCGTGCATGAGGCCCCCCAGATGCACGGCCGCGCGGGCTGCCCCCGCGACCCCTGTTTCGTAGCGATGAGTGACACGCCCCACACCCTGCGCATCACCAGCACCTTAACGCTCCGGAATCACCCGCATCTCCGGAACGGCCTCAACGCTTCTCGTACGGATCCGCCGGCTCCTTCACCTGCGTGACGGTCTTCGCGTCGAGGAGTGGGGGCCATGCCCCGTCCGTGCCGAGTTTGCCCTTGGGGAGCCAGGTGCCGGTGACGGTGACCCAGGTGTCGGTCTGGGGGGCGTCGTCGGATTCGGTGCCTCTGATCTCTACCTTGCTGGTCGTGGCGTCGGCGGCGCAGCAGGTGACGACGAGGCGGGTGACGTACCAGGTGCCGTTCGAGCCGTGGGTGACGAAGCCCGTCATGCGGACCGTGCGGCCCTTGAGGGAGTGGCCGGTGTCGTAGACCGCCCGGGAGCTGTACTGGGCCACCGAGATGTCCAGCACCTTGGCGGCGGGCAGCGCGGGGAAGGTGCCCACGCCCTGTGCCGCGAGTTGTGCCTGTTCGCGGCCCGCGCTGTACGAGCCCAGCGCGGGGGGTGGGAAGAGGAGGAGGGCCAGGGCGGGGAGGGTGAGGAGCCAGGCGATGCGGGGGCCGTGGGAACCATGGGAGTGCCCGTCCTCCTCTTCTTCCTCCTCCTCGTGGTCCCTGTGACTCATCCCCCTGATCGCCGCCACCGCCCCCAACAGCATCAGCAGCGAACCGGAGATCACCAAGTACGGCCGCAACGCCGCCTGTACGTACCGCAGATACAGGTCGCTGAAGAGCGAGATCCGCAGCACCGCCCCGCCCGTGAGCAGGAGGAGGACCGCCGAGCCGTAGCGCCTCACAGCAACCACCAGCCCACGAGCGTGCTGCTCGTTACGGCGACCAGCCAGGTCGTCGAGGAGAAGCGGAGGGCGAAGGAGCGGCCGAACGTGCCCGCCTGCAACGCGATCAGCTTCAGGTCGACCATCGGGCCCACCACCATGAACGCCAGTTTCGCGGCAGGTGAGAAGCCGCTCAGCGAAGCCGCTACGAACGCGTCCGCCTCGCTGCATACGCACAGGACCACCGCCAGGAGGGCCAGCAGCAGAAGCGACAGCCAGGACGAGCCCGTGAAGATGTCCAGGATCGAGCGCGGTACGGCGATGTTGAAGGTCGCCGCCGCTGCCGCGCCCAGGACCAGGAAACCGCCGGCATGGAGGAAGTCGTGTTGCAGGCCCGCGACGAAGGCCTTCATACCCGCAGGCGAAGACGCCGTGGTCCGCGTGCGCTTCGGGAGTCGTAGCCACTCCTCCCTGCCGAAGCGCGCCCACAGCCAGCCCATCACCACCGCCGTCGCCAGGGACGCGACCAGGCGGCCCAGCACCATCTTCGGCTGGCCCGGGAACGCGATCGAAGTGGCCACCAGGACAACCGGGTTGATGGCGGGAGCGGACAGCAGAAACGCCAGCGCCGCTGCCGGGGCCACCCCCCGTCTCATCAGGCTGCTCGCCACCGGGACCGACGCGCACTCACAACCCGGGAGTACGACTCCTGCCGCGCCCGCGATCGGGACGGCCAGCGCCTGGTTGCGGGGGAGGAGGCGGGTGAAGACCCGCTCGGGGACGAAGGCGCCGATCGCCGCCGAGACCACCGTGCCGAGGAGCAGGAAGGGGACGCCCTGTACCGCCACCGCCGTGAAGACCGTCCACCAGGCCGCCACGGGTGGGGTGTAGAGGTCGATCGCCAGCATCGGGCCGAGGACGGAGACGACTGTCGCGATCGCTATGAGGGCGGCGCCGCCGAGTACCGCGTAGACCATGGCGCGTACGGCCAGGCGCAGGCCGTCGACCACGGTCCGTTCGTTCTGCACGCGCCTGTCTCATCCCGTTTCGCACGATTACGCCTGGCACTCGTACGTGGCACGGTAACCGTCGGCGCTGTGCGGTATCCCCGATTTGTCAAAGAGGAGGCTGTGCGGGCGCCGGTCCGAGGGTCGTCGTCCCGGGGGCCGTACGGTGGCCGAGGCCCGTGCGGTAGGCGTCGAGTGCCGCCTCCACCCGGCCGGTACGGCGGAGCAGATCGCCCAGCATCCGGCACAGGTCGGCCAGGTCGCCGGCCGCGCCCGCGCGCTCCAGGAGGCTGAGGGCGCGGACGTAGTGCTCCTCGGCCGCGTCCGTGTCGCGGGCGTCCTCCGCGATGATGCCGAGGAGGCGGTGGGCGGCGGCGGAGTGGAGGGCGCCGCGTTCGGAGCTGAGGTCGTTGAGGACGTCGTGGAGGAGGGTGGCGGCCTCCTCGGACTTGCCGCGTTTGTGCAGGACGTCGGCCAGCTCCACCGCGACCTGGCTGCTGTACAGCGCGGCGCGCTTCGCCGTCAGCATGGCCAGCGCCTGCCTCAACTCGACCTCGGCGCGCTCCAGTTCGCCGTCCTGGGCGTAGACGTAGCCGCGCATCCAGTGGCAGTTGGCGAGCTCGGTACGGAACTGGAGCTGGCGGTACAGATCGGCGGCCTTCGCGAGCGAGGCGTCGGCCTCCGCGACCTTGCCCTCCGCTATCAGCGTGCGCGCCACCGAACGGTGCATGCGCGCCAGCAGCGCCGGGTCCGCCACCTGCGGCGCGAGCGCGAGCGCCAGCTCCGCCGCCTGGGCCGCCCTCGCGTGCGCTCCCATGTCCATGTACGGCCCTATCGCGCTCGCGTAGAGCAGCAGGAGCGCGTCGGGGTCGTGCAGGCCGCCGCGGTTCAGCTCGTCGAGCGTGGACTCCAACAGGTAGACGGCGTAACGGAGTTCACCGGTGAGGTAGTGCGCGACGGCACGGCCGCGGATGGCGGGGACGCGGGAGGGAAGGGGTTCGTCGGCGAGGCGCTGCTCGGCTCGCTCGAAGTACATGCGGGCGGCGGTGAGATCACCCGTGTCGAGGCCGCACTCACCCAGCCCGAGCAGCGCGATGGCTTCCTCGTCCACCAGCCCGTGCGACTCCGCCTCCGCGAGCAGCTCGGCGTACTGCTCCGCCGCCTCCTCCGACTCCCCTGTCGCCAGGGTGCGTTGGGCGCCGGTCAGCCGTAGGCGCAGTTCGGTGGCGAGGTGGGCGGGGCGGCCGGTGGCCAGCTCGTCGTAGGCCACGCCGAGCCGTTCCGCGAGGTGGCGCAGCGCGTCGTCGGAGGGGCGGACCCGGCCGGCCTCAAGGGTGGAGATGTACGCGGGCGTGTAGGCGGGCTCGGCCAACTGCCGCTGGGTGAGCCCGCGTTCGTGCCGCAACTGCTGGACCCTGCGCCCGATGACTTCCGGGTCGTCCCGTCTCACCATGCATTAATCATGCCAGTAAGCCGAGTTACAGACTGGCCAGTAACTCAGTTACACAGAGAGCGAGTTGATGAAGTCCTCGAAGCGGCTGCGGGAAACGGTGACGATGGCTCCGCCGGGGTTCTTCGAGTCACGGATCGCGATGTGAGGGGTGCGGTCAGCGACCTCTACGCACTCACCGCCGTTGGTGCTGCTGTAACTGGACTTGCGCCACTGTGCGTTGGCCAGCTCCATCGTGCTCCTCAAAGTGAGTCGACGAACTCCACGAAGCGCGAACGGGAGACCGTGAGGATCGCTCCGCCGGGGTTCTTGGAGTCACGGATCGCGATGCAGGGGGTCGCTGCGGTCGCGACCTCGACGCAATCACCGCCGTTGCTGCCGCTGAAGGACGACTTGCGCCACTCCATGGTGCCGAGGGGGGCACACTCAACACAGTCACCGCCATTGGTGCTGCTGTAACTGGACTTACGCCACGTCTTCCGCCCGGTCTCCATAACGTTCCTCCATCACGCGCGTGATCAGGTCGGCCGAGTCCTCCACCGAGAGCGCGTCGGCCTGCAAGCGAGCGTATCCGACGGAACGCTCCCTGATGACGTCTGGGTTGGCGGTCATATGGGCCTGGTCATAGCCCTCGGAGTAGTAGATGTCGGGGTCGTCGTCGAAGCGCAGGAGGTTGAAGGAGCCCACCATCCCGGCGTGCACACCCGAAGCGAGCGGCAGCACTTGGATGTTGACCCAGGGGTTGTCCCGGAAGCTCACGAGACGGGCGAGTTGCTTGCGCATGACCTCACGGCCGCCGACCTCGCGGAGCAGCACAGCTTCGTCCAGGACGACCCACACCGCAGGTGGCTGCTTCTTCTCCAGGATGCGCTGCCGCTCCATGCGCGCCGCGACCAACTCCTCGACCCTGTCCGGGTGTTCGACGGCCACCAGCGCCGCTGCGTACTCCGGTGTCTGGAGCAGGCCGTACACCACCTGGCACTGATACGTCGAGATGAACGCCGCCTTCGCCTCCATCTCCGCGTACGGCTGGAACCACTTCGGCAGCTGGCTGCGCAGCACCAGCTTGAGCAGGCGGCTGAAGAAGCCGTCCGTCATGAACGCCGCGTCGAGCGCCTCCGCGAACGTCCGGCTCGGAACCTTCGACGCCGTCTCGACCTGGCCGATCAGGGAGCCCGTGCAGTAGATCACCTTGCCGAGCTGCTCCAGCGTCATGCCGGCCGCCTCGCGCAAGCGGCGCGCCTCGTAGCCGAAGTAGTCCAACGGGGATGCGCTCGGGTCGAGTTGACGAACGTGGACCATGCGACAGCCACCTCCGAGTAGTTACGGCCTGTCGCCGAGCGTAACCAGTCCGTCGTATCCCGGTGACGGGAATCACGTAACCCACCCGCGCCAGGCTGCCGTACGGTGGAGAAATGTCCCCTTTGGTCAAGATCAGCAGCGCTTACGGGCCCCGCTTCGCGGAGTTCGCCTTCGAGCCTGCGTTCACGGCCGCGGTGGATCAGCATGTCGCCGAACTGCGGGAACGCCTGTCGGCGGGCGGGCCGGATCTGGCACCGCCCGCCCCGGACCACGCGGACCTCACCGACTACGCGCTCGGTTTTCTGGACGCGCTCGCGGAGCTGGACTGGCGGGAGCCGGTCGGGCACGACTACGCGGTGTGCAGGCTGACGGCCATCAGCTGGCTGGTACACCGGCACGGACTGCTGCCGGAGCAGCGCCGGGGTGACTGAAAACAGGTTTCCGTTGGCTCAACTCCCCCTGAAGCCCTTCCCGTTGCGCACTCCAACCCCTTAAGTTAGGCACGCATTAAGCGTGCTTAACTCATCGCTGTTGCCGTCGCCGTCACTGTCGTTGCGAGGTTGGTATGTCCGCGCGTTACGTCAGAGGATTCTGCGCCGCCGTCATCGCCGTAGCCGCCCTGATCGGCGCGGCAGCGGCAAGCCCGGCCAAGGCGGCGGACCGCCTGCCGGCATCTCACTCGGGCGCAAGCGTCACGTCCGTACGCGGGTAGAACGGCAGAAGAACGGCAGACCGCCGGTCGCGACCTTCCACCCGCCCGCGAGGGCGACGGTGTTCCCGTAGGGCCGGCGCAAACGGTTCTCGTACTCCGGGGAACCGCGTCGCCCGCCGACCTGCCACTGGTACGTCCACGTGCCGTCGCGCGGATCGACGATCAGGTAGTGGGGGATGCCCATGGCCGGGTAGTCGCGGCTCTTGGCGTCGTAGTCGGTGCCGGGATTCGACGGGGAGACGACCTCGACGGCCAGCAGGTGCATGGCCCGGTACGAGGGAGAGACCCGGCACCGACACCGTCCGAACCTGCGGAGCGAGTTGATCACGCCCGCCCACATCCCTGACCTCGTGTCCGTGACAGGGGCTCGTCGTCATGGCGGACGTCCCGTCACTGATCTCTGAGTACGTAAAGCCCGGCGGCGTGAAACGCTGCCCCAGCTGCCCCGAACGCCCCGACCGCCGCCGACGACGCGGGCCCGGCCTGCGCGGCCGGGCCCGTCCGGTTCACCAAGTGGTGCGGGTTCAGCACTTCCACGTCGCCCAGTACAGCTCGCCCTTCAGGGAGCCGTCCGACCAGGCGACCGGGGTGTCGATGTGGATGCCCGAGGAGCCCTGGCCCGGGTAGTACCAGTAGTAGTGGCCGTCGACCCGCTTGCCGTAGTGGACCTCCAGCCAGCCCACCGAGTGGCGGACGTACGGGGCGAACCAGTACGCGCCCTTGTAGCCGGGGCGGATCGTGTTGGTGATGGTGCTGCTCGCGGTGCGGGTGTTGCCCAGGGTCCAGGTCTCGGAGGACGACGAGCTGGCCTTCATGCCCGCCTCGAAGGTGTCCGACAGGCCCGCGCTGACCTCGATGCTCTGGCCCTGCTCGTAGGAGTACGAGGTGTTCGTCGAATAGGTGTAGTTCACGGCGTAGGTGCCGTTGTCGGTGCCCGCGCAGTTCGCGACCACGTTGCTGGCCTGGTGCCGCTTGCCGAGCGCGGTCCAGGCGTTGACCTCGTGGTACTGGCACAGGTCGGGCTTCCGGCTGCCGCTGTCGTGGTTGCAGCTCGCCAGCACGTCCGGCTTGTCGTCGCCCCAGCCGGGGCTGGAGTTCGCGCTGGCGGTCCCCGTGGAGAAGGGGATGAGCACCAGGGCGAGAGCGGGCGCCAGCAGAGCCAGTCGGCGGCGGCCACGCGGAAACACCTTCATGGTCGTTCTCCTCGTCGATACGTCGGTCGGCGCCACCACCCGCCACGGGTGGCGACGCCTCCGATCGTCATCGCCGGGGAGTTGATCCGACAGTCCCGCCCCAGGGGCGAATCAACTCCGGATCACCCACCTCACCTGCGCCGATACCGGCCACCGCTACATGGTGGACGACCCCGGCATGTCATCGCCCCGCAGATCCGTGCGCTCCCGCACCGGCTGGTTGCCCATCGCGTCCGCGCGGCCCGCCTGGTACGCCGTGAGGCTGCCCTTCGCGTTGGTCGTCTCGCGCTCCGCCGCCATCAGCATGCGCTCCATACGCTGGCGCATCGGCGCGATCATGCCGCCGCCGACACCGACGATCAGGATTCCGGCCACGGTCCCGAGGGCCGCGTAGAGGACGGGCTGGGTGACCGTCGTCGCGATGCCGGCCTGGCCGAGCGCGGCGATCACGCCGAGCGCCACGATGCAGGCCCACACGATCGTCGCGAGCATCCTGCCGTACGACATCGACGACAGCGCGCTGCCGACGATCCCGCGCACCGCGTTCGCGATGGCCATCGCCACGACGATCAGGACCACCGCGACGATGCCGCGCGGCAGCCAGGCCACGATGCCGTTGATCATCGTGCTGACCGGGTTGGTGCCGAAGACGCCCAGCGCGAGCTGGAGGGTGATCAGCATCAGCGCGTAGTACACGATCTTGCAGACGATGCCGGTCATGTCGTACTTGGAGTCCCGCAACATCCGTTCCGTACCGGCCCGTTCGGAGAGCTTCTCCGAGCCGACGCGCCGCAGTACCCGGTCGAGCACGCGGGCGATCAGCTTCGACACGAACCAGCCGATGGCGAGGATGACCAGGAAGCCGATGAGTTGGGGCACGAACTGCGCGACCTTCGACCAGGCGTCGTTCAGCCCCTGGGTGAAGTCGATGGCGAGGGTGGATTCAGGGACAGCCATGAGCGGCACTTCCTTCGGTGGGTACTACCAGCCCCCTGTAAGCATCAAGTGGAGCAGCGCGAAGGAGGCGTGGCCGCGTGGGCTGCTCCGTATGGGTGACCAGAGGAGACCTGCGGCTTCAGCAGATGCGGCGGTACGGCGCGTCCGGCACGTACGTCCGCCACTGCGCCCGGGTCAGCTCCGCGTTGCCCGTCCTCGCGCAGACCTCGGCCCGTGCCCGCTCCGGGTCGACGGTGTACCGCTGGAGCGGGACGTGCGCGCTGCCCGCGAACACCGTGCGGCCGTCCCGGCTGAACGCGAGGGACGTGATCGCCTCGCCCGGAGTCGTCAACGGGCCGCTGCTGAGCGGCTGTTGGGTGCCCACGTCCCAGAGCTGCAGGCTGCCCGCGTCACCGGCGACGGCCAGGGTGCGGCCGTCGGGGCTGAAGGCGACCGCCGAGACGCCCTCCGGGGCGGTGCCGACGGGGGCGGGGAAGACATTGCGGAGGATGCCGGTGCGGTGGCGGACCGCTCCGTCCCACAGGTGGACCCGGCCCGTCTGGTCGCCGACCGCCAGCGCGGAGCCGTCGGCGGTGAAGGCGAGCGCGCCGATCTCGTCGCCCTGCACGAGGTCGCGTCCGGTGGAACGGCCCGAGGGCAGCCGGGCGATCCGCCCCTCGCCGACCAGCAGCCCGCCGTCCGGGCGGACGGCGAGGTGGGAGCCAGTCACGCCGGTCAGGACGGCCGTCCTGCGTCCGCGCGTGAAATCCCATGTCTCGTCGGCGAGTTGACCGATGGACGGGGTACGGACCACGTGGAGGGAGTGGTCGAGGGCGAGTGAGACGACCGCCGCGCCCGGCAGATCCAGCGAGGCCACGGACCTCCCGCGCGTCACGTCCCACACCCCGAACCGCTGCGCCACCGCCTCCCGCCCCGGCGCCGAGACGCCGTACGCGAACCGGGTGCCGTCCGGGCCGAAGGCCAGCAGGGGGAGGGTGTCGGCGGAGACGGTCGGGAGCGCGGGGTCGGTGGAGACGGGGACGGGGACCGGCGGGAAGGTGTGCAGGACACGGCCGTCGGAGGTGTCGTAGAGGCGGAAGAGGTAGTGGGCGCCGGTGCGGTGGGTGGTGGCGTAGGTGCGGCCGTCCGGGCTGAACTGGACGTCGTCCAGGGCGGTGGAGCGCCAGTCGCGGGTGACCGCGGCCCCGAGGTCGAGGGTGTGGACGGTACCGCTCTCCAGATAACGCAGGGTCCGGCCGTCGCGGTCCCAGGCGAGACCGCCGTACAGGCGCTGGTTGTCGAGGGCGTGGCGGAGGACGGGGGCGCCGGGGTCCGAGAGCCGCCAGACGCGCAACTCCGAGCCGTCGGCCGTCGCCACGAAGGCCCCGTCCGGGCTGAAGGAGGCGTACTGCGTCCCGGTGTCCTGGAGGTCGGCGACCGAGCGGCCCGTCGTCGTGTCCCAGACACGGAGTCCGGTGCCGGTGGCGACGGCGAGCCGGTTGTCGGAGATCGCGAGAACGGGGGTGTCGGTGTCGGTATCGCAGAGGGCGGGGTCCCGCTGCCAAGTGCCGCGCAGGGGACGGGACTTGGCCGTGTTCCACACCTGCACGCCACCCGTCGCCGAACAGGCCGCGGCCGTACGGCCGTCCGCGCTGACGGCGGTGAGAGCCGCGTCCGGTGCCCGTGCCTCGAACAGGACCCTGCCGTCGACCACCGAGCGCAAGCGCACGCGGCTGCCCTCGGTGGTGAGGAGGGAACGGCCGTCGGCGGTGAAGCGGGCGTCGCCGACGTCGTGCAGTTCCGGGGTGACCCAGCGGTGGGTGACCGTGTTCCACAGCCGCAGCGTGCCGTCCCCGTCGGTGACCCCGAGGACGTGCGCGGACGGGCCGGCCTCGGTCACCGTGCCGGCGGGCACCCGGCCGGAGCCGGTGGCGCGGTGGGCGGTCACGTCCCAGGTCCGCCAGGTACGGCCGCTCGCGCTGAGCAGCGTACGGCCGTCGCCGGTGAGTACCCGCAGGGCGTCCGCGCCGGGCGCGGGGTCGGTGAACGTGTCCGTCTCCACCTGCGCGAGCGAACCCAGCAACGCCCGTCGCGTCTCGGGCAGTTGGGCCGTTCGCCAAGCGGCGACGCCGAGTTGCTGCGCGGTGCGCGGGTCGGTGGTACGCAGCCCGTCGGCGACGTCGGCGATCCGCCGGGCCGCACTCTGCGTCTGCCGCCGCAGATTGTCGTCCCGCTCATGGACGACCGCGAAGGCCGACAGCACCGCGACGACAAGCACGGCGGACAGGGACACGGCCAGCACGCGATGCCTACGGCCGATCCGGGCTGCGGCGCGGTGTTCGGCGGCGCGGGCGTCGAGGGCGGCGGTCAGGAAGGCTCGTTCGGGGGTGGTGAGGGTGAGGTCGGACCCGCCCGCAGAACCCCCGGCGCTCACCTCCTCGCCGAACAACTCCTCCGCCCGCGCCAACCGCGCCCCCCGATACAGCGCCCCCGGATCCCGGTCGTGCTCCAGCCACGTACGCGCCGCGTCCGTCAGCATGCGGTGGTGGCGGAGGCGTTCGCGGTCGCGTTCGATCCAGGTGTGGAGGCGGGGCCAGCAGGTGATGAGGGCCTCGTGGGCGAGGTGGACGGCGTGCTCGTCGGCGGTGAGGAGACGGGCTCGGGTGAGGCGTTCCAACACCAGCGACACCTCGGGGGCGTCCCAGTCCGCCAGTTCGGGGCGGGTCAGGGGGCGGCGGGTGTCGGGGGTGCCCTGGCCCGGTACGACCATGCGCAGGAGGAGGTGGCGGGCGGTGCGGGCCTCGTCGGGGGACAGGGCGCCGTACACCTGCTCCGCCGTCGCCGCGATCGCGCCGCGTACTCCGCCGGCGGCCTCGTAGCCGGCGAGGGTGAGCAGGCGGCCCCTGCGGCGGCGCCAGGTTTCCAGGAGGGCGTGGGAGAGCATCGGCAGGCCGCCCGGTTCGTCCAGGACCTCCTCGACCAGGCGGGCGGTCAGAGTCCGTTCGACCAGGCAGCCGACCGCCTGGGCCGGGCCCACCACCGCCTCGCGCAGCTCCTCCGCCGTCATCGGGCCGAGCAGCAGCGCGGCTCCCCGGAGCGCGTCGGCCAGTTCGCGGTGTTCGGCGCAGCGGGCGTAGAAGTCGGCTCGGACGGAGACCAGTACCCGGAGGCGGGTGTCCGGGGTGCGGGACGCGAGGAGCAGGTCGATGAAGCGGGAGCGTTCGCGCGCGTCCTGGCAGAGCGTGAAGACCTCCTCGAACTGGTCCACCACCACCCAGCTCGCCGGTTCCCCGGGGGCGGGGGTGAGCAGATGGCCGTAGGTGGTGGCGGGGGTCGGGCCGGGGGTGAGGACGCGCAGGGTCGCCGGGTGGCCGCGGGTGGCCAGTTCCTCCCGCAGGCGCGGGATCAGGCCGGCCCGCAACAGGGACGACTTGCCGCTGCCCGAGGGGCCGAACAGCACCGCGAACCGGTGGTCGCAGACCAGCGCGTCGACCTCGTCGACCACCCGGTCCCGGCCGAAGAAGAGATGCCGGTCGGACGGTTCGAACCGGGCGAGCCCGCGGTACGGCACCGGGCCGCCGACGTCCTCGGGTTCCGTCGCGCGGACCCGGTTCGCCTCCGCCTCTGCTTCCTTCCAGCGCGGGCCCCACTCGGCCGGGTCGCCGCCGCAGGCCTGCACGTATCCCTCCACGACCGCGAGCCTCGGCAGCCGTTCGCCGGCCGCGGCCTGGGACAGCGTGGTCGCCGCGAAGCCCGCCGCCTTCGCCATCGTCCGGTACGACGGTCCGCCCGCGGCGCGGCGCAGTTCCCGCAGCGCGTGCGCGAGCTCCTGCACGGCACCGGCCCCCGGGTCGACCGGCCGCTCGGGACGACCCATGCGCGTACCTCCATGCACCTGACGAAAACGACAGACAAAAGCGACAGACGAAAGCGACATCCGGAGCGATGACCATACGGATGGCCGGGGAACGGCGGGGTTGCCCCCGGGTGACGGCTGGGTGACACCCTCGGCCCCACAGACGGCTTCCGGAATTGATTGACCTGGTCAGAGGGGCGTGCGAATCAACATCCCGGTCGCGATCGTCGGTCGTGGCATCCCCCACACCGAACGACTGGAGCCCGACCGTGAACAGTCCCGCCCGCACCCCGCCGGCCGCCGCCGGCACCCTCCTGATCGCGCTGCTGCTCAGCCTGCTCGCCCCCTTCGGCGCGACGAAGGCGCACGCCGTCGACCAGAACGACGACGTCAACTGGCATCTCAACGACGGCAGGCCCGCCTACCGGGGCATGATCGACGAGGTCCGGGCGGGCGCCGAGAGCGGCGTCCTGTACGGCAACCGCGCGGCGACCACCTGGACCACGGTCAGCACCGAGCACACCGGCAACAGCAGGCAGCAGGTCACCCACGACGAGCAGAACAACTACTTCACGGTCGACATCACCAGCGACGACCACCCGCGGATCCGCATCCTGGTCCGCGCCCACGACCTCTACGTCCAGGGCTACCTGGTCCCCGGCACCAGCACGTACTACTACTTCAACGACGCGACGATGAGCCACTGGCCCGGCGCCGGCTCCTCCACGAACCCGCCCCGCGCCCTGCGGCTCCCGTTCGGCGGCAGCTACGCCTCCATGTCGGCGTACGCCCACCAGACCGTGCGCAGCCCCCGGTTCTCGTACTCGTGGATGGCGTACAACCAGGGCGTCCTGGCCGCCGCGAACTCCACCGGCACCCAGCGGGCCGGCGCGCTGATGTTCTACGTCGAGGCGATCTCCGAGGGCGCCCGCTTCAACGCCATCTCCGACCGGATCGAGGCCGCCCTCGCGCCGAACACGGGCTACCAGTTCGACCAGGACGACGACGGCCTGATCCACAACTGGCAGACCCTCGGCAACAACCTCCAGAACCGGCTGAACAACCCGCGCACCCAGCCGACGCCGAACATCGGCCGCTACCACTTCGACACCCTTCAGGCGATCGCGAACATCCTGCGCCTGGCGATCAAGCTGGGCACCAAGTAGCCGACGGCGCCCGCCCATTGCCGCCCCGGCGGGACATCCCCCCTGTCCCGCCGGGGCTCCCGCACGCACATACGGCCCGCATACGCTGCCCCTGTGACCCCTTCCTCCGCTTCCCCCGCCGCGCGCACCGCACTGGACCTCACCGCCGACCTCCCGGTCCCCGACCTGGAGGACTTCTACCGGGACCTGCACCGTCACCCGGAGCTCTCCGGCCGCGAGCACCGCACCGCCGCCAAGCTCACCGAACGCCTCACCAAGGCGGGCTACGACACCGTCGAGGGCATCGGCGGCACCGGTGTCGCCGCGGTGCTGCGCAACGGCGAGGGCCCGACCGTGCTGCTGCGCGCCGACATGGACGCGCTGCCGGTGCAGGAGGAGACGGGGCTGCCGTACGCCTCGACCGTGGACGGCGCGATGCACGCCTGCGGGCACGACCTGCACGTGACCTGGCTGACGGGCGCCGCCGAGGCGCTGGCCGCCGGGCGGGACACCTGGTCGGGGACGCTGGTGCTGGTGGGGCAGCCCGCCGAGGAGACCGGCGGGGGCGCGGCGGCGATGGTCGCCGACGGCCTGTACGAGCGCGTCCCGCGTCCGGACGCGGCGCTCGCCCAGCACGCGGCACCGGGCCCCGCCGGCTTCTACCCGCACGTGCCCGGCCTGATCATGTCGGCCTCCACGGACATCGACATCGTCGTCCACGGACTCGGCGGCCACGGCTCCCGCCCCGAGGCGACGGTCGACCCGGTCGTCACGGCCGCCTACCTGGTCACCCGGCTCCAGACGGTCGTCTCCCGCGAGATCGCCGCCCGCGACTCCGCCGTCCTGACCGTGGGCCGCATCGAGGCCGGCACCCGCCACAACATCATCCCGGCCACCGCCCGGATCTCCCTCAACCTGCGCACCCAGTCCGCCGACGTTCGGGACCGGATGATCGCCGCGATCCGCCGTATCGCGTCCGGCGAGTGCATCGCCGCCGGCTGCCCGCGCGAGCCCGAGGTGACCATCGGGACCAGCCTCCCCACGATGGTCAACGACGCCGACACCGACCGCCGGATCGCCGCCGTCCACACCGAGGTCCTCGGCGCGGGCACGGTCTTCGACCCCGGCCCGGCCACGGGCAGCGAGGACTTCCCCAACCTCGTCCCGGACGGGGTGCCGTACTCCTACTGGTTCGTGACGAGCACCCCGGCGGCCACCTGGGACGCGGCCCCCGGCACCGACCTGATGGAGAAGTTCCACGCCGTGCCCAGCAACCACAGCCCGAACTTCGCGCCCGATCTGGTGACGGTCGTGCCGGGTGTACGGACGCTGGTGTCGGGGGCGTTGGAGATCCTGACGGTGAAGCAGACGTCGGGTCAGGCGATGACCGCGTAGCCGTCGACCTCTATGAGCCACTCCGGCAGGCCGAGCGACTCGACGCCGAGGTAGGTGCTGGCCGGCAGCGGCCACTCGCCGTCGAAGGCCTTGCTGCCGGCCGTGAACACCGTGTCGATCATCTCGGGGCGGTGGCCCACGACGTGGATCGTCATCTTGACCAGGTCCGCCGGGGTGGCGCCGGCCGCTTCGAGCGCGGCCCTGAGGTTGCGGAAGACCTGTTCGGCCTGGGCCGCGAAGTCGCCCGGGCCGACAAGCTGCCCTTCGGCGTCGATGGCGACCTGGCCGGCGATGGCCACGAACCGGGTGCCGGTCGCGGCGACGACCTGCGTGTAGAGGTTCATGACGGGCGGGGCGAGCGTCGGGGGGTTGATCATTTCCGCGGACATGTGTACTCCCAAGGGCGTTGTGGAGAGGGTGAGTCGAGCGTTATCGGGCTGCTGCGGTGAGGCCGGCCCGGTCCAGGGCCTCGCGGGTGACGGCCGCGAGCTTTCCGGGGTCGTCCTCCTCGGTCGCCCAGGCCACGTGCCCGTCGGGGCGGATCAGCGCGGCGGTGACGTACGCCCAGGGAGTGTGTTCCCGGGTGAGCGTGCCGGTGCGGGTGACCAAGGGGCCGTCGTCGGCGGTGGCCAGGGGCGTTTCCCAGTCGCCGCGCAGGTCGAGCAGGACGTGGCGGCCGGTCCGCAGCAGGGCGAACACGGTGTCGCCGCCGTCGGTGAAGGTGAGGTTGGGCGCCCGGCGGCCGGTGAGCGGATGCGCGTCGGCGGTGGGGGCGTCGTAGGCGACGTGCAGCCCCGACAGGCGCTCGGCCAGGGTCCGGTTCAGCGACGGCTGCTCGTTCACGAGTTTGGTGAACAGCGAACGCAGGCGCTGGCCGTCGGTGGTGAACGCGGAGATCAGGGCCGTCTGGGCGCTGGTGTGCTCCAGCAGGTCGGCGCCGACCGGGTGGCGCTCGTCGTGGTACGTGTCGAGCAGACCGGCCGGCGCCCGGCCCTGGATGGTGGCCGCGAGTTTCCAGCCGAGGTTGGTGGCGTCCTGGACGCCGACGTTGAGCCCCACCCCGCCCGCGGGCATGTGCTGGTGGGCGGCGTCGCCGGCGAGGACCACCCGGCCCTTGACGTAACGCTCCGCCTGGCGGCTGGTGTTGCCGTAGCGGGACAGCCAGGCCGGCGAGTGCATGCCGAAGTCGGTGCCCGTGACCTGCCGGACGTTCGCCCGCAGTTCCTCCAGGGTGAGGTCGCCGGGCCAGTCGGTGCGGACGTCCGCGGGCACGCCGCCCACGACGCGGTGCAGGCCGCCCGGCAGCTGGACGATCATGACGATGCCGTCGATGCCGGTCCTGCTGAACGCCACCCCGGGCGGGGGCTCGTCCAGGACGACGTCCCCGAGGAAGCCCAGCACGGTGAAGTCCTCGCCCGGGTACGGGATGTGGGCGCTCGTACGGACCGTGCTGCGGGTGCCGTCGCAGCCGGCCACGTAGAGCGCTTCCTCGTCGTACGGGCCGTCGGGGCCCTCGATGTGCACGGTGACCGAATCGGGGGTCTCGGTCAGACCGGTGACGCGGTGGCCGCGGCGGATGTCCGCGCCGGTCGCCCGGGCCTGGATCTCGAACAGTTCCTCGGTACGGCTCTGGAGCAGCGCCAGGGTGAAGGGGAAGTCGGTCTCCAGCAGGCCGAAGTCGAGCCGGCTGTCGAGGACCGCGAAGTGCCCGCTGGGGATGTGCAGGCCCTCTTCGAGAAAGGGCTTCTCCAGGCCGCGGGAGGCCAGCAGCTCGACGGTGCGGGGGTGGATTGTGAGTGCCTTGGAGTTCGGATCGCGTTCCAGGCGCGGTTCCAGGACGGTGACCGTGATGCCGGCGAGCCGCAGCTCGGCGGCCAGCCAGAGCCCGACCGGTCCCGCTCCCGCGATGACGACCTGTTGGTTACTGGTCATGGTCACTGGTCGCTCCGATGCCGTGGGCGAACGCGGTCGTCCAGGCCGCCACGGCCCGGCGGCTCGCGCGGATGTCGGGGGCCAGGACGTCGAACATGTGCGGTACGCCCGGCACGAGGTGAAGCTCGACGGAGTTGCCGGCCGCGCTCAGCCGGGTGGCGAACTCCAGCGCCTCGTCCCGTACCGGATCGGCCCCGTCGACCAGGAGGTAGGTGGGCGGCAGGTCCCTCAGGTCCTTCGCCCGGCCCGGCACGGCGTAGCCGGCCTCCGGATCGCTCCCCTGGAGGTAGAGCTCCCAACCGGCCGCCGCTCCTTGGCGGTTGAAGAGCTTCGGATCGGTGATCGCCCGGGCCGACTCGGTCTCCAGGCGGTCGTCGAGGACCGGGTATCCGAGGTAGAGGTACCTGATGCCCGGCCCTCGACGGTCGCGAGCGGCGAGGGCCACGGCCGCCGCCAGCGCGGCTCCGGCGGAGTGGCCACCCAGCGCGACCCGCTCTACGTCGACTCCCAGGACGTCCGCTTCCTCGACGACCCAGCGCAGCGCGGCGTAGCAGTCGTCGAAGGCGGCGGGGTAGCGGTGCTCCGGGGCGAGCCGGTAGTCCGGGGCGACGACGGCGATCCCCAGCTCCGCGGTCAGCCGCCGGCAGGTGGCGTCCTCGGCGTTGGGCCCGCCGAGGACGAACCCGCCGCCGTGGATCCAGACCGCCACGGGGAGCGGAGCGGCGCTCCTGGAGGCGGGGGTGACGGGAGTGTAGAGCCGCAGGCTCAGCGCGTGCCCGTCCACGAGGACCTCACGGTCCTCGACGTTCACCTCGCCGTCCGACTTGCCGTCACCGCTGGCCGCGGCGAGGGCCACGCGGGCGCCCGGCACATCGGCGAACACGTCCATCTCCGGCAGCGCCTCGTAGACCGGAAGGAACTCGGGATCCAGGAACACAACCCACTCCTCACTTCTTGGTCACTGCACAATAGCTCGCTCTTATCCAGTGGACAAGAGAGTCGCTTTGTATCTTGACCACCGGACAAGAGACGTCACGAAGTCACGGCGTCACGAAGTCATGGAGGAAGGCACCATGGGCATCAGCCGAGCGGCGGTCGTCGACGCGGCACTCGACGTGCTCGACGAGCAGGGCCTGGACAAGGTGACCATGCGCGCCGTCGCGGACAGGCTTGGCGTGCAGCACAACACCGTCCGCTGGCACGCGGAGAACAAGCAGCGCCTGCTCGTCCTCATGTCGGACGCCATCCTCGCGGGACTGGACGTCGACACCCTCCCGCCCCAGTGGGACGACCGAGTCCGCGCCCTGGCCCGCTGGACCCGGGCAGCCCTCCTGGCCCACCGAGACGGGGCCCGCCTGCTCGCAGGCCTCTCGACCACGGAAACCAACACATACCGGCTGGCCGACACGATGATCCAGACCCTCCTGGACGCGGGTTTCCCCCCGCGAACAGCGGCCTGGGCGAACTGGACCCTGTTCTACCTGATCCTGGGCATCACCCAGGAGCAGCAGGCCCAGTCCACCGACGCGGTGGCCCCCGTCCTGACCTTCGACGACGACACGTTCCCGGCCCTGCGCAAGGCCTCCACCTACGTCGTCGCCGGCACCTTCGACGAACGCTTCGAGTTCGCACTGGACATGCAAATGACGGCGCTACGGGCGGAGTTGGCCCGAGACCAGGGCCTGTCCTAACCCTGCGGCTGGAGTTGGTCGAGCTGTTTCCGCACGTGGTCCAAGGCACCCGCACGACGCCCAGGAACACGTGCCCTCAACTCGGCCAGCGCGAGGCCCAGTTCACGGGCGGTCGCGGGGTCATGGATCTGCCCCCACTGGTGATGAGCACGATCGACCGCCGCCTCCACGGCAGGCACACCGGCCGCCTACCCCACCGCCAGCCGCTGGCGGAGTGGGCCCGGGGCTAGCCCTGCGGCTGGAGTTGGTCGAGCTGTTTCCGCACGTGGTCCAAGGCACCCGCACGACGCCCAGGAACACGTGCCCTCAACTCGGCCAGCGCGAGGCCCAGTTCACGGGCGGTCGCGGGGTCATGGATCTGCCCCCACTGGTGATGAGCACGATCGACCGCCGCTTCGACAGCGGGCACACCGGGCAACTGCCCCGCCGCCAGCCGCGCGCCCGCCACCGCGAGCCACGCCCGGCAACTCCGCACCGGATCCCCCGCCAACATCGCCAGATCGGCCCGCACCTCCGTCCAGTGCAACGCCTGCTCCGACCCCCGCCCATGCGCCCGCACAGCAGCCTGCTCATGCTCGGCAGCTAGCGCGTCGGCGGCGGGGTGACGACCGGCTTGGACGGCGGAGGTGATGGCGGTGTGGGGGTCGCTGTCCCAGTCGGGGGCGCTGTCCTTCGGACTACGGTCGGCACCTTCTTGGCTTCCGCCGGTGCCCTTTGGGCTCGGGACGGCGGCCTTCGGGCTCGGGACGGCGCCTTTCGGGCCTCGATCGGCACCTTCCTGGGCTCCGCCGGCGCCCTTCGGTCTCGGGTCGACGCCCTCCGGGTTCAGGACGGCGGCCTCAGGACTTCGGCCGGCATCTTCCTGGCCTCCGCCGGCGACCTTCGAGCTCGATGCGACGCCCTCCGGGCTTCGACCGGCATCTTCTTGACTTCCACCGGCGCCCTCCGGGTTCAGGGCGGCGGCCTCCAGACTTCGGCCGGCACCTTCCTGGCCTCCGCCGGCGACCTTCGAGCTCGATGCGACGCCCTCCGGGCCTCGACCGGCACCCTCGTGGTTTCCACCGGTGCCCTTCGGGCTTCGACCGGCATCTTCTTGACTTCCGCCGACGCCCTCCGGGCCTCGACCGGCACCCTCGTGGTTTCCGCCAGTGCCCATCGGGCTTCGACCGGCATCTTCTTGACTTCCACCGGCATCCATTTGGCTCCGGGCGCCTTCCCAACTCCCGTCATTTCCCAGCCCGTCCGGCGTTTGAGGACGAGGCCCCTTCAGGGCCGACGGGGGTCTGGGGGCGGAGCCCCCAGGGGCGCTCGCACCGACGAGGCCCGGTGCGGCGAGCAGTACATCCGCATAGCCCTCGGCGCCGAGCCTCCCCACCGCCTCCTGGTGCAGTGCGTCCACCGGTGGGCGGTACCCGCTGCGCAACACCGTGGCCACTGCCTTCATGTAGGTCGGCACGGCCACCCCCCGTCGGGGCGGGGGCGGTGCGATGCGACCGTAAACGGCGTGGGTGCGGCCGGAGTCGAGAGGGTGGGCGCGGAGCCACTGCCAGGTCTCCGCGTCGGCGTGGAGGTCGAGGAGGAGGGTTGTCGTGCCGGGTGCGCGCAGGCGGAGTTCCTCGCGGATCCAGGCCCAGGGGAAGGCCGTATAGCGGACCGTCGCCGGGGTCGTGCGGGCCAGGGCCAGGTGCGGAAGGTGCTGTTTGCGGTCGAGTTGGAGCTGGCCGGTGATGAACACCGTCAGCGGTCCGGGGGCGGTCGCGGCGGCGCGGAGCCGGGTCAGTACCGCCTGCGGCTCCAACGGGTCGGCGAGTTCGACAACGTTGGCCGTCTCCGTGCCGGACAGGACGGGCGGGGCGACGGCCGCGAGGACCGGGAGGACGGACGCCGCGTCCACCAGCCGTCCCTTGCCCACCGGTGAGGCCGCGAGCAGCAACACCGTTCCAGGCATGTGCCCTCCCCCGATAGAACCGTCGATCACTTGCGTACCTCAGCACCGTAACCGCTGCTGCTGCAAAGGGGGATGTCAGGACCGCCGTACCGCGAAGATCGTGGTGTCGTCGGCGAGCCGGCCGCCGCAGTGGCGCAGGGTGCCGTCACGGACGTAAGCGACCAGGCGGTGCGGGTCGGCGGTGCCCGGGTCGAGGTGGACGCCCTCGGTGACCTCGTCCTTGAGGGGGTAGAAGACGCCCGCGCCGTCGCGGGCCTCGGTGACTCCGTCGGTGACGATGAGGAGGGTCTCGCCGGGGGCGAGGGTGATGCGGAGGGTCGGCGGCGGTCCCTCCAGGCCGGCCAACTCGCCCAGCCCCAGCGGGAGTCCGTGCCCGGGCGGCAGCGACCGTACCCCGAACGGGCCGACCACCAGCGGGGGTTCGTGCCCGAAGTTGACGACCTCGACCGTGCCGGGGTCACCGGCGGGGAAGCTCAGCAGCACGGCCGTGGCGAAACGGTCGACGTCCTCACGGCCGAGCGCGGCGAGATGCCGGCCGTGGCGCAGCATCCGGACATCGAGGCGGGCGGCGACGGTGCCGAGCTCCACCTCGTGGTAGCCGGCCTCGCGGAACGTGCCGAGCAGCGCCGCCGCCGCCTCGACCGCGCCGAGCCCCTTGCCCTGGACGTCGCCGACGAGGGCGCGGGTGCCGTGCAGGCCGGGCTGGATGTCGTAGAAGTCGCCGCCGACGCGGGCGACGGCGTCCGCGGCGAGGTACACGGCCGCGTGGTCGAGGCCGCCGAAGCCGGGCGGCAGCGGGCGCAGCAGGGTGCGGCGGGTGGTCTCGGCGACGTCCCGCATGTGCAGCATGCGGCGCTCGCCGCGGACCCGGACCGCACAGGCCAGCACGGCGAGGACCCCGCCGACGCCGACCAGGATGAAGTCGGGCAGGCCGGTCTGGTACTGGCGCGGCCAGGCGTGGTCGGCGAGCACATAGGTGGCCAGGCCGAGCACCGCGAACACGGCCGTGCCCCACACCCCGCAGATCGCCGCGGCGATACCGGGCACGAGCACGATCCAGGAGACGGTCCGGAACTCGCCGCCGGTGTACCAGTCGACCAGCAGGATCGTGACGAGCACGAGCAGTGGCGGCACCCAGGCGACACTCCGTCCGCGCACCCGCAGCAACTGCTGCCGCCGCAGGGCATCGGTGTCACCGGAGCCCGAGCCGGAGCCCAAGCCGGACCCGGAGCGTACCGGTATGAGTCCGCGGCCGCTCACGGCGTCAGTACGCGACCGACATCCGGGTGCGCGGGTGGGCGTGCTGTTCGAGTTCGTCGACGAAGGCGACGGCGTAGTCCTCGGCGCTGACGAAGCTGCGGCCCTGGTCGTCGGTCATGAACTCGTCGCCGCCGACCCGGAAGCGGCCGGTGCGTTTGCCGGGGGCGATCTCGGCGGCGGGGGAGACGTAGGTCCAGTCGGGGTCGTCGAGGGTGCGGTAGTAGGCGAGCGCGTCGCGGTGGGCGAGGGCTTCGGGGAGGTAGGCCTCGGGGAAGCCGGGCTGGTCGCTGAGGGCCTGGCCGGGGGCGACCTCCAGGCCGCCGGCGCCGCCGACCACCAGGAGCCGCCCGACCCCGGCCGCGCGGACGCCCGCGACGAGTCCCTCGTTGAGGGCGAGGAAGGGGCCTCGCGGGTCGCTCCCGTCCCTGGGCGGTACGCATGCGGAGGCGACCGCGTCGGCGCCGCGCGCGAGGTCCGCGACCTTCGCCGCGTCCGTCGCGTCGGCCGCCGTAGAGGTGACCCCGGGGACCGGTGACTGGCCGGAACGGCTGACCGCCAGCACCTGGTGGCCGCGGGCCGAGGCCTCGGTGGCGATCCGGCTGCCGACCATGCCGGTGGCGCCGAAGAGTACGAGCTTCATGCGCCCCAGCGAAACATGGGGCAACCGTGCCCGCACCCCGACTTGCCACCGCCTCCCCCGGGGTGTGCATTGGTAGACGGGGGCGAGAGAGAGGAGTGCTCTCATGGCTCACGCGGCACCCACACCCGGCGGACTGACCGGCCGCCCCGGCAGCGGAACCGGCTCCGGCGGATTCACCGCCCCGAGCGGTCTGCCCGACATCTTCGACGCCCGCGTCCACCGCGTGGCGAAGGTCGCGATCCCGGTCGTCCTCGGGCTCGTCTACGGCTACTGGGCGGCGGCCAACCGTCGCAGCGGCGGTCCCATCACGGGCTGGAACATCCTGTTCGGCTTCGTGACCGCGCTGGCGTTCATCGTGCTGTGCCTGGCGGTGGCCCGGTTCGCCCCGCTGCTCAAGCGCGAACTGCACTCGCTGGTGAAGTCCGGTTTCGCGGGCGCCGCGATCGGCTTCCTCTACAGCCAGACCGGCGAGAGCGTGCTGCGGTCGGCGGCCATCGGTCTCGCCACCACGGCGGGCGTGTTCCTGGTGTTCTTCTACCGCTACTACACGCGGGAGGACGGGGAGGGCAACCGCATCCGCTGACCCGGACGGACCGCGCACAGCTGTGGGCCCCGGCACCAACTCGGTGCCGGGGCCCACGACTTGCCCGCTTCCCACGACTGTTACGGCGCCCAGTTCCAGATGCCGCCGCCGCTCGACGACCCGGACGCGCTCCAGCTCCACGAGCCCGAGACGCTCCACGACCCGGAGGCCGAGGTGCTCCACGAGTTGGAGTTGTCGCTCCAGTTCGGGTCGTTGTTCCAGTTCGAGCTGTTGCCGCTGCCGTCCTTCCAGCCCGGACACGGGTCCGAGCAGGACGGCACCCACTGGCCGTTGGTGTCGACGAACGCGGCGCTGGCCCAGCCCTGGGCGCCGACGAGCCAGTACCAGTCGGAGTTCCCGTTGACGCTCTGTCCCCTGACCACGCATTGGACGCGGTCCTGACTGCCCGGCGAGAGCGTGTCGACGGCGGGGGAACGGGTGGTGGGCGACTGCCGCACGTTCAGATCCGTGCGGGAGACGATGGTGCCCCAGATCGGACTGCCGCCACCGCCACCACCGCCATGTCCTTCGGCGTACGTGGTCGGTGCTGCCGCCGCCGTGGTGCCCGCCGCCGCGACGGCGAGGGTGCCACCGGTGAGCAGGGCCGCGGCCAGAGTCCGCAGGGCCGGAGTGGTGCGCATGTTCGGCCTCCTTCTCCCCGGTTCCAGGAAACACCCGTTCGGGTCAACCCTCCACCCGAGAGCGGAACGGCCAGTTCCGCCAAGGGTTCCGAGGCCAGGGCACCCGTTCGGCTTGACATCGCACCCGAATGCAGGCAAATACGGTCACCCGGCTCGCGTACCGCACGCCCCGCCCGTGTCCTGGGGAGGTGCCCCCACGTCTCCGGAGCGCCCTGTCGGCCGTACTCGTCGCCCTCTCCTGCTTCCTGACGCCCTTCGGCGCGCTGGCGGCCTGGGCGGCGTACGACCTGACCGACTCCGGCCGCTACGTCACGGCGATGGCACCGCTGGCCGCCGACCCCGCCGTACGGGACGTCGTCGCGGACACGGTCGGCGCGGGCATCATGCGCGGGATCCATGTGGAGGGGATGCGCGGCACGGTGGGCGGGATGCGCGGCACGATGGCCCCCTTCGTGCACGACGCGGTCCGCTCGTTCACCAAGACCGAGGCCTTCCGGCTGGCCTGGGACGAGGGCAACCGGGCCACCCACGACGCCGTCCTGCACGCCCTGCGCGACGAGGAGCGCAGCGGTGCCGTGACCGTCGACCTCGCCCCCGTCGCCGCCCAGGTCAAGCATCGACTCGCCCACGAGCACGTGCCGTTGGCGGACCGCATCCCCGTCCAGCACACCGAGGTCGCGGTCCTCGCGGCCGGTGAACTGGGCCCGCTCCGGGAGGAGTTCCACGTGCTCGAGGTCGCCGGCTTCTGGCTCCCCGTCACCGCCGCCGCCTTCGCGGTCACCGGCATCGCCGTCGCCGTGCGCCGCCGCCGCGCGATCACCGCGACCGCGCTCGGCACCGCCCTCGGCGGCGCGCTGCTCGGCCTCGCGCTGGCGATCGGCCGCCAGCTCACCGTCGCCGACCTCCCCGCCGAGGTCTCCCAGGCCGCGGGCGGCGCGATCTACGACGCCCTCACCTCGACCCTGCGCACGGTCGCCTGGCTGCTGCTGGGCCTCGGCCTCACGGTCGCCGCGACGGCCTGGCTCACCCGATACGTCCGCCCGGCACGGGAGTTCGTACGACGCCGTCGAGCGCCAGCGGCGGAGGGGGCGCAGCAGCCGACCCGGGTCCAAGCCTGACTCCTGAAATCCTGTTTCCCGGGGGAGTTCCCGGCACGCGTGGGATGATTCGGGCATCCGGCATCTGCGTCCACCGGCGGAAGGTCATCACGTGGGCACCGCGACCTCCGAGTGGACCGCCGCCGACTTCGTGCCGGAACGCCACCGGGGACGCCACTTCACGGTCTGGTGCGCGGGCCTGCTGTTCGCGGCCGTGAGCGTGGTCGTCGGCTGCCGTACGGCCGACACCGACGCGCTCACGCCCGTCACCCAACTCCTCGCCTTCTTCCCGTGGTTGCTGGCCCCGACCGGCCTCGGACTCCTCCTCGCGCTGTTCGCCCGGTGGCGGCTGGGGCTGGTGTGGGGAGTGGCGCTGCTCGGGCTGCTGGCGTGGTTCATCGAGCCGTACGGGAAGAGCGGTGAGCCGGGCGGGCCCGCGATCGCCGAGTTCCGGGTGCTGACCTCGAACGTCGAGTTCGGGCGGGGGACCGGCGCCCTGGTCCCGGTGATCCGGCGGGAGCGGCCGGACGTGGTGTTCGTGGAGGAGTGCGAGTACACCTGCCAGGCCACCCTGCGCCGGGACTTCGGCACCCAACTCCCCTACCGGCAGGCCGTGGTGGCGGCCGGCTCGCACGGCTCGGTCGTCCTCAGCCGCTTCCCGCTCAAGGGCACCAAGGGCGTCACCGGCACGATGGGCATGCCCGGCGCGGTCGCGGACGTCGACGGCCATCCCGTCCGCCTCCAACTCGCCCACCCCATGCCCCCGTTGCCGAACCAGGTCGGCCTGTGGCGCCGCGAGCTGGGCAGGCTGCGCGCCTTCGCCGCCGCCGACCCCACCACCCCGACGGTCCTCGCCGGAGACTTCAACTCCTCCCAGGACCACGCGGCGTTCCGCCGCATCCTCGACACCGGCCTGCGCGACGCGGCCCGCCTCGCCGGACACCCCCGCACCCCCAGCTGGCCCGAGCGCCTGCTCCCCACCTTCGGCACCCAGATCGACCACGTCCTCCTCTCCCCGGACTTCTCCGCGAACAGCGCCCGCTTCCTCGACCTCGCCGGCACCGACCACCGCGCGCTGCTGGTCGACATCGCGCTCCACCAGCACGAATAAGCGCGGGGGCTGCTCATAATGAGCGCATGTCCCGCGAGTTCCCCATCGGCCTCACACCCCCCGACTGGCTGGTGAGGAACCTCCAACCCCAGCAGGCCCCCCTCAACCGCCCGGCGATCGCCCGCGCCGCCGTAGCGATGTCCCTCCCCCTGGCCCTCGGCCTCGCCACCGGACACACCGCCTACGGCGCCCTCGCCTCCATGGGCGCCCTGTCCGGAGTCATCGGCGACACCGCCGACGCGTACCGCATGCGGATCCTCAACATCGCGATCCCCCAGCTCTTCGGCGCCATCGGCGTCACGCTCGGCGCGGCGGTCTACGGCCACGGCTGGCTGGCGGTCACCGCCCTGACCCTCATCGCGCTCGCGTCCGGGATGATCTCGACGATCGGCGCGGTGGCCTCCGTATCGGGCCTGCTCCTGCTCCTCAACTCGGTGATCGGCGCCGGGCTTCCGCTCCCCGGCGCGTGGTGGCTGGCCCCCGTCCTGATGTCCGGCGGCGGCCTCCTGGTCCTCCTCCTCGCCCTCCTCGCCTGGCCGTTGCGCTCCGGCGTCCCGGAACGGACGGCGGTCGCGAACACCTACCGCACCGTCGCCGACCTCCTCGCCACCTGCGGCGACGACCCGACGGCGGCCTACGACGCGGCCCGCCAAGCGGTCACCCAGTCCCTGAACCAGTCCTACGACCTCGTCCTCGCCCGGCGCGCCCGCCACCACGGCCGCAACCCCGAACTCACCCGCCTGCTGGCCCAGTTGAACGCGATCACGCCGGTCGTCGAGGCGGCCCCCGCGGTCCACCAGTCGGGCCGCTCCCTTCCTCCGGGGATCCGCGACGCGGTCCGCAATCTCGCGCACGCCGTCGAGACGGGCTACACCGGCCCGATAGGGCTCGACCTCCCCGCCCCCACCGGCGAGACGACCCGCGCGGTCGACCACGCCCTGCGCCACGCGGCCGAGGTCGTCACCGCCCCCGACGTCGACCCCCGGGGCATCGACGACCGCCTGGGCCGCCCGGCGGCCCTCCGCATCAGGGCGGCCCGCGCGGCACGCAACGTCCTGCTCTCCTCCGGCTCCTGGCGCTACGGCCTGCGCCTGGCCCTCTGTATCGGCCTCGCGCAGGTCCTGGTGTCCACGGTCCCGGTCCCGCGCTCGTACTGGATCGCCCTGACGATCACCTTCGTCCTGAAGCCCGACTTCGGCTCGGTCTTCTCCCGGGCGCTGCTGCGCGCGCTCGGCACGGTGGCCGGGCTGGTGATCGCGGCGGCGGTCCTGTCGGCGGTCCCGAGGGGCTGGTGGGACGTACTGGTCCTGCTCGTCCTGGCCCCCCTGATCCCCGCCCTGACCCCCCGGGGCTACGGCTACCAGACGATGGCGATCACCCCGGTGATCCTGCTCCTCTCCGACATCCTGAACCACCAGGGCACGGCACTGCTGCTCCCCCGCCTGGTGGACTCGTTGATCGGCTGCGGGATCGCGCTGATCGCGGGCTACCTCCTCTGGCCGGAGAGCTGGCACACGCGGGTGGGGGACCGGTTGGCGGAGGCGGTGGCGGATACGGCGGGGTATGTGGAGTCGGCGTTCGGAGTGCCTGGTACTCCTGGCGTGGAGGCCGATCCGGCGGCCCGGGCCCGGATGCGGCGCCGTCTCTACCGGGACCTGTCCGTCATCCGCACCGAGTTCCAACGCGCCCTCACCGAACCTCCGCCCACCGGCCGCCTCGCCGCCGGCTGGCTGCCTCTCGTCGTCGCCGTGGAACGCATCGTCGACGCGACGACGGCGGCGCGGGTCCGGGTGAAACACGGGGCACCGTCTCCGTCCCCCGCCGAGGTCACCCAAGTCGCGCTCCAACTACGGGAGTTGTCGCAGGGCGTACGCGAGTCGGAGGTACTGGTGGAGGTCCGTACGGATCTGACGGGGCCGGCGGGCAGCGTGCTGGAGCCGCTGCGGCAGGAAGTGGCGGCGGCGCGGGCGATCGCTTCGCCGCACTGAGCGCTGCGCCGAGTTCGGGGTTGATCAGGTCAGTCAGGTCAGGGAGAAGTCGGGGTCAGGCAGGGAGAAGAAGGCCGAGATCGCCCGCACGGTCCGTCCCTCCCTGTCCTCCTGGTCGTATTCCGCGTGCGGCCCGATGAGCCGCGCCGCGGTGAGGGCGGGTGACAGCAGATCCGGGTGGTCCCCGACGCCGTAGGACAGGGTCTCGAAGCTGAACCCGCAGACGAAGCTGCCGTCGCGGAGGTACTCGAAGTGGGGGCCGTGCGCCTTGGCCACGCAGGGTTCCGTGGTGAAGACGGCGAGTTCACCGCCGTCCCGGCACAACGGCCCGTAGTCGGGGCGGTCGTAGTCGTCCTCGTCCCAGCCGAACATGTCGTGCATGACCAGGCCCCATTCGCCTTCGGCACCCTTGGCGTACGCGAGCGGGATGCGCCGTGCGGAGAGAAGCCCTCGCGTGAGCGCGTCCAACGACATCCCCCGGAAGAAGACGACGTTGACCTCCTGATGGCCGGCGAGCGGGCCGTGTATCCAATGCGTGCGGTACGTGCGGTGCGTCACGTGCGTCATGGAAGGAACGCTAGAGGGACCCACTGACATCGCCCGCCATTCGGTGAACGGGCAGGTGAACGGGTGAGCGAAGTGGTGGCTGAAACAGGGGGTGTTGACAGAAGGCGTCCCACGCGCGTCGCCCCTGCCTAAGATCGCCGTCCGAGGCCGCTAACCTTACGTGTCCGTCCTGGCCAGGGATTGACGGCTTCAACTCACGCGAAGGGTTGCGCACATGGGCATTCTCACTCTCCTGCGGAATGCGTTCGGCAGGTCACGCAAGGAGCGTGCCGCGGAAGCAGAGAGCGCGGAACGCACTCCTTCGCAGGAACAGCAGACCCCCCGGGAACCGGACACCAAGGTCCCGTCCCCGTCCACAGAACCCGACCTCACCACCCCGGCCCCCACGGCAGTCGCCCAGGTCCCGGAACCCCGCCCGTCCTCCACCCTGGAGGACGACGAACACGAACTCGTGGCCCTGGCCTTCGACAACGTGACGGTCCCGAAGCCGACGGTGTCGACGGAAGGGACGGAGGGTACGGCGACGACCGGCGCGGAGGCCGAGGTTGAGCCGCCGGTTGAGACGGAGCCGGAGGCCGAGACTGCGGCTGCGGCTGCGGCTGTTGTCGAGCCGGTCACGGAGACGGTGACCGAGCCGGTCGCGGAGGCCGCGCCTGCGGTCGAGACGGCCCCCGAGGCGGAGCCGGAGGCGGCCGCAGAGCCGGTGGCGGAAGAAGCCGAGGCTACGGCGGAACCCGAGTCGGAGCCGACCGCGGAGACCGCCGCGGAAGCTGCGCCCGAGCCGGTCGTCGAGCCCGAGGCTGAACCGGTCGCCGAGGCGACGGCAGAGGAAGCTGAGCCTACTGCCGAGGCGGAGCCCGTCGCCGAGCCTGAGGCTG
>NZ_BARG01000102.1 GCF_000376565.1 Streptomyces hokutonensis | reverse complement strand
GCGCGGGTGCCTACCCAGCACCGACCCAGCTGCGCGGGTGCCTACCCAACACCGACCCAACTCCCCGGCACCCTCTCAACACCGGCCCAGTCAGCCCCCCCACCCCCCAACCCAAATCACCGCCCGGTCAACCGGCAACGGCCGACCGGGCGGGAGCGTGCTGGGACCGGTGTTCGTCCACCGGAAGTTCGACCTCACTGACGAACCGGTGGGCAGGTTTCTCCGATCCAACCCCCACCCGGCGCGCGGGCCGGGCCGATGCCGGCGTAGACACCACCGCCGTCGGCAAAGGCGCGGGCTCAGGGGCGGAAAGCATGAACCAAACAACCTTCCCGGACTCCCCCTCCGCCCGAACCCCCCAGCTCTCGCTGACCGCCGCCACCATCGCAAGCCCCCGCCCACACGTGGCAGTGGCCGCGACGTCGGAGATGTCGCCGGCGACAGGGAGCCGGGGATCGTGGTCGTGCACGGAGACGACGAGGTGGTCGAGCAGCAGCTCGATCTCGACGGTGCACGTCTTGTCGGGCTGGGCGTGCCGGTGGACGTTGGTCAGGAGCTCGGTCACGCCGAGCGCCGCCCGGTCTATGAGTGGATCGAGATGCCAGTAGCGCAACTGCGCAGATACGATTCTGCGGACCTGGCCGATCCGCGACGGCAGGGCTTGGAGCTCTACCGCGCAGTGCCTGCTTGGGTGAGTGATCACGGCTGCGACTCCCCGACGAGAGGCCCGGAAGAACACGGAGTTCGGATCCAGCAGGCTGGTCGAGGGAAATAGGCCGCCTGCTGTTGTGCCCGGCGGCTGGTTCGCAGCGTTATCGCCGGTAAACCCAGAGTGACGTGAGACCAGAGTGACGCAGGTGCTGCGGTCCCGCAACTCGCCGCACTTTGCTGTACCTGCTGACGTTTGCCACTCCTCGCCGCACGCCCGCGACACCCGCCGCCGACCAGTCAGCCGCCCCCACGCCCGGCAGCCTTACGCACGGCCTCGATGAACCGCCGTGCCGCAGGAGGCCCGGGCTGCCCTGGCGCAGGGTCGTGCTCGCCGAGCGTCAACAGGTACCGATTCCCGTTCAGGTCGGCCAGCGCCCGGTCCTCCGGGGCGAACCAGGGCTTCGACGCGCGTACCGCCTGCACCGGCGCGCTGTCGATCTCGCTGCCGTAACTGGTGAGCAACTCCAGCCTGCCGTCATTGATCCGGACCTGTCCGGCCCGGGTGAGTGACCGCAGCCGCTTCCCGATCCGCACGCCCGTGGCCGTGAATTCCGGCTCCGCCATGCTTCCCCGCCCCCTTGGTCCAGGACATCTCGTGATCCAGTGTGCGCCCCCGTTCAGGACGTTCGTCCCGCTCCGGTGCAGTCTGCCCGCACCGGGCGTCGAGCACCAGTACGCACGAGGCGGTCACGGTGAGTACCCGGAGCACTCGCATAAATGCGCCCCCCACTGTCACCGTGATCGCTCCCCAGGGCTGCCTTTGACCTCCCCAAAGGGACGTTTATGCAGGTGAGAAGCGTGCTGAAGGTGCATATGATCGAGGTGTCGGCCGTGCGAAGCGCTGTCGGCGCGAAGCGTAAGGAGCCCCGCCGTGAGCACCACCCCACAGGCCCCGACCGGTGCCACCCTCGATGTCGACCGCAGCGACGCCGCCTACCGGAGCTGGCTGAAAGAGGCCGTCCGCAAGGTCCAGGCCGACGCGAACCGCTCCGCGGACACCCACCTCCTGCGCTTCCCGCTGCCCGAGCACTGGGGCATCGACCTGTACCTCAAGGACGAGTCGACCCACCCCACGGGCAGCCTCAAACACCGCCTGGCCCGCTCCCTCTTCCTCTACGGCCTGTGCAATGGCTGGATCCGGCCCACCCGCCCGGTGATCGAGGCGTCCAGCGGCTCCACCGCCGTCTCCGAGGCGTACTTCGCCAAGCTGATCGGCGTCCCCTTCATCGCGGTGATGCCCCGCACGACCAGCGCCGAGAAGATCCGACTGATCGAATTCCACGGCGGGCGATGCCACTTCGTGGACGACTCGCGCAAGATGTACGAGGAGTCGGCCGCCCTGGCGGTGGAGACCGGCGGCCACTACATGGACCAGTTCACCTACGCGGAGCGCGCCACGGACTGGCGAGGCAACAACAACATCGCCGAATCCATTTTCCGCCAGCTGGAGTTGGAGCGTTTCCCGGAGCCCGCGTGGATCGTCGCCACGGCCGGCACCGGCGGCACCTCGGCGACGCTCGCGCGCTACGTCCACTACACGCAGCGCGACACCCTGGTCTGTGTCGCCGACCCGGAGAACTCCTGCTTCTTCGAGGGCTGGACCACCGGCGATCCGGACGTCACCTGCGACTGCGGCTCCCGTATCGAGGGTATCGGCCGCCCCCGGATGGAACCGAGCTTCGTACCGGGCGCCGTGGACCGCATGATGAAGGTCCCGGACGCGGCCAGCGTCGCCGCCGTACGAGCCCTGGAGCAAGCCATCGGCCGCAAGGCGGGCGGCTCCACCGGTACCGGCCTCTGGAGCGCCCTGAAGATCATCGCCGAGATGGTGGCAGCGGGCCGACAGGGCAGCGTCGTAACCCTGTTGTGCGACCCGGGCGACCGCTACCTGGACAAGTACTACTCGGACGAGTGGCTGACGGAACAGGGCCTGGACATCACGCCGTACAGCGAGGCGATCACATCGCTGCTGAAGACGGGAGTATGGCCGAACTGAGCTTGTGAACGCCCTTGGTGGAGCGCCCCGACAGGGGCGCGGGGCTGTGTCGATCTGCGGCTCCGCCGCGCGGGCGCGCCCAGCCACAACGGACCCGCAGACGACAACGAGCCCTACTTCTCCAACCGCCGATCCAACGCAGCCACCGCCCCCTTGAACGCCCGCCCCAACCCAGGCCGAGCCAACCGCACCACACCCCGAAACACAGCGTTCCCATCCGCGGCGAATGTCCACTGAACCCGCGTTCCGCCCGCGGCGCCTGGCGTCAACCGCCACTCCTCGACCAGCGCGCGAGCGCCCGGCGCGTTGGTCGCGTCGACGCGATAGGCATACGTCTCCGGCGACTTGGCCACCAGCACGCTCTCCTCGAACCGCGTCCCGCCCAGCAGCCGAACCTCACGCCCCGTTCCGTCCTCGGTGGGCCGAGCCGATGTCACCGCCGAGAACCACTCGCTCCAGCCGGCCACGTCCTCGGCGAGCGCATGGAACACCGCCTCGGGCGGCGCGGTGATCTCGCGCGCGAAGACGAGGCGCACGGGGGCGGTCTCGACGAAGTCGACTCCCACCGGGCGCAGACGGTGAGCCATGGTGAAACCTCCTCTGCGCAAAGGTGGTTCGAGGCGGGCGCGGCGCCACGATAGCTGACGACCCGTCAGATGTCTGCGTCCTCGTCGGGTTCGCCCGCCACCACAAGCCGCCGCAGATGCTCGGAGATGTCCTCGCGCGCCTCGGCCGGCAGCCCCGCGTCCGTCACCAGCGTGTCGACCTGCTCCAGCGCGGCGAACGAACTCAGGCCCACCGTCCCCCACTTGGTGTGGTCGGCGACGACCACGACCCGCCGCGCGGACTGCACGAGCCTGCGGTTGGTCTCGGCCTCGGCGAGGTTCGGCGTGGACAGCCCGGCCTCGACCGATATGCCGTGGACGCCGAGGAAGAGCATGTCGAAGTGGAGTGCCGCGATCGCCTGGTCGGCCACCGGGCCCACCAGCGAGTCGGAGGGGGTCCGCACCCCGCCGGTCAGGACGACCGTCGCCGCGCCCTGCCGCTGTCCCGAGGTGCGCTGTGCCGCGTGGAAGACGTCCGCCACCCGCACGGAGTTGGTGACCACGGTGAGATCGGCGACCTCGAGGAGATGGTGCGCCAGCGCGTACGTCGTCGTACCGCCCGAGAGCGCGATCGCCGTGCCGGGCGCGACGAGTTCCGCCGCGGCGCGCGCGATGTCCTCCTTGGCGGTCAGTTCAAGACCCGACTTCGCCTCGAAGCCCGGCTCGTGCGTGCTCGCCTCGACGACCGGTACCGCCCCGCCGTGCACCTTCTCCAGAACGCCCTGACGGGCCAGCGCGTCGAGGTCGCGGCGGACCGTCATGTCCGACACGCCGAGCTTGCGGGTCAGTTCGTTGACGCGGACGCCGCCGCGGCGCCGGACCTCGTCGAGGATCAGGGCGCGCCGCTGCTCCGCGAGGAGGTTCTGATTCTCACTCACGTACGCTCCGGTCCTTTCGCCTCAACCCGTCCGACCGTCCTGCGCACCGGCTCGGAGCAGGACCTTCGTCCCGGCTGCGGTGCGCGGACGTCCCATCCTCGCACGCCCCCGCAAGCACTGCGCCATCGCCTGTCCCGACGCGCACATGTCATCGGGACCTCATGCGTCCCCCGCGTTGTCACACGGATCGGGGAGATTCGGTGACAGGGCGTGTGCGACGCGCCGAAAGGGGCGATCCTGGTGTGCACACGAACACAGTCAGACGGTACGTCACGGGGGATGTGCGAACAGTGGAGCGTGTGCAGGAACATGCCGTCACGAGCGGGGCCGACGAGCCCGCCGTACGGCCCGACCGGACCGAACCCGCCCTGGAACTCCTGGTCCACGGAGTCGGCGGCGCCACACCAGAGGAAATGCTCGGTGATCCGCGCACGGTGCGGATCACCGGCGACGACACGGCGGCCGTCTTCCGGCGCACCGCCGACGTCGACGCCGAGTCCAGAACCGCCGACGGCCGCACCGGACCGATCCGCGAGGCGTACGTCTGGTGCAACCTGACCTCCGGCAACGGCACCCGCGCCCTGTGGCTGTTGCTGCTGCCGTTCATGGTCGTCAACCTGGCCCACTGGATGCGCCCCACCGCCCGCGACCGGAAACGGACGGTGCGCTTCTACGGCCTGCTGGTGCGACTCGCGGGACTCACCCTGACCGTGCTGCTCGTGGCGGCGGCCTGCGAGGTCGCCCTCGATCTCGCCGCCTGGCAGTGCGCGGGCACGCGCGCGTGCGCCGAGCGCCACTCCTGGCTGGGCTTCCTGTCGCCCGCCGTGTCGCACGACAGCTGGTGGAGCCGCCCCGGCCGCCGCCTCGGCCTCGCCGCACTGGTGCCGACCGCAATGACCGTCCTGCTCTGGTACCTCTCGCGCCGCACCTGGAGCGAGTACGAGTCCCAGCAGCCGATGCCCCGCAGAGCCGAACCCGACGACGAGCCCGACGGCAGCGCCCTGGGCAGGCCCGGTTTCTGGTACGGCCGCCGCCTGGTCGCACGGCTGCGCGCCGCCCACACGGCGGCGGGCCTCCTGACCGTCGCCGCGGCCGTCACCGTCTCGGCGGCCGGCTTCGACCGCGGACCCGACGGCTCCCACGCACTGGCCGGCCTCGGCACGCTCCTGGAGACGGCGCTCGCCGGCCTCGCCTTCGTCGTGGTCTACGTCGTGTGCCGCCGGGGCCGCAGCGAGCACCGTCTCGACCAGGCCCTGGACCGCCGTCTCGTACGACGCCTGCCGCTCGGCGCGCTCCTGCTGCTCGTCCTCGCCCTGCTGTACGCCGGCTGGTCGCGTCCGGGATGGGAGTCCTCCGGGCGGCTGCCGGGAGATCCCGTCTTCGGTGGAATCGCCCTGGTCCAGGGACTGCTGGTGATCGCCCTGGCGGTCGTCGCCCACCTGCTGCACCGCACCCACCCCGACCCGCGCGCCGCGATGCGCGGCCTCGGCGGACCGGCCGTCGCGATGCTCGCCTGCGCGCTCGGCGGTGTGATGTCCGGCGGGGTGTCCCAGCGGGTCTCCGACTGGCTGGACGGCACCGGTACGTCCATCGCGGGCCCGCCCGTCCTGCTCACCTGGCAGGCCTCGGTGATCCCGCTGCTCCTGGTCGTCGTACTCGTCCTCTGCGCCCTGCTGGGCCACCGCGCCTGGCGGCTGCGCCGCAGCGAACTGGCGGCCGTGGCGCTCGACTACCCGGGCGGGCGCAAGGACCGGACGCGCACCGCCCGGATCGCGAGCACCCGCGCGATGGCCACGCTCACCGACCGCGGCCCCCTCCTCGTCGCCGTCACCGCGACCGCCACCCTGCTCCTGGGCGCCGGAGCGCTGATCGGCGCCTTCACGACCGACAGGACACCGTCGCGGGCAGGGCAGGAGGGCCACGCCTTCGTGCACGGCGCCGCCCAGACCTCCCAGGGCCTCGGCTCCTGGCTGATCGGGCTCGGCTTCATCCTCTTCGTCACCTGGGGCAGACGCGCCTACAAGGACCCCTCCGCGCGGCGCACCATCGGCATCCTGTGGGACGTCGGCACCTTCTGGCCGCGCGCCGCCCACCCCTTCGCGCCGCCCTGCTACGCCGAGCGCGCCGTCCCCGACCTGACCTGGCGGATCGCCACCTGGACCCGCGCCACCGGCGGCCGGCTCGTCCTCTCCGGCCACTCCCAGGGCAGCGTCCTGGCGGCGGCCGCGGCCTGGCAACTCAAACCGGCCCAGCGCAAACGAGTCGCCCTCCTGACCTACGGCTCACCCCTGGAGCGCCTCTACGGCCGCTGGTTCCCCGCCCACTTCGGACCGGCCGCGCTCAGCCGCCTGCACCACGAGGTCGACTGCTGGCGCAATCTGTACCGGCTCACCGACCCCATCGGAGGCCCGGTCCGGCTGACCGGCGACTGCGGCCCCGAGGTGGACCACGGCCCCCTCAAGGACCCGCTGGAGTACGGCCGTACCGCCCAACACCCGCTGCCCGCCCCGATCCTGGGCCACTCCGACTACCAGGCCGACCCGGCGTTCGCCGTGGAACGGGAACGGCTGCTGGCCCGGCTGCGGCCCGAGGTGCCGCCTCAGGGCAGCTCGGGCAGGTCGTCCGCGTAGAGGAGGGTCAGGTCGTCCGTGCTCGGCTCCTCGACCTGGGCGACCCGGCTCGCGTGCCGCTCCACCATCGCCTCGAAGGTCTGCCGCGCGGTACGGCCGTTGCCGAACGCGGCGCCCTTCGGGATCGCGGTGAAGTACTTCGTCAGCCCCTCGGACGCGCCCTCGGCCAGCCGGTACTCGTGCTCCTCGGCCTGCTGCTCGACGATCCTGAGCAGTTCCTCGGCGTTGTAGTCGCTGAAGGTGATGGTCCGTGAGAAACGGGACGCCACACCGGGGTTGACGGAAAGGAACCGCTCCATCTCGGCCGTGTAGCCCGCGACGATCACCACGACCGCGTCCCGGTGGTCCTCCATCAGCTTCACCAGCGTGTCGATGGCCTCTTTACCGAAGTCGCGGCCCGAGTCCTCCGGGGAGAGCGCGTACGCCTCGTCGATGAACAGCACCCCGCCGCGCGCCTTGTCGAAGGCCTCCTGGGTGCGGATCGCCGTGGAGCCGATGTGCTCGCCGACCAGGTCGACGCGGGACACCTCGACGAGATGCCCCTTCTCCAGGACGCCGAGCGAGGCGAGGATCTCGCCGTAGAGCCGGGCGACCGTCGTCTTGCCGGTGCCGGGGGAGCCGGTGAAGACCAGGTGCCGTTTGACGGAGGCCGCCTTGAGGCCGGCCTGCTGGCGGCGGCGGCCCACCTCGATCATGTCGATCAGGGAGCGCACCTCGCGCTTGACGCTGTCCAGGCCGACCAGACCGTCGAGTTCACCGAGGACAGCCTTGGAGGTGCGGGACTCCTTCTCCGGCTCCGGCGCGCTGACCGGGGGCGCCTGCTCGGCGGTGCGCTGGCCGGGGATCGCGCCCAGCACACTCGTCGCCTGGCTCGCCGTCTCCACGGCCGTCTCATGGGCGGTGGGCTGCTTGAGGCCGCTCTCGTCGCTGGTGCAGTCCTCGACGACGGGTCCGGTGCCGGGCCCCGCCTCCGGTCCGGCGTCCGCGAACTCGTAGCCACCGCGCGCACACCGCTCCGTACGGCACTTCTTGAGCGTCGTACGACAACCGTCTATGACGTGGAAGCCGTAGCCGCCGCTGCCTGTCACGCGGCAGCCCTGGAAGGTGCCCCTGCCGCCCGCGGAGACGTAGAAGCCGGCCTCGGCGGGGGAGTCGACCGTGCAGCGCTCGATGGTGGGGTCGGCGCCCTTGGTGACGATCACGCCGGTCTGGGTGGCGTCCACCGTGCAGTTGTTCAGGGTGCCGCCGCTGCCGTGGTCGCGGAACCAGGCGCCCGTGGCCGCGTCCCGGATCCGGCAGTCGTCGAGCTGCGCGGTCGCGCCGTCGCTCACCGACACGGCCGTGTTGCGCACCTGGGAGATGTCGCTGTCGACGACGTCCGCGCGGGAGCCGCGGTCGAGGACGAACAGTGCGTCCGGTACGTCGTGGACCCGGCAGGAGTCGAGGACCACCGTCGCGCCGTCGCTGACCCACACCGCCGGATAGTCGCCGGTGCTGTCGAAGATCTCGCACTGGTTGGCGTCCACGCGCGTGCCCGGGTCCCACACCGACAGTCCGTTGCGCCCGAACTGACGCACCGTCGTCCGGGTCAGCGTCAGGACCGAGCGGGAGCGCAGGTCGACCGCGTTCTCCGGGATGTCGTGGATACGGCAGTCGGCGAGCGTCAGCACCGCGTCCGTGTCGAGCGTGATGCCGTCCGCGGCCGTACGGTGCACATCGCAGTCGGTGAGGTGCGCGGTGGCGCGGGCGGTGATCTGGACGCCGCTGCCGCGCGTCTCGTAGACCTCGCAACCCACCGCCTCCAGCGAGGAGTTCTCGCCCGTCGCGGACAGACCCACTCCTGAGGCGTGGTGGATGCGGCAGCGCTCCAGGCGCGGGTGGCCGCCGGCGCGGACCGCGACGCCCGCCTGGCCGGCCGAGACGACCTCGCACTCCTCGAACACCCCGCCACCGCCGTCGAGTACGGCGATCCCGATGCCGGCCGGGTTGTCGACGGTGCAGCGCCGGACGGTGGGGCGGGCGCCGCCGCGCACCTCGATGCCGGACGCGGAGCGCGTGACGATCCGAAGATCCGTCAACTCCGGTGTCCCGTCCTCGACAAGGAGGGCGGGCGCGGCCGAGTCCTGGCCCTCGACATGCAGGTCCTGGACGATCGCCGAGGCGCGCACGGTCAACGGCACGCCGTCCAGGGGCGCGATGCGCACCGAGCCGGGCGAACCCTCCGGTCCGCGCAGGGTCACCGACCGCTGCACGACGAGGTTCTCGCGGTAGGTGCCGGGAGCGACGGTCAGTACGTCGCCCTCGGCCGCAGCCTCCAGGGCGGCGGCGAGCGACGCGTACTCACCTGTGCGGCGCCGCCACCGCGATGTGCCGGTGTGCGTCACCTGGACCGTGCCCTGTGCCATGGCGCTGCTGTGCCCCCACCTCGTGGTACGCGGGTTGATGCCGAAGCCTTCGCCGGTCCACCGTAGCGTGCGTGCGGGCGGTGGGTTGACCAGAGCCGGAAGGCTGTCAGCTGCCGGTGCCGGTCCGGCCCCAGTCCGGGCCCGCCCGCTCCCACGCCCGGTCCCAACGCGCGTACCTGCGGCGGACCATGCGCCACAGCACGAACCGCCGTCCGCTGTCGACGAGCCCGGCGGTCAGCAGCGCCGCACCGAACCCGGCGAGCACGGCGTGCGTCGTCGCGGTGGCCGAGTCCAGCGGGCGGGCCACTATGTGCCCCTGCCGGTCCGTCCAGACCTTGAAGTGGTCGCCCTGGTGCGGGGTGTTGAGACTCGCCATCACCGCGCCGTGCTGGACGGTGCCGTCCGGCGCGGTCCAGTCGGCGAGGACCCGGGTGCGGATGTCCCGGGCGGTGGCCGAGTCGGGGTCGGGGTCCAGCTCGGCCCCCTTCAGCTTCCTGACCACCGTGGCCGTCACGGCGTGCCGGTCCGCGCGCTGCTCACGCACCGACCGCTGCAGGCTGTCCTGCGCGACGGCGCCGACGAGCGAACCGATCAAGGGCGCGGCGACCAGGACCACCAGCATGACCACGAGGGCCAGCCAGGCCTCGACCAGATCGGTCGCGCGACGCAGCGGATTGTGCCGCCAGCGCCACAGACCCCTGATTGCTCCCACCGTCCCGCACCCCCTTCCCGCTCCGTGATAACTCCTGGGAGAGCTGTCCACGCGAGATCAGTGCCGAAGAGAGAGCGAAATCACCTCTCCCGGGGTCTCTCATGAACTTCTCACGGGATCTCAACGACCGGGCCCACGGGGAGGGTTCCCGCCCAGCGCCTCCGACGGTGGATCTTCGCCTAGGCGAGAATCCGGACCGGATCACCGACGCGGATCGTGCCGGTGGACAGGGGCACCAGGTTCTGCCCGAAGATCAGCCTGCCGCCGATACGGCGGTGCCGGCCCAGCGTGCGCAACGGCTCCTTGCCGCGCCCGGCGGTGGCCTGGTCGGTGGTGGTCACGACGCAGCGCCCGCACATCTTCGCGACCCGGAAAGTGACCTCGCCGATCGCCACGCGCGACCAGTCGTCCTCGGCCCAGGCGGCCGTACCCGCCACGACCGCGTTGGGCCGGAACCGGTTCATGGGCAGCGGCCCCTCGGCGGGGTGATCGCCCTGTGCGATCAGGGAGTTGAGAGCGTCCAGGGACGCCTCGGAGGTCAGCAGCAGCGGATAGCCGTCGGCGAAGCCGACCGTCTCACCGGGAAATCCGTACTCGGGGTCGACGGGGCGGCGCGTGGCCGGATCGTCCATGTGGACGAGACGGACTCCGAACCCCAGATACGCGCCGCACCACACGTGCGCCGCGACCGGGGCCGGCACCGCGTCCACCTTGGTGCCGAAGATCTCCATCGGCACGGTGGCGACCGGCTCCGGAACGGGCACGGTCAGCGGGTCGAGGCCGGGCGCGGACAGACGGACACCGCCGCCGGGCAGAAGCTCGGCGGCGGCCAGTGCGAGACGCGGGTGCTCGCGTTGCGTGACGACCTTTCCCCCGTCGTCGATCAGCGCCCAGCGTCGGTCTCCGGCCAGCCCCCAAGGCTCCACCTGAGCCTCCCGGGGAGAGAAACCCCGGAGCGCCTTGACCGGATGAACGTGGATCGACCGCAGCTCCGCATTCCCCATCACTCCATCGTGCCAGGCGGCACCGACAGCGCAGGGTGCGGATCAGTAACCGCGGTACTGCTGGTTGTTGCTGTACGGGTCCTGCTGGTACGGAGCGGGGGCCGGGCGGGGAGCCGCCGGACGCATCGCCTCGTAGCCGGCCGGAGCCGCCATCGGACGCGGCTGCTGTTGCTGCTGGCCGTAACCGCGCGGCGGGGCCTGCTGCGGGATGTAGGCGGCGGGCGCCTGCTGCAGCGGTGACGGCTGTTGCGCCTGCGGGTAGCCGTAGGGGGTCTGCGAGGGACCCGCCGGGAGGGCGGGCAGCGCCGACGGCAGCGCGGGCAGGTTGCTCCCCGGCATGTCGTACGCGGCGGGAACCCGGATCGGGGCGATCTGCGGGGTCCCCCGCTCGGCCACGAGGGAGTCGTAGATCGGAGTGTCCGGGAAGGAGGCGGAGTAGTAGCCGCCGCCATAAGTGGAGCGGGGGGAGGTCATGGCACATAAGTTAAGCCCACGATGTGGTGGTTGGGGAGACCGATTAGAGGGTTGTTTTCCGTGTCGGCAGTGGCATGGGATCCCCAATGCGAGCGAACTTGTCAAAAAAGGGCATGGATCCGTGTTCGGATCGTGTAAAGCGCGAGTTCCCGGCCGGTTACCAGCGGTTGGCCACGGGTGTTGCCGCGCTCCTCATGGGCGTTCGCGGCCCCGGGGAATAGGTTGTGGGAGTAGACACCCAATGGGCTGCCGGGGCGTGTCCTGGCACGGTGACACGCGATGGGGGCAGGACATGTCAATGCCGAAAGGATCGAATGTTCCGGTGCCGACGACGGCACTGCGCGTCGAATTGGGGTGGCGGCCCGGCCCCGGAGTCCCCGACGCGGACGCCTCGGCCCTGCTCCTGGTCGACGGGAAGGTCCGCACCGACGCCGACTTCGTCTTCTACAACCAGCCGACGCACTCCTCCGGCGCGGTCCGCCACGAGGGCAAGAACAACGCCGGCGGGCGGATGACCGACACCCTGCTCGTCGACCTCGCGCGCGTGGAGCCCGCCGTGGACCGCGTCGTCCTCGCCGCCTCCGCCGACGGCGGAACGTTCGGCCAGGTCCCCGATCTGTACATCGAGGTCCGGGACGCCGCGCAGAACACCGTCGTCGCCCGATTCGACAGCACGGGCGCGACGGTCGAGACCGCCTTCGTGCTCGGCGAGTTCTACCGCCGCCAGGGCGCCTGGAAGTTCCGGGCCGTCGGCCAGGGCTACGGCACCGGGCTCGAAGGCCTGGCGACCGACTTCGGCATCACCGTGGACGAACCGCAGCAGGCGGCGCCGGCCGTCACCATGCCGCCGCCCTCGGGACCACCGGTGAACCTGCCCCCGCCGCCAGTGACCGTGGCGCCGCCCGTGACGGTGATTCCGCCCCCGATGCCGCCCACCGCGCCCACCACGCCCGTGCGGCTGTCGAAGGTGACGCTCACCAAGGCGGCCCCCTCGGTGTCCCTGACCAAGCAGGGCGGCACCTCGGGCGCCATGCGCGTGAACCTCAACTGGGAGGTGCGCAAGCAGTTCTCGGGCTGGGGCAGCAAGCGCGGCCGGGCGGTCGCGATGCACGCGGACCTCGACCTCGACCTGTGCGCCCTGTACGAACTCGCCGACGGCCGCAAGGGCGTCGTCCAGGCCCTCGGCAACGCGTACGGCTCCCTGCAGCGGCCCCCGTACATCCACCTCGACGGCGACGACCGCACCGGCGCGTCCGCGAGCGGCGAGAACCTCACCGTCAACCTCGACCACATCAAGGACTTCCGGCGCATCCTCGTCTTCGTGACCATCTACGAAGGCGCCCGTTCCTTCGCCGACCTGCACGCCACGGTCACCCTCCAGCCCCAGCACGGCGCCGCGATCGACTTCTCGCTCGACGAGTGCACGGTCCCCTCCACGGTGTGCGCGCTCGCCCTGATCACCAACACCGGGGGCGACCTCGTCGTCCAGCGCGAGGCCCGCTACCTCGTCCCCGACCGAGGAGTGAGCCCGCAGCGGACCGTCGACCGCATCTACGGGTGGGGCATGAACTGGACCCCGGGTCGCAAGTGAGCGCTCAGCTCTCCTCGCCGACGACGGCGTCAGGACGCGTGTAGGTGCGGCCCTTCCAGGCCGCACCGCGTCCCCTGTAGTGCTGCACCGCGGAATCGACCGTCATCAGGAGGTACAGAAACGCGGTGAACGGCAACAGGGGAGCGAGCCACAGCGGCTGCCCGTAGTAGCGGAGCATCGGGACGTACGTCCCCGTCATCACCAGCCATGCGAGCCCGCCGAGAACCGCGGCCCCCGCACTGCCCGCGCCCAGCCCCGCGAACAGGGCCACCGGGGGCACGAGATACACCATTGCCAGCCCCAGGACGGTGCCCAGGAGGAGCAGCGGGTTGTGCCGCAGCTGTGCGTACGCGCTGCGCGAGACCATCCGCCACAGGTCGTGCAGTCGCGGATAGGGGCGCACGCTGTCCACCCGCTCGGCGAGCCCCAGCCAGATGTGGCCCCCACCGCCTTTGACGGCACGCGCGAGTGCCACGTCGTCGATCACCGCGTGCCGGATGGCGTCCGGGATCCGCGCCCGCTCCGCCGTATCGGCACGCAACAGGACGCAGCCGCCGGCCGCCGCCGCGGTGCGGGCGCCCTTCCGGCCGATCCGGCGGAACGGATACAACTGCGCGAAGAAGTAGACGAACGCCGGCACCACCAGCCGCTCCCAGGGACTCTCCACCCGCAGCCTGGCCATCAGCGAGACGGCGTCGAAGCCACCGGTGCGCGCCGCCGCGACCAACTCCCGCAGACTGTCCGGGGCGTGCGCGATGTCCGCGTCCGTCAGCAGCAGATACTCGGGGCCACGCGCGCGTGCCAGTTCGACACCGTGCCGTACGGCCCACAGCTTGCCGGTCCAGCCCGCCGGCGGTTCACCGGGGGAGTCCACGGTCAGCGGCAACCCGCCCCGCGTCCGCGCGAGTTCGCGGGCCAGCTCCCCGGTGCCGTCCGAACTCCCGTCGTCCACAAGGAAGATCTCCGCCCGGCCGGGATAGTCCTGGGCGAGCAGCGAGGGCAGACTCTCCGGCAGTACGGCGGCCTCGTCGCGGGCCGGCACGACCACGCAGACCGACGGCCAGTCGTCCGGGTCCCTGCGGGCCGGCAGTCTGACGTCCGTGCGCCAGAAGAAGCCCTGACAGAGCAGCAGCCACAGCCAGGCGGCGAGTGATACGGCGGCGGTCCACGCGAGGGTGCTCACGGCCGCAGTTTGCCCCAAGGAAGCGGCTCCACAGAGGCCATCGTCTATCGTGGCCGGGTGAAGATCGCGCTCATGGACTCCGGAATCGGCCTTCTGGCGGCCACCGCGGCGGTACGGCGCGTACGCCCCGACGCGGATCTCGTGCTCTCCCTGGACCCCGACGGCATGCCCTGGGGACCGAGGACTCCGGAAGACCTCACGCGGCGCGCGCTCGCCGTCGCCGAGGCCGCCGCCGCGCACCGGCCCGACGCCCTGATCGTCGGATGCAACACGGCGACGGTCCATGCCCTGACCGCACTGCGGGACCTTCTGGAGCCGGGTATCCCGGTCATCGGCACGGTCCCGGCGATCAAGCCGGCCGCCGCCGGCGGCACGCCCTTCGCGATCTGGGCCACGCCCGCCACCACCGGCAGCCCCTACCAGCGCGGTCTCATCGAGGACTTCGCCGAAGGTGTGCCGGTGACGGAGGTTCCCTGCTGGGGACTGGCCGAGGCCGTGGAACACGCGGACGAGACGGCCATCGACGCCGCCATCGCCGCGGCCGCCGCGCTCACCCCCGACGATGTAACGACCGTCGTCCTGGGCTGCACCCATTACGAAATCGTCGCCGAACGCATCCGCGCCGCCGTGCAGCGCCCGGACCGTCCGCCGCTCGTCCTGCACGGCTCCGCCGACGCGGTCGCCGCCCAGGCGCTGCGCCGGATCGGTGCGCAGCCCGCACCCGAGGCGCCGGCCGACGGCACCCTGACGGTGCTGCTGAGCGGCCGTGAGGGCGCGCTGCCCGTCGAGGCGGCGGCCTACGCGGAAGGCCGGCTGCTGCGGGCCGTCACCCCCGCCCACTGACCACCGGCAATGAAGCGGACGCTGTGCGTCCACTTTGTCGTCGCGCAAAACGGTCACCCTGTGCAACGCGGTACCCGCGCAGCGAAACCTGAGTAGTCTCGTAGGCATGAGGGACCACCCCCGCGACGAAACCTTCCCGCAGACCGAGATCTGGACCGGGCGGGCGACCAACCGGTTCCAGTGGCTGCTGGCGCTCGCCGGTGCCGCCTGCATGGCGCTCGGCATCGAGCTGGCGGTGGACTCCGCCTGGACGTCCGGCGTCGCCCCGCTCGCCATGTCCGTCGTCGGGTGCATCGCGGCCGGACTGCTCATGCTGTTCGGGACGCTCGCCTTCGTGCACGTCGCCCTGAAGGTGGACACGGAGACCCTCGAAGTGCGCTGCGGCCACATCGGTGTCCCGCGCCGCCGCATCCCCCTAGCCAGCGTCGCGGGCGCCGAGTTCGAGCCGCACGTCACCCCGCGCCAGTGGGGCGGCTGGGGCTACCGCTGGCGGCCCGAGAAGGGCACCGCCGTCGTCGTACGGCGTGGTGAGGGCATCGTGCTGCGGCTGTGGGACGGGCACACGTTCACCATCACCGTGGACAACGCGGAGGCGGCCGTACGGATCATCACGGACCGGCTGGTGCCGCCCACGCCCGGCGCGGTGCACTGACCTCACCCTCGCACTTCATGGGGCAAGGCGGTCGCCACGCGCGCGTGCGTCCGGGACGGTGCGTGAGGCGTCGTCGGTGATCGGGTGGGCCGTGGCCAGTCCGGCGAGGAATCCCGCACCGGCCGTGACCGTGGTGAAGCTGAGCGCGTTGCCCACCGAGGCAATGACCGCGAGCCCTGTCAGCGCGGCCCCCGCGGTGAGCGCGATCGGAGTGGAGCGCGGAGTGCGCCACAGCGCGTGGAGCACCCAGCAGAAGGCCGCCGCCAGCAGGAACACGCCGACGATCCCCTGCTCGGCCGCCATCTGGAAGGGCGCCGAGTGCGGTTTACCGTCCGGCAGCAGGGCGTCGGCCGCCGCGTTGCTCAGCTCCCCGAAGCGCCCCGGGCCCACCCCCAGGGCGGAATCCCGATGCGCCATGTGCAGGGCGTCCTGCCACAGCTGCACCCGGTGAAGGCTCAACTGGCCCTCCAGGGACTCGGTGAGCCCGTCCGGCAGCACGTTCCCGGCGATGGCCCAGGTCGCCCCGGTCGCCAGCGCGGCGGCCAGACCGAGGCCCACGACACCGAGACCGCGGAGTCGCATCCGGCCGGCGGCGAACGAGCACAGCAACACCGCCGTACACGTGACGAACCCCGAGACCGAGCCCAGGACGAGCGCGGTGACCGTGATCCCGGCGGCCAGCAGCCGCAACGCGAGCCGCAGCGCCGGGGCCGGGGCGGCCCAGGCCGCACAGCACGCGGAACCGACGGCCAGGGTCAGCAGTGCCGCGGTGGCCCCGGCGTGGCCGAGCGGGGCGACGAACTGGGGGCCCGGGGCGACCCGCGGTTCGGCCAGCGCCAGACCGAGGCCCGCCAGCGCCCCGACACAGGGCGCGGCGACCGGCACGAGCGCCCCGGAGATCCGCCCCGACGCGTACCCGGCGGAGACCGCCAGGACCGCGAGCAGCACCCCCTCGGGCCGGCCGTCGTGCATCGCGGCGGTGATCAGCGACCACGCGGCACACGCCCCGAGCACCGCGACACCCACGGCATCCGAAACGTTTCGTCTCTCGCTGTCGGCGTCCGGACCGGTCGCCGACGCCATCCCCGTGGAACCCACCCCGCCGCCCCCTGAACCGAGCCCCCCGACCCGTGACCGACCCCGGCCGCCGGCCTGGACCGACCGCACGACAGGGGCTCCGGCACACCGTAACGGCTGATGACCGATTTGTGGACGAGTTGCGCAGGAACGATGCGGCTCCCGGCCTGTTCAGTGCCGCGTGCCGCCATCCGGACCGTGCTGTCGGCCCCAAGGTCAACCGCCGTACACTCCCGGAGTGACCGTCACCGCAACTTCCGTGGACGAGTCGGACCAGCTGGAGCCCCAGGCCGCGCCCGCAGCGCGCCTCGCCCGGCTCGTCCGTCTGGTCCCGGCCGCCGTAGCCGCCCTCTCCGGAGTGCTGCTCTACGTCAGTTTCCCGCCGCGCACGCTGTGGTGGCTGGCGCTGCCGGCCTTCGCCTGTTTCGGGTGGGTGCTGCGCGGCCGCAGCTGGAAGGCGGGCCTCGGCCTCGGCTACCTCTTCGGCCTCGGATTCCTGCTGCCGCTGCTGGTGTGGACCGGCGTCGAGGTCGGCCCCGGCCCCTGGCTCGCGCTGGTCGCGGTCGAGGCGATCTTCGTCGCGCTGGTCGGCGCGGCCATCACCGCGGTGTCGAAACTGCCCGCCTGGCCGCTGTGGGCGGCATCGCTGTGGATCGCCGGCGAGGCGGTACGCGCGCGTGCCCCCTTCCACGGCTTCCCCTGGGGCAAGATCGCGTTCGGCCAGGCGGACGGCGTCTTCCTGCCGCTCGCCGCGGTGGGCGGCACCCCGGTCCTCGGCTTCGCCGTCGTCCTGTGCGGCTTCGGCCTGTACGAGATCGTGCGGCTGGCCCTGGAGACCCGGCGCACCCATGAGGTACGGCGGTCCGCCGCGGCCGTGGCCCTGCTGAGCGTGGCCGTACCCGTCGTCGGCGCGGTGGCCGCGCGGTCCCTGGTGAGCGACAAGGCCGAGGACGGCACCACGACCGTCGCGGTCATCCAGGGCAACGTCCCGCGCGCGGGGCTGGAGTTCAACGCCCAGCGGCGCGCCGTCCTCGACTACCACGTCAAGGAGACACTGCGGCTGGCCGCGAAGGTCAAGGCCGGCAAGGTCGCGAAGCCCGACGTGGTCCTGTGGCCGGAGAACTCCTCCGACGTCGATCCGTTCGCCGACGCCCAGGCATACGCCGACATCGACGAAGCCGCGAAGGCGATCGGCGCGCCCATCTCGGTCGGCGGTGTGGTCGAACGGGGCGGCAAGCTCTACAACGAGCAGATCCTCTGGGACCCGGTGAAGGGCCCGACCAGCACCTACGACAAACGGCAGATCCAGCCGTTCGGCGAGTACCTCCCGATGCGCTCGCTCCTCGGGGCCATCAACAAGAACTGGACCAGCATGGTCCGCCAGGACTTCAGCCGGGGCACCAAGCCGGGCGTGTTCACCATGAACGGCGCCAAGATCGGCCTGGTCACCTGCTACGAGGCCGCCTTCGACTGGGCCGTGCGCTCCGAGGTCACCGACGGCGCCCAGCTGATCTCCGTGCCCAGCAACAACGCGACCTTCGACCGCAGCGAGATGACCTACCAGCAGCTCGCGATGTCCCGGGTCCGCGCGGTCGAGCACAGCCGGACCGTCACGGTCCCGGTGACCAGCGGCGTCAGCGCGATCATCATGCCGGACGGGAAGATCACCCAGAAGACAGGCATGTTCGTCGCCGACTCCCTGGTCCAGAAGGTGCCGCTGCGCTCCTCGGAGACACCCGCCACCAAGCTCGGCATCCTGCCCGAGATGGCCCTGGTCCTCGTCGCCGCGGGCGGCCTCGGCTGGGCGATCGGCGCGGGTCTGCGCCGGCGGCGCACGGGTGACGCCTAGCCATACACCCGCCGTATATCCGCCGCGCGCACGGCAGTTCGTGGAGTGGCCATGGATCGTCCCGTTAGGGTCTGACCATGGCTACTCCTGATTTCATTCGTACGATCCGGGAATCCGCCGGGCACCAACTGCTGTGGCTTCCCGGGGTGAGCGCCGTGGTCTTCGACGACGCGGGACGCGTGCTGCTGGGCAAGCGGTCGGACAACCACGAGTGGGCCTTGCCCTCCGGCATTCCCGAGCCCGGTGAGCAGCCCGCGGTGTGCGCGGTGCGCGAGGTGTTCGAGGAGACGGCCGTCGAGTGCGTCGCGGAGCGGGTCGTCATGGTCAAGGCCGGGGGGCCGATCAACTACCCGAACGGTGACGCCTGCCAGTTCATGGACATCACCCTGAAGTGCCGGGCCGTCGGCGGCGAGGCGGCCGTGAACGACGACGAGTCCCTGGAGGTCGGCTGGTTCGAGCTGGACGCGCTGCCCGAACTCAGCGACCACCAATTGTTCCGGATCAAGCAGACCCTGGCCGACGCACCCACATGGTTCGACGCCACTACTTCTGACTGAAGTATGGGCTCGGCCCCTGTGCGTTGGGGCTGCACGCCGCGGTCAAGGCGGTTGGCGGCTCGCGGGCAGACCCGTCAGACGGAGGAAGCCTTGCGGCCCCGCAGCGCGACAAGGGCCAGCAGTGCCGAGACCAGGGCCGCGCTGCCGCAGACGACGAAGCCGATCGAGTAGCCGTGGCCGAGGGCGTCCAGGGCGAGGGGGTGGAGGTCGGCCAGTTTCGGGGAGGCCGCCGAGGCGCCGTTCACCGCGAGTGGGCCGCCCTCCTCCAGTACGGCTGTGCCCGCGCCCTTCAGCGCCTGTGGCAGGGCGGAGTTGTCGAGGGAGTCGGTGAAACTGCTTGCCGCACGGCTCAGGGCGACCGCGCCGATGACGGCCGGGCCGAGGGTGAAGCCGAAGTCGCGCAGCAGGTTGGTGGTGGCGCTCGCCATACCCGCCAGGTGGGTCGGCACGGTGTTCACGGCCGTCGCCGTGATCGACGAGACGGTGATCGCGAAGCCCAGGCCGACCAGGCCGAGCGGCAGGATCAGTGAGGTGAAGGCGGTGTCGGTGATCGGGAGTGTGGCCGCCCAGTAGTCGCCCGCCGCGATCAACAGCAGCCCGGTGCCCAGGAGTAGACCGGGCGCGACGGTACGCAGCAGCCGTTCCGTCAGCGGCAGCATCGCCAGGGTGACGCCGTTGAGGAGGACGAACGCCAGGCCCGTGCGCATCGGAGCCTGGTCCTGCACCGGTCCGAGCCGGATGCTGACGGAGTAGGCGGTGCCGAGGAAGGCGAACATGCCCACCACCGCCACGACCGAAGCAACGGCGAAGGCACGGTTGCGGAAGAGATCCAGGCGCAGGAGCGGGGACTTGGCATGCTTCTCGGCCAGCACGAAGGCGGCGAGGAACACGGCCGCCAGGACGAAGGCGACGACGATCGAGGGCGAGGCCCAGCCGTCCGTCGGGCCCTGGATGATGGCGTAGAGCAGGGCGAACAGTCCCAGGCCGATGGTGACCTGTCCCGCGATGTCGAGTGAACGGCCCTCGGGGGCACTGGAGTTGACGGCGAACAGGGCGCTGACCGCGACGCTCGCCACGGCGACGGCGGTGACCACGACGAAGGACCAGCGCCAGGAGCCGTAGGTCGCCGTGACGCCGCCGAGCAGCGGGGCGATGAACCCGCCGGTGGACAGCAGGGCCGCCCACATCGCGATGACGCGGGCCCGTTGCGCGGGTGAGGTGGTGCCGGCGGCCAGGATGGCCAGCGAGGTCGGGAACAGTGCGGCGGCGCCCAGACCTGCCAGGGCCTGTCCGGTCCAGAGCTGGTGGACGCCGGACGAGGTGGCGCTGACCAACTCGCCCACGGCCAGCAGCGCAGCGCCGCCGACCAGCAGCCGCTTGCGGCCGAAGAGGTCGCCGAGCAGGCCGAAGGTCAGCTCCAGTACGGCGACCGGGAGCAGGAACGCGTCGGAGATCCAGGTGAGTTGGGAGCCGACCGGATGCAGGTCGGACTGGAACAGTCCGTTGAGGGTGGCCGGTATGGCCAGGCCGATCTGCGCGAGGCAGACGGCGAGGAGACCGGCGACCAGGGTGCCGGTGGTCAGGCCGGGGCCGGTGGCGGTTCTGGTGGAGGGTTCGGTCGGTTCGGTCGTCATCGACACGGAGGGCTCCTGATGCATGCAGGACGGGCGGGGACGGGAGGGAGATGCGGGCGGGGTTTCCGGTATCAGCGCGTGCCGGTCAGGCGGCTCGGCCGGTAGTCGGTGAAGGCGGCGCCGTCGAGGCCCAACTCGTCGGCGCTGCGCTGGAGTTGGGCGGCGGAGGCGGCGTCGTCCCAGCGCCCGGTGTCCAGGCGGTGTTCCACCGCGTGCAGACCGGCGACCACTTCGGCGGTGGTGAAGTTGCAGTGGCTCTGACGGGCGACGTAGGCCTGGCGCAGGAGTGCGGAGTCGCCGGCCGCGCGGACCCGCCCGGCGAAGGCCGATTCCTGTTCCACGGGCACCAGTTGGTCGGCTGTGGTGTGGATGTCCAGCAGCGGAACGGCCAGGCTCTGCCCGGCGGTCGAGGTCCGCTTCAGACGGGCCACCGCGGCCGGGTCGGCCGTGATGTCCGCACCACGGGTGAGCTGGTTCAGATCGGTGCGCAGGTCGAGCCCGGCGTCGCGGTAGAGCGCCTCGACCTGCTTCGCGTGGGCGGATCCGCGCAGCAGCCCGGCGTAGTCGACGCCCTTGTTCCAGGACGTGTTGCCGCCGGCCGACTGTTCGACCGACCAGCGCGCCGGGACGATGAACCCGAGCAGCCCTTGAGCCAGCCACGCGTACTGCTGCTGCTCCTGGCCCGCGAAGTCACCGCGTGCGGGCGGCTGTTGACCGGGAGCCCAGTCGGTCAGGTTGAGGTAGGCGGCGGCAAGGGCGATGCGGGCACGTCCCGCCGGAGTCTGCTGCGCCGCTTCCACGGCCTTCGTGAGGCGGTCGGCGAGGGCGCCGCCGTCGGCCTGGCTGTCCAGGTTCACCAGGGCGTCGGCGTCGGCGGGGTCGAAGAACGTGGCCAGGGTGTACTCCGCGTCCAGCTGGTAGTTGTCCAGGTCGACACCGCCCGCGACCAGGCCGCACAGGCCGAGCGCACCGTCGACGCGTCCGGCGCCGTCACGGGCGATCCGGGCGTTGACGAGGCCGCCCATCGACTGGCCCACCGAGATGACCCGGGTCGGGGTGCCGACCTGGCGGCGGAACGCGGTGAGCGCGGCGAACTGGTCCCGCTCGGCCGATTCGAGCGCCCACATCGAGCCGCTCGGGTCGTAGGAGGAGCCGGCGAGGGCGTAACCGGCGGCCAGCAGGGCCTGGGCCGCCGCGGGCGACGGGGCGTCGGCAGCGGTCGTAGGGCCGAAGCCGTGGCTGAACAGGAGCAGGGTGCCGTTCCAGTTTTCGGGTGTGTCCGCGATCCAGGTGGCGCCGTCGGTCAGCGTGCCGGAGTAGTGGGCGGCGGTGGTGGCGTGGGCGCCGGTCACCGGGCCGAGGAGGGCGGTTGCGAGGGCGGTCGCGCAGGCTGCGGCGAGGGTCGAGAGACGGGGTCGGGGCATGACGGCGGCTCCGCGGGTCGAGTGCGGTCGAGTGGGGGAGCGGGCGGGAGGGCCGAGCTGGAAGAGCGCTGCGAATGTAGGGCTCTTTTTTCATTGCCGTCAAGAGACTGACCAATAAAGGAGCGGACGTGTCCGCGTGGGGGCGCACCCGATCCGGTGCGAGTGGGGATCAGCCCAGTGTCAGGGTGTCCAGCAGACGCGCGGCGGCGCGTGCCGCCGGGCGCTCCCAGCGGCTGGCCAGGCCGCGGAAGACGGTCTCCGCCTGGGCGGCCGGCCAGTCCGCGGGCAGGTGCTCGGCGGGCAGGTGCGGGTCCCGTCGTACGAGGTCCAACCAGTCTGTGTGCAGCAGGAGTTGGCCCGCGAGTTCGTCGCCGGAGGCTGCCGCGGGCAGCGGGTCGGTGCGGTCCCAGCGCTCCAGGAACGCCCGGTAGCGCGCGCCGATGGCCGGCACGTCGAAGGCCTGCTCGAGCACCTCGCGGACGTCGGTCGGCGACTCCACCTCCGCCCGGAACACCCGCAGATACGGCTCCAGGCCGAGGCCCGCCACCATCTCGCGGACGTCGACGGGCGCCGGGGCCACCCACAGGCCGTTCTGCAGGGGGCCGAAACCCGCCCAGATCAGCCGGGAGCGCAGATCGTGCCGTTCTCGGCTCCACGCCTCGGGCAGTGAGAAGCCGACCATCGTCCAGCGGCCGTCCCAGTCCCGGTTCACCGCCCCGGTGCGCCAGATGCGGTCGCGGCCGTCCGTCAGCACCTGGACGGCGTGCGGGGTCAGGCCGAAGTACGTCTTGCGGCCCTGGCGGCTGCGTTCCAGCAGATCACGTTTGACCATGCGGTTCAGGGTGGTGCGCACCGCTTCCTCGGTGCTGCCCAGCCTGCCGAGCGCGGCGATCACGCTGCCCGACGACACGGCGATGGGCCGCCCCAGCACATGGGCGCCGAAGAAGGTCAGCATCAGGGACTGGGTGCGCGGCTCGGGACCGCTCTCGGCGGCGGGTCCGACGGCGACATCGACACTGGTCACCGGCACAGCGTAGGCCCGGGGCGGGCGCGCGGTGCCGTTGGACCATGAACTGTGTCATGTCTGTAACGGCAGTTCGTGGTGTGCCGAATGATGATGCCGTCGACCTCGAGGCCGTCAGAAGGCGAAGGCCTCCGTCAGGCGCAGGTTGTAGCCGTCCTCTTCCATCAGGACGACCGTGACACCGAACGGGGAGGGGTGGTCCAGATCGAGGGGAGTGAAGGCATAGTCGACCGCGGCCTGCACGGGCGGCACCAGCTTGGCGTCGGGCTGGGGAGCCGGGGCCGGCTGCCAGTCCGGTGCGGCCGAGGCCGGGTCCTCGGCGTAGGGGAACTGGTGGAGCGTGTGGCCGTCCTTCGTGGCGTGCACCATGTTGAGGCAGGGCGACGGGCCGTCGACGGGAAGTTCGCAGACGGTGGCGACGTCGTGGGTCTCCCAGGCGAGGACGATCTCGTCGGCGCCTGCTGCCGCGGCGATGTTCGAGAGCGACGCGATCGCGGTGAGGGCGTCCCGGCCGGGTTCGACCGGGCGCAGCCAGATCAGGCCGACCAACTCGCCGCGCACGAGCGGCATGATGACCGGGCGCGGCACGGCACCTTCACTGAGACCCGCGACGTACGCGCTCTTCATCGACTCGGTCAGCGCGTCGAACGTACGCGTGTCCATGAACTCCCCATCCGCAGCGGCTGTGTGGCGTCCATTCTGCCCTTGTCGCGGAGTGCGGGAGGTCGCTCCTGGGAGTGAAAGGGGCCCCGGCTGGACGGGGGAGACCAGCCGGGGCCGCACACCCTGGACAACGGCCGACGGACCCGGGTTGTTCCCTCAGTCGAGATGGTCGGCGATCAGGATCGCGAACTCGTCCGGGGTGGCGAGGCGAATGCCGAGGGTCTCGGCCTTGGCGCGCTTGGAACCCGCGTTGTCGCCGGCGACGACCAGGGTGGTCTTCTTGGAGACGCTGGAGGAGGAGCGGCCACCGGCGCGCTCGATGAGTTCGTTCATCTGGTTGCGACTGAGCTTCTCCAGAGGGCCGGTCATCGCACCGGTGACGACCACGGTCATCCCGGCCAGCGGTCCGTCGGCCGCATCCGGGACCTCCACGCCTTCGGCCCCCGCCTCGTCCGTCACGGGAGCCGGCGGCGTCGCGCCGGGTTCGGTCATGTTCACCCCCGCGGCGGCCAACTTGTCGATGAGCGGGGCCAGTTCGACGAGTTCGGCGACGATCGAAGGGGCCTTCTCAGTGCCGATGCCCTCGACCCGCTGCATCGACTCCGCGTCTGCGGCGCGGATGTTGTCCATGGTGGCGAAATAGCGCGCGATACGGCGGGACATGGACCGGCCGGTGCCGCGCACCCCGAGCGCGCACAGCACCCGGGACAGCGGCTGCCCCTTGGCCGTGACGATCGCGGCGAGGAGGTTGTCCGTGCTGGTCTCGCCCATCCGCTCCAGGCCCAGGAGTTGGTCGCGGGTCAGGGCGAACAGGTCGGCGAGATCGGCGACCAGGCCCGCCTCGACGAGCTGGACGACGCGGGTGTGGCCCAGCCCCTCGATGTCGAGCTGATCGCGGCCGGCGGCGTAGGAGAGGGCGGCGACCAGATGGCAGTTGCGGCCCTGTTCGCAGCGCCAGCGCAGTTCGCTGGTGTCGATGCCGGAGCCGCAGCGCGGACACACCTCGGGGAAGACGATGGGCTGTTCGTCGCCGGTTCGCAGATGCGCGACAGGGGCTTCGACGCGCGGGATGACGTCGCCGGCCCGGTGGACCATCACATGGTCGCCCAGGCGCAGGTCGCGGCGGGTGATGTCGCCGGGGTTGTGAAGGGTGGCGTAGGTGATGGTGGCCCCGTCGATCTCCACCGGTTCCAGGACGGCGCGCGGGGCGATGATGCCGGTGCGGCCCACGTTCCACTCCACCTCCAGCAGCCGGGTGATCTTCTCCACGGCCGGGAGCTTGTAGGCGATCGCCCAGCGCGGGGCCCGCGAGCCCGACCCGGCGGCCCGCTGGTCGGCGGCGAGGTCGGCCTTGATGACGATCCCGTCGATCCCGAACGGCAGCCCGGCCCGCAGCGCGCCGATCTCCTGCACCCGGGTCAGCACCTCCTCGACCGTGTCGGCGGTGATGCCGGGCACGGGCGTGGTGGCGGTGGTGTTGACGCCCAACTCGGCTGTCCGGTCCATGAGTTCGCTGTGCGCCAGCTCGCCCAGCCGCTTCGCGAGCCCCGCCTCCGTACCGGCGAGGGGGAGCAGGCCGTAGCCGAAGAACGTCATCGGCACGGTGTAGGCGCGTTCCTTGGCGCGCAGCGTGCCCGCCGACGCGCCGCGCGGGTTGGCGAACGGCTGCCCGTCGTGCGCGGTGCGCACCTCGTTGGCGTGCTCGAACTGGGCGGTGGTCATGAGGACTTCGCCGCGCACCTCGACGGTGACCGGCTCGGTCAGCTCGGCGGGCAGGCCCTCGATGGTGCCGATCGCGTGGGACACGTCCTCCCCGGCCGTCCCGTCGCCGCGCGTGATCAGCCGGGTGAGGCGGCCGTCGACGTAGCGGGCCGCGATCGCCAGGCCGTCGAGCTTCGGCTCCACACTGAACCGCGTGACCTCGTGGCCGGTTCTTCGGGCCAGCGAGACGGTCCAGGCGGTGAACTCCTCGGCGGAGAAGACGTTGTCCAGGCTCAGCATCGCCACCGTGTGCGGGACGTCGCCCTCGACCGCGCCGCCGGCGACCTTCCCGGACGGGGACTCGGGCAGCACCTGATCGGGATGGTCGGCCTCCCACGCGGCGATACCGCGCACCAGCCGGTCGTAGGAGTCGTCGTCCAGCACCGAGGTACCGCCGGTGTAGTAGGCGGCCGAAGCCTTCACCGCGTCCTCGACCGCCTGCGCGTAGCCGGCGGCATCCACGATCACTGCAGCTGGTGTAGTCATGACGTCCATCCTGCCTGCCACCACTGACAATGCCCCGGGCGCGAGCGGCCGGGGCGCACGGGGTCCGGTGCCCCTCAGTCCTCCGGCTCGGACGTGCGCTGGAGGTCGGCCCGGCCCTCGGCGGCGCGGATGAAGCGGGTCATGCCGAACTGGCTCGTGCCGGAGGTGTCCTGGGGAGTGCCGGCCGTCGTCTCGCTGGAGCGGGGCGCGGACGGCAGGACGTAGGGGCGGCGGAGCACCTCGTCCAGGATGATCACCGTCTCGGTGGCGCGGACCGCGGGGATCGTGGACAGCCGGTCGGTGACCAGGCGGTGCACGGCGGAGACGTCGGCCACCCGGATCTGGATCATGGCGTCGTGCTGGCCGGTGGTGACGGCGCAGTACTCCACCTCCGGCATCTGCGCGAGCGCCGTGCGGAACTGCTTCCACAGTTCCTGGCGGACCGTGACGAAGATCAGGGCGCAGATCTCAAGACCGACCCGGGTGTGGTCGACACGGGCGCTGAAACCGTTGATCACACCGTCGGCACGCAGTGCCTCGAGGCGGGTGTAGGCGTTCGCGCGCGAGACACCGACGCGTTCCGCGAGGGCCGCGACGGAGATCCGGCCCTGGGTGCGCAGGACGTCGAGGATTTTGAAATGCACCGAATCCAGACCAAGACCGATGCCGATCCGTCCAGAGCGGCGTTCGCCCGGGGGCTCCAGAGTGGACTGATCTTCCATGTTCGCGCCTCTCCGTGGATTTTCGTCTCGCGCTGGTCCCGTCGGCCGAGAGTCCTGGTTAGTTTCGGCCCACCCTAACGGCGAATCGTCCAGGTCCCCTCCCGGTGTCCGTCCGTTCCCGCCCGGCCTTCTTCCGCTCCGCCCTGCTCACGGAGGCACGCATGCCCAGATCCAGTGCCGGGTCGTACCCGGTGGCACTCTCCCTCGTCGCGGTCGCCGCGCTCGCCCTGAGCGCCTGCTCCGGCGGTACGAGCGCCTCCGGCTCCTCGGCCGGCAAGACCCTGGTCGTCGACACGTCGTTCAATCTGAAGACCGCCGACCCGGGCCGTGAGTTCGAGCCGACCGGGCAGATCGTGGACAAGGCGCTCTACGAGACGCTGCTGACCTTCAAGGGCTCCGACGTCACCAAGCCGGTGCCGGGCCTCGCCTCCTCGTACGAGCAGTCCGCGGACGGAAAGACGCTCACCCTGCACCTGCGGACCGGCGCGAAGTTCGCGGACGGCAGCGCGGTCACCGCCGACGACGTCGTCTTCTCGCTGAACCGGGTGATCGCGCTCAAGGGCAACCCGTCGTTCCTCCTCGACGGCGTCACGGTCACCAAGACGGACGCCTCGACGGTCACCCTGGTGTCGAAGAAGGCCAACCCCGCCCTGCCCTTCATCCTCCCCAACCCCGCGCTCGGTATCCTCAGCGCCAAGACGGTCCAGGCCCACGGCGGCTCGGCGAGCTCGACGGACGGCGCGGAGAAGTACCTCAACACCACGTCGGCCGGCTCCGGCCCGTACACGCTGACCTCGTTCAACACCAACACCGAGGTCGTGCTGACGAAGAACCCCAAGTACACGGGTGCGGACAAGCCGACCTACGACAAGATCGTCATCCGCAACGTCCAGGCCCCCACCCAGAAGCTGAACGTGCAGCGCGGCGACAGCCAGATCGCCCTCGACCTCACCTCCGACCAGGTCAGCGGGCTCGCGGGGGGACTCAAGGTGGACAGCGGCGCGTCCTCGGACGTGATCTTCCTGCTGCTCAACCGGAACACCAAGGTCAGCTCCACGACGGCCGACGCCAAGTTCGCGGAGGCGGTGCGAAAGGGCATCGACTACAAGAGCCTGCTCTCGCTCGCAGGCACCGGCTCCGTCCAGCCCGCCGGGATCATCCCCTCGACATTCCTCGGCGCGCTGCCCGCCTCCGAGGCCGCCGGCCGCGACCTCGCCGGGGCGAAGGCGGCCCTGAAGGCGAGCGGGATCGCCAAGCCGTCCGTGACGCTCGGCTACGCCAGCGACCTGACCGTCGACGGACTCTCCCTGCAGACCCTCGCCGAACGGGTCCAGGCCCAGCTGAAGGAGGTCGGCATCACCGTCACGCTGGCCCCGGCGCCGACCACCACGGAACTGGACAACTACCGCAACGGAAAAGAGCAGTTGGGCCTCTGGTACTGGGGCCCGGACTACCCGGACCCCAGCGACTACCTGACCTTCCTGCCCGGCAACCTGGTCGGCCTGCGCGCGGGCTGGAAGGCCGGCGCCGACCCCGCCCTCACCGCGCTCGGCGACAAGGCCGCCACCACGATCGGTGACGACACCCGCAAGACGCTGTACGAGCAGATCCAGACCAAGCTGAACGCCGACGGCCCCTTCATCCCGCTGATGCAGCCGAGCCGCAACACGGTCTACGCCGAGTCGGTCACCGGCGTCGCCTACAACCCCGTATGGACGATCGATGTCGCCGCGCTGGGCGCGAAGTAGGGACACAGGGGGCGGCAGACGGCTCCTCGCCCGCCACCCCCTCGCCCGCTTCCTCCTCCGCCGTACCGCCACCGCCGTGCTGCTCGCCATCGGCGTGACCCTGGTGACGTTCGTCCTCACCAACCTCGTCCCCGGTGACCCGGCGGCGGCCAACCTCGGCCAGCGGGCGATCGGCGACCCGGCGATCGTCGCCCAGTGGCGGCACGCGAACGGCCTGGACAAGCCGCTGCCCGTCCAGTACGTCACCTACCTCGGCAACCTGCTCCAGGGCGACCTCGGCGAGTCCCAGCAGAGCCACCAGTCGGTGCTCACCGACCTGTCCACCGCCGTCCCCGCCACCCTGGAACTCGCCGGGGCCGCGATCGTCGTCTCCCTGGTCGTGGGCGTGGCGTTCGGTGTCGTGGCGGCGCTGCGCCGGGACCGCTTCACCGACCAACTCCTGCGTGTCATCAGCCTGTTGGGCGTGTCGGTGCCGACGTTCTGGCTGGCGCTGCTCGCCTTCTACATCTTCTTCTACCGCCTCGGCTGGGCCCCGGGCAGCGGTCGCCTCGACCCCGGCACGACCGCCCCGCCGCACGTCACCGGCCTCTACACGGTCGACGCGGCACTGGCGGGCCAGTGGCCGGTGTTCTGGAACGCGGTGGGTCATCTCGCCCTGCCCGCACTGGTGTTGACGGCGTACACCGTCGGCCTGCTCACCCGCTTCACCCGCTCCGCCGTCCTGGAGGTCCTGAACCAGGACTACGTCCGAGCGGCCCGCGCCAAGGGCCTGCCCGGCCGGACCGTCCTCTTCCAGTACGTGCTCCGGGCGGCCCTCGTCCCCGTCGTCACGGTCGCCGGACTGGCCTTCGGAGCGTTGCTGTCGGGCACCGTCCTGGTGGAGTCGATCTTCGCCTGGCCGGGCCTCGGCGCCTACGCCTACCGCAGCGCGACCACCCTCGACCTGCCCGCCGTCATGGGCGTCGGACTCGTCGTCGGCCTGGTGTACCTGACCGTCAACCTCGCCGTGGACGTCCTGTACGGCGTGATCGACCCGAGGGTGAGGGTGCAGTGAAACGCAGTCCTGAAGGGGCCGTGAAACGCAGGTCTGAAGGGGCGGCGAAGTTCTCCCTGCTACGACGGCTGCCACCCGCCTGGCGCCGCCCCCTCGCCGTCACCGGCGGCCTGGTCGCCGTGTTCTGGCTGCTGATCGTGGTCGCCGCCCCGCTGCTCGCCCCGCACGACCCCCTCGCCCAGAACCTGCCCCGGCTGGCCGCCCCCGGCGCCGGACACTGGTTCGGCACCGACGAGTTGGGCCGTGACGTCCTGAGCCGGGTGCTGTACGGCGCCCGCGTCTCCATCCCTCTCGCCCTCCTGCTGGTGGCCATGTCCCTGCTGGTCGGCGGGGTGTTGGGAGCCTGTGCCGGGTTCTTCGGACGCTGGGTGGACGAGACCGTGATGCGGATCGCGGACCTGGTGTTCGCGTTCCCCACCGTCATCCTCGCGATGGTGGTCGCCGCCGCGCTCGGCGCCAGCCTCCAGAACGCGGTACTGGCCGTCCTGGTCGTGTCCTGGCCGTCGTACGCACGCGTCACCCGGGGCCTGGTGATGGGGCTGCGCAACCGTGAATTCGTGCTCAGCGGAAGGCTGTTGGGCTTCTCCGCCTGGCGTTCGCTGCGCGTCGACATCCTGCCCAACGTCCTCGGGCCGCTGCTCGTCCTGGCCACCCTCGACATCGGTACGGCGACGCTGCTGCTGTCCGGGCTGTCCTTCCTGGGGCTCGGTGCGAAGCCGCCGACCGCCGAGTGGGGCGCCATGGTGGCGGACGGTACGCAGCAGTTCGACAAGTGGTGGATCGGGGTGTTCCCGGGCCTGGCCATCCTCACCGTCGTGCTCGCCTTCAACTTCCTCGGCGACACGCTCCGGGACGCCCTCGACCCCGGCACGGCCCGAACCCTCGGCGCGGAGAAGGAGCGTGTCGCATGACCGCCGGCAATGTGCTGGAGATCAGCGGCCTCACCCTCGACCTGGCCGGCCGTCGCATCCTCGGCGGCGTCGACCTCGCCGTACGGCCCGGTCAGGTGCACGGGCTCGCGGGGGAGAGCGGCTCGGGCAAGACGATGACCGGCCTCGCCGCGCTCGGTCTGCTGCCGCCCGGCTCGCGCACCGGCGGCCGGATCGAGCTGGAGGGCACCGACCTGCTCACCCTCCCGCCCCGCCAACTGGCCGCGCTGCGCGGGCGATCCGTGAGCATGGTGTTCCAGGACCCGTCCACCAGCCTGCACCCCATGCTCAGCATCGGACACCAGCTCACCGACCACCTGCGCCACCACCTGAAGCTGGACCGCAAGGCGGCCAAGGCACGGGCCGCCGAGCTGCTGACCCAGGTCCGCATCCCCAACCCCCTTGAGGCGCTGGGGCGTTACCCGCACCAGTTCTCCGGCGGGATGCGCCAGCGCATCGCGATCGCCATCGCGCTGGCCTGCGAACCGAAGGTGCTGATCGCCGACGAGCCGACCACCGCCCTCGACGTGACCGTACAGGCAGGCGTGCTACGGCTGTTGCGCGGCCTGTGCGACGAACTCGGCCTCGCCGTCCTGCTGGTGACCCACGACCTGGGCGTGATGTCCGCGATCGCCGACGAGGTGAGCGTGATGCGCCACGGCCTCGTCGTGGAGACCGGCCCGCGCGGCCGGGTCCTCACCGAGCCGCGGCACGAGTACACCCGTCAGCTCCTGGACGCGCTCCCCGGAAGGAGCACCGTATGACCCCCCTCCTCTCTGTCGACGACCTCGTCGTCCAGTACCACCGGCCGGGCGCCTCGCCGACCCGCGCCGTCGCCGGGGTCAGCCTCCAGGTGCGGGCGGGCGAAGTCGTGGGCCTGGTGGGCGAGTCGGGCTGCGGCAAGTCCACCCTGGCCCGCGCGGTCTGCGGCCTGACCCCGGCCGCGGAGGGGCGGATCACCTACGACGGCACGCAGGTACGACCGCTGCGCGTCCGCCGCCGCGACCCGGCCCTCACCGGCATCCAGATGGTCTTCCAGGATCCGTACGGCTCCCTCAACCCCCGGCGCCGGGTGGGCGCTCAGATCGCCGACGGCATCCGTACCGCGAGCGGGCGGGGGGAGGCGGCGGACGGGGCGACCCCGGAGGACCTGCTGACCCGGGTCGGACTGCCGGCGGAGGCCGCCGAGCGCTATCCGCAGGAGTTCTCCGGTGGCCAGCGGCAGCGCATCGCCATCGCCCGGGCGCTCGCCGCCCGGCCCCGGCTGCTCGTCGGGGACGAGCCGATCTCCGCGCTCGACGCCTCCGCGCAGCTCCAAGTGGCCACGCTGATGCGGTCGTTGGCCGTCGAGTCGGGCGCCGGGCTGCTGTTCATCAGCCATGACCTGTCCGTCGTACGGCTGATCGCGGACCGGATCGCGGTCATGTACCTGGGGCGGATCGTGGAGACCGGCCCCACCGCAGAGGTCTGGGCCGACCCGCGACACCCTTATACCCGGGCCCTGTTGGCCGCCGTACCCAAGCCGGACGGAGCGGGTGTGCTACCCGCCGAACTCCCCGGCGATGTCCCCGACCCCGCCGAACCGCCGAGCGGCTGCCGCTTCCATCCCCGCTGCCCCCAGGCCTTCGACGGCTGCGACCGCGAGGAACCGCAGTTGATCGCGGGGGGTGTCGCGTGTCGTCTGTACGCGGCGTGAGCGGGAGAGGTGGCGGTGGCCGTGCGCTCGCCGCACCGCCGATCCGTACCTCTCGCGGCTCGCGCGCGGCGCCGTTCCACCCAGGCATCGCTTGATCGCGGTGCTTCGCGCGCCGTCCGTGTGCCCGGGGCTCCCTTCCGCACGCGGCGGAACCTCGCCCGCAGATCGTCCGACAGACCTCACGCCGAGCCTCGCGCCGAACCCCACGGAGAGCCGATGTCCGCCACCCCGCCGCCCGACGGCGACCACCCCCGCCAGCCCGCCGCGCCACTCACGAGCCTCTACCCGGCCGACCGCCTCCACCGCGCCCAGGAGGCCACGGCCCGCGCCGGTCTGGACGCCCTGCTGATCTCGCCCGGCGCCGACCTGCGCTATCTGACCGGCTACGACGCCCTGCCGCTGGAGCGGCTGACCTGCCTGGTCCTGCCGGCCGAGAACGACCCCTTCCTGCTCGTCCCGGCCCTGGAGGAACCCGCCGCGCGAGCGTCTCCGGCCGGCGGTCTGGGCATCGAGATCACCGGCTGGCAGGAGACCGACGACCCGTACGCGCTCGTCGCGGCCCGGCTGCCCGCCCGCACCGTCCGCGTCGGCGTCGACAACCGCATGTGGGCGGAGAAGACCCTCGCCTTCCGTGCCGTACTGCCGGGCGTGGAGCAGGAGTTGGCCGGAGGGGTGCTCAACGGGTTGCGGATGCGCAAGACCCCGCAGGAGGCCGACGCCCTGCGCCGGGCCGGTGCCGCCATCGACCGGGTGCACGCCCGCATGGGGGAGTGGCTGCGGGCCGGACGCACCGAACGCGAGGTCGGCCGGGACATCGCGGACGCCATCGTCGCCGAGGGCCATGTGCGGGCCGACTTCGTCATCGTCGGCTCCGGCCCCAACAGCGCCAGCCCGCATCACGAACTCTCCGACCGCGTGATCCGCCCCGGCGACCCGGTGGTCGTCGACATCGGCGGTACGACCCGGGACGGCTACTGCTCCGACTCGACGCGCGTATACGCGATCGGAGAGCCGCCGGCCGAGTTCCGTCGCCTCTACGACGTGCTGCTGCGCGCCCAGCGCGCCCAGACCGACGCCGTACGACCGGGTCTGACGGCCCATCAACTCGACGCCGTGGGACGGGACATCATCACCGATGCCGGATACGGGCCGCACTTCATCCACCGCACGGGCCACGGCATCGGACTGGAGAGCCACGAGGAGCCGTACATCGTCGCCGGCAACCCGCTCCCGCTCGCGCCCGGCATGGCCTTCTCCGTCGAGCCCGGCATCTATCTGCCCGGCCGGTACGGAGCGCGGATCGAGGACATCGTGATCTGCGCCGGCGCCAGCGGCGAACGCCTCAATCGCAGGCCACGGGACCTGGTCGTACTGCCCTGATCGCCCCGCTCCACCAGCCACCCACCCCGAGGATCCGCCATGCCCGCTCCACCGCCCCCCTCCGCCCGTCCCGCCGCCGACGGCGGTGCCCGCCCGGGTGGCGCGCCCGCCGAACTGGCGGCGGTGTGGACGGTGATCACGGGAATGTACGAGGGCTACACCGCGGGCGACCGGGAGCGCATCGACTCCTTCCTCGACCCCGAAGCCACCATCTGGGACTCGGCGACCCGCGAACTCATCCGGGGCAGAACGGAGTTGAACAACGTCCGGGACGGCCGCCCCACCTCCGAGGACGGCCCCGACGAGACCGGCCTCACGGCCTACGACCAAGTCGTGGACGTCTTCGGGGACTTGGCGTTGGCCCGCTACTGGCTACGGGTCGACTACCGTGCGGCGCCGCCGGAACTGGCCCGCATCACGGCGGTCCTGCGGCGGGCCGGTTCCGACGGTCACTGGCTCGTCGTGCATCTGCACGAGGACATCCACGGGCAACTGGCGACCGATGGCGGCCAGTTGGCCTGACGTCGGCGATCGCACCCCTAGTATGTCGGGTCGGAGCCCGGCCGAGTCGACCTCACGGTGGATCCGGTGATCGTCGGGCCCGCTCAAGGAGGACATGTTCCGTGCTTTCGCTCGATGGCTCCGACCCCTCGCACATAGGCCGCTACCGTCTGGTCGGCAGACTCGGTGAGGGCGGGATGGGGAAGGTGTACCTCGCCCGGTCGCCCGGTGGCCGTCCCGCCGCCGTGAAGGTGATCAACGACCACCTCCGGCACGACGAGCACGCCCTGAGCCGGTTCCGCCGCGAGGTGGAGACCCTGGGCACGGTCCGCAGCGCGTACACGGCCTCGCTCATCGACGCGGAGCTGGACACACCGCCGTACTGGCTGGCCACCGAGTACGTGCCCGGGCCCACGCTGCACGCCGCCGTCGCGAGCGGCGGACCGCTCCCCGCGGACCTGGCGCGGGTCATGCTGGCCGCGCTGGCCGAGGGGTTGGAGGCCATCCACGTGCGCGGTGTGTGGCACCGGGACCTCAAGCCGCACAACGTCATCCTCTCCGCCACCGGCCCGCAGCTGATCGACTTCGGCATCGCCAGGTCCACCGAGGCGTCCAACCTCACGCAGGCCGGCAGCGCGATGGGCAGTCCCGGCTACATCGCGCCGGAGACCTTCACCGGCGGCCGTACCGGTCCGGAGGCGGACGTGTTCGCCCTCGGGGCCACCCTGGCGTTCACCGTCACCGGCCGACCGCCCTACGGGGACGGGCCGTTCGCGGCCGTGTCCTACCGCTCGGTGCACGGGGAGATCGACCTGCGGGGAGTGGACCCCGGTGTCGCCGAGCTGATCGAGGCCTGCGTGCGCAGCGATCCCGCGCAGCGCCCCACCCCGCAGCGCATCGTCGAACTCGCCCGCGCCGAGGCCGACCTCGTCCACCACCCCGCCTACCAACGCGCCCTCGCCGTGGGCTCGTTGACGGACCGGGAGCGTGCCGCGACCGTCGCCGACCTCGGGGGCGGCGCGGTCTCCGCCGCCCCAGACGCGGTGACGGCAACCCTGGATGGCGCCCGGCAGCACCACGCCCTCACGCTCCTCGCACCCGAGGCGGGCCTCGACACCCCCGCACCGGGGGCCTACGGTCCCCACCCGCCGGCCCAGGCGGACGGTGGCGGGACCCGACGCGGGCGCCGCGCGCTGTGGGCCGCCATCGCCGTGGCCTCGCTGGTCGTCGCCGGCAGCGGCGCGCTGCTGCTGTCCCACGCCTTCCAGGACAAGAGCTCCACCTCCGGCCACGCCTCACCGTCCGCGAGCGCCGGCCGGAGCACCGACACGTCGGCCGGTCCGTCCGCGAGCGGAGCGACGGCGTCTCCCTCGGCCTCCAGTACGGGTGCGGGCAGCCTGGCCGACGCCGTGGTGGTGAAGCCGCCCTTCACGTTCGAGCCCGGGAAGTTCGTGGAGACCGTGCGCTCGAAGCTGATCATGCAGGCGGACGGCAACCTGGTGCTCTACGACAAGGACGGCACCGCGCACTGGGCGAGCCAGACCTCGGGCGAGGGGAACACGGCGGTGTTCCAGGCGGACGGCAACCTGGTGGTCTACAACGCCCAGACGCAGCCGGTGTGGGCCAGCAACACAGGAGGCACCAACGGGGCGACCCTCAAGGTGCTGGAGGACGGCAACATGGTCATCGCGACCGACGGCGGGGTCGTGTGGCAGACCAATACCGCGCATTGACGGCACGGTGGATTTGAGGGCTCAGGGGATCCGCGCGACCGCCGCGTAGATCCCGCTGCCCTCCGGGGTCCCGTCCGGCGCCGGGGGGTTCCACTCCGTCGCCGTCACCAGGCCGGGCTCCACCAGGTCGAGGCCGTCGAAGAAGCGGGCGACCTCCGGGCGGGTGCGGAAGCCGAGCTTGATGCCGCCCTTGGCGTACTCGGCGGTGACCTGCGCGGCCAGCTCGGGGTAGAGGTCGGACGCGGCGTGCGACAGGACCAGATAGCTGCCGGACGGCATGGTGGCGACGAGGTCGCGGACGATGCCGTGGGCGTCCTGCTCGTCCGGGACGAAGTGCATCAGCGCGATCAGCGAGAGGGCGACCGGACGGCCGAAGTCCAGGACGTGGCGGGCGTGTTCGACGATGGCCTCGGGCTGTCGTACATCGGCCTGGATGTAGTCGGTGACCCCGTCGGGGTGGCTGATCAGCAGGGCTTCCGCATGGCGCAGCACGATCGGGTCGTTGTCGGTGTAGACGACCTTCGCGGCCGGTACGGTCCGCTGCACGATCTGGTGCAGGTTGGGCGCGGTGGGGATGCCCGTGCCGATGTCCAGGAACTGGTCGATGCCCCGGCCGGCCAGCCAGGTCGCCGCGCGGTGCATGAACTGACGGTTCTGCCGGGCCGCGTCCTTCGCCTCGGGCGGCAGTTTCTCCCCCACGGCCTCGTCGACCGGGTAGTTGTCCTTGCCGCCCAGCAGCCAGTCGTAGACCCGTGCGGGATGTGCCTTGCCGGTGTCGATCTGCGGGGCCGACTGCGGGTCGGACGTCATGGCAACTCCATCGTGCCGAGCGGACGGATCGGGACGAGCTCTCGATCATCGTACTCGGGACGGTCATGTGGCCTGTGGGGGAGGGGAGTTGGGCCCGCCGGGCCGGTCACCGGCCCGGCCCCCCACGGATGTCACTGAGCCCGCAGGTCCTTGACCCGGCGGATCTTGCCCACCGAGCGCTCCAGCGTCTCGGGGTCGACGATCTCCACGTCCACGGTCACGCCCACACCGTCCTTGACGCCCTTGCCGATCGCCGCCGCCGCGGCCGTCCGCTGCTCGGGGCCTGCGCCGGGGCGGGCCTCGGCGCGGACCGTCATGTGGTCCATCCGGCCGCGGCGGGTCAGCTGGATCGTGAAGTGCGGGGCGACGGCGGGGGTGCGCAGGATGATCTCCTCGATCTGGCTGGGGAAGACGTTCACCCCGCGCAGGATGATCATGTCGTCGCTGCGGCCGGTGATCTTCTCGATCCGCCGGAAGGCCGGGCGGGCCGTGCCGGGCAGCAGCCGGGTCAGGTCGCGGGTGCGGTAGCGGATGATCGGCAGCGCCTCCTTGGTGAGGGAGGTGAAGACCAGTTCGCCGCCGTCGCCGTCGGGGAGCACCTCGCCGGTGAACGGGTCGACGACCTCCGGGAAGAAGTGGTCCTCCCACACATGGAGGCCGTCCTTGGTCTCCACGCACTCCTGCGCCACACCGGGGCCGATCACCTCCGACAGGCCGTAGATGTCGACCGCGTGGATGTCCATGCGCTCCTCGATCTCGCGGCGCATCTCCTCCGTCCACGGCTCGGCGCCGAAGATGCCCACCTTGAGGGAGCTGGTGCGCGGGTCGATGCCCTGGCGCTCGAACTCGTCGAGGAGGGTCAGCATGTAGGACGGGGTGACCATGATGATCTCGGGCTCGAAGTCCTGGATGATCTGCACCTGGCGGGCGGTCATGCCGCCGGAGGCGGGGATCACGGTGCAGCCCGCGCGCTCGGCGCCGTAGTGCGCGCCCAGACCGCCGGTGAACAACCCGTAGCCGTACGACACATGGACCTTGTGACCGGGACGGCCGCCGGCCGCGCGGATCGAACGGGCCACCACGTCCGCCCACATGGAGAGGTCGTTCTCCGTGTAGCCGACGACCGTGGGGCGGCCGGTGGTGCCGCTGGAGGCGTGGACGCGGCGGACCTGGTCCATGGGGACGGCGAACATGCCGAAGGGGTACGTGTCCCGCAGGTCGGCCTTGGTGGTGAAGGGGAACCGGGCCAGGTCCTCGAGGGTGCGGCAGTCACCGGGTTTGACACCGGCCTCGTCGAACTTGCGGTGGTACAGCTCCACGTTGTCGTAGGCGTGCCGCAACGTGGCCTGGAGCAGGCCGAGTTGGTGCGCGCGCAGCTCCTCGCGGGTGAGGCGCTCGGCGGGGTCCAGCAGCGCTTCGGGCAGCGGTTCGCCCAGGCGTGGGCTCGCGGCCACCGGGGCCTTGGGATCGCTGCTCATGGAGACTCCTTCGTCCTCGTGCTGTTGATACTGCGGCTCCGTCCCCGGAACTCCGCGATCACCTGGTCGCCGCGCTCCACGGTCACGTCGTAGATGCCACTGCGGCCGAACCGGGTGCGCTCCCTCGCGGTCGCCACCAGGACGTCGCCCTCGTGCGCCGGGGCCACGAAGTCGATGTCGGCGCCGGCGGCCACGGTCACCGGGCCGTGGCTGTTGCAGGCACAGGCGAAGGCGGAGTCGGCGAACAGGAACAGATAGCCGCCGTGGGCGGTCCCGTGTCCGTTGACCATGGCCGGGGTCACGGTCATACGGAGCACGGCGGTCCCCTCGCCGTGCTCGACGAGCTCGATACCGAGAGCCCGGGACGCCTCGTCCGCGGCGAACATCTTCTCCGTGGGACCGGGGGCCGTGTTCGTGGCCTGCGTCATTTTCCACCACCTTGTGGACCGACCGAACATTCGGTTAGCGTGCGGCACGGCCAAGTAATCCAGCATCACCACTGCCTGTCAAGAGGTGGAACGCATGCCCCAGACCAGCTCCGAGACCTCCTCCGACGAGGTCTATCTGATCGACGGGGCCCGCACCCCGCAGGGCCGCTACGGCGGCGCCCTGGCCTCCGTACGGCCCGACGACCTGGCGGCGCTGGTCGTCGGCGAGGCGGTCCGCCGGGCCGGGATTCCGGCCGACGAGGTGGACGAGGTGATCCTCGGCGCCGCCAACCAGGCCGGCGAGGACAACCGGGACGTGGCCCGGATGGCCGTCCTGCTGGCCGGGCTGCCGCACACCGTGCCCGGCTACACCGTCAACCGGCTCTGTGCCTCGGGGCTGACCGCCGTGGCCTCGGCCGCGCAGGCGATACGCGCCGGAGAGGCCGACCTCGTCGTCGCGGGCGGCGTCGAGTCGATGACCCGGGCGCCGTGGGTGATGGCCAAGCCCGGCACCCCGTGGGCCAAGCCGGGGGAGGTGCACGACACCTCACTGGGCTGGCGCTTCACCAACCCGCGCTTCGCCGCCCAGGACACCCTGTCCATGGGCGAGACGGCCGAGGAGGTCGCCGCGCTCGACGGCATCACCCGCGCCGATTCCGACGCGTTCGCGCTGCGCAGCCATCAACGGGCCGCCGCCGCCCAGGAGTCGGGTCACTTCGACCGGGAGATCGTGCCGGTGGTGGTGAAGGGCGGCGAGGTGACCCGCGACGAGGGCCCGCGCCCCGGCACCACGCTGGAGAAGCTCGGCTCCCTGCGCACCATCTTCCGCGACGGCGGCATCGTCACCGCGGGCTCGTCCTCGCCGCTGTCCGACGGCGCCGCCGCCCTGGTGGTCGCGAGCGGGGCGGCGGTCCGGCGCCACGGGCTCACCCCCAGGGCCCGCATCGTCACCTCTGCCTCGGCCGGAGTGGAGCCCCACCTCATGGGCCTCGGCCCGGTCCCCGCCACCGAGAAGGCCCTCGCCCGCACCGGATGGGGGACCGGCGACCTGGACGCCGTAGAACTGAACGAGGCCTTCGCCGCCCAGGCGCTCGCGGTCGTGCGCCGTCTCAAGCTCGACGAGGACAAGGTCAACGCCGACGGCGGCGCCATCGCCCTCGGCCACCCCCTCGGCTGCTCCGGCGCCCGCATCCTGCTCACGCTGCTCGGCCGACTGGAGCGGGAGGACGGACGTAGGGGTCTGGCCACGCTGTGCGTCGGCGTCGGCCAGGGTGTCGCCATGCTCGTGGAGCGGGTGTGAGCGCCCCCGGGTCCTACGACACCCTCCGCGTCGAAGAGCGCGCGGACCGAGTCGTCGTCACCCTGCACCGACCCGAGGCCCGCAACGCCATCAGCGGGCTGATGATCCGCGAACTGCACGCCGTCTGCGAGCAGTTGGAGCAGGACCCGAAGTTGCTCCTGCTCACCGGCCGCGGCGGGGTCTTCGCGGGCGGCGCCGACATCGCGGAGCTGCTGGAGCGCGGTCGGGACGGGGCGCTGCAGGGCATCAACAGCCGGCTCTTCGAGCGGGTGCGCCGGCTGCCGATGCCGACCCTCGCGGCGGTGGACGGCTGGGCGCTGGGCGGCGGCGCGGAACTGTCGTACGCCTGTGATCTGCGGATCGCCGGTCCGGACGCCGTCTTCGGCAACCCGGAACCCGGCCTCGGGATCCTCGCCGCGGCCGGTGCCTGCTGGCGGCTGCCCGAGCTGGTCGGCGAGTCGGTGGCCAAGCAGGTGCTGCTCGCCGGACGGAACCTCGACGCGGCGGCGGCGCTGGCCGCAGGCCTTGTCATCGACGTCGTACCGGCGGAGAAGCTGCTGGACGAGGCCCACGCGCTGCTCGACCGGATGGCCCGGTCCTCGGCAACGGCCTTGAGACTCACCAAGCTCGTGGTCGACTCGCCGGGCGCCCACCCGATCGCCGACGACCTTGCCCAAGCTGTGCTCTTCGAGGGGCAGGACAAGAGGGACCGTATGACACGCTTCCTGGAGAAGAGGAGTAGCCGCGCATGAGCCCAACACCCCACTCCGCGCCCGCAGTTGTAGGGGTCATCGGCGGTGGCCGGATGGGCGCCGGTATCGCGCAGTCCTTCGCTGCCGCCGGGTCGTCCGTGACCGTAGTGGAGAGCGGTGAGCGGGCCTCGGCCGCCGCGCTGGACCGGGTCGCGACCGGACTGAAGCGGGCAGCCGAGCGCGGTCTGCTCCGTGAGCCCGCGGAGCAGGTGCTCGCCCGCGTCACCATGACGGACTCCGTCGACCGTCTGCCCGCCGACGCCGCCCTGGTCGTCGAGGCCGTCCCCGAGGACGCCGGGCTCAAGGCCCGGGTACTCGTGGCGGCCGAACGGGCGGTGGGCGCGACGACCGTGCTGGCCACCAACACCAGCTCCCTGTCGGTCACCGAACTTGCCGCCGCGCTCACCCGGCCCGGCCGCTTCCTGGGCATGCACTTCTTCAACCCGGTGCCCGCCTCGGCGCTGGTCGAGATCGTCGTCGCGCCCGGCACGGAGGCCGCGGTCGTCGGTGCCGCCCTGGACTGGACGCACGCCCTCGGCAAGAAGGACGTGACGGTCAAGGACTCGCCCGGCTTCGCCAGCAGCCGCCTCGGGCTGGCGCTCGGCCTGGAGGCGATCCGCATGGTCGAGGAGGGCGTCGCCGAGCCGGAGGCGATCGACGACGCGATGAGCCTCGGCTACAAGCACCCCATGGGGCCGCTGCGGCTGACCGACCTGGTCGGCCTCGACGTACGGCTGGCCATCGCCGAATACCTCCACTCCACCCTCGGCGAGCGCTTCGCCCCGCCGCGGCTGCTGCGCGACAAGGTGGCGCGCGGTGAACTGGGCCGCAAGACGGGACAGGGGTTCTACACGTGGGAGTGAGCAAGGGCAGGCGGACGGCGTTTCGCGGGCCGCTGACCAGCCATTCACCCGGCAGGTCTTGCCTCACCGGGGGAAACCCTTCACACTGGGAACCGAACGAATGGTCGGTAGGGGAGTTGAGGTGTCGATGACGAGCACAGGCACGGAGGCGTCAGCCGCCGACCGGGACGAGACGCGGTTCGAGGAGCAGTTCGACGCCACGATCGCGAAGGACCAGCGGATCGAGCCCCGCGACTGGATGCCCGACGGCTATCGCAAGACCCTGATCCGGCAGATCGCGCAGCACGCGCACTCCGAGATCATCGGGATGCAGCCGGAGGGTGACTGGATCACCCGCGCGCCCTCCCTGCGCCGCAAGGCGATCCTCTTCGCGAAGGTGCAGGACGAGGCCGGACACGGGCTGTATCTGTACTCGGCCGCCGAGACCCTGGGCGCGGACCGCGCCGAACTGACCGAGGCGCTGATCGAGGGCCGGCAGAAGTACTCGTCGATCTTCAACTACCCGACCCCGACCTTCGCCGACGTCGGCGTGATCGGCTGGTTCGTGGACGGCGCGGCGATCTGCAACCAGGTGCCGCTGTGCCGCTGCTCGTACGGGCCGTACGCGCGGGCCATGGTGCGGGTCTGCAAGGAGGAGTCCTTCCACCAGCGGCAGGGCTTCGAGCTGCTGCTCACGATGATGCGCGGCACGGACGCCCAGCGGGCCATGGTCCAGGACGCGGTGGACCGTTGGTGGTGGCCGTCGCTGATGATGTTCGGTCCGCCCGACGACGACTCGCCCAACTCGGCCCGCTCCATGGCCTGGAAGATCAAGCGGCACAGCAACGACGAACTGCGCCAGCGCTTCGTCGACATGACCGTCCCGCAGGCCGCGAAGCTCGGAGTCACCCTGCCCGACCCGGAGTTGAGCTGGAACGAGGAGCGCGGCCACCACGACTTCGGCACCCCCGACTGGTCCGAGTTGCAGCGCGTGATCAAGGGCGACGGACCGCGCAACGCCGAGCGGGTCTCCCGCCGCCGGGCCGCCCACGAGGAGGGCGCCTGGGTCCGGGAGGCGGCCACCGCCCACGCGGCCAAGCAGGCCGCCCGTACGAAGCAGACCGAAGGAGCGGCGGCATGACGCAGGACTGGCCCCTGTACGAGGTGTTCGTGCGCGGCAAGCGCGGACTGAACCACGTCCACGTCGGCTCGCTGCACGCCGCCGACGACGCGATGGCCCTCACCCACGCCCGCGACCTCTACACGCGGCGCAACGAGGGCGTGTCCATCTGGGTCGTGCGCTCCGAGCACATCGCCGCCTCGACCCGCGACGAGAAGGACCCGTTCTTCGCGCCGAGCGCCGACAAGGTCTACCGCCACCCCACCTTCTACGACATCCCCGACGACGTCCCCCACATCTAGGAGCAGGGAATGAGTGACGACCACGTCTATCTGTCCCTGGCCGAGGGGCACGACGACAGCGACGCCCGCTGGGCCTTCGGCACCGGCTTCGAGGACCCGCTGCACGGCGTCGACCAGAGCGTGCCGGAGGGGACGGACACCGCCCAACTGGCCGCGTACTGCCTGGCACTCGGCGACGACGCGCTCGTCAGCGCGCAGCGGCTGGCCCAATGGTGCACGGCCGCACCGGAGTTGGAGGAGGAGGTGGCCCTCGCCAACATCGGGCTCGACCTCCTCGGCCAGACCCGCCTGCTCTACGCGCGTGCCGGCCAGGTAGACGGCACGGGACGCGGCGAGGACGCGTACGCCTACTTCCGTGACGCCGACGCCTTCCGCAACGTACGGCTGGCCGAACTCCCCAACGGCGACTTCGCGTTCTCCATCACCCGCCTGCTGGTGCTGTCCTCCTGGCGGCTGGCCCTCTTCGAGCGTCTCGCCGTCACGACGTCGGACCCGGTGCTCGCCGCCATCGCGGCCAAGGGCGTCAAGGAGCTGGCGTACCACCGTCAGTACGCCGCCGAGTGGGCCGTCCGGCTCGGCGACGGCACCGAGGAGTCGCAGCGGCGGATGCGGGACGCGCTGGCCGCCGTCGCACCCTACGTGGACGAACTCTTCGCGGAGACAGGGGAGTTGAAGGCCGAGGTGCTGGCCGTACTCCGCCAGGTCACCGACGCCGCCGGGCTCGCCTGGCCCGAGACGGCACCGGTCCCCGGACACGGCCGCGACGGCGACCACACCGAACACCTGGTCCCGCTGCTCACCGAACTCCAGAGCGTGGCCCGCGCCCACCCGGAGGCGACATGGTGACCACCCTGCTCGACGCGCGGCGCGCCCGGCACATCGCCGCGCAGGTGCCCGACCCCGAGATGCCGATGCTCACGCTGGCCGACCTCGGCGTACTGCGTGACGTCGAGGTGCGCGAGGACGGCACGGTCGTGGCGAGCCTCACGCCGACCTACTCCGGCTGCCCGGCCATGGCCGAGATGCGCGCCGAGGTGGCCGCGCGGCTCACGGACGCGGGGTACGCGCGCGTGGAGATCCGTACGGTCCTCACCCCGCCCTGGAGCAGCGACTGGATCACCCCGGCCGGCCGCGCGAAGCTCGCCGAATCCGGCATCGCCCCGCCCGGTGCCGCCCCGCGCGGCCCGGTCGAGCTCACGCTGTCGCCGACCCGCCGTACGGTGGCCTGCCCCCGCTGCGGGGCGACGGACACCGAGGAGACCTCGCGCTTCGCCGCGACCTCCTGCAAAGCCCTGTGGCGGTGCCGCGCCTGCCGCGAGCCGTTCGAGTACGTCAAGGAGATCTGATGGCGAGCCCCCACCACTCGATTGTGGCGAGCCCCCGACACCTGCTCGCGATGACTGCGGTGAGCGCCCGGTCCCTGCTCGCGGAGAGTCCGGCGAGTCTTCAACTCCGGTCCGTGGAGGGCGCGGTGAGCGCCCGGTCCGCGTTCGCGGAGAGTCCGGCGAGTTCTCAACTCCAGCTCGTGGAGGGCGCGGTGAGCCGCCGGTTCCCGGTTGCGGAGGGCGCGGTGAGCGCCCGGTCTGCGTTCGTGGAGAGTCCGGCGAGTCTTCAACTCCGGTCCGTGGAGGGTGCGATGAGCCGCCGGTTCCCGCTCGCGGCGAGCCCGGTGAGCCCCCAACTCCTGCCCGTGAAAAGGACGGTGGACCAGTGACCGCCCCGGCCCCCACCACCCCCGCCCGCCCGGCGCGTCGCCGGCCGGCCTTCCACGTGTTGCGGGTCGCCGCCGTCGAGCCGCTGTGCGAGGACGCCGCCGCGATCAGCTTCGACATTCCCGAGCACCTCGCCGAGGAGTTCGCGTACCGGCCCGGTCAGTCGCTCACGCTCCGCCGTGAGGTCGAGGGGCGCGACGAGCGCCGTTCGTACTCCATCTGCTCCCCGGCGGGGGCGCGCCCGCGCATTGGTGTACGGGTCGTTCCCGGCGGCCTGTTCTCCTCCTGGCTGGTCGACGAGGTACGCCCCGGAGACACCGTCGAGGTGATGGCTCCGACCGGCGTCTTCACCCCCGACCTGACCGTCCCCGGCCACCATGTCCTGATCGCCGCCGGCTCCGGCATCACCCCGATGCTGTCCATCGCGGAGTCCGTCCTCGCCGCCGACACCCGCTCCCGGGTCACGCTCTTCTACGGCAACCGGCGCTCCGACACGGTGATGTTCGCCGACGACCTCGCCGACCTGAAGGACCTGCACCCCGGCCGGTTCCAGCTCGCGCACATCCTGTCCCGCGAACCGCGCGAGGCCGAGATCCTCTCCGGCCGCCTCGACGCCGACCGGCTCAGCACGCTCGTCGACGCGCTCGTGGACGTGGAGACCGCCGACCACTGGTGGCTGTGCGGCCCGCACGGCATGGTCCGCGACGCCCAGCAGGTCCTCGCCGGACTCGGCGTCCCCGCCGAACGGGTCCACCAGGAGCTGTTCTACGCCGACGACGAGCCCGTCCGGCAGAACGAACACGTCGACAAGGCCTACGACGGCCCGGTCAGCCAGGTGAGCGTCACGCTCGACGGGCGCACCACCAACTCGGCGCTGCCCAAGGACACTTCGATCCTCGACGGTGCCCAGAAGACCCGGCCCGACCTGCCCTTCGCCTGCAAGGGCGGCGTCTGCGGCACCTGCCGCGCACTGGTCACCGACGGGACGGCGGACATGCGGCGCAACTACGCCCTCGAACCGGCCGAGGTCGAGGCCGGTTACGTCCTCACCTGCCAGACCTTCCCGGTGTCCGACACGCTCGCCGTCGACTACGACAGCTGACACTTCTACGGACGTGAAGAGCGGGCCGGGAGAGATCCCGGCCCGCTCTTCGGTCACTTCATTCAGCTATCCGCGGTCAGCCGAGGAGCTTGGCCGCCAGGGTCGCCGCGTTGTACGAACCCCAGCCGGTGGTGAAGTCCCAGCCGCTGGCCGCGGAGTAGGCGCCGTTGCTGCCGCTGGTGATGTCGTGGAAGCCGGTGCCGCTCGCCGTGTAGAGCGCGGGGTTGGCGAAGCCGAGGTTGGCCTTGCCGGCCGCCGCGGCCTGCTGGTTGTAGAGCGCGCCGAAGGCCGCCCACTCGGGCGCGGCGGCGCTGGTGCCGCCGACCGTGCCCCAGCTGCCCTGCGAGTAGATCGAGACACCGGGGCTCGGGTTGGCGAGCGCCGACACGTCGGGCACCTGCCGGTAGCCGCCGCCCGCGGTCTTCTGCACCGCGGTCTGCCAGCTCGGGATCTTGAAGACGGAGGACTTGCCGCCGCCACCGCCCGACCAGGCCGTCTCCTTGCTCCACGCGTTGGCGGAGGTGACGGTCAGCGTCGTGCCGCCGACGCCGGTGACGTAGGGGTCGGCGGCCGGGTAGTCGACGGTGGTGGTGCCGTTGCCCGCGTCGTCCGAGCCGTCGTCGCCGGAGGCCGCGTAGAAGCCGAGGCCCTCGGCCGCGCCCGCCTTGAAGACGGCGTCCACAGCGTTGATGTTGGAGGTGGTGCGCTGGCTCTCGGAGGCGCCCCAGCTGATCGAGGTGGTCGGGATGCCGCTGTCCACGATGGCCTGGTAGGTGTCGACCTCACCGGCGTCGGAGTTGGGGCCCTCGAAGACGGTGACGTTGGCCTTCGGGGCGATCGCGTGCAGGACCTCGATGTCGAGCTCGACCTCGACCTGGCCGTCACCGAGCGCTCCGGAGCCGCCGTCGACCTTCGACACGGTCGGAGTGGGCGAGCCCAGGCTGTAGTTGGTGTCGTACTTGGTGATGTTGGACTGCTGGAAGCCGTCGAACTCCAGCAGCGCGATCTTCTGGCCGCTGCCGGTGTACGTGCCGGAGACGTTGTAGCCGCCCTTGATCTGGGCCGGGGTGTAGCCGCCGCCGGGGCCGTTGTGCGGGTTGACCTTGGCGGACCCCTCGTGGTGCAGCTGGGCGCGGTTGTTGAGGCCGGTCACGTCGCTGACCAGGCCGGCGATGCCGGTCGGCAGGGTCGGCGCGGTCTCGTTGGCGTAGAACGCGCGGCCCGACTCGGCGTCCTTCCACGTCGACAGCTTGGTGCCGAACGCCTTCTCCAGCTGCGCGGCGGTGCCGCTGGCGTCGACGAGCAGGTTCCCCGAGTGGACCTTGCCGACGGTCAGACCCTGGGCCCGCAGGAAGTCCTTGACCTGCTTCACCTCGGCGTCGGTCCGGCCGAACCGGGCCGCGAACTGGGCCTTCGTCAGATAGTGGCCGTACGAACTCGACCGCGGATTGCTGACGTTGGCCACGAACGTGTCGAGCGCCTTGTCGTTTCTGGGCGTCAGGCTGATGGCCACCGATATGCGCTTGCCGGCCGCGACGGCGCCGGTGCGGGACGCGTCGTGGTTGAGGCCCTTGAGGACATCTCCCGCGACGGCGGCGCGAGTTGCGTGCGGCTGGACGGCGGCGTAGGCGCTGGGGACGGCGGCGGCGAGCAGGGCCGGTACGGCGACGAGGCCGACCAGCTTCAGACGTGACGTCACGGAGGTCCTCCGAGGAGTGGGGGGTTGCTGTCCCGGAAGCGGAACTGCGTTCACCGTAGGAACAGCAACCCCACCCGCATAAGCGGGGGAACCCTTGCGTCACGTGTTAACTGCGGGTGTCACATGAACCGCGGATGACAGGTCAGCGGCGGGTGTCGAGGGTGCGGGGAGTCCGCAGCCGCCCGGGCTGACTGATCGTCACCGCCTGTGCGCCGGCCTGCTGTTGGTCGTCGTCACCGACGCTCACGGTTGCCGCTCCGGACGCGATGACGGCGACCGCCATGGCGTGGGCGAGCGCGGTGCGCGAGCGGACACCGACCTTGCGGTAGACCCGCGAGAGGGTGCCCTCGACCGTCTTGACGCTGATGAACAGCTCGGCGGCGACCTCCCGATTGGTGGCCCCGCCGCCGACCAGTTCCGCCACCCGCGCTTCTGTGGGCGTGAGTTCGGGCCGCCCCTCACCGTCCCGGTCGCCCGCCTCGAGTCGGGCCAGTTCGTCGCCCGCCCGCGCCGCCAGCGGAGCGGCACCTATGCGGGTCGCCGTCTCCAGCGCCTCGCCGAGCGCGGTGCGGGCCGCGTTGCGGTGGCGGGCCCTGCGCTCGACCGCGCCGAGCGAGATCAGCGTGCGTACCAGCTCTACGGGCAACGGGAGTTGACGCAGCCGGTCCACGGCGGTGCGCAGCCGTAGCGCGCCCTCCTTCGCCCGGCCGAGCCCCGCCTCGCGCAGGCCCTCCGCGCGTTCCAGGGCCGCCAGTACGCTGCCGGGCGCGTCGCCGGACACCCGAGCGCGGGCTTCGCGCAGCACCGCCCCGGCCTCTTCCGTCTCGCCGAGCACCACCAGGGCCTCGGCCAGATCGCTGTACCAGTGCAGCAGGGGCGGATCGGCGGCCGACATGGCCTCGCCGAGTTCCTTGACGCGCTGCAGCGCCTCGACCGCGGCGGCGGCCCCGTGCGGATCACCGGTCAGCAACTCGGCCTGCCCCAGCACCGCGAGGGCGCGCAGCAGGAACAGCCGGTCGCCGTCCGCCTCCGAGGCCCGCACCGCCTGCCCGGCCAACTCCCGTGCCTCGTCGGCGCTGCCGCCCGCAGTCGCGGCGAGCGCCGCCACGTACAGCGCCGGAGCGGCCTGTACGCCGGTCTCGGCCACGGCACGGGTGCAGCGGGCGGCGGTGCGCAGCGCCTCCTGGCAGTGCCCGGCGCGCACTTGGATACGGGTCAGCGCGACCAGGGTCGCCATGACCTCCTCGACCCCGGCGAACTCCCCGATCTCCGTGAGGAGTTGAGCGACCCTCTCCTGGGCCTCGGTGACCTTGTCGGAGTCCAGGGCGAGGATCGCCCGCATCCGGATCAGCCCCCAGCTCTCCGGTCCTGCGCCCGCGCCGCCGGTCAGCGCGAGCGCTTCCTCCAACGCGGCGTCGGCGGCGACCGGTTCACCGCCCAGCGAGCGCACCCGGGCGAGGGTGGCGAGCGCCCCGATCCGCGTGTCGGTGTCGCCGGCCACGGCCGCCTGCCGGGCCGCGCGCCGGGCATGCCGGGCGGCCTGCGCCAACTCCCCGCACAGCAGCCCCCGCACCGCCGCCCAGTGGTGCAGCCATGCCTCCGCCTCGGGATCACCGGCCGCGTCCCGGAGCCCTTCCTCGATCAGCGCGTGCGTGCCGTGCAGGGCCTGACCGGCGTTGCGCAGCAGCACCAGCCGCGCCCGCACCCGCTGTCGGGCCGAGCCCGAACCCGCGAGGACGGTTTCGGCCGCCTGCCCCGCCTCCTCCAACTGCCCGGCGTCACAAGCGTATTCGGCCGCCAGCAGCAGCCGGTCGGCGTGCTCGGCCGGACGGTCGCCCGGAGTGCGCAGGGCCGCGAGCCCGGCGAGTTCGAAGGCCGCGTCGGGAGCGCCGTCGCGGCGGGCACATTCGGCGGCGGCCAGCAGGGTGCGGGCGGTGGTCTCGTCCTCGTAGGGATGGGCGAGCGCGAGATGCCGGGCCCGCTCCACGGGATCGGTGACCGCGTCGGCGAGCAGGGCGTGCGCCTGCCGGCGGCTGTACTCGGGAGCGTCGGCGTAGACGGCGGCCCGAAGCAGCGGATGCCGGAAACGTACGGTCCCGTGGGCGTCGGCCGTCGCGACACCGAGCCGTTCGGTCTCCGCGAGGTCGGCGGCCGGATCGTCGAACCCGGCGGCGCGCAGCAGCGTGAGCGTGGGGCGGGCGGCGGCGCTCATGACGAGGAGCGTGTGGCGTGTGCTCTCCGGCAGGGTGTGCACCCGATCCAGCAGCAGGGTGCGCAGCCGGTGCGGCACGGGCAGCGTCCTGCCGAGCCCGACGGCCGCCGCGTCGCGCGGGGCCGCCCGCCCCAACTCCAGGGCGTACCAAGGGTTTCCGGCGGCCGTGTCCTGGACGGCCCGCAACACCGTCGGTGGCAGGTCGTCGGGCAGCAGCCGCGCCACCTCTTCGTCCGTCAGCGGTGGCACGGGCAGTTCGACGGTGCCAGGTGGGCAGCAGCGCGTCCGCCCGGGCTGCCCACCGTCCGCCACCCGCTCGGCGGCCACCACCCTTACGTCGAGGCCCTCGACACGGCGTACGACGAAGGCGAGCACCTCGACGGTCCGTTCGTCGAGCCACTGGAGGCCGTCGAGGACCAGCAGCACCGGGCCGGTGGCGGCGAGGACGCGCAATACGTCGAGAACGGCGACACGGACGGCGAGCCGGTCACGGTCGTCGGCCGGTACCGCGCCGCGCAACAGGGCGGCCCGCAGGGCCGATCGGGGTTCGGGTGCCAGGGCGTCGAGGCAGCTCTCCGGCACGCGTGCGAACAGGTCGACGAGACCGGCGAACGGCAGCCGGGCGTCCTCCTCGGCGGGCGAGCAGTGCAACACCGTTCCGGACGGCCGGACATGGGCGTCCGAGGACGCCACGAGGGCGGCCACGAGCACGGACTTGCCGATCCCCGTCGGACCGTGGAGCAGCACTCCCTGACGGTCCGTCAACTCGGTGCGGGCGGTGCCGATCAGCTCGCGGTGCCCGGTCAACGACCGCACTTCCGCGCCACGGCGGTGCGGGCGGGGCGGTGCGGGCGGCGGGGCTCCGGGCAGTTCAGCATGTGTTCATGACAACCGTTGCGGAATCGCCTTGTCAATGACGGTCCCGAGTGGTGGGCGAGACAAGCCGAGAGTTTGGCGCATGATCTCCATTTCAGACGACCACCGTGGCGTGTTTCCTGCATCAGAGCCCGCCAAAAGTGCGCCAATCGACCGATCGCTCGTACAAAGGCCTGGTCAGCGGATGCATCGAGGAAGTGGGAGAGAACGATGACTGATCACGGAGCCGATCTGGTGATCCGGGCCGGGGCGATCCACACGCTGGTACCCGGCCAGGCCCCGCAGCGGGCGCTGGCCGTGCGCGGCGACCGCATCACGGCCCTCTCGCCCGACCCCGACGGACTCGACCACCTGCTGCGCCCGCACACCACGGTCCACGACCTGCCCGGCGCCACGGTGCTGCCCGCCTTCGACGACACCCACACCCACCTGATCTACGCGGCGCTCGGCGCGCACGACGTCCCGGTCCACCGGGCCCACGACATCCCCGAGTTCCTTGACCTGATCCGGGAGCGGGCGCAGACGACCCCCGAGGGCGAGTGGATCCGCACCACCACCAACTGGCAGGAACTCAACCTCGCCGAGCGGCGTATGCCCACCGCCGCCGAACTCGACACGGCCACCGGCCGCCACCCGGTCCTGGTCAAGCGCGGCGGCCACAACGACGTCGTCAACAGCTATGCGCTGCGCCTGGCGGGCATCACCGAGGACACCCCCGTACCGCCGGGCGGTGTCATCGGCCGCGACGCCGACGGCCGCCTCGACGGGCGGCTGATCGACAACGCCCTGGGCCTGGTGGAGCGCCTGGTCCCGGCCCCGGACCGGGCCGGGCGGATCGACGGGCTGCGGCTGGCCACCGCCCAGTACGCCGCCACCGGCATCGGTACCGTGCGCGACTGCGCGGTCGGCCTGGAGGACTACGCCGTGCTGCTGGCCGCCCGCGAGGCGGGGGCGCTCGGCATCCGGGTGCGCGCCCTGATCTCGGCGCTCGGCATGACCGGCGCCGACCAGGTGGAGGACCTGCTCGACGCCATGGAGAAGTGGCGCGACGACTCCGACCCGTGGCTGCGCGTGTGGGGCGTGAAGTTCGGGCTCGACGGCGGTCTTGAGGCCGGGGCGACCGAGGAGCCGTACGCCTGTGACCACGCCTTCTCCGGGACGCTGACCTGGGAGCCCGACGCGCTGGTGGAGGCCGTCGAGGCAGTGGTCCGGCGTGGCTGGCGGGTCGGCACCCATGCCTACGGCGACCGGGCGGTCCGCACCCTCCTGGACGTCTACGAGCGGGTCCTCGCCCGCAACCCCGGACTGCCCGCCGGCACGCTGGTCATGGAGCACGGTGGTCTGGCCGGGCCCGAACAGCGCGCCCGCGCCGTCGAGTTGGGCATCCCCGTCACCATCCAGCAGCCGCTGCTGCACGACACCGCCGAGGTCGAGGAGGGCTTCTGGGGCCCGGAGCGCGTCGCCCGCCTCTTCCCCGCCCGCGGCTGGATCGACCTGGGCGCCCAGGTCAGCGCCGGATCGGACTTCCCCGTCGGCCAGTTCGGCGCCATGCGCTCGGTCTACGGCATGATCACCCGCCAGACCGTCATCGGCCCCAAGGGCCCCGAGCACGCCATCACCTACGACGAGGCCCTCACTCTGCACACCGCCAACGCGGCGCTGCTGTGCGGCGACCAGAACCTGCGCGGCATGCTCGGCCCGGGCCGCCTCGCGGACCTCACTGTCTGGGAGCAGGACCCCGCCCGCTGCCCGAGCGACGCCCTGCGCGACCTGAACCCCCTGCACACGTTCGTGGGCGGCGGTCTCGTCACCCCGCCGGCAGCGTCCTGATCGCGGCGATGTCGAACTGGAGCCGCACCTTCTCGCTCACCATCGCACCGCCCTCGGCCAGCCGGGAGTTGTAGGTCAGCCCCCAGTCGGAACGGTCGATCGTGGTGGTGCCGTCGAAGCCGACCCGTTCGACGCCGAACGGGTCGGTGACATGTCCGATGTAGGTCAGTTCCAGGACGACGGGACGGGTGACGTCCTTGATGGTGAGGTCACCGAGCATGCGGTAGACATCGTTGCCGGACATCTGCACCGCGGTACTGGCGAAACGCATACGCGGGTAGGTCGCGGAGTCCAGGAAGTCCCGGCCCACCAAGTGGGCGTCGCGCTGTTCCACACCGGTGTCGACACTGCCGGTGGACACCACGATCTCCGCCCGCGAACGGGCCGGGTTGCGGCCGTCGAAGTAGAGCCGGCTTTTGTATTCGGCGAAGGACCCGCGCACGGTCGTCACCATGGCGTGCCGGACGGAGAAACCGATCCGGCTGTGCGCGGGGTCGATCATCCACTCTCCGGTCAGCGCCGCCAGGGCGGGATCGGGCAGGCCGGAGGGGGTGAACGCCGGTGGGGCGGCGGGGCGTTGCGGAGCTGTGGGGGGTGCCGGGCGGCGGAGGGGCGCAGCACGGTTGAACAGGTTCATGCTTCACGTAGTTACTGCACGGGTGATATCGCCGCAACCCTTCATGGCGAATCGACAGCAGCGCGAATCGGCACTGACACGCTTAAATACCGCCACCTCGTCGGCCGTTCCACATTTCCCACACATATTCGCCACCCGAAAAACGACGACCGTCAATTCGGCGCATCGTTCCACACGCGCTCGACGCACTGTTCAGCGCATCGGGAAACCGAACGAATAGCCCTGCTGCTTCAGCCACGGCAGGATCTCGCGCAGTGCGGCCACGGTCTCGGAGCGGTCGCCGCCCGCGTCGTGGAACAGGATGGTCGGCCCGTTGGGCAGTTCGCTCTTGACGGTGGTCACGATGGCGCCGGTGCCGGGGAGTTCGAAGTCCTTGGAGTCGACGTTCCACCCCAGGGGGCGCATGCCCTGCGCGGCGGCGAGATGACGGCTGTACGGCGTGAACGCGCCGCCCGGCGCCCGGTAGTACAGCGGCCGTACGCCCCCGGAGGCTTTGGTGATCATGGCGGCGGCGTTCAGGATCTCCTGCTTCTGGTAGGACTCGGACTTCTTGTCCATGGTGGTGTCGTGCGACACCGAGTGGTCGCACAGCCGGTGCCCGGCCGCCACCACCGCCTTGACCAGGTCCGGATGGGCCTCGGCCATCGGGCCGACCATGCAGAAGGTGGCCTTCACCCCGTACTCCTTGAGCACTTGGAGCACCTGCGGGGTCCAGGTCGGGTCCGGCCCGTCGTCGATCGTGATGTTGACACCCCGCGCGCCCTTGTCGGAGGCGTGCACGATCTCCGCCGACACGGCCGCCACCCGGGCCGCCGAACTGGAGGCGCCGGGACGCCCATTGGCCCCGCCCCGCTGCGCGTCGACCACACCGGCCTGCGCGGTCCACACGGAAGTGGCCGCCGCCACCGCCGTCACACCGACCGCCGCCGCGAGTACCCGGCCGTACCAACCCCGCCCGCCATGACGTGCCATGTCCGCCCTGTTCCCTGTCCTGTTGTCCGCTTCCGTGCATTCGTCAGGACGGTATAAACGAGCGAAGGGATCCCGCTGTTACGGATTACGGACAATTTTCCGGGAGTTCGAGGTCGGCGGGGGCGATCCAGGTCGGCGCAGGGCGAGTCGGCCGCGGAAGTTCTCCGGGACCGGGGCGAAGCGCAGCGCCATCGTGAGGTCCTCGGGACGGTCGACACTCAGGTCGTACCGGGTGCACAACAGGTGGCACAGACCCATGAGTTGGACGGTGCCGATGTTCGCGCCGACGCACTTCTTGGGCGCCCAGCCGAACGGCACGTAGCAAGTACGGTCCGCCGGCCCGTGCGGCGCGCCCGGCAGGAAGCGGTCCGGGTCGAAGACGTCCGGCTGCTTCCACACCCGCTCGTCCCGGTGGATCAGATGCGGGCTCAGCAGATACCAGTCGCCGGGCTCCAAGCGGGTCTTGCCGAAGTCGAAGGGGAACTGGTTCCGCCGGACCAGCAGCAGCGGCGGGCTCCACAGACGCAGCACCTCCTTCACGAACCGGTGCGTCACCGGGGCCGCGTGCGTCGGCGCCGTGCGGAACTCCACCGGGTCCACGGAACGCAGTTCCTCGGTGAGCCGCCGCTGCCACTCGGGGTTGCGGACGAACTCGTACAGCAGACTCGCCGCCGCGGTGCCCGGCGGCCCGCCGATGGCGGTGAGGACGGCGGTCACCACGTCCAGCGCGCGGTCCATGCCCATCCGGGGCAGCAGGTCGACGAAGGGATCGGCCAGGTCCGGCTCACGTTTCCGCTTCCCGTGCGCGCGCTGCCGCAGCACCCGGCGCACGACAAGACCGGACCGCAGCTGTACGACGACGAACTTCAGGTGGTGCCAAGTGCCGCCCGGATCCGGCGAGATGAGCCGCAGCAGCTTCATCTCCAGGTCCCGGCGTACCAGATCCGCCTCGCCGGAGGTGAGACCCGTCAGCGCGACCGGCAGCATGGACCGCAGTGCCACGTCCTGGGTCAGCATCACCAGGTCGACGTCGTCACCGAGCCGTTCGTCGAGGATCCGCTCCATGCGGTCGATCAGATCACCGTGGTGCTCCGCCGTGGCCAGCGTGTGCAGTTGGGTCAGCCACGCGGAACGGACCTCGCTCCACCGCACCTCGGGGCTGCGCCGCCGCCGCACCATGTCGATCAGCCGGTCGTGCATGACGAACCGGCGCCAGTTCGTGGCACTGACCCGGCGCGCCGCCTCCGGCTCGAACACGCCGAGCCGGATGTCGTCGACCCAGAAGATCCCGTCCTCGTTCGCGCTGCGCATCCGCATGAAACGCAGGAAGTCCTCGGGGTGTTGCGGGGTGGTCATCGGATACGTCCCCCTCGTGGGGCGCGGGGCGCCGGTCTGCGGCGGCGTCCCGCGCCGGGCCGGTCAGATGTGGTGGTACAGGTACCAGAAGTACTCGTACTGGCCTCGGATGTTGAGGACGGACTTCGCCTTGAGATACAGGGCGCGCATGCGCGTTCACCTCCTTCCGGGACAGCCGGTGCGGTCGCTCAGCACCGCGGTGAAACGCGGTGGAGCGAGCGCCGGGCCCACCTGGGGACCGGCGCCGTCGTGGGTGACCGACAGCCGCCGGTCACGGGTGATGATGCCGACGAGGTCTTCGAGGAGCCGCATGGTGACGGTCGCCCCGGCGCAGGTGTGCGGCCCGTGGCCGAACGGGAGGTACGCCCCGTCCGGCACGGGCGCCGCCCAGCGTTCCGGTACGAACTCGTCCGGCCGCTCCCAGTGCCCGGGATGCCGGTGCACCAGATAGGTGCAGACGGCGAGCCGGTCGCGCGGGCCGACCTCCGTCCCGCCGAGTTCCTGCACATGGCTCGGCGTCCGCGCGAACAGCCACGCCACCGGCCACAGCCGCAGCGCCTCCCGGACCGTCCAACTCGGCTCCATGGCAAGGCGGTCGGGGTGCGTGCCGAGCAGATACACCGACCAGCCGAAAGCGAAGCCGACCGAGCCGACCGCGGCGAACAGGAAGGAGAGATAGACCTCGGCGAGGTCCTTCGGGTCCGACCCGGGGTCGCTCTCGTGCACCACTACGTCGACCAGGTCACGTGGCTCGCCCTGGAACTCCCGTTGCCGGGCGCGTATTTCGGCATGCAGCACGCTCAACGCGCGCCGCCGGAAGAGCAGTCGCGACGGCGTCGAGTGCCGACGCCGCGCGCCCGCCAGGACCGACCGGTGGACGATCTGTCCAACAACTGCGTGGAGTTGAGGCGAGGCGTCACGGTGCAGCAGGACGTCCCGCAGATGCCGGAACACGAGCAGGTTCCCCGCGTCCGGCCAGACGCTGCTGGGGACAAGGTGTTCGGCGACGAGAGCGGGCAACTCCGGCCGCCGAGCGTCCAGATGACGGCGGATCAGGGCGCGGCCCGCCCGGCCGATCCGGATCTGGGCCGCGCGGGGGCCGAAGTCGCCGTGCCGGGTGCGGTAGAAGTCGGCCGCCTCGGCGACGGCACCGTACCGGTTGCCGAGCACCGCCCGGGCCGGCTCCGGGCCCGCCACGCACACCGTGCCCGCGGCCGAGCGCCACACGTCGTGGACGCCGTCGAACTCCGCCGTCAGCAGGACGAGGGGGTCGCGGACGCGGGGGCCGGTGCCGCGGGGAGTGCGGGCGGGCTCACCGTGCCCCTGACGCGTCGTGGACGACTCCATGGTGCCCTCCTTCGAGAACGCGGAAGCGCGGCACACCAGGTGCGGTACGTGCGACGCCCGACCGACAGAACCAGCCTGCTGACCGCCCGGCGCCCTGTCGCGTGCCGTGCCGTTCAGCGGAACGGCGGGGCGTCCTCCGCTCCACCGCCCTCTCCTCTTGACGCTCGTCACCACCGCACCTAGCCTCGACTGAACACGTCTAGACAGGTAGGTCGACGATGGCGGACTCCCAGACTTCCCAGTCCCGGCAGCTTCAGGTCGAGACGCACGGCCTCGATGTGATCGGCGACGCCGAACGCAAAGGCACCCCGCGCACACTGTTCTGGCCCTGGTTCGGGGCCAATGTCTCGATCCTGGGCCTGAGCTACGGCGCCTTCGCGCTCGGCTTCGGGATCTCCTTCTGGCAGGCGCTGATCGCCGGTGTGATCGGCATCGTGTTCTCCTTCCTGCTCTGCGGCTTCATCGCGGTCGCGGGCAAGCGCGGCTCGGCACCGACGATGGTGCTCAGCCGCGCCGCCTACGGAGTGCGCGGCAACCGGCTGCCGTCGGTGATCTCCTGGATCCTCACCGTCGGCTGGGAGACCGTCCTCACCGCGCTCGCGACGATGGCCACCGCGACCGTCTTCGACAGGCTCAGCTGGGGCGGCGGCACCGAGACCAAGGTGGTCGCGCTGATCATCGTCGGCGCGCTCATCGTCGTCGGCGGAGTCATGGGCTTCGACCTGATCATGCGGCTCCAGACGGTCATCACCGTGGTCACCGCCGTGCTCACCGTCGTCTACATCGCCCTCGTCGCCGACCACATCCACTGGAGCACGGTCAGGGCCGTACCGGCGGGCTCCGCCCAGGAGTTCATCGGCGCGCTGGTGTTCATGATGACCGGCTTCGGCCTCGGCTGGGTCAACGCCGCCGCCGACTACTCCCGCTATCTGCCCCGGAGTTCGTCCAGCAGAGGCGTGATCGGCTGGACCACGTTCGGCGCCTCCGTCGCCCCGCTGCTCCTGCTGGTCTTCGGGCTGCTGCTCGCCGGTTCCTCCAGCACGCTGAACAAGGCGGTCGCCGCCGACCCGATCGGCGCGCTGACGACGATCCTGCCCACCTGGTTCCTGGTCCCGTTCGCCGTGGTCGCCGTCCTCGGCCTGGTCGGCGGCGCGGTCCTCGACATCTACTCCTCCGGCCTCGCCCTTCTCTCCGCGGGCCTGCCGGTGCCGCGCTATCTTGCCGCGCTCGTCGACGGCGTCCTGATGATCGCGGGCTCCATCTACATCGTGTTCTTCGCCGACAACTTCCTCGGCCAGTTCATGGGCTTCCTCACCACCCTCGGCGTCCCCATCGCCGCCTGGTGCGGCATCATGCTCGCCGACCTCGCCCTGCGCCGCCGCGACTACGACGAGGGCGACCTCTTCCGCCCGAACGGCCGCTACGGCGACGTACCGCTCACACCCCTCCTCCTCACCCTCGCCGCCACCGCGATCGGCTGGGGCCTGGTCACCAACACGGCCGCCAGCTGGCTCACTTGGCAGGGCTACCTCCTCGACCCGCTCGGCCTCGGCGGCAAGTCCGGCGCCTGGGCCTACGCCAACCTCGGCGTCCTGGCCGCCCTCGCCCTCGGCTTCCTCGGCACCCTCGCGCTGGGCCGCGCCCGCGTCCAGCGCCAGGAAGAGCAGGCCCCGAGCCCGGAGGCGGTGGCCGCCGTATGACCACCGCACCCGGCCACCTCGCCGTCATCGACATGCAGCGCGTCTTCGCCGAACCCGACAGCCCCTGGGCCACCCCGCGCTTCGACGAAGCGGCGGCGGGTGTACGACGACTGCTGCCGGCCTTCGGGGACGAGGTCACCTTCACCCGCTTCCTGGCCCCAGAGAAACCCGAGGGCAGCTGGCGCGCCTACTACGACCAGTGGCCCTTCGCCCTCCAGCCGCCGGACGCCCCGCTCTGGCGCCTGACCGACGAATTCGCCGCCCAGGCAAGGCACTTCGTGGACGCGCCCACCTTCGGCAAGTGGACCCCGGCACTCGCAGAGCGCGTCGCCCCCACCGGCCGTCTAGTCCTCGCGGGCGTCAGCACCGACTGCTGCGTGCTGTCGACGGCACTCGCCGCCGCCGACGCGGGCGTCGAGGTACTGGTGGCCGCCGACGCCTGCGCGGGCGTCGACGACGAGTCCCACGCCAAGGCGCTGCACGTCATGGACCTCTACCGCCCCCTGATCCGGGTGGTCACGGTCACCGAGGCGGTCGGGGCGGCGTCATGACCGGCGTCCGGCTCAAACACCAGCGCATCACCGAGGTCCTCGCCAAGGAGATCCGCAGCGGCCACCGCCCCGCGGGCGAGCAGCTGCCCGGCGAACACGCCCTGGCCCAACGCTTCGGCGTCAGCCGTACGACCGTCCGCGCGGCCCTCGCCGAACTCAGCGAGGCCGGCCTGATCGCCACCCGCACCGGCAAGGGCTCCTACGTCCTCTTCGACGGCCGCCCACTGGACGACAGCCTCGGCTGGGCCCATGCGCTCGCCACCCAGGGCATCGACACCCGGGTCAGGACACTCGCGGTCGACGCCCGGCGGGACGAGGAGCTGGCCCGTCAACTCACCTTGAACACCACGGAGTTCGTGTGCGTGGAGCGGATACGGGAACTGGTCGCGGACGCGGTCGTCGTGTCGTACGAGCGCAGCTTCCTGCCGCCCGTGCCCGGAGTGCGGGAGCTGCCGGCGCGCGGCCTCGGGCAGGAGTCGCTGACCGATGTGATGCTGCGGGCCGGACTGCGGCCCGACCACGGCGAACAGCGGGTGAGCGGGCGGCGGATCGACGGCCGGGAGGCGAAGCTGCTGCGCCGCGAACCGGGTGACTGGTTCCTCGACACGCGCCGCACCAGCCGGGCCGCCGACGGCTCCTTCGTCGAACATGTCGTGAGCCTCCTCGACCCCGAGCACTTCCAACTCACCCTCGCCTTCGGCTGAACCGCTGAACCGCCGAACCGTCGACCCCGCCCCGGAAAGTACCCATGACCCTCCAGAGCCGCGCCACCGGAGCCCTGTACGGGCTCGCCCTCGGCGACGCCCTCGGCATGCCCACCCAAATGCTGTCCCGCCCACAGATCACGGCACGCTACGGCCCCTTCCTCACCGGCTTCCACCCGGCCGACCCCGACCATCCGCTGGCCGCAGGCATGCCGGCGGGCGCGGTCACCGACGACACCGAACAGGCCCTGCTGCTGGCCGAGTTGCTGGTGGAGGGCAAGGGCCGGATCGACCCGGCGGAGTTGGCCCGGCGCCTGGTCGCCTGGGAGGACGACATGCGGGCCCGGGGTTCGCTCGACCTCCTCGGCCCGTCCACCAAGCGGGCCGTGGAACAGGTCCTCGCCGGCACCCCCGCCGACGAGGTGGGCCGCTACGGCACGACCAATGGCGCGGCGATGCGGATCGCCCCCGTCGGCATCGCGACGCCGGTCACGGACCCGCCCGCACTGGTGGACCGGGTGGTGGAGGCCAGCAGCCTCACCCACAACACCGGGGTCGCGCTCGCCGGTGCCGCGGCTGTAGCTGCCGCCGTGAGCGCGGGAGTTGACGGGGCGTCGGTTCCCGAGGCGATCGAAGTGGCCGTGTCGGCGGCCCGGTTGGCTGCGGGGCGGGGCCACTGGGTGGCCGCCGCCGATGTCTCCGAACGGATCGTGTGGGCGACCGGCCTGGTGCGGGGCCTCACCCAGGCCCAAGTCTGCGAGCGGGTCTACGAGTTGGTCGGGACGAGCCTGGCCACACAGGAGTCGGTCCCGGCCGCCTTCGCCGTTCTCGCAGCCTGCCCCGACGACCCCTGGCAGGCCGCGCTGCTCGCCGCGTCCGTCGGCGGCGACTGCGACACGATCGCCGCGATCGCGGGCGCCGTCGGCGGCGCCTGCCACGGCGTGGCCGCCTTCCCGGCCGCCGCGCGGGAGACGCTGATCCGCGTCAACCCGGGGCTCGACCTGGATGCCATGGCGGCGGCGCTGCTCGGTGTGCGGGAGGGGACGTGAGTGGGCGGGGTGTGCTGCCTCGGCAATGTCGTCGGCGGCCTGGATGTCACGGCGGTGGCACTGCTCGGT
>NZ_BARG01000103.1 GCF_000376565.1 Streptomyces hokutonensis | reverse complement strand
TTGATGATCGCGTCGGCCGCGTCGACGACCTTGAAGTAGACGACCGCGTCCACGCGCACGGTGACGTTGTCACGCGTGATGCCCTCCTGCGCGGGCACGGGCATCGTGACGATCTGCATGTTGACCTTGCGGAGCTTGTCCACGAACGGGACGACCGTGGTGAAGCCGGGCCCCCGCACCTCGCCGACGACCCGCCCGAGGCGGAAGACCACCCCGCGCTCGTACTGCTTGACGACCCTGGCCGCCGCGGCGACGTAGACCACGACGGCGGAACCGGCCGCCACGCCCGCCACCAGCAGTTCCTGGAGCATCCTGACCCCCTAGTGGAGAGGCCTTCTGTCTGCTCCTGCAAGGGTATGCCCGGTGTCCGCCCCGGGGCCACGATCATCCCGGGGCGGACACCGGCACCGCTACTTCACCGCCGTGACCTCCAGCGCCGTGACCTTCACCGGCTCGGTGCCGGCCGCGCTGTGCCGCTCGGCCCAGTTCTCCAGGGCCGTACGGCAGGCGTGGTCCAGGTGGTGCAGGCCGGAGAGGTGCAGTTCGACCGGCCGGTCCTGGGGGAGTGCCTCCAGGCTGTCGAGGATCTTCGGCAGCCGCAGGAAGGTCGCGTTGCCCGTCAGATACGCCTGCACGGGGCCCGCGCCCTTGTCGACGACCTCCATCTTGATGTGCGAGGCCTCCCACGCCGTCTTCGCGACGGCCAGCGCGAGTCCGACGAGCACGCCCTCGAACATGCTGACCGCGACGATCGACAGCGCCGTGACGACGAGGATCAGCGCCTCGCCCCGGTGCTCGCGCCACAGCGACACGATCTCCCGGACGGGGATCAGCTTGGCGCCCGCGTGGACCAGGATGCCCGCCAGGGCCGGGATCGGGATGTACGCCAGCACGTCCGGCAGCAGTGCCGCGAACAGCAGCAGCCAGACGCCGTGCATCACCCGGGACGCCTTCGTCCGCGCGCCCGCCTGCACATTGGCCGCGCTGCGCACGATCACCGCGGTCATCGGCAGCGCGCCGAGCAGCCCGCAGATCGCGTTGCCCGCGCCCTGCGCGACCAGTTCCTTGTCGTACTCGGTGCGCGGCCCGGAGTGCAGCCGGTCCACCGCCGCCGCGCTGAACAGCGACTCCGCGGACGCGATCAGGGTGAACGCGACCACTGTGCCAAGGAGCCCGACCTGCGCCAGCTCACCGAACTCGCTGAGTGGCGGCGGCTGGAGCGACCCGAGCAGGCCCTGCACCTCGACCGTCGCCACCGGCAGCCCGAAGGCGAGCGCGGCGAGGGTCGCCAGTCCTACGGCGGCCAGCGGACCCGGCACCGTACGCACCTTGGCCGGCAGCCGCTTCCACAGAACGAGGACGGCGATGGTCGCGGCGCCGAGCACGAGCGAGGACAGCGCCTTCGTGTTCCCGGCGGCTTCGACGAGCGCGCCGGGCAGCTCGGCTATCTTGTCCAGCCCCGAGGCGGGGGCCTTCGCCCCCGCCACCGAGTACAACTGCCCGGCGATCAGCACCAGTCCGATACCGGCCAGCATGCCCTCGACGACCGAGACCGAGATGGCCCGGAAGTAGCGCCCCAACTTCAGGACGCCCATGAGGACTTGGAGCACACCGGTGGCGAGCACGATCACCCCGAGGGCGGGCAGTCCGTACTCCCGCACCGCCTCGAAGACCAGCACGGTCAGACCGGCGGCGGGCCCGGACACCTGGAGGCTGCTGCCCCGCATGAGTCCGGTGACGATCCCGCCCACGATGCCGGTGACCAGGCCGAGTTCGGCCGGGACACCGGAGGCGACGGCCACGCCCACGCAGAGCGGGAGCGCGACCAGGAACACGACGAGGGAGGCGGCGAAGTCCTCCCGCAGATGAGGGAATTTGGTCGACATCGGCGCGCTCACAGGGACTTGAAGGCGTCGGAGGCCGGGTCGTGCACCAGGACCGCACCTGTGTGGACCTCGTAGAACCAGGCGTGCAGGGTGAGTTGACGGTCCTTCAGTTTCTTCTCGATGTACGGGTACGAGCGCAGCCGCAGCAGCTGCGTCAGGACATGACTCTGCACTCCTTCGGAAACGGCCGGATCGTCGACCGTCCCCTCCGGCTTCGGGGTCGCGTGCGTGAGCCAGTCGCGCACGGCCGGTACGGCGGTCAGGTCGTCGCCGCGCACCAGGGCGCCGACCGCGCCGCAGTGCGAGTGGCCGCAGACCACGATGTCGGAGACGCCGAGGACTTCGACGGCGTACTCGATGGTGCACGCCTCGCTCGTGGGGTGCTGGGAGGCGTACGGCGGAACGATGTTGCCGGCGGTGCGCAGCTCGAAGAGCTGGCCGGGGCGGGCGCCCGTGATCAGGGCCGGTACGACCCTGGAGTCGGAGCAGGTGATGAACAGCACCTGCGGGGACTGGCCTTCGGCGAGTTTGGCGAACTCCTCAGGGCGTTGTCCGAACGTACGGGCGTTGTCGATGAGGGGCTGCATGGCGTGAGTACTCCTCCTGGCGCGCCCTCTGGGCGCGTCGGGCTTGCATGACAGTGTGCGTGGGGGAACTGACTGCCTGCTCGGCTCTCAGCAGCGGAAGACCTGAAGTGCCGCCGGAGAGTGCGCTGTCGAGGATCTCGCTGTGCGATGGTGCGCCGCGCCGGGCGCCACGTGTGTGTCCGTACCCGCCGGGTCCTGCGTCAGCAGGGGGCGTTCGGGTGTCTCGGGCCCGCAGTCGACGGTGCGGAAGCGGTCGCGCAGCCGCAGCGGGACGGTGGGGGTCCCGGAGGCGCCGCAGTCGCGGAACGTGATGGTCTCGGAGCGCAGGGCCTTGCCGCTGAGCTTGAGCCCGGGCTGGGCCTTGGCCTCCGCATGACGCGCTGTGTGCGCGGGTGCGAAGGATTCCATGGGTGCGAAGAACGGCAGGGCGAGCAGGACGGCAGTGAGGAGCGTCACGACGGTCCGAGCCGTCTTACCTCGGAACATACGCCCCCCTCCAGCTGGTCCGTGCGTCTCGTGCAGACCAAGGCCAGGTCAACGGCTGGTCAAGAAGAACGGTAGCCCAGTGAAGTTGTTTGCAGGGTTAACGGAGCGTTTCCGATGAAAGAGAGCGTGAAAAGCGTGCCTGGCCTGGCGTGAACTAGGCGGTTTCGACGAGGCTCTTGGCGTCCCGGGCCAGCGCGGTGAGGCGGGAGATCGCGCGGAAGTACTTCTTGCGGTAGCCGCCGTTCAGCATCTCCTCGCTGAACAGCTTGTCGAAGGGCAACCCCGAGGCCAGGACGGGTACTTCACGGTCGTAGAGCCGGTCCGCGAGGACGACGAGCCGTAGCGCGGTCGACTGGTCGGGTATCGGCTGGACGTCGGTGAGGCAGACCGCCTTGAGGCCGTCGGTCAGGGCGCCGTAGCGGCTGGGGTGGACCTTGGCGAGGTGGGCGAGCAGGTGCGGGAAGTCGTCGAGGGAGGCGTCGGCGGTCGCGTACGCCGCCTTCGTGACCTGCTCGTCGGAGAACGGCTTCGGGGCTTGTGGCAGGCCGCGGTGGCGGTAGTCGTCGCCGTCGATGCGCAGCGAGCGGAAGTGCGCGGACAGGCCCTGGATCTCGCGCAGGAAGTCGACGGACGCGAACCGGCCCTCGCCGAGCTTGCCCGGCAGTGTGTTGGAGGTGGCGGCGAGCGCGACGCCCGCGTCGACCAGCCTGCCGAGCAGGGTCGACACCAGGACGGTGTCGCCCGGGTCGTCCAGCTCGAACTCGTCTATGCACAGCAGGCGGTGGCCCGACAGCGTCTGGACCGTCTTCTGGAAGCCGAGCGCGCCCACCAGGTTCGTCAGCTCCACGAAGGTGCCGAAGGCCTTGAGCGCGGGCTCGGCCGGGGTCGCGTGCCACAGGGAGGCCAGCAGGTGGGTCTTGCCGACGCCGTAGCCGCCGTCCAGGTAGACGCCGCGGGGGCCCGCCGGGGTCTTGGGCGCCCTGCCCCTGCCGAAGCCGAGGAAGCCGCGCTTGCCGGTGCCGGCGGCGTGTGCCCCGCCGAGTCCGGTGGCGAAGGTCTCCAGGACGCCGACCGCCGCGGTCTGGCTCGGCTGGTTCGGGTCCGGGATGTACGTGGCGAAGCGCACCGAGTCGAAGCGCGGCGGCGGCACCATCTCGGCGACCAGCCGGTCCGCGGGGACGAACGGCTCACGGGCGCACAGGGACAGCGGGGCCGCGTCTGCTATCGGGCTGATCCCGGAGGCGGCGGAGGAGGACGACACGGTTCACCACTCTAAAGGCCGTGCCACACTGCACGACATGCGACGCCTGTTCCCTGTGACCGACGAAACAGCAGCCCAGGCCTCGAACGGGGCCCCTGATGCGCGTGGGACGGACCAGGAGTGGGGGCTTCCGGAACTCGCGGAGGCGTACGCCTACCCCGTGGGGGAGGGCCCCTGGCTGCGCGCCAACATGGTGTCCACGCTCGACGGGGCCGGTCAGCACGAGGGCCGCTCGCAGCCCATCTCCGGGCCCGCCGACATGCGGATCTTCGGCACCCTGCGGGCGCTGGCGGATGTCGTGGTCGTCGGTGCGGAAACGGTACGCCAGGAGGGTTATCGGCCCGCACGCGCGCGTGAAGAGTTCGCGGCGGCGCGGGCGGCGGCCGGACAAGGGCCCGCCCCCGTGATCGCGGTCGTCACCGCGAGCCTCGACCTGGACTTCTCGCTTCCGCTTTTCGTCTCGCCCCTGGTGCCGACGCTGATCCTGACGGGCGCTCTCGCGGCGCCGGAACGGGTCGCGGCGGCCGAGAAGGCGGGCGCCCGGGTGGTGGTCGCCGGTGACGGCGCCGGCGTGGGCCCCGCACGGGCCGTACAGGCGCTCGCAGACCTGGGGCACACCCGGCTGCTGACCGAGGGCGGGCCGCGGCTGCTCGGGCAGTTCGTGGCCGCCGGGGTGCTCGACGAACTGTGTCTGGCCCTCTCGCCGATGCTCGTGGCGGGGGAGGCGCAACGGATCGCCGGGGGGCCGTCGGTTAAGGTTCCTCAGCGCTTCGAACTGGTGTCCCTGCTGGAAGAGGCCGGGTTCCTGTTCGGTCGCTACCGTCGGACCTGAAAACGGGCGGAATGATCCGTTCCGTTTGTCTTTCGGCGGGCACACTAAATCCGGCAGTACCCGTGCGATCACGGGGCAGGATGGTTTCCGCAGGGCCTGGCAGGCCCACGGAGGAGAGAGGGCCCGAGGGTCCTCGAAGGAGAAGGGGCGCCTGGTGTTCACAAGCGTACTGATGATCGAGAAGGCCCTTACGTCCGCCGACGTGGAGTTCGTCACCACCTTGCACGGTGACGAGACCGTCTCCTTCCACGTATTGCTTCAGCCCCGCGGCGACCAGGCGGACCGCCTGCTGCGGGCCATCGACGACGTCGCCCTCGGCGAACTCGACGAGGCGGCGCACGAGCGGGAGACCCCCGAGGGCAAGGACGCGGCGGAACTCGGCGCACAGGCCCTGTCGGTGTCCCTGGAGGCCCTGCGCGCGGCCGGCAGCGCGGCGGAGGGGCGCCTCATCGAGGACCACCCGCTGGACGCCCTCAAGACCCTGGTGGACGAGATCGGCGCCGACGAGGTCATCGTGCTGACCGACCCCCACTACGTGGAGGAGTTCTTCCACCGCGACTGGGCCTCGCGGGCCCGTCACAAGGTCGGCGTACCCGTGCTGAAGCTGTTCTCGCACAGCAAGGAGTAGCGGGCGGGGAGCGGCGGGCGGGTGTCCGTGATTGTCGGTGGCACCGAATAGGCTGGCCGCCGAACGTCCGCCGTATCCGTACGAACCAGCACGCACAGGGAGACACACATGGCACCCGGCCTTCCCACCGCCATGGACCGACCGCACTTCATCGGCATCGGCGGGGCCGGAATGTCGGGGATCGCCAAGATCCTCGCGCAGCGCGGCGCGAAGGTCGCGGGCAGCGACGCCAAGGACTCCGCGACCGCCGACGCGCTCCGCGCCCTGGGCGCCACCGTGCACATCGGGCACGCGGCGGAGCACCTGGCCGACGACGCCACCTGCGTGGTCGTGTCGTCGGCGATCCGCGAGGACAACCCCGAGCTGGCCCGCGCGGCCGAGCTGGGCATCCCGGTCGTCCACCGCTCGGACGCCCTCGCCCGCCTGATGGACGGTCTGCGCCCGATCGCCGTGGCCGGCACGCACGGCAAGACGACCACGACGTCGATGCTCGCGGTCTCCCTGACCGAGCTGGGCCTGAAGCCCTCGTACGCGATCGGCGGCGACCTGGACGCCCCGGGTTCGAACGCGCTGCACGGCGACGGCGAGATCTTCGTCGCCGAGGCCGACGAATCCGACCGCAGCTTCCACAAGTACGCCCCCGAGGTCGCGATCGTCCTCAACGTGGAACTCGACCACCACGCCAACTACGCGTCCATGGAAGAGATCTACGACTCCTTCCAGACCTTCGCCGACCGGATCGTGCCCGGCGGCACCCTGGTGATCTCGGCGGACCATGAGGGCGCCCGCGAGCTGACGCGCCGGGTGGCCGACTCCGTTTCCGTGAAGACGGTGACGTACGGCGAGGCGGAGGACGCCGACGTACGCATCCTCTCCGTGGTCGCGCAGGGCCTGAAGAGCGAGGTGACGGTGGTCCTGGGCGGCGAGGAACTCACCTTCACCGTCTCGGTCCCCGGCCGCCACTACGCGAGCAACGCGGTAGCCGCCCTCGCTGCGGGCGCCGCGCTCGGCATCCCGGCGGCGGAACTGGCGCCCGCGCTGGCCGCGTACACCGGCGTGAAGCGGCGCCTCCAGCTCAAGGGCGAGGCGGCCGGCGTGCAGGTGATCGACTCCTACGCCCACCACCCCACGGAGATGACCGCCGACCTGGAGGCGATGCGCGCGGCGGCCTCCACCTCGCGGCTGCTGGTGGTCTTCCAGCCCCACCTGTTCTCCCGCACCCAGGAACTCGGCAAGGAGATGGGCCAGTCCCTGGCCCTCGCGGACGCCTCGCTGGTCCTGGACATCTACCCGGCCCGCGAGGACCCGATCCCCGGCGTCACCAGTGAGCTGATCATCGAGGCCGCGCGCGTGGCGGGCGCCGACGTGACCCCGGTCCACGACAAGGCGGACGTCCCCGAGGCCGTCGCGGGAATGGCGAAGCCCGGTGATCTGGTTCTCACCATGGGAGCGGGCGATGTCACCGACCTCGGCCCGCGGATCCTGGACCGTCTCGCGAAGTAAGGGGCTGAGCTTCATGTCGTACGACGTCGAAAAGCCGGACGAGGAATGGCGCGCGGAGCTGAACCCGGCCGAGTACGCGGTGCTGCGGCAGGCGGGCACGGAGCCGGCCTTCGTCGGTGAGTACACCGACACCAAGACGAAGGGCGTCTACTCCTGTCGCGCCTGCGGCGCCGAACTCTTCACCTCGAACGAGAAGTTCGAGTCCCACTGCGGCTGGCCGTCCTTCTACGACCCGAAGGACACCGACGCGGTCGAACTGATCGCGGACCGCTCGCACGGGATGGTGCGCACGGAGGTGCGGTGCGCCCGGTGCGGGTCGCATCTTGGGCATGTGTTCGAGGGCGAGGGGTATGCGACGCCGACGGACCAGCGGTACTGCATCAACAGCATCTCGCTGCGGCTGACGCCCGAGGAAGGCTGAGCGCTCCGGACACGACTGTGCCGTGAGCACGAGTGAGTAGGTCAGTGCCCGTCCACCGTGGATGACGGTGGACGGGCACCGGCATGTGTGTCACCGGCTGAATACCTCCTCGCTGAAAGAACCCGGCCGCTGTCGGACACGGACGGGGCGTGGAATCCATCACGGAACAGGAGACCCGTCGGCTGCGGCGGGCACGCTTCGAAGGGCTGGCGCAGGTGGTGACGGAACCCCTGCACCGGTATCTGGTGCGACGAACGGCCCCTGACATGGTCGAGGACGTCCTGTCCGAGACGATGCTGGTGCTGTGGCGTCGCGTCGACCATGTACCCGGGCTCAGAAACGGGTCCCTGCCCGATCGCGACGAGGTGCTCCCCTGGTGTTACGGGGTGGCGCGCGGCTGCCTGGCCAACGCCCGCCGGGCCGACGGACGCAGGCTCCGTCTGGTGGAGCGGCTGATGAGTGTTCAGCAGGCACCCGTGACCGTCGACGCCGATCACGGCGACCTGCATGCCGCACTGGCCGCACTCGGGGAATTGGACCGCGAGGTGATTCGGCTGTGGGCGTGGGAGGAACTGGCCCCACGGCAGATCGCCGAGGCGACCGGAATGACGTCCAACGCGGTGAGCGTGCGGTTGCACCGGGCGAAAAAGAAAATCGCCGAACAACTCCAGTCGGGGCGAAAGAACGCCGAACTCGCCGGACACAAGATGAGTGAAGGAAGGAGCGGTCAGTGAATGACAACGAGTTGCTGACCCTACTGAGGGAAGCGGACCCCGCATCGACCTCACGAGCTCCGCTGCCGGACATCAATCGTCTTGTGGAGGCTGCAATGAAAACCGACTCTGTGGCAACGCCGGAGAACACCGACATCGACACCACGACTCCCACCGCGAAGGTCACCGCAGGAAAGGGCCGCCGACGTCTCCTCGGGCTCGCGGCGGCTGCCGCGCTGCTCCTCGGCGGCGGTGTCACCGCGGGGATCACGGCGAACTCCGGCAGCGGCCACACGACCGAAGCCGTCAAGCGGCTGAGTCTCAGCGCCGCCCACACCGGGAACGACAAGGGCAACGGAAAGTGCCAGGCGCCCGTTCCCGACCAGCTGGCGGGTTACCCGACGCTTTTCTACGGGACGGTCACTTCCGTGAAGGGGCCGCTGATCACCTTCCACGTCGACCATTGGCTGCGCGGTGGTGGCACCCGCACCATCCTGGTGAGCAATGACCCGGACTTCCCGGAGAATCTGACCTTCACGGTCGGCCAGCATTACATCGTGGCGGCCGAAAGGGACGGGTCCATTCCCTCGTGCGGTGCGAACTGGGTCTCGGACAAGGAATGGAGGCAGTTCAGCGACGCATTCGGAAAGTAGCGCCACTGCTCAATGGGGGCGGGGCACCGTTCCGGTGCCCCGCCCCGGTTTCACCGCCGGACTATCCGATGCTGTAGCCGGTGATCTCGCCCATCCACTTGATCAGGTCGCCCGGGTCCTCGTTGGCGCCGTGGCCGCCGTCCCAGTACATCTTCAGGTTGACGTCGTCGCCGAGGTTCTGTGTCTTGAGGGCGAGGTTGGTGATCGCGGTCAGGGAGTGCGTCGTGTCGCTGGTGCCGATCCGCAGCCACCAGTGCCTCGCCCGGCGCGGGTTGCGCTCCTCCAGGTAGGTCATCGGGTTGGTCAGCCTGACCTTGTGCGGGATGTCGCGGTCGACCGTGGCGGTCTTGTCCCCGGTCGCGTACCGCAGGCCGAAGTCGGTGAAGTGCCGGGCGACATGGGTCTCGTCGCCGAAGTAGCCCGGCTCCGGCTCCGACAGGGCCTTGTCGTCGAAGGCGGGCACGGGACGGGACCGGGCGATGTGCGCGATGTAGCCGTCCCAGGAGAAGGTCGCCCTGTCGCCGGACCAGTCGATGAAGGGGTTGGCGGTCAGGTAGGCCGTCCGGTCGGCCTCGGAGAGGGCCCGCAGGTGGCTGGTCGCGGCCGGCTGTACGTAGTTCTCCAGGAGGTACCGGTCGTAGTTGGCGGCCGTCACCCGGCCGAACCGGCCCACGCCGTGGAGGCCGAGCGAGGCCTGGTACTCCGCGAACTGCGCGGTCAGTTGCTTCGAGGCCGTCTGGTCGACCAGCTCGCCGTTCAGCTCGGCCGAGCCGTACATCCACTCGTAGGCCTTGTCGGCGTTGCCGAGGTCGATGATCGGGCAGAAGACGGCGGAGGCGAACACCGCGTCGCTCGCCTCGGCCGCGCCGAGTTCCCGGAGGTAGGAGTCGAACACCGGGCTGCCCGCCGAGACGCCCATCATCGAGGAGAAGTTGCCGCCCGCGCTGCCGCCGTTGGTGATGATCTTGTTCGGGTCGCCGGGCAGCAGCCCCTTGTTCTTGTGGACGTACCGCAGGGCCGCCTTCAGGTCGACGAGGGCGGCGGGAGCCTTGCCGTAGTACTTGCCGTCCTTGACGTTCTCCCGTCCGCGCGCGCCCGAGGTGACCACGACATAGCCGGCCGCGAGGGCCAGCGCCGAGTTGTCGCCCTGGTCGCCGGCCCCGGGCGGCAGCGGCGGCCTGGTCGTGGGCGACGCGGTCGGGGTGGCGCTGGGGTCGGCCGAGGAACTGTCGCTCGGGGACGGGCTCGAACCCGGGAAGCCGCCGCCGGGGTTGGTGCCGCCGGGTGTGCCGGAGAGGAAGCCGCCGAGCGGGATGGAGAAGAAGATCGGCGCGTGGGAGGCGTCGACGGCCCGCCCGTCGATCTCGACCGGCTGCTGGACGTCGAGGCACTGGTAGGTCGGGTCCACGGGATCGGCGACGTAGACGATGTTCTCCCAGAACCGGTACGTGACGTTCTTCTCGGCACCGTCGGCCGTCGTGATCGTCTTGGTCCGGGTGGTGAAGGAGTCCTTGGGGAAGGTCAGGGTGCCTGTGGTCGTGGCCGCCGCGCTCTGTGCTCCGCCGTAGTTCAGGACGGCGGTCGCTCCCGCTGCGGTGGCTGCCATGCCGGAAAGGAATATTCGGCGCTTCACATCAACATCCTTGTCGGGGTGCGGGTTTGTGTGACCAAATGGGGGAAGTGATGGATTCCAACTTCCTTCGGAAAGCCATTTCCCGCGTCCCCTGAATGCCGTCTCTCGCGGGTACGGTCACCGCCGTACTGTGCCTCGCGGTATACGCGGGCCGGGGTAGGTTGAACCATCGACGGTGCGATACGGCCGGGGGATGGTGAGTGTGCTGGACGGAATACGTGGCCGGGTGCTCGGCAATCCGTTGCTCGTCGACGGTTTGCTCGCCCTTGTGTGGGCCGTCCTCATTGTTCCGGCGTTCTTCAGGATGGGCGTATCGGCGTGGCCCGCCACTCTGTTCACGCTCTTGTCGGCGGCCCCGCTCACGGTGCGACGGAGTGCGCCGGCGGTCGCGCTCGCGGGGACGACCGTCGGCTACCTCGTCGCCCTGCTGTGGATGACGGAGCCGGGCCCGGGCATCGTGTGCTGTCTGGTGGCCCTGTATTCCGAGGCCGTGTCCGCCCCGCGCACCCGCGCGCTGATCACCGGCGCGATCGCCGGCACCATGATCCTGGTCTTCACTCCGATCGTGACGGGCGTGCGCGTCTTCGATCCGGCCAACCTCATGCTGATCGCCTGGCTCGGTGCGGCCATCGCCGTCGGTGACGCCACCAGGAACCGTCGCGCCTACATCCAGGCCATCAAGGACCGTGCCCTGCGCGCCGAGCGGACCCGGGAGGCGGAGGCGTCACGGCGGGTGGTCGAGGAGCGGCTGCGGCTCGCCCGCGAGCTGCACGACATCGTCGCGCACAGCATCACGGTGATCAACTTCCAGGCCGGAGCGGCCGCCCATCTGCTGCGCCGGGAGCCCGACGCCGCCGAGGCGGCCATCGAGCACGTCATCACGGCGAGCGGCAGCACACTCGCGGAACTCGGCACCATGCTGACCGTCCTGCGCCAGCCCGACGGCGCGACAGCGCTGCCGGAGCCCATGCCCACCCTGGACCGCCTCGACGATCTCCTCGACGGCTTCCGTGCCGCGGGCCTGGCGGTGGACATACAGCGGGCCGACAGGGCCTTCGGTCTGAGTCCGGCCGTCAGCATGGCCGGCTACCGCATCGTCCAGGAGTCGCTGACGAACGCGTTCAAGTACGCGACGCCCCGGACCGCGACGGTCCGGCTGTCCTTCGCCGCGCACCGGCTCCGGGTCTCCGTGGTCAACCCGGTGACCCGTACCGAGGACCGGCGGCAATCCTCCTGGGGCACGGGCCGTGGCCTGCTGGGTCTGCGTGAGCGGGCCGCGTCCGTCGGCGGTCGGCTCGACATCGTGGAGGGCCGGGAGGAGTTCAGCGTGGACGCGTTCCTTCCCGCGCTCCCCGCGAAGCCCTGAACGCGGATCCCGGCTAGCGCCCGGCAGCTGCCGGGCGGACGAGACCTGTCCGGTAGGCGACCACCACGAGCTGGGCCCGGTCCCGGGCGCCGAGTTTGGCCATGGCCCGGTGCACATGGGTGCGCACGGTCTGACGGGAGATGACCAGGTACTCGGCGATCGACTGATTGGACATCCCCTCGGCGACCAGCGCCAGGATCTCCCGCTCCCGGTCGGTGAGTTCGGCCAGTTCGCCGAAGAGGGCGGTCGGCGGTCCGTCGGGCAAGGAGAGGTACCTCGTGATCAGGGTCTGGGTGGCCTTGGGCGACAGCAGCGCCTCGCCGCGCGCCGCGACCCGGATGGCCTCCGGCAGTTCCGCGGGACGCATCCCCTTCCCCAGAAAGCCGCACGCCCCGGCCCGCAGCGCCTGCAGGACGTACTCGTCCACCTCGTAGGTGGTGAGGATGACGATGCGGACGCCGTCCAGCTCCGGGTCCGAGGCGATCTCCCGCGTCGCCGCGAGTCCGTCCAGCTCCGGCATGCGGATGTCCATCAGCACGATGTCCGGGGTGGTGCGGCGGACGATCTCAATGGCCTCGCGGCCGGTCTCCGCCTCGCCCACCACCTCCAGGTCGTCGGCCGAGTCGATCAGAATGCGGAATCCGCCCCGCAGCAGAGCTTGGTCGTCGGCGATGACGACCCGGATCGCGGCGTCCTTCATGCCGCCACCCTACGGCAAAACGGAGATTGCGTCTCCGTTACGTCGGCCGCGATCCGGAGGACCGTAGACCCGGCTCAGCCGGCCGGACGCCCGTCCCCGTCCGCCGCCGCCGACAACGTCGACGTGTCCGCCCGAGCCGCCCGCTTCGCCGCCTGGATCTGCTCGTAGACGTGCGTCCGCAGTTCGGTGAAGCGAGGGGAGACCCTGGTGTGCAGCTGGTCCCGTTCGTCGGGGAGGTCGATGTACAGCTCGTCCTGTACGACCGTGGGTGAGGCGGAGAGGACGACGACCCGCTCGCCGAGGTAGACCGCCTCGTCGATGTCGTGGGTGACGAACAGGACGGTGATCCCGCGCTCCTGCCACAGGACCCGCACCAGGTCCTCCAGGTCGGCGCGGGTCTGCGCGTCGACGGCCGCGAACGGCTCGTCCATCAGCAGGACTTGGGGCTCGTAGGCCAACGCCCGTGCGATCGCCACCCGTTGCTGCATGCCCCCGGACAACTGCCAGGGATAGGCGTCGGCCGCGTCCGGCAGCCCCACCGACCGCAGGGCGTCGGTGACGAGCCTCCGGCGTTTCGCCTTCGGCAACCCCTTCTCCTTCAAGGGGAGTTCGACGTTCTCCGCGACCCTCATCCAGGGGAAGAGGCTGCGTCCGTACTCCTGGAAGACGATCGCCATGCCGGGCGGCGGGCCGGTCACCGGTACGCCGTCGAGGAGCACCTCTCCCGAGGTCGGGTCGAGCAGACCGCCCATGCACTTCAGCAGGGTCGTCTTGCCGCAGCCCGACGGGCCCACCAGACAGACGAGTTCACCGGCCTTCACCGTGAAGGTGAGGTCGCGGACCGCCTCCACCTGCCGGCCGGACCCCTGGTAGGTCTTCCGCAGGCCACGTATGTCGAGCATGGTTCGCCCTTTCGCGAGGTTCATTCACGACCGCCGGGTGGACGCGCGCAGGCCGTGGTACCAGCCGAGCACCCGGCGCTCGGCGAAGTGGAAGGCGACGGAGAGCAGGAAGCCGAGCAGGCCCAGGAGCAGGATCCCGGTCCACATGTCCGGGATGGCGAAGCTGCGCTGGAACTGCACCACGGTGAAGCCGATGCCGTTGTTCGCCGCGAACATCTCGCTGATGACCATGAGGATGATGCCGATGGAGAGGGCCTGGCGCAGTCCGGCGACGATCTGCGGACTCGCCGCGGGCAGCACCAGGTGGCGCAGCCGCCCGACACCGCCGATGTGATACGAACGCGCCGTCTCCACCATCACCGAGTCGACCGCGCGCACGCCCTCCACCGTGTTGAGCAGGACCGGCCAGACACAGCCGCTCGCGATCACCACGATCTTCATCGTGTCGCCGATGCCCGCGAACAGCATGATCACCGGCACCAGCACCGGCGGCGGCACGGCCCGCAGGAACTCCAGCACCGGCTCGCAGAAGGCCCGCACTCCGCGCCGGGAACCGATGAGGGTGCCCAGGCCGACGCCCACCAGACCCGCGAGCGCGTAGCCCGCGGCCAGGCGCAGCACGCTGGGCACCACGTCCGAGCGCAGGCGCTCGCCGGTCCACACCGAGGGGAAGGTACGGAGGATCGTGCGCAGCGGCGGCCAGAACGGGTCGGTGCTCCCGTCCGACGCGGCCCACCACAGTCCCAGCAGCACTGCGGGCAGACCCACCGCGAACAGCACCTGCCGTGTCAGCGCCTTCACAGCGCGGCCTCCCCGCGTACGGACTGATGCCAGGCCAGGGCCCGTCGCTCCACCGCGCGGGCCCCCAGGTTGATCAGCAGACCCAGGACCCCGGTCACCGTGATCAGCGCGTACATGTGCGGTACGGCCTGCGAGGACTGGGCGACCGCGATCAGCGAGCCGAGCCCCGGTGCGCCGATGACCAGTTCGGCCGTGATGGCCAGCACCAGGGCCACCGCCGCCGCGAGCCGGATCCCCGTCATGACGTACGGCAGGGCGGTCGGCCACATCACATGGCGGACGCGCGCCCAGGTCCCGAGACCGTACGACCGTGCCGTCTCGTCGGCGACGGGGTCGACGTCCTGGACGCCGTACAGGACCTGGACGAGCACCTGCCAGAACGACGCGTACACCACGAGCAGGAGCACCGAGCGGAGTTCGCTGCCGTAGAGCAGCACCGCCAGGGGGATCAGTGCCACGGACGGGATGGGGCGGAGGAACTCGATGGTCGAGGACGTCACTTGGCGCAGGAACGGTACGACGGTGATGAGCAGGCCGCAGAGGATGCCGGCGCCCGACGCGATCCCCAGGCCGAGCACCCAGCCGGTCAGGGTGTCGCGGAGCGCCGACCAGAAGGCGCCGTCGCCGAGTTCGTCGCCGAGTGCGCCCGCGATCCTGGTCGGTGGCGGGAAGTAGTCCGCGCTCACCAGACCCAGTCGCGGTACGGCCTCGCCGAGGGCGAGGAAGGTGGCGAGCCCCGCCGCGCCGAGGAGTGTGTTCGCGTTCCTCACGGCAGCAACTTGTCCAGGTCGGGGGCGGTCTTGAACAGGCCGTCCTGCTCGCCGAGTTGCTCCAGTGTCTCGACCGATGACCGGCTGATGTCCCGTGGCCACTTCGGGAGCGTCACCTTCGACAGGACGGAGGCCGGGATCTGTGTGTAGCCGGCGACGACGTCGCGGACCTCGTCGGGGTGGCTGTCGGCGTAGACCAGCGCCTCGGCGGTGGCCTGCTGGAACTTCTTCACCACAGCGGGGTTCTTCGCCGCGTACGCCTGCGAGGTGAAGTACATGGCGACCGTCAGGTCCTTGGCCACGTCCACATACGGTGACGCGATCTCCACGCCCCCCGCGTTCAGGATCGTGGTCAGCGCGGGTTCGACCGCCATCGCGGCGTCCACCTGGCCCTTCTCCAGGGCGGCGGGCATCTGGTCGAAGGCCAGCTCCACGAACTTCACCTTCGACGGGTCCCCGCCGGCCTTGCGCACGGACTCGCGGACCGAGGTGTCGAGGATGTTCTTCAGCGTGTTGACGGCGACCGTCTTCCCCTCTAGGTCCTTCGCGGACTTGAGGGAACTGCCCTTCTTGACGACCAGCGCGCCGTAGTCCTTTCCGTCCACGCCGGTGGTCGCCACCCCGTTGGAAACCGCCTTCACCTGTACGCCGTTGCTCTGCGCGATCATCAGCGACGTCGTGTTGCTGAAACCGAACTGGAACTGGCCGCTCACCACGCCCGGGACGATGGCCGAGCCGCCCTGCGCCGCGGTCGTCGAGACGTCGAGACCGTACTTCTTGTAGATCCCCTTTTTCTGGCCGAGATAAATGGGGGCCACGTCCACGATCGGAATGACCCCGACCTGGACCTTGGTGGTACCGCCGCTTTCCGACGCGGAGCCGCCGGAATTCCCGGACGATCCACAGGCGGTGACCGCGAGCAGAAGTGAGCCGGCGGCGATGCCGACGAATAGGCGTTGCATTGTCTGTCCTCCCGCGAACCGCACCGAGATGTTCCGGCCGGTTCGCGCGCAATGGGATGTGGCAGGGCGAAAGACGAAGGTTCACGAAATGGCGTCGAGTCCGACGTGCCAAAGGTGTCGTCCGCGGCCCACCCGCACATCCCCCGGTCACCGTCACTGGGCCGTACGGCAGCCGCCGTACGGCGGGTGAGGGGTACGTTCACGGCCGTACCGGTTCCGGGGCCCCGGAACCGGTGGCATCGGCTGGGGCCTGTCCCGCGGATCGGGCCGCAGGAAAGAAGCGGCAACGGATCGGCACCGGTGAGCGGGGCGTGGCGCGTGCGGCTGCAAGGCGGAGGAGACGTTGGCATCAGCGGCTCCGCCGCGGGCGGCGCGGTGGGGGCACCTCCCGGCCGAAGGCGGGGGGACGTCGGCGACCGACGACAACGCGGCTGGGGCCCCCACGCCTTTGAGGCAGTGGGGGAGTGCGTGTCACGCCCCGCGTCTGCGGCGTGATCCGCCGGACAGGTCCTAGAGGTCGGACCAGGCAGGGAAGACGGCGGCCTGGCCGTGGTGGGTGCCCTCGGTGTCGATCAGGTCCCACATCGTGACGTCCGTTATCCAGAATCTGCGGCCGGACTTGGCGATGCGGACGCCGCGGTAGCCGGTGGCGTAGCCGTCGCGTGTGACCGAGCGTATGAAGGCGTCGCGGTTCGGCTGGGCGTCGGGTGCGGCGGAGAGGCGGGAGGGGAGGCCGACGAACTCGTCCCAGGTGTACTCGAAGCAGTTCTGGGCGGTCCGGTTGGCGTAGACGAAGGTGGGGTCGGCCGCGGTGTCGTGGGCGAGGAGGCCGAAGGGGGCGTCCTCGTAGAGCCATCGGGCCGCCGCGTCCGGGGAGGTGAGGGGAGGTGGGCCCAACTCCTTTCCCGTCAGGCGGTGGTGGCTGTCGAGGAGGAGGGCGGTGAACTGTGGGTTGAGGGGCTGGGGGGTGGTCATGGCGCTCGATCCGTTTCTTGCCGCTGTGACGCAGGTGTCGGGGGAGTGGTCGGCGGTGGGGTTCACGGCTTGCGGGCCATACCGCCCCAGATCAACGGCTTGGGGAGAGCGGATGGCGGGACGGGGGCGTCGGGCCGCCAGTCGTCGAGGGGGACGAGGCCCGGTCGCTGGAGGTCGAAGTCGCCGTAGAACTCGCGGAGTTGGTGGGCCGTGCGGAGTTGGCCGCGGCCGGTCTCGCCCTGGTAGAGGCGGAACAGTGTGGTGGCGCCGGTGGGATCGGCGTCGGAGACGAGGGAGTTGAGGGCGAGGGCGCTGCCCGGCGCCAGGCGGTCGCGGAGGATGGTGAACTGGGCTGTGGTGGCGGGGGTTTGGGGCAGGAAGTGGACGACGCCGGAGACGATGACGCCGAGCGGGGCGGTGAGGTCGATCAGGGTGGGCAGGTCGGGGTGGTCGAGGACGGATGCCATGTCCTGTACGTCGCCCAGGAGCAGGAGGGATCGTCCGGGGCGCAGCAGGGGCCTGCCGTGGGCGAGGACGGTGGGGTCATTGTCGACGTAGACGACCGTGGTGCCGGGGTGGTGGCGCGCGGCGACCTCGTGCACGTTGTCCTGGGTGGGCAGGCCCGCGCCCAGGTCGAGGAACTGGGTGATGCCCTCGGCGGTCATCGCGGCCACCACGCGTATCAGCCAGCGGCGCATGGCGCGCGCCAGCAGGGGCGCCTGGGGGTTGGCGGCGGTGATGCGCTGTGCGGCTGCGCGGTCGGCGGGGTAGTGGGTGTGGCCGCCGAGGAAGTAGTCGTAGATCCGGGCCACGTTGGGCACGTCGGGTTCGATGCCGGGCGGGGTGGTCCCTGGCGGGGTCGGCTCGGCGGCCATGCGGAGTCACCTTTCGCTCAACGAGCCCCAACGGGCCTGGCCCCGCGGGGAGTTGCGCGAGGGCACGACTTGGCAGGACACCATCTTCCGTCCAGCGGTCCGGGGCGGGGAAGGCGGCCCCCGGTCACACCCGAACCGGGGCCCACACCGTCAGATGTCCTCGGAGTCCGGGCGCAGCAGGCCGGGATCGATGTCGGTCACGGCGTCCGCGTAGTCCAGTCGGGCGGCCGCCGCCAAGAGGCGGTCGTACTCGGCCTGCCGCAGAGGGAGCCGGAACGCGTTGGCCGTGTGGATGAGGTCGTCGATCGCGATCTCCGCCTCGTCGTTGGCGACCAGGTGGAGGACCGAATCGAGGGCCCGGACTCTTTCTCCCCGGGCCGCGGCTCGTCGCTTCAGGGCGTCGACCACCGCGCGGATGTCGTCGTCCGCGGAACTGTTCATCGGCTGCCTGGATCCTCCGTGCTCAGTGTGTCGTGACTTCCGGAGGCCGTAGAGGGCGGCCCCGAGGACGAGCACCGCGGTGCCCGAGACGACGGTGCTCGCGGGCAGTGCGAAGGCGAGAGCCGCGCAGCCCGCGAGGCCGATGACGGGGACGAGACGGATCGGTCGGCCTTCTTCCTCCGTGAGGGTCCAGGCGGAGGCGTTGGCGATCGCGTAGTAGGCCAGGACGCCGAAGGAGGAGAAGCCGATCGTGCCGCGTACGTCCGTGGTCGCGGCGAGGACGGCGACCACCGCGCCGACGGCGAGTTCGGCGCGGTGGGGAACGCCGAAGCGGGGGTGGACGGCGGCCAGGGCGTGCGGCAGGTGCCGGTCCCGGGCCATGGCGAGGGTGGTGCGGGAGACCCCCAGGATCAGCGCGAGCAGTGAGCCGAGCGCGGCGACGGCGCCGCCGACGCGGACGGCCGGCACCAGCCGGTCGGCGCCCGCCGCGCGCACGGCGTCCGACAGCGGGGCGGCGGCGTGCGCCAGGCCGTGCGGGCCCAGCAGCGTCAGGGCGGCGACGGCGACCAGGGCGTAGACGGCGAGGGTGATGCCGAGCGCGACCGGGATCGCGCGCGGGATGGTGCGGGCGGGGTCGCGGACCTCCTCGCCGAGGGTGGCGATGCGGGCGTAGCCGGCGAAGGCGAAGAAGAGCAGGCCTGCCGCCCGGAGCAGCCCGCCGACGGTGGTGTCCGAGCCGATGGCCAGCCGCGCGGTGTCCGCGTGGGCGGAGGTCAGGGCGGTGACGACCACGGCGCAGAGCACGGCGAGGACGACGGCGACGACGGCACGGGTGAGGAGCGCGGACTTCTGCACGCCGGTGTAGTTCACGGCGGTCAGTGCCACCACGGCGGCCACGGCCACCGCGTGGGTCTGGCCGGGCCAGAGGTAGGCGCCGACGGTGAGGGCCATGGCCGCGCAGGAGGCCGTCTTGCCGACGACGAACGCCCAGCCGGCCAGGTATCCCCAGAAGGCGCCGAGACGTTCGCGGCCGTAGACATAGGTGCCGCCGGACCGGGGGTACAGGGCGGCCAGCCGGGCCGAGGACGTCGCGTTGCAGTAGGCCACGACGGCGGCCAGCGCCAGCGCGAGCAGCAGTCCGGAACCGGCCGCGTCGGCCGCCGGGCCGAGGGCCGCGAAGATCCCGGCGCCGATCATCGACCCCAGGCCGATCACCACGGCGTCGGACAGGCCCAGACGCCGTTTCATCCCACCCGTGTTCGTGGGGGCTCTCTCCGCGTGCATCGCCCTCTCCTCCTCGTCCTCGGCGCACGGTAGCCGAGGAGGGGAGGGTTGCCGTCGGGAGGCCCGACACCCACAAGGCCCGACGACGCTCCGTGGCCGGTCAACCCCTCGTCGCGAAGTTCGCGCGGACTCTATGCTCGTTCGCGGCCGAGCGTCCCGACGGAGGGGCGGACCGGCCGCGGATGTTGTCACAGTCGGCACAGGAGACTCGGTGCGTACACGTTTTGCCGTTCTCGGACCGGTCAGGGCCTGGCGCGGCGACACGGAACTGGCGCTGGGACCCCCCAAGCAGCGGGCTCTGCTCGCGCTGCTGCTGACCGAGGCGGGGCATCCGGTCGCCGTCCACGAGATCGTCGACGCCCTGTGGGGACAGGACCCGCCGGACAGCGCCGTCAACGTCGTCCAGCGGCACGTCGGAGCACTGCGGCGGCTGCTCGAACCCGAACTCCCGGCCGGGGACCGGTCACGGTGGCTGCTGCGCGGCTCGGGCGGCTACCGCCTCGAAGTCGGCCCCGACGACCTCGACCTGCTGCGCTTCCGGGCCCTGCGGCAGCAGGCCGCGCAGGACGGTCAACCTCCCACCGCTACCGGGCTGTTGATCGAGGCGCTGGCCCTGTGGCGAGGGCCGGCCGCCTCCGGGATCGCGCCCGAGGTGCGGTCCCACCCGGCCTTCACCGCCCTCGACGGCGAGCACCTGGCCGCCGTGAAGGAGGCCGCGGAACTCGCCCTGGAGGCCGGACCGGGCCTGGGCGCACGGGTGTTGGTGACGCTCCGCCAGGCCGCGGCCCAACACCCCCTGGACGAAGGGCTCCAGGCCGGACTGATCCTGGTGCTCGCGGCAACGGGCCATCAGGCAGAGGCCCTTGACGTCCACCGGACCGTACGCACCCGCCTCGCCGACGAGTTGGGCGTTCAGCCCGGTCCCGAACTCCAGGCCGCGCTGCAGCGGGTGCTCGGGCACACCCACGCCGTGCGCGGAGGTGCGCGGCAGACCGAGCCCGCCGATGAGGTGGAAGGGGCGGCGCAGCCGGATGCCGTCGCCACCATCCGTCCCGCCCAACTCCCCGTGGATCTCCCCGCGTTCACCGGCCGACGCAGTGAACTCGCCCATGTCCAGGAGCTGTTGCCCGGGTCCGACGCGTCGACGCCGGCCGTGGTGATCAGCGCCATCGGCGGCATGGCCGGCGTCGGCAAGACGACCCTGGCGGTGCACTGGGCGCACAGCGTCGCCGACCGGTTCCCCGACGGGCAGCTCTACGTCAATCTGCGCGGCTTCCATCCCAGCGGCTCGATCATGAGCGCGGCCGAGGCCATCCGGTCCTTCCTCGACGCGTTCGGCGTCCCCGGACAGCGCATCCCCGCCGGCCTCGACGCGCAGGCCGCGCTGTACCGCAGCCTCCTCGCCGACCGGCGCGTCCTCATCGTGCTGGACAACGCCCGCGACACCGAGCACGTCCGCCCGCTGCTGCCCGGCGCCCCCGGCTGCCTGGTCGTCGTCACCAGCCGCAACCAGCTCTACGGCCTGGTCGCGGGCGAGGGCGCGCACTCGCTCACGCTGGACGTGCTCACCGAGGAGGAGGCGCGCGAGTTCCTGTCCCGCAGGCTCGGCGCCGAACGGATCGCGGACGAACCCGGCGCCGTCGCGGAGATCATCGCCCTGTGCGGCCGACTGCCCCTCGCGCTGGCCGTCGTCAGCGCCCGCGCGGTCGTCAACCCTGCCTTCCCGCTCGCCTCCATCGCCGCCGAACTCTCCGACAGCGAGGACAGCCTCGACGCGTTCGCCGGAGAGGCGCCCGCCGCCGACGCCCGCAGCGCGTTCTCCTGGTCGTACCAACTCCTCAGTCCCGCCGCCGCCCGGGTGTTCCGGCTGTTCGCCCTGCACCCGGGACCCGACTGCTCGCTCGCCGCCGTCGCGAGCCTCGCCGGGCAGCGGGTCGGCCAAGTCAGGCCGGTCATGGGCGAGTTGGCCCGGGCGCATCTGATCTCCGAGGCCCTGCCGGGCCGTTACGGCTGTCACGAACTGCTGCGCGCCTACGCCGGCGAGCTGGCGCGGACACACGACAGCGCGCAGGAGCTGGACGCGGCCAGGCGCCGCATGCTCGACCACTACCTGCACACCGCGCACGCGGCCGACAGCCTGCTGATGCCCAGCCGCGACCGCGTCCAACTCCGGCCGCACACACCGGGGGTGACCGTCCCGAGGCTGCCCGACCAGGCGGCGGCCGTCGACTGGCTGGAGACCAACCGCTCCGCCGTGCTCGCCGCGATCGAGCAGGACGCCCGGCACGGCGGCGGCGAGCACAGCTGGCAGCTGGCCTCCGTCCTGGAGCTGCATCTGGACCGGGGCGGCCGCTGGCCCGAGCAACTCGACGTGCAGACAACGGCGGTCGAGGCCGCCCGGCGGCTGGGCGACATACCCGGCCAGGCCTTCGCCCACCTCGCGCTCGGCTTCGTCAGCGGTCGTCTGGAGCGGCCGGACGAGGCCGACGCACATCTCGCGCGCGCCCTGGAGCTGTTCGGCGAGATCGGCGACCTGGGCGGCAGGAGCCGGACCCTGCGCAGACTCGCCTTCCTGGCCAACGGGCGTGGCCGGCACGAGGACGCCCTCGACCACTACGCCGAGGCGAGCGCCCTCTGCCGCGCGGCCGGGCGGCGCAACGACGAGGCGGGCATCGCCAACGAGGTCGGCTGGACGTACATCCTGATGGGCAAGTACGAGGACGCCCTCACCGAGTGCGCCCTGGCGATCTCCGCGCACCGGGAGACGGGCGACCGCAACGGCGAGGCCGCCGCCCTGGACAGCCTCGGCTACGCCCATCACCATCTGCGGGACCACGAGCGGGCGTTGGAGTGCTACGAGCAGGCGCTGAGCCTGTACCGCGAGATCCGCGACCGCTATCTGGTGGCCGACACCCTGGCGCACATCGGCGACACCCACCGCGCCGCCCACCAGGACACCCGGGCCGCGCTCGCCTGGAATGAAGCGCTCGGCATCCTCGACGAGATCGGCCATCCGGACGCCGAACAGGTCCGCCGCAGGCTGAACGACCTCGCCGAACCGGAACGGCCGCCGCGACAGTAAAACGTCAGCGTCCCGAAAGCGGGCCCTGCCTACGCTCCCCGCTCCGCTCCACCCGGAGCAGGAAGCGCGTACGGCATTCCCTTTCAGGACTGGAACATGACCCCCACGACTTCCGCGGACCTCCCCACGGCCGCGCACCGCAACCAACTGCTGCGCACGATGATGTCCGAGCACGCGAAGGCACTGCTCGCCTACGCCGACAAGCTGCTGAACGACCGTCACATGGCGGAGGACATCGTGCAGGAGACCCTCATCCGCGCCTGGCCGCACGCGGAACGCCTCTACAGCACCGAGGGATCGGTACGCGGCTGGCTCCTCACCGTGACCCGCAACCTCGTCGTCGACCGGATGCGCAGCGCCGTCGCCCGCCACGAGACCATCGGCGCCGAGGACAAGGACGTCGCCCTGCCCGACCACACCGGCGCCGTACTGGCCTCCGTGGTCGCGACCGGCCTGCTGCGACGGCTGTCCCACGAGCACCGGGAGGTCCTGCTCCACACCTATCTGTGCGGCCGGACCGTGCAGGAGACGGCGCGCGTCCTCGGGATACCGGCGGGCACCGTCAAGTCCCGCCGGCACTACGCCCTCAACATCCTGCGCGCCGAGGCCGGCAAGGGACTCACGCCGGAACGGTGAGCCGTACATCGAGGACCGGGATGTCGACATGGCCGTCGGCGTCGGTGTGCCAGCGCCAGTGCGCGCCGTTCGCCTCGCCGCAGACCAGGCCGGTCCAGCCCGCGCCGCCCGGCCCGCACAGGGCGGCCAGCTCGGCGGCCTCCCGCTCGCCCGGAGTGCCGGCCACCACGACCAGCCCCCGCACCGGCCGGCGTGCCGCACCGGCGCGCACCGTCCCCCGGCCCGCGTCGGGCGCCACCGGAGCGGGGGCGTCGACCCGGGGAAGCTGCCGCAGCTCCGTCGGTACGGCGAGCGGCAGCGCGCTGTCCGCCCCGCGCAGCACGGTCACCGGAGTGCTCGGCCGGGTGCGCGCGATCTCCGCCAGCAGATTCTGTACGACGTCCCGCGCCACGGCCTGGTCACCGCCCACGCTGAGCACGCCGTCCAGACGGCTGAGGTCCACGAACACGGGTTCGCCGTCGGCGTCCGTGCCCGCCCGGACCAGGCAGGACGCGGCGATCGACTCCTGCGAGGCCGGCCTGCTGTCGTCGCCGGAGGCCAGCCAGCCGGCGGCAGCGGCCGCGGGGCGGCGCCAGCGCGTGCTGTCGATGTTCTGCCACGGAGCGTCGACCGTGTCCGAGGCCGTCAGCCACACCGTCACACCGGAGCCGTCGACACGCAGCGCGTGCACCGGCCGCTCGGGCTGCTGTCGGCCGGGCCCGAACTCGCCCAGGACGCCGTAGGCACGTCGTACCGACTCCGCGTCGGTCGCGAACCGGCGGCCCGTCGCCCGGCGCAGCGCGAGTCGGCGCCGGCGCCGACTCGGCTCGCCCAGCCTCCAAGTGGCGCGCCGCACGGCGGCGTACCAGGCACGCACCTTCCGCCTGCCCACGATGCCCGCGGTGATCAGGGCGAGCAGGATCGCGCCGAGCAGCGCGACGGCGGCGGCCAGCGGGAACGTGAACGCGGCGGACCGCCCGGTGCCCGGTGCGGCCGACTGTCCCGAACTCGGCGCCGCCGAGGCGGAGTTCTGGCTCCCGGTGTCCCGGGCCAGCTGGACCTCGGGACCCGAGGCGTCCTGCGGCAGCCGCAGGATCCAGCCGGGGTGGAGCGGGTCGCCCGCGCTGTTCAGCGCCCCGCCGTCCTTCTGCGCCTGCCCCTGGTTGAGGGCGAGGATCTCGCCGGCCCGCGAGGCGTCGCCCAGCGTGGCCGTGGCGATCGACTGGAGAGTGGCCAGCTGCCCGCCCGTCCGCGCCGGGTCCGGGACCACGAACACCTTGATCAGGTCGTCGGCGGCGGGCGCAGCGCTCGCGGAGGCGGCACCGCCGAGCGTCATCAGACAGGCCGCCAGCAGTGCCGCCAGGGCGTGCAGGAGCGTCAGTGGCAGGCGGTGCGTTCGTGGCGGGCGGTGCGCCCTGTCGGTCGCCGGCCTGTGCTCGGGCCTTCTGCCCGCGCCGTTGCTCATCGTGTCCACCCATGCCCTCCGAGGTTCCGTTGCACCGACTACACGGAGCCGCCCGGCGAGAACGTTCGATGCGAAGTCCCTTGAACCTTTCGGAACTTGGTGAACACGTGCGCCGTGAACTCGGTTGAACCTTTCACGACACCGACCCCGTGTACCTGGCGACCACACGTCACAGGCAGCGCACCGGGGGATCGCACATGGCACGTCGGCACTCCAGGCCCGAGGACTTCCAGCTCGTCGGCATGGACTCGGACCCGACACCCGGCGACCCCGACCTGATCCAGGGCGTGATGAAGCGCTACCGCGACATCGGCGACGCCGCGGAGAAGGCGCTGAACGTCCTGAAGAAGGACGGCTCGATCTCGCAGGGCCGCGGTTCGGCGATGGACGCGCTGAAGAACAAGATCGGCGACGACCTCCCGGACAAGCTGACCAAGACCGTCACCTCCTACCACGACGCCGCCCAGGCCTACAGCGACTACATGCCGCGGCTGCGCGAGGCCCAGGACACCTTCGACCGGGCCGTGGACCAGGCACAGGCCGCCGCACCACAGGCGAACCAGACGCCCAAGGAACTCGGCGCCAATCCGACCGACGCGGAGAAGTCGGCGGCGCGCAGCGCCCAGGACGCCATCGACGCCGGCAAGGCGCAACTCGGCGCGGCCAGAAGCCTCGCCGAACAGGCCAGGACGATGCGGGAGAGCGCGCAGCGGCAGTGCGCCGACGTGCTGGACCGGGCGGCGCAGGAGGCGATTCCGGAGCGGAACATCTTCCAGAAGATCGCCGACTTCTTCAAGGACTTCCCGTTCGTCCAGATCCTGCTCGCCGCGCTCGTCGCCGTCGTGGCGGTGTTCTTCCCGGTGGTCGGCGCGCTGCTCGGCGGGGCGCTGTTCCTGTTCAACCAAGTCGTCGCCAGTCAGACCGGGGGCATCAAGGCCGGCGACTTCGTCCTCGGGCTGATCGGGATCATCCCCGGCGGCGCCCTGCTGAAGCTGGGCGGCAAGGCCGTCCAGGCGATCGCCCCGGCCGCCGTGGCCGCCGTGAAGAGCTCCGGGTTCATCACGAAGACCGCCGGGACGATCACCAAGGTCGGTGAGTCCCTCACCAACAGCAAGATCGTCAGCGGTGTCCTCGCCAATCCGATCGGCAAGGTGGCCACGGAGGTCACCGGCAAGTTCCTGACCAACTCGGCGCTGGAGGCGGCCGGTAAGGCGGCCAACGGCGACCAGATCACGGCCGCGGGCGTCTTCGCCGGCGCCGCCGCCGGTGCCGTGGCCGGCGTCGCCTTCAAGGGCGGCATCGGCGCGATCGGCAAGCGGCGCGGGAACCCCGTCGTGGAGGAGGGCAAGGGCGGCCGGTTCGGCGACACCACGGAACCCGCGGCGGCGGACAGCCTGGGCAAGCGGGCCTCCGACCAGGTCGGCAACTTCGTCGAGGAAGGCGCCACCCTCGGCACGAAGATCGGCGTCGGCGTCGCCCAGGGCGGCGACCTCAACGAGGTGGCGGCCGGTGAGATCGCCAACTCGGCGTCGAAGCTGGCCGTCGGACCGGTCGGCACGGCGGGCCTCGGCCGCGCGGTCGACAGTCTCACCGACAAGATCCCGATCAAGGGCCAGGTCAGGCCGACGCCCGTGGTGCCGAACACGCCCGCACCCCCGCCTCCGCCGCCGGCACCCGTCGTACCCCCGCGGCCTCCGGTGGAGCCTGCCGACGTTCCGTTGCCGGATTCACCCACGCGTCCCGCGCCGGCGCTCCCGGTGGAGCCCGCGAATGTGCCGCTCCCGGATTCACCGACCCGGCCGGTGCCGCCGCCGCTGGCGCCGACGCGCCCGGCCCCGGTGGATCCCGCCAACGTCCCGTTGCCGGACTCGCCCACCCGCCCGGCACCGGCGACCCCGGTGAACCCCGCCGACGTGCCGCTGCCGCCCTCGCCCACCACCACGGGACGGCCCGCGGTGCCGCCGATCAACACCTCCGACGCGCAGTCGAACGGCGACGCCGGTTCCGCGTCCCCGTCGTCCGACGGGTTCGTCACCGCGCCGACCAGCCCCACGGACGGCTCGGACTCCGGCAACGGCAAGTAGCCGTTCGCCGCCCGCAGACCTCCGTCCCCGAAGGGACGGACCGCACCAACAACCAGCAAGGAGTACTCCCATGCCCAACTACGCCGTCAACTCGGACACCACCGCGTCCACTTCGCAGGCGCTGCTCAACGACTTCTCCCAGCTCCAGGACAAGCTCAACGAGGTCAAGGGCAAGATCTCCACCCTGCTCGCCGACGGCTACAGCACGCCGGCCGCCCAGCAGAAGTTCTCGCCGTTCTTCGACGAGTTCGCCAAGGGCTTCGACCAGGTCAATCAGGGTCTGCAGGGCATCGGCCAGTACGTGAAGGCCGTCGGCGAGGCCTTCGACCAGACCGACAACCAGCTCGGTTCCAACCTCGGCTGACCCACCGGCCCGTCGCCGCGGCGGGCGGTGCCGTACCTCCACACCAGAAGGATGATGAGCAGTGCGATTGACCGTCAGCGTTCGTGATCCGCAGGTCGAGGGGGTGTCCACCACCGTCGCCGTGGAAACCGAACCCTCCGCGCAGGCGGGCCGGTTGGCAGCCGAGCTGGCACGTGCCGTCGGGTACGCGGGGGCGGCGGCGGGGGAGCCGCCCCTCTACATCGGCCCGACGCCCGTCGAACCGCACACCACCCTCCAGGCGGCCGGTGTGCGCGACGGAATGGACCTCGGACTCGGCGCTCCCGTGCCCCGGGAGCCCGAGCCCGAGGGCCGCACCGAGGTCCGCGTGGTCTCCGGACCGGGCGCCGGAACGGTCTTCCGGCTCGTCCCGGGCGACTACGACATCGGCAGCGGCCCGGTGTGCCGCGTCCGCCTCGCCCAGGGCACGCCCGCCCTCGCGGCCCGGGTCCGGGTCCGGCTCGACGGCAGCGCCCAACTCCTCATGACCGACGGCGCGTTGCTCGACGGCAAGCCCGCACCGGCGCCGTTCCCGTGGCGGGAGGGCAGCCAACTCGCCGTCGGCGACATCCTGTTGGAGCTGACCTCGCGGCAGACGGCCCGTGCCCCGCTGACCCCGGCGCAGGACGGTCTCGGCCTGGAGTTCAACCGGCCGCCGAGGTTCCTGCCGCCCGCAGCGGGCGCCAAGTTCCGGCTGCCGACCCCGCCGGTCAAGCCCGACAAGCGGCCCATCCCGCTGCTCCCGATCCTGCTGGTGCCCGCGGCCAGCGCAGTGATCGCCATCTTCGTCACGCACCGCTGGTCCTTCGTCTTCATCGCGCTGCTCTCGCCGGTCGCCGCCCTGATCACCCAGTTCGGCGGCCGCAAGCAGGCGATGCTCAAGTACCTCGAGAAGAAAGAGGAGTACGAGCAGACGCTGGCCCGTGTGCGCGCCGACGTCGACGCCGCCGTACTCGGCGAACAGCACAACCTCCGTCTGTCACTGCCCGATCCGGCGACCCTGCTCCAGATGGCGGTACAGCCCTCGGAGCGGCTGTGGGAACGCCGTTGGCAGGACCCCGACTTCCTCTCCGTCCGCGTCGGCACAGCCGACCTGCCCTCCTCCATCAGCGTCGACGACCCGGACCAGGACGAGCACCGCCGGTCCACCGTCCCGCAGTTGAACCAGGTGCCCGTCAGCGTGGCGCTGCGCAGGGCCGGAGTCGCGGGTGTCGCAGGACCGGGCGCGACCCGGCTGGCCGGCTGGCTCGCCGCCCAGGCCGCCGCCCTGCACAGCCCCACCGACCTCCGGATCGTCGTCCTCGCCGGACCGGACGGCGAACGCGACTGGTCCTGGATCCGCTGGCTGCCCCACACCCAGGCACAGGGCGAGGACGCCTACGCCCTGATCGGCTCCACCGCCGACTCCCTGGCCCGCCGCATCGGCGAACTCGGCCAGCTCGTCGCCTCCCGCGTCGCGGCGGGTTCGGACCTCACCCGCGGCGGAGTGAACGGCTACCCCGACATCCTCGTCGTCCTCGAACAGGCCCGCCGCGCCCGCTCGTTGCCCGGCGTGATCGCCCTGCTGCGCGACGGCCCGTCCGTCGGCGTCCACACCATCTGCATCGACCGCGAGGAACGGCTGCTCCCCGAGGAGTGCGGCGCCGTCGTCGTCACCGAGGCGGGCGCCACCACCTCCCGGGTCCGCACCGGCTCCGGCGCCGCGCTGGAGCACGTCCGCAGCGACTCGCCCGAGTCCGACTGGTACGAGCACTTCGCCCGCGCCCTGGCCCCGCTGCGCGGTGTCGGCGACAGCGACGAGAGCGCACTCCCGGGCGCCGTACGCCTGTTGGACCTGCTGAAGGTCGAACCGCCCACCGCCGAGGCCGTGGTGGCCGGCTGGTCGCTGGGTGGCCGCAGCACCCGGGCCGTCCTCGGGATCGGCTACGACGGTGAGTTCGCCGTCGACCTGGTGCGCGACGGCCCGCACGCGCTGATCGCCGGCACCACCGGGTCCGGCAAGTCCGAGCTGCTGCAGACCCTGGTCGCCACCCTCTCGGTGGTCAACCGGCCCGACGAGATGACCTTCGTGCTCGTCGACTACAAGGGCGGCAGCGCCTTCGCCGAGTGCGCCGACCTGCCGCACACCGTCGGCCTGGTCACCGACCTCGACACCCGGCTCGTGGAACGGGCGCTGGTCTCCCTCGGTGCCGAACTGCGGCGCAGGGAGACCCAGTTGGCGCAGGCGGGCGCCAAGGACATCGAGGACTACCTCGACAAGCGCTCGCGCGGCGGCAACGTCCTGCCCCCGCTGCCCCGACTCCTCCTGGTCGTCGACGAGTTCGCGTCCATGGTGCGCGAACTGCCCGACTTCATCTCGGGGTTGGTCAACATCGCCCAGCGCGGCCGCTCCCTCGGCATCCACATGGTGCTCGCCACCCAGCGCCCCGGCGGCGCGGTCACCCCGGACATCCGCGCCAACACCAACCTGCGCATCGCGCTGCGCACCACCGACACCTCCGAGAGCCGGGACATCATCGACGCCCCCGACTCCGGTGAGATCTCCCCGGCCAACCCCGGCCGCGCCTACGCCCGGCTCGGGCCCTCCGCCCTGCTGCCCTTCCAGTCCGGCCGCGTGGGCGGTCGTAGGCCGGGAGGCCAGCCCGCCGCGGGAACCGAAGTCGCCGTCCGCGCCGAGCCGTTGACCTGGCAGAACCTCGGCGGCCCGCTGCCGAGCGCGCGCTCCCGGGGCGGTTCTACGGCCGCGCAGAGCGAGGCCGTCACCGACCTCGCCGTCCTCACCGGAGCCATTGCCCAGGCGGCCCGGCTCGCGGACGTACCGCGCCAGCCGAGCCCCTGGCTGCCGCCCCTGCCCGACCTGCTCCCCTGGACGGCACCGCCCTCGCCCAAGCCCACCCTTGAGCGCGAGGCGGCCCTGCCGGCCGTCGAGTACGGCATGGTCGACCTGCCCGCGCAGCAGACCCGCACCGCGCTGGTCCTCGACCTCGACCGGGCCGGCCATCTGCACATCGTCGGCTCGCCCCGCAGCGGCCGCTCCCAGACCCTGCGCACCCTGGCCGCCGCCCTCGGCCAGGCCCACGGCGCCGACGACGTCCACCTCTACGGCATCGACTGCGGCAACGGCGCGCTCAACGCCCTGACCGCGCTGCCGCACTGCGGCGCCGTCGTCGACCGCAACCAGATCGAGCGGCTGGGTCGGTTGCTGGACCGGCTGGGTGCCGAACTCACCGCGCGCCAGAGCATCTTGGGCGCCCGGGGCACCGCCGACCTGTCCGAACTGCGTGGGAGCCAGGCCCCCGAGGAGCGGCTTCCCCACATCGTGCTGATGGTCGACCGCTTCGAGGTCTTCGAGCGCGAGTTCGCGTCTTACGACAACGGCAGTTACATGGAACGCATGATCCGACTGCTGCGCGACGGAGCGGGCGTCGGCATCCATGTCGTCCTCGCCGGTGACCGGGTGCTCGGCAGCAGCCGGTTCTCCGGCACCACCGAGGACAAGATCGTCCTCAGGCTCAACGACCGCCAGGACTACTCCAGCGTCGGCATCCCCACCAAGTCCGCGCCGACCGACCCGGCACCGGGACGCGGCATCCGCACCCAGGACCTCAGCGAGGTGCAACTCGCCGTACTGGGCGAGGACTTGTCCGGCACCGCGCAGGCCGACATCCTGCTCGCCCTCGGCCAGGAGCTGACCGAGCGCGAGGCCGCCGTCCCCGCCGAGCGCCGCCCGATCCGCCTCGATGTGCTCCCCGACCGGGTCACGTACGAGGAGGCGCTCGCCCTGCACACCCAGGGCGGGCCGATGCGTCCGCTGGTCGCTGTGGGCGGCGACGTCCTCACCTCGCTCGGCCCCGACCTGACGGACGTACCGACCTTCGTGATCGCCGGGCCGCCGCGCACCGGACGCAGCACCGCCCTGCTCGGCGCGGCGGAGTCCCTGCTGGCGGCGGGCGCCGGCCTCGTCGTGCTGGCGCCCCGCCGCTCGCCGCTGCGGCAACTGCTGGGACGGCCCGGTGTGGCCGCCCTCATCACCGACGCCGAGGTGACGGTCGACGAGTTCCGGCAGACGCTGGGCAGCGTGCCCGAGGAGTACGGCGTGATCGTCGTCGACGACGCCGAACTGTTCATGGGCGCCGAGATCGACTCCGACCTCGCGCTGCTCGCCCGCGGCGGCGCGGGCACCGGCTGGGGCGTCCTCGCGGCCGGCAACGCCGAGTCCCTGGCGCTGAGCCTGGCCGGCTGGATGGGCCAGGTGAAGCGCAACCGCACCGGCATGCTGCTCTCCCCGCAGGGCCTGAGCGACGGCGAGGTCATCGGGGTGAAGCTCACCCGGGGCGTCGTCGGCCAGGCCCCGCAGCCGGGCCGGGGCCTGCTGCACCTGGGCGACGGCACCCTGCGCTCGGTCCAGGTACCGCTGCTGGAAGCGGAACTCTAGAAGCGGGAGGCGCGCTCCCGAAGTCCCCCCTGAGGGAGCGCGCCTCCTCCCCGCCCGCAGCCCAGGACCTGCGCGGCGGGACAGCGAAGGGCGGCCGGACCGACGTGGTCCGGCCGCCCTTCGGCCTGCCGTACGGCGTGAAACTCAGGCGGCGACACCCTCGGCGCCGTCGGGAGAGACCTGGACATCGTCGTCCGTCACGAAGCGGAAGGTGCAGGTGATGGCGTCGAAGAGGTCGTACACCTCGTTCTTCAGCGGCAGGTTGGGGCTGGCGAGGGTCACGACGAGGAAGTCCTCGGTGCTGCCGGGCACCGGCATCATCGTGTGCATCGTCAGCAGCTTGACGTCGATGTCCCCGGTCAGCCGGGTCACCTCGGTGCCGGTGACCCGGGCCACCGTGCCCACATGGGGCACCCTCGCCGACATGATGACCCGGTCCTTGGGCGCCACCCCGTTCGCCGAGGAGACACCGAGCCGCGCGGACAGCACGGGGAGGGTGAGTTCCTCGCCCTTGGGTGTGTTGACGGCGAAGACCATGCCGTACGCCATGAAGAGGCCCTCGGTGTACATCGTCGCCGTGCCCGCCGCCAGCAGCGCCCCGTAGCGGCGGGCCGCCCTCGTCACCTCCCGGCCCTGCCGGAACATGTCGTTGATCGTGGCCTTCTCGCGGGGGTCGTCGGTCGAGGCCAGGGCCTGAGCCCGAGTCCTGGCCAGTTCCTCGCCGCTCAGGTCGACCTGTTCCCAGGAGTCCGGGATGTCCAGCAGAAATCGCTGTGCGGTGTTCATCGGTCAGCTTCCACCTTTTCCGCTGTCGAGGTTCGACACCGCGTCCTGGTCGGTCTTCTCGAAGGAGTCCAGGATGCTGCCGATGGCGTCCTTGATGCCCAGCACCTGTTTCTGCAACTGGCCCTTGCCGTCGTCCCACTTGTTCTCGAAGTTCTGGGCGGAGCCACGGGCCAGCTCGGGCCCGAAGGCCGCCTCGAAGTCGAACGTGTTGTGTCCGATGTCGATGTTGTCGTGCACGAAGCCCAACATGTCCTGGGCCTCCTTGAGTTCACTCCCGGGGATGTTGACGTCCGACGCCACGGCGGGCCCCCGTTTCTCTGCGGTGAGGATTCGTGTCTGCTCTGCACACGAGGTCGGAGGCCCGGAACGTTCACCGCCGTTGAACCTTTGCCGGGGGCTGTCTCGTGTTGCACACATGACCCCGCTCCAGACCCGCCCGCTCTCCTCCAAGAGCACCGCGCGCCGTGCCGTTGTCGCCTCCCTGCTCGCCCTGACCGGTGTGGCGGGCCTCTCCGCCTGCGGCAAGACGATCTCCATCGGCGACAGTTCGGCCCCCGCCTCCTCCGCCCCCGCGTCGTCGGCCGCCCCGGCCTCGCCCTCCGCCTCCTCCTCGGCCGCGACTTCGGGGCAGGGCGGGGGCAACTCGGCGCTCCAGGTGGTCGATTCGACGGCGAAGGACGCCGGCCTCACCGGCACCGGCGGGACCGTGGTCGGGGCGGTGGTGCAGGAAGCGCCGCCGAAGTGGGTGCAGTTGTCGGCGGTGACCTCGTCCTCGCTCTCCTCACCGCACCTGATCAACATCAACCAGGCGGCGCTGTACCGCTTCGACGACGACACCGCCGCCCCCTCCAAGTCGAACTGCAACGACGCCTGCGCGGTGAAGTGGCCGCCCGTGACCATCGAGGAGGGCGGCAACGTCTACCTGGCGGGCGTGAACCCCAAGGAGGTCGGGGCCATCCGCCGCCAGGACGGACAGGTCCAGATCACCGTCGGCGGCTGGCCCGTCTACCGCTTCTCCGGCGACAGCAAGCCGGGCGACCTCAACGGCCAGGGCGTCGGCGGCACTTGGTTCGCGGTGGGCCCGACCGGCGACAAGGCGACGAACTGAACTCGCCGGCCGAGCCCACCAGTCGGACCTATGAGCCGGTCGTCCCGAACGTGATCCTGTAGTAGCAGGCCCCCTTGCACGGCATCGTCGCCCCGTCGTCGAAGGCGTACGAATAGGCATAGGGGGCCGCCTTCTTGAAGACCTGCGTGTAGTCGACCGGCCACTTCGACGGGACGCAGTTCTCGCGGCCCGCCCACGCGCCGCGACAGCAGTACGTGTCACCGCCGAACGCCGCGCAGGGCGGCTTGCAGCCGACGACCTGGCCGCCCGACACCGCCCGCATCGCGGCGGGGCAGTCGACGTCCGAGGTGCAGACGCCCTTGTAGCAGCCACTGGAGCTGACCGGGTCGGCGGTCGTGGTGTGCGAGATGTTGATCCACATCGGCAGGTTCGAACCGTCGACCATGCTCACGTCGTAGAAGTCCATCCCGGCGTACGCGTCGAACGTGAACTCACCCAGTGTGGTGGGCGGGTTGGCGCCCTCGCACACGCTGGTGCAGTCGCCCGTCGCACAGTGACCGGCCGCCGTCGAAGTGCACCCCGTCCGACCCCAGATCCGGCCGCCCCAGTTGTTCGCCACGGTCACCGACAGGCTCCGGCCCGGGGCGAGTTCGCGGCCCTTCGGGTAGATGGCGGTGTTGGTGACGATCGCCCAGACCGTCTTCGGGGTGCGGTTGACGACCGTGATGAGGCGCTTGCCGGCGGGGGCGGTCGAGGGCTGGTTCGGTGCCGGTGCGTCCGCCTTGGTGGTCGGTCTGGGCGTGCTCTTCCTCGACGCGCCGGCCTTGGGGGAGGGGGAGGCCGAAGGCGACGGAGAGGCCGAGGTGCTGTTGCTCGCCGAGGGGGAGGGCGAGGCGCTGCGGGACGCGGCCGGGCGCGCGGCAGTGTCCTGGTGGGCCGTCGTGCGGCTGCCGCCCGTTCCGGACGGCGTCCACACGCTGTAGGCGATCAGCACGGTGGCGGCCGTGGCGAAGGCGGCTGCCGTGACGTACCACCAGCGTCGGCGGTGTCCCTGCCGGCTCGCGCCGTGTCTTCTGCGTCCTCGTGCCATCGTCCTCGGGCCTTCCTGATGCTCTTCGGATGCGGTCCAGATGCGGTCCTGCGTATCGGTGACCTTTTCGGCGGCGGCTCGACAACATAAATTCGGACGCGACCGGCTGATTTCTTCTGTTGTCCTGTTTTCTGTAGTCCTTGCGCGCGTCGGCGGTCTCCGAAGCAGAGAGATGCCACGGCCGGACCACACGCGGAGGAACGAACCCAGATGCGCAAGAAGCCCAGGAGCGGCCCCGACGCGGGCGTGGTGACGGCCGCGTGCGCGGGCGACCGGCAGGCCCTGGATCACCTGCTGACGCAGTGCCTGCCGCTGGTCTACAACATCGTCGGCCGGGCCCTGAACGGTCACGCCGACGTCGATGACGTCGTACAGGAGACGCTGTTGCGCATGGTGCGGGGGCTGCCGAAGCTGCGGGATCCCTCCGCGTTCCGGTCCTGGCTGGTGGCCATCACGATCAGACAGGTCCGGGACCGTGAACAGGCGCGGGCCACGGACCGCGACCGCAGGGCGCATCTTGAGGACGCGGAGGCGATCACCGACCCCGCCCTCGACTTCGCCGGACTCACCATCCTGCGCCTCGGGCTGACCGAGCAGCGCCGTGAGGTCGTCGAGGCCACCCGCTGGCTCGACCCGGACGACCAGGAACTCCTGTCCCTGTGGTGGCTGGAGGAGACCGGCGAACTCGAACGGGCCGACCTCGCCGGTGCGTTGGGGCTCTCCGACCGGCACGCCTCCGTCCGCGTGCAGCGCATGAAGAAGCAGATGGAGGTCTCCCGGGTCGTGGTGCGGGCGCTGGTCGCCGCACCACGCTGCGCGGAACTGGACGAGACGGCCTCGACGTGGGACGGCGCGCCAAGTGCCTTGTGGCGCAAGCGCTTTGCCCGGCACATCCGTGGCTGCGGGGTGTGCCAGGGGCTGGACGAGGGACTGCTCCCGATGGACCGGCTGCTCAGCGGGCTGCCGCTGGTGGCGGCACCGGCCCACTTCGACGTGTCCCGGCTGCTGGACGCCGTCCCAACTACCGCTCCCTCAGGGCACGGTGGCGGGCATCGAAGGCCCGGGAGCCGCTCCGCCCGTATCGGCGGCAAGCAGCTCGTGGGCGGTTCGGCGGCGGTCGCCGTCGCCGTGGTGGCCGCGCTGGTCGCGCCCCGGCTGACGGGCGGTTCCTCTCCTACGACGGCGGTGGCATCGCCGTCTCCCACTCCGGTGGTCAGTGTCACGCCGAGCCCCACGCCCTCGGCGACACCCGGCAAGTCCCCTTCACCTTCACCGAAGGCCAAGCCGAGCCCCTCGCCCTCGAAGCACATCCCCGCCGCCCCCGTGCACATATCCTCCGGCGCCAAGAAGGGCGTCGGGGTGTGGACGTTCGGCGGGGTGAGCCAGGCGCTCGCCGCGAGCGGGGCGAGCTGGTACTACACCTGGAACACCCAGCACTCCGGCATCACGACACCCTCCTCGGGCTCCTTCGTGCCGATGATCTGGGGCGCGAAGTCCGTCACCGACGCCTCGCTCGCCCAGGCCCGGTCGTACGGCCCGTATCTGCTGGGGTTCAACGAACCGGACATGGCGCAGCAGTCGAACATGACGGTCGAGCAGGCGCTGCAGCTGTGGCCCAGGCTCATGGCGGCGGGCAAGATCCTGGGCAGCCCCGCGGTCGCCTACGGCGGGGACACGGCGGGCGGCTGGCTGGACCGCTTCATGTCCGGGGCCCAGGCGAAGGGCTACCGCGTCGACTTCATCACCCTGCACTGGTACGGCGGCGACTTCCGCACCCCGCAGGCCGTGCAGCAGCTCAAGTCCTACCTGGCCGCCGTGTACGCGCGCTACCACAAGCCGATCTGGCTCACCGAGTACGCGTTGATCGACTTCTCCCAGGGCACCCGCTTCCCGTCCGCGCAGCAGCAGGCGGACTTCGTCACCGCGTCCACCAAGGCGCTCGACGGCCTGTCCTATGTGCAGCGCTACGCGTGGTTCGGGCTGGGCGCGGACCCGGCGAAGCCGAGCAGCGGCCTCTTCACGAACGGTACGACGACGACCGCGGCGGGCCGGGCCTTCCAGTCCGCGGACTGACCGGCCCGGCCGCGCGCACGGTCAGGGCCTGTCCGGCGGATCAGGTCGCAGGAAAGCTTCGGCGCCTGATCAACGCCGGTGGGCGTGCCAGACCCCGCGTCCGCGGCATGATCCGCCGGACAGGTCCTAGGGGCTCACTCCCCAGGTGATGCGGTAGCCGCACTCTCCCGAGCAGGTGAGGACGCTGGTCGCGTCGTCGTTGACGTAGGAGTAGGCGAAGGGCTCGGCCTTCTTGAACACGGCGGCCGAGTCGACCGGCCACGACGAGGGGACGCACTGGGGGCGCGCCGCGTAGGCGCCCGTGCAGCAGGTCTTGTCGGTCTTGAACACCAGGCAGGCGCTGAGGCACGCGACGACCCGGCCGCCCCTGATCCGCTGCAACGCGGTGGGGCAGGTCGCGTTGGCGTCCCGGGTGCATCCCGCTGCGGAACAGCCGTTCGCGTCGATCCTGTCCTTGGACGAACCGCCGTAACTGTTGATCCACATCGGCAGGTTGTTGCCCTCGACCAGGCTGACGTCGTAGAAGTCCATGCCGTTCCAGGCGTTCAGGTTGAACTCGGCCAGTGTGGAAGGGAATTCACCCCAGGTCGACCCGCACTGGAAGTGGCCGCAGTCCCCGGTCGTGCAGTGGCCGTCGCCGGCCGCGTCGAAGTTGCAGCCGGTGCGTGCCCACACCCGGACGTCCCAGTGGTCGGGGACCGCGAAGCTGACGCTGGCCCCGGGCTTCAGCACCCAACCCGTCGCCTCCACAGGGTGTTTGGGGTCCGCCGCGATCGCCGGCCAGATCGTCCGGTCGAGCCGGTTGACCAGCGTGACGGTCCGCCTGCCGACGGCCTTCGGCTGTCCGGCGGCGGTCGTGCGGGACGGCGAGGCGATGACGTGGGGCGACTTGCGCGCGCGGGGAGTGGGCGAGGACGTGGTCCGCGGTGACGGCGTCGTCGTAGGCGAAGTGCGGGGAACTGACGGGGAGTTGGCGGTCGCCGTGGCGTGGGTGGGCGACGGGTCCGCGACGGTACGGTCTCCCGACGACGGCCCGGTCTGCGCGCGGGCCAGCAGTACGCCGGTCACCACCGCGAGGCAGGTGAGGACCGCGGCGGCGATCATGGCGGCCTGTCTACGAGGCATCTCTCAACACTCCTGTCCGTACCCACGTCTCCGCCGTGCGGCGATACGGCCGGCGGAGCTTCCGTAGAGGAGACCGGCGGCCGTCGTGCCGGACAACGGAAAACGGGACGGCGATACCTGTTTCGGACGAGTGCGCCGTGGGTGAGCAGTGCTGGCCATAAATCGATCAGAAGTTGGCAAGTCGGCCGCGATTGATTCTCCGTACAGTGCGGCAGCGGGGCCGAAGATCATCTGATCGGCCCGGAAGTCCGGATACCCGCGACCTTGTCGCAGGAATCGCGACCCTGTTCAGAAATTGCTCTGGAGACACACCGATGAAGATCGCCAGACGTCTCATCCTCACCACCGCGGCCCTCACCGCCGTGACCGCCGGCACGCTCGTGAGCGCGACCGTCGGCCAGGCCGCCACCCCGAAGCCGCCCGTCCGCCTCGGTGTCACCGTGCCCGACGCGCTGAAGGTGCCCGACGGCAACAAGCTCACCGGCGTCTTCTCCGCCGCCGGCGTCCAGACCTACACCTGCACCAACGGCGCCTGGACCCTGCTGGAGCCCGCCGCCACCCTGTGGGCCAAGAACGACCGCACGCACCGCTCCGTCGCCCTCCACTCCCGTGGCCCGGTGTGGGTGTCCACCGTGGACGGCAGCGCCGTCAACGGCTCCGCGATCGCCAACTCGCCCAAGACCGGCACCATTCCGGAGCTCCTGCTGAAGTCCACCGCCACCCGCGGCACGGGCGTCTTCGGCGGCGTCTCCTACATCCAGCGGCTGGGCACGGACGGTGGCGTCGCCCCGGCCGGTGCCTGCACGGGTACCGACCAGGTCAGCGTCCAGTACACCGCCACCTACGCGTTCTACAAGCCCGCCGAGTAGCACGACAGGCAGCACGCAGGCAGTGGCCTCCCGGACAAGAGGGGGCCACTGCCCTGCCGCGTCCCAGGCGGCAGCACCCGCGACCCGAAGGAAATGTGAGAGAGACCGTGTTGTCCGAAGACGGCGATCACCAGGCTGCACCCCAGGCACAGCGCGGACCGGGGCGGCTGATCGCCGGTCGGTACCAGCTTCACGACGTCCTCGGCCGAGGCGGCATGGGCACGGTCTGGCGCGCCCACGACCAGCTGCTGGACCGGCCGGTCGCCGCCAAGGAACTCCACATCCTCACCCACGGCGACGAGGAGCACCGCATCCGCGTCCGCCGCGCGATCCGTGAGGCCCGCGCGGTCGCCCGGGTGCCGCACCCCCATGTGGTCGGCGTCCACGACCTGGTCGAGTACGAGGACCGGCTGTGGATCGTCATGGAACTCGTCCAGGGCCCCTCGCTGGCCCAGAGCATCGCCGGCACCGGGCTGCTCACGCCGCGGCACACCGCCGCGCTCGGCCTGCAACTCCTCGACGCGCTGGAAGCCGTGCACGCGGCCGGCACCCTGCACCGTGACGTCAAACCCGCCAACGTCCTGCTGCGCCCCGACGGCAGCGCCGTCCTCACCGACTTCGGCATCGCGGCCCTCGACGACGGCGAGTTCCTGACGACCACCGGCGAACTCGTCGGCTCCCTCGAGTTCATGGCGCCCGAGCGGGTGATGGGCTGGGAGGTCGGCCCGCCCTCCGACCTGTGGTCCCTGGGCGCGACCCTGGCCACCGTCTGCGGCGGACAGTCCCCGTTCCGCAGACCCGCGCGGCCCGCGACCCTGCACGCGGTGGCGTACGAGGCACCCGTCCTGACCGAGCGGCTCGGCCCGCTGCGCCCGGTCGTCGAGGCGCTGCTGCGCAAGTCCCCGGACGACCGCCTCACACCGGCGAGCGCGCGGGCCGCGCTCCGGCGCGTGGCGGCGGGCGAGCCGGACGCCGGTCACCTGCCGTCGGCGACCCTGCGGGTGTCCGCCCCTCCGGCCGCCGCGCACGAAGCGGACACCATGACGAGCGGCCGTGATCTGTTCACTCCCACCGAACGGCACACGACATCGCTCAACTCCCGGCCCCGGCCGCCCCGTTCGCCCCGTGGACGACGGCTGCTGTGGGTGTTGGCCGGAACGGCCGTACTGGCGGCGGGAGTTGTGGGCGGACTCTTCCTCACCGGGACCCTGCCGCCCGCGTCGGGCCCGAAGACGACGACCACCCGTCAGGTCGTCCAGTCGGCGACCGGCTGGCAGCCGGTGACCGGAGTGACGATCCGGCGGGGCGACCAGGTCACCGTGCGGTACGTCTCGGGGCAGTGGACCGCCGACTACCGCAACATGCCCATGGCCGGGCCGGCCGGATACGACACCGCCACCGACCACCTGCTGGACGGCGCGCTCAACTGCAAGGCCGACGCCAAGGCCCCCTTCGCCACCCTGCTCGCCCGGCTCAAGGGCAGACAGACCTTCCCCATCCATCCGGTGGGCCGGAAACTCACCTTCCGAGCGACCGGGAACGGCACCCTCCAACTGGGCATGAACGACCTCGCCGGGTCCTGCTCCTCGGACAACAAGGGCACGATGACGGTGCGGGTGAGTGTCACGCACTGATCTCCCCGCCGGCGCTCAACTCCCTTGCGGCGGCTCCTGTTCGGCCCTGATCCGGCCGTGCACCTCCCAGTCCCACACCGTCTCGCGCACCTCGTCCAGCGCGCGGGCCAGATGTCTGCGATACGTGCTGAACGCCAGGTTCAGCTTCCGCGCCACGGCCTCCTGCGTCGATGTGGAGTGGTACGTCGCCGTCAGCACCTCGTACAGATGCCGGGTGCGGGGATGGGCGTTCAGCCGCTGTACGGCCTTGTGGATCAGGTCGCGCAGGGCGGTCACCGGGTCGCCCTCGCTGAGGTCCTCCACCAGCCGGCTGCGCAGCAGCGGGTTGTCGGCGAGCCCGCCCGGGTCGAGCCAGCCGCGCAGCGCCTCGCGGACCGCGGCGTCCGACTCCTCCCGACTCAGCGACGTCAGACGGGAGTTGGGCTTTGCGGCCGCCACGGCCGGTGCCCCGCCGAGCAACCGGGCGTCGATTCCCTCGGCCCACTCCTCCACCCGCGCCGCCCGCCAGTCGTGGCAGAACAGGCCGTACCCGCGGTCGGCGTGGACGGCCTGGCGGGGCGGCTGGAACATGCCCATGTAGGTCATCAGCGGCGCCCAGAACTTCGGTTCGGCACTGACGAAACAGGACCAGGCGCAGTGCTTGGCGCGCAGCAGCTCGAAGACGATCCGCATGCGCACCAGGTCCCACGACCGCGAGGGCCGGTGGTGGTTCTCCTCGTGCACCATGAACCGGGCCACACCGAGGTGTTCGCCCTGGCGCGGGGGTGTCATCGCGGACACCAAGTCCCACGCCTCGGCCGTCACGGGGTCGGCCGCCCGGGTCTCGTCGTCCAGCTCGTCGATCCTCAACCAGGCCATGAATCCCAGCAGTTGGCCCGACTCGCAGCGGCGGTGGACGTGGAACGCCTCGGGCTGACGCGTCAACCAGTGGGCGACGACACGGGCGTTGTGCTCGCCCTCGATCCTGCGGGTCAGCTCGATCAGCGCCGGGGCGTCCTCCGGCCGCATCGGCTGCTCGTGGACGGCCCCTTCGGCGCGGTCGCCCTGGAACGCGCGCAGCCACTGCGCCCTGGAGACGATGTGGTTGAACTCGCGGGCGGCGCGCAGGGCTTCCTTCTCCGGCGCCTCGCGGACGCGCTCGATCAGGTGCCGGCGCACCGTGCGGTGCATGGCCCTGTAGCGCGACGGATCGCGCCAGCGGAAGTCGCTGTCGAGGGCGTCCCGGACGACGTCGTACGGGCGCACCCCGAAGGGCCCCGACTTCATGAAGGACAACTGCCGCAGCCAGGAGAAGAGTTCGGTGGCGTCCTCGTCGGGGAGCGCCACCCGCAGCAACTCCTCGGTGGTGTCCGCGACATGGCCGCACACCTCCAGCGCCCGCCGGTGCGCGGACGACGGCGGCTTGCCGACCAGATGCGTCAGCAGCCGGTCGACGACCGTGCGCAGCGGCGCCCAGAAGACCTCGTCCGTCGACGTGTTGTCGTGCGTCGCCGCCTCCGCGGCCAGTCGCAGGGCGAGGGGATGGCCCGCCGCGAACCGGAGCAGAGCCGCCTGCGAGGAGGGGTCGACATCCTGCGAGGTGAGCAGGGCCGCCGAGTCCGCCGGCCCCAACTCCCGCAGCGGCACGACCTGGAGCAGCTCGCTCCACCCGAGGTCCGCCTTCCAGAGCGGGTCGGGGGCGAGCCGTCCGGCGACGACGACCAGGGCGCCCGCCGGTAACCGGGGCAGGAAGCGGTCGCGTATCCACTCCTCCATGTCCCGGTAGCGCTCGAAGTCGTCGACGAGCAGGACAGCGTTGTCCTGGACGAAGACCTCGGCGGTCGCCGCCTCGAAGGCCGACGGGGAGCGGTCGATCGTACGGGCGTCGACGCTCACGACCGGCCGGCCCATGGCGCGCGCCTCCGCGGCGAACCGCTGGAGCAGGGCGCTCTTGCCGATGCCGCCCGGTCCGTGCAGCACGACGACCGTCGGGGCGCCCGGTTCACCGGCCGCCGCGCGGCGGAACAGGGCCAGTTCGTGCTGCCTGCCGACGAAGTACTGCAACCGGGCGGACGCCAGTCTGTCGGCCAGCACGGCGGAGTCCTCCTTCGCCATGGCGTTCCTTTCCCCGGAGCCGACCTCTTCGGGCCGCTGCGAAACCTACCGGGTCGGACCGGACGACGGGACACGGCCGGACCTTACGTAGGTCTTACCGGGGCGGGTGGGTCGTCCGTGGAAACGGTAAGAGACCCGCTTCTTTGTCCTATTCGCACTCGTTGAGGAACGCGAAGGGGTCCGTAGCCCTCCTTCTGTGTGAAGGAACGAGCACAGGCAAGGAACCGGGGACTGAGTGGCATGGGTTTGACCAGCGAGACTACCGTTTATGTGATGGCGGCCGTCGCCGTCGTCTGCGTGGCGCTGCTTGTCTGGCTGTGGCCGCGCCTCGCCAAGCCCGGAGTGCGGCAGGTGCTCGGGCGGCTGACAGCCATCGGAGTGACACAGGTCACGATCATCGCCGCGTTCGCGTGCTGGCTGAACTCCTCGTACCAGTTCTTCGGATCGTGGGACGAGCTCTTCGGCAACACCGACACCGCGCCCGTCGGCGTGACCCAGGCGGCCGACCACAACGGCGGCGCGACCGGCGTCTCCGTGAAGGGCGCGCTGGTGCAGCCCGCCTCCGACGAGCAGCTGAACCGGGTCAGCGGACTGCCCACCGGCAATCCCGCGGTCAACGGCAAGGTGGAGTCCGTGAAGGTCATCGGCCGCCGCACCGGCGTCGTCGACCCGGCCTTCGTCTATCTGCCCCCGCAGTACTTCCAGAAGGCGTACGCCAGGCAGCGTTTCCCGGTCGTCGTCGCGCTCAGCGGCTACCCCGGCAGCATCTTCAACCTCGCCCAGTACCTGCGCGTCTCGCAGACCGCCGGTGAGCTGCAGAAGAACGGTCAGATGCAGCCGACCATCATGGTGATGATCCGGCCCACCATCGCCCCGCCGCGCGACACCGAGTGCGTGAACGTCCCCGGCGGGCCGCAGACCGAGACCTTCCTCGCCAAGGACCTCCCGCAGGCCCTCAAGTCCGTCTACCGGGTCGGCCACGACGCCAGCGCCTGGGGCGTCATGGGCTACTCCTCCGGCGGCAGTTGCGCTTTGCAGCTGACGATGCGCAACCCGCACGTCTACACCACGGCCGCCGCGCTCTCGCCGGACTACCGGGTCAAGGACGACCCCACCACCGGCAACCTCTTCGGCAGCGGCCTGGGCCGCGTCAACCGGGTCAACGGACACGACCTGATGTGGCGGCTGAAGCACCTGCCCGCACCCCAGGTCTCCGTCCTGGTCGCCGAGAGCAAGCACGGCGAGCGCGGCTACCCGCAGACCCTCGCCTTCATCAAGGCCGTCAAGGCGCCCATGCGCGTCGTGTCCATCCTCCCCGAGTCGGGCAGCCACAACTTCCCCACCTGGGTACGGGAGATGCCCGCCGCCCTGAAGTGGATGAACCAGCAACTCACCTTCCCCCAGGACGTCGTGCCCCGGCACCTCCCCAAGAAGAAGGCCCACAGCACCGTACGCGCGGAGGGCACCGAGCCCACCCCGACCGCCCGCACCCACAAGTAGCGTCCGCCTCAGGGGCGTTGGCCCCGCCCCAGCGTCCGGGGCAGCTGGCCCCGGCGCTGGATGCCCAACTTCCGGTAGGAACTGGTGAGATGGGTCTCCACCGTCCGCCGGGCCAGATGCAGCAGATCGGCGATCTCGGTGTTCGTACGGCCGTCGGCGGCCAGTTCGGCGATCCGGCGCTCACTGGTGGTGAGCGACCCCGAACCGGTGCGGGCCGGGGCCGTCCGCCGGGCCCCGCTCTCGCCCAACGCCCCCTCCGCCAGGGCCCGTAGCCGGGTCGCGCCCAGCCGCTCGGCGCGCTCGGCGGCCTCCCGCAGACACCCGCGGGCCCGCCGCCGGTCACCGGCCGCGGTCAGCGCCCGGCCCTGCGCGATCAGCGCCGGCACCAGCTCGGTCTCCGTCCCCTCCGGCGCCTCCCGCAACAGCGCCACGGCCTCCTGCGCGAGCTCCAGACCGCGCCGTCCGCCGGTCGCAGCGGCCAGCACCCGCAGCGAACGGCCCACCGTACGGGGCGTGTTCCACACCCGGGCCAGCCGCAGCTCCTCCTCCGCCAAAGCGATCGCCTCCCGGGGACGGCCGAGGGCCAGCCGGCACTCGGCGGCGGCCGAACGCCACGGCGTGACGACCGGGCTGACCACCTCACGGGCCGACTGCCTGCGCCCGCACTCCAGGAAGTCGTGCAGCGCGCCCGCCGGATCACCGCAGGCCGCCCGCAACACTCCCCGCGCGTAGAGGAAGCGGTTCAACTCCCAGGAATCGGGCGCCGACCGCAGGTCGAAACCGTCCGCGAGCCGCAGCGCCCGCGCCTCCTGCCCGGTCGCCAGCAGCGCCAGCAGGATGGTGGCGTGCCCGTTCGACGGCGTGCTCCGCGCCCAGTCCCGCGCCCACGCCTCCGTCAGCAGCCGCCCGTGCTCGCCCCGGGCGCACAGGATGTCGGCCCGTACGTTGGTCAGCGCGTCGTGCATCGGATGCAGCAGGTCGGGACGCTGCCCGACCAGCCCGCGCTCCACCAGCCGTTCCGCCTCCGGGAGTTCGTCGGCCCACTGGGCCACGGCGGCGGCCGTGCCGAGCAGGAACGGCTCGGTCAGCGGGTCGGCGGGCTGGGCCAGCAGACCGCGCAGCCGCCGCATCGCCTCCGCCGCCGAGATCAGCCCGGCCGTGGCCGCATGGCGCACGACCAGCGCCTGACCGGCCGTGCCGACCAGCTCCGGCGAGTCCTCGGCGGCATCGCGGAGCCACCGGTACACGTCCTGCCGCACCGACTGGTCCTGCTCGGCCAGCAGCACCGACGCGGTCTGGAGGGTGCGGACCAGTTGCGGACGGTCCGTCAACTCGTCCTCCGCCGTGCGCAGTACGTCCACGGCGGCCACGGTCCTGCCCCGGCCGGCCAGTGCCGTGCCGAGGGCGACGGCCGCGCGCATCGTGTCCTGCGGTGCCCCGGACAGCCGTAGCGCCTCGCTGAGCCGGGGGATGCCGGCCGAGGAGGTCCGCGTGTACTCCAGGGAGCCCAGCTCGGTCAGCAGCCGCTGTCTGCGGCCGTCCGGCAGGGGTTCCTCCAGGACCCGGCGCAGGAACGCGACGGCGTCGTCCGCGCGCCCGTCCCGCAGCGCGAGCGAGGCCGCCTCCTGGAGCACGGCCGACGTCCAGGGCGCGCCCACCGGGTCGGCGAGCAGCAGCTGCCGGGCGACCGTGTCGGGGGAGCCGCCGTGGCGCTGCATCGTCGCGGCCGCCGCCGCGTGCGCGGCCCGCCGCCTGGCCGCGGGCACGCCGGTCAGCACGGCGTCGCGCAGCAGTGGATGCGCGTAGCGCGGGCGCCCGTCGGGGTCCGGGCGCAACACCCCGAGCCCGGTCATCGCGGTGAGCCAGCCGGCCACCCGCGCGGGGTCGGCACCCGCCAACTCGGCGATCAGGGACGCCAGTTCGCCGACGGGAGCGGGGGCGGTGCGATCGGCGGGCAGTGCTGTGGGGGCGTCCCCGGCCCAGCCCTCGTCCAGCGCGGCCAGGATCCGCGCGACCTCGCCGGTGGCCGGGCCCGCGCACTCCAGCCACCAGGACACGGCCGCCGGATACGCCCCCGGATACAGTGCGGCGGACGTCTCCGGCACCGTCGGATGCCGGCCGGCGCCGAGGTCGTCGAGCAGGGCGCGCAGCAACAGCGGGTTGCCGGCGCCGGCCCGGACACAGTCGTCCACCCAGGGCCCGGGCGCATCGGCGCGCACCGAACGGACCAGCCCGGCAGCCGACTTGGCGGTCAGCGGGGCCAGCGTGAGGGTGCGGACCAGCGCGGGCGAGAGGGTGTGGGTCAGGCCCGGCTCGGCCGGCTCGATGTCGTACTGGCTGCGCTCGGTGACGACCAGCAGGATCCGTAATCGGTCCACGTGCCGGGCGGACTCGACCAGCCACCGGTGCGAGGCGGCATCGGCCAGATGGACGTCGTCCACGGCGATCAGCAGCGGTGCCCGGTCGGCGTACGAGCGCAGCACCCGCCCCAGCCGGGCGGCACTCGCCCGCTCGTCCCCGTCGACCGCGAGATCCGCGAACTCCGGCACCGGGCCGAGGAGTTGCTGGACGGTGGCGTACGGGACCGCCTGGTCGCGGGGCGAACAACGGGCCCGCAGCACCCGCATGCCGTGCGCCGCCGCGTCCTCGGCGGCGGCCTCCAGCACGGTGGTACGGCCCGTCCCGGTGGCCCCGCGCAGCAGCACGAGGCGCCCCGAACCGGCGCGGGCGTGCGCGGCCTCCACCGCCAACAGCCTTGCCGCGTCCCGGTGTTCGCAGGGCATCACGGACTCTCCGGCGTCAGGTGCGGTCCCCGTCATCGCGGTCCTCCTCGTCTCCGTCGTGGTCCGTCGTTCGTCCGATCTCGTGGTGCTGCTCGTGGTGCTCCACGATTGCGCGCGTCCCACCCGCCCCACGAGGGTGAGGAGTACACGGCCGCCACCAGCGCAACTGGGGTGGCACGTATGTGGATCGAGGGAGAACGTTGCTCAGCTCATCGCGGACCGCACATCCCGGTACGGCCGACTCCGGCGACCGGATACCCGTGGCGGTCCACGCCCCGGACCCGATCTCGCGCGAGGGAGCACTCAGCCAGCTGCGCAGATACCCGGAGATCGACCTCCGCGAGGAGAGCGACACCGGACCCGGCAGGGTGGCCCTGTTCATCGCCGAGGCACTCGACGAGGCCGCGCTCACCCGACTGCGCAGACTCGTGCGCAGCGAGGGCGGGCGGGCCGTACTCGTCGTAGGGGCCCTGCGCGAGGCGGAGTTGCTCGATGTGATCGAGTGCGGGGTCGGCGCCATCGTGTGGCGCCAGGAGGCGACCGCGCAGCGTCTGGTGCAGGCCGTGATCGCGGCGGCCCGCGGCGACGGCGACCTGCCGGCCGATCTGATCGGCCGACTCGTCGAACAGGTCGGGACGCTGCACCGCAGCGCGGCGGGCCGCTCCGGAGTCCAGACGGCGGGGCTCGTGCCGCGTGAGGTGGACGTCCTGCGGCTGGTCGCCGAGGGACTCGACACCGGAGAGATCGCCAGCAAGCTCTCCTATTCCGAACGCACCGTCAAGAACGTGATGCACGGGCTCACCACCCGCCTCCATCTGCGCAATCGGGCACACGCCGTGGCCCATGCCCTCCGGGAAGGCTACATCTGACCGAACGGGCACTCGAAGCCGGACACGCGGGCAACCTGCCGTGCCCTCCCTACGTCCCCAACGTGCTTGCGGGCACGGCCGGTTGGAACGGCACGATCGGAGTACGGCCGACAGGGGCGTAACGGGCGCCGACGCGTACGGCGGAGCACGACAGCACGGCAGGGCGGGAGCACGGCGGTGATCCACGAGGTGGACGAGGTCCTCAAGGACCTGATCGGCGGCGGCGCACTGGCCGGTTCGGGCATCGAGGTCTCCTTCGACGCACCGACCCGCGACTGGGCGGCCCGCCGCAACACCCCCACGATCAACACCTACTTGTACGACATCCGGGAGGACGTGCACCGGCGCCAGCGCGGGCATGTCACCGTGCGCGACGAGCGGGACGTGGTCGTCAAACGCCGCCAGCCGCCGCGCTGGTTCCGGCTGTCGTACCTGGTGACGGCGTGGACGAAACGGCCGCAGGACGAACACCGGCTGCTGTCCGCCGTGTTGGCCACCCTGATCCCGCGCGAGCTGCTCGCCCCCACCGAACTCCCCGGATCCCTAGGCGAGTTGGGTCTGTCGGTGCCGATCTCGGTGGCCGGCATCCAGACCGAGTCACGGTCCCTCGCGGAGATCTGGTCCGCCCTCGGCGGCGAACTCAAGCCCTCCCTCGACCTCGTCGTCACCGCACCCTTCCCGGCCTACCCCGAGTACGACGCGGGCCCACCGGTCACCGAGGGCGCCGCGGTCCGCGTCCACGGCCTCGACGGCACGTCGCCGGGACCGGAGGAGCGGGCCCACCGCCCGCGCCAGGTCGCGGCGGCACGGGAGGCCCGCGAGGTGGCGCGGCGCAGGAGGACGTCGGGGACGGGGACGTGACGGTCGAGGAAATCGGGGTGGGCTTCGGGGACGTTGGTGCCGGGGAAGAGGGCGCGACCGGCGTCGACGGTGTCGCCCTCACCACTGAGCCGGAGGCCGACGCCTTCCTCGCCCGGCTCGGCCGTCTCCGCGAGCGTGTCGCCCTGCTGGTCGCGGAGCGTTCCGCGACCGACCCCACGGCCGGCGACCCGCTGCGCGGCCTCTACCTCTCCGGGGAGGCGGTGGAGTACCTGCTCCTGCGATCATCCGAACCGGCGCCGCCCGTACGGGATTCGGCGCCCGACCGCCTCGCCGCCCTCCGTCTCACCGACCTCGACACCGCTCTCCTCCTCATCGCCCTCGCCCCCGACTTGGACCGTTCCTTCGAGCCCCTCTACGGCTACCTCAACGACGACGTCGGCCGCCGCAGGGCCACCGTGGGACTCACCCTCGACCTGTGCGGCATCCCCGCCCACGACGCGGAGGGACGGGCCCGCTTCCATCCCACGGCCCCGCTCTCGGCCCTCGGCCTCCTCACCGTGGAGGAACCCGAACGCCCCTTCCTCAGCCGCTCGTTGCGGGTACCGGACCGGATCCTGGCCCACCTGCTCGGCGACGACACCCCGGACGCGGCACTCGCCGGGCACCTCCATCCACTGACGACGCCGAGAGTGCCGTACGACGGTCAAGACCCGGGCGGGGACGACGAGTTCACCCACTTCGTGGACCGGCTGGCCGTGCTGCTCGCCGGTGAGCCGCCACTCGCCGTGTATCTGAGGGAGCGTCACGAGGGAGACGGGCTGGTGTGCGTGGCGGCCGCGCTGGACGCGGCGCGGGTGCCCGCAGTCCGTTTCTCCGGTCCGGTCGAGCGGGTGCCGGAGCTGCTGCGCGAGGCGCGGCTGGGCGGTCGTACGGTCGTGGTGAACGGGCTGCCGGATCAACCCGGAGCACTAGTACGGGCGTTGATGGCAGCCACCGACGTCTCCGTGGTGTTCGCCGGGGTCCGCCCCTACGACCCGCTGTGGTGCGAGAGCGACCCGCTGATCCTGGAGGCGCCCCAGCAGCGCGCGGCGGCGGTACGTGCCTGGACGGAGGCGGTCGGTGAGGACCACGGCTTCGACGTACGGGCCACCGTCGCGCCGTACCACCTCGGTGCCGATCGCATCGCGCGCGCGGCCCGTGCGGCCCGGGGGCTCGCCGGGTTCGACGGGACCCCGCTGACGGCCGCGCATCTGCGGCTCGCCGCGCGCCAGCAGTCGGCGTCGGGGCTCGAACAGCACGCCCGCCGCATCCAACCCGCGGTCGACTGGCGGGACTTGGTCCTGCCCGACAGGTCACTCACCCAACTCCACGAACTCGCCCTGCGCGCCCGCCACCGCGACCGGGTCCTCGGCGACTGGCGGCTCAGCGCGGGCGGCGGTCGGGGGCGGGGCGTGCTCGGGCTGTTCGCTGGTGAGTCCGGTACCGGCAAGACGCTGTCGGCGGAGGTCGTCGCGGCCGAACTCGGCCTGGATCTCTATGTGGTTCAGCTGTCGTCGGTCGTCGACAAGTACATCGGCGAGACCGAGAAGAACCTCGAACGGATCTTCACGGAGGCCGACCGCACCGACGCAGTGCTCCTCTTCGACGAGGCCGACGCGGTCTTCGGCAAGCGCTCCGAAGTGAAGGACTCGCACGACCGCTACGCCAACATGGAGAGCGCCTATCTGCTCCAACGCCTGGAGTCCTTCGACGGGATCGCGCTGCTCACCACCAACCTGCGCGCCAACATCGACGAGGCGTTCACCCGGCGGCTCGACCTGGTCGTCGACTTCCCGTTCCCCGACCCGGCGCAGCGGCTCGCCCTGTGGCGGCACGGCCTGACCCATGTGCCGAGCGCTCCGGACCTCGAACTCGCCCCACTGGCAATGGAGTTCGAGCTCGCGGGCGGCTCCATCCGCAGCGCGGTCGTCACCGCCGCCTATCTCGCCGCAGGCCGCGGTGACACGGTCGGTGCGGCGGACCTCCTGGAGGGGGCCCGCCGCGAATACCGCAAGGCCGGGCGGCTGGTGCCCGGTGAGGGCACCTGGTAGCCGCCCAACGGCCCGGCTACACAGTGAACTTGACGGCCACCAGCCAGCGGGAGTTGTCGAGCGTGCCGCCGAAGAGGTACTTGGGGCGGGCGTCCGCACACCCCTGACCGCCCCAGTCCCAGCCGGTGTTGCGGGCCGTCTCGCAGACCTGGCCGCTGCCGATGTTGAGGGCGAAGCCCGTCATGTACGGGGCGCCGTCCTTCGAACTGCCGATGTAGTTGTCCTTGTTGTCGTCGATGATCGCCGTCCACTGCGGCTCCCACATGCCGTTGCCGTCGGTCGAGGCGGGGTTGTGGATGAAGGCGTTGGCGCCCGAGCCGAGGGAGCCGGACACCGCGATGTTCAGGGCCGTGATCTGCTTGGCGTCGTCGACCGTGCCGGTCGCGGCCCCGTCGCAGACCGCGTCCGTCCAGCCGTCGCCCGCGATGAAGGCGCGGTAGCAGATGTGCCGGCCCGAGTCCTTCGCGGCCAGCTTCTTCACCGCGGTCGCCGCCGTCGCCGGTTTGGGCTTGGGCTTCGCGGACGCCGTGGATCCGCCGCCGCCCCCGCCCGCCGCCGCGGCGGTCGAGGTCACGGCGACCGGCGGGGGAGCCGCGGCCGTCGCGGAGGGCGGCGCCGGCACACTCGCGGTCGGCGAGGGAGCGGGCGCGAGCGTGCTGACGCCCGCGTCCTTGAGCTGCTCGGTGGCGGTCGTCCGCACCTGCGGCTTGTACGCGATCCACAGCATCAGGAAGGTGAGCGAGAGCGCGAGGACGGCCCCGAGGAAGGTCGCCAGCCAGCGCGGCAGGAACCCGCGCTGGAGGTAAATCCCCTCCACGGGAAGGGGGTTGGCGCCGGACCGCAGCACGTTCAGCGTGTACGGCCGCTGCTCCTTCGGCCCGAACCAGATGATCTTCCGGGGCTTCAGGGACGCCTTGACGAACGCCGCCCGGCCCGGCTCGATCTGCACATTGCCCGGATGGATGTCGTACGACAGCTGGTCGCCGTTGTCGCTGCCGCTGATCGACGCCGTCAGCTTGGTGTTGCCGAGGTTGTCCACGGCCAGCCGGGGGCGGCCCCGGAACCGGCCCTTGACCGTCGGCGGCACCAGCTCCGCCCGCACCTCCGTGAACGGGGTGATCGTCAGATTGCCCTCGGGGACGGTGACCGCCTCCGGGTGCTCGGTCGGCGTGATCCGCACGGCGTAGGGGTTCGGGCCGGCCGTCGCGTCCGGGGTGCGCGGCGGCGCGAACGTCAGGTCGACCGTGCCCGTCGTACCCGGGTAGAGCCGCAGCGTCTGCGGCTCCACGGTGGTCCAGGGCGCGATGCCCCCGACCGGCTCGAAGCGGTACTCGTCCACGACGTCGCCGGTGTTGCGCAGCCGCAGCCGCACTCGGGTACTGCCACCGGGATCGACGGTCGCGGACGCGGGCTCCAGGGAGGTCCACAGACTCATGTGGTGACGCTACGACGGATGGTGAAAGGACGTCAGGAGCCGCCGGGGCAAGGAGGGTTGCCCAAAGAGGCGCCTTCGCAAACGCGGTTGCCGCCCCAGCGCTGAGGGGATCCGTCGCCACGGGCCCGGAAGGGCACCGCCGGGCAGGTCGTGGCCGTCACCCGGACTGCCCCTGAGGGCAGGGAAGTTGCCCCGAGACAGGCACCCGAGGACGTTTCGGCGGCCGGGGCACGCGCGTGAGGCTTAAGAGCGTCTTATCTCGTACCCCGAGGAGAGCAGAGCATGCCGTCCTACCTGTCGCCCGGCGTCTACGTCGAGGAGGTGGCCAGCGGCTCGCGCCCCATCGAGGGAGTGGGCACCTCGGTGGCGGCCTTCGTGGGTCTGGCCCCGACCGGTCCGCTGAACGAGCCGACCCTGGTGACCAACTGGACGCAGTACGTCGCTGCCTTCGGTGAGTTCACCGACGGGTACTACCTCGCGCACTCCGTCTACGGCTTCTTCAACAACGGCGGTTCGGCCGCCTACGTCGTGCGCGTCGGCGGCACCACCGAGGGCTCCTCGGCGGAGGCCAAGTCCCCGTCCGCCGTTGCCGGTTCGGCGGCCCCGGCCGCGCTCACGGCGGGCGAGCCGGCCCAGCTCGGCACTTTCGCCGTGACGGCCGTGGCGCCCGGCGACCTGACCGTCGAGGTGGCCGACGCCGAGGGCGAGGGACCCGCCGAACGGTTCCGGTTGATCGTCAAGGACGCAGGCCGGGACGTCGAGAGCTTCGACGTGACCGCCAAGAAGGGCGGCCGCAACTACGTCGTCACCCAGGTCAAGGAGCGCTCCAAGCTCATCACCGTGACCGAGGCAGCGCCCGCCGCGCAGCTGGCCCGCCCGGACAACCAGACGGTCGCGCTCAGGGCGCCCGCCGCCGCACCGGCCGTACCCGGCACGGTGGGTGACGCCCCGTCACATCCCGGCCCGGCCACCTACCTCGGCGACTCCGCCGACCGCACCGGCTTCGGCGGACTGGAGGCCGTGGACGAGATCTCCATGGTCGCGGTGCCCGACCTGATGGCCGCCTACCAGCGCGGCGCGATCGACCTGGAGGCCGTCAAGGCGGTCCAGTTGGGCCTGATCGCCCACTGCGAGCTGATGGGCGACCGCGTCGCCGTCATCGACCCACCGCCGAGCCTGAACGCTCGTCAGATCCGTGTCTGGCGCCAGGAGACCGCGGGCTACGACTCCAAGTACGCGGCCCTGTACTACCCCTGGATCAAGACCTTCGACCCGTCCAGCGGACAGTCCCGGCTGATCCCGCCGAGCGGCCACATCGCCGGCATCTGGGCCCGCAACGACTCCGAGCGCGGTGTGCACAAGGCGCCCGCCAACGAGGTCGTACGCGGTGCGGTCGACCTGGAGACGCAGATCACCCGCGGCGAGCAGGACTTGCTCAACCCCATCGGCGTCAACTGCATCCGTGCCTTCCCGGGCCGCGGCATCCGCGTCTGGGGCGCCCGCACCATGTCCTCCGACCCGGCCTGGCGCTATCTCAACATCCGCCGGTACTTCAACTACCTGGAGGAGTCGATCCTGATCGGCACCCAGTGGGTGGTGTTCGAGCCGAACGACCACGCCCTGTGGGCGCGCATCCGGCGCAACATCTCGGCGTTCCTGGTCAACGAGTGGCGCAGTGGCGCCCTGTTCGGGCAGCGGCCCGAAGAGGCGTACTACGTCAAGTGCGACGAGGAGACCAACCCGCCGGAGTCCGTCGACGTCGGCCGGGTCGTCTGTGAGATCGGCATCGCGCCGGTCAAGCCGGCCGAGTTCGTGATCTTCCGACTGGCCCAGTTCTCCAGCGGCAGCGGGGAGTTGGAGGAGTAGGCGGACCCGGCGCGTGTGCACCGCCGCTCCAGGCAGTTCTCAACACCCTTAGAAGGACAGCGAATTCATGAGTCTCCAGCCGGGTGACGCCCTCACCTCACACAATTTCGGCCTGCAGATCGACGGCGTCATGGTCGAGTACCTCGCCGAGGTCAGCGGCCTCAGCATCGAGCAGGACGTCATCACCTACCAGCAGAACACCCCCAACGGCCAGAACGTGGTCAAGAACCTGCCGGGTGTGAAGAAGAACGGCACCTGCACCGTCATCCGCGGCATGACCCAGTCCGCCTCGTTCACCCAGTGGATCAACGAGTCGATCTCCGGCCAGATGACCACCGCCCGCAAGAACGCGTCGATCATCATGATGGACTTCCAGAACAACCCCGTGAAGCGCTACCACCTGCGCAACGCCTGGTGCAGCAAGATCGACGCGAGCACGGTGAAGGCGGGCGAGGCCGCCGCGCTCACCGAGTCCGTGACCATCGTGTTCGAAGAACTGGTCATCGAATAATGCGGCGTTCGGGGGCGGGGGCGCCGGCTGCGGAGTCTTTGGCCGAGGTGGGAGCGGGCCCGGTGCAGGCCCCGGCTCCGGCTGCCGCTCCGGCCGTACGGCAGACGCTGCGGACCGAGTTCCCCTTCCAACTGCCGCGCGGGTACGTCGACGAGTCTGGAACGGTCCACCAGGACGGTGTGATGCGACTGGCCACCGCGCGCGACGAGTTGGTGCCACTCCGGGATGTCCGGGTGCAGGAGAACCCGGCGTACCTGTCCGTGGTGCTGCTCGGCCGGGTGATCACCCGGCTGGGATCGGTCCCCATGGTCCACGACGGGATCGTGGAGAACATGTTCGCCTCCGACCTCGCGTTCCTCCAGGACTTCTACCGCCAGATCAACGCGGAGGGCCACACCCGCGCGGCAGTTCAGTGCCCGCACTGCGCGGAACCCTTCGAGGTGGAGCTCGGCGGGAGCCGCCTGGGGGAATCGTGACGTACGCGACCGACCGGCTGCACGAGGAGATCGCGTACGTCGCCTACCACTTCCACTGGAGCCTGGAGGACATCCTGGACCTCGAACACCACGACCGCCGCCGCTACACCGGCGAGATCGCGTCCCTGGTGACGCGAGCCGGGACGGAGGGCTGAGCGGTGGGGTTCTTGGACCGGTTGCGGGGACAGCGGGCCGACGGGCCTGGGGTTGGTGGTGCGGGCCCCGACCCCGATGGTCCTACGGGTACTACGGGACCTGCTGCAAGGGTGGCCGCCTGGCCGGGGCTGGCGCCGATTCGGCGGGCCTCCGCCGCAGGAGGTACCGGGGTGGCCGACGCGGGTTTCGGCGCGCGCCTGCCCACCTGGCAGAACCCGACCTTCACAGGCACGGGGTTCCGCGCGGTGCTGGACGCGGAGCGCAGTGCCGGGATCGCGGGGTCCGCGGCTACGGCGGCGCCGGCGCGGGCGGTGCCGAGCCTGGCGCGGCCTGCGGGGGAGTTGCCGGTGGCCGGTCGTGCCGCGCCGGTGACGGCGGCTCCGTTGCGGGCCGGTACGAGTGGGAGTGACCTTGTGGGGCGAGGGGTGTCCAGGCCTCTCGCGCGGGGTGGTTCCTCCGGCGTGCGGGCGGAGGCAGTGCGGCCGGGTAGGGCGGATTCCGTGGCCGACGCGGTGCGTCCGGCTTCGGGTGTACGGGTGACTCCGGTGTCGTCGGAGCTTCCTCGGTCGGGGTCGTTGACGCGGGCCGGGGCAGGTGCGGCTGCGGTGGAGCGGCGGCTCGTTGCCCGACGGAACTCGGCTGCCGCCGGGGGTGGTTCGGGGCACGGTTCGGGTGAGGGCAAGGGCGGGGGAGTAGTCGCGGGCGACGCGTCGCCGGTGCCGTTCGCGGCTCCGGAGACTTCGGGTGGTTCGGGTGGTTCGGGTGATCGGGGCGGGCCGACGGTCGTGGGCCCCGCTGCCGCGAAGCCCATCGTCCAACGCCGACCGGCTGCCAACTCGGTTGCGCCGCAAGGTTCTTCGCCCCGCTCCTCGACTCCGCAGGCGCGTCCGGCAGGCGGTGGTGACGAGCCTGTCGGCCCCAGCACGGGTCGCGGCGCGGCTCCCGATTCCGGAAGTGGGCACGGGCCGAACAGTGCGCAGCGGGCGATCACCGCGCCGGATACGGGGGTTGAGGCCCCGACGCCACCGGACACCTCTCGTGCGTCGACGCCCGTGCAACGCGCGGCGACCGCTTCCGCCGTGCGCGACGGCGGCACCGCCGAGCCTCGCCCCCACGTCCCGGCAGCGGCTCCTGCGGAATCGGGCAACATCCCAACCCCTGGCCCTACGACTCAGCCCGCGCCCCGGATCCAACGGGGCCCCGCGCCCCGCGTACCCCTCGGCGCCCCGCTGACCACACGCTCGGCCGCGCGTTCCACACCGGCCGGGACAACCAACGCCCGTTCTCCACAAGGCGATTCGGCCACAGCTCCGGCTTCGGCTCCAACGTCAGGTTCGGCAACACCCGCCCCGCCTACGCCCTCGCGGGCCGCCAACTCTCCGCCTCCGACTGCGATCACCCCCACCCGCCGCCGCTCACCTCTCGGCGCCCCCGTCACCACGACACCCGCAGACGCCAAGCCCCTCACCGGCTCGCCGATCCCGCCAACGGGCACTGGTCGCCGTACGGAATCAGGTTCGAGACCGACCTCGGGTCAGGCCCAGGGCCAGCTTCAGAGCCCGGCGATCCAACGCAGCGTGGCCCCGAGCACGCCTGCATCCCCTCCGCGGGCCCCCTCGCCCACCCCTCCTTCAGCCACCACCGCGTTCCCAACCACCGCACACCCGCCCGGCACGCACCCAGCCACCGAGCACGGGCCCACCGCAACCCCGGCGACACCAGGTCCGGGGCCGACGCCCCAACCCGGCCTCGCCCCGAGCGCCGCGCCCCGGCAGATGGGAGCCCCGGCCGGCTCGACTGCCCTGCCGACACCGGCCTCGGAGCAGGCGATTCAGCGAAGCGCGGTCCCCAGCACGCCTGTTGTGCCCGCGAGCACCGCGCCGTGGTCTACCGGAGCCCCGGCTGTCGCAACTGCCGCGCCGACACCGGGTCCGGGGTCGGCGACTCGGCGAACTTCGGTCTCCGGTACGCCTGTTGTGCCTGCCGGGCAGGTTCCGTCGGCTGTGACGCGTCCGGGCGTCACGCACTCGCCTGCCGTTGGCCCGAGCAGCGGGCCTCCGCCGACTGCCTCGCGGATAGCGCGGGTGGATCCGGCGATTCAGCGAAGTGCGGGCCTCGGCACGCCTGTTGTGCCTGCCGGGCAGGTTCCGTCGGCTGTGACGCGTCCGGGCGTCACGCACTCGCCTGCTGTTCGCCCGAGCAGCGGGCCTTCGCCGACTGCCTCGCGGATACCGGGGGTGGATCCGGCGATTCAGGGAAGTGCGGCCCTCGGTACGCCTGTTGTGCCTGCCGGGCAGGTTCCGTCGGCTGTGACGCGTCCGGGCGCTACGCACTCGCCTGCCGTTGGCCCGAGCAGCGGGCCTTCGCCGACTGCCTCGCGGACGCCGGGTCTGGGGCCGGAGACTCAGGGAAGTGCGGGCCTCGGTACGCCTGTTGTGCCTGCTCCGCAGGCTCTGTCGGCCTTCACGCCTCCTGACGGCGCGCGTCCGACCACTGCAGATGGAGTGACCGGCGCTCCGGCCGGCTCGGCACCCGTGCCGACACCGGCTCAGGGACTCACGGTCCAGCGAAGCGTCGCCCCGAGCGCGCCCGTTCCGCCCACGCACACTCCCTCGGCCACTGCGGCCCGGCCGACCGCGGCCCCGGCGGTGAGCGCGTCGCCGGTTCTGCGTCCGTCGTCGACCGTGGACCCGTTCTCGTCCTCGGCCCTGACTCCGTCCGAGGTCGGGCCCCGGCCCCCGGTTGTGGCTCCGACCTCGGCAGTGACTTCGCCCCCTGCCATGAGCCCAACCCTGGCCGGACCCCCCGCCCCGGCCGGACCCCGACCTTCGGCCCTGACTCCACCCCCAGCCGCGACGGCGTCCTCAGCCGACCCCGCGCCCTCGGCCATACCCCCGCGCTCAGCCACGATCCAGCCTCGTACCACGAAGCCGACTCAGCTCGGCCCGACCGCGCCCGGCCTCACGCTTCCCCCCGCGACTTCCCCCACCGCACCTGCGCTCACCGCACCCCCGCTCAACGCGCCCTCCCCCATCGCGCGCGCTCTCACCGCACCCCGCCTCACCTCACAGGCACGCGCGACACGCACCCCCGCC
>NZ_BARG01000104.1 GCF_000376565.1 Streptomyces hokutonensis | reverse complement strand
GGGCCGGGGCTACGGGTGCGGCCGGGGGAGTGGAGGTCCCTGCGGCCCCCGCGGCCGCAGTACCCGCCGAAGTCGAGGTCGGGGCGGCAGCCGCGCCCGGCTTGTAGTCGGCGAAGAAGTCCCACCAGGCTCGGTCTACCGAGTTCGGATCCTGGAGGTACTGCTGATAGATCTCGTCGACGAGCCACTCGTTGGGACCGAACGCCGCCGCGGGATTCTTACCCGCGGCTTGGTCGGACTCGGTCGAGATGGTCGAGTTACTGGGGGACTGTGACGACACGGCGGCAACCGCCCTCTTCCGCTTCACAAGGTGATGGACAGCGGGAATTAAGGCTACGCCCCCATGACCACGAAGGTCAGGTCGGGCCGGTCCATCGTCGTGTAAGTCACACCGGAAAGTGTGTTTCGGGGGCCGAAATGGCGGGAAACAAGCGTGGTTCCGCTACAGAGGGGGCGTCTTGGTGCGGGCCGGGCGCGCGAACGGCGCGGGCCTCTGCCTGATCACACGTGTCCGTCGGCGCGGACCGCCGTGGATCTTGTGGCTCCGGGTCGAACTTTACGTCAACTTGGCACGGATGACAGTCCCGGAAGGGTGACGATAATCCTGCAGCCGCGGTCTGATTCGGCCACGCCGATCCGGCCGCCGTGCAGGTCCACCGCCCAGCGGGCGATCGCCAGGCCGAGGCCCGTACCGCCGTCGCTGCCGGGTCCGTGGGGCGCGCTCACCGCTCCCCGGTTGAACCGCTCGAAGATGTGCGCCCACTCCGCCTTCGGGATGCCGGGCCCCTCGTCCAGGACCTCCAGCTCCAGCGACTCCGGCAGCACCCCGCGCCGTGCCTTGACCGTCACGCGCCCGTGCGCCGGGCTGTGCTTCACCGCGTTGTCGATCAGGTTGGCGACGACCTGGTGGATGCGCTCCGGGTCCGCGAGCGCGGTCAGCTCCGGCGGGGACACGTCCAGGTGCAGATGGACGTCCGTACGTGTGTGGCTGCCCGAGCCGGACGCGATGCCGGCGCGCGCGGAGGCGACCATGTTGGCCTCCTTGAGCACGCCCGAGAGATAGGGCCACACCTCGAAGCGGCGCGTCTTCAGCGGCACGACGCCGTTGTCCAGGCGGGAGAGGTCAAGGAGCGTCTCCACGAGCCGTCCGAGCCGCTCGGTCTGCTTCAGCGCCGTTCGCATGGTTTCCGGGTCGGCGGCCGAGACGCCGTCGACGACGTTCTCCAGTACGGCGCGCAGGCCGGCGATGGGGGTGCGCAGCTCGTGCGAGACGTTCGCGACGAGTTCCTTGCGCTGGCGCTCCTGGGCCTCCAGCTCGTCGGCCATGACGTTGATCGTCTCGGCCAGGTCGCCCAGTTCGTCGCGGCGGTTCTCGCGCACCCGGCGGGTGTAGTCACCGCGCGAGATGGACCGGGCCACCGTGTTCATCTCGTCCAGCGGCGCGGTGAGCGAATGGGCCACGAACTGCGTTATCAGCAGTGTGGCGATCATCGAGAAGACCGTGATGAAGCGCAGCTCCGTCGCCGTGCGCATGGCGATCATCATCAGCCCGGTGGTGATGAGCACCGAGATGACGACCAGCGCGCCCAGTTTGGTCTTGATCGAGAACGGGCGTACGCCGCCCCAGGGTTCCCCGGGGCTCCTCCGTGACGTCGGCCCTTCGTTCATGGCGTTGGTGTCTCCAGTGCGTAGCCGACGCCGTGGACCGTGCGGATCCGCTCGGCGCCGATCTTCCGGCGCAGCGCCTTGATGTGGCTGTCGACGGTACGGGTGCCGGAGGCGTCCGCCCAGTCCCAGACCTCGGCGAGCAGCTGCTCGCGGGAGAGCACGGCACGCGGGGTGTTCGCCAGACAGACCAGCAGGTCGAACTCGGTGGGCGTGAGGTGCACGTCCTCGCTGCGCACCCGTACCCGGCGCTGCGCGTGGTCGATCTCCAGCTCGCCGAGGCGCAGGATGCCCGAGCGCGGGGTGGACGCGGCCACCACGGCACGCTCCACCCGGCGCAGCAGGACGTGCACCCGCGCGGCCAGCTCACGCATCGAGAACGGCTTGGTCATGTAGTCGTCGGCGCCGACCCCGAGCCCGACCAGCATGTCGGTCTCGTCGTCGCGCGCGGTGAGCATCAGCACCGGCACCGGGCGGGCGGCCTGCACCCTGCGGCAGACCTCCAGGCCGTCGAAGCCGGGCAGCATGATGTCGAGGATCAGCAGATCGGGCTGCCAGGCCTCGGCGGTGTCGACGGCCGAGGGCCCGTCGCCCGCGGTCTGCACGAGAAATCCCTCGGCGCGCAAACGGGCCGCGATGGCGTCGACGATCGTCGCATCGTCCTCGACCACGAGCACCCGGCGCTGCGCGCCCGGCGTGGCCGTGGCCGTACCGTTGTGGGAGGTGTGTGTCTGCTCCATCGCCCGCCCCTGAAGTGTGCTTTCCGGAACCAGTGGGGTGATCCCATGACTGCGCTTGACGCTTGAATGATCCGCGTCAGGGAAGCAGGGTACGGGCAGCGGCAACCCCTTTGCTATCCAGGTCGTACGGCGAGGTGCACGACGTCGGGAACTCCTCGGGCAACGGGGATCTCTTCGGTACGCACCTGCTGGAACCCGGCATTCCATAAGGTTCGTTCAAATTCCGGAGAGGGCTGTGCCGACCACACCGCGAGCACCCCTCCAGGCCTCAACACCCTTGCGCAGCTTGCCAGTCCGGCCGGTGAGTAGAGGTTTTCGTTGCTGTCGGTGACGGTCCAGTCGGGCCCGTTGTCGATGTCGAGGCAGAGCGCGTCGAAAGTGGCGCAAGTCTCATTGACGAATGCGACCAGATCCGTTTTCAGAATGTCGGTGCGCGGGTCGGCGAGAGCGGCCGCGGAGAGCTCCGACAGCGGTCCGGAGCGGTGCCATTCGACGATCGCGGGCTCCCGCTCCACGACCGTGATCCGGCCCCAGCGCGGGTCGGCGGCGGCGTGCGCGAGCGAGAAACCCACGCCCAACCCGCCGATCAGCACGTCCGGTTGGGGGCGCCCGTCGAGCGCGGCGTACGCGGCGTCGACCAGCAGCCGCTCCGAGCGTCCGTCGGAAGTGTCCATCAGGAAGCACCCGTTGGCGATGATCTGCAGCAACTCCCCGTGCCGGCGCAGCACCACCTCGCCGTAGGGGCCCTCGCGACGGTCCAGGACAACGGGAGTGTCGTACGCGGTGGTCATGCGGTCCATTTTGGCAGTTTCACCGGAACGGGCGGCGGGATCGGCCCCCGGTGGACGCGTAAGAAGTCTTTGAGGTTGCTGTGAATCGGCTCTCGCGTGGCGTCGGTCATAGACAGCGACAGGTGGGACGGCGAAGGGTGGGGTGAAACGGAAGGAGCCCCTCACGGTGGAACGGACCGCGACGGCCGATACCCAGGTCTCCGCCACGCCTCTGACCGAGGACGACTCACCTCTGCTGGACGCCATGCCGAGACAGCGGGAAACGGTGGAAACGGCCTGGGGGTCGATCCGGCCGGCGGTGTCCGTCTCGGCGTCCACGCCTGCCGTTCCCCGCGCTCCGCGCGTCCCTGGCCTGCTGCGTCTCCTCCGCCCCTGGCGGGTGCTGCCCACGCCCACCGGGACGCCGTTCACCTTCGGTTACGGGACACTGCTCGTCGTCACCTCGCTCATCGCGCAGTACGCCGATCCCACCCTGGTGAACCAGCTGCACCAGGCCTCCAGCACCGATGTCACCCACCTCGTCAGCGACCCGTTCCTCGTGCTGGTCGCCAGCGCGCTGTGGATCGTCGGCGGGGTGATGTCGCCGTACGCGATCCTCTTTCTGCTGGTGCTGACCGCGCTGGAGCGGCGGATAGGCGGGGTGCGGGCCGCCGGGGTGTTCCTGACCGGGCACATCCTGGCCACGCTCGCGACCGAGGGCACCGTGGGGCTGGCCGTGCTGGCCGGGCACTTGCCCGACAGCTCGTTGCACCGCTTCGACTACGGCATCAGCTTCGGCGTCGCCGCGAGCACCGGAGCCCTGGCGGGTCTGCTCAGGCCCTGGCTCGGGCTGCCGCTGCTCGCCCTGTTCGGCTGGACGCTGGTCTCGGACCTGATCGCGTTCACCGACCCCATGACGAACTGGGGCCATCTGATCTCGCTCGCGATAGGCGTCGCGACCTGGCCGTTGATACGGCGCTGGCAGCGGGCCGGGCGGATGGTGCGGTTGGCTCCGGTCGAGGTGACTCCGGTCGAGGCGGCCCGGGTCGAGGTGGCCCGGGGCTAACTCCCCGCCCGCCTGGCCGCGTTCAGCCCCTTCGCGAGGGCCGGGACGCCAAGTCGCGCTTCCTGTGCGGGGGTTGCTCCGTGCAGTTTGTTGGTGAGCTGGTAGGGGTCGGCGCGCAGGTCGTAGTACTCGCGGAAGAGCACCTCGCCGTCGCCGTCCGTGGGGCGGCCGTCCTTGTCGAGACGGGTGCGGTAGTACTCCGTGTACTGCTCCGACCTGCCGATGTACGTCGCCCAGGTGTGGATCGGCTCCTTGTCCTGCCGGTTCCACCACCACTCGGCGAGCAGATGGTCCCGGTCGCCGGTGCCGAGGAGCGAGTGGCCGTCGTGCGGGGTGTCCGGGGTGAGGCCGGCCGCGTCGAGGAGGGTGGGCGCGAGGTCCACGTGACCGGTGAGACGGTCGTCCGAGGTGCCCCTGTCGAGACCCCGGGCCGGCCACGACAGCTGGAACGGCACCTCCAGGCTCGGCCGGTACGGCACCGACTTGCGCAGCCAGCCGTGGTCGCCCCAGCACAGCCCGTGGTCGCTGGTGTACAGCACGAGCGTGTTCTCCAGCTGGCCGAGCGACCGCAGTTGGTCGCGGAAGTCGCGCATCGCGTCGTCCACCGACAGCAGGGTCCTCAACTGGCGGGCGCGCAGGGCCTGTCCGGCGGCCAGACCGTGCTTCGCCTTGCGCAGGAACGCGGGCTTGTCGGCCTTGTCGGTCTCGAAGACGGAGGGCCGCCCGGGCCACTCCGGGACGCGTGTGTCGGCGTACTTCTTCTCCGGGATGTTGAACTCGTGCGCGCTGCGGGTGGCGACGTAGGCGAACCACGGCCGCCGGTCCGTGCGGGAGCTCTCCAGGAAGGCGAGGGCGCGGTTCTTGATGACGGTGGTGTTGTAGCCGGGGATGTTCCGGACGGTCCCGCCGTCGTTGTAGTGGCCGTTGTAGTACGCCACCGGTTCCTGGAGCAGCCACTCGTCGAAGTGGGGCGGGTTGTCGCCGGTGTGCCAGTAGTTCAGGTACTTGCCGAACAGGCCTGTGCGGTAACCGGAGTCGTGCAACTTCCGCTGCACGGTGGTGTGTTGGTCCAGGTGGTAGGGGTGGCGGGTGTCCAGGACGCCGTGGTTGTGGGCGTAGCGGCCCGACATGATCGAGGCGCGGGAGGGCGCGCACAGCGGGGTGTTGGCGTGCGCCCGCTCGAAGGTGACGCCGTGGTCACCGAGCCAGTCGACGGTCTCCGGGGTCGCCCACTCGGTGTCCTTGGGCTGGTCGTCCGTGACGACGAGGAGGATGTTGGGGCGGTCGTCGCCGCGGGCGCGGGTGCGGGGAGTGGGGGAGGCGAAGTTCCGTACGGGGGTGGCCGGTTGGGCGGGGGAGGCGTGCTCGTCATCCTTCGTCGCGTGGAGGACGGCCGGGATCGCCGCGGCCGTGGCGACCACCGCGGCGCCCGTCACGACCGCACGCCTGCCGGGCCCGCGCGGTTCCCGGTCCTTGTCCATACTGTCCCCCGTGTCCCCGTATGGGCTTCCGCTCAGCTGTGAATCCGCTTGCAGTTTGCGGCAGTTGCCTATGAATGGCGTTGCGGGGGTGTAGCGATGGTGTGGACAGCCGAGCGCGGTCCTGGACGGGGGAGGTCCAAGTGGCGGAGACGGTCGCGGTGGTACGGCGGATCGAGCGGGCGTTGGCGGCAACCGGCCTGGTGGTGGCGGGAGTTGCGGAGGGCCAGTGGGCGAACCGGACCCCCTGCGCGGAGTGGGACGCTCGGGCGGTTCTGAACCACACAGTGGGCGGAATGCGCATCTTCGCCGCCGAGCTGAACGGTACGGACCCGGGCGCCGAACACGAGTCCGACTGGCTGGGCGCGGATCCCCGGGGCGCGTACGCGGAGGCGTCCGAGACCGACGCCGCGGCCTGGAACCGCCCCGGTGCCCTCGACACCACCGTCCACATCTCACTCGGCGCGCTGCCCGGCCCGATGGCCGCGCTGATCCACTTCACGGAGATCTGCGTCCACGGCGTGGACCTGGCGGTCGCGACGGACCAACGGGCTGTGCTGGACGAGGAGTTGTGCGGGGAACTGCTGGCGGTGATGCGGGGGTTGGGCGGCTTCGACGCGTTCCGTGTGCCGGGCGTCTTCGGCCCCGAGGTCCAGCCCGCGCCTGGGGCGGCCCCGCACGGACAGCTGCTGGCCTACTTGGGTCGCTCGGTCTCCTGATCCGTGATCCGGTCGACGCGTTTGAAGCTGGGGCCCGTCCTCGGCCGTGCGGGGGCGTGAGTGGTCGCCGGCGCCCCGCCGGAGGGGATCTCCTCCGCGAAAGCGTGACACTTCCACCGTAGGTATCACGCTTTCGCGGCTGGCCCACCGTGGGCGGCGAGCATCCCCACGTGTCGGGCCAGGCCCGCACCGGCCGAGTCGGCTGGATCAGGAGTAGAAGCCTCGGCCGTACTCGTCCCGGCTCAGAGTGAAGTCGTCCGGGCGATCACGGCGGAGCTCCTCGTACCGCTCCGCGAAGACATCGAGCGCCTGATGAAGGGTGCACCCCAGGGCCTCACGGATGCTCGCGAGCGCAGAGATGATCCGCTGCTCCAGGATCTCCCGGTCCACGCTCTCGGGCAGTTGTTCCATGGCGACATGAGCCTACTCGGCGCGGATGATCAGCCCTGTTCGGCGGGACGGGTCACGCGGTCGCGGAATTCCTGGAAGGCGTGCCGGCCCGAGGGGCCCTGCGGAGTGATCAACTCTCCTGTGGAGGAGTCCAACACCTTGCAGCCGAAGGCGCTCGCGAGGCGGAAGACGGAGGCGGGTACGTCGTCGCCGGAGCCGCGGAAGTGCAGCCGTGAGGACTTCGTGCTGTCGGCCGAGAGAGGGCGGGGTGTGGTCGTCGGATATGTCGTGTGCCGAGGTGATGTCGGCCGGCAGGTGCAGGAGAAGAACGTCCCAGCTCATGTGGGCCTTCCCGGGACGGCGATGGGCGGTTGCGCCGTTGGCGGGGGAGTCAGATCCGGTGGAGCTGTTCTCCCGGCGGCCGGGGTGTGAGCGTGGTGCGGAGGCCGTTGATGGTCGTGTGCCAAGGGTCGTCGTCCGAATCGGCCCAGAGTTCAAGGAGTTCGGACGGCTCGGTCAGGACGCGGTCGAGGGCCCGGAGGGCGAGGGCGCGTAGGTCGGTGAGGTCGGGGACGGGCTGCTTCGGGCCGTAGTGGGGGTGGGCCGGTTCGCCGCCGGGGCATTGCGCGGCGACCAGGGCCGCTGCCGCGACGGCTTCGTCGCCGATGTCCGCGTCGAGGTAGTCGGTGGTGTCGGCGGCTCGGGCCAGGGTGTCCCGCACCAGGGCCTGACGCGCGTCCGGGGCGGCGTCGTCGAGGTCGCCGCACCAGTCCGCCGCGGTGTCGTTGTCGAAGGGGCCGACGTCCCAGGTGCCCATGTGTCTCTCCTGATCGTGATCGCGTCCGGGCAGCGTGGCAGGCGCCACTGACATCGGTCGGCTGAGCGCCCCGATCCCGGGAAGCCCCCACCCCGTTTCCGTGTTGACCTGCAGTGAGGCAGGCCCCCTCCCTCTGATCGCTCACGGCGAACAACACGTGGGGAACAATCGAAGGCGCCCAAGCATTGAGTCGGCATAGCTCAACTTGACTGCCTAAGGGGAGATCATGGCTTCGACGTCCACACCGCTCACCCTGCCCGTGCTGCCGCTCGACGACGAGGTCGTGCTGCCCGGAATGGTGGTTCCGCTGGACCTGAACGACACCGATGTACGCGCCGCCGTGGAGGCCGCCCAGGCCGCCGCGCGGTCCGAGCCCGGAAAGCCCAAGGTCCTGCTGGTGCCACGGATCGACGGGACTTACGCGAGCACGGGCGTGCTCGGCACCATCGAGCAGGTCGGCCGGCTGGCCGACGGCGACCCGGGTGCGCTGATCCGCGGCCGCAGCCGCGTGAAGATCGGCGCCGGTACCACCGGTCCCGGTGCCGCGCTCTGGGTCGAGGGCACCGCGCTCGACGAGAGCCTGCCCGAACCTCTGCCCGGCTCCGTTTCCGAGCTGGTGAAGGAGTACAAGGCGCTGGCCACCGCGTGGCTGCGCAAGCGGGGGGCCTGGCAGGTCGTCGACCGCGTGCAGGCCATTGATGATGTGTCCACCCTCGCTGACAATTCCGGTTACTCGCCCTTCCTCACCACTGAACAGAAGATCGAGCTGCTGGAGACCGCCGACCCGGTGGCCCGGCTGAAGCTCGCCACCCAGCACCTGCGCGACCACCTCGCCGAGCAGGACGTCGCCGAGACGATCGCCAAGGACGTGCAGGAAGGCGTCGACAAGCAGCAGCGCGAGTTCCTGCTCCGCCGCCAGCTCGAAGCCGTCCGCAAGGAGCTGCGCGAGCTGAACGGCGACTCGGCCAAGGACGGCGAGGAGTCCGACGACTACCGCGCCCGCGTCGAGGCCGCCGACCTTCCCGAGAAGGTCCGCGAGGCCGCCCTCAAGGAGGTCGACAAGCTGGAGCGCTCCTCCGACCAGTCGCCCGAGGGCTCGTGGATCCGCACCTGGCTGGACACCGTCCTCGAACTGCCGTGGAACGAGCGGACCGAGGACGAGTACGACATCCGGGGCGCCAAGGCGATCCTGGACGCCGAGCACGCCGGCCTCGAGGACGTGAAGGCGCGCATCACCGAGTACCTGGCCGTGCGCAAGCGCCGCAGCGAGCGCGGGCTGGGTGTCGTCGGCGGGCGGCGCGGCGGTGCCGTACTGGCCCTCGTCGGTCCGCCCGGTGTCGGCAAGACCTCGCTCGGCGAGTCCGTCGCGCACGCGATGGGACGCAAGTTCGTCCGGGTCGCGCTCGGCGGTGTGCGGGACGAGGCGGAGATCCGCGGTCACCGGCGTACGTACGTCGGCGCGCTGCCCGGCCGTATCGTCCGCGCCATCAAGGAGGCCGGGTCCATGAACCCGGTGGTCCTGCTCGACGAGATCGACAAGGTGGGCTCCGACTACCGGGGCGACCCGGCCGCGGCTCTGCTGGAGGTCCTCGACCCGGCGCAGAACCACACCTTCCGCGACCACTACCTGGAGGTCGAACTCGACCTGAGCGACGTGGTGTTCCTGGCGACGGCCAACGTGCTCGAAGCCATCCCGGAGGCGCTGCTCGACCGGATGGAACTGGTCCGGCTGGACGGCTACACCGAGGACGAGAAGGTCGTCATCGCCCGTGACCACCTGCTCCCGCGCCAGCTGGAGCGGGCGGGGCTCAAGGACGACGAGGTCGTCATCGACGAGAGCGCGCTGCGCAAGCTCGCCGGTGAGTACACCCGTGAGGCGGGTGTCCGCACCCTGGAGCGGTCGGTCGCCCGGCTGCTGCGCAAGATCGCCGCGCAGCACGAACTGGGCGAGCGGGAGCTGCCGTTCACGGTGACCGACGCCGATCTGCGTGGTCTGATCGGCCGGCCGCACCACGTGCCCGAGTCCGCCCAGGACCCGGCGGAGCGCCGTACGGCGGTCCCCGGTGTCGCCACCGGGCTCGCGGTCACCGGCGCGGGCGGTGACGTCCTCTACGTCGAGGCGTCGCTGGCCGACCCGGAGACGGGCGCGGCGGGTCTGACCCTGACCGGTCAGCTCGGTGACGTGATGAAGGAGAGCGCGCAGATCGCCCTGTCGTTCCTGCGCTCGCACGGCGCCGAACTGGAGCTGCCCGTGGCCGACCTGAAGGACCGGGGCGTGCACATCCACTTCCCGGCGGGTTCGGTGCCGAAGGACGGCCCGAGCGCGGGTGTCACGATGACGACCGCTCTCGCGTCGCTGCTCAGCGGCCGGCTGGTCCGTACGGACGTGGCCATGACCGGTGAGGTCTCGCTGACCGGCCGGGTCCTGCCGATCGGCGGGGTGAAGCAGAAGCTGCTCGCCGCGCACCAGGCGGGGGTCACCACGGTGATCATCCCGAAGCGCAACGAGCCCGACCTGGACGACGTCCCGGCCGAGGTCCTGGACAAGCTCGACGTCCACGCGGTGACGGACGTCCGCCAGGTCCTGGAGCTGGCCCTGTCGCCCGCGACGAACGGCGCGAGCCCGGAGGTTCCGGTGGCGGCGTGACGGACGCCACCGGTCAGGTGAAGGCCCGGGTCCCTTTCACGGGGGCCCGGGCCTTCGTCGTGGAAACGTCGTAGAAGAGCAGCACGTCGTACGGCGGCCCGTCAGCCGTTGGCGAGGGCCACCACCCGGTCCAGCGCCCCGTTGAACACGTCGTGGTCCCCGACCGTCGGGCCGGACGACGTGTACTGCCACATCGTGTAGTACGACCACCCGGCCGGCAGGGTCCCCGCGTCCGAGGCGTACCGCGCGATCCACAGCGGGTTCGCGGCGGCGAATCCGGCGTAGCTGCCGGTGCAGGAGGTCCACCAGCTCGTCGCCGTGTAGATCACCGCGTCGCGGCCCGTGCGGGACTTGTACCTGGACAGGAAGTCGGCGATCCAACTCACCATCGCCGCCGTCGACTTGCCGTAGCAGGAGGCGCCGTACGGGTTCCACTCGATGTCGAGGACACCGGGGACGGTGCGGCCGTCCTTGGACCAGCCGCCACCGTGGTCGACGAAGTAGTCGGCCTGGGTGGCGCCGCTCGTGGTGTCCGGGGTCGCGAAGTGGTAGGCGCCGCGGATCATGCCGACGGTGTAGGAGCCGTTGTACTGCTGGGCGAAGTACGGGTTCGTGTAGTACGTCCCCTCGGTCGCCTTGGTGTAGGCCCACTTGACGCCGTTGCTCCACAGGGTCGACCAGGCGACGTCGCCCTGGTAGCCGCTGACGTCGACGCCCTCCGTCTGGGCGGCGAGGGAAGGGGCGGTGGGCGCCGCCTCCTGGCCGTCGTGGGCCAGGACGCCGATGCCCATGTACGCGGAGCCGCGGGCGGGGGCGGCGCCGGCGGGGAGCGAGAGGCCTGCGAGGAGGGCGGCCGAGAGGGCGAGGGCAAAGGCGAGGTGGCGCAGGCGGACCGGGCCGGATCTGTGCACGGGCATGGCGTGCCTCCGAGTGGGGGAAGGACGTGCGGTGCGTGTGGCGTGCGCATGCCATCAAGAGCCTGGTGACGACGCTACGCATCCGGTGGACCCGCTGGGAAGGGGGTCCGGACGATGCCTATGGTCTAGCCCTGCGAAATACTGGCGGAGCTGCGGTGATGACGGGGTTCGGCGGAAACTTTCACGATCGGGAAAGCAGAACATGGGTGCTCACGTGCACAAGGACGAGGACAGAAGCGACAGCGGGATTCCGGATCCCGATCCCGAATATCTGTCCCTGGAGCGCGAGTTGACGTTCCTGTTCCGGCGGGCCCGGGCCAACCAGGGCGAGATGGCCCGTGAGGTCCACCCCGACCTGGAGTCCGCCGCGTACGGTCTGCTGGTCCGGCTGGACGAGTACGGGCGGCAGCGGGCCACCGAGCTCGCCGCCTACATCGGCGTCGGCAAGGCCACCATGTCCCGCCAGCTGCGCGCCCTGGAGGAGCTGGGCCTGATCTCCCGCGAGCCCGACCCGGCGGACGGCCGCGCCTGGCTGGTCGACCTCACCGACGAGGGCCGGCGCCGCGTCGCACACGTCCGCGAGGCCCGGCGGGCCCGCTATGTCTCCCAGCTTTCCCACTGGGACCGCCGCGAGGTCGCCGAACTCGCCCGGCTGCTGCACCAGTTGAACGGCGTCATGGAGAAGTGAGCCCCGAGCGGAGCCAGTGGCTCACAGCTCGACGTACACGACCGTCGCGTCGTCGTGCGTCTTGCTCCGGCGCAGATACGTCCGGGTCTCCGCGTCGGCCCGCTCCAGCGCCCGTACCCGACGCACCAGCTCCGCCGCCCCCTCCTTCTCCACGAGGGCGAAGCACTCCGCCCAGTCGCCCCTGCCGAACTTCTCCACCCACCTCGTCGCCCCGTCCGTCAGGGCGGCGAGGGCGCGGACCCCGGCGCGGGGGAGCGTGCCCGTCACCGCCCGCTCCGCGACCGAGGGATCGGCGGCGGCCGTGAAGAAGCCGCCCTCCTTGTTACGGAGCGTGGCGTCGATCAGCTCGTCCGTGGCGAGAGCGGCGCGCGGCAGGCGCGAGAGGCGGTCGTCCAGTACGGCGGTCACCTCGCCGGCCGGGGAGCCGATGAGCAGGGCGGAGTCCGAAAGGACCAGATATTCGATCTCCTCCGGGGACCAGCGGGCCAGCACCACGGTCGCCTGAGGGGTGCGTGGGTGAGAAAGGTCACAGGTGGTGGAGTGGGCCTCGGATGTTCGGACGATCGCCCGGGAGAGAATCTCCGCCAGCGTCAGATCCCGGCAGGAAACGGTCAGTTCGGCCAGGGCGCCGCCCAGCCGCGCGGTGTACCAGGGGACCGGATGCAGACAGCCCGTCTCCCCCTTCGGCGGGGTCACTCCGTCCAGGACGATCAGCGAACCGCCCTGTCCCGAGGCCGGAAGGCCGACGCTCGCGAAGTCCTCGTCGGGGCGGTTCGGGTCACCGGGCTCCGACACAAGTTCCGTACGCATTCGGCCAGTCTGCACGACCTCTTCACAGGGTCCGCCAAAGCTTGGCACTGGTTACCGAATCGGCGCAGCCTCGCAGGTCAGACGCCTGGTTTGGGCTGGAATGGATCACTCCGGGAATGCGTGGCGGCGAATCCTGCCAAAGCCCGCCGCTCACGTCCAACCGGCGCGGCCCACAAGGCCGCGGGACGGCCCGGCGGAACTTGCCCGCCAACTCCCCAACGGGGTTCACTCCTTCGGGTGGCGGCCCGGATGATGCGCGACCGCTGCCCACCGGCACTGGGAGGGTCGCCGTACCGGGATGACGGAGCGTCACCCGGCCCCATGGGTATCACGAGTCAGGAATGCGAGCACCGGTGCAGAAAAAGCGGCCTCGGCGCACAGGCAAGCAGACGGCCCCTCAGGGGGGCGCCACCGGTGCCGTCACGCCCGATCCCGCGGGCAAGGGGCGCAGCACCCACGTCCGCAGCCGGCTCATCGTCGCCGTGGCCGTGGTGGCCGCCGCCATCGCCGCGGCCGGTGTCCCCTCCCTCGTCACCGCCTCCGGCCAACTCCACGACTCCCAGGACCTGGTGACGCTCGCCGAGCAGACCCAGGACGCGCTGTCGCTGGCCCACTCGCTCGCCGACGAGCGGGACGAGGTCACCTCCTACATCGCCGCCGGGCGCCCCAAGTCCCAGGCCCCCGACGAGGACCGCAGCGCCCGCGTAGACCGGCAGGTCGACGAACTGCGCGCCGACACCGACATCTCCGCCGCGCTCCGCTCGGACCTCGACGACGTCTCCGCCGTACGACGGGCCGCGCTCACCGGACAGAGCAGCGCCCTGGAGGCGCATGTCGCGTACTCCGGCGCCATCACCGAACTGCACCGGCTCGCCGAGCAGTTGGCCGAGCAGATGCCGCCGCGGGCCGGCTCCGGCGCCTACGCGCTCGCCGAACTCGACGCCGCCGTCCAGCAGGCCGCCGCCGCCCGCGGACTGCTGCTGGCCGCCCTGAACGTGCCGACCAGCACCAAGACGGTCATCAGCGCCATCACCGGCCTCCCCGTCACCGAGACCAGCTCGACGAGCGCCCAGACCAAGCAGCGCGACGCCCTCAGCGCCGCCGCCCAGCAGGCCCGGCTGCGCTCCGACGCCGCCCTCGCCGACTTCCGCGAGACCGCGACGGAGGCGGCCCTGGCGGGCTACGACTCCACGGTCACCGGACCCGAGGTCAACACCGCCGAGAAGTACCTCGCCTCCCTCACCGACCAACCCACGCTGTCCGACAGCGAGTTGGACACCAGCACCAAGAAGCTCGACGCGGCGCTCTCCGCCCGGGTCGACCTGATGCGCGGCGAGGAGTCCGCCCTCTACGAGCACCGCTCCAAGGACCTCGCCCAGCTGCGCGACGACGACGTCAAGGCGCTGGAGCTGCGCGTCGCGATCCTCGGCGCCCTCATGCTGCTCGCCGTCGGCATCGCCACCGCCATGGCCCGCACGCTGACCCGCCCGCTGTCGGTGCTGCGCCGCGGCTCGGCCCGGCTGGCCGGCGCCGAGGACCCGGCGGCCGAGGAGGCCATCAAGTTCACCGGCCGCAACGACGAGTTCGCCCAGGTCGTCCGCTCGGTCAACTCCCTGCACGCGCACGCCGTCGCCCTCCACGAGCGCATCGCCACCCTGGAGGCCGACCGCAAGCACCTCGTCGGCCAGCGCCAGCGGATGGCCGACGCCCGCGAGGAACTCCGCGCCGAAGTCACCGACTCCAGCGAGCAGTTGGAGCGCCTGCGCACCAGCATCGGCGGCACCTTCGTCAACCTCGCGCTGCGCACCCTCGGCCTCGTCGAGCGCCAACTCGCCGTCATCGAGGGCCTGGAGGAGCGCGAGCAGGACCCCGACCGCCTCTCCACCCTCTTCAAGCTCGACCACTTCGCCACGGTCATGCGCCGCCACAGCGAGAACCTCCTCGTCCTCGCCGGCACCGAACACGTCCAGCAGCACGCGGGCCCGGTCCCGCTCGTCGACGTCGTCCGGGCGGCCGTCAGCGAGATCGAGCGCTACGAGCGCGTCCGTATCTCGGCCCTCCCGCCGCACGCGCATGTCGCGGGGTTCGCGGCGGACGACCTGAGTCACCTGCTCGCCGAACTCATGGAGAACGCCAGCTCGTTCTCCCCGCCCGACGCCCCCGTCGAGATCTCCGGCTGGCTCCTGGAGAACGGCGAGGTCATGCTCTCCGTCCAGGACGAGGGCATCGGCATGACCGACGACCGCATGACCCGCCTCAACACCCGCCTCACCGAGTTCGACCCGGACTCCCCCTACGACCAGGAGGGCGAGGAGGGCCTGGGCCTCGGCCTGTACGTCGTCGCCCGCCTGGCCCACCGCCACGGCGTCCGCGTCCAGCTCCGCGACCAGAAGCAGGGCGGCATCGCGGCGGTCGTGGTCCTGCCCAGCCCCCTCCTGGCAGCGGCCCCGCTGACGGCCGTACCGACGTCCTCACCGACGGCCGGCACCACCCACTCCTACTCCCTCCCGGGCGCCGCGGCCGAGGTCAACTCCAATGTCCTGCACGCCCGTTCGAAGCCGGACGAGGACCCGCTGGTCGCGCTGGCGGAGCGAGCGGCGGAGAAGGCCGTACGGGAGACCCCGGCGGAGAAGGCGGTTCGGGAATCCCCGGCCGAGACGACGATGGAACTCCTGCTGCCACTGGCGGCAGAGGACCCGTCGGCCGCCGACGGCGAGGCAGCCCCACAGGGGCTACCCGCACCCGACAACGAAAGCCGCACGGGCGGTGCGGGTGGGAGCGAAAACAAGGCCGACGGCGAAGCCGAGGCCGAGCACACCCGCCCCGACGAGGACCCCGTCACCGACAAGGGCCTCCCCAAGCGCACCCCAAAGATCACCCAACCCGCACAGGCCCCGCGCCAGCGAACCGGCACCGTAGACGCCGAAGCCCTGCGCCGCAGACTCGGCGGCTTCCGCGCCGGAGCCTCCGCCGGCTACCGCGACGTAGAAGCGGAGATCGCCGAACGGACCGGCCAGAACCCGGTCCCGGCACCGCGCGGCGCGACCGCACCATCCGAAGAAGCCACGGGGGGCACCGTCGAGGAGGCAAGCAGTTGACCGCGCCCAGTACCTTCGGACTGAGCAGTGAAGCCCGCAACCTGCACTGGCTGCTGAGCAACCTCGTGGAGGAGGTGTCCGGCATCCAGTCGGTCGCGGTCGTCTCCTCCGACGGCCTGCTGCTCCTCTCCTCCGACCCGCACAGAAACGATCAGGCCAGAGAGGCGCTGGAAACCAAGCGCACCGGACCGCGAGGTTCCGCGGCGGACCTGGCCACCATCGTCTCCGGCATCGGCAGCCTCACCATCGGCGCCGCCAAGCTGATGGACTCCGGCGCGGTGAAGCACACCATGGTCGCGATGGAGGAGGGCAGCCTGTTCGTGATGTCGATCAGCGACGGTTCGCTGCTCGGTGTGCACGGCTCCGCGGACTGCGACATGAGCGTCGTGTCGTACCACATGGCGCTCTTCGTCGGCCGCGCCGGCCATGTGCTGACCCCCGAACTCCGCAGCGAGCTGCGGAAATCCCTCGAAGACGCGTCCGCGGAGAGTGCCCGATGACCGGCGGCGGCAGCGGCAGTACGCCGAACAGGCTTCCCGTGCGCGGCGGCGACCGCAAACCCGCGCGGGTGCGCCCCTACTCGCTCACCGGCGGCCGTACCCGCTTCGGCCATGTCCTCCTGGTGGAGACCTTCGTGGCGGCGCTCGAAGCCCCCGAGGAACGCAAGGAGTTGACGAACGGCTCGCTCAACACCCGGGTCATGCCCGAGATGCGCGCCATCGTCGAACTCTGCCGCCGTATGCGCACGGTGGCCGAGATCGCCGCGCTGCTGAAGATGCCGCTCGGTGTGGTCCGCGTGCTCCTGAGCGATCTCGCGGACCAGGGAAAGATCCGTGTGTACGGAACCGGGACCGGTCACGGCCCGGGCCGTCCTGACCGCGCTCTGCTGGAAAGGGTGCTGAGTGGACTCCGTCGTCTCTGACGCCGCCGCCTACGGCGTCTCCCCGCTCCTCGACGACGAGGAGCAGCCGCGGGCCTGGCAGTTGGACCGCACCCGCGCACCGGTCGCCACGAAGATCGTGGTGGCCGGTGGTTTCGGCGCCGGCAAGACCACCATGGTCGGCGCCGTCTCCGAGATCCAGCCCCTCCAGACGGAGGCGCTGATGACCGAGGCCAGCGAGGACACCGACGACCTCACGGGCACCCCGGAGAAGACGACCACCACGGTCGCCATGGACTACGGCCGCCTCACCCTCGACGACGACCTGGTGCTCTACCTGTTCGGGACGCCGGGCCAGCAGCGGTTCTGGTTCATGTGGGACGACCTGGTGCGCGGCGCGATAGGCGCCGTCGTCCTCGCCGACACCCGCCGCCTCAAGGACTGCTTCCCCGCGCTGGACTACTTCGAGAGCTGCGGTCTGCCGTACGTCGTCGCGGTCAACCACTTCGACGGCAGCGAGCGGTTCGACCCGGAGGACGTGCGGGAGGCATTGACGATTCCCGCGCACATACCTGTAATGATCATGGATGCGCGGCGGCGGATTTCGGCCATCGAGACCCTGCTCGCGCTCGTCGGCCACGCGCTGGACGCCACCCCCGAGTAGCCCCCGAGCAGTCCTCGATCAGTCGCGACCAAGGAGTCACCACCCGCATGCGGAAGATACTCGTCGTCGGAGCCGGCCAGTCCGGGCTCCAACTCGCCCTCGGACTCCAGTCGCACGGGTACGAGGTCACCCTGATGTCCAACCGGACGGCGGACGAGATCCGTTCCGGGCGGGTCATGTCGACGCAGTGCATGTTCACGACGGCACTGCAGCACGAGCGCGATCTCCAGCTGAACTTCTGGGAGTCCCAGGCCCCGAAGATCGAAGGACTCGGCGTCTCGGTCGCCGCCCCCGGCTCGCACGACCCGGGGCCGACGCAGCGCGTGATCGACTGGGTGGGCAAGCTCGACGGGTACGCGCAGTCGGTCGACCAGCGGGTCAAGATGGCCGGCTGGATGGAGACCTTCGCCCAGCGCGGCGGCCAACTGGTCATCCACGGCGCGGCAGTCGGCGACCTCGACTACTTCTCCCGCACGTACGACCTCGTCCTCGTCTCGGCCGGCAAGGGCGAGCTGGTGTCGATGTTCGCCCGCGACCCCGAGCGCTCCCCGTACACCGAGCCGCAGCGCGCGCTCGCGGTCTCCTACGTCCACGGTCTGGGCCCCCGTCCCGAGCACCCGGACTACGACGCGGTCCGCTGCAACCTGGTGCCGGGCGTGGGCGAGCTGTTCGTCATGCCGACGCTGACGACGTCCGGCCGCGCGGACATACTGTTCTGGGAGGGCATACCCGGCGGGCCGTTGGACGTCTTCAACGGCGTCAAGGATCCGGCGGCGCACCTCTCCCTGACCCTGGAACTCATGGAGAAGTTCACGCCCTGGGAGTACGAGCGGGCGCGTGACGTCGAACTGACCGATGCGGGTGGGACGTTGGCGGGGCGGTACGCGCCCACCGTCCGTAACCCGGTTGGTCAGCTGCCGGGTGGTGGCCTGGTTCTCGGTGTCGCCGACGTCGTCGTCGCCAACGACCCGATCACTGGACAGGGCTCCAACTCCGCGGCCAAGTGCGCCGCTTCGTATCTCGCGTCGATCCTCGAACACGGGGAGAAGGAGTTCGACGGGGACTGGATGCGGGCCACGTTCGAGCGGTACTGGGACACGGCGCAGCACGTCACCAAGTGGACCAACGCGATGCTCTCTCCGCCGCCGGAGCACATTCTCAACCTCATCGGTGCGGCCGGGCAGTTGCAGCCGGTGGCGGATCGGTTCGCCAACGGGTTCGACGATCCGGCTGATTTCGAGAACTTCTTCTATGAGCCGGAGAAGACCGGGGCGTACCTCGCTTCTGTGGCGTCCTAGGCTGCGGGTTCGTTGTGGCTGGGCGCGCTCACGCGGCGGAGCCGCACAATGTCTCAGCCCCGCGCCCCTAGCTGGGCCGGTCTGGGCGTACGGCTCCAAGGATCGGGTAGGACGCCACAGGTGACACCTGGACCTTCTCGCCTGTGCGGGGGGCCTGGACCACCTGGCCCGCGCCCAGGTACAACGCCACGTGTGTGGCCTCGGGGAAGTAGATCACCAGGTCGCCCGGGCGTAGTTCGTTGAGCGGGATTCTCGGCAGCTGCGCCCACTGCTCTTCGCTGGTCCTCGGGATCGGGGTGCCCGCGTGGCCCCATGCCTCCGACGTCAGGCCTGAGCAGTCGTAGGTCTTCGGGCCCTCCGCGCCCCACTCGTAGGGTTTGCCGATCTGCTGTACGGCGTAACGCAACGCCCGATCTCCCGCACGTGAGGGTTCGCGGTTGTCGTCGCCCAACGCGCCTGAAGTGACCAGTTTCTGCTGGGCCTTGTCGACGTCGGTCTTCTCGAAGGCGGCGAGGGCGGTGAGTTGGCCGGGGGTGAGGGAGGTGAGGAGCTTCTCGACGTCGGCCAGGCGCTCGCGTACGTCGTCGCGGTCCTTCTTCTGCCGGGCGGCCAGGGTGAGTTGGGTGTCGAGGGCCTTGCGGGCCGCGCGGGCCAGGCCGTCGCTCTTCTTCTCACTGCCGACCAGCCGGCCCACCGTCTCGGCCCGCTCGCGCGCCAACTGGCCGATGACATGGCCCTCGTCGAGCGCGTGCTGGGGGTCATGGGCGAGGAGGAGGCGGACGTAGGGGGAGAGGGCGGTGCTGTTCTGGTACTGCTCCCGCGCCAGCCGGCCGGCGGCGCCGCGGCTGTCGTGGAGGGTGAGGCGGGCGCGGGCGAGTTCGGAGTCGAGGCGGTCGACCTCCGCGCGCTGCTTCTTCAGCTTCTCCTCGGTGGCGTTGTACGTCTCCGTGGCCTGTTCGGCGTCCCGGTACAGCGTCTGAAGGTCCGTCAGCAGATCGGCCACGGGCCGCTGTCCGGGCGCCTGCGGATCGGGTACGGCCGCGGCGGGCAGCGGTGCGAGGACGGTGCCGGCCGCCACCGCCGCCGTACAGACCAGACGCAGAAGCCTTCCTGACACGTCATCACCTCCGGTGCGCGGCGGCCCTTCCGCCCCGCATCGTGAGCATCAGACGGGGGCGCCGGGTCCGCGCGCCGGGTGTGCGCGGTTCGGCGCAACATGGTCACCCGTGGGTGTCGTCCGGCTTGCCGCCCGGCGTGGCGTCTGGTGCGGGGTCCGGTTTGGACCAGGGCCAGCGCAGTGCGCTGCCGCGCTTCCCCGCCGGGTCGTACTCGTACTTCCAGCCCTTGGGGAGCCTGAGCCGCTTGCTGTGCGCCCTGGGCACCCGGCGGTAGACGAGGATCGTGGGCGGGCCGCCGGCGTCGTCGGGGACCGGGATGCGGTACGTCTTCGGCGGGTTCCCGGTGGGTCCGACCAGCACCGGCAGGGACCGCCCGTCCATCGGGCCGCCCTCGAACGGGGTCTCTTCGCTCTTCACGCCACCAGTGTCAGCCATCCGTCGCGAGGGCCCGGACAAGCTCCGCGGTCTGCGGGTCCCGGCGGGCCGTCACCGACAGCACCGCCGCGAACTGCTCGACCAGCCAGTCCCGCAGCTCGTCGGCGGGCGGCTGCTTGTCCTCGTCGAGCCAGATGAGGGAGGCCGCCTCCACGGCCGTGATCCACATCCGTACGGTCATCCGTAGCCGGGGGCTCGGTTCGGCCACGCCGAGATGGCTGAGGATGTGCACGGCGGCGGCCCGGCGTACGCCGTCCACGATGGCCGTCGTGCGAGACGTCTCTACGACACTCCCGCCCTGGAGCAGCGCGCTGAAACCGGCGTCGTGCTGGTCGACGAAGCCGAGGTAGCGGTCGAGGGCGCGGGCGAGACGGGGGAGGAGCGGGCCCTCGCGGGGTTCGTCGAAGCACTGCTGGAGTTCCTCGGCGGCGGAACGCAGGGCTGCTTCGTAGAGCTGCTGCTTGCCGCCCGGGAAGTACCGGTACACCAGGGGGCGGGAGACGCCGGCCGCTTCCGCCACGTCGTCGAGGGAGACCTCCTCGGGCGCGCGGTGCGCGAAGAGGGTGAGGGCGGCGTCGAGGAGCTGGCTTCGCCGCTCCTCGACGTTGAGACGGCGGTAGGCGGGAGTGGAAGCGGCGGGGGACATAGGGGCAGGGTAGTCGGGCGGGTGCGGGTGCGTCGTGGCTGGT
>NZ_BARG01000105.1 GCF_000376565.1 Streptomyces hokutonensis | reverse complement strand
AGCCCCGCGCCCCTCTAAGTCGGACCAGCTGAGGTTTTCAGGGGCGCGGGGAACTGCGCGACCAGCCCCCACCGGCCCGCACTATGAACTCAAGCCAGCAGCCCCGAAGCCTTCCACAACCTCCGCCCAACCCCCCTCAGCACCCCAATGTCGTCCAAGAAGTCCGTCAACTTCTTCGACCCGCTCTGCATGACCTCCCGCCGATGCCCACTCGCCCGCACCTGCTCCACCGCCTCCCGCCGATCGAGCCCCACATTCGTGTACACCTCGGGATTGATGAAGGCGATCGAGAAGATCCGCGCGAACTCCCCCGACGTGACCCGCGTGAACTCCTGGGACCACCGCGGAGCGGTGACCATCTGCCGCCTCAACTCCTCCCGGGCGTAACGGACATGACGCGCCTCCTCCACCACATGGATCCGCGTCACACCCCGCACCAGCGTCTGCACCCGCTCGTCCGGAAACGTCAACCTCTGCATCCAGTCGAGGACTTCCTCCCCGAGCAGCGTCGCGGTGAAGGAACCGGGCGTGGTGGAGATCGTCTTGAACAGTCGTCCCAGGTTCTGGTGGGCCCGGCTCACCGGATACCAGGGCGCGTCCCCGCGGGAGATCAGCCGCGCGAACATCTTCGAGTGCCGGCACTCGTCCTCGATCTCGGTGAGCGCGTAGCGCACATGCGCACTCGTCGCCGCCTTGTCGTAGATGTGCCGGACCAGCAGCTGCATCAGGATCAGCTCGAACCAGATGCCGAGCGAGGCGAGCGCCGCGGCCTCGTGCTGGGAGAGCAGGATCCGCTGCTCCTCGCCCATCCGCCGCCACAGCGGGGTGTCGTACAGGGAGACCAGTTCCGGCGGCCAGAACCACTTGCCGTCCTCGTAGGGCGCGTCCCAGTCGAGTTCCTTGTCGGGGTCGAAGGAGTGCCTGGCGGAGGAGGCGAGCAGCCGTTCGGCCACCTGCTCGCGGTCCTTGAGCAGGCCGAGCGCGTCGCGCAGCCCGTCGACCGCGTCGGCTTCGGTCAGGGTCGTCATGGTTCTCCCACCTCGCAGGTCGGCGTGTTACCCGGGGTCACATCCTCCGAAGTCTTATGAGACTACTTGTCAGCAAGCTCGTCAATCCCTCCGTTCGCAAGTTCTGCGTATTCCGCATGTACGGTGCTGTCGTGTCCATGCCTCCACCGCCGCAGCAGCCGCCGTATGCCCAACAGCCCTACCCGCAGCCGTATCCGCAGCAGAACCCTCAACAGCCATATCCACCACAGCAGTTCGGACCGCCGCAGCCCTACGGCTGGGGTGCCCCGCCGCCCCCCTTCCCGCCGCCCCCGAACAAGCGCGGGCTCGGGTTCGCGCTGGGGATCGTCGGCGGGGTGCTCGGCGTCGCGGTGGTGATCTTCATGGCCGTCGTGCTGACGGTCGGCAGCCAGTCGGCCACCGGGTTCCCCGAGGCGAACTTCGTGCTGACGCTGCCCAGGACGCTGGTCGACGGCCGCTTCGAACTCGCCGACGACCTCTCGGACACCGAGGGGCAGAAGATCGAGCAGGAGGCGGACGGCGCCTGGGACGCCGAGGATGCCGTGGGTGTCGTCGGCACCTACGCCCTGAACGGCGACGCGACCAAGGGCACGCTGGCCCTGTCGGGAATGTACGGCCGGTTCAAGAACGCGGACGAGGCGCGCGAGGGCATGTTGAAGGGCGCCGGTGAGGCCACCGGGGTGACCGTGGCCGTACCGCGCAAGGACTTCACCGAGGGCGGGGTCACGGTCTCCTGCGAGGTGCTCAGCCAGCAGAAGCTCAGCGTCACCGTCACCTACCCGACCTGCGCCTGGGCCGACGGCAACACGGCCGCCGCCGTTGCCTGGACCACGGCGGCCAGCCTGTCCCAGGACCCCTCGGACGTCGACCTGGCCTTCTCCGCGAAGACGACCCTCCAGGTCCGCTCGGAGACGAGGAAGGCCAAGTGACCCCGGCCCGGCGCAGTTTGGAGGGTCTCGCCCTCGGCGACGCGTTCGGCGAGCGCTGGTTCCCGCTCTTCCGCGAACCCCGTCAGGCCTACGACGAGGTCCGCGCCCGGCGCACCCCGGAGGAACCGGAGTGGCACTGGACGGACGACACGGCGATGGCCCTCGGCGTTCTCCGGGTGCTCGACGAGCACGGCGAGATCCAACAGGAGCCCCTCGCCCGGGCCTTCGCGCTCAGCTATGACGCCGATCCGGCCCGGGGGTACGGCTACGGCATGCACCAGTTGCTGCCCTTGCTGCTCCAGGAGCCGCACCGCTGGCGGGAGTTGGCACGCGAGCTGTTCGACGGTCAGGGCAGTCTCGGCAACGGTGCCGCGATGCGTGCCGCTCCGCTGGGCGCGTGGTTCCACGACGACCTCGACCGGGTCGTCACGCAGGCGACCCTGTCCGCCGAGGTCACCCACGCCCACCCGGAGGGCGTCGCCGGCGCGGTCGCCGTGGCCGTCGCCGCCGCGCTCTCCGTACGGCGGGAGCTGACCCTGGAGGCGGTGGCGGCACGGACACCCGAAAGTGCCGTCAGGGAAGGGCTGTTGCGGGCCGTCGAGGTGCCGTTCGCCACCGAGCCGTGGCGGGCCTCCGACCTCCTCGGCAACGGTCAGCGCATCCGCGCCGACGACACCGTCCCCTTCGCCGTCTGGTCGGCCGCCCGGCACCCGGACGACCTGACCTCCGCCCTGTGGACCACTGCCGAGGGCTTTGGCGACGTCGACACGACCTGCGCCATCACCGGCGGCATCGTGGCCGCCCGGACGGGACTCGACGGAGTGCCGCAGGACTGGCTGCGACGCCGCGAGCCCCTGCCCGGCCCCCGGAACTAGACCGAACAGCCCAGCCCCTCAGGGATGTCGACCGGTGCCGTCGGGTCCGCGCCCTGCGGCGGGAACGACGTCCGCAGGGTGAAGGCGTACGGGGTCGGGCCGTGGGCGCGGAGGTGGAGGAGGCGTTCCTCGGCCTCCGCGACCGTGGGGCGGTGGCCTGCCGGGACCCACCACAGGGCCGCCATCGCCTCCCGCATCCGCTCGAACCACTCGCGGCGGCGGGCCAGCAGCTCCCGGTGCTGCCCTTGGTACATGAACGCGGTCAGGGCGTTCGTGTCGCGCCACACCGACATGTTGATGATCAGCCACTCGTCGCCGAGGACGGGGACGTCGGTCGCGTTGCCGGAGTCGGACTGGAGGCGCCACACGAAACCCTCGGCCGCGTCGGCGACGGCGTTGACGGGGTCGAGGGCGTCCACGAAGTCCTTCAACTCCGGGGAGTCCAGCGGGAATTGGAGTCGGCCGATGTTGACCTGGGCGAGTTCGTACGCGGGTACTGTCAACGGCTCAGTCATGGACCGAACGATAGGTCGGGCACCCGTGCCGGGACACCCCCCCGTCTCACAGGCCGAGCACGGCCTCCATCACCGCCTTCGCGATCGGCGCCGCGTCCCCGCCCCCGCTGATGTCCGAGCGGTCCGCCGACGCGTCCTCCACCACCACCGCGACCGCCACCTTCGGCTCCATGTCCCGTTCGCCCTGCGCCCAGGACACGAACCAGGCATACGGCGTACCGGAGTTGCCGATGCCGTGCTGCGCGGTGCCGGTCTTGCCGCCGACGGTCGCGCCGGGGATCGCCGCGTTCGTGCCGGTGCCCTCCGTCACCACGTCTTCCATAAGTTCCTTCATCTGTACGGCGGTTGCGGGGTGCATGGCCTGACGGACCGGGCGGGACGATCCGGCCGTCGACACCGTCTCGCCGCCCCGCCGCGTCGTGCGTTCGACCAGGTACGGCTGCCGCAGCTGCCCGCCGTTCGCGACCGCCGCGGCGACCATCGCCATCTGCAACGGCGTGGCCCGCGTGTTGTACTGGCCGATCGACGACAGCGCCAACTGGGCCTTGTCCACCGAGGTGTCGAAGGTGCTGGGGGAGACCGCGAACGGGATCCGCACCCCGGTGTCGTTGAAGCCGAACGCCTCCGCCGTGCCGCTCATGTTCCGCACGCCGACATCCACGCCCAGCTTCGCGAACACGGTGTTGCACGACCACTCGAAGGCCGAGCGCAGCGGCGCGTCCGCGCAGCCGTCGCCCTCGTTCGTGAGCGTCGTCGAGGTGCCGGGCAGCGGATACGGGTCGGGTGACGTCGTCGCCGCGTCCAGGTCCGTCACCACCCCCGCGTCCAGCGCCGCCGCCGCGGTGACCACCTTGAACGTCGAACCCGGCGGATAGGTCTGCCGTACCGCCCGGTTGAGCATCGGCTTGTCAGGGTCGGAGTTCAGCCGGGCCCAACTTCGGTTCGCGGTACGGCCGTTGCCCGAGAGCGCGCCCGGGTCGTAGGACGGGGTGGAGACCAGGGCGAGGATGCGGCCGGTGGAGGGTTCGATCGCGGCGACCGCGCCCGTGCGGGTGCCCAGTCCGTCGTAAGCCGCCTTCTGCGCGGCCGGGTTGAGGGTGGTGACGACATTGCCGCCGGGGTTCTGCGCGCGGGTCAGGTCGTTCCACAGGGGTAACGGCGAGAGCATCTCGTCGGTGCCGGAGAGGATGCCGTCCTCGGAGTGCTCCAGGAACGTCGTGCCGTACTCCTGTGAGGCGAAGCCGGTGACCGGCGCGTACAACGGGCCGTTCCGGTACGTCCGTTCGTAGCGGAGCTGTTCGCCGGAGTCCCGCGAGCCGGTGATCGCCCTGCCGCCGACGAGGATGGCGCCGCGCGGCTGGTCGTAACGGGCGATGGTCTGGCGGCGGTTGGCGGGATTGTCGTCGTAGGGCCGGGACTGGAAGACCTGGATGCGGGTGGCGTTCACCAGCAGGGCGAGCAGCAGCAGGGTGCAGAAGGCCGCCGCGAGGCGGATGTGGCGGGTCATGGCGTCGGTCACGCTGCCACCTCCATGTCGTACTGACGGCGGGCCGAGTCGCTGACCCGGATCAGCAGGGCCACGATCGCCCAGTTGGTGACGACCGAGGAGCCGCCCTGGGCGAGGAACGGCATCGCCATGCCGGTCAGCGGGATCAGGCCGGTCACCCCGCCCGCGATCACGAACACCTGGAGCGCGACGATCGAGGCGAGGCCCACCGCGAGCAGCCGCCCGAACGGGTCGCGCAGCGCCAGGCCCGCCCGGTAGCCGCGCTCCACGAGCAGGCCGTAGAGGATGAAGATCGCGGAGAGGCCGGCCAGGCCCAGTTCCTCGCCCGCCGTCGCCAGGATGAAGTCCGACTTCGCGGCGAAGCCGATGAGGATCGAGTGGCCGAGACCGAGGCCCGTGCCGAGCAGGCCGCCGGCCGCGAACGCGAAGAGGGACTGGGCGAGTTGGTTGGGTCCCTGGCCCGCGTCGATCGACGCGAAGGGGTGCAGCCAGTCGAGAACCCGGCTGTGGACGTGCGGTTCGAGGCGGCCGACCGCGACCGCGCCGAGGGCCGCGAGCAGCAGGCCTACCGCGATCCAGCCGGTGCGGCCGGTGGCGACGTAGAGGAGGGTCACGAACAGGCCGAAGAAGAGGAGCGAGGTGCCGAGGTCGCGTTCCAGGACCAGCACGCCGACGCTGATCAGCCAGATCGCGACGATCGGGCCGAGGACGCGGCCGGTGGGGAGCTGGAGGCGCCAGACGCGGCGGCCGGTGTAGGCGAGCGCGTTGCGGTTGGCCGCGAGGTACGCGGCGAAGAAGATCGCGAGCAGCACCTTCGCGAACTCGCCCGGCTGGATGGAGAATCCGGCGATCCGGATCCAGATCCGGGCCCCGTTCACCGCTGGGAAGAACACCGGGAGGGTGAGCAGGGCGAGCGCGGCCGCCACGCACACATACGCGTAGCGCTGGAGCACGCGGTGGTCCCGGAGGGCGAGGACCACGACGATGAAGAGGGTCACGCCCAGGGTGGACCACACGAGTTGGGTGGGCGCGGCCCGGTCGCCCGGGGTCTCCAGGTCGAGCCGGTAGATCAGGACCAGGCCGAGGCCGTTGAGGAGCACCCCGATCGGGAGCAGCAGCGGGTCGGCGTACGGGGCCCGCAGCCGTACCGCCACATGCGCCAGCAGGGCGAGCACGCCGAGCCCGGCGCCGTAGCCCGCGGCGCCGGGCGGGACCGTGCCGTTCCTGGCCAGACCGACAGCGCAGTAGCCGTACACCGAGAGGAGTACGGCTACGACGATGAGGGTGAGTTCGATGCCACGGCGCCGGGGGAGGCGTACAGCGGGTGTGGGAAGGTCCGCTGTGACGGTGGTTCCGGCGTTGGTCATGTCCGGAACTTACCCAAATGGGACAGGTTGTGTGCCTTGGGTGGCGAGTGTGTCTCGCCCGTCAGCACCAGCGGGGGGCCGGGCCGATGTTGTCGATGTAGCGCGCCGAACCCCAGGCCCAGGTGCCGTCCGTGAGCAGGTACCAGAGGTGGTTGCCCTGGACGTTGGAGCCGCGGGTCTTGCAGAAGATCGAGACGTGCTCGCCGCGGTGCGCGTACCGGATGATCCTGCTGCCGCGGTCCGGCCGGGAGCGCAGGGCCAGTTCGCTCGCCGTCACGACGCCCCGGTACAGGCGCGGGTTGTTGTGGTGCTCGCCGCCCTGGTTGTAGTCGCCGCGACCGTCGTCGTCACCGCGGCCGTTGTCGTCGCCCTGCTGGTAGTCGCCGCGGCCGTCGGAGTCCTCGTCGCCGCGCTGGTTCCAGCCGTCGTCGTCCTGGGAGCTGCTGACGCTCTGGTCTTGGTCGCCCCATTCGTCGTCGGCCACGGCGGGCGTGACGGCCGCGGCGGTGACGAGCGCGCCGGCCGCGACCGCTATACCGATACGACGGAGAGAGAGGCTGAGGGACATGGGGGTACCTCCAGGAATGGGGCGAAGCTGACTAATCGCCACACTAGGAGGGGTTCAGGGAGGGCGCTTCTCATGCTGCGCCATCAGGGCTGCGGGCAGCTCACTGAGGCAGTGTCAGGGCGGCCAGCGCCCCGCCGTCCCCCACGTTCGAGAACTCCAACCGCGCCCCCAACACCTCCGCCTGCCCCAGCGCGATGGTCAACCCCAGCCCATGCCCGGTCGCACCCCCCTCCGTCCGGAACCGCTGCGGCCCATGCTCCAGGAGATACCCCGGGTACCCGTCCCCGTGGTCCCGCACGGTCACCACCGCCCCGTCCACGGTCACCACCACCGGCCCCCGCCCGTGCCGGTGCGCGTTGGCGACCAGATTCCCGAGCACCCGCTCCAGCCGCCGCCGGTCCGTCTCCACCCACTCGTCCCGTACGACGACGACCTCCGTGTCCGTCCCCGACGCCTGGACCACCCGCGCGGCCACCGCCCCCAACTGCTCGGTGCCCAGCTCCAGTTTCTCCCGCCGGGTGTCGAGCCGGGAGATCTCCAGCAGGTCCTCGGTGAGCGTGCGCAACGCGGCCACCCGGTCCCGCACCAGCTCGGTCGGCCGCCCCGGCGGCAGCAGTTCGGCCGCCGCGTGCAGCCCGGTCAGCGGGGTGCGCAGCTCGTGCGCCACGTCCGCCGTGAACCGCTGTTCGGTGAGCAGCTTGCCCTGGAGCGAGGAGGCCATCGTGTCGAGCGCGGCGGCCACCGCGGCCACCTCGTCCTGCGGCCGGCTCGCGTCCTTCGTACGGGGATCGTCGACCCGCGCGTCCAGGTCGCCGGCGCTGATCCGCCGGGCCACCTGCGCGGTCCCGTGCAGCCGCCGGGTCACCCGGGTCACCGCGAACGCGCCGACCAGCAGGGTCGCCCCGATCGCCAGCGCCGAGGACCACACGATCGCCCGGTCGAGCCCGGCAATGGTGTCCGCGCCCTGCGAGTAGTCGACGGCCACGGCCAGCACGCGCCCGCCGTCGGCCGGTCCCGCCGCCCACATCGTGGGCCGGCCCCGGCGCTTGCCGACCATCGTGCCCCGGTCGCCGTCCGCGGCCAGCCGCCGCAGGGGCACGGGCAGACTCGCGGGGTCGACTCCGGCGCCGTGCAGCAGCGAGTCCCCGGCCTCATACTGCGCTGTCGCCGTCCGCAGCCGCGACAGCGCCAGCTCGCGGGCCTGGCCGACGGTCCGGTCGGTCACCGACACATGCACGAGTACGCCGAGCAGGGCGGCCAGCGCGCAGCACATCACCGTGATGAACACGGCGGACTTGAAGGCGAGGGTCCCGGCCCAGCGGGGCAGCGCGAGCCCGGTCACGAGGTCGCCGAGGGCACGGGCGCGGGCGTCGCGCGGCGGACACCGTGCTTACGGCTGCCCGTGCGCAGGAACTCGTCGTGGGTCAGCAGCATCGCCTTCTGCTCGGCGTCCCAGGTCCACTGCACGCGGTACTCGTACCCCGCCAGCTCGGACGGCGAGCGGATGATCACCGACCGCCCGGCCAGCTCGACCCCGCTCACCGCGTCGTCGTTGGCCATGACCTGCACGAGCTTGTGCTTCTCGACGGTGTAGACCCGCACGGCCGTCATCTTGGTCGGCAGCAGCCGGAAGCCGAGCGTCAGGTCGTCGTGTCCGTCGCCGGTCAGATCGCGGTAGTACGGCTTGAGGACGGGACACCGGCTCCGGTCCCCGCCCTTCGCGCAGTCGTCGATCCGCTCGGCGGTTCCCCGGTACGGCGCCCTGGAGCCGACGTAGTCGCTCGGGTTCGCGGCGATCTCGGCCCGTACGACGGCGATCGGGTCCACCTTGCGGATGTCGTCGCCGGGGACGGTGACGCCCTGCACGGTCTCGGTGTCGGCCTCGTCGAAGTCGTAGGCGGGGGAGGCGGCGGGCGCCAGATTCGGCCAGAGCTTGGCCGGGCTGGTGGCCGTCGGGGTCGCGCCCGCGGCGTGCAGCGCGCCGGTGTCGCCGCAGGCCACCGCGGTCGCGAGCAGCAGGGCGACGAGGGCGGTGGTGCGGAGGGGGCGAGGGAACGGCACCCATACACCCTATTCGTACGGAAGTCCTTTTTGTTCATGCAGGTCAGCGGGTCGGGGAAACGATTACTCGGCCAGCTCCTCCAGCAGCCGGGCCGTGGACAGTCCCGCCCGCAGATACTCCACGAACAGTTCGTTGTGCAGCGCCCACGGCGAGCGGCGGGTGCGGATCAGCCGTATCGCCTCCTCGGTGGAGTACCCGCGCCGGACCAGCGCGTGCGCGACGACAAGACCGGACCTGTTGTAGCCGTGATAGCAGCGGACGAGGACCTTCCGCCCGTCGTCCAGCGCGTCGCACGCGGCCCGGGCCAGCCGCATCACGCCCGCGAGCTGCGTCCCGTCCAGCGGCCCGTCCGGAATCGGCCACACATGGTGCTCGATACCGGAGTCGGGCCCGTGCCCCGGCAGCCGCAGCAGCGTCTGTACGAGATCGAACTCGTCCCGCACCACCGCGAACTCCCGTTGCCCGGAGCGCCCTCCGAACTCGTGCCCGCCCATCCACAGACCGGTGACGATCTCGCTCCACGGAGTGTCCGGAGCGGGTACGTCGGGTTGCTTCCTGCGCGTCCGCAACGGCGCCTCCCCAAGCCCCAGCGACTGACCCAAAGGTAACCGGGTTCTTGCCCCTTGAGCACCCCGCCTGTTCCCATGGTCGAGGGGTGATGGTGCATGAGCGGACTGCGCATCGTACCGACCTGGCGCCATGGTCAGGAACGGCTGTACGTCTGTCACACGGACGGAAGGAACGTCGCCTGGTACGACAGGGAGGCGGCCAGGATCAACCTGCTGAGCGAGGACAGCAGAGAGGACGTGCTGCACGCCCTCGGCCCCTTCCTCACCGGCCCGGTCACGATCGGCCCGCCACCGGTCCCGACCCCCGCGGAACTGGCGCGGCTCAGCCTCCACCCCGACGACGACCTCGCGCCCAACCGCCCCGGCGAGGCGCTCCACCTCGCCCTCGACCGGGACCCCGGCCCGCAGCACCGGCTCCGCCCCGACCGGCGCCGCCGCGCCCTCACCGCCGAACAGGCCGTCGGCGAGGCCCTGGACGCGCTCGACGGTGCCGGCTGGCACGCCCTCCACTCGATCCCGCTCCCCGGCGGCGACCGCCTCCACCACCTGGTGATCGGCCCCGGCGGCCTCTTCGCCGTCCACACCCTGTACGCCCGCAAGCAACGAGTCCGCATCGCCGACCCCATGATCACCCTGGGCCGCCGCGACCCCCTCCCCCTCCTCCGCCGAGTCCGCTCCGACGCCGACCGCGCCTCGTACGCCCTCACCGCCGAGGTCCGCCCGATCCTGGCACTCGTCGGCCCGACCGACGTCTCGGTCACGACCCCCCTCCGCGAGGTCCGCGTACTCCAGGACACGGAACTGCCCGGACTGGCAAGGACGGGCGGGGTGTTGAAGCCGGCGGATGTGGAGGCGCTGCATGCGATGGCTCGGGATCGGCATACGTGGGGGAAGGTGTGAGGCGCGGTGACGTTCGGCGCGGCTGATGTCCCGATCGGGCCCGGCTGCCGCGCCGGACTGTTTCTCGCCAATCCGTTCGCTCCCTCGGTGGCCCTCACGGTTCAGTGGTCGGCTTCGGCCCGAGTCGATCTTGCATGGACATGATCAGCTTAAACGGCGAACGAGAAGCCTTCGCGCGACCTGACGGGAGGGGGGCTCGAATGCGATCGAAAGCGATAAAGGGACGACGCGAAAGTCCTTCATGAGTCGCTCACTGTCGCCGCAGCCGCTGCGGCCCTGACTGTCGGGGCTCTCATGGAGACGGCGTCGGCCGACGCGGCATCGACGTGGCTTGCGGAATTTGGGCCCGATCCTGCGGAATGGGGGGCGTCGCCATTTCGCTCGACTCGTCCTCGACACTGATGACCGACGGAAAGCGCTGCTATTCGTACTACTTCCACGGCTCCAAGGGGCACTCGGCGACTGCGAAAATCGCCGATGGCCAGGATTATGCCCACGCGGCTTCCGGAGTAACGGCCAAGGCCGGCACGACGGCAGGCGCCGCGTACACGTGCTACGCGTACTGGTCCAAGGACGACGACTGAGACGACCGAAAGATCGCGCCCCTTCCGAAATGACCATTCGGAGGCGTTGCCCAGCGGAAGCGGCACGGACGCCGAACTCCCGGCTCCGCCATAAGGGGCCGTAATGCAGTTGCCGGGCGCTCGCCCACACCCGCTCAGCGGGCGGTGCGGGCGAGCGCCTCGGCCGCGCCGGCGACGGAACTCCCGTACTGCACCGGCAAGTTGCTCCCGTCTCCTGTCCGGCATCGTCGGTCCCGGGGCGGAGCGGCCGGTGGCTGTGGATTCGTGACGACGGCCGTAGACTCGTGCGGCGGTAGATCCTCAGACACGTGGTTATTGAAAAGGATACCTTCAAGTACCGTGGCCTCTTCACGCTCCTCCATCTTGGCGCCGGTTGTCGCGCTGATAGCCGGCGTCGCCCTCGGAGTGATCGCCCCTCTGCTCGAGACGACGGACTCATCAGTGGGTCATGTGGCGCATCTCGTCCTGTCCGCCGGCTGGTCCTGGGCGGCTTTGGCTTTTTGTGTCGGCCTGGCAGGAAAATCAAGGGTCAAATCTGCCGTCCTGGCACCCATATCGCTCGTCGTGGCCGTAGTCGCCTACTACGTGACCAAACTCGAGCGCGGAGAGTTCATGGAACCTGTAGACCTGGCCGACCCTTCTCGGGGGACGCACGTTTACTGGGCCGGATTCGCGTCGAAGACAATCTTCTGGTGCGTAGCGGCAGTATTCTTGGGGATCATTCTGGGGTTGGCCGGACATCTCGCTCGGAATCATGGATATCGCGGTCTCGCGTTCCAGGTCCTGATCCCATTGACGGCTGTTGTCGAGATGTCGATGCGACTGCGCAGCGAGGCCCAGCTACAAGGGAAACTCACCGGCGCGACATGGACTGTCACTCTTGTTCTGGCGGTTGCCGCGATTGTCGCTCTGGTGGCGCGTGCGATCGTCATGTCGGGTGGCAGACGGCCGCGGGTGACGGACGGCGCCACCGGGCGGTAGGGCTGATCGACCGACCAGCCGGTGAGCTGCCCTCGAGCCCCGGCGACAATCAAGGCACAGCCCCCACCGGCCCCCCACCGACCAACGGCCCCAGCAAATCCCCGTACTCCCGCAGCCGTCCCCCCATGTCCGTTGCCAGAAAGGTCAGTTGACGCACGGACCGGCACGTCTCCACCTCCTCCCACGTGACCGGCGCCGACACACTCGGCTCGGCGCGTGCCCGCAGGGTGTACGGCGTCGCCGTGGTCTTGCGGGCGGCGTTCTGGCTCCAGTCGACGAACACCTTTCCCGGCCGCAGACTCCGGGTCATCCGGTGGACGACGAGCCCGGGCATGGCCTTCTCGGCCTCCACGGCCAGTGCTTTCGCGTACTCGACGGCCCGCTCCGACGGCACCGGCTCCACCCCCGCCAGCAGATGCAGCCCCTTCGCCCCGGACGTCTTGGCGTACGCCTCGATCCCGTCGGAAGCGAGCCGCTCCCGCAGCCAGACCGCGACCTCGCAGCACTGCACCACCGTCGCCGGTGCCCCCGGATCGAGGTCGAAGACCAGCCGGTCGGCGGAGCCCGGCGCTCCGATCACCCACTGCGGGGTGTGGAACTCGGTGACGAGGTTCGCCGCCCACATGAGGGACGCCAGGTTCTGTACCAGCACCATCCGGGCCGGCCCCTCCGACCTCGGCACCTCGGCCGTGGTGACCCACTCGGGCGTACCCGGCGGCACGTTCTTCGCGAAGAACACCTGACCGTCCGGCCCGTCCGGGTACCGCAGGAAGGACAGCGGCCGGTCCCGCAGATGGGGCAGCAGCGCCCCGGCGATCGTGGCGTAGTAGTGCAGGACCTCGCCCTTGGTGAAGCCGTCCGCCGGGTACAGCACCTTCTCCAGGTTGCTGAGAGCGAGCCTTCGGCCCTCCACCTCTGTGATCGGCGTCATACGATGAGAATCCCACGTAAACGTGATTAATCGATGGATACCGGAAGGCGGGTGCCGCAGGTGCGATCCATATGGAACGGCGCCATCTCCTTCGGCCTGGTCAGCATCCCGATCAAGCTGGTGAACGCGACCGAGAGCCACTCCGTCTCCTTCCGCCAGATCCACACCGAGGACGGCGGCCGCATCCGCTACCGCAAGGTCTGCGAACTGGAGGACCGCGAGGTCACCCAGGCCGAGATCGGCAAGGCGTACGAGGACGCGGACGGCACGATGATCCCCATCACGGACGAGGACCTGGCCCAGCTGCCGATCCCCACCGCGAAGACCATCGAGATCGTCGCCTTCGTGCCGGCCGACCGGATCGATCCCCTCCAGATGGACGCGGCCTACTACCTCTCCGCGAACGGTGTCCCCGCCGCCAAGCCGTACACCCTGCTCCGCGAGGCGCTCAAGCGCAGCCAGAAAGTGGCCATCGCGAAGTACGCGCTGCGCGGCCGCGAACGCCTCGGCATGCTGCGTGTCGTCGACGACGTGATCGCCATGCACGGGCTGCTCTGGCCGGACGAGATCCGCGCCCCCGAGGGCGTCGCCCCCGACACGAGCGTCACCGTCCGCGACAAGGAACTCGACCTCGCGGACGCCCTGATGGACACGCTGGGCGAGGTCGACCTCGCCGACCTCCACGACGACTACCGGGAGGCCGTAGAGGAGATGATCACCGCGAAGGCCTCCGGCGAACAGCCCGCCGACGCTCCGGCCCCGGCCCGCAGCGGCAAGGTCCTCGACCTCATGGCGGCCCTGGAGAAGAGCGTCCGCGAGGCGCAGGAGTCGCGCGGCGCGGAGCCGGCCAAGAAGGCCGAGGTCAGACCCCTTGCCAAGAAGTCGACGGCGAAGAAGGCCACGACGAAGAAGACGACGGCGAAGAAGACTCCGGCAAAGAAGACGTCCCCAAGGAAGCGAACGGCGTAAGGGACAGCAGCGCCCCACAGGGGCGCGGGGAACTGCGCGACCAGCCAC
>NZ_BARG01000106.1 GCF_000376565.1 Streptomyces hokutonensis | reverse complement strand
GCTGGAAGACCTCGGCGCCCCCATCCGTGAGGCCGACGATCTCGACGGCGCAGCCGCAGCCGTCGTCCTGCACGGCACCCGCACCGCCTCCGCCCTGCCCGTCCTCGACCAGGAACGGCTACGCACCCTGCCGAGCCGAGCCCTGGAGCACCTCGGCCGACTTCGCAAGGCCGACCGGTGGCAGGACACGGACGACGTCGAAGACGCGCTCGACCGGATCGCCCAGGCCGCCGAGGCACGCTCGGCTGGTACGACGGTGGCTCCGTTCGGCTGGGTGCACTCGGAGTTCCACCCCACCAGCCTCCACATCGGTCAACGTGGCTGGCGACTGCTGGACTTCGCCCGCGCCTTCACCGGACCCGGCCTGCTCGACCTCGCCAGCTGGCACGGCACCCTCGACACCGCTGACCCGGTACGCCTGCGCGTCTTCCTGGACACCTACGTCACCCAAGGCGGCACCCCCGACGCCCTCGCCGAACGCGGCGGACTGCCTGCCGAGAAATGGGCTTTGGGCTGGCACCGCATGTGGGCCGTCGAGTGGTTCATGGAGCAGTCGATCCGCTGGATCAACGACCCGGCCACCGACCCCGCCTACATCAAGGCCGTACGCCGCCACCTCACCGACGTCCTCCACCTCCTGGAGGTCTGACGTGCTCGCCCAGGCGTCCCCCTGGTACGTCCACGCCCTCCAGCGCACGACGGCCAGCCCCGCCGAACCACTGTCCGTACCCGCCCGGATGGAATGGACCACCCGGCCCGGCAGCGGACCCAGCGCCGAAATCCTCGGCCCGGACCTGAGCCACAAGCGACTGCTCGAACTCGGCTGCGGCCCCGGCCACAACGCCGCCCACCTCGCCACCCGCTACGGCGCCCACGTCACCGGCGTCGACCTCGTCGGCCTCCAGGTCCGCCGAGCCCGCTCGCACTACGGCCGGCTGAACAACCTCACCTTCGTCGCCGGCCACGCCCTGCACTACCTGCAAGCCACAGACGAGCAGTTCGACGCCGTCTACTCGGTCTTCGGCGCCATCGGGCTCGTAGCTCCCGAGCTTCTGCTCCCGGCCATCGCCCAGCACCTCAAACCCGGGCGCACGCTCGCCTTCTCGGTCCCCCACCCCCAGCGCGGCGGCCTACGCCCCGCCACCGACGACCGGCCCCGACGCGACTTCGTCACGCTCCCCGACCGACGCCGACTCCCCATCGCCCGCTGGGACTTCAACGTCGACCGCTGGGAGAAACACCTCGACCGCGCCGGGCTCTGGCTCACCTCGGCCGAGGAGTTCCATGACGCCCGCCACGGTGGCCGCTGGCCCACCACTCTCCTCATCACCGCGCGCAAGCTCTGACCCCCACCACGGCTCCCCAGGGAGAAACCGATGCGCCCGCCCTACCTGCTCCTCGACATCGACGGCGTTCTCATACCTTTCCCGAACGAGGCGGGAGCCAGCCCGGCGACCCACACCCGCCAGGAAGTCGTGCCCACCGGCCGGAGCGTCGACGACCCGGTCACTGTCTGGCTCAACCCCGTCCACGGCCCCTTGCTCATGAACATCATCCGCAGCGGCCTGGTCACCCCGGTCTGGTGCAGCAGCTGGCGCCAGGACGCCACCAACGTCGTCGGGCCGCTCCTCGGCCTACCGCCCCTGCCGTACATCGACCTGCCGCGCCCGCAGATCACTACCAGCCATCCCAACGGCTACCTGTGGAAACGCGATCACGTCGACACCTGGCTCGGCGACGCCCCAGCCGCATGGATCGATGACGACTTCACGACCCTGGACCACGAGTGGGCCGACCGACGTACCAAGAGGGGGAGTCTCACGCTGCTCGTACAGCCTGCTTGTCGGGTAGGTCTGCAGGTTGAGCACCTGGACACCATCGCGACTTGGGCCGGAAATTATGTGGCGGGCGCATCAACGGCTTGAGCCTGTCAGCAGGTGCTTCAACGCTTGGATACGGCTCAAACCAACGGCCGTGTGCGCTCAATGGCACGCAGGATTGCGGAAGTTGGTGAGAATTGGGACCACAGGCCTCGGTAAGCCGTGAAGGCGTCCTCATGACCCCTTGACCAAGTCTGGGAGTTCTCGACGTGACCGAACTGTCCGCCGCATACGCCGCCGCCGTCACCGACCGGAGCCGCCTCGCCGGAAGCGCCTACAGCAGCGGCCGGGATCTCGCCGCTCGCCAGTCGCTCTACCAGTGGCAGACGCCTCGTTACGACCTGCCCGGCATCGTCGCCGAGAAGCTGAGCGGTGTGCGGAAGCGCGGACGTGTGGTCGATGTCGGTTGTGGCAACGGCAAGTTCATCCAGCGGCTGCGCGAGGACCGTCCCGATCTGGCCCTGTTGGGCCTGGACATCGCCCCCGGCATCCTCGCCGACGTCCCCGGCCTTGTTGCCGTGGCGGACGCCACCCGCCTGCCGCTGACGGCCGGGAGCGTCGACGCCGCCCTGGCGCTGCACATGCTCTACCACGTCCCCGACATCCCCCTGGCAGTAAGGGAGTTGTCCCGCGTAGTCAGCCGCGACGGGCTGGTGATCGCCTCCACCAACAGCGACCGGGACAAGGCGGAACTCGACGACCTGTGGCGGCGGGCCGCAGGCGACGTCCTCGGCATTGGACGTGGACCCGCCCGTATATCGCTCAGCGCCCGTTTCTCCCTGGAGAAGGCATCGGCCTTCCTGGGAGAGGAGTTCGGGCGGGTGGAGACGATGGAACTGCCCGGCACCATCACGGTCGACGATCCTGAGCCGGTCATCGCGCACATGGCTTCCTACCGGGCCTGGGCGGATCAGCACGACGTGCCCTTCGACGCCACGATCGAGCGGGCCCGCACCATTCTCGTCGAACACATCGACCAGCACCGCGTCTTCGAGATCACATGCCTGGGAGGCGTCCTCGTCTGCCGTCGTTGACGTGGGCGGGAACGACGAAGGGGCCCCGCCGGCGAACCGGCGGAGCCCCTTCCCCATGCCCACTGACCGTCGATGGTGCACCGACCGCCGGTCGACCGGGCCGGGCCGACTGGATGTCAGGCCTTCTTGGTCTCCCAGAAGATCTTGTCGATCTGGGCGATGTAGTCCAGCGCCTTCTGGCCCGTCGCCGGGTCGGTGGACGCCTTGGCGGCCGAGAGGGCCTTCAGGGTGTCGTTGACCAGCTGGTGCAGCTCCGGGTACTTCTCGAAGTGCGGGGGCTTGAAGTAGTCGCTCCAGAGCACCGAGACGTGGTGCTTCGCGAGCTCGGCGCGCTGTTCCTTGATGACGGTGGCACGCGCCTGGAAGTGCGGGTCGTCGTTGGCGGCCATCTTGTCCTGTACGGCCTTCACCGACTCCGCCTCGATGCGGGCCTGGGCCGGGTCGTACACACCGCAGGGCAGGTCGCAGTGCGCGCTGACCTTCACCTTGGGGGCAAACAGGCGGGAAAGCATGGAGCGTTCCTTCCTCGTGATCGTCTTCTCAGGTGGGACATTACTCCCTGGAGAAGCTGATTTCGCGAGTGCCCCCATGGGCTTAGGACAAAAGTACGGGGTCGGACTCAGACTGGTGGAGGATAGGACCGGGGAGGTGCCGGGGATGCCGGAGCTGTCGCAGGAGACCGAGCGCGGGAGGGCCGTACTGCCCTTCGGGACGGCCGAGGTGACCGGGCCGTCCATGGTGCCGACGCTGGTCCACGGGGATCTGCTCGTGGTCCAGTACGGCGCCAGGGTCAGGCCCGGGGACGTCGTCGTGCTGCGGCATCCGTTCCAGCAGGACCTGCTGGTCGTCAAGCGGGCCGTGGAGCGGCGGGACGGCGGCTGGTGGGTGCTCGGGGACAACGCGTTCGCCGGCGGGGACAGCACCGACTACGGCACCGTGCCCGAGGACCTGGTGCTGGGCAGGGTGCGCTTCCGGTACCGGCCGCTCGGGCCCGGTCAGCGTTCGCCGTTCGCGCTCGCCCGCTGGGCGCTCTCGGCCGCCAGGCCCGTCCTCTCCGACCGGTCGGCCTCCAGGCGCTTCCGGGCCCGGTAGGCGGCCACGTTGGCGCGGGTCGCGCAGCGGTCCGAGCAGTAGCGCCGGGAGCGGTTGGTCGAGGTGTCCAGGTAGGCGTTGCGGCACGGGGGCGCCTCGCACAGGCCCAGGCGGTCGACGCCGTACTCGGTGAGATGGAAGGCCAGGCCCATCGCCGCGATGGCCGCGTAGCCGGCGGTCGCGTTCGACGGGTGGTCCGCGAGGTGCATGTGCCACAGCGGGCGGCCGTCCTCGTCCCGGAAGTTGTGCCCGGAGATCTGCGGGCTGACCGGGAACTCCAGGAGGAGCGAGTTCAGCAGGTTCACGGAGAGGGTCTCGTCGCCGCCGTCGGCAGCCTCGAAGACCGCCCGCAGCCGCGCCCGGACCGAACGGAAGCGGGTGACGTCGGCGTCGGTGGCGCGGCGGGCCGCCTCCTTGTTGGTGCCGAACAGGTCCCGCACGGCCTCGACCGAGGTCAGGGCGTCCTTGCCCCGGGCCGGTTCCTCGGTGTTGACGAGGCGTACGGCATAGTCCGAGTAATAGGCCAGTTCCACTTGTAGTCCTTACGGAGGCGCTCTATGGTCGTGGATGCGGTCGGGTAACAGCTGATCGTGCTTCCAGGGTATTACGACAGTGGCAAGGCCACAGTGTGTGGACAGGGGGTCCTCATGACGACCGGTGTCGGAACCGACTGGCAGTCCTGGCAGGAGAGCTGGGACCGGCAGCAGGAGTGGTACATGCCCGACCGGGAGGGCCGCTTCCGGATCATGCTCGACATGGTCGAGGCCTGCGTCGGGCCCGAGCCGCGCGTCCTCGACCTCGCCTGCGGCACCGGCAGCATCACGGCCAGGCTGCTGGCCCGCTTCCCGAACGCCACCAGCACCGGCGTCGACCTCGATCCCGCCCTCCTCACCATCGCCCGCGGCACCTTCGAGGGCGACGAGCGGGTCTCCTTCGTCACGGCAGACCTCAAGGACCCGCGGTGGACGACCGGGCTGCCGTACGACTCGTACGACGCGGTCCTCACCGCCACGGCCCTGCACTGGTTGCGCAACGAACCCCTCGCGGCCCTCTACGGCCAACTCGCCGAACTCGTCCGCTACGGCGGCGTCTTCATGAACGCCGACCACATGATCGACGACACCACGCCCCGGATCAACGCGATCGAGCGCACCCGCAGCCAGTCCCGCATGGAACAGGCCCAGAAGAACGGCGCCCTCGACTGGGCCGAGTGGTGGCAACTCGCCGCCCAGGACCCGGTCCTCGCCGCCCCGACCGCCCGCCGCTTCGAGATCTACGGCGACCACGCGGACGGCGACATGCCCTCACCGGCGTGGCACGCACGCGTGCTCCGCGAGAAGGGGTTCGGGGAGGCGCGGGCGGTGTGGTGCTCGCCTTCGGACACGTTGCTGCTGGCGCTGAAGTAGGAGTCGCGGTTCCGGTATATCCGAAATGCCCATCCGGGCCGCGTAGTTACTCAAGCAAATTGCTTGCTTCTTCATTTGGGTAGTGATCCAATGCTCACTCCAAGTCCACGGGGGGCTTGGAGTGGGGAAAGGTCCCAAATGAAGTTTCGGCCTTTGTCCGCAGTTGCCGCGCTGACCATCGCGGCTGCTGGGACTTTGCTGGCGGGGACTCCCGCCAGTGCGGCGAGCAAGACATGTGCCGTGGATCAGGGATCCGTCTATGACATCTGTTTCGACGCCGACGGGGACAAGTTCATTGTCAACGACCTTCGCAAGGACGGTATGCGTGCCGTCGTGAAGTGGAAGGCGATGGACGGCTCGGGCCGGGTCGGCCAGTGCGCCGACACCGACGGCGCGTTCAACGCGCCGAAGGTCTGCGACTACGACTTCAAGGAAGGCCCGCAGAACTACGTGCTGTTCACGGGCTTCATCCAGGACGGGCCGCGCGGTGCCGCGCAGTTCATCTCCTACGCGTACACCGGGTACATCAGCGCCAAGTGAGCCTCGGCCGCACATTCAGGGGGACAGCGTGAAACTCAAGCAGAGAATCGTCGTCGGCGCGGTATCGGTGCTGGCCTTCAGTGGCCTTCCGGTATTCGTGGCGGGAGCCCAGGCCGACCCGAGTTGCACGGTCAGCGTCAGCGGATCGACCAGCGGCAAGTCGTACACGGTGAACTTCACCAAGAATCCCTGCGGTCGCAAGGTGCGGGCCTATGTCGGTTGTATCTACACCGACACGTTCTACCGGTCGACCAAGTACGGAAAGACCATCAGCGGTACGGGCAGCAGCAAGGCGACCTGTGACTCGCGTGACGTCATCGAAAAGCGCGGGCACCAGGTCTATGTGCCGGGCCAGGGCTGGACGACGTATCCGCACTGAGTGATGTGCGGATGAAAAGGGCTGGGGCGGAAGGGAATTCCCTTCCGCCCCAGCCCTTTTCCGGTACGGCGGTTCAGAGCACCTTGGACAGGAAGGACTTGGTCCGCTCGTGCTGAGGGTTCGTCAGGACCTCGCGCGGGTGGCCGGACTCGACCACCACGCCGTCGTCCATGAAGACCAGCGAGTCGCCGACCTCGCGGGCGAAGCCCATCTCGTGGGTGACGACGATCATCGTCATGCCGTCCGCCGCGAGGTCCCGCATCACGTCCAGCACCTCGCCGACCAGTTCCGGGTCGAGCGCCGAGGTCGGCTCGTCGAAGAGCATCAGCTTGGGCTGCATCGCCAGCGCCCGGGCGATCGCCACCCGCTGCTGCTGGCCACCGGACAGCTGCGCCGGATAGTGGTCCTTGCGGTCGCCGAGGCCCACGCGGTCCAGCAGCTGCTGCGCCCGTTCCCGCGCCACGGCCTTGGTCTCGCGCTTGACCTGGACCGGCGCCTCCATGACGTTCTCCAGCGCCGTCATGTGCGGGAAGAGGTTGAAGCGCTGGAACACCATGCCGATGTCCCGCCGCTGCGCGGAGACCTCCTTCTCCTTCAACTCGTAGAGCTTGTCGCCCTGTTGCCGGTAGCCGACCAGCCGGCCGTCGACGTAGAGCCGCCCGGCGCTGATCTTCTCCAGGTGGTTGATGCACCGCAGGAAGGTGGACTTGCCGGAGCCGGACGGGCCGACCAGGCAGAACACCTCACGCGGATTCACCTCCAGGTCGATGCCCTTGAGGATGTGCGCGAGCCCGAACGACTTGTGCACGGCCTCGGCCCTGACCATGGGGTGGCCGCCGGTGCCCGGGGCGATGTCCTTGGCGAGACTGGTCATCGGGCCACCTCCGGGCGGCGGAAGGAGCCGAACATGCGGAGGTACTTCCGCATCCGCTGCAACGGGGTCGGCGGCAGACTGCGGCTCGAACCACGGGCGTAACGGCGCTCGACGTAGTACTGCACGATGCTGAAGACCGTGGTCAGGAACAGGTACCAGATGCACGCCACGAAATACATCTCGACGACTGCGAGCGAGGTGCTGGAGATGTCCGTGGCCTTCTTGATCAGCTCGGGGAGCTGGACGGCGTAGGCCAGGGACGAGGTCTTCAGCATGTTGATGAACTCGTTGCCGGTCGGCGGGATGATGACCCGCATCGCCTGCGGCAGGACCACCCGGCGCAGCGTCTTGCCCTGCGTCATGCCCAGCGCGTGCGAAGCCTCGGTCTGGCCCTCGTCGACCGACTGGATGCCGGCCCGGACGATCTCGGACATGTACGCGGCCTCGTTCAGGCCGAGTCCGAGCAGTGCCGTCAGGACCGGTGTCATCACCTGGTTCATCTCGTCCTTGTAGAACCCGAGGTTCAGGACGGGGAAGACCAGCGAGATGTTGTACCAGAGCAGCAGCTGGACCAGGACCGGGGTGCCGCGGAAGAACCAGATGTAGAACCAGGCCACGGTACTGGTGACCGGGTTCGACGACAGCCGCATCACGGCGAGGATCACGCCGAGTACGACCCCGAGGAGCATCGCGAGCACCGAGATGTACAGCGTGGTCCAGGCGCCGGCCACGATGCCCGGGTCGAAGAGGTAATCGGGGATCACGCTGTAGTTGATCTTCGCGTTGGAGAACGCGATCCCGATCAGCACCAGGAGGCCCACGACCACGACACCGGCCACCCAGCGGCCGTAGTGGCGCACCGGGATGGCCTTGATCTGCTCGGGCGATATCGAGGGGGCGGGCGGAGGCACCCGGTCGGAAATCTCAGTCACGGTGACTGCCTTTCAGCGTCGCGCGGGATCAGGAGCCGCCGTTGATCTTGGCCTCGGTGACCGCGCCGTCCGTGACGTTCCACTTCTGCAGGATCTTGGTGTACTCGCCGTTCTTCATGATCGCGGCGAGGGCGGCCTGGAGGGCGTCGCGCAGCTGGGTGTTGCTCTTGCCGACGGCGATGCCGTACGGGCCCGCCTCGATCTGGTCGCCGACGACCTCGAAGTCCTTGCCGCCGTTGGAGGTCTTCGCGTTGTAGGCCGCCACCGGGAAGTCGTTCAGGTCGGCGACGGACGCACCCTGCTTGAGGCGGAGCAGCGCCTCGGGGTCGGTGTCGAAGGTCTGCAGGCTGATGGCCTTCTTGCCGTCGGTCGTACACTTCTTGCTCTGCGTCTTGGCGATGCCCTCGGACGTGGTGCCCTTCTGCAGGGCCACGACCTTGCCGCACAGGTCGTCGAGCGACTTGATGCCCTTCGGGTTGCCCTTCTGGACGAGGATCGACGTACCGGCGGTGAAGTAGTCGACGAAGTCGACACCGTCGCCGACCTTCTTGCCGGTGTCCGAGTCGACGCCGTCCTGGCGGGCCTTGGTGTCGTTCATCGCCGACATCAGCACCTGGAAGCGCTTGGCCTGGAGGCCCACGATCAGGTTGTCGAACTTGCCGTTCTGGAACTCGAACTTGACGCCCAGCTGCTTGCCGAGCGCGGCCGCGATGTCCGGGTCGATGCCGACGGCCTTGCCGTTGTCCATGTATTCGACCGGCGGGTACGCGATGTCCGAGCCGACCTTGATGACACCCGCCTTGCGGATGTCGGCGGGGAGCTTGCTCGCGAGCGGCGCCGAGGAGGACGACGACGAGGAGTCCGAGCTGCTGTTCTTGTCCGTCTGGTCGCCGCAGCCGGCGAGCAGCAGGGAGCCGGCGACCGCGATCGCACCGACCGCTGCCAGCCGGGTGTGCGGGGCGGTCGTACGACGGGCGGAGCGTGCGGTCATGATGGGTTCCTCCGGCGGATGGATGGCGGTGCCGACGGGTCGACGAGAACACACACCTTCGGGTGTCGCGACCTCGTGTGATTAGGGCATCTTGCCATTCGGACTGAACCATTCAGGGGACTCCCTATGTCAAAATCGGATAACGGGTGACCCCCGAAACGCACCAGGTCGGTACATCAGGACGCCCTGATCACGGACCATCTGCTGGAATCCCTCCTTCCGGCCGGAAGATCTTCGGTATGTCTCACGATGTGATCGATCATCGTTCCGCCCTCGGCCGACGAGATGTGACCTTGCGCCTATTGGACTCGTCCTCGGTGCCGTCCGTCCGGTAAGAAGGTTCTTTACACCCCTCATCCGGGGCTCAGGGCGCGTGTGCGGCGCGCCCGTCGCGCAGGTGCTCGTACGCATCAACTCTCTGGGCCCTGCGCGGTGCCCGCCCACCCCTCACCAGGGAGTGGCCACCCTCAAAATCAATGAAGACTTAAGGGGTAAGACAAAGTGGCAGCGGAGATCGTCAATCCTCGCAGCGACAGCAGTACGGATCAGGACGGCGGGGCCGAGCCCCTCGATTCCTTCGATCCTGCGTTCGCGCTGCACCGCGGCGGCAAGATGGCCGTGCAGGCCACCGTGCCGATCCGCGACAAGGACGACCTGTCCCTCGCATACACACCCGGCGTCGCGCGCGTGTGCACCGCCATCGCGGAGCAGCCGGAACTCGTCCACGACTACACATGGAAGTCGTCCGTGGTCGCCGTCGTGACGGACGGTACGGCGGTGCTCGGACTCGGCGACATCGGTCCCGAGGCCTCCCTCCCCGTCATGGAGGGCAAGGCGATCCTGTTCAAGCAGTTCGGCGGCGTGGACGCGGTGCCGATCGCCCTGGACTGCACCGGCGTCGACGAGATCATCGAGACCGTGGTGCGCCTCGCGCCCTCCTTCGGGGGCATCAACCTGGAGGACATCTCGGCGCCGCGCTGCTTCGAGATCGAGCGCAGGCTCCAGGAGCGGCTCGACATTCCCGTCTTCCACGACGACCAGCACGGTACGGCGATCGTGACGCTTGCGGCGCTGCGCAACGCGGCGAAGCTGACCGGGCGGGAGCTGGGCGACCTGCGGGCCGTCATCTCCGGCGCGGGCGCGGCCGGGGTGGCCATCGCCAAGTTCCTGCTGGAGGCAGGGCTCGGCGACGTCGCCGTCACGGACCGCAAGGGCGTCGTCTCGCGCGACCGGGACGACCTCACGCCGGTCAAGCGGGAACTGGCCGAGCTCACCAACAAGGCGGGGCTCTCGGGGACGCTGGAGGCGGCGCTGGAAGGCGCCGACGTCTTCATCGGTGTCTCCGGCGGTACGGTCCCGGAGCCGGCCGTCGCCTCGATGGCCGAGGGCGCGTTCGTCTTCGCCATGGCCAACCCGGACCCCGAGGTGCACCCCGACGTGGCGCACAAGTACGCGGCGGTCGTCGCCACGGGGCGGTCCGACTTCCCGAACCAGATCAACAACGTGCTGGCGTTCCCGGGCATCTTCGCGGGCGCGCTCCAGGTGCGGGCCTCTCGGATCACCGAGGGCATGAAGATCGCGGCGGCCGAGGCGCTGGCCGGTGTCGTCGGTGACGACCTTGCCGCGGACTACGTGATCCCCTCGCCGTTCGACGAGCGCGTCGCGCCTGCGGTCACCGCGGCTGTCGCGGCGGCGGCACGGGCGGAGGGCGTCGCCCGACGCTAGCCCAAATGGCCCCGCCCGCTCGGGCGGGGCCATTTCTTTGCCCACCTACCCGCCCGTTCGGGTGACGTGAAGGGTGGGCGTTTCCCGTCGGTGGCTCGGGTCGTTCGGCGGCCGCGGGCCGGGTGGGCTTGTCGGTGCCGGTCCGGATTCTCAGCCCCCCCCAGGAGGCCGGCACCCTGCGCAAGAGGGCATGTGTCACACCGCCCGGTAGTTCCCTGGTCAACCGGCGGAGCCTATCGTCAAGGTCATGTTCGCCGTCTACGCCGCCCGAATCGACCGCGACCAGCCGCTCTCCGGCCTCGAGTCGGGGGAGCGCCCCGCCCCCGAGGCCCGGCCGGGCTGGAGCACCATCGATGTCAGGGCCGCCTCCCTCAACCACCACGACCTGTGGTCCCTGCGCGGCGTGGGCCTCGCGGAGGACAAGCTGCCGATGATCCTCGGCTGCGACGCCGCCGGCGTCGACGCGGACGGCAACGAGGTCGTCCTGCACTCCGTCATCGGCCAGACCGGTCACGGCGTCGGCCCCAGGGAACCCCGTTCCATCCTCACCGAGCACTACCAGGGCACCTTCGCGGAGCAGGTCGCCGTACCGACGTGGAACGTGCTGCCGAAGCCGAAGGAGCTGTCCTTCGAGGAGGCAGCCTGTCTGCCGACGGCCTGGCTGACGGCGTACCGCATGCTCTTCACCAACTCCGGCGTACGGCCCGGCGATTCGGTGCTCGTGCAGGGCGCGGGCGGCGGTGTCGCCACGGCCGCGATCGTGCTCGCGAAGGCGGCCGGGCTGCGGGTCTTCGCGACCAGCCGGGACGAGGCCAAGCGGAAGCGGGCGCTGGAGCTGGGCGCGCTGGAGGCGGTGGAGCCGGGGGCTCGGCTGCCGCAGCGCGTGGACGCCGTCATCGAGACCGTCGGCGCGGCCACCTGGTCCCACTCGGTGAAGTCCCTCAAGCCCGGCGGCACGATCGTCATCTCCGGTGCCACGAGCGGCGACCGTCCCTCGCACGCCGAACTGACCCGTATCTTCTTCCTCGAACTCAAGGTCGTCGGCTCGACCATGGGCACCAAGGACGAGCTGGAGGACCTGCTCGCCTTCTGCGCCACGACGGGTGTTCGCCCGGTCATCGACGAGGTACTCCCGCTGGACCGGGCCCGCGAGGGCTTCGAACGCCTCGACTCCGGCGGCCAGTTCGGCAAGATCGTGCTCACGAACGGCTGACGTCCCGTCCCTTCTGCTCATCATCTTCTGCCCGGCTCACGGCCGGTCCGGTTCCTCCCGGGCCGGCCGCAGCCGTATATCGGCACCTGTTTGTCAACTTTGATTGACAGATGGGTGTCTGTCAACGTAGGTTGACATCATGACCGAAGCAACGGATCTCGCCGAGCGCGCGGGCGACCGTGACCCACGGGTCGGCCTCCGTGCCGTGTCCGCGCTGCGCAAGCTCGTGGAGCAGCTGGAGGCGGTGCAGGTGCGCAGTGCGCGCAACCAGGGCTGGTCGTGGCAGGAGATCGCCGCGGAACTCGGAGTCAGCAGGCAGGCCGTCCACAAGAAGTACGGGAGGCAGTGATGTTCGAACGGTTCACGAAGGACGCCCGCGCCGTGGTGCGGGGCGCGGTGGAGCACTGCGAGCGATCCGGGACCGGTTCCGGTTCCGTCGAGGCCGAACATCTGCTCCTGGCACTCCTCGACCGCGAGGGCAGCCGCGCCTCCTTCACCCTCACCGCCCTCGGCCTCACCACCGAAGAACGCAAGGAGTCCCTACGAGAGGCTCTGCGCGACGCGCGCCGACGGGCCGGGCTCTCGCAGTCCGAGGCCGACGCCCTCGCCGGACTCGGCATCGACGTCTCGGAGATCGTCGCCCGGGTCGAGGAGGTGCACGGTGTCGGCGCGATGTCCGGCGACCGCAGGAGCGGAGAGTGGTGGTCGGGCCGCCGTACCTTCGGCCGGGGTGCCAAGAACGTCCTGGAGAAGTCCCTGCGCATCGCCGTGGCCCACCACGACCGCCACATCGGCGACGAGCATCTCCTGCTCGCTCTGACCATCCTCCCCGGCGTGCCCGGCGAGGTGCTCGCCGATCACGGGGTGACCCACGAGGCGGCGACACGGGTGCTGTACGGCGGGGGAGAGGCGAAGGCGGGGTGAAGGGCGGGGCGGTGCGCCTCGGTTCGATGGCGCGGCGCACCGTCTGCGGGCCTCGGCCTCGGCTCAGGCCTTGCGGCCGCCCCGCAGTATCGCCCCGATGTGCGCCGCCGCTGCGGACAAGTGGCGGCGGGTGTCGCGGAGTTGGTCCTCGGTGACACCGCGGTCGCGGGCCGCGTCGCGGATGTCGTCCCGGAAGCGGTCGAGGAGCCGGTCCAGATCGCGGGCCGGGTCGCCGGTGGAGTCCTCGTGGGCCCAGGCCGGTTCGTACTCCGCGGGGAAGTCCTCCGGGGTCTGGCTGTACTCCGGTGCCGACGTCCCCGGTGCCGGTGCCGAAGCCGACTTGCCCGCACCCGGCCGCCCCCCGAACCCGAAGTCCTTGCCGAACTCCTTCCCGAAGTCCCCGAACTCCTTTGCCAGTTCGGTCAGGCTCTCGCGTACGCCCGTGGGCCAGTCGCCGCGTGCGAAGTGGTCCTGGGCGTGCTCCTGGACCTGGCGGCCGATGCGCTGCATCTCCTCCTGGGCCTGGGCCCACGCCCGGGCCTGTGCCTCCTTGGCCTGGCGCCGGGCCTGCTGGGCCTCCTCGCGGGCCCGCCGGCTCTCGTCCTTGGCGCGCCGGGCCTGTTCCTTCCACTCCTGCTTGGCGCGGCGCATCTCCTCCTTGGCGGCGCGCCACGACTCCTTGTCGCCGAAGTCCGTGAAGTCCCCGGCGGCGCCTTCGTGTTCGCCGCCGCGGGCCCGCGCGCTGCCGGTGCCCCGCCGGGCCTCGGAGGCCGCCGCGCGCATCTCGCGCCGCAGGTCGCCCGCGGCGCCCCGGACATCGGCCCGGATCTCGGCGGCCAACTCGGCGACGGACTCGCGGATCTCCAGCTCCAGGTCGGCCAACTCGCCGCTGCGGTCGGCCAGTTCGGCGCGGCCGGCGTCCGTGATGGCGTACACCTTGCGGCCGCCCTCGGTGGTGTGGGTGACCAGGCCCTCGGCCTCCAGCTTGGCCAGGCGCGGGTAGACCGTGCCCGCCGAGGGCGCGTACAGCCCCTGGAAGCGCTCCTCCAGGAGGCGGATCACCTCGTAGCCGTGGCGGGGGGCCTCGTCCAGCAGCTTCAGCAGGTAGAGGCGGAGGCGGCCGTGGGCGAAGACGGGAGGCATGTCAGAGCACCTTCTTGTCGGTCGTGCCGTCGGCCGGGGCGCTGCCGGAAGCATCGTCCGGGCCGGAAACGGAATTGTCCCCCGAGTCGCCCTGTGCCCCGTTCGCGGGGGCACCGGTCACGTCGTCCTCAACGCCCTCTTCCTCATCCTCCGCCGCCGGTCGGCGCAGTAGCGCGATCGAGCCGGAGACGGTCGTGGCGCGCAGCTTTCCGGTGCCCGCGCCGAGGCGGCCGGTGATCTTGTGGGCGCCCCACTGGCCGTGCACCCGCAGTCCGTCGAAGGCGTTGGAGATGGAACCGCTCGCCGTGTTCGCCTCGACGTCCGCGTCCGCCGGATGCGGCAGCCGGATGGCGATCTCGCCCGAGACATTGCTCAGCTGGACGTCGGTCGGGCCGTCCGGGTCGAGGTCCACGATCATCGAGCCGGTCACCGACTCGGCGCGCACGGAGGGCCCCGAGCCCTCGACGACGGTGAGGTCGCCGGAGACGGAGTTGAAGCGGAGGTCGCCGGTGACGGCCTGGGCCTCCAGGTTCCCCGAGACCGTCTCGGCGCGGACCGGGCCGGAGAGGCTGACGAGGGTGGTGTCGCCCGTGACGCCCCGCACCACCGAGGGCCCGCTGATCCCGGAGACGACGGCCGCGGCGCCGACCACCCCGACCTCGACCCGAGTGCTCGCCGGAACCGCCAGGGAGACCACCGCGCTGCGCCGCCAGCCCTTGCGGTCGAGCCACTTGAGGAAGCCCTTCCATGGGAGGTCCTCGTAGGCCACCGTCAGGGTGCCGTGCTGCTGGGTCACCACCAGGGGTGGCCCGTCGATCTCGGAGATCTCGAGGCGGGCGGAACCTTCGTCGGTCCCCACGACGTTCACCGTTCCGTTGACGATGCGTACATGGAGATCGCTCACGGGCTCGTCGAACGTGAGCTTCTTGGGCTCTGCGACGGACCACTCGGACATGATGCAGACCTCCTCGGTCGAACCGCGCGGGACGGGATCGGACACAGACGGGACCGGACACGACGCGCCATATCGCGTCTTCCAAGAAACACGATATATCGCGGATGTCGAAAGTCAAGACACTCGTTTCGGTGACCGTCGATCGACCCCGACCGTCCAACGACCGGCGGAAAGGGGCGTATTGCCCTAGCGTGTGACCATGTCCACGGAGAAGTCCCAGGTCGGACGCCGGGCCGCTGCCGGCCCGGGTGCGCTGCTGCTCTGCCGCGCGGAGGCGGATTCCGTCGCTCCGGCGGCACATCTGCTCCGCGAGCGCATGCTGCTGACCGGCGCGGGCGACGACTGGAGCGTGCTCGTCCCCGAGGGCAGGCCCTGGCTGCACGGCGACGAACCCGTCGACCGCGTCCTCACCGGCTGGGCCGCCGCCCTGGCCGTCGGCGCCCCCTGGCCCGTACTCGCCCTGTGGTGGGACGCCGACCGCGCCGGTTACACCCTGGCCTCGGGCTTCCGCCGTCCCGTCGGCTACGTCTGGCTCGCCGACGGCACCCCCGCCGGCGAGGACGAGGCGATGCGTACCTTCGCCGCCCGACTGGCCCTGGACCCCGTACTGGATCTCCAGTCCCTCGACCACCTGACACAACCGGACCCCGAGGCCGACGCCCGCACCCGTCTGCGCGGCCTCCTGGCGGTCCTCACGCGCGCGGGAGTGGCCCTTCCGTCCGGCCTCACCCCCGGCGAACCGGCCGACCGCCTCCGCGAGATCGCCCGCGTCCGCCCGGACGCCCGCCAGATCGAGCGTTCGGCGTGGCGCGAGGTGGTCCGCACGGAACTCGAAGCGGTCGACAACAGCCGCCTGGGCCCCTGGCTCCCCTGGTCCGGCACCTACGCGACCAGCGCCCTGTCCGTCGCCCAGCTGACGGCGGGCCTCCCGCTCACGGCCTGGGGCCTACGGCGCCGCAGCCCGGGCTGGACCGCCGCGGGGGTACTGCTCCTGGCCTACGGGACGCTCGGCATCGCCTACGGCCTGGCCCGCCCGCGCGACTGACACAGGGGCGCGACGGGCCGTCGTAGGAACTGCTACTTATGGCCGGACCGACCGTCGTAGGAGCTGCTACTCGTCGTCGTCCTCGTCGTCCAGCCGGGCCAGCCAGGTCGCCAGGCGCTCCACCGGGACCTCGAAGTCCGGGTTCAGATCGACGAACGTCCGCAGCTGCTCGGCGAGCCACTCGAAGGTGACCTCTTCCTCGCCGCGCCGCTTCTCCAGTTCTTCGATGCCACGGTCCGTGAAGTACATGGGTCAAGGATAAGTGCGCGCAAACGGCCGGGCCGCACCCCCGGAGTGGGGGTGCGGCCCGGCCGCGTGCGGTTGTTCGGGGCGGTTACGCCTCGAACACCTCCCGCACCAACTGCTCCTGCTCCGCCTGGTGCCGCTTCGCGGAACCGACCGCCGGGGACGAGCTGTGCGGGCGGGAGATCCGCCGCAGCCGCTCCCCGTGGGGGACGTCCGCGCCGACAGCCAGGTCCAGGTGGTCGATCAGGTTGAGGGCGATGAACGGCCAGGCACCCTGGTTCGCCGGCTCCTCCTGGGCCCACAGGTACTTCTCGACGTTCGGGTACTTGTTGACCTCCGCCTGGAGCTCGGCACCCGGCAGCGGGTACAGGCGCTCGACGCGGATGATCGCCACGTCCGTGGTGCCGCGCTTGGCGCGCTCGGCCTCCAGGTCGTAGTACAGCTTGCCGGTGACGAAGACGACCTTGCGGACGGCCGCCGGGTCCGTCACGGTCTCGTCGCCGATGACCGGGCGGAACTGACCCGTCGTGAACTCCTCCGTCTTCGACGCGGCGGCCTTGAGGCGCAGCATCGACTTCGGGGTGAAGACCACCAGCGGCTTGTGGTGCGGGTTGTGCACCTGCCAGCGGAGAAGGTGGAAGTAGTTCGACGGGAGGGTCGGCATCGCGACCGTCATGTTGTTCTGGGCGCAGAGCTGGAGGAAGCGTTCCACGCGCGCGGACGAGTGGTCCGGGCCCTGGCCCTCGTAGCCGTGCGGGAGGAGCAGGGTGACGCCGGACGTCTGGCCCCACTTCTGTTCCGCCGCCGAGATGTACTCGTCGACGACCGACTGCGCGCCGTTGACGAAGTCGCCGAACTGCGCCTCCCACATCACCAGCGCGTCGGGGCGGGCCAGCGAGTAGCCGTACTCGAAGCCCATGACCGCGTACTCGGAGAGGAGCGAGTCGTAGACGTTGTAACGCGCCTGGTCCTCGGCGAGGTACTGGAGCGGGGTGTAGTCCTCGCCCGTCTGGCGGTCGATGAGGACCGCGTGGCGCTGGCCGAACGTGCCTCGGCGCGAGTCCTGGCCGGACAGGCGGACCGGGGTGCCCTCCAGCAGCAGGGAGCCGATCGCGAGCGTCTCGCCCATGCCCCAGTCGATCGTCCCGTCCTCGACCATCGTCGCCCGGCGCTGCAGCTGGGGCAGCAGGCGCGGGTGGACGTGGAAGTTGTCCGGGATGTTGACCTGGGACTCGGCGATCCGCTTGACGACCTCCGTGGAGATCGCCGTCGACACCGCGACGGGGAACTCCGCCTGCGGGTCCGACATCGGCGCCGCGCCCGGCTGGGCCGTCGCCTCGCGGACCTCCGTGAAGACCTTCTCCAGCTGGCCCTGGTAGTCCTGGAGGGCTTGTTCGGCTTCCTCGAGGGTGATGTCGCCCCGGCCGATCAGCGACTCGGTGTAGAGCTTGCGCACCGAGCGCTTCTTGTCGATCAGGTCGTACATCAGGGGCTGGGTGAAGGCCGGGTTGTCCGACTCGTTGTGACCGCGGCGGCGGTAGCAGATGAGGTCGATCACCACGTCCTTGTTGAACGCCTGACGGAACTCGAAGGCCAGGCGGGCCACACGGACCACGGCCTCCGGGTCGTCGCCGTTCACGTGGAAGATCGGGGCCTCGATCATGCGGGCCACGTCCGTGGCGTACATCGAGGAACGCGACGACTCGGGAGCCGCCGTGAAGCCGACCTGGTTGTTGATGACGATGTGGACCGTGCCGCCCGTGCGGTAGCCGCGCAGCTGCGACATGTTGAGCGTCTCGGCCACCACGCCCTGGCCCGCGAAGGCCGCGTCACCGTGCAGGGCGACCGGCAGGACCGTGAAGTCCGTGCCGCCCTTGTTGATGATGTCCTGGCGGGCGCGGACGATGCCCTCGATGATCGGGTCGACCGTCTCCAGGTGGGACGGGTTCGCCGCGAGGGTGACCTTGATCTGCTCGCCGTCCAGGCCGGTGAAGGTGCCCTGGGCGCCCAGGTGGTACTTCACGTCGCCGGAGCCGTGCATCGACTTCGGGTCGAGGTTGCCCTCGAACTCGCGGAAGATCTGGGCGTACGACTTGCCGACGATGTTCGCGAGCACGTTCAGGCGGCCGCGGTGGGCCATGCCGATGACGACCTCGTCGAGGCGGGACTCCGCAGCGCTGTCGATGACCGCGTCGAGGAGCGGGATGACCGACTCGCCGCCCTCGAGGGAGAAGCGCTTCTGGCCGACGTACTTCGTCTGCAGGAAGGTCTCGAAGGCCTCCGCCGCGTTCAGGCGGCGCAGGATGCGCAGCTGCTCCTCGCGCTCCGGCTTGGAGTGCGAGCGCTCGATGCGGTCCTGGATCCACTTGCGCTGCTTCGGGTCCTGGATGTGCATGAACTCGATGCCGGTGGTGCGGCAGTACGAGTCGCGCAGCACGCCGAGGATGTCGCGCAGCTTCATCAGGGACTTGCCGGCGAAGCCGCCGACCGCGAACTCCCGCTCCAGGTCCCACAGGGTGAGGCCGTGCTCGGTGATGTCCAGGTCGGGGTGCTTGCGCTGGCGGTACTCCAGCGGGTCGGTGTCGGCCATGACATGGCCGCGGACCCGGTAGGAGTGGATCAGCTCGAAGACGCGGGCGGCCTTCGTCACGTCGTTGTCGTGCGACGCGTCGATGTCCTTGAGCCAGCGGACCGGCTCGTACGGGATGCGCAGCGACTCGAAGATCTCGTCGTAGAAGCCGCTCTCGCCGAGCAGGAGGTTCGCGACGATCCGCAGGAACTCGCCGGAGGCGGCGCCCTGGATGACCCGGTGGTCGTAGGTCGACGTGAGCGTCATGACCTTCGAGATGCCGAGCTTGTTCAGGGTGTCCTGGCTGGTGCCCTGGAACTCCGCCGGGTAGTCCATGGAGCCGACGCCCATGATGACCGACTGACCGGGCATCAGACGCGGGACCGAGTGGACCGTGCCGAGGCCGCCGGGGTTGGTCAGCGAGACGGTGACGCCGGTGAAGTCGTCCATCGTCAGCTTGCCGTCGCGGGCGCGGCGGACGATGTCCTCGTAGGCCTGCCAGAACTCGAAGAAGTTCAGCGTCTCGGCCTTCTTGATGCCGGCGACGACGAGCTGGCGGTCGCCGTTGGGCTTCACCAGGTCGATGGCGAGACCGAAGTTGACGTGCTCCGGCTTGACCAGGGTCGGCTTGCCGTCCTTCTCCGCGAAGGAGTAGTTCATCGACGGCATGGCCTTGATGGCCTGCACCATCGCGTAGCCGATGAGGTGGGTGAAGGAGATCTTCCCGCCCCGGGCGCGCTTCAGGTGGTTGTTGATGACGATGCGGTTGTCGAAGAGCAGCTTCACCGGGACCGCGCGCACGGACGTGGCCGTGGGCACCTCGATCGAGGCGTTCATGTTCTTCGCGACCGCGGCGGCGGGGCCGCGCAGCGTCACGTATTCGGGTCCGGCGGGGGCCTCGGTGGCCGGCTCGGCCTTCTTCGGCGCGGCGGCCGGAGCCGGGGCCTTAGCCGGGGCGGCCGCGGGAGCCGGGGCCGGAG
>NZ_BARG01000107.1 GCF_000376565.1 Streptomyces hokutonensis | reverse complement strand
GGGATCCGACATGGGACCGGGACCAGGACCGGGAAGGGCCGAGGTCAGCGCCTGGCCAGAGACCGAGACCGAGCCCCGGACCGTGACCGGACCCCAGGGCCGGGAGCGGAGTCAAGTACCGGGCCGGGACAGGGGGCAGGGCTCCGAGGCAGGACCGGATCAGTGCACGGCCGCCACGGCCCCCGCTCCCTCCCCGCCGCCCAGTGCCCACGCGCCGTACGCCGCGCCGGTCGTCTCGAAGGAGAGGGCGACGTGGGAGGCGGCGCTGTTCACGTCCCGCCAGAAGCGCTGTACGGGGTCGGAGGATGACTGGCCGGAGGTGCCGCCGGCTCGGAAGACGCGGTCGACCGCCGAGACGAGCAGCTCCACGGCCAGGGCGAGGTCGCGGGCGCCGCGGACCGCCGCCTCGCCGTCCGGGACGTGTACCGTGCCGTCGGCCACCGCCGCCGTGCGCAGGATGAGGAGTTCGGCGGCGTCCACCTCGGCCGCCGAGCGGGCCAGGGCGACCTGTGTCGAGGGCTTCTCGCCGACGGACTGTCCCCGGCGGTCGACGCGCGCGCCGGTCCGGGCGATCCAGGCCCGCAGCGCGCCCCGGACGGCGCCGACCAGCGGGGCGGCGAAGGGCAGCGCGCTCACGGCGTACATCGGGACGAGGTGGCAGCGCGCGTCCGACGCGGGCGCCCGTCCGGCATGGACCGCCGACCGGGCCAGCGTCCGGTGCTCGGGCACGAAGGCGTCGGCCAGGAGCAGGGTGTCGCTGCCGGTGCCGCGCATCCCCACGGTGAACCAGCTGTCCTCGATGGCGAAGTCGGCCCGCGGCACGGCGAAGAACCGCACTTCGGGCCGCGCGTCCGGGTCGACGGGGCCCTCGGTGGGTACGGCCGCGCAGGCGAGCGCCCAGTCGGCGAAGTGCACCCCGCTGATGTACTTCCACTCACCGCTCAGCCGCCAGCCGCCCGCGACCGGTTCCGCCTTGCCGGACGGCATCAGCGCACCGGCAAGCAGGGCGTCGGGCCCGTCCGCCCAGATGTCGGCCTGTCCCTCCTCGGGCAGGAACGCCCCGTACCGCCCGGCGTAGGCCGCCAGCGAGGCGGCCCAGGCGGCCGAGGTGCAGCCCTCCCCCACCAGGCCGACCGCGGAGGTCACCTCGGCGAAACCACCGGCTTCGCCGCCGTGCGCCCGCGGTACGAAGTGCCGCGCGAAGCCCGCGTCCCGCACCGCCTCGACCACCTGCGGCGAGAGCCTGCGGGCACTCTCCGCCTCGTCCGCGTACCGGGCCGCGATCTCCGCGACCATCGGCGCCCCGGCCATGACCGTCGACTTGTCGCCTGCTGCCATCCTGCCCACCACTTCCGTCGGGAACGGCGACAGTGTCCCGGTCACAGCCGGTCACGGAGCGGACCCCGGGCCGAGACCGGCCGACGGTCACCCGCCCGGCACGCCCAAGGGGGCGGCCCGGCTCCTTCCGGGCGCCCCCTCGGTCATACGACTGCTGCTGATCCGCAGCTGTACGGCTTCTGCCGATACGCACGCCGTACGGCTGCTGCTAGATCCGTACCTCCACCGTGCGGGCCAGCCGGTCGTGGAGGCCGCGGCCGTCGCGGTCCCAGATCAGGGCGGGGACGGCGACGCAGAGCAGGGCGGAGCGGAGCAGGGCGCGGAGGGGGCTGGGGCGGCCGGTGTCGAGGGCGTAGACGCGGAGGCCGAAGAGGCGCTTGCCCGGGGTGAAGCCGATCGTGCCGACCGTGAGGGCGCTGAGGACGAAGAAGACGAGGAGGGCCCAGTTGCCGGTCGCGCCCGGCTTGTAGCCGTGGGTGAGCAGGCCGTATGCGATCAACAGGCACAGGGCCCAGTCGACGGCGAGGGCGCCGAGGCGGCGGCCCGGGCGGGCGATCGAGCCGGGGCCGTCCTCGGGCAGGCCCAGCTGCTCACCGCGGTAGCCGAAGTCGACACCTGCTCGCTCCGCGGCCTCACGGGGCCCGGAGAGCCATGAGCCGATTGCATCCCTGTTGTCCACCCGTCCACGGTACTGCCCGCGTTCTGCCATGCGGACAGGAGGGGCCAGGCGGCTCAAGACCGGTTAACTTGGGCGAAACAAATGGGTCACGCCTGAGAAATCCCCCGTCCCTAAGGTCGGGTCCAGCGTGTGCCACCGCACTGGCCGCACGAACGAACTACCACCCCGGCACGGACGGTCGGGAGTAGGAGGAGCTGGATGTTCCAGAACGCCGACGAGGCCAAGAAGTTCATCGCGGACGAGGACGTCAAGTTCGTCGACGTCCGATTCTGCGATCTGCCGGGTGTGATGCAGCACTTCACGCTGCCGGCGACGGCCTTCGACCCGGACGAGGAACTCGCCTTCGACGGCTCCTCGATCCGCGGCTTCCAGGCCATCCACGAGTCCGACATGGCGCTTCGCGCCGACCTGTCGACCGCGCGCGTGGACCCCTTCCGCCGCGACAAGACGGTCAACATCAACTTCTTCATCCACGACCCGATCACGGGCGAGCAGTACTCCCGTGACCCGCGCAACGTGGCGAAGAAGGCCGAGGCGTACCTCGCCTCCACCGGCATCGCCGACACCGCGTACTTCGGTCCCGAGGCCGAGTTCTACGTCTTCGACAGCGTGCGCTTCGAGACCAAGTCGAACGAGGCCTTCTACCACATCGACTCCGAGGCGGGCGCCTGGAACACCGGTGCGGTCGAGGACAACCGCGGTTACAAGGTCCGCTACAAGGGCGGCTACTTCCCGACCCCGCCGGTCGACCACTTCGCCGACCTGCGTGCGGAGATCTCCCTGGAGCTGGCCGCGTCCGGCCTCCAGGTCGAGCGCCAGCACCACGAGGTGGGCACCGCCGGCCAGGCCGAGATCAACTACAAGTTCAACACGCTGCTCGCCGCGGCCGACGACCTCCAGCTCTTCAAGTACATCGTGAAGAACGTGGCCTGGCGCAACGGCAAGACCGCGACCTTCATGCCGAAGCCGATCTTCGGCGACAACGGCTCGGGCATGCACGTCCATTCCTCGCTGTGGGCGGGCGGTTCCCCGCTCTTCTACGACGAGGCTGGCTACGCGGGTCTGTCGGACCTCGCCCGCTACTACATCGGCGGCATCCTCAAGCACGCCCCGTCGCTGCTCGCGTTCACCAACCCGACGGTGAACTCGTACCACCGCCTGGTGCCGGGCTTCGAGGCGCCGGTCAACCTGGTCTACTCGCAGCGCAACCGCTCCGCCGCGATGCGTATCCCGATCACGGGCTCCAACCCGAAGGCCAAGCGCGTCGAGTTCCGCGCGCCCGACTCCTCCGGCAACCCGTACCTCGCCTTCTCCGCCCTGCTCCTCGCGGGCCTGGACGGCATCAAGAACAAGATCGAGCCGGCCGAGCCGATCGACAAGGACCTCTACGAGCTGGCCCCCGAGGAGCACGCGGGCGTCGCCCAGGTCCCGACCTCCCTCCCGGCCGTCCTCGACCGCCTCGAGGCCGACCACGAGTTCCTCCTCGCCGGCGACGTCTTCACGTCCGACCTGATCGAGACGTGGATCGACTTCAAGCGCACGAACGAGATCGCGCCGCTGCAGCTGCGCCCGCACCCGCACGAGTTCGAGCTGTACTTCGACGTGTGATCGAACCGACCGAACCGATCGCCGGGTGCCCCCGTCTCTCTTCGGAGAGGCGGGGGCACCGTCGTACACAGACTGTTCTTCGGGAGGGGCAACGGGGATGGGACAACACGACGACGAAGAGCGCGAGTTCGACCTCAAGTGGGCCGACGGGGCCGAGCACAAGGAGCCGTCCGCGCGGGCTCGGATGCTCGCGGCGCGGTGGAAGGAGAATCCGCCGGGGCCGGTGCCGTTCCGGGGTGAGCCGGACGGGGTGGGGCCCCGGCGGTCGTCGTGGGTGTCGACGGTGATCGTGTTGGGGAGTGTCGCCGCGGTCGTCGTGCTGCTGGGGTACGTCAACTTCCGGGCGCCGTAATAGAGATGCGTGCGGACATCAGGCGTGGAGTGGCCGCCGCGGCGCGGCTCGCGCAGGGGGAAGCGGTGCGGGACGTGCTCGACGTGCGGGATCCGCGGGCGTGGCTCGGGCTGGACGAGGGGGCGCGGGTGGACGAGTTCTTCTGTACGCCGGACCTCGTGCCGTGGGAGCTGACGGCCGGTGGTCGTGAGTTCACCGAGGTCCTGCGCGGGCCCGGCCCGCTGACCGAGTCCCAGCTCGCGCTCGCCCTGTGTCATCGGGACGGCCGGATCCGGCAGGCGGCGCTGGAGCGGGCCGCCGGGCACCCCGTGCTGCTGCCGCTGGTCGTGCTGCGCTGCGCCGAGTGGGCCCCGCCGGTGCGTGACCTGGCCCGGCAGCGGCTGACCGAGGGGCTCGACGACCTGACCGCCGGGTCGCTCGCGCCGATGATCCTGCTCGTCGGCCGCCGCGACCGGGCCGACTTCGCCGTAGGCCTGCTCGACGAGACCCTGCGCCGGGGCCCCCGCGACCGGATCGTGGCGCTCTGCTCCAGCGCCGACCGCGCCGTGCGCCGCTACGCCTACCGTCTCGCCGTCGAGGACGGTCTCCTCTCCCCCGCCGGACTCGCCCGCGCCACCGCCCGGGACGCCGACGCCGTCGTGCAGACGCTGTGCGCGGATGCCGCGCTGGCCGCCGTGGCGCAGGGCGGGGCGTACGACGAGGTGTTCGGGCCGCTGCTCGGGGCGCGGAGTCCGCGTGTGCGTTCCGCCGGGGTCACCGTGCTGCGGCCGGCCGGGCGGGCCGACCTCGCGGTGGGGTTCCTGGGCGACCGGGCCGCGGTCGTACGGGCCTGTGCGCGGTATGTCGTACGGCGGGACGGGGTCGATCCGCTGGCGCTGTACCGGGCGTGGTGCGCGGCGCCGGAGCCGGTGCCGGGGGCCGTGATCGGGCTGGCGGAGTGCGGTGGGCGGGCGGATGCCGAGCTGCTGTGGACGCTCGTCGGCCATCCGTCGGGCGCGGTGCGGGCACAAGCCGTGGCCGGGCTGCGGGTGCTGGACGTGGCGGACGTACGACGGTTGCGGCCGCTGCTGGACGATCCGGTGGCCGGGGTCGTGCGTGAGGTGACCGCCGCGCTGTTGCCGGCCGCGGAGCTGGTGCCCGAGGAGTGGCCGACGGAAAGGCTGGGGGCGGGGTGGCCCCGGGCGGTGCGGGTCGCCGCGTTCCGGCTGCTCGACGCGCGGGGCGGGGGCGTACGGCGGGAGGTGGCCGAGGCGCTGTTGGACGATCCGGACGTGAAGCTGCGCGGGTGGGCCGAGCACGCCGTAAAGCGGGGGTGAGGACCGGACCCGGATTCACAGGCACCTTTTGCTCCGCCTAGGGCCGATCGCGACCGCTTCATGGGAGAGGGCGGGTGCACACTGGGCGGTGGGACGAGTGCCTGACTGCGGGGTGATGGCAGATGCAGAGCCGCTTCCGGAGCGACCGGCGGCTGACCGTGCGTATGGGTCTGACGCTGTTCCTGCTCGGGCTGTTGTACGTGGCGTTCGTGGCCGCGCTGATCGTGTTGCTGAAGTCCTGGGTGCTGGTCGTGGTGCTGGCCGGCGGGCTGCTCGTCGCGCAGTACTGGTTCTCCGACCGGATCGCGCTGTACGCGATGAAGGGTCGGATCGTGGAGCGGGAGGAGTATCCCGATCTCCACGGTGTGATCGACCGGCTGTGTGCCGTCGCCGACATGCCCAAGCCCGTCGTCGCCGTGTCGGACATTGACATGCCTAATGCCTTCGCTACTGGGCGCAATGCCGACAACGCCGTGATCTGCGTGACCACCGGGTTGCTGCGGCGGCTGGAGCCGGCCGAGCTGGAGGGTGTGCTCGCGCACGAGCTGTCGCACGTGGCGCACAAGGACGTGGCCGTGATCACGGTGGCGTCGTTCCTCGGAGTGCTCGCCGGGCTGATGGTGCGGTTCGCGTTCTACTCGCAGATCTTCCGGGGGCGCAAGGACCAGAACACCCTCGCGGTCTTCGCGGGGATCATGGGGATCTCGGCGGCCGTGTACGCGATCAGCTTCCTGCTGATCAGGGCGCTGTCCCGGTACCGGGAACTCGCGGCGGACCGGGCGGCGGCGCTGCTCACCGGACGGCCCTCGGCGCTGGCCTCCGCGCTCACCAAGGTCGACGGGGACATCGCCCGGATCCCGACCAAGGACCTGCGGACCGCGCAGGCCTTCAACGCCTTCTACTTCACTCCGGCGACCGGCAGCGAGCCCGGTATCTCGAAGTACTTCTCGACGCACCCGAGCCTGGAGCAGCGGCTCGACCAACTGGGGCGGATCTCCGCCGAGTTGGGTGAGGCGGCGGTGCCCGGCATCGACAAGGCGGGCTGAGGATGGGGTTGCTGGACATCCTGCTCGGCCGTACGAAACCGGTCGCCCCCGATCTCGACCAGCTGTTCGCGCTGCCCTCGGCGGCGGTGACGCTGGAGGCGGCGGCCGGCTTCACGCCGACCGGGCGCGGTGCGGTGTGCTTCGCCACGGTGGAGGGCGGGGCGTTCGAGCAGACGCACCGGGAGGTCCAGGCACTTCTGGACGCGGACGCCGAACGCACCGGTCCCCCGGTGGAGTTGACCCAGGACTCCTACGGCTACTCCTGGCTGGTCTCGCACCGGGCACCCGACGAGCTGTCGGCGCTGGTCAACGATCTGCACGCGGTGAACAGCGCGATGGAGGTCAACGGGTTCGGGCCCCAACTGCTGTGCTCGCTCGCCGGGTTCGAGGATGACGGGGGCCGACGGCTCGCGCTCGTCTATCTCTACAAGCGCGGGACGTTCTTCCCGTTCGCGCCGCTGGCCGGTGACGGGCAGCGGCGCGACAGCTCGCTGGAGCTGCAGGTCAAGTCGATGCTCGGCAACGACCTGCGGATCGAGCAGGATCTGAGCCGGTGGTTCCCGGTGTGGGGTGCCCCCGGGTTGTAGGTCCCGCTAGCTCTTCTCCCGTGCCTGCCGACGTGACTCCAGGGGGCGTTCGCGCTGGTAGCGGCGCTCCCACTTGGCCTGCTTGTCACGGCGGTCGCGGTAGGCGCGGTAGCTCGACGGTGTGGCCCCCGAGGAGGAACCTCCGGTCGACGAGGACGAGGACGAGGTCTTCGAGGAGGAGTCCCGCCCGTACTGGACGTACAGGAAGAGGACGGCGACCGCGGCCAGCCACCAGACGTGGTTGCCGAAGCCGAAGAGGACCAGGACGGCGGTTCCGGATATGACGATGGTGCCCATGACGGGCCTCCGTGGGCGTGGGTGTGGTGTCCGAGCGATGTGAACGTGTCCGACAGGGCGCTGGGGTGGGCGGCCGACCGTCGGTGGGTTGGGTGCGAACGAGAGTAGCGCCGACTCCGCAGGGTGACGCCTCCCCTGCGTGAAACGGTGGTGACCTGCTCCGGAATGCGTCTCCAGCGTAGGGAGTCGGTCACTCGGTGTGCATCTCGTTTTTCGTGGGTGACCGTCAGATCCCCGGTGCCGCCGTGACTACGCCCGCCGCGACCGCCGCGCCCAGCGTCGCGTGGTCGGCGGTGGTCTGGGTGGCGTAGGCCAAGGCGAAGTCGGCCACGGCGTGTTCGAAGGTGTCGGTGCCGCCCAGGTACGCGGCGATGGCGACGCGGTCGCCGGAGCGGGCGTGGGCGCGGGCCAGCGCGGTGCCGCACAGGCGGCCGTAGGCGAGGAGTTCGGGCGGGCTCATGCCGGCGACGTCCGCGGAGCCCTTCATGTCGCGCAGTTGGCGCCAGTAGAAGGCGCGGCCCTGCGGTCCGGTCATCCAGCCGAGGAAGATGTCGCTCGCGGCCTGGAGCAGGCGCTGGCCCGCGACGACACGGTGACCGGGGTGGACGTACGGTCCGCTCGGCAGATGCTCCTCCAGTACGGACTTCCGCGCCTCCTTGATCTGCAGGAACAGCGGGTCGTCCTGGTCGCGGCCGGCGAGCAGCACGATGAAGCAGCGGGTGCCGACGCTGCCGACACCGACGACCTTGCGGGCGGCGTCCACGAAACGGTAGCGGTCGAGCAGCAGGCGGCGCTCCTCGGAGAGGGTGGAGCGGTAGTCGCTGAAGATCTTGCGTACGGCGGCCATGTCCGAGGCGCCGGCCGGTTCCAGGAGGGGCGGGTCCTGGACGATACGGCGGCGGCCGTCGACGGTCTCGGTGAGCTTGCCGACGGCGTGCAGGCTGGTGCGGCGGCGGGCGCGGGTGAGGCTGGACTCGACCCGGCGGCGGTTGCGGGCGGAGCGGACCAGGGGCAGCAGGCTGTCGGCGTCGATCCGGTCGTACCAGACGGCGAGTTCGCCCTTGCGGGCCAGGGAACGCAGCGCAGTACGGTACGCGGCGGTCGCCTCCAGCGCCGCGCGGTGGGCCTTCGTGTCGCTGTGGCCGTTCTCGCGGGCGGCGACGGCGAGGCTCGCGGCGAGGCGTTTGACGTCCCATTCGAAGGGGCCCGGGAACGTCTCGTCGAAGTCGTTGAGGTCGAAGAGCAGGGCACGTTCCGGGGACGCGTACAGGCCGAAGTTGAGGAGGTGCGCGTCGCCGCACAGCTGCACGGTGAGCCCGGTGTGCGGCTGGGAGGCCAGGTCGGCGGCCATCACGGCGGCCGAGCCGCGCAGGAAGGCGAAGGGGGAGGCGACCATACGGCCGTAGCGGATCGGGAGGAGTTCCGGGAGCCGGTCGCGGCCCTGGCGTCCCAGTACGGCGACGGGGTCCGGGCGGTCCACGGAGGGGATCCAGCCGGCGTGCGCGGAACGGGCAACGCGTTTGCGCGCGGCGCGGCCCCGCTCCGCTCGGTCGGCCGGTGTGGTCATGTACGCAGTGAAACCGGGTGGGCGTGGGGGCGCATTCCGTGCACGGCGATCAGGTGAAAGAACAGATGGTTCGCCCACCCACCCGTTTACTGTCGGTCGAGCAGTCGCCCTTTCAAGCGGAGGTCCGGATGAGCAGCCCGCGCCACATCACCCCGGCCGAACGGCGGGCCCGGCTCGCCCTCCGCCACCGCCTCACCCCGAGCACCCGCGCCGCGACCCCCGAGGACGTCGCCGACTCCCTCGTCGCCCTGCACGGCTCGGACCCGGCGACGGTGTTCCTGGCCGTCGGCGCACGCCTCGCCGACCCGGCCGGCACCGTGGACGAGACCGCCCGCGCGCTCTACGAGGACCGCACCCTCGTCCGTATGCACGGCATGCGGCACACGGTGTTCGTGTTCCCGACCGACCTGACCGCCGTCGTGCACGCCTCGACCGGACTCACCGTCGCCGCACGTGAACGGGCCTCCCTGGTCAAGGACATGGCGAAGGCGGGTGCGCCGGACGCGGTCTGGCTGAAGGAGGTCGAGGACGCGACGCTCGCCGCGCTGGCCCGGCGCGGGCAGGCGACGGCGGCCGAACTAGCGGAGGACGAGCCGAGGTTGAGGGAACAGTGGGTGTACGCGGCCGGGAAGAGCTACGAGGGCGTCCACACCCTCTCGACCCGGCTGCTGAGGGTGCTGGGGGTCGAGGGGAAGGTCGTGCGGGGCCGTCCGCTCGGCGGCTGGACGTCGAGCCAGCTGCGCTGGGCGGTGGCGCCGGAACATCCCGAACTCGACGTGGCCGAGGCCCAGTCGGCCCTGCTGGAGCGCTGGCTCACGACCTGCGGCCCGGCCACCGAGGCCGACCTGAAGTGGTGGACGGGGTGGAAGGTGACGGAGGTCCGCCGGGCGCTGGCCGCGATCGGCGCCGAGCCGGTGTCCCTGGACGAGGGCACGGGGTACGTCACCGCCGGTGACCTCGCCCCACCGGCCGCCCCCGCCTGGGCGGCCCTGCTGCCCGCTCTCGATCCCACGGCGATGGGCTGGCAGCACCGGGACTGGTACCTGGCACCGGAGTTGCGTCCCGCGCTGTTCGACTACAGCGGCAACGTGGGGCCCACGGTGTGGTGGAACGGGCGGGTGGTGGGCAGTTGGGCCCAGCGACCGGACGGCGAGATCGTCTGGCGCGTGCTCGACCGGACGGACGTCGGCAGGGAGGCCGAGGCCGCGATCGGGGAGGCGGCGGAGCGGTTGCGGGGGTGGGTGGGGGCGACACGGGTGACACCGCGGTTCCGGACGCCGGTGGAGAAGGAGTTGTCGGCGTAGGGACACGCCTTTGTTGATCGGGGCGCCTGCGCCGGGCGCCCCGAAACCACGGGGCACCCGGCGCGACGGCTCAGCGCGAGTAGCGCATCAGCGCGCGCACCATGTGACACGTCGTGTCCGACGGCGCGTGGACGCCGATCAGTTCGGCGGTGGTGCGGATCGTCTCGTTGCGGGCCTGGTTCGGGACGTAGACGCCCGAGTCGAGCAGGGCGATGGCCAGGCGCATCGCCTTGAGGCGGCGGTTGTGCGTGACGTACCACTCCCGCGGGCGGCCGGGCGGCAGCGGACGCTTCGCCACGGGGACGTAGGGCAGGTCGAGTTGGACGGAGCGCTTCGCGGTGGACTGGGTCGGCAGCGGCTTCGGCTTCAGTGCGGCAGCGGGCACGGACATCCTCCTGTCGCGGTCAGGGCGCCGTCCGGACCGCCCGGCGACACCCTCGAACACTGCTTCTATTCTACTGCCCGCCACTGACAAACGCCCTGGCCACAACGGCTGTTGAGGGCGCTGTGACGCAGGTGGAAGACGGGTTTTCGCGGTGGCTGTCGGCGGTGGTCGCGCGCGGTGACGAGGCCGTGCGGGAGGCGCTGTCCCGGTAGCTCCCGGTGGCGAAGCGCGGCGAATGATCCACAACCCCCTTGTGGCGTACGTCACTTCAGTGACTTCTGTGTCGGATGAGTTACATCGTTCGGCATCCCGTACATAGCGGCGTACGGTCCCCTACCCCACAGGAGACGCGCATGTCGCGCAGGAGAACTGCCAGCACGAAGAAGAAGCTGGCGCTGCTGGTCACCGCAGCGGCGGTCGCCGGAGGCGGGGCCTTCGCTCTCGCCACCACGTCGAACGCTTCGCAGACGAACACGCAGAACGCGAAGACGCTGTCCGCGACGAACTCGACGGTCTGCCAGGGGCTCGCCACCGCCCTCGGCAACAACCAGAGCTTCATCGCCGGCCAGAAGGCCAGTCCCGACGCCCAGTCGGCGGCGCGGATCGCCAACCGCGAGGCGGTCATCGCGCAGATCAAGGTGCAGCAGAAGGCGTCGGGTTGCACGGTTGGGGAGTCGGCTCAGGGCTCCCAGGCCGCACAGCCCGCGCAGTCCGCACCCGCGGCCACGGCGACCTCCAAGGCGACCCCTCCGGCGGGCAACACCGGCACCGGTGCCGCCGCGGGCAGCCAGGTGTGCAACGGCTCGACCGTCACGCTCTCCGGCGAGGCCGGTGCGCCCGCCGCCTCCAGCAACCAGTTCCCGGCGGGGACGACGCTGAAGGTCACCAACCTGGACAACAACAAGTCCACGACGGTGAAGGTGACTTCGGTCTCCGGCAGCTGTGTCCTGCTGAACAACGCCGCATTCGAACAGGTCCGTGAGCCCGGCAAGTTCCTCATCCGCCGTGCTCTGATCCAGAAGGTGGGGTGACGCTCAGGGTCCGAGAAAACCGGTGAGGTGACGGCCCAGTCGCTCAGGCGCAGACTGCGGCAGCATGTGATGTGAGACGTCCGCCAGGATGTCGATCTCCACGTGCGGCAGCAGACTCGCCACCCGGGTCGCCACCAGGTGCGTGTCATAGGTCCTGCTGCTTCCGGCCAGAAGCAGCAGGACCGACGCGTTCAGCCCGCGCAGCGCGTCCGGCGCCGGGCGGGGACCGGTCACCGGTTTCGCGGACGGGAACCGCGCGCCCGCCTCCTGGAGACGCAGCCAGTCGGGGTCGAGCGCCGCTCCCCCGGTCTCCCACTCCAGGAACGCGCGGACCCGGCGCGGGGTGGGCCGTAGCAGCATCGGCAGCGCGTGCAGCAGATACGCCGTCTCGAACCCGGCGAAGCACTGGGTCGGGTCGAGGAGGAACAGACGGCGTATCCGGTCGGGCGCGTACAGCGCGTAGTGCAGGGCGATCCAGCCGCCGTAGGAATGACCACCGAGGTCGGCGGCCGGCGTCACGCCCAGCCCGTCGAACACCGCGTCCAGCCAGGTCATCAGGTCGGCCACCGTGCGGGGGCGGCGGCCGGGCGCCGGGGCACTCCGACCCGGGAAGCCGATCAGGTCGACGGCGTGGACCCGGTGGCCGGCCCGGGCGAGCTCGCCGGCCTGCGCGTACCAGGACGCCGAGGTCGCTCCCCCGCCGCCCGGCAGCAGCACGAGCGGCCGCCCGTCGGCGGGCCCGCAGACGTTGACATACGTCTCGCCGAACGGCGTCGGGACGCTCACCGCCTCCCGCTCCTCGGGCCACTTCGCCATGACCTTGTCGTAGGCGGACCTGAAGCGGTCACTGTCGTAGCCGCCCCCACCACGGATGCCCATGCCGCTCACCTCCCCCTCCCCTTCATTGTTCCCGGGCCGTCGCGGTCGAACTCGGCCTGCGCGGCGCCCGGTTCGCGAACCAGAACGGCATGCACCCGACGGACGTACGCGCCCTGGTCGACCGGCTGGAACGGGCCGGGCATGTGCGGCGGACGCGGAGCGAGGGCTAACCCCATCGCATACGAGCTGTCCGACCACCCTCGTCTGCGACTGCGAACAGCGCTCTCACAGGTGCGCCGCACGCAGGGCACGTGAATCGCGACACAGCGCCACCAGGTAACACGGGGTTCACACTTGAGCAATGATCGGGAAATCGCATGTTGACAGGCTGCCCGGCATGAATCGCGGCGCTCCAGTGCCGCTGCGCCGCAGCACCCGCAAGTGCGACGAATGACCCACCCCGAAGGATGTGGCCCGTGACCTTCAAGGCTGAGTATATCTGGATCGACGGCACCCAGCCGACGGCCAAGCTCCGTTCCAAGACGAAGATTCTGGCCGACGACGCCAAGGGCGCCGAGCTCCCGATCTGGGGCTTCGACGGGTCGTCCACGAACCAGGCCGAGGGGCACTCCTCGGACCGCGTGCTCAAGCCGGTCGCCAGCTTCCCGGACCCGATCCGCGGCGGCGACGACATCCTCGTGATGTGCGAGGTCCTCGACATCGACTTCACGCCGCACGAGTCCAACACCCGTGCCGCGCTCGCCGAGGTCGTCGCGAAGTTCGGCTCCCAGGAGCCCATCTTCGGCATCGAGCAGGAGTACACCTTCTTCGACGGCTCCCGCCCGCTGGGCTTCCCCGAGGGCGGCTTCCCGGCCCCCCAGGGCGGCTACTACTGCGGCGTCGGCGCCGACGAGATCTTCGGCCGCGAGATCGTCGAGGCCCACCTGGAGAACTGCCTGAAGGCCGGTCTCGCGATCTCCGGCATCAACGCCGAGGTCATGCCCGGCCAGTGGGAGTTCCAGGTCGGCCCGGTCTCCCCGCTGGAGGTCTCCGACCACCTGTGGATCGCCCGCTGGCTGCTCTACCGCACCGCCGAGGACTTCGGCGTCTCCGCGACCCTCGACCCCAAGCCGGTCAAGGGCGACTGGAACGGCGCCGGCGCGCACACCAACTTCTCCACCAAGGCGATGCGCGAGGGCTACGACGCGATCATCACCGCGTGCGAGTCCCTCGGCGAGGGCTCCAAGCCCCTCGACCACGTCAAGAACTACGGCGCCGGCATCGACGACCGTCTGACGGGCCTGCACGAGACCGCCCCGTGGAACGAGTACTCCTACGGCGTCTCCAACCGCGGTGCCTCGGTCCGTATCCCGTGGCAGGTCGAGAAGGACGGCAAGGGCTACATCGAGGACCGCCGCCCGAACGCCAACGTCGACCCGTACGTCGTCACCCGCCTGATCGTCGACACGTGCTGCTCCGCCCTGGAGAAGGCCGGCCAGGTCTGATCCCCACCGCGCTTCCCCGAAGGGGCGTCCACCGTCGTGGTGGGCGCCCCTTCGCGTTGTCAGTGGCGGATGCCAGTCTTGATCCATGGACAGCGAGACGACTCTCGACATCAAGGTCGAGACGGAGAACAGGCAGACGTACACGCGGACTTCGGCGATGGGGGTCCCCCCGCTCGAGCGAATTCGAGAGTGGGGGAGGCTGCGGGAGCTGGTGGCGCGGATCGGGGGCGCCCACGACCGTTTCCTGATCGTGCAGCGGATACCCGACCTCCCTGACGTGTTCGCGCAGGTGTGGCACGAAGAGGGCGGGGACTACCGGCTCGAACACCGCCTGAGCGAGGACGAGTTCTACGGCACGAATCTCACGGATCCCGTGCGGGTGGCGGAGCTGCTCATCAGCTGGGCACGGCAGACGGCCGGCTGGGACGCGGGCCTCGACTGGGAACCCGTCGACCTGGGCCCTCGGGAAGAGGTGCCCGAACTCCCGGACGAGGTGCGGGAGAAGGTCGAGGAGCGGGTCAGGACACGGCTGCGCTGCGGCTACGACGACCGGAAGACGCTGACCGAGATCGCCGAGGACTACCTCGTGAAGGGCGACGAGCGGCCGGTGTCCCGCGCGCAGGCCGCGCGGCTGGTGGACCGGCTGTGGGTGGAGCGGGTGACCGAGCAGGCGGCCTGGGACGGGGTCACCGACCCGGACCGGCTCGCCCGCGCCTTCGAGGCGCTGGACGCGAGCGGCATCACCGCCCGGGAGAACTTCGCCTGCTGCCGGGGCTGCGGCCTCTCGGAGATAGGCGCGGAGCGGGAGGGTGCGCGTGGCTTCGTCTTCTTCCATCAGCAGGTCACCGAGCACGCCGTAGAGGGGCACGGGCTAGCTCTGCACTACGGCGGGTTCGACGGCTCCGCCGAGACCACCACGGCCGTCGGGCACGAGGTCCTGGCCGCGCTCCGGGCCGCCGGGCTGTCCGCCGGCTGGGACGGCGATCCGGACAAGGCGATCGACGTCAAGCCGCTGACCTGGCACAGACGGCTGGTGGGATGAGGGGCCGGACGTCAATTTCCCGCCAAGGGGGCGTCCAAGCTGTGAGAGGAGGGTCCTGTTGCGGGCGTGTGTCTGCTTCAATGGGCCCATGGGCAACTACCAGAAGTGCGGAGCGACGGGTCGCCATGACCTGGAGCCCTTCTGGCCTTCCCGTCAGCACCATGACTTCGACCGGGTGTGTTGTCGCGCGATGAACGCGCCGGCCCTCTAAAGCCGTACACCCCCGGCCTCCGGCCTGCGCGACTCGACGTACGTCCCTCGACGAACCTCTCGCGCGAAAGAGCTGACCTCTCATGGCGATCATCCGTTCACTGCCCTCCGCCGCCCTCGACGCCCCGGCGCCCTCCCCCGTCCCGACCGGCACGCGGAACCATCTGCGTGCCGTCGACCGGGACGAGGTGATCGACGTCGCGGAGTTCCTGCCGCCGGGTGCCACCTGGCTGCCGGCGCCGCCGCACACGCTGCCCACCCTGCCGGGGCAGCCGCCGATGGTCGGGTACCTCGTCCTCATCCCGGCCGACAGCCCGCATCTCGCCCGGACCGGGCACCCCGACGTGCTGCCCGACGGCGGACCCGACATCACCGCCGGCATCACCGCCGACGCCGAACCGCTCGTCCGCATCGACACCGTGCAGCGCACCGCGCAGCTCAAGGGCGAGGAACTCGACCTCACGTACCTGGAGTTCGAACTCCTCGCCCACCTGGTGGCCCACCCCAACCGGGTGCACACGCGCGACCAGCTGGTCACCACGGTGTGGGGCTACGGGCACGTGGGCGACGGCCGTACCGTCGACGTCCACATCGCCCGGCTGCGCCGCAAGCTGGGCGTCGAGCACCGCCAGGCGATCCAGACGGTGCGCCGGGTCGGGTACAAGTACACGCCGCCGACCGCGCGTTGATCGTCTGCTGACGGCAGATTCGCGTTCCGTTCCGCGGGCCGCGCGGGCAGAGTCGCAGGTATGAGACTTCTGGTGCTGGGCGGTACGGAGTTCGCGGGACGGGCCGTCGTGGAGGCGGCTCTCGGGCGGGGCTGGGAGGTGACCGTCCTCAACCGGGGACGGCACGAGGCCCTGCCCGGGGTACGGGCGCTGCGGGGTGACCGCACCGCGCCCGGTGGGCTCGACGCGCTGGCCGGGGGCGAGTGGGACGCCGTCGTCGACACCTGGTCGGCGGCGCCCCGCGCGGTGCACGACGCCGCGCGGCTGCTGGCCGGGCGGGCGGGCCGGTATGTGTACGTGTCGAGCCGCTCGGTGTACGAGTGGGCGCCGCCCGCCGGGTACACCGAGGACGCGCCCGTCGTCGAGGGCGCCGAACCCGACGCCGACAAGACGGACTACGCGCGCGACAAGCGGGGCGGGGAGCTGGCCGCGCTCGATGCATTCGGGGCGGAGCGGTCGGTGCTCGTGCGGGCGGGGCTGATTCTCGGGCCGTACGAGAACATCGGGCGGCTGCCGTGGTGGCTGACCCGGGTCGTGCGCGGTGGGCCGGTGTTGGCGCCGGGGCCGCGGGATCTCGCGCTCCAGTACGTGGATGTGCGGGACCTCGCGGAGTGGGTGCTCGGTTCTGTGGAGCGGGAGTTGAGCGGGGCGTACAACCTGACCTCTCCGCGGGGGCACGCGACGATGGGGTCGTTGTTGGACGCGTGTGTGCGGGTCACCGGTGGGGCGGCCGAGCTGCGGTGGACCTCTGCGGATGTCGTGCTCGGGGCGGGTATCGAGCCGTGGACCCAGTTGCCGGTGTGGATTCCGGCCGGGAGTGAGGGGTACGACGCGTTGCACTGTGCGGATGTGTCTCGGGCGGTGGCGACCGGGTTGAGCTGTCGTCCTGTGGAGGAGACGGTGACTGATACGTGGGGGTGGTTGCAGGGCATCGGGGGGTCCGCGCCGCAGCGGCCGGATCGGCCGGGGGTGGGGCTTGACCCTGTTGTGGAGGCGAAGGTGCTTGGGGTGCCGTTCGTGGCGTAGTCCGTTCAGTGCGGGCCGGTGGGGGCTGGGCGCGCAGTTCCCCGCGCCCCTAAAACCAGGTGGGGACAGCGACACCCCCTTGATGGTGGCTCGGCCCCGTGACCTCGTCCTCCCCGTCCGTGAGACTGGGCCTATGGACATGAACAGGGCCCGTACGGTCGTCACTGCCGGGCTGCGCGGGCTCGCGCTCGCTCTGCTCTCCCTCTACGGGTCGCTCGTCCTCTTCGTTCTCATGGTCGTCTCCCTTGTGCTCGTGCCTGTGGGGATCGGGCTGATCACCACGCCCTGGGTGCTGGCCGGTGTGCGGGCGCACGCGGATCGGCGGCGGCTGTTCGCCGTGGAGTGGTGCGGGGTGCGGATTCCGGTGGAGCCGAGCGGGGCGAAGTCCTGGAAAGGCACCTTCCGGTTGCTCGGCTGGCTGTTCGTCGACATGACCGCCGGGTTCGTCACCGCGCTGGTGCCCGCGGCTCTCGTGTTCTATCCGCTGGAGGGGTTCGCGTTGGCCTTCGGGCTGTGGCGGGTGTTCACGGACGGGACGTATGTGGGGTGGTGGTACGGGTTCGTGCCGGTGAGTGGGCAGGGCAGTGCCCTGCTCGCGGGGCTGCTGGGTGTCGCGCTGCTCGTCGCTTCCTACTTCCTCACTCCCGCCCTGCTGCGCGTCCATTTCCTGCTGACGCGGGCCGTGCTCGCTCCGGGGCAGGGTGAACTCGCCGAGCGGGTAAGGGTGTTGACCGAGACTCGGCGGGACGCGGTGGACTCCTCGGCGGCCGAGCTGCGGCGGATCGAGCGGGATCTGCACGACGGTGCGCAGGCCCGGCTGGTGGCCATGGGGATGGATCTCGGGACGATCGAGGCGCTGCTCGAGAAGAATCCGGCGAAGGCCAAGGAGCTGTTGGCCCGGGCGCGTCGGTCCTCCGCCGAGGCGTTGGGCGAGTTGCGGGATCTCGTGCGCGGGATTCATCCGCCGGTGCTGGCGGAGCGTGGACTCGGGGACGCCGTAAGGGCGTTGGCGCTGCGGATGCCGGTGCCGACGGAGGTGGACGTGGACTTCGAGGGCGGGCGGGCGGACGCGCCGGTCGAGTCGGCCGCGTACTTCGCGGTGAGCGAGGTGCTGACCAACGCCGTCAAGCACTCCGGTGCCGACCGGATCTGGGTCGACCTGCACCACGCGGAGGGGCTGCTGCGGATCTCCGTCACCGACAACGGCGGGGGTGGTGCCGTGGTCGGGGCGGGGTCGGGACTCTCCGGAGTCGGGCGGCGACTCGGTACATTCGACGGCGTCCTGGCCGTCAGCAGCCCCGCGGGCGGTCCCACCGTGGTGACCATGGAGATTCCGTGCGTGTTGTCCTAGCCGAAGACCTGTTCCTGCTGCGGGACGGTCTGGTGCGGCTGTTGGAGGCCTACGACTTCGAGATCGCCGCGGCTGTGGAGAGCGGGCCCGAACTCACCAAGGCGCTGGCCGAGTTGGCGCCGGACGTGGCCGTGGTCGACGTACGGCTGCCGCCCACGCACACCGACGAGGGGCTGCAGTGCGCGTTGCGGGCGCGGCGGGAGCGGCCCGGGTTTCCGGTGCTGGTGCTGTCGCAGCACGTGGAGCAGTTGTACGCGCGGGAGTTGCTCGCCGACGGGAGTGGCGGGGTGGGCTATCTGCTGAAGGACCGGGTGTTCGACGCGGAGCAGTTCGTGGACGCCTTACGGCGGGTGGCGGGCGGGGGGACGGTGATGGATCCGCAGGTCATTCAGCAGTTGCTGGCGCGGCGGGCGGCCGACGACCGGCCGCTGGGGCGGTTGACCCCTCGGGAGGTCGAGGTCCTCGAACTGATGGCGCAGGGGCGGTCGAACGCGGCGATCGCGGGGCAACTCGTCGTGACAGAACGGGCGATCGGGAAGCACACGTCCAATATTTTCGCCAAACTGGGGCTGGAAGTCTCCGACGACGACAATCGCCGCGTGCTGGCGGTATTGGCCTATTTGGACCAGGGACGCTGAGCACTAGCTGTGAGTCGATCACAACTGCCGGTGTTTAAAGGGCAGTTGTGAGGGGACTTACCCAAGAATCTCTCATCAGTTTCTGAGACGACTGAACACTCCTGGGACTCCCTGCGTATCAAAGGGCGCCGCTTCACTCCTGTCGGGCGCCTCGCTGCCCCGCAAGGAAGTCAGAGGAGTTCCATGGGACGCAATGATCGTAAACGCCGTACGCCGATGGCCACCAAGGCCATTGCCGCCTCGGCTGCCCTAGCGCTCGGTGGGGCCGGGCTGCTCTGGGCGCAGATGAACGCTTCGGCCCACGAGTCCAACTCGTCGGGCCAGAACCAGACGAAGGCCGCCGCGGCTCAGGTCGCGACGATCGCCTGCCCGGACGTCGGCCAGCAGCTGACGAACGTGCCGCAGAAGGCTCGTCAGGGTGTCGCCACCGAGTTGGCGAACCTGGACAAGCAGATCACCGAGGCCTACGCCCGGCTCGCCTCGACGCGCCAGGCTCAGGCCAACGACGCGAGCTTCGTGCAGAACGCGATCGTCGGCCCCCTCAAGGAGAAGCGGGCCGCGACGATCGACCGCATCCGCATCGACATCCAGCGAGTGGGCGGCAGTGTCAACGCGGCTGCACTGAAGCAACTCGCCGCCTGTACGACGCAGACCGCCACCAACACGACCACCGCGGGGGGTCAGAACAACAACGGTGGCAACAACAACGGCGGTCAGAACAACAACAACGGCGGCCAGAACAACGGCAACACGGCCGCTCCGAGCGCCAGTGCCAGTGCCTCCGCGCCCGCCGCCAACAACGGTGGTCAGGCCGGCAACGGTCCGACGGCCGCGGACTTCGTGGACATCACGAAGGTCGCGAACAACGTCCTGGCCAAGCCGCAGAACCAGGCTCAGGCCTCGACGGGTTCCTTCACCACCCGGTGCGGTGTCAACGCCAACAAGAACCACAACACCGACAACGTCATCGTGGCTCCCGGTGTGACCAACGGCGCGCACCACGAGCACGACTACGTCGGCAACCAGAAGGTCAACGCGTTCTCCACGAACGACTCGCTGCTGGCCGCCCCCTCCAGCTGCCAGAACCAGAGTGACCTCTCGGCGTACTACTGGCCGGTCGTGCGTGTGCAGGACGGTTCGCAGGAGTTCGACGCGAACGCGCTCGGCGGTGGCAAGGAAGGCAACGTCGGCAAGATCCTGACCCCGCAGTCGGCGCAGATCAAGTACGTCGGCTCGCCGGCCAGCAAGGTCGTCGCGATGCCGCAGTTCCTGCGCATCATCACCGGTGACGCCAAGACCCTCACCAACGGTCTGGCCAACGCCAACGCGCACTGGAGCTGCACCGGCTTCGAGAACAAGGTCCAGCTGACGGAGCAGTACCCGATCTGCCCGCAGGGCAGCAACGTGGTGCGCACCTTCGCCTTCCAGAGCTGCTGGGACGGCGTGAACATCGACAGCGCCAACCACCGTACGCACGTGGCCTTCGCGGACCCGGCGAGCGGTGTCTGCGGGAACGGCTTCAAGGCGATCCCCCAGCTGACGATGCGCCTGGTCTACAAGATCACGCCCCCCACCATCCAGGCGGACGGCACCGTGAAGAACGCCTACGCGGTGGACGGCTTCCCGGAGCAGCTGCACAAGGCGTCGACCGACCACGACGACTTCATCAGCGTCACCAAGAACAACCTGGCGGCGAAGATCGCCAACTGCGTCAACACCGGCAAGAAGTGCCAGTGAGCAGGTAGCCAGTAGGTAGTACGAAGCGGGCGGTGGGATTCTCCCACCGCCCGCTTTCGTGTGTGTCCTGGACTAACCGGTGTGGGCCCTTTGAGGGGTGTGAACCGGGGACACAGTTTTCAGCTGGTGTGCTTCGAGTGGTCGGTGCCGATCTCCTCGTCGCCGCCGAGCGTCGTCTGCAGCTTCTTGACGATCTTCTCGGTGCCGACGGCGACCCACTTGCGGCCGACGAGGTAGAAACCGCCGTAGTCCTTGGCGTCGTTGATCCACTCGCGCTGGCCGCGGTCGGTGGCGAAGGTCGCGAGGACGAACTTGCCGTAGCTCATCTTGCAGATGGCCTGGCGGAGTTCGTCGGCGTCGGTCTGGATGTCGGGCGTGCACTTCACCTTGGCCGCCAGGCTCTCCAGGCTGCCGGTGGCCGCCGGAGGTATGGTCGCGGCCTTGGTGTCGGCGCCGCAGCCCACCAGCGCCAGCGCCGCCGTGGCGCCGGCCACCGCGAGCATCGGTCGGGTCAGCCTCATCTGTCGTTCCTCCGGTAGTCCGGTCAGCAGCATGCCGCAGACGGCCCCGCCGAGGGGCCTTCTCCTTCGATACGGACACAACGGGCCCCGCACTCAAATCCCTGGCACCCGGCTGTACACGTCTGCGAAGGTGGCGCCGTGAACCAGGACTGGGAAGACCGTACGACCGCCGCGTGGGCGACCTTCGACGACTGCCCCGAGGAGCAGGCCGCCGACTTCCGGGCCGTGATCGACGCGCTCGTCGCCGAACTCCCGGACGGGAGTCCGCTGGGCCCCTTCGAGCGCGCCTGCGCCTGGGACTCGACCGGGCACTCGGACCAGGCCGTTCCGCTGTACCGGGAGGCGCTGGCACGCGGGCTGGACGGCTACAAGGGGCGGCGCGCGAAGATCCAACTCTCCAGCTCGCTGCGGAACACCGGGCAGGCGGAGGAGGGCGTCAAGCTGCTCACGCCCGAACTCGACGGCCCTTCGGACGAGTTGGACGACGCGGTACGCGCGTGCCTCGCCCTGTGTCTGTCCAGTCTGGGCCGCGACCGCGAGGGGCTGTCCCTCGTGCTGGGCGCGCTGGCGCCCCATCTGCCGCGCTACCAGCGGTCGATGGCGAATTACGCGCGGGCGCTGGTCGAGCCGGAGGACTGAGTCGCCCGGGTGGCGGTGACCAACTCACGATTCGCTCGTTTTGCTGAACGTGCAGTCACAGGATGTCGCCAAGCGCCCCGCAGCTTCACCCACCGCCCCGGTCGTCGATGTCGAACAGGCCGAGGCCGCGCTCGTCGAGCACTATCCACGGCTCGTCCGGCTCGCCTATCTGGTGCTCCCCCCGAGCCTCGGCCGCAACCGGCGCGTCCTGACCGCGCACGCCCTCACCCAGCGCGCCCTGCCCAGGGGCCGCGCGTCGGCGTCCGCGATCCCGGCCCAGTCGACCGGACGGGACGGCGACCCCGGTTACGCCTTCGTCCGCCTCCAAGTCGTGCGTACGGCACTGGAGGCGGGCCTCCCGCTGTCGTTCCGGGCCTGGCCCAAGCGCTCCCAACTCCCGCCGCTGCTCCCCCAGGTGTGGGGTCTGCGGCTCTTCCCGCGCTCGGGCGGCGCCGACGAACTCGCCCTGGACCAGCGGCTGTCGGCCCTGTCGGGACCGGCCCGCGCGGTGTACGCGCTGCGCGGCCTGGAGAAGCTGCCCGACGGCGACGTACGCCGGGTGCTGGTGGCGGCCGGAGTCGACGACGTGGACGCGGCGCTGCGCGAGGCCGACGAGGCGCCCGCGCAGTATCCGCTCCTCGACTCCCCCGAGTTCGACCCGTGTTCGCTGCACGCCCGGCCCACCGATCTGATGCGCCGCCGTCAGCACGGAAAGGCCGCGCTCGCCGCCGCGGCTGCCGTCGCCGTGTGCGGCGCGCTGCTCGTGCTCCCCGGCGGCGGCTGGGGCCCGGACGGCGCCGCCGCACCCGCGTACGCGGAGAATCCGGCGGCCGAAGCCGCCCTGAATCCGGGCAAGTTGACGAGGGTCGTGCCCACCGCCTGGGAGTCCGCCACCCGTAAGGACTTCTCCGTCTGGCCCGCCCGCGGCGACCTCACCAAGGACACCGCCCTGCTGCGCCGCGCCCTCGCCGTCTGGGCCCGCCCCGGCGAGTCCGTCCAGGTCTCGGCGACCCCCGGCACCCCCTCCGGCGGCCCGGCCGGACCGCCCCAACTCCTGTACGCGGGAACGGTCGACAACGCCCGCGTGGTGATCCTCTACGACGGTCTGCGCATCGCCCGCTACGCCGAGCCGAAGGACGGCACCAAGGGCGCCGCGCTGGACTTCGCGCGGGTCGACGGCGCGACCGGCACCGAGGCGAACGCGGTGGTCCTGGACCGGGCCGACGGCAACGTCCGCTATCTGACGGCCCCTTGGGTGAAGAAGGTCGCCGAGCGGGACCTGCTGAAGCCGAGCGCCGGCGCCCTGCCCATGACCCTCACCGACGGCATCACCTCACCGCTGGCCTCCCCCGCCCAGGAGACCGGCGCGTGCACGTCGTGGAACGTGCTCCAGCTGACCGACGACACCGGCACCCGCCTGATGAGCGACCTCGGCGAGCTGGTCCCGGCGCACCTCACCGCCGGTCGGCCCGGCGCGGCCCACGAGGTGTCCGGCGCGGAGACCCAGCACGCCTGGGCGCCCTTCGCCTGCTCCCTCGGCGCGATGCGCTCGCTCGGCGTACGGTCCGTGAACGCCTGGCAGTACGCCCGGCAGCCGCTGCCCGACGCGAGCGGCACGGCGGCGTGGGTGTGCACCCGGGCCGAGACCTGGCGGGGCGGCGGCGAGCGGGTGCTGGCGCAGTTCCGCACGCCGGGCGGGACGTACGGCGCGGTCGCCGCGAAGGCGCAGGACGTGCCGGCGTGCGGGGCGCGCGACCCGCAGGTGCTGGCCGGAGTGCTGTGGAAGTCGGCGGCGGGCTCCTGGTATCTGCTGGCCGCGGGCGGCAAGGACACGAAGTCGGTCAGGGCGACCGGCGGGGTGACCGGCTCGGCGCAGGGCGCCCTGCTGGCCGTGAAGACGAAGCAGGGCGTCCAGGCCGAGCTGAACGGCACGCTGGACGACGGCGGGACGATCACCGGGCTGCGCTAGCTGACGTTCACGTCAACAAGTCCCCGCACAAGGGTTCCCCACGGACTTACCCGTCAGTACATTGACGCCATGTCCAACAAGCAGCCGCTCAAGGCCCGAAAGGTGTCCTTCTCCTGGTAATCCTGCCGCACCCTTCTGACCTGGGCTTACGGAGGCCGAAACGGCTGTGACCTGCTAGGACGGGTTGAAGAGGCGATCGGAGGCAGTCAGAGGGAAACGCTCTGATTCGACCCCGGTTCGACCCGGGCCGCTCGGAGGCAGTCAGAGGCGATCCCTCTGTAACTCGCCTCCGAAAGACCCGAGTTGACGGAGATCGATCAGGAGCGGCAACCTCGACGGCTCTCTGCTCCCGCCTTGGTCGAGTTGCGATGGGGACGCCTGCCTCCTGAACGGAGCCAGGCATACGAATGCCTCCAGGACGGCAATCCTGGAGGCATCGCTGGCACCGACCGGAGGTCGGTTCCGGGTACCACCCGTGGTTTTAGCGGGCCTGGGTGGCGCCCTCGTCTTTGCGAGACGACCTCACCGTGCCCCAACACAGTCATCAGGCACAACCACAACGCCAGACAACTGAACCGCTCGACCGCCTGAGCCTTCACCGGCTTCGCCCGGCTGCGGCCGAGCTCGTCCTTCTCGGGGATCTCACCGGCCGCTACGCGACCGGCAGTTACAGCAGACTCGGGTCCGACGGCCGCACCGTAGTCATGCGCCAGGACCGGGAGAGTGCGGCCGGGCACGGGCACCGCATCACGGCGGCCATCGCCTGCCATGTCGCCCGGTCCGGCGGCACCATCGACGAGCTGACCCGGCTGCTGCTGCACCCCGACCACGACGGTGGCCGACATGCTCAGCACATCGCGCTGCGTTCGGGGCAGGCACGCGCCCTGGACTACATCCGCCGGGTGTGGGCCAGCGCCTCGGCCGTGGTCACTGGAACGCGCGTGCTGGAGTCGCGTCATCACGCCTACGAGGTCCTCGCCGCGCTGCGGGATCGCATCGAGACCACGCCGTGGCGCGGCGAGCGAGGACGGACCGCACTGCGGGTGCTGCGGGCCCATCTGAGCTTCGCGGAGACCGCCGGCGGCCCGCTGCACCACGCCAGTGAGCGGCAGACCGCGGAGGAAGCAGGGATCTCCCGGACGACGCTGCGCGTGGTCTACGAGACCGTCCTCAAGCCTGAGGGCTGGCTGCGTCGTCTGCGGGTCGGTCACAGCCGGGAGGGCTCCACCTGGTACCTCGACCACGCCGGCACGGGTAACCCTCGTGCCCGCGCTTCGCTGTCTCGTTCCTGGACCACTCAGTACCCCCCCGACCTGGCACTTGAGGAGTGGACCACCCCTGAGACAGGCATGAGGGCCGACATCGACTCCACCGTCGTCGCCCGCCTGATGAGCCACGACGCCTTCGCCCACCGCGGTCTCGGCAGCTCCGCCCTCATGATCGTCGGGGCACTGCACGTCCAGCCTGCCCAGACGGTCAGCGATCTTGTCGCTACGGCCTCGGTGTCCCGGGCCACTGCCTACCGGACCCTGCGGCGCCTGGCCGACCACGGTCTCGTCCACCACGCCGGCGAGACCTGGACGCTTGCCCCGCGCGCGGTGGAGGGCTTCGGTCTCAGCCCTCTGGATGCCGCTTCGCAACCAGGCACACGTCCAGCACCGGGGTGGGAGGGCATCGCCCGGTTCTACGGCACGGCGGGCACCGCGGTCCGACGCAGGACGCTGCATGCAGCCGAGCGAGCGGCCTACCGGGAGGCACTGGACCGCCTCGCAGAGCACCGCAGCAAAGCCGTGGTGATCGTCCGCGACGGGCGCCAGATCCTCGTCCCGACACCCCGGCCCGATGAGATCCCCTCCACGTGGCAGAGCACGGGCGGACGCGTCCTCGACCCGGCCACCGGCCGGCCTGCCGCCGACTGGCGCATCGCCACGGACGGCCGCCTGATCCTCATCACCCCTGCCGACCAGCGCAGTTACGACGAACTGGCCGCCGCCCATGCCGAAGCCCTCAGCGAATGGGAATCCGCAGCATGAACCCACACCCCCCGAGCACACCCGCCGACGATGAAATACGGGCCCCTCAGGCCCTGCGTGAACGGTACGAGGCGGGTGCCACGGTCCAGGAACTCATGACTGCCAGCGGCCTGTCGTACGGCACGCTCCTCAACCGGCTCCACGAGGCCGGGACCGTGATGCGCACCTCGTGGCAGACCCGCCGCATGCGCGCGGACCCCGAAGCGCGCCGGCGTCTCGCCGCCCACCTGCGCACCCTCTACGAGCAGCACGGCGCAACCCTCACCGAACTCGCATCAGCCGCAGGAGAGACGAGGACCGTAGCGCGAGGCCTGCTCGTCGAGGCAGGCGGCACCGTGCGCACGACGCAGCAGACGCTGCAGATCCGCTTCGCAGCGCGCGCCGCCGAGCGGCAGAAGCTCGCACAGTCCTTGCGGGCGAAGTACGAGGCGGGTGCCACGGTCCCGGAACTCTCCCAGGAGTGCAGGTACTCCGCCGGCACCGTCTACCGGCTCCTGCACCAGGCGGGCACCCACATGAGGCCACAGCACCGCCACGGACCCGCTAGCCAGGTGAAGAAGCCGTCATGAACGCCCGACCCCTCACGGATCCTCTGCGCGGAGTCCGCCTCAAGGACCCACCCACCCACCATCCCAGCCACACCTGTACTCCAAGAGCCCCTCCCGCCCCACTTCGCAAGGCCCAAAGCACGTGTCGACGCGGTCGACAGCCCTCACAAACATCCCTTTCAAGTTTGAGGAGATCAAGCACACGTGAACGAGAACACCCGTCACAAGGCCCTGACCGCGGCCACAGCCGCCGTCTGGGACGCATTCGTCATCGTCGTCGGCATGCTCAAGGGCGGCACTGGCAAGACCACCTCCGCCTGGTTCATCGCCCTCTACTACGCCGTCGTCCTCGGCCTGCCCACGTTGTTGCTGGACGCCGACGCGACGAGCCAGTCCGCCTACGACTGGTTCAAGGTCGCCCAGGCCGCCGGCTTCGAGATCCCGGCCAACCTGGTGGTCGAGCGGTACCCGTTCGACGACATCGCCGAGTACATCCACACCAAGCGTGCCGAGTTCGGCGCGATCGTGGTCGACGCCGGCGGCGGCAGCGCCAAGTTGTTCCACGAGGCCGTCACTGAGGCGAACCTGCTGCTCGTGCCGGTCGCACCCACCAAGATCGAACGCCGCAAGCTCGTGGCCACCTTCGACGAGGCCGAGCGCGCCGCCGCCCGCAACACCCGCGGCGTCACCGCCCACGTCGTCATGGTCAAGGCCGACGACCGCACCAGCCTCCCCCGCAACGCCCGCGAGAACCTCCTGGAGCCCGGCGAGGGCGAAGGCATCGGCCCCGACCGCGACGAACCCTTCCCCCTCGCCGACACCGCCATCCACGCCTGGGTCCACTACATGGAGGCCTTCGGCGAGATCCCCACCGAACTGAGCGAATACGCCGAGCTGATGAAGGAGCTGAGCGCGGCATGACCGAACGCATGAAGCCCCCAGCCCGCCGCACCAGCGGTCGTGCCCTGGGCGGGGCCAAGAAGACGACCCCGCCGCCCCCTCCACCGGCCGCCGAACTCACCCCCGAGCAGTACGCCGCCGAACAGACTGCCACCCAAACAACAGCCCGCGCCGACGAGATCCCACTCCCAGCAGACTCCACCGTCGCGCCCATGCCCGTAGCCGAGGCAACTGTGGCGACGGACATCGCCCCGGAGACGGGCACTCCGCCGGTTGCCGCGGACTCAGCTCCTGCAAATCTCCCGACTGCAGCCGCCCGGGAATCGGCCAAGGGCCAGCCAGCTGAAGCAGCTGGTGCCGCGTCCCAGCGAAACCCGGTCACCACCGGGCAGGCTGTGACGCCCACGCCACAGACCACAGGGCAGAGCGAGCCGCACGCGGTTCAGGGGACCTCCCCAGCCCCCGACACATCGACCGCTGCGGCGACGGCCTCAGAAGTAGCGGTCCGCCCGCCAACTGCTCCAGTGGCGGGGACAGGGGGAACGGTCTTCCCCATCCCGGGCTATGAACCCGCGCCTGGGCACGACCGCGGAGCTCAATCTGGCGAAACGCCCAGCGAAGGCCCACCGTGGGCGCCGGGACCCGGACGTCCGGGAGACATCCCCGACCTCGCGGTCCTCCTCAACCAGCGCGTCATCACCCGCGAGTCCCTCGACTCGTCCGTGCCGGCCGCACTGAAACTCAAGCGGAGGATCAAGCGCTTCGCGCTGGACAACGAACTCGACCACCTGCCGCTCGGCGACATCGTCGCCGTCGCCATGGACGAGTGGCTCACCACCCGCGGCTTCTGAGCATCCGACGCTTCGCCCCGTAGGACACAGGGTGGACGCGGTCCCGCGGGACCGCGTCCACCCCGGCGCCTATTCGACTAGCCGAATAGTCGACTAGGCGGATCACAATTCGACTAGTCACAGCAACCCGGAGCACCACGATGCCCGACCACACCCACCACATCCGTCTGCTGCGCGACCTGGCGGACATCCTCGAAACCCAGCCCGTACCCGCCGACGATCCCTTCACCTCGCACCCCGACACACAAGCAATCATCGCCACGCGCCACACAATCCGCGGCCAACTCAACTACGCCGTACCCGAAGCCCTCCAACTCCAACGCCGCATACGCCGCTACAACGCCGACAGCGGCATCCCCCACGGCGACATCGTCGCCCTCGCACTCGACGGCTTCCTCCGCGCCAAGGGCTACCCACCAGAGTCCCCGGCGCCTCCGGGGGGTTAGCGGGCCCAACTTGTTGGGGTCTGCCAGCTTTGAATAAGCGGTGACCTCCCTGCAGCTGTGCTGGCCGTACTGCCGGTGCGTTTCCCGTGCTGTGAGCCGATCAGGCCATGGCTGACTCACGCTCTTCTCGCCCGGCTCTGAACTGCCCAGACTGCCCATCAGGGACGGCAGGGGGAGGCGGGGATGGCTGCTCGGCGTGGACGGGTTTCGGCTGCTCGCAGGCGGCGCGGGGCGCGGGTGAAGTCGGCCGGGATCGGCGGCGGTGTGCTGCTGGTCCTCCTGGCGGTGTTCTGGTCGGCGGTGTGGCCGTATGTCACGGCGGCCCTGCTCCTCGGCGGTATCGGAGCGATGGGCTGGTGGCTGTGGCGCACGGACCGGATCGTGCGTGCGCGGGACCATGGTTGGCGACAGGACGAGGAGGTGAAGGCCGGCCGCCGGACCCTCGCCGAGGTGGACGCCATGACCGGCACGGAGTTCGAGGAACTGGTCGCGGGCCTGTGCCGCCGTGACGGGTGCACGGAGGTCCGGCAGGTGGGTGGTTCGCACGACAACGGTGCCGACGTCCTCGGGCGTCTCCCGGACGGGCGGACCATGGTGGTCCAATGCAAGCGGTACGCACCGAGCAGCACCATCGCGAGTCGGGAGTTACGCGATCTGCTGGGCGCCAAGGTGCACTTCCGGGCAGACGTGGCCGTGTTCGTGACGACCACGCGCTTCAGTCGTCCCTCGGAGAAGTTCGCGGTGGAGCACGGAATTCTCGCCGTGCACCGGGATCACCTCGGACTGTGGAACAACGGTGCTTCCCTCTTGTCGTTAAGCGGCGTGAACGGCCATGGGCAGGGGGATTCCCGCCACCGGGCGCGCTGGAAGCAGGCGTACGGCAAGTGACCGACAGGGCAGAGTCTCAAGCAGCCTCGTGGTCAGCCGGCGTTGACGTCGTACAGCCTCCAGGCCGGGTAGCGCATGGCCGTGCCTCCCGGCTCGCCACCGTCCAGAACCTTTCGGCGCTGCAGCACCAACCGCAAATGACGTGTGGCGTCGCTGTCGTCGTCGGGCCCCGGTCGAGCAGCACGGCGCTTGGAGCAGGGCCGTTGGGGGTCCTTACGAGCGCGTCGGCCGGGTGCCCGTTGACGCACTCTCAGTCGCGGTCCCTCAGGAAAACAAGCTCACGATGATCGCTACGGGGTGAAGGCTGGTGGCGCTGCTGTCGTCAGCTTTGGTTGCTCCCATGGTGTCGTGGGAAGGCGTCACCAGTCGGCCAGTGCTCGGGCAGACCGAGAGCAGTGTGAGTGGGGTGAGCTGCGGGCTGGTGTTCGACCTGGACCTCTACCAGCTGTGCGGTTGCCCAGGCAGGGAGGACGGGAGCCGGAAGGGAATTGAGGTCGGAGCTTCGCCAGAGGGTGGGAGTGTTCTTCGTCCAAGTCCAGGGTGCTGGGTTGTCGACGGTGAGTACGCCGCTGACCCGGCTGTGGGGATGGTCGTCAAGGGTGGGAGTCCAGTAGCCGTCGGGCATACGGCCAAACCTCCGTGGGCTGGCGTGGAGGTACTCAACTGACGTCCCGTACAGCGCGTTCTCGGTGTCCTCGGCTTCAGGGAAGACGGCCGCGTGGCCGACCGCCACGATGAACGGCAGAGCCAGGTCGCCGTACTTTCCGCCCTTCCGCTTGACCGCATCGTGGACAAGATTCGATTCCTCGTCGAGCCATATCGCGGGGTGGATGCCGATCGTCCTGCTCGTTGGATCGCCTCGCTTCCCCGGACTGCGCGGAAGTGCCTCGAACGTGAGGCACCAGCCGGCCTCCTGCCAGGTGTGGCTGGGCAGCGGTACTTTGCCTTCGTACTCGGCAATGACTTGATCAGGATCCAAGCTCGCGAGCCACCGCTTCAGCTCTCGCTTCAGCCCCTTCTGTGGCGGCGTTGCCTTCCCTGTCCTGACAAGCTTGTACGACACAAAGAAGTTGGGGCTCGGCAGGCGATCGATGGCATCGATCAGCTGAGGTGGAAGCGGGTTCGGCACCGTGCCGCCGAGGCGCTGGGACGTCCAGATTGCCTCGACGACGAACTGCTCACCGTCGCGGGCGACCAGGAAGTCCGGGTTTTTGCCACGCGTACCGATTGGCCGTTCGATCTCCACGATGCAACCGGACCCGAGCAGCATCTCGTGCAGGTACAGCTCCCACAGCGCGGAGGAGACGTTCGCGTCGGAGTTCCGGTCCAGCAGCCGACTTCGGAGGCCGGACTGAGCCTGGTCAGGGAAGTGCGACAACCACTCGTTGATCACATCCCGAACCTGATCCCAGAACGGACCCGCGATCCTGTCGAAGAACTCAGCATCCGACTCCGCCGCCCGCTTCGGCGACGCATCGGTCCGGTTCCAGCTCCGGTATACGGTCACGACGAACGATCGTAGGTCGCTCTGCGGACCACTCCCATCCATTTTCCGCTGCACCCTGTGGCTCCCCACCAAGATCCGCCTCACGAACGGCTCACACGTACGGACCTGTATCCGAGGCGGTTCGATGTTCGCTCCAACTGTCAGTGTGGAACCAACTCGTGGGATTTGATGCGGCCCTCCAGCGGGCGTGCTGGGAGTGGACTATCTTGTCGGCGCTGCGGGCATGCACGATCCCAAGCCTGTCCAGGCTCTCTCCTGGCACGCCAGGTTCTCCGAGACCTGGGGCACCTACGCCCGTCCGCCGCTGGCGACCGAGGGCCTGACGGTAACGGTGTTCAGCGGCGCATTTCCTCGGCAGAGGGTGTGGCTTCGGCCGCGATGCCAGGCCGAAGCGGATTGAGGGAAGCGGCAAGCTCCTCGACGGCGTGCGCCGGTACGTGGTCGAGTACCTCGGCGGTCAGGACGATGTCCTGACCGCGGATGGCACCGGCTTTCGAAAGCAGGGCGTACGTCTGCCGAGGTGCCGCTCACGCCTCGTATCTATTGGGGTTTGCTCGCCGCCAGATCGTTGAGGACAGCGTTGACCGTCGACCAGCACAGATCGGCCGTGTCGAAGTCTGCGCTGTGCTTGGCTCGCTTCTCCGCGAGTGGGTGGACCAGGTTGCGGTAGGTCCGCAGCAATTCCGAGGCCATCTTCGCGTCCTGGTCGATCCATCCGTTGGCGTGGGCGTGCTGGACAAGCTCCTGCAACCCGGTGGCGCGTAGCGGCCTGGAGAGGGGCACGCTTGCGGGTCTGGCTTCAGCTGCGTGGACCAGGACGCCTTCCAGGAGGCTGCCGAGCATGATGACCGCGGACGTGTAGGCGCCGTGTTCTTGGCAGATGTGTGCCTCATCGAGGCGTAGTTGCACCGCGCGGGCCAGGTCCGTGTCGGCGACGATGTCGGTGATGGCTACTTTGAGTTCCACCCGCTGGAGGCGTGGTGGTTCGTCGGGGTCGTATTCGACGAGGACGGGCTGGCCGTTTCGGTAGTCGATGCGGCGGCCTTCCAGGGCCAGGACTTCTTGAAGGCGTTCGATGACGGGGTCGTATTCGCTGGGCTGTTGCTGGTACTCGCGGCGGTCGGCCAGTCGCAGGACGACACGTTCGATGTCGTCGGCGTCGTCCTCTTTCCGTTCGCGCAGGAGGTCCAGGATCCAGCGCTGTCGTGGGCTTCCGTCGTGATCGGGGACGTCTTCCCAACCGGCCCGGCGGAGGAACAGCGCGAGCTCCCATCCACGCCGTCGTTTCATGCCGGGCTCGTCGCCGCAGACCATGGCGGCGAGTTCGTCGAGTGTGCTGTCGTCGAAGTTCTCCATGTCAGGCCGCCTCGTTGTCGTCGTCCAGCTCGCCGTCGTAGGGGTCGGTGTCTTCGTCATCGGGTTCGGCTTCGGCCAGTCCGACCGGTGTCCATGACGCGTGAGGTTCGGTGTCGTCCGTGGAGGTCGCCGACGTGGTGCGCGGGTGGATGCCCAGGTCGGTCAGGCGTTTCCACAGCGGGGCCAGGGCCTCTTCCGGTGAGAGTGCGAAGGCGCTGCTGCGTACGCGCCAGAACGTCCAGCCGGCGCGGCGCAGTTCCCGTTCCCGCTCGGCGTCGTCGTGGATCTGCTGGCTGTCGGAGTGATAGGGGCTTCCGTCGCATTCGACGGCGAGGCGCCCGTGGTCTCCGGTGACGACGAGGTCGATGTACTTGCCGTTGACTTCCCATTGCGGCACCACGTCATATCCGCGTTCCTTGATGCGCAGGAAGACGCGCTGTTCGAAGAGTGAACCGAACGGCTTGCAGTGCTGATCCGGGCTGACGTCGGTGGGCTGGTGGGCGTGGGTGTAGGGCGGGGGTGGGCTTTGCATGTAGGTGAGCAGGGAGTGGCGCAGGTCCTTGCTGCTGAGCTGGTCGGCGGTCATGGAGTGGAAGAGCCACATCTGGTCGCGGGCTCGGCTGGCTGCGACGTTGAAGCGTCGTTCGTGGTGGCGGCCGGTCGCGGCGATGACGTTGCGGCCGTCTACGACCATCGACAGCAGGATGACGTCGCGTTGGTCGCCCTGAAACTCTTCGGGGGTGCCGACCTGGATGTTGTGGCGTTCGCGGGCGGGCATGTCGATGCGCTGGTCGACGAGGTCCTGTACGAGCCGCGTCTGGGCGCCCTGGCGCAGGATGATCACACCCATGCTGCGGCCTGCGTAGGCGGGATCCTGGGTGAGGCGGTGGAGTTGGTCGACGACAGCTTCCGCTTCCGGCCGGTTGATCAGCTTGTCCCTGCGTCCTTCGCAGTGGCCCTCGGGAAGGTGGATCACTTTCAGCGGAGGGAGCCGGTCCGAACCGTGCTGACGCAGCAGGATGAGCTGGTTGTCGGGGTAGAACTGCAGAGAAGACCACTTGATGATCTCGGGCATGCAGCGGAAGTGCTCGGTGAGGCGGATCACTTCGGTGAAGCGGGATGACAGCAGTTCGTACAGGTTTGATTTGGGATCGAAGCCCTCGCGTTGCCAGGGTTCGAGTGCGGCCAGGCGTTCGTCGAAGATCTGGGTGATCCGGTCGTGCTTACTGCCGGTGTAGGAGGGCGCGCACTGGCGGTCGTCTCCGACGACGATGATCCGCGGGGCGAGCCAGAGCAGCAGCAGGCCGTTCAGACCGACTTGGCTTGCTTCGTCGACGATCACGACGTCGAAGGAGTCCGGTTCCGGGCGGATCGTTTCGGCTACCTGCCTCAGCGGCATGATCCACGCCGGTACCGCGCCCTGGGCTGTCTGCATGGCTGAGCGTGCGTGGCGTTGATGGCGTTTGCCGTACTCGGTCGTTCCTTGACCGGCGTTGGCGATGGCGCTGGCGTAGGCGGCCAGGGCTTGCTTGTGCTTCGTGGTCATCCGGCTTACGCAGTGGAGAGCCGCACGGTCGCAGACGAGTTGTTCCACGAGGTCGTTGATTCGGGCTTCGACCTGTGCCAGTTCCCCGTCCAACTGCTCTTCACGTCCGGGAAGCAGATGCGTGTCAAGGAAGTCCTGGGCTTGGCGCCAAGCCCAGGCTTGAGGCAAGGCGGTGAACCGGGCACGCCAGTCCCCGCTGAGGGGATCGGCAGCGAATGCCTGCGCCAGTTCGGGGTGGGCTTCACTGAGCCGCTGGAAGAGTTTGCCGGTCTCGCGCCGGTCCGCTTCTCGCTGGTAGGCCGCTTCCAGTGCTTCCACCGCGCGTGCGTAGGCCTGTGCGTCGCGGGCGGCTGCCGCATCAGCCGCGTGCCGGAGTTCCTCAACGGCATGTGGTTGTGGCTGCGGAAGAACGGTGAGGACGTCGTCGAGCTGTCGGCCTGCGGTCCGAACCTGCAGCAACTGCCGTGCCTGTGCAACGGCGTTGCGGATGTCCCCCCATTGTTCAGGAGTGGTGACCGATGCCGGGATGCCGCAGGACAGCAAGGTTGCGTGAACTTGACGGATGACCTCGACACACGTGTCGACAGCCTGCAAGTCTGCTGCTCTGTCCAGGAGTTCGGACACCAGCAACTCGGCCGTGTCCTGCCCGACGGTCGATCCGACACCCGCCCATCGGTCGCGCAGGACACGAGCGTGGGCGCGCATCTCCAGATGGCGAACCACCGCGGCGATCTGCTCCCGGCCGGCGGGCGCCATGCCCTCGACACGGCACTGTTCCAGCAGGACACGGGCTTGTTTGAGAACGGCCGGCCGTGGCCAGCGTTTGTTCAACTGCCCGCCCTGCCGAATGTACTGCTCCACGGTGCGGCCGCTGATCAGGAGCTCTTTCTCCTCGCCTTCGGCAAGCTTTGGTATCTCCACCTCAGGGAAGGAGGCGGCCGCTATCTCCTGCTGCGTCTGCTGGGCACGCTGTGAAGCGTTTCGGATGCTGTCCCACATCTGCTGCCATCGGCGTGCGATGCCGTCCTGAAGTGCACGGGTGGACCAGGTCTCGTTGTGCCACGACGCAGGATCCGCGGACAGCCCTACCCTCTGCAGGGCTTGTTGAGCTTGATCGAGCAGCGTTTCCAGGACCGTGAGCTCCGCGTCGCCGTGGTCGCTCAGCGTCTGGGCCAGTGGCATGACGGGCTCTGGGCCAAGTGCTTGCTCGGCGGCTTCCAGGTCCTTGATCCGGCCGGCGACGTCCGCGGGGTTCGGCAGCATGGCGGGATCGGGGCAGTACTGGATGTGCGCGTCGAGGATTCCCGGGCCGTGCAGGGTGACCAGCAGCCGCAGTCGCTGCGCCTCGTCCGTGGTCAGCGGCGGCAGTTGCCCCGACTGCGCAGGCAGCGGCGGCAGCCATTGGTAGTCGGCCGTGCCGCGATCGACTGCTTGCACGATCTCGTCGAGCCGGCCCCGGTATCCCGGCGCGATCTCGGGGTGCTCGTACCATTCGACTTCGCGCACCGCCCGCAGGCCCTCCCGCAGTCTGGCCTGTTCCTCCATGAGCTGGTGCCGCTGGGCTTGCTGGACCTCGATACGCTGCTGAAGCCGTTCGGGATTCGTGGTCGCGCTCAGGTGTGCCAGTGCTCCGAGGGACTGGCGCAGATCAGAGCTGCCGCCCTGCCAATGATCACGCTGGATGACGCACATGCTGCGCAGCCCGGCGGGCAGTTGGTCGCGCAGCACCTTCAGCGCCTGACCCTTTTCGCTCGTGACCAGGACTCGCTTCCCGTCCGCGAGGAGGGCTGCAATCAGGTTGCTGATCGTGTGCGTCTTTCCTGTCCCCGGCGGTCCCTGGACCACGACACTGGTGTCGCGCTGCAGCCTGTCCAGAACATCCAGCTGGGCCGCATTGGTAACCATCGGGAACAACGGTTCCGGGCCCAGTGCCGGAGGAACGGAGCCGCTCCTGCTCCGCCAGGCCATGCGCTGCTCCGGTTCGAGGTCGTACAGCAGCTGCGCCAGCCCCAGAGGAGCTGGCGTTCCTGGACGTTTCAACGCTCGGGCGATGCCCTCGAAGAAGCCGAGTACCGAGCGCTGACCGTGTTCGCGCAGGATGAGCGCCGGCGCGCGATGCACCGAACGCGTCCGCGGGTCTGCGGTGAGGTCGGGATGCTCTCTGCCGGCATCGAAGGGAAGCGTTCGTTCGACTCCGAAGGCCCGCTGTGACCACGAGCGCAAGGCCTCTGTCGCCCGGTCCGACAGCGGGTGGAAGGCGACGTCATCGACATCAGCACGCACGACCCCCAGCAACTCCGAGGTGTAGCCGTCGGACTCGCTGAGGAACTCGGTGTCTTCCAATCGGCCCGACTGCCCCGGCACCAGGGACACCGTTATGTTGACCGAATTCGGGTCAACCATCAGGGTAACGGGCGCAGTCACCAGGTGCCTGCGCACCCGAGATGAAGCACGCTCGGCCCCCATCTGCAAGAGCCCTACCGCCAGGACGACCTCGAACGTGTCACCGTCCTGCTGGATCTTCTTCGCCATCCGGTACAGCTGCTGATGCAGACGGCGCTGCGGCTCGGCCGCCAACTCCTCCTGCGCCCACCGCTTCCATCGTCCAGCCCAGGCTTCGTAAGCCTTGCGAACCTCCGACGTGCCGATGTCCAACGCCTTCGGGGTCTCTCCCTGGTCAGCGGGGGGCTCAGCCTGATCTTCATCGATCAGCGCGTCGTCAATCAGCTCGGGAGGCTCGCTAGCAGCGGTGGCTGCCGCCTCGACCGACACACGGCCGTCCAGGATGGCAGGCAACCGAGGTGGCTCCAGAGGCGGACGGTGCTTGACCACCATGATCTGGGAGTCGGCGTCCCGGGAACGGCGGACGAGGCCCTCGGGCACCTCCGCGAACCACACCACCTCTGAATACTTGGCACAGTTCCTGACGGGCCGGTAGGCACCTCGCACCAGCTCCTGCAGACAGTCGACCAACACACGAGTGTCGCGGATGGCCTTGGGATCACTGCCATCGCGTACCGCCGGGCGGGCCATCACATCCCCCAAACGCCTGCCACTGTGGCAAGCCTTCCAGAGTCCACGACCGCCACAAGTCAGGCAATGCGGCAGACCTCAGCCGGGGCCGTTTCCAGACAGAGCGGCGTCCACGTAGGCGCGCACGATGCTGGCAACCTCGGCCGTGGTCATCTCCCTCGTCCACGTTGCCATCTAGGCGTGGGTATCGCAGTGCAGGGCGATGCGGTGCACCCCGTGTACGCACTCGGTGCGGTAGGCGTTCGGCCGGTGCCGGCAACGACGACCGTGGCGCTCGACCTCCTCCAGGTGGTCCAGGACGACGTCGAGGTGGAAGCGGCTCGGAAGAGTGTGCCCTTCCCTGCATCCGCGGCATCTCAGCAGGTGCTGGCCACTGCCGTTGCGACGGAGGAAGGCCACGCCCTTGCCCTCAAAGGTGTTGCAGCTCGGGCAGACCGGTCCCCTGACATGGCCGTGTTCATGGCAGTGGTCCCAGAGGGCCGCCCGGCTCTCGCGGCACAGGCAGCACAGGTACTCATCGGAGCGGTGCGTGCGACGCAGCGAGCGGTAGGCGACGCCGTCCAACTGTCCCTCGTACGTCCCGAAGGCCTTGCCGGAGCAGACCGGGCACAAAAGTGACGTAGCCGCTGGGGGTGACGGTGCGCCAGCCCCAGCGGCTCCCCTGAGCCCGGCAGCCGGTACAGATCCGGGCCCGCTCGGCCAGGGTCCGCTCTCGCTCCTGCCAGCGATCCATCATGTCCGCGTACGCACGCGGGAGCACCCAGTACGTCCCGGACCAGGCCAGCAGAGCAAGCGGGCGGGTGCCGGCGATCGTGCGCTCGCCGTAGTGCAAGACGAGGTCCTCAAGAGTGAGTTCGCCGGGGAGGCCGTGAGAGCCGATCTCGTACCTGTTCCTCCAGACGTCGGTCTCGAAGGCGTCGGCGGTGTTCACCTCGAAGCCGATGGCCTCGGGATCGAACACGTCGAAGTCGTTGGCAGGGTCGTAGGCGAAGGCGGCGGGGGCGTGGACTTCGCTCCGGTGGGATCGCCGCGCGGCCGCGTACATCCAGTAGTTCAGCGTCCTGCGCCAGTCGGCGCGACGCCAGTCATCGTAGGCTTCCCGGTCGTCGAAGTAGCGGCGACTGGGCACTTGGGCCTCGACGACATCGGTGGTGTCGATCGACACGGCGGCGAGGACCCGGGCCCCGCCCGTCTCTTGGCTGCTGGCGACGATCCTTCCAGAACCTGCAGAGTCCGACCGTCAGAGCGCAGACGTTGGTTCCACGAAGTCCTCGAACACCAGACCAAGGCCAAAAGGGCGAGTTAAAGATCTGCACGCCTTTAGCCTCGGACTGTCAGTGCGACGTGAAGTCGCTGTCATGCAGTGGTAGTTGCAAGGAGAGGAGTCGACTACTCCGGCCTGTGACCGATAGCCGGTCCACAGCCTCGGGTGCGTCTGCGGTGACGCGGGGGTGCTGAGCCGAAGTGGTCAGGCTCAAGCGCACGATGGGCCATCATCACGCCACAAGCGAAGGGGAAGTCCGAGCGGGCGAGCGAAAGCGAACCCTTGTCCTTACGAGCCGACATGAGGAACACCGCGTCAATGGCGAAGCGGTCGGCGGTGGGAACTCCGTGCATTGAGAAGTGCGACACGACGCGAGATGCCCGGCCGCACCCACAAGATCATCAGGATCTGCGAGCGCCAAGGCGTCCCCGTCCTCGCCGACATGGCCTGCATCGGCGCGGGCGAGTGGGTCACCACCCCCAAACGCCGACCGCCCCAAGGTGAACTCACCACGACCGAGCGGACGGTCAACCGGGGGCTGTCCGCGGCTCGCGTACCCGTCGAACGAGGAATCGCCCGCCTCAAATCCTGGCGAATCTTCCGCAGAGCCCGATACAGCCCGAACCGCATGACGTCAATCGCCACGGCTGTCCTCACCCTGGAGCGGCACCGCTGAAAACCCTCACCGTGTCCTGGTTACGCCAGCCGCTTCAGGCAGCACATATCGCTCGTGGACGGTATCGCAGGCTCTGTGTCGTTCATCGTTCAGAGTCCGCTTCGTCGGACGTCTCCGCAACGTCTTCGAACAGCCTCGCAGGCGCTACGTCCAGGCCGGACGCGATGCTCAGGATGGTCAGCACCCCCGGATTGCGCCGCCCGTGCTCGATGTAAATCAGTCCTCGAAAACTCAATCCGCTGCGTTCGGCGAGCTCTTCCAAGCTGTAGCCGCGCTCTTCTCTAAGGCGTCGGATTTGCATTCCGATGGACACAAGTCGCGGATCCGGCAGCGATTGACTTTTGGGCACACGGTGACTCGATCGTCACACCATCGAGGTTCACCATGAACAGTTGTGCATAACTACTCGGTGTAGCGGAAAGCATCGTTCTGACCGGCCCTGAACAGACACCAGACGCACCGGCCACACAAGGCGCTCCACCACAGCAGCCGCCACCGACGTGAACCTCCGGACCGCCCACAACGTCACGTCGCCGGGCCGGTACGAGGGCGAGCACCCGCGCACAACGCACCACCGATTTACGGGCGGAACATTGAGCAAGCCGACCGAGCCGTTCGATCGCTGGCACAAGCGATATCCCAAACCAGAACGCGGCGAGGAACCGTGCCGATGCGGCACCAAAAAGCGCCCCCTATACCCGTCTGCGGATCACAGCCGGGGCCGGCAATGGCAAGCGCGCTACACCGACATCGGGGGCAAAGAGCGAAGAGTCTGCCTGACCACCTGGCAGGAGGCGCGTGAGCACCTGGACAGGGCACTTGCAGAAATCAAAGAGAAGGAATCACCAAACCCCTCCGACAGCAAGCGCGTTGCATACTACGCGGCTCAGATGATTGAAAGGAGACGCCAGCGACGAAAGAACGCCCACACGACCGCCGCCTACGAAGGCCAACTCCGCAACCATGTCCTGCCGTTCATCGGGAGCCGCTCGGCCGGCACCCTGCGCCGCCGGGACTCTACGTCCTTCGTCGACTACTTGATCGACAAACCCAACATCAACTCGCCCCGCACGGTGGTCCAGATCTTCAAGATCTGGCGCCTTCTCATGCACTACATGGTCGACGAGGATGTCCCGCTCCCGTCCAACATCGTCTCGCGGATCGAGCTCCCGGAAGTCACACCGCGCATCAAGGTTGTGCTGTCACCCGGACATGTCGCAGCAGTCGCAGCTGCGATGCGGCAGGTGGCGCCCCGCTATGAGGTTCTGATCTGGCTCGGCGCGTGCGCCGGTCTGCGTCTGGGCGAAGCCTTCGGGCTGATGCGAAGTCACGTGGCCTGGGAAAATGACCTGCTTCGCATCGTGGAACAGCGTCAGCGCGGCAAGGCGGTACGTCTCAAGACCAGATCCAGCTATGCGACGTTGCCAGTGGATCGTTTCCTGATCAAACAGCTCGCCCGCCACGCTGCGCAGTTCTCCGGCCCAGAGGCCAGGTTGTCCTCTGCCGAGCGCCGCAGGCAGGACCGCACTCCTGTCGACCTCACGTCAGAGGACCTTCTCGTCACCAACCGGATCGGCCGCCCCGTCCTGTACAACGACTTCTATGCGAAATGGCGAAAAGCCGTGACCCGAGCCGGACTTCCCGAGCGAGCTCGCTTCCATGATCTCAAGCACTTCTACACCAGCACGCTCGGTGCCTCCGGCCAGCACGACCCGAAGACCGTGCAAGCCCTCTCACGGCATGCCGAGTTCTCCGAGACCTGGGACACCTACGCCCACCCACCGCTCGCAGTGGAGGCGGTCACGGTCACGGTGTTCGGCACCGCGTTCTCTGACGCCGCATCGGCTGTCTGAGAACGCTCGGCACGTCTAGAGATCTTTAACGGTGCGGGTTACGTCTGGTCGTGACGGTTGGCGTCGGCTGCGCTATGCCGGAGAGGTGTGATATCCCGATGGCGGTGGGCTGACGGCCGAGGAGCGCAATCGGCGTGAGCAAGTCCGGTTCGCGGCAGCTGACTTGATTGAGGCGGGGGCAGTGACCGGGAGGTGGCCCGGCGGTTCCGGGTGACCCGGATGTCGGCGAACCGCTGGCGCCGGGCCCTGGCTTCGGGCGGCCGGCAGGCGCTGGTCTCCAAGGGTTCCGGTGGCGCTCGCTGCAAGCTCAGCACAGGTCAACTGCATGTTCTGGAGGCGGTGTTGGAGGCCGGGCCAGCCACGTGCGGATGGAGTGACCAGTGCTGGACGCTGGCCCGCATCGGCGAGGTCGTGCGCCGCCGGTTCGGCGTCGAGTACACCCTGGCCGGGCTGAATCTGCTTCTGCACCGCATCGGCTGGAGCGTGCAGGTCCCGGCCCGCAAGGCCAGCGAGCGCAACGAGGCGCAGATCGCCGCCTGGAAGGACGAGCAGTGGCCCGTCACAAAAAGAGGGCGGCGGACCTGGGCGCCCGGCTCCGCTTCGAGGACGAGGCAGGTCAGGGCCTGAGCCATCACGCCGTAGTCCTTCTCACCTGCGCTCTCGTGACCTTAACCGCGGTCCTCGTCGCAGGGGCAGTCAGCTATCTCGCCCGCCGCGACCACGCCTCGTATCCAACAGCCATAACCCGAGCGACAGTTGCCTTCACCACCACCCTGACGCTGACGCTGGCTGCGGGACTGGTGACGGCCCTCGCCAACCTGACCCGCCGGTGACGGAACCCCTCCCCAGTGGGCAACCGCCGCTGACCCGACCCGATGGGCAGTGGATCGCCCTGGGGGCCGGTACAACTGGAACGGACGTTCAGTCAGGGCCTTCGGCAATGGGTGCGGTTCTTCTTGAGTGAGCCCGCCGGTCAGGCCGGGAGTTCCCTCGGCCTCCGTACACCAGCCACGACTACGAACGCCGCCACCCGAACCAGCCTGCCTGCCGGGCACGGCCCGGCCGCCCAACACAGAAGCCTTTGCTGACCGTCGGCTAACCTCGCGCGGTACGGCCCGAGTTGAAGGCTCTGCTTGCTACTCTCAACTCTTCTCCAAGCACGCGGACCACGTCGACTCCCTTTGTGTGAAACGCCGTTGGTCTCGTGTGCGCATACTGGTGGAGCATAGGCGGGGGAGGGGGCCAGGGCGTGAGACCGGCCTTGGTATTTGTTCATGGCATCGGCGCTGCGCGGGATCCCGAGGCGGAGCGCAACTCCTGGCTCGCGGCCCTGGCCACAGGGGTACGCAAGGCGGGCCATTCCCGGGTGGCAACGACATTGGACCAGAATGGGTTCGCTGACACGGCCTTCGCCTACTACGGTGACCTGTTCGTGGACCCGGATGCCCAGGGCGGGCCGGCACCGCTCGTAGAGGCAGCCGAGAGTGAGGCCCTTCGACAGCTGCTCGGAGACATGATTGAGGCGCAGCTGGACACCCGCCCCGAGGAGGGCGAACGGCGTGTGTTGCAGCATGCACGCGTGGAGCTGACGGCGACACAGCAGGCTCAAGGCAGCGGAGATCTCGTACGGCGGCTGGTGAATGTCTGCACAACTCTGTTAGCCCTGCCCGGTATCCGGCGTGGGGGTCAGTGGGCGAGCGGACGGATTATGGCTGGTCACCTCGCCCAGGTCACCCGCTACCTGACACGGGCCGAGCCGGACGGCAACGGCCATACGCTCGACGGGCGCATCCGGGACCGGGTCCTCGGCTTTCTCGACGACAGCAGGCCCACGGTCGTCGTTGCGCATTCCCTGGGAAGCATCGTCGCCCTGGAATCCCTGCACCACCACCGGGGATCCGTACCACTACTGGTGACCGTGGGCTCTCCGATCGGCATGCGCACTGTCGTACTCCCGCGGCTGCGTCCCCAGCCGCCGGCCACACCGGACTGTGTGGAGGGGTGGCTCAACTATTGGGACCGTGACGACATCATCGCCCCGCGCCCGTGGCTGGAGCGGGACATGCTGCCAAACGCCGATGGCTGCCTGCCGGTGACTGACCGGGTGGATTCCGACGGCATCTGGGTTCACACAGCCACCAAATACTTGGCGCAGGCCAGCGTGGCCGGCCCGATCGTGGAGGCCATCCGCCGCGCCGAGGAGAGGTTCTCGGCATGACCGCTTCACGGCTGCTGCTCATGCTGGCGCCTCAGAACACCGCCATGGGCCACCTCGATGAACTGGAGGGAGCCGCACGCGCCTTGGGCAAGGCGCTTCAGCAGCACGACCTGGGCCAGTGTTCTCCTGCACTGGCCGACGGCATCGCCCTGCTGTACGGCACGGACGTGACTCAGGTACAGATCGAGACTGCGGTGCGTGCGGCCGCCCGACAGGCAGGCGACACCGGCGCCACACTGGTCCTGGCCTTCCTCGGCCACGGAATGACCCCGGGCGGGCATTCTGAGCTGTACCTGATGGGCGCTGACGCGCAGCCGGACGTACTCAGCACCGCGGTGAACATCGGCCACCTCATCGTCCAGGCGGCGGAGCACCCGGGCGTCAACGGCGTCATCGCCCTGGTCGACACCTGCCATGCCTCAGGAGCCGTGCCCGACGTCAAGGCCCTTGTAGCAGGCGTGCGAGGAGGCCGCACCCGAGTGTCCCTGCTCATGGCCTCCGGGGCCGATCAGGAAGCCTATGGCCTCGTGTTCAGCCGACGCCTCGCTGAACTGCTGAGACAGGGCGTCCCGGGCGCAGGAAAACACACAGGAGTGTCCACGCTGCGGGAGCTGCTGCGCCACACCATCGTCGGTCAGGACATCGTCAGTCTGGAACACGACGGTGATCACTTCGCGGCGCAGGGGTTGTGGCTGTCACACAATCCGCTCTGTGCAGATACGGATCGCCCCGGCCCTGGAACGCTCGGCGCCGAGGACCTCAGATCGGCGCTCGAAGCCGTCGGTCCCGCCGTGGCCTGGCCGGAGCCGTGGTCCCTGCACGAGCTGGAACGGGTCCGGCACGAGATCCAGACGATCAAGGAGACCGGCACAGCCATCGGCCCGATCGCCCTTGTCTACAGGGCCATCCACGTGGTGGACGCTCTGCGCACCTGCCTTCTCACCCAATCCTTCCTTGTCTCCTGGATGGGCTACAAACTCACCACCCACGGTCTGCGTAAGGCACTGCCCCCGCTGCCCAACGACGTCTACGCGCTGATGCCGGCAACCACGGGCACCGCCCTGCTCACAGATCTCCTTGAGCTCCTCGTCCTGCGCGCACCGCGCGTCGGGGACAGTCGTACAGCCTTGCTCACCCGATTCGTTGCGGCACTCGGCGCCGACGCCGGACTGGACCTCTCGGCTCCCGAGATCACTGACTGGGCGGATGCCTGCGGGGCCCGCATAGAACTCAACGACGCCCAAGAAGACCTGGTTCGCGGTCAGGCCGCACGACGGTTGCGGCTGGTGGTCAGCTTGCATGCCACGGTGGCTGACGACTGGCCCGAATCACTGGACCTGTGGCTGCTGGACGGTGGCAGAGTGTGCGAGCGGGCGGAGATCACCTGCTCCCCGACACAGACTGCCGTCGAAGCCAAAGTCGGAGAGGCCGTCGCCTGGGGACGCAAGCACGCCCGAATGCGCCAGGCACCACTGAGACACGTGGACGTTGCCATTCCCACCTCGCTGCTGCTGCGCTGGAAGCCCGAAGAGACCGACTTCGGCGTCCGACTGGGCGTGAACCACGACGTGGTCGTGCGCTGGAGCATGCGTCTGAACCCGCCCGCCCACCTGTGGTGGATCAATGATCACGCCCGGTCGGGCCTGGAACAGATGAGCGCCTGCGCGGCCAAGGCCCCGGTCGACTGGCTGGCGGCGCACGATGAGGGCAAGTCACAGGAACTCGGCGAGCGGCTGAAGTCCGGCAGATACACGCGCGCGGTGGCATTCGCGCACCGGCCGGCCCACCTGAAGCAGCTGATGGAGTTGCTCCTGGCCTATGTGCCGGTCGTGCTGTGGCCCGACACGAACAACAACTTCTCGCCCACCGAACAGGCACTCCTGGACACGTTCTGGGACCGCCTGCCCACAGAGCTGGCCGAGGCGTACCGACGCCGCTGGCAGGGCGGTTCGGCCGCTCCGTCCGATCGGCTCGCCGACCTGAGATCGGTCTGGCACGACCTCGAATGGCTCGATTTCTGCAGCTGGTTCGACAGCCAGGACGCCGCACACGGGAGCGCTCTATGACTTGGAATCCGTACTACGTAGGAGACGGCATCCCCCGCGACGTGGCACTCGCGCCCCCACCACCATGGCGGATGTTCCCCCGTCGCGCGATGGCGAAGGAATTCAAGCCACCGGCGGGTCTGGTGGAGTCGGTGAACGCGGCGCTCCATCTGCGCCGGCCGCTGCTGGTGACCGGTCCGGCCGGATCGGGCAAGTCCACCGTCATCGAGCAGGTGGCCAGCGAGCTGAAACTCGGCGCGGTGCTGCGCTGGCACATCACCTCCCGCAGCACCCTGAACGAGGCGCTGTACCGGTACGACGCCCTCGGCCGAATTCACGCTCAGCGGATCGGCCAAGCCGGCGGGGTCGATGACATCGCGCCGTTCATGCAGCTGGGACCGCTGGGCACGGCCCTGCTGCCTTCGGACCATCCACGCGCGCTGCTGATCGACGAGGTGGACAAGAGCGATCTCGACCTTCCCAGCGACCTCCTCGACGTCCTGGAACGCGGCGAATACGAGATCCCCGAACTCGCCCGCTATCAAGAGGACCTCGTCTCCGTCCGGCAGTGGGGCAGCGACGAGCATCACGACATCGAACGGGGCCGCGTGCGCTGCACACAGTTCCCCTTCATCGTGATGACCAGCAACGGCGAGCGGGACTTCCCCGCCGCATTCCTGCGCCGGTGCATCCGCTACACCATGGCGCCACCGACAGTTCCCCTGCTCCGCCAAATGATCTTGGCTCACCTGCAGATCGACATCGACGCCGGAGGACCACTGAAAGACCTCGTCGAGGAATTCGTCGCCAGACTGGAAGGCGGCGACAGCCTGGCCATCGACCAACTCCTCAACGCCGTCTACGTGATATCCGGAACCACCGCTCCCGAAGGGCGCGGCCGGCAGGAGGTCGCCGAACTACTCATGCGTGAGCTCTCCCGTGCCTGACAACTTGGCTCGCGTACTGCACAGCCTGCGTGCCGCGGGGACAGACCTGGACGCAACGGTCCTGGCCGAAGCCGTCTGGCTGGCCGCCACGGTCCGCGGGGAAGCGGGTCTTCGGCAGCCAGATACCAGCAACTACGGGCCGACACCGCAGAGGACTGACGACACACAGCACGACCGACCACAGAGCGACCGGGCATCAGCGGACTCACCCCAGCACGGCGCGGCGATGCACGAGCAACTCTCTGACAGCCCCGGCAGCATGCCGGGCGACTTGGTTGCCGTCGCCCGAGGCCGGGCCCTTCCCAAAGCTCTTGAGCTGTCACGCGCGCTCCGAGCCTACAAACGACCATGGGCAGCTGGCCTGCACACTGAGCTGGACATCGAACGCACCATCGACGGATACGCGCGCAGCGGAGAACTCATCCCCGCACTGCGAGCCGCTCCGGAACGCTGGTTCGACCTTCTGCTGATCGTCGACCAGTCGCTCTCCATGCAGGTGTGGACAGAAACGATCGCCGAATTCGAACGCGTCCTGGACCACCTCGGCGCCTTTCGGCTTCTGCGTACCTGGGGACTGACCTTCGAGAACTCACAACCCCTCCTCCACGATCACCAAGGGGCGGTGGCCGGTCCAGATCACGTACTCTCCCCACAGGGCAGACGCCTGGTCCTGGTCATCTCAGACTGCTCGGCCCCCGGCTGGTACCGGCGGAAAATTTGGAAGCAACTGCGAGCATGGGCCCAGTCGACACCAGTGGCCCTACTTGATCCACTGCCCCCGAAACTGTGGCGGCGCAGTGCACTTGACCTTCCGGGCGCTACAGCCGTTCAAGCAGTGCCGGGCAACAGCAGCACAACATTGAGGTTCGAGGTACCGCTGCTCCTGGAAAATTCACAGGACGGCCCGTCACCATGGCTCCCCATTCCCATCCTCTCGCTCAGCCCGCACTCGCTCGGTCGCTGGGCACGGGCCCAGATGCGTGGCGACCCCGGCGGCTGCGACACCGTACTCATCCCCGCAACGGGCCGCCTCCGGCGCGGCAGTTCGCCCCACACCCGTGCCACACAAGTCAACCCAGTCCAAGCATTCATCCGCACAGCTTCGCCCGATACGGTCAAGCTCGCAGTCCTGTGCTCACTGGTCGGGCGCATCAGCCTTCCCGTGCTTCAACTGATCCGGCGAGAGCTCGTACCCGAAGCCACCGTCGCCGACCTCGCCGAGCTGATCACAAGCGACATCGTGTCACTTCACTCGCAGGACAGCGGCGTGTTCGTGGTGACCTTCCGCAACGGTGTCGAAGAAGAACTGAAGCAGTTACTTCCCCAGCACGAGGCATGGCGCTTGTGCGGAATGCTGGAGACGTATGTCCGGGCCCGGGTCGACAGCACGATGAGCGTGCCCGCAGTTCTGCACAACCCCCAAGCACTACAGCTCCTTCCTGCCGAAATACAGCCGTTCGGCCGCGCCACTCACGATGTCCTGCGGGCACTCGACCACGGCGAACCAGGGCCGGACGGCATGGCATCCATCCTGGCCTCGGCGACGGCCCGAATCGCCGGTGGGATCGATACCGACGAAATCGTCCATGCCCTCTTCGGCACCGCCGTCCCTGCTTTCGCCGACACACTCGTCCTATATCTTCGTGACCCCATCACGGTCGACAACGAGACGCCCATTGAACCCGTGACATTGCGGCGGTGGGGCTCCGGCCGAAGAAATCAGTCCGGCCCGCACGTCGGTCTGGCGGAGTGTCAGGTACGGCTCGGCGGTGGTCTCTCCGAAGTCCTGCGCGGCGTCCGCCCAGTCTTCACGGATGCACCCGCCGCGCGTGCAGCGCTGTCCGAACTCCTCAGCGAGGGCGACGAGTCGATCGTCCCCCACGGTCAGCGCGTGATCCTTGCCCCGCTGCGTGGCCGGCGCAGGGAGATCGGGGTGGCGCTCTTCCTGCGCAGCTCGGAGCGGATGGCATTCGAGGCCGACGACCTCCTGGTCGCCGCCCAGCTCGCCACGCACAGCGCGCTGGCCATCGACAAGGCGAGGCTCTACGGCCGCGAGGCGTACACCGCCCGCGAACTGCAGCGCACCATGCTGCCGGAGTCACTCCCCGGTACGCCTGGCGTGCGGCTGGCGGCCCGCTACCTCCCGGCCGCCGAGACCGCCCGCGTCGGCGGCGACTGGTACGACGCGATCCCGCTGCCCGGCAGCCGGGTCGCCCTCGTCGTCGGCGACGTCATGGGCCACTCCATGACGTCCGCAATGATCATGGGCCAGCTGCGGACGGCCACGCAGACCCTAGCTGGTCTCGACCTGCCCCCGCAGGAGGTTCTGCACCATCTCGACGAACAGGCCCAGCGCCTGGGCACCGAGCACATGGCGACCTGCCTCTACGCGGTCTACGACCCGGTCTCGCAACGCATCACCATCGCCAACGCCGGCCATCCGCCGCCGATACTGCTGCATCTGGGCGGCCGGGCCGATATCCTGCCGGTACCTCCCGCCCCACCGATCGGTGTCGGCGGCGTCGACTTCGAGGCCGTAGAGCTCGACGCACCGGCCGGAGCGACTCTGCTCCTGTACACGGACGGGCTGGTCGAGTCGCGGCTGCGGGACGTGTGGACTGGGATAGAGCAACTGCGCGAGAAGGTCACCGCGGTCGCGCAGCACACCGGACCCGGCCATCCGCCGCCCCTCGACGCCCTGTGCGACGAGGTGTTCGACCTGCTCGGCCGGGACCACCGGGACGACGACATCGCGCTGCTCGCCGCCCGCTTCGAGGGGATCGCGCCCAGCGACGTGGCGTACTGGTTCCTGGAGCCCGAGGAAACCTCGCCGGGCAAGGCCCGGCGAAGGGCCCGGAGAGCGTTGGCCCGGTGGGGGCTGGAGGAGCTCAGTGGCGTGGTCGAACTACTCGTAAGTGAAGTCGTGACCAATGCTGTCCGCTACTCGTCCCGGCCGGTGGCGTTGCGGTTGCTGCGTACCGATGTGCTGCGCTGCGAAGTTGGCGACGATTCTTCTCAGCTGCCCCGTATGCGGCAGCCGCGGTTCGGTGAGGCAGAGGGACTCGGGCTCTACTTGGTCAACAAGCTGGCCAACCGCTGGGGCAGCACCCGGCTGAGCACCGGCAAGGTCGTGTGGTTCGAATGCTCCTTGCCGGAACCTACGGTGTCGAACGGAGCTGCTGATGCACTCATGAGTGAGCTTGGCGATAGTGAAGTGACCCCTTGAAGTCCGACACTTCCTTTTTATGCCGCGAGGTCGAGGCGTTGCCGATAGCGAGTCCGTGCCTGATGCGGGGTGAGGTAGCCGATGGTCGAGTGGATCCGCTCTCGGTTGTAATACTGCGCGATCCACCAGAATACGTCCTGCCGGGCCTGCATCCGGGTCGGCCAAGCGGTGGTGCCGATCTCGGACTTGAGTACGGCGAAGAACCTCTCCGCAGCCGCATTGATGCCCCTATGGATGTCAAGCGGCGCCTCGGGCTGGTTCCGTGCGCTCTCCCACGGTGGCCTTGGGGACGATGATTCGGTAGATCTCTCGTGCGACGTAGCGTTTGAGGCAGCGGACGATCTCACGGCGGGACTTGCCCTCGGCGAGGCGTCGGCGCATGTAGTCCTGGGTGCGGCTTTCCCAGCGCAGGCGACTGAGGATGATCCGGAAGAGGGCGGCGTTGGCCTGGCGGTCACCGCCTCGGTTGAGCCTGCGGCGCTGGGTCTTGCCGGAGGATGCCTCGACGGGGCTGGTGCCGCACAAGGCTGCGAAGGATGCTTCGTTGCCGAGGCGTTCAGGGTTGTCCCCGGCAGCGATGAGCAGGGTCGCGGCGCTGTCCGGGCCGACGCCGTTCACCTCGAGCAGTCCAGGAGTGCTCGACGTGATCGCTTCGGTTATCCGCCCGGTGAGCTCGGTGATCTCCTCGGTCAGGCTCTGAATGCGGCGGGCCAGCAGTCTCAAGGTGTGCCGCGCGGCCCCTGCCGGCCCAAAGTCCTCCGACTCCGTGAGTGCGGCGCACTGCTGGAACAGCTTCGGGTTGCTCAGCCCGGCCAGGGATTCGCGAAGTTCGACGTCCGCGCAGACCAGGACGCTCTTGAGCTGGTTGATGGCCTGGGTGCGGGACTTGATCGCGGACCCTTTGGCCAGTTTGAACAGCCGCAGCATCTCCACCGGGCCGTCGCTCGTCTTCGCTGTGGCCGTGGCCCGGCCGGACAGCACGGCGCGAGCGGCGGCTTCGGCATCGATGGCATCGGTCTTGCCGTGGCGCCGTCGGGCGGCCCTGTCGGGCTGGTTGACCTCGGTCACCTCGATGCCCTCGGTGCGTAGGTGCCGTGTCAGAGCGGCTCCGTAGGAGCCGGTGCACTCGACTCCGGCGCGGCGCAGCAGGCCGAACGAGCGGGCCCAGGCCACGAGTTGGCGATAGCCCTCAGCAGTTGCGGGGAAGGTGCGGCCGTCCAAAGTGGCGCCGAGCGTGGTGATGACGGCCGCGGCGTGGACGTCCTTGTGGGTGTCGACGCCGAGCAGGACTTCCCCGGCGGCGTCGGCCGGGATGTGACACGGGGCAGCGGACTGCGTGATGCTGGGCAAGGTCGCCTGTCTCCTGATCGCCTCGGGTGTGGGTGACCGTCGCCGGGCCGGGGCGGTCAAGACTGTGACGGTGCCTGTCGCGAAGGCCCCTATCGGGACACGTCCCCTGCCCGGCGGCAGTGTGTACCGCTCCAAGCAGTGGCCGACAGATCAATGCAAAGGCAACAGCGCCAGTCGAAGCACGGGTCAGGCCACCGCCCGAAGCGGCACCTGATCATCCTCACAGTCGAAGCA
>NZ_BARG01000108.1 GCF_000376565.1 Streptomyces hokutonensis | reverse complement strand
TGGGCGTGGACGACGGACACCGTCCAGGGCACGCGGCGCAACAGGGCCCGTCGGGTGTTGATGCGGTGGTCGTAAAGCCGGTCCCATGCCTCCTGGGAGGCGTCGGAGTCGAGTGCCGGTGAGATGGTCCGCAGGATCTCGGAGACCCAGTTGTTCGCCTCGGTCTCTGTGCGCGCGTCGTAGGAGCCGAAGAGCGTTGGCGGCCGGCTGCCGTCCAAGTGCCGGGTCCAGCACTCGCACCAAAAGCCGGGGCCGATCGTCGTGCTCAGCATGGGTGCGCTCCTCGTCGTACGTCTGTGAAGAGCTCCGCGGTGACCGTATGGCCGCCGTCGCTGTCATGGACCACAACCCGGTGTGCAATCGCGCTGACCATGCCCAACCCCCGGCCGTGCTCGGCCTCCTGGCCCCGCTGCTCGACCTTTGGAGCTGTCCCGGCGCCCCCGCCATCCGTCACCGACAGAGCGACCACCTGCGCCGACACCGCGAGTACCAGATGGAAGCTGCCCGCCTCCCGCCCGCTCGCCGTGTGCAGGATCGCGTTCGCGCTCAGCTCACTCACGATCAGTTCCGCGTCTTCGGTCAACGGCGAACCGCGCAGGATGTCCCGCGTCCAGCGCCGCGCCCTGCTGACCTCTTCGAGGAATCCTGGGCAAGTGAGTCCCCAGACCCGCGCAGTGCTCGTATACTCGTGCATACAAGTTCCTTCGTGCTGGTAGGCCGCCATGTGCAGCGGGTTTGGGCTAGACGAGTTTCACGCCGTCGTGGGCGCGGATGGCCGGCGGGGACGTCGCGTCGAGTGCGTCGATGACGCGGATCGCGTATGCCTCGTCGGCGAGTTCGGTGACTTCTTCGCGGGTGGCCCAGCGCAGTGCGCGGGTCTCGTCCCCGGTGGTGGGTGTGCCGTCGGCGGCCTGGCAGCGGAAGACCAGGGAGACGATCAGCCCGGTCATGTTCTTGTAGACGCCGGTGAGGGTCGCGGGGAGTGCGATCTTGATGCCGGTTTCTTCGAGGACTTCGCGCTGGAGGGCCTCGGGGAGGGTTTCGTCTCGCTCGACGACGCCACCCGGGGGTTCCCACTTGCCGTTGTCGCGGCGCTTGATCAGGAGGGCGCGGCCGTGGTCGTCGACGATGACTCCGGCGACGCTCACGGAGTGCGGACGGTCCATGCTCACGTTCCTCGGCCCTCCCGGCTGGCTAGGCTCTCCACCGTAGCAACAACACTCGCCCACTCGTCTAGATACCTAAAGGAGTACTCACTGTGAGCCCTCTCCGTTCCGGCCTGCTCGGTGATCTCGACCCCACGAGTGATCGTGCGGTCTTCCGGCAGATCGCCGACCAGCTGCGCGAGGCCATCGACCGTGGGCGGTTCAAGGAGGGCGAGAAGCTGCCCTCGGAAGCTGACCTGGTCGAGCACTACGGGGTTTCCCGGATGACCGTCCGCAACTCCTTCTCCGTCCTCCAGGGCGAGGGCCTGGTGCACGCCGAGCACGGCAAGGGCGTCTTCGTCCGGCCTCGGCCGCCCGTACGGCGTCTCGCTTCCGACCGCTTCGCCCGCCGCCACCGTGAGCAGGGCAAATCTGCGTTCATCGTCGAGGCGGATGCCGCCGGCAGTCACCCTCAGGTCGACAGTCTGGAGGTGAAGGAGGAGAAGGCCAGTCAGGACATCTCCACCCGGCTCGGTTCCGTGCGGCGAGTGCTGGCCCGCCGGCGCCGCTACCTCCTCGACGGGAAGCCGGTCGAGTTCGCCACCTCCTACCTCCCGCTCGACATCGCGCGCGGTACGCAGATCGCCGAATCCAACCCGGGCCCCGGCGGGATCTACGCCCGCCTCGAAGAACTCGGCCACCACCTCGACCACTTCGAGGAGGAGATCCGGGCCCGGATGCCCTCGCCCACCGAGGTCAAGACGCTCCGGCTGGCCTCAGGCGTGCCCGTGATCCACCTGATCCGCACCGCGTACGACACGGAAGGGCGGGCTGTGGAGGTCTGCGACACGGTCATGGCGGCGGACGCGTACGTGCTGTCGTACCAGCTCCCGGCGACCTGATCGCGTGATGGGCGGTGGTGCGCGGGGGACGCTTCCCGAACTCGTACACCCCAACGTGCATACTCGTATAGACGAGTGGGCAAGTTGTGTGGCAGGGTGGTCCGCGCGAACCCGGAGATCGGGTTCGCGGATCGCTGCATGTATAGACGAGTGGATAGGTAAACTTCCTTGCGTACCATCCGTGTTGAGACCGCCGCCGCGACGATCCTGCTGACCGAGGCCCCGGAGCCGAAGGTCCGCGACCGTCAGACCGGCGAGATCGCCAAGGACGCCGTCAGCGGCGAGGCGCTCATGACGCTCGGCGTCGTCTACATCGAGGAGGGCGAGTCGTCCCTCATCAAGGTCACCGTCCCCGAGGGCGGTGTCTCCGAGGGGCTCGCGCTCGGAGCTCCGGTCTCGCTCCCGGGACTCGTCGCCCGGCCGTGGGAGAGCGTGTTCAACGGGCAGCAGCGTCACGGCATCGCCTTCCGTGCCGCCGCCGTCACTCCGGCTGCCTTCCCGGCCGTCGCCGAGGCTGCCGCCTGATGAGTGACCTGACGACGCTCCTGGAGGTGGGTGGTCCCCTCGCCGCGCTCGGTGGCGGGGCCGCCTACACCCGGGCCAAGCACCCGGCCGCGTACTGGTCCACGATCGGCCTGCCGATATCCACAACCCGCCTGCTCAGCTCGTACGGCTCGGTCATGGAGGCCTGCGGCCTGACCGTCGCCCCGTCCCGGCTGCGCATCCTCGCCGTCAAGGCCACCACCCGACGTGAGGTCCGGCCCGTACCGCCCCGCCGGGGCATCATCCGACCCACCACGACCGGCCTGCGGATACGGCTGCGGCTCGCCCCGGGCCAGGAACCCGCCGACGTCGCCGCCTCCGCCGAACGGTTGCGGCACGCCTGGGGAGTTCACGCCGTCTACGTCACCACCCTCAAGCCCGGCGTCGTCGAACTCCGCCTCGTCGGCTACGACGTACTGCGCCGGGTCCGCATGCCCCGCACCCGCAAGCTCCCCTCCGGCCTCCTCAAAGTGCCGGTCGCCCTGCGGGAGGACGCCACCCCGTTCGTACGGGACTACCGCACCGTTCCGCATCAACTCACCCTCGGCGCAACGCTGTCGGGCAAGTCCATGTACCTGCGCCACCTGGTTGCCGGGCTCGCCCGTCAGCCGGTTGCCCTGGTCGGCATCGACTGCAAGCGGGGCGTGGAACTGTCCCCGTTCGCTGCCCGACTCTCGGCCCTGGCCACCGATCCCGACCAGGCCGCCGACCTGCTGCCCGCGCTCATCGACGAGATGGAGGACCGTTACGACTTGATCAAGTCCCGGCAGGGCATCGCCCCCAACACCCCCGACGAGGAGATCACTTCAGACATCTGGGGCCTGCCCGAGAGTGAACGCCCGGTCCCGATCGTGCTGTTCGTGGACGAGGTGGCCGAACTCTTCCTCGTCGCCACTCGCAAGGACGAGGAACGCCGCGACGAGATGGTCACGCAGCTCATCCGGCTCGCCCAACTCGGCCGCGCCGCCGGCATCTACCTCGAAGTCTGCGGACAGCGCTTCGGCGCCGAACTCGGCAAGGGCGCCACCATGCTCCGCGCCCAGCTCACCGGCCGCGTCTGCCACCGCGTCAACGACGAAGCCTCCGCCAAGATGGCCCTGGGCGACATCGCCCCCGAAGCCGTAGGCGCCGCCTGCGCCATTGCCCCCGAACGCCCCGGCCTCGCCGTTGCGGGAGACACCTCCGGCGGCTGGTCCCGCATCCGCACCCCCTACCTGTCCCTCGGCGACGCCGCCGAGATCTGCCGCGACTCCGCGCACCTGGTGCCCGACCTGCCCGCGCTCAAGCGCTTCCAGCCGTACGCACCCGTACGCCCGGCCGCGACCCCGGGCGCGAACGTCCAGCCGCGCCCGGCAACCAACTGACCTTCCCCCGCCCCGGTTTGGCGTGACCGTCTCGCGCCAGGTCCCTACCCCTCCCATGCCCGAACCCGGAAGGAGCCGCATCATGCGCGCCCAACTGGCCCGCGTCGACGCGGTACTCGTCCAAGCGCTCATTGCCGCCGCCCTCTCCTTCGCCCACCTGCACGACATCGCCTCGGCGGCCGGACAGGACGGGTGGAAAGCGTGGGCCTACCCCATCAGCGTCGACCTGCTCCTCGTCGCCGCCTGGCGCCGACTGCGGACCGGCGACGCGAAAGCCTCCGGCTGGTGCTGGTTCGTCATCGCGCTGACCGCATCTCTCGGCGCGAACGTCGCGACCGCCGGCCTGCTCGACCTCGGCGACGTTCCCGCCTGGCTGTGCATCCTCGTGGCGGGCTGGCCCGCCGTTGCCTTCCTCGGCGGAACCCTCCTCGCCCACTCGGCACCCAAGGCGGTCGTCGCCGTCGAGGTGGTCGAGGACCAGGAAGACAAGCCCGAATCAGCCCCCGAGCTGCCCGCCCAACTCGCTGTCGAGGCGCCACCCAACCGCCCCGCCGTGCCGGTCCCGGCCGCCCTGATCGAGCACGCCCGCAAGGTCGCCGCCGAGCACCACACCCGAACCGGAACCCCCATCGACACCCCGACCCTCCGCGCCCGCCTCGGCGTCCCCGCACCCATGGCCGAAGCCATCGCCGCCCACCTCACACCGACAGGAAATTGACCCGTGCCCCTCACCTTCAACACCGCCGCCGACTACCTCGACGCGGCCCGCGAGATGGCCCGCAGCAACCGATGGGCACTGGCCCGGCTCCTCGCCGAGGAAGCCGCCGACCGGACCTCGGACCCTGCCCAAGCTGCCCGCATCCTCGCCGAGTTCCCCGCCCCGAACCCGCAAAAGGAGGACTGACGATGACCGCCAACCGCCGCTTCCGCAACGTCATCCGCATCGGCCCCGTCCAGGTCGCCACCTACTACGACGACCGGGGCCGCGAGAAGCACACCGCCGCCTGCACCGCCCCGCGCTGCGGTGCCTCGCACGACTACGACAGCCGTGCCGCCGCCGAGTTGGCGGCCCACACCCACCGCTGCCCCGTCCGCTGAAAGGGAGTTCCACTCCGTGACCGTCAGCCTGCCGCTCGTCGTCGTCCTCGGCTTCTTCGCCTGGGGAGCGGTCAAGTTCCTCGGCGTCCGCACCTGGATCGTCGTTCTGATCGCCCTGTTCGGCTTCTGGCTCTCGCACACCTTCCTCGCCCCCGCCATCGAGTCCGGCACGCGCTCCGGAGTGGGTGTCGTAAACGGCTCACATGACTAGACGAGTAGATGAGAAAGGGTTCGCCGTGTTCCTGCCCAAGTACCCCGACAACCCGACCCCGCCGCCCGCACACACCCACACCCCGGCCGACCCGCTGCCCGCACGGCGCTCGCTCCCGCCGGTCTCCATCGACCGCAACACAGTCGTCGCCCTGGTCGTCGGCGGAGTCGTCCTCACCGCGCTCCTGGCCGCCGTCGCCGTAACGGCCATCTCCGTGGCCATCGCCGCCGTGGTCCTGCGCTCGATGCTCCGCGACCACCGCCGCTGAACGACCCCCCGGAACGACCCCTGGCCTCCGGGGCGGCGGCACACGACCAAGCATTTCGCCGCCCCGGGGCCCGTCTCTCCTGACCGAGCCAGCCAGAAGGAGCAAGCCATCTTCACCCGCCCCACCCCGGCCCCACTCCCCGAACTAGCGAACCTGGCCGCACAGGGCACCCTCCCGGGTATCCTCCGCCAACTCTCCGGCCTCGGCGGCTGCACCAACCCCATCCGCCTCGACGGCCACCGCACCGAATACGACGTCAACACCACAACCGGCGAGATCGGCGGCATCCTCCACCACCTCAACTCCTCGACCCTCCCGGCCGGCCAACTCCTCGTCCGCTGCAACAACCGCCGTACGACCCGCTGCGCGGCCTGTTCCGAGGTCTACCGCCGCGACACCTTCCACCTGGTCACCTCGGGCCTGCGCGGCGGCAAGGGCACCCCCGAACACGTCGCCACCCACCCCCGCGTCTTCGCCACCTTCACCGCCCCCGGCTTCGGCCCAGTCCACAACCGCCGCACCGACGGCCGCCCCTGCCGCTGCGGCGCCCACCACACCCAGGACGACGACGTACTCGGTACCCCACTCAACCCGGACACCTACGACTACGAAGCGGCCGTCCTCTGGAACGCACACGCCGGTCCCCTCTGGCGCCGCTTCTCCACCTACCTGCGCCGGGAGGTCGCCAAGCGCGCAGGCCTCTCCCAACGCCGGTTCCGCGACCACGCACGCGTGTCCTTCGCAAAGGTCGCCGAGTACCAGAAGCGCGGCGCCGTCCACTTCCACGCAGTCATCCGCATCGACGGACCCACAGGCGGCGACACCCCACCCCCGCCCTGGGCCACCGCCGACCTGCTCACCGACGCCATCCGCACCGCGACCGCCAAGGCCCGCGTCGACGGCCCGACCATCGACGGCCGCACCCACACCTTCACCTTCGGCCGCCAACTCGACGTCCGCACCATCCGATCCGCCGACTTCAACGACGGCCAGGAACTCACCGAACGAGCCGTCGCCGCCTACATCGCCAAGTACGCCACCAAGGGCGCCGAAACAGCGACGGGAGCTCTCGACCGCCCGCTCAAGTTCGCCGCCGAACTCGCCCACCTCGACATCAGCGACCACGCCCGCCGCCTCATCCGCACAGCCTGGACCCTCGGCGCCCGCAAGAGCCTCGAACACCTCCGCCTGCGCGCCTGGGCCCACATGCTCGGCTTCCGCGGCCACTTCTCCACCAAATCCCGCCGCTACTCCACCACCCTCGGCGCCCTCCGCGACGCCCGAGCCGAATGGCACCGTGCCCAAGCGACCCCCACGACAACAGACCCCCGCACCAACACGACGTACGTCCTCGCCCACTGGGTCTTCGCCGGAACCGGCCTCTCCTCCACCGAAGCCTGGCTAGCCGAGACCCTTGAACCCGCCCTCGGAACGGAAGGAGAGCCCACCCGTGGCTGAGCCGCGAGCCCTGACCGCTGTCCCGGAACTGGCCGACCCGTCCTTGGTCCTGCTGACCGTCGAAGAGGCGGCACGGCGACTCCGTATCGGCCGTACAACCTGCTTCAAGCTCGTGCTCGCGGGCGAGATCGAATCGGTCACGGTCGGCCGCCTACGCCGAGTTCCGGCTGAGGCGCTGCCCGCATACGTCACCCAACTCCGCCGCCGTCCCGCTGTAGCGGCCTGAAGGGGGGAGACATGGCAGAGACGAAACGCACCCGCCAGCCCAACGGCGCCTCGTCCATCTACCTCGGCAAGGACGGCAAATGGCACGGCCGGGTGACCGTCGGTGTCAAAGACGACGGCAAGCCCGACCGCCGTCACATCGAGCGGAAGACCAAGGCCGAAGTGACCAAGGCGGTCCGCGAGATGGAGCGGGCCCGCGACGACAAGAAGCTGCGGAAGCCGGGCAAGGGATGGACCGTCCAGAGCTGGCTTGAGCACTGGGTCGAGAACATCGCCAAGCCGTACGTCTCCGAGAACACGTATGACGGGTACGAGGTCGACGTGCGCGTTCACCTCGTCCCCGGCCTGGGCGCCCACAAGCTCGACCGCCTGGAGCCGGAGCACCTCGAACGCTTCTACCGGAAGATGCAGGCGTCCGGGAGTTCGGCCGGCACCGCCCACCACGCTCACCGGACGATCCGAGTCGCCCTCGGCGAAGCGGTCCGGCGCGGGCACGCCGTCACCAACGCTGCCGAGATCGCCAAGGCTCCCCGCCTCGAAGAGGAGGACATCGAGCCTTACACGATCGAGGAGGTACAGAGCCTGCTCGTCGAAGCGGCCAAGCTCCGCAACAGCGCACGTTGGGTCGTTGCCCTGGCGCTCGGCCTTCGCCAAGGCGAGGCGCTCGGCCTGCACTGGGAAGACGTCGACCTCGCCGCCGGGTACATCCGCATCCGCAAGAACCGGCTCCGCCCGAAGTACGCGCACGGCTGTGGTGCCAACCCGTGTGGTCGGAAGGCGGGCTACTGCCCCAAGAAGGAGCAGACCCGCCGCGAACACAAGTCCACCAAGTCCCGAGCCGGACGGCGCACCATCGGCCTGCCCGATCCGCTGATCAAGATTCTCCGTCAACACCAGGAAGCCCAGGAGCGGGAGCGGATCGCGGCCGGTACCGACTGGGAGGGCAAGGGGTACGTTTTCGCCTCGCCGATCGGCGGCCCCCTCAGCCCCAACACGGACTTCCACACCTGGAAGCGGCTTCTCCGGGACGCGGGCGTACGGAACGGCCGTCTCCACGACGCTCGCCACACCGCCGCGACCGTCCTCCTGATCCTCGGCGTCCCGGACGTCGTGATCGACTCGATCATGGGCTGGGAGCCCGGGGGAGCGGCCCGGATGCGGGCCCGCTATATGCACGTGACGGGGACCATGCTCCGCAAGGTCGCGCAGCAACTCGGAGACGCGCTTTGGGTCCTGCCCAGGACCAACACCGATACAGACACCGGCAACGGCACCGAAGAAAAAACCAACTGAGACGGAAACTGAGACGGACAACGACGAAGGGCCCCACCGCGAACGGTGGGGCCCTTCGACATCGTGCCCGGTGAGGCACTGGCGGAGGATACGAGATTCGAACTCGTGAGGGGTTGCCCCCAACACGCTTTCCAAGCGTGCGCCCTAGGCCACTAGGCGAATCCTCCGCGGCAAACAATACAAGACGTTGAGGAGTGCTCGCGAACTCGTTCCCCCCGCTCAGATCCTGTAGCCTGTGCGGAGCCCCTCACGCGGCGCTATCTGACTGAACTCCCCCAGGGCCGGAAGGCAGCAAGGGTAGGTTGGCTCTGGCGGGTGCGTGGGGGGCGCTTGAGTTTCCGGCGCCGCGGTGCCCGGCGCCCTGGTGGCTGCCGCCCCGCGTTCGCGCGAGCTCGCCCGTCGGCCCCCGTTGTCAGTGCGCGCCTATAACCTCGTACGCGTGTCGTCTCTCGCGCTGTACCGCCGTTATCGCCCGGAGTCGTTCGCCGAGGTCATCGGGCAGGAGCATGTAACCGACCCGTTGCAGCAGGCGCTGCGGAACAACCGGGTCAATCACGCGTACCTGTTCAGCGGGCCGCGCGGCTGTGGCAAGACGACCAGTGCGCGGATTCTGGCCCGCTGCCTGAACTGCGAGAAGGGGCCCACGCCCACACCCTGCGGCGAGTGCCTGTCCTGCCGCGACCTCGCGCGCAACGGGCCCGGGTCGATCGACGTGATCGAGATCGACGCCGCGTCGCACGGTGGTGTGGACGACGCCCGTGAGCTGCGCGAGAAGGCGTTCTTCGGGCCCGCGAGCAGCCGGTACAAGATCTACATCATCGACGAGGCCCACATGGTCACGTCGGCCGGCTTCAACGCCCTGCTCAAGGTCGTCGAGGAGCCGCCGGAGCACCTCAAGTTCATCTTCGCGACCACCGAGCCCGAGAAGGTCATCGGGACGATCCGGTCGCGGACCCATCACTATCCCTTCCGGCTCGTGCCGCCGGGCACGCTCCGCGACTACCTCGGCGAGGTGTGCGGGCGCGAGAACATCCCCGTGGAAGAGGGCGTGCTGCCGCTCGTCGTGCGCGCGGGCGCCGGGTCCGTACGTGACTCCATGTCCGTCATGGACCAGCTGCTCGCGGGCGCGAGCACCGACGGTGTGACGTACGCCATGGCGACCTCCCTCCTCGGCTACACCGACGCCTCGCTGCTCGACTCCGTGGTCGAGGCCTTCGCCACCGGTGACGGCGCCGCCGCCTTCGAGGTCGTCGACCACGTCATGGAGGGGGGCAACGACCCCCGCCGTTTCGTCGCCGACCTGCTGGAACGCATCCGCGACCTGGTGATCCTCGCCGCCGTGCCCGACGCCCTGGAGAAGGGCCTCATCGACGCCCCGGCCGACGTCCTGGAACGCATGCAGGCGCAGGCCGGCACCTTCGGCGCGGCCGAACTCAGCCGCGCCGCCGACCTCGTCAACACCGGCCTGACCGAGATGCGCGGCGCCACCTCCCCCCGCCTCCAGCTGGAACTCATCTGCGCCCGCGTGCTGCTCCCCGCCACCTACGGCGACGAGCAGTCCGTCATGGCCCGCCTCGACCGGCTCGAACGAGGCGTCAACTTCGCGGGCGGCGGCGGAGCGCCCGCCATGGGATACGTCCCCGGACCCGACGTCCACGGCGGCCATCCCCAGCCGCAGGCCCAGGCCCAGGCTCCGACGCAGGCTCAGGCCCAGGCCTACGGAGGAGGCGGCGCCCCAGCCGTCCCGCCGGGCGGCGGTGCCGCTGCCGCGCGGGCCGCGGTACGAGGTCCAGGGGCACCCGACACCGGCGCCCCCTTCGCCGGTACGACACCTGCGGCCCCTGCCCCCGCGACGCCGCCGGAGCAGGCCCCCGCC
>NZ_BARG01000109.1 GCF_000376565.1 Streptomyces hokutonensis | reverse complement strand
CGGGTTCGTCGTCGGCGGGTGCGGGTGAGTCGTGGCCGGTGGGGGTGACTGCGGGTGGTTCGCCGTCCGTGGCTGCGGGTGGTTCAGGTGCGGGGGTGGGTCTCGTTGTCGGCGATTCGGACGGCTCGTGGGGTTGGGTGTCGAACAACGACAGCCCCGGCGCCCTGAGTTCATCGAACCGCGCCACATCCCGCCGCGAAGCGCGAGCCGTGCGGCGGGCCTGGCTGCGGGTTTGTTGGCCTGGGCCCCGGCCGCCGATCACTCGGGCGATTATGAACAGGATCAGGACCAGGGCCATGAGTACCGCCGCCGCTCCGAAGCCGCGGGCGATCATCGCCGGTTCGGGGGAGCGGACGAAGCTGAAGACCGCGAGGGGGAGCGAGATCATCGGGCCGTGCAGGGGGTCGTAGTTCGTGGCGGCTGTGAAGCCCGCGGTGAGGAGGACCGGGGATGTCTCGCCGATGCCGCGGGCCGTGCCGAGGATTACTGCCGTTGCCAGGCCTGAGCGGGCCGTTGGCAGGACCACGTGCCAGACCGTTCGCCAGCGTGGTGCGCCCAGGGCCTCCGCCGCCTCGGTGAGTGTGCCGGGGACCAGGCGCAGGACCACGTCCGCCGCTCTGATCACGATCGGCAGCATCATCACGCTGATCGCGAAGCCCGCCGCAAGTCCCGACTTCTCCATGCCCAGTTGGAGGACCCAGACGGCGTAGACCATGAGGCCGGCCACGATGGACGGCAGTGCGGTCATCGCCTCGACGATGGTGCGGACGAAGCGGGAGAAGCGGCCGGGGATCTGGTTGAGGTACACCGCGCAGGCCAGCCCCAGCGGGACGGTGATCAGCAGCGCGATGGTGATCATGAGGAGGGTGCCGACCATCGCGTGGGCTATGCCGCCTACGCCCAGCGGGTCCAGCGGGCCCGCCGCCTGCATGTCCTGGTGGAAGAAGTTGGTGTAGGTGAGTGCCTCTCGGCCCCGCCAGAGGGTGAAGCCGACGACCATGGCGAGGGCGGAGAACAGCAGGGCCGCCGCCGTCCACAGCACCACCGTCATCACCCGGTCCCGTACCGCCTGGCCGTTCTCCTCCAGGCTCGTGAGTACGCCGTAGACGACTAGGGAGACCGTGTACCAGGTGACGGCGAAGCCCAACGTTCCGGAGAAGGGGGCCAGTTCGCCGAACAGGAGCACGCTCACGCACAGGCCCGACACCGCGGCACCGGACAGGGCCAGCACTCCGGAGCGGGTGGGGCCGCCTATCCGCCGTGGTACGTCCGGTAGTTGGGTGGCCGGGGCTTCCAACTCCCGTGTCACTACTGCTTCTTCTACGACCGTCATCTCATGCCTCGCTCTGCGCGCCGGACCGCGAGCGGGCCGCGATCGTGGAGGCGGTGAAGTTGACCGCCAGGGTGAGCAGGAACAGCGTCAGGCCCGCCGCCATCAGCGCCGACATGCCGAAGGAGGAGGCGTCGCCGTAGTGCAGGGCGATGAGGGAGGAGACCGAGTTGGAGCCGGTCTGCAGGATGTGCGGCTGGATCACGAAGACCGGCGAGATGATCATGTAGACGGCGATCGTCTCGCCCATCGCCCGGCCGAGCCCCAGCATCGTGCCGCCGATGATGCCGCCCTTGCCGTAGGGCAGGACGACCGCGCGGATCATGCCCCAGCGGGTCGCGCCGAGCGCGTAGGCGCCCTCGCGTTCGCCGGCCGGGGCCTGGGCGAAGACCTCGCGCATCACCGAGCACTGGATGGGCGCCACCATGAGCGCGACGACGATCCCGGCGACGAACGCGGACGCGGTGTAGACGCTCGCGGAGGCCAGCGGGTCGCCGGGGTGGGTGCCGTCGACCTTGAACAGCGGGATCCAGCCGAACCAGTCGGACAGCCAGCGCGACAGGCCGATCACATGGGCCTGGAGGAAGAAGAGGCCCCAGAGGCCGTAGACCACGGACGGGACCGCCGCCATCAGGTCCACCAGGCTCACCAGGGTGCGGCGCAGGCCCCGCGGGGCCACGTCCGAGATGAACAGTGCCGTCCCGACCGCCAGTGGTACGGAGATCGTGACCGCGACCGCCGCGATCAGCAGGGTGCCGGTGAGGACCGCCGCGATGCCGAACCTGTGGACGTCCGGCTGCCATTGGGCCGTCGTGAGGAATGACGGGCCGGTGGCGCGGAGTGCCTGGGTGGCCCGTAGGAGGAGGAACAGTCCTACGGCGGCCATGATGCCGAGGACTACTACCCCGGTGGCCGTCAACTGGTAGCGGAAGACGCGGTCGCCCAGCCCTCGGGCGGCCTGTGGGCGCCGGGGCGGCGGATCGAGCACGGGTCTGTGGGGCTCCGTTCGGCCGGAGCCCTTCTGCGCGGACAGCACGTGTCCCTCCACCTGAGGAAACGAAACGAACGAGGCGCTTCGCGACTTCCCGGTGGATGCCGCGCGAAGTGAGTCAATGGCCGGATTCTTTCGGCGCAGAGCTTCGTATGTGGAGGATCGGTGAACGGGTCATGTCACTTCGGTGGGGCTGCCGTGGAGGAGGTGCCAACGAGGGCACTCCTGGGGTCCGTCGGGCACCTTGCCTCCCTCGGGCAACCTGGCAGGCCGGAACGCTGCCGGACATCGCACAAGCGCTTGCCGTGCGGGCCGGGGCAGAGTTGAGGCCATGACGACCGACGTCCGCGAAGTGCACTGCCGTGCTCGTCCGCGCCGCGCCCTGTGGCTGTCCGTGGCGTTCGCGGCGGCGGGTGTTGGGGCATCGGTGGTGTGGGCGGCGTATCGCGGTCCGAGTGTGTTGTGGGTGGCCGTCGGCGGGTCGTTCGCGCTTGTCGGGCTTGTGTCGCTGCACCTGGTCACCGCCCGGGTCAGTGCCGACGCGCGCGGTCTGCGGTCCTGGACTCTGTTGCGCCGCTGGAGCGTGCCCTGGCCCGACGTTGCCGAGCTGCGGATACGGCTGAAGCGCAGGAACGGTTCGCGGGGCGGGCAGATCCGTCGCGTCGGTGTGCTGCTGCGGGACGGGCACAGCCGGACGCTGCCCCTGCCGGTCGCGACCGGGCCGTACGAACTCGATTTGTTCGAGGAGAAGTTGGCCGATCTGCGCGTGCTGCATCAGCGTCACGGGATCGGGGTGGCGGAGTCGGTGGCCGTCCCCGTCGTCTCGGACCGTACCGCCGGGCGCGGGTGGGCGGGGGCCGCGGTCCTGTGGTGCGTGGGGCTGCTGGTGGGCGCGGGCGTGGCCGCCGCGTTCGTGTCGGGCACCGCGGCCGACCAGCGGGCTTGGCGCGCGGCCGTCCCGTGCACCGCGTCGACCCCGGTCGCCGAGCGCCGGGAGTGTCTGACCTACACGTCGGCCGTGATCGCGCGGACCGACCCCAACCGGCCCAAGAAGAGCAGTTGGCTGTACTTCGCCGACGACCGGCCGTTCGCGCGCCTTGAGGTTCCGGTCGAGGCCGCCGACGGTTTCCGTGCCGGTGACAAGGTCCAACTCACCTTCTGGCGCGGCGAGGTGAGGGTCGTCACCGGCTCGCGGTACGTCTGGCACCGGCACGTCCCGAACGCCGGCACCCTGGCCGTCATGTCGGCCCTCGCCGCCCTCGCCGCGGGCTACCCCGGCGCGCTGACCGTGCAGCGGGTGCGTGGACGGCGGCTGCCCGACGACGAAGTCCTGCCGTCCGCCCTGCCGTTCGTGGTCCCGCTCGGCGGTACGGCTCTGTGGCTGGTGCCGCTGTGGTACCTGCACCCCACGGCCCTGCTGGACTCACCCGCCACGATCACCTGGGCGGCGGTGGGCACGCTCGGCACGGCCGCGCTGCTGGTGTGGGCCTGGCGCGAAACCCGGGTCCGCCCGGCCGACGGGGCCGAAGTGGCCGTAGAACTGCCCGAGTTGGACGGCGAGGTGTTCGTGTCCGCCCGCTTCCTGGAGCACACCGACTACAACCCGTACTGCTTCGGCACCCATATCGCCCTCGGCGACGGGCCGCCCGCGGTGACCCCGGGCCCGGGGCGGTTCGCGGCCCGGCGGATTCCGGTGGAGCGGCTCACTGTCAAGGCCGTACGGCGGGCCCGGGGCGGCGACGGCGAGACCGTGCCCGGTGACTGGCACATCGCCGAACTCGACGACGGGGGCCGCCCGGTCCGCCTCGCGGCGGCACCGGACGACCTGACCCGCGTCCTGCGCGAACTGACGGCGGTGCGGGAGGCGCAGTAGTGCGCGTCAGTCCTGCTTGGGGCCTGCCTGCTGGATCACCTCGAAGGTCCACAGTGTGGCGTCCGACGCGGCGGGCTTCGGGCGCTCGCCCTGCGCGGAGCCGTCCTGGGGTGTGCCGCGGTGGGCGGCCTGGCCCATGCCGGACATCCACTTCTGGAAGTCCTCCTCGGCGCGCCAGCGGGTGTAGACGAGGTAGGTGTCGGTGCCCTCGACGGGGCGGAGCAGCTCGAACCACTCGAAGCCGTCCGAGCCGTCGACCGTCCCGGCGCGGTTCGCGAACCGCTTCTCCAGCGTCTCGCGCTGCTCTTCGGGGACGGTGAGTACGTTGATCTTGACGATGCTCATGGGCCCATTGTCCCAGCGTCGTCACCCGACCCGGTGAACTGGCGTGTCCTCCGGGGCGGTTGTGTGCCGAACGGCGTCACCGGCCGTCCCCTTTCGGGTGATCCGTGGGCGGCATAACGGCCGTAACGTTTCCTCACTTCGCCCGCCGACCTGCGTTTTTGCTGGTGGGGGGCCATATTTGGCTCACCAGTTCGCATCGTGTCACGTTCCCGGCCGGATCTTGATCCGATCTACAGTCGTGCTCGCTCGTCCAAGATCACTGACGAACGAGGCGTGTGTGACCCTCCGACTGCCCAGCGCAGCCCCCCTCTTGACGCCGTCGCGCACGGCCGTGCTCGAGGGCATCGCCGGTTACGTCCCCCCGGACGCGGTGGCGAACGACGCCCTGCCCGCCGCGTGGGGTGTCGACGACGCCTGGGTGCGCAGACGCACCGGCATCGGCGAACGGCGGCGCGCGGCACCGGGGGTGACCACCGGCGACCTCGCGCTGGAGGCGGCCGGCCGGGCCCTCTCGGCGGCCGGGCGACCGGCGGTCGACGCCGTCGTCGTCGCCACCTCCACCCCCGACCGGCCGATGCCCGCCATGGCCCCCCGGCTCGCCACCCGCCTCGGCCTCGGCGGACCGGCCGCCTGGGACGTCTCCGCCGCGTGCAGCGGATTCGTCTACGGCCTCGCCGCCGCCGTCGGCGCCCTGACCTCGGGGTGTGCCGACCGGGTGCTGCTGGTCGCGGCCGAGGTGTACTCGACGCTCCTCGATCCACAGGACCGTTCCGCCGGGATCCTGTTCGGCGACGGTGCCGGGGCGGCCGTACTGCGGCGCGGGGCACCGGACGAGCCGGGCGCGGTGCTGGCGTTCGACCTCGGCAGCGACGGCTCGGGGGACGAGCTGATCCAGGTGCCCGGCGGTGGTGCGCTGGAACGCTCCAGCCCGGGCGAATTCGGCCCGGACGACCGCTACTTCCGTATGCGGGGACACGATGTCTTCCAGCATGCGGTGACCCGTATGACGCAGTCCGCCCACACCGTGCTCAAGCGCGCGGACTGGGCGGCCGAGGACATCGACCGGTTCTGCGCCCACCAGGCCAACGCCCGGATCCTGTCCGCCGTCGGCGCCCGTATCCCCGTGCCCGACGACCGGCATGTCACCAACATCGCCCGGGTCGGCAACACCGGTGCCGCCTCCATCCCGCTGGCCCTCGCCGACGCCGCCGCGCGCGGTGAACTCCACGCCGGGCAACGGGTGTTGCTCACCGCCTTCGGCGCCGGGCTCACCTGGGGCTCGGCGGCCCTGGTCTGGCCGGAGCTGTCGGCCGCGTCCGGGATCGAGGCTGTCGACCCCGTGCGGGTGCCGGTCGTCTGAGACCTCGCCCGTTCGCGGGCGGACCCGCTGTGTCCCGTCCGCCGCTGTTCCCCGTCCGCCGGTGCTCGCTGTCTTCGCGTACCGCGAAACAGGTCGAGCGCCCCGATCGTGCAGCTCCGCTCACTCGTCGAAAGGAACGCCATGTCTCCCGTCCAGAGTGCCGTGACCGCCGTACTCACCCAGAAGTTCGAGGTCAGCCCCGAGTACATCCGCCCGGAGGCCACCCTGGAGAGCCTCGACCTCGACTCGCTCGCGCTGGCCGAACTCGCCCTGGCGCTCCAGGAGGAGCTGGGGGTTCCGGTCGCGGAGGAGGAGGCCGCCCGGCACAGCACCGTGGGTGAGCTCGTCGCCACGCTGAACGCCAAGCGCGCGTGATGACAGCACCCTGCGCACCCGTCTCCGTCACCGGTCTGGGGCTCATCACCCCGGCCGGGGTCGGCCGCGCGGCCACCTGGGAGGGGGTCCTGTCCGGTCGTTCTACGGCGGCCACGGACCCCGAACTCAAGGGCTGCGCCGTCGACTTGTCCTGCCGTATCCCCCTCATGACACCGGAACAGGCCCGGATCGGCGGCGGCAAGGCCTGGCGCATGGGCCGCTTCAGCCAGCTGGCCGTGCTCGCCGCGCGGGAGGCCGTCGCCGACGCCGGGCTCGACCCCGCCGGGTGGGACGGCGCACGGGTCGCCGTGGTCATCGGCTCGGGTCTGGCCGGCGCCGCCCACCTGGAGGACCAGACCCTCCGCCACCACCAGGGCGGCCCGGAGCTGGTGTCGCCCGCGCTCGTGCCCATGCTGATCTCCAACATGGCAGCAGGGGAAGTCCTGTTGGACCTCGGCGCCCACGGTCCCTCCCTGGCGACCGAGAGCGCCTGTGCCTCCGGGGCCAGTGCCGTGGCCACCGCCCGCGCGCTGCTGCTCGCCGGGCTGTGCGACATCGCGGTGGCGGGCGGCGCGGAGGCGGCCGTCACCCCGGTGATCACCTCCGGCTTCCAGCGGATGGGCGCGTTGTCGTCCCGGGTCGGTGAACCCGGCGCCGCCTCACGGCCGTTCGCGGCGGACCGGGACGGGTTCGTGATCGCCGAGGGGGCCGCCGTCCTCGTCCTGGAACGGGAGGCGGACGCCCGCGCCCGTGGACAGCGGCGCTACGCCCGGCTCGCGGGCGTCGGCCAGACCTCCGACGCTTTCCACCCAACCGCGCCCGCGCCAGGGGGAGTTCACGCCGAGGCCGCGCTGCGGGCCGCGCTCGCGGAGGCCGGGCTCGGTCCCGGAGACGTCGACCACGTCAATGCGCACGGCACCTCGACCCCGCTCAACGACCTCACCGAGGCGGAGTTGATCGAGCGGGTGCTGCCGCACCGGCCAAGTGTCACCGCTCCCAAGGGAGTTCTGGGCCACGGTCTCGGCGCGGCCGGCGCGGTCGAGGCCGCGCTCACCGCCCTGACCGTGCACCGCTCCACCGTGCCGCCGATCGCCAACCTCACCCCGGACAACCTCCCCTACGACCTCGACTGCGTGACCGGCCTCCCCCGCCGGCAGCGCGTCCGGGCCGCCGTCAGCCACTCCTTCGGGTTCGGCGGGCACAACGTGGTGCTGCTCTTCACCGGAGAGCACTGAACACAGGAAGGATCAATGACCGTTCACAGCACGATCGTTCACGCCACCGTCCACATCCCCGAGGGACGGCAGAGCGTGGCCGCGGTGGAGGACCGCTTCCGGGCGGGCAGCCCCGCCGTGCCGCTGGCGCGCGGGGTGCTCCGGCGCATGTACGGGCTGGCCGAGCGCACCGTGGCCGACGACCTGGAGCAGCCCTCCGACCTGGCCGCGCACGCGGCCCGGCGCCTCTTCGAGGACACCGGCACCGACCCGGCCGACATCGACCTGCTCCTCTACGCCGGCATCCTCGCCGACATGGAGGAGCCGGCCACCGCCCATGTCGTCGCCGACAAACTCGGCCTGGGCTGCCCGGTGTTCGACCTGAAGAACGCCTGCAACGGAGTCCTCAACGCGCTGGAGGTCGCCGACGCGTTCATCCGGGGCGGCCGGTACCGGCGGGTGCTGGTGACCACCGCCGAGGTCAGCACCCGGGAGAGCCGCTGGCGGGTCGACGACCCGGCCGACCTGGCGACCGCGCTGCCCAGCCTCAGCACCGGCGACATGGGCTCGGCGCTGCTGGTCGAGGCGGGCGAGCGGCCCGGCATCCTCGGCTCCCGGTTCTTCGCCAACTCCTGGGGCTGGCGGGCGGCGACCCTGCCCAACCCGTACGCCCAGCACCGCAGGCTCGGCCATCTCCGCATCGACTCCGCCCAGTTGGTGGGGTCGTTCGAGGGGCTGCCGGGCAAAGTGCGGGGCGCGATGCGGGAGTTGGGCGTCGAGGGCGACGACCTCGACCTCGTCTGTGTGCACCAGCCGTCGGTGCCCTTCACCAAGGTCGTGTGCGAGTGGGTGGGCGTGGACCCGGGGCGCATCCTGGCCACCTTTCCCACCCACGGCAACGTGGCGACCAACACCATCCCCCTGCAACTGGCCGCCGCGCTCGGTGCCGGACGGCTGCAACGCGGTGATCTGGTCGGCATGTTCGGCTTCGCGAGCGGGGCCAGCGCGGGAGTGGTCGTGTGCCGCTGGTGAACCACGTCGACTCCCGGCCCACGGCACTGTGACTCCGTACGAAGGTGAAAGCGCCTTGACCACGACCCGCGTCCCCCGCGCTCCCCGTATCCCTCCCCTCCCGCCCGCCGAATGGCCCCCGGTCCTGCGGGCGTTGCTCGCCGACTCCCACCGGGACGGCCCCGGCCGGGAGAACCTCTTCGGCACCCTCGCCCACCACCCCGTCCTCGCCCACGCCTGGCTCTCCCTCGCCCGCGTCCTCACCCACGAGGGCACCCTCGGCCACCGCAGACGCGAGCTGATCGTCCTGCGCGTCGCCCACCGTCTCGACGCGCCCTACGTCCACCGACGGCACCGCACCCCGGCCGCGGACGCCGGACTCACGGACGCGGAGATCGAGGCGACGGCGGGCGACCTGGACTCCCACGCGTGGGCGGGCGAGGACAGCGACCTCCTGGAAGCCGCCGACCTGCTCGCTTTCAACTCTCCGGTTCCTGACGCACTTTGGGGCCGCCTCGCCCGAGTCCTCGGTCCCGGGCAACTCGTCGAACTCCTGGTCCTGGCGGGCCAGACCGCCGCCATGTGCGCCACGCTCAACACCCTCCGCACCCCCTCCGACCGGCAGCCCTCTCTCGTCGTCCTCCTGGACCGCGAACGCTGTTGCAGCGCTGGCCAGTGCGTCGGCGCGGCACCCGAGGTCTTCGAGCAGGACGAGGAGGAAGGCAGGGTCGCCCTGCTCGTACCGGAGCCGGACGTGCGCTACGCCGACGAGGTCCGTTTCGCCGCCGACCTGTGCCCCAGTGGCGCCATCACCCTGGTCGACGAAGAGGAGCCGGCCCGCCCATGACGACCGCGACCTCCCTTGAACTCCCCGCCCGCTACGGCAGTTGCCCCTTCTCCCCGCCGCCCGCCTACACCGACGCCGCCCGCGAGGCCACCGTCACCCGTGCCGTGCTGCCGGACGGCACCGCGTGCTGGCTCGTCACCGGCTACGACGAGGTCCGGGCCGTGCTGGCCGACACCCGGTTCAGCGCCGACGCGCGCACACCGGGCTTCCCCTTCCTCTCCGCCGGGCAGCGTGAACTGGCCACCGCCAAGCCGAGTTTCATCCGCATGGACGACCCCGAGCACGCCCGGCTGCGCCGCATGGTCAGCAAGGACTTCCTGGTCAAGCGGATCGAGGAACTGCGCCCGGGCATCCAGGACATCGTCGACCGGGCCGTGGACCGCATGACCGAGGGCCGCACCTCGGCCGACCTGGTGGCGGACTTCGCGCTGCCGGTCCCCTCGCTGGTCATCTGCCTGATGCTCGGAGTGCCGTACGAGGACCACGACCTGTTCCAGTCGCTCAGCCGCACCCTCCTCGACAACCGCACCACCCGACCGGAGGCGGAGCGGGCGCACGCCCAACTCATGGGCTATCTGGCGGAGTTGGCGGCCCGGAAGCGCAGCCGCCCCGCCGACGACATCCTCAGCCGGCTCGCCGCCCGCGAGGACCTGACCGACCAGGAGACGGCGTCACTCGGCTTCCTTCTCCTGGTCACCGGGCACGAGTCGACGGCCAACATGACGGCCGTCAGCGTGCTCGCGCTGCTCCAACGCCCCGACCAGGCGGGCCTGTTGCGCGCGGACCCGGGTCTGGTGCGGGGCGCCGTGGAGGAGCTGCTGCGCCATCTCACGATCATCCATCTGGGCCTGGGGCGCGCGGCGACCGAGACCGTGCGGGTGGGTGAGGTGACGATCCCGGCCGGGGACGGCGTGATCTGCATGCTCTCGACGGCCAACCGGGACCGCCAACTCTTCGGTGAGACCGACGACTTGGACCTCACGCGGGACGCGCGCCGCCATGTCGCCTTCGGCTACGGCATCCACCAGTGCCTGGGCCAGACCCTGGCCCGGGTGGAACTCCAGACCGTTCTCACGACCCTGTTCCGCCGCCTGCCCGGTCTGCGGCTCGCCGTCCCCGTCGACCAACTCGCCTACAACCAGGACAACATCGTGTACGGACTGCGCGCGCTCCCGGTGACCTGGGGCTGAGGTCAGAACACCCGCCCGAGGTCCTGCTGCACGATCGTCCGCATGCTGTGTTCGGCGAGCGCGGCGATCGTCATGGACGGGTTGCAGGCGCCGGTGGAGCCGGGGATGCGGGCGCCGTCCAGGACGTAGAGGCCCTGGTGGCCGAGGACTCGGCCGGTGAGGTCGACCGCGTCGCCCATGGGGACACCGCCCAACGAGTGCCAGGTGGACGGGGCTTGGGCGTTGGTGTCGATCATGATGCCGCCGCCCGCCGTGGCGATGTCCTGCATCTTGGCCGCGATCAGTGCCTGGAGTTCGGCGTCGGCGTCGGTCGGCCAAGTGAGGACGGCGTCGTCGGTGTCGGCGTCGTAGGCCCAGGTGCCCGCGCCGTCGACGATGCCGAAGCCGACGACGGTGAGGGCCGTGACGCCCGGTTGCTGGATGGGGGATCCGGCGTGGACGACGGTGAGCGGGATGCTGCTGTTCGGGTCGCGTCCGCCGACGCAGGCGGGGCCGCCCTGCTGGGTGCCCGCGTCACCGGTCGGGTTGATCCAGGCCCAGATGCGGTCGCCGTTGTTGCCCCAGCCTGTGCCGATGGCGTCGGGCAGGTCCGGAATCAGGTCCTTGGCGCGGGACTTGACCAGGAGGCGGGTGGTGCCGGGCGATCCGGCGTTGAGGAACACGGCGTCCGCGGTGATCCGGATCTTCTCCTGGACCGCGCCGCCGGTGTCGATGCGGTCGACGGACAGCACCCACTTCTTGTTCGCGTCCATCGCCAGGTCGCGGACGACATGCAGGGGCGCCACCTGCACCAGGCCGGTGGACTCCGCCTGGGCGAGATAAGTGACGTCGATGGAGTGCTTGCCGCCGTTGTCGACGCCGAACGCGATGTCGCTGGTGGTGTACGTCGGGTCGTACAGACCCTCCAACTCGCCCCGGACATACGCCCAGTCGATGGGCAGCGGCACCTTGAACGGGGTCAGTCCGGCTCTCGGCGCGACGTCCTGGAAGAGGCGGGAGGACTTGTAGGGGTCGGAGGCGAGGACGTCGTAGGGGACGGTGGAGATGCCCAGCATCCGCGAAACCGTGGGGTAGGCCCACAGGTTGAGGTCGTCGTAGAGGGCGGCGGCCTGGGGGATGGAGGTGGCGAAGTCCGCCTTGGTCGGTTGCAGGGTCATGCCGTGGTACGTGATCGAGCCGCCGCCGACCGCCGCCCCGCACATCGCGGTCATGCCGTTTCCTACGACGGCTTCGAGCACGCCCGTGTACGGCGTCCAGGTCTTGTCGACGCCGCCGACGATGGCGTGGTCGGTGAGCCAGGCGGAGCGGTTGTCCATGTTCGCGAAGCGGCAGAACGTGGTGGAGTCCGGGCCCGTCCGCCAGCGCAGTCCACGCTCCAGGACCAGGGTGGAGACGCCGGCCTGGGCCAGCCGTAACGCGGTGACGCCGCCGCCGAAGCCGGTGCCGACGACGACGGCCCGTTCGCGAAGTTCCTTGACGGCGGCGGGAGTTGAGGCCGCGGCGGCTCTGGTCTGGCCGGCACCGGTCAGGGCGACCGCGCCGAGTACGGTCGCGCCGAGCAGACCGCGGCGGCTGAGGGTGGGGGTGGGGTGGGGGGAGGTGTGCTCGGGCATGGGGGGACTCCGGCAAGCCGTAGGGGAGTGCGGGTCGCGGGGAGCGTAGCGTGAATGAGCATGACACTGTCAATAAAAGGAAACGCAATTCTCGTACGGGGAAATCGAGTTACCGCCGAAGGGTGTGGTGGCAGTGGGTGGGTCCCTCTGAAGTCCGGTGAATCCGATCACCGCCAATTGCCCGCTCTGCACACTCCGTTACCCGTCAGGACTGTGCGTGAGGGGTGGGGCGGTGTCGGTGGTGCCAGCGGCCGGGGACAGGATCGACGGCCGGTATCTCCTGCGCGAACCGATCGGCACCGGCGGGACGGGCGTCGTATGGCGGGCCTGGGACGAGCGGCTGCAGCGCTGGGTCGCCGTCAAGTGCGCGCGCCTCGACGACGATCGCGCCACCCGGCGGCTGATGGGCGAGGCCCGCAACGCCGGGCGGCTGCACCACCCGAACATCGTCGCCGTCTTCGACTACGTCGACGAGGGCACCACCGAACTCTTCCAGCTCACCGTGTACGCACCGGAGCCGGGCAGGCAACTGTGCGGCACGGCGGCCGAGTTGGCGGGCGGGGTCGTACGGAACATCGCGAAGCGACTGCCGGTGGGCTGAGGTCTCAGAGCTGGACCGGCATGGTCCAGCAGTTGGAGGTGGCCGGCCTGCCCGCGAGGCGGTCGGTGAGCCAGGAGATGGCGTCGCCCTGGTCGGTGAGCAGGGGTGCGAAGTGGTTGAGGAGCGCGCTGCCGACGCTGGGCAGGACGACGGGTTTGTAGGTGACGTCGGCGCCCTTCGCGCACCAGTCGACGGCGAGTTGGCGGGCCTGGGCGTGCGGGACGAGGTTGTCGCTGACGCCGGTCGCGAGGCGGACGGGCCCCGACGGTTTCAGCGTGCCGATGCGCTGCTCGTCGAGGAAGCTCTGGAAGGCGGGAGTCGACGCGATGATGTCGCTGATGGACTGGCCGTCCGTGGTCCAACTGGTGCTCTTCTTATAGGCGTAGCCGAGCAGCGCGTCGCCGACGCACATGGTCGACAGGTCGGTGAGCGCGGCCTTCCCCGCGTCGTTGAGGTGGGCCTCGGCTAGGGGCTTCAGCGCCGGGTCGGACTGGAGGAAGCCGTTGAGCGACCAGCCCAGCGCACCGGCGAGTTCGCTGCCGTCGATGGCCTTGGTGACCGAGGTCAGGTCGGCGGGCGGGGCTCCGGCGTAGGTTCCGGAGAGGGTGACGTCGGGGGCATAGGAGGACTGGAGTTCGGCGGCCGCGGCGGTGGCGCCTCCGCCCTGGCTGTAGCCGTAGAGCCCGACCGGTGAGGCGGCGGTGACCGAGGTTCCGGTGAGCGAACGGGCTGCGCGTACGGCGTCCAGCACCGCGTGCGCCTCGTCGATCCGGTTGACGTAGGTGTGCAGGCGGTCCGTGGCACCGAGTCCGACGTAGTCGGTGACGACGACGGCGACGCCCTCGGCGAGCAGGCGGTAGATGGAGAGGTCCTCGTAACCGACGGAAACCGTCTGGCTGTTGAAGACGAGGGGATGCTCCAGGCCCATCGACGCGGAGCACTGGTCGCCCTGGCCGACGGTGCCGGGGGCGACCGCGACGAGGGGGCGCGGGCCGCTGCCGGACCAGTCGGCGGAGGGTTCGATGTAGGCGCCGGTGACGGCGACGGGCTGCCCGTTGGAGTCCGTGGACTTGTACATCAGCCGGGTCGCGGTGCCGGGGAGGGTGCCGTCGAGGCCGGGCAGGCTCAGGGCGAGGGGGAGGGGCTCGCTGCGGACGAGGGCGCCGTTCGCGGCGGGCAGGGTGGCGGGCGGGTTGTAGAACGCGGGGATCGTGACCCCTCTGGACACGACCTCGTCCGAGGCGGTGGCGGCGGACGCGGTCGCGATGACCAGGGCCTGGGCCCCGAGGCAGGCGACGACGGTGAACGCGGCGCCGAGCAGGCGCCGTTGGCGTGCGGGCATGGCGAACCTCCTGTGGAGCGGCCGTCAGGAAGCGGCGGCACGGTGGCGCACACACGCGTCCCACGTGTGTGCGCCGGCGCCGCCGGAAAGTGGTTCGCCTGGAACTTACCTGCGGGTAAGTTACTCGTGATACCCGTCGGTAGGTTACGTTTCGGTAATGTGACTGACTGTCAAGTCGCGGCGATCGATGTGAGGCGCTCAGTGCGAGGCGATCCGTTCGAGCCGGTCGGCGACGGCCTCCGGCTCGCTGACCATCAGGTCGTGGCCGGTGTCGATGTCCCACAACCGCCCGGCGGCGCGCGCCGGTTCGAGGTCCGCCGGATCGCGGAAGGGCAGCGTCGCCGTACACACGATCTGCGACTGCGGCAGCGCACGCACCGCCGCCTCGTCCTTCAGCCGCAACGGCTGCTCGAAGCACTTCCAGGGGTGGGGCGTGATCTTCGGCGCCAGCCAGGCGATGTCGTCGGGATCGGTCAACCCGTAGTGGGGCATGGGCCCTTCACCCGGGAAGTTCACCAGCTCCACCCCATCGACGACCCTCCCCATCGCCCGCGAGGCGGCCATCAGCTCCGGTGCCACATCGGCGAGGGACTGGCCGTTCGCCGGGGTGGCCGCGTCCAGATAAACGAGATGGCCGACGCGGTCCAGGGCGCGGTCGGCGGCACCGGTGATGACCATCCCGCCGTAGCTGTGCCCCACGAGAATGGCGTCGAACAGCCCCTCGTAGCACAGGAGTTGGGTGACGTCGGTGATGTGGGTGTCGAGATCGACACCGGGCCCGAGGAGATGCGACCGCTCACCGAGCCCGGTCAGGGTCGGGGCGTACACCTCATGGCCGTTCGCGCGCAGGATCCGTGCGAGGCGCTGGTAGCACCATCCACCGTGACTGCCGCCGTGCACGAGAACGTACGTGGCCATGCGGGGCCTCCTGTACCCGTCGCGGATCGCGCTCGGTTTCTTCCCGACAACTGTCGGATAACCACCAGGTGTTGGAGAGAATACTGTTGCCGCATGCCAGCGCAACCCCCTGAACGCCCCGGCCTCCCCGACCCCCGGGTCCTCCGCTCCCGCGCCGCCCTCGAAGCCGCCCTGCGCGAACTCGTCATCGAACGGGACCTGCGCCAGATATCCGTCGCCGACCTCACCAAACGGGCCGGCGTCAACCGCTCGACGTTCTACGAGCACTACACCGACGTCCACGATCTGGCGGTCGCGGCGTGCACCGCGACCTACGACGAGCTGGTGGCCACGGAGCCGATCCCGCACAGCCAACTGGCCCCGGACGGAAGCCCGTTGCCGAATCCTCTCCCCGCCCTCTTCACCCACGTCGCCGCCCACGCCCCCCTCTACCGCGCCCTCCTCTGCGACGAGGGCAGCGCCCGCATGATCAACCACCTCCTCCACCGCATCGCCCTCGCGGCCCGCACCAGCCGCGGCCTCCCGGTCGAGCCCGACACCACGGACCCGGTCTCCGCCTTCCTCGCGGGCGCGATCCTGGGCACGGTCATCGACTGGCTGCGGCGGGACTGCGCAGGGTCGGCGGAGGAGGTCGGGGCGGCGGTTTGGCCGTACGCGGTGGCTTGTGCGGAGGTCGCGCTCCGGTGACGGGCCGTGGACTGGACTTGTTCCGCGAGGGCGATTTCCCCATCTACACGCTGACCTTCGTGCGGGACCTGACCGCTGTCGAGCTGCTCACCCGCATGGCGGTGGATCCGGAGACGTTGGCGCTTCGCGACGCCGTAGACCTCTCGGACGACTTGGGCGACGACCTTTTCGACGATGAGGAGCCCGTCGTCACCAGCGGTGTCGATGGCCCGTGGACGTGGGCATGGGAGCAGGGCGGCGTGCATGGACTCGATGAGAGGATCTTGAGTCGCGTCTCCGCGGGCACGGAGGCCGTGGTGCTCCACTACAACGAGAAACCGATGCACTGGTTCAAGTACGCGGTGGCCGGCGAGATCATCGTCGACTTCCACACACTCCAGGTGATCGAACCGACCGGGCGGAACCCGGCAAGACTTGACGACGCCATGAGGCCCCTCGGGCTCATTCCTGGACAGGTTGCACCCCTGCACAGCGTCCTGGCACTGCTGGAGAACGCTTTTGACATCCGGCTGAGGCAACCGGGCGACGTTGACGACGAGCGTTGGAGCGGCAGGTTGCTTCCTCTGCCGGGATGAATGCCTCGAAGCAGCGGCCTTCGGCGCCGGGCGTGGCGAAGGCCGCCGAACGAGAACCTGGCGGCTGTGGAACGCCACGTCTCAGGTCTCGGGAACCCATTCCACGGGAGGAGGCATGCGGCTGTAGTGGGGTCCCCTGATGCCGTACTGGGCGAGGTGCAGGATCTCGCCGCCGACCGCGAGTTCCGCCGGCGGCGGGTTGGGGACGGAGATCTGCGGGTGGCGCCGGCCGTCGACGACGATCCTCTCCCGGAGGTCGTTGCGGCCGTCCGCCCAGCTCTGGGCCCGCTCACGGGTCCACGGGTTCTGGAGGGTCCGCGGGGCGGCCGGGTCGTGGCGGTAGCCGTTGAGGCTGCGGACGAGACCTTCGCTGTAGACACCCTTGACCCGGAAGTTCTCCAGGTCGTCCGCGCGCACGACCATGTTGATGTACCGGCGGCCGTTGCCCCTGTGCCGCCCGACAGCGTGCCAGCGGCCCCAGCCGGGGTCCCAGCGCGGGGGCGGGATCCACAGCAGGGCACCCACCGGGAAGTGCTTCGTGCCGCGCTGGATGTCGAGACCGTCCTCGCCGCGCGTGGTCTCCCGCGACACGTTGGCCACCAGACACCAGCCCAGCAGCCCGTCCGGCGTCTCATTTTCGATGGGTTCCGTGTCTGCCACACCGAGAATTCTCAGGCATGGGACGGGACGTGAACCAGCTGTTTTCAACTGAGCCGACCGGAGCACGGCAGCGCGCCTCCGCGCTCACACCACCAGCCCGCACACCACCGAGCCCACAGCAACCACCACTCCCGTCTCCCCCAACGTCCCGTCCCCCAACACCCGCAACACCGCCACAGTCCCGCTGTGCTGATTCGCCACCAGCAGGTGCCCCGGCGCCGCGTTCAGCCCCCGAGGCCAGCTCCCCCCGCTCGGGATCTCGCCGAGAGGCTCGAGCACCGTGCCCGCCAGTCGGAACGCCGCCACTGTGTCCGCGCCCCGGTTGGTGACCCAGACGTAGTGGCCGCAGGCCGAAGTGACGATGCCGCCGGGCTGGTTGGGGATGTCCGCTACGGCCGTTGCCGGCACCCGGGACAGTTCGTGCAGGGTGCCGGTCTCGGCGTCGTAGCGGTGGAGGGTCACCGTGGAGGAGAGCTCGTCGGCGCTCAGGACCAGGTCGCCACCCGGGGCGAACGCGAGGTGGCGGGGGCCCGAGCCGGGGCGGAGGCGGGACGCGCCGACCTGGTTCAACTTGCCGGTGTTTGCGTCCAGTTGATACGCGAACACCGTGTCCGCGCCCAGGTCCGTCGCCAGGACGTAGCGGCCCGCCGGGTCGACCAGGACCTGGTGGGCGTGGGTGCCCTCCTGGCGGCCGGTCACCGGGCCCGAACCCTTGTGTTCGACCACGTCCGTGAGGTCCGACAGCCGGCCGTCCGCGTCCAGGCGGTGGACGGCCACCGTGCCGGGCAGCGTGTCCGTGCCGTAGTTGGCGGTGAGGAGGAAGTCGCCGCTCGGGTGGACGGACACGTGGCACGGGTTCGCGCCTCCGCTGGTCAGGGGCGCCCCGAGGGGAGTCGGCGCCGCGCCCTCCCGCAGGGCGAACGCCCCCACCGCGCCCGGCGTCGACTCGTGCGTCGTGTAGACGACGGGGAGCGTCGGGTGCGCGGCCAGGAACGACGCGCCGCTCGCCGCCACCGCGTCCACCACGCTCAGACCACCGTCCTGAGGGGTGAGCCGCAGCGCCGTCAGGCCGACGCCCTCACCACCCGTGTCCGGCGTGTACGAACCCGTCAGGACCTCAACGTGCCCTGCGATACCAGTACTTGTCATCGTGAGTTCAGTCCTCAGCGGAGTACGTCGTCGTGGTGGTCCAGCAGCGGGAGTTCGCCCCGGCGCGGCAGGCCCTCCCAGTCGCCCTCCGTGCCGACCGCGAACGCGCCGACCCGGGCGGCAGTGTCGAGCCGGACCGCTGCCGGTGCACCCGCGAGCAGCTCGGCCAAGTAGCCCGCCACGAACGCGTCCCCGGCACCCACCGAGTCGTGCACACGTGCAGGCAGCGCGGGTTGGCGGTGCGGACGGCCGTCGAGGAGCGCGAAGGCCCCCTCCGCGCCCAGCTTGATCACGGCACCGGACGGGCCCAACTCGCAGATCCCCTTGGCCAGTTCCTCGGGCTCATGGCGGTCCGGCACCGCGAGCCGTGCCTCGTGCGGACCCGCGAACACCAGGTCGCTGTCGTGGAGGAGAGGGAGAACCGCCTCCCGTGCCTCGCCCTCGTTCCACAGCAGGGAGCGGAAGTTGATGTCGAGGGACACCAACACCCCTGCCTCGCGGGCGATGTCGACCGCCCGGCGGACCGCCCGCGCCGGTCCCTCCCCCAACGCCGGTGTGATGCCGGTGATGTGGAGGACCGACGCCCCCGCCACCACCTCCTCCGGGATGTCCTCGGGGGTCAGGCGGACGCCCGCCGTCGCTGTCCGGTAGTAGCGCATCCGGTGGTGCGTGCTGGTGCGTCTCTCCTTGAGGAGCAGGGAAGTAGGGGCCGCGTCCCGTACGGCCACAGCGGTCACCCCTTCCGCCCGGAGTTCGCGCAGCACCAGCTCGCCCAGCTCGTCCTCGCTCACGCGGCCGATCCAAGTGGCCTTTCCGCCCAGGCGACTTACGCCGATCGCCACGTTGGACTCGGCGCCGGCGACGCCGAGGCGCAGGGTGGTGCCCAGGGTGAGCGGGCCGGGACCGGCGGCGGACAGGACGCCCAGGGTCTCGCCCACGGTGACGAGGTAGGGCTCGTCCTTCTCGACAGCAGGCTTACGGGTGTTCACAGGGGGTTCTTCTCCTTGGGCCCGGTGTCGGGCCTGACCGTCTCCAGCAGTGCGCGGGCCCGGGCCGTGAGGGCGTCCAGCGCCTCGGGGGTGGGGTCCCGGTCGGCGTCGCGCAGCAGCGGGGAGCCGACGCCGACGGCGAGGGCGCCCGCCGCCATGTACTGCCCGGCCGCTTCGAGGTCGACGCCGCCGACCGCCATGAGCGGTATGTGCGGGAGCGGGGCGCGGAGTTGGCGCAGATGGGTGGGGCCTCCGGTGCAGGCCGGGAAGAGTTTCACGGCCGCCGCGCCGGCCCGCCAGGCGGTGGTCACCTCGGTCGCCGTCCACGCTCCCGGGTAGAAGGGGATGTCCTGGTCGGCCGCGTCGTGGATGACGTCCGGTTCGACGTTCGGGGAGACCAGGAACTCGGCGCCCGCCGCCAGCGCGTCCCGGGTGTCGCCCTTGCTGAGGACCGTACCGGCGCCGACCGATACCCCGGCGCCGAGTTCGTCCTTGATCCGGGCGATCGCGTCGAGCGCCCCGGCGGTGGTGAGGGTGACCTCCAGGCAGGTGATCCCGCCGGCCGCGAGGGCACGGGCCGCGGCGGGCAGCGCGGAGGCGTCGGCCGACCTGAGGATGGCCATCACCCGGGTGCCGACCAACTGGGGTGTGAGCAGGGGCCGTAGAAACTGATGGTCCGTCACTTGACCGCTCCCGCCGACATTCCGGCGACCATCTGGCGCTGGAAGAAGATGAAGATGACCAGTAGGGGCAGCACACCGAGCAGCGCGGCCGGGAAGAGCGTGGTCGGCTGCACGGTGTGCGGGTCGATGAAGGAGTACGCGTTCACCATGACGGTGCGCTTGCCCGGGTCCTGGAGGAATACGAGGGGGACCAGCAGGTCGTTCCAGATCTGGAGCGAGATGAAGGTCAACAAGGTGCTGGTGACCGGGCGGAGGAGAGGCAGGATGACGACGAAGAAGGTGCGCAGCGCGCCGCAGCCGTCGAGGGCCGCCGCCTCCTCCAGGTCGGCCGGGATCTGCCGGATGAAGCTGGTGTAGAAGAACACGGCGAGCGGCAGGTTGAGCGCGGTGTAGATGAAGACGACGCCCGCGTAGGTGTCGAGCAGGTTCAGGTCGCGCATCAGCAGGTACAGCGGCGCGACCACGACGAACACGGGGATCGACGTGCCGAGGATGAAGAGGCGGTACACCGCCGTCGACCAGCCGGCCGTGATGCGGGCCAGCGGATAGCCCGCGAGCGCGCCGAGGACGGTGATGAGCACGCACGAAAGCCCGGTGATCAGAAGGGTGTTGAGGGTGCTGGTGCCGTAGTGGATCTGGCTGAAGGCGTGCGTGAAGTTCTTCAGGGTGAAGGAGTGCGGGATGCCCAGCGGGGAGCGTGCCACGTCCGCCGCCGTGCGCAGCGAGGTGACGATCGTGAAGACGAACGGCAGCACGAAGAGGACCGTGCCGAGGGTGAGCGCCGTGGTGCCGAGGCCGGTGGCCAGCCTGCGCGGGGTCCATGGTGCGGCGGCGCGGGGCTGGGGCGCGTCAGGCTTCCCGGCGGGGCGGCTGACTTCCGCCGCGGAGACCGCAGTTGAGGGGGGTGAGGTCATGGAGTGATCCGTCCGATTCCAACGATTCCAACGGTGCCGACGGTGAACTGCCGGGCGTGCGTACGCACTTGGGAGCGTCCGTACGTCGTCACACGCGCCGTTCGCGCAGTCTGAGCAGGGAGTTGGTCGCGCTGGACAGGACGACCACGGTCACCAGGAGCAGTACGGCGATGGCGACGCCGTAGGCGAACTTCCCGCCGCCGAAGATGTTCCGGTACACGAGCAGGGTCAGGGTGTCGGTGGCGCCGGCCGGGCCGCCGTTGGTCAGGACGAGCGGGAACTCGAAGACCTTGAGCGAACCGATCAGGCTGAGCGTCACGTTGACGGTGAGCGCGGGGGCCAGCAGCGGCCACTCGATGCTGCGGAAGCGGCGCCAGCCGGACGCGCCGTCCAGGGCGGCGGCTTCGAGGAGTTCGGTCGGCATGCTCATATAGCTGGCGAGGAAGATCGCGCACGAGTAGCCGGTGAACATCCAGATGTTGACCGTCGCGACCGAGTACAGCGCGGTCGACGGGTCGCCGAGCCAGACGTGCTCGAGGCCGCCGAGACCGACCCCGTCGAGCAGCGCGTTGAGGCCGCCGTTCGGCGCGAAGAGGTACGACCAGATGAACGCGGCCATCAGCGGCGAGATGAGGGTCGGGGTCAACAGGACGACGCTCAGGGCCTTTCTGACCTTCTCGCGGCGGAACAGCATCGACGCGAACAGCAGCCCGAGGCCGTTCTGCACGACGACGACCACGACGGCGTAGAGGACCGTGTGCCACAGGGCGGCGGAGATCTGCGGGTCGTCCGCCATCGCCGTGTACTGGTCCATGCCGACGAAGTGGGAGATCGGGCCGCCGACGCTGTCGGTGAGGCTCAAGTAGACGCCCCTGAACAGCGGATACAGGATGAAGAGCGCGTACATGGCGATCGCGGGGAGCAGGAAGGCGGCCATGGTGGCACGCCGTCGGTGGAACACGGGGGATCAACCTCCTTGGCCGTCAGGCCCCTTGGGGGAGTGGGCGGGACGGAGGTGGGCCGGCCGGGTCGATCACCCGGGCGGTGTTCGACTGACCGGACGGCCCAACTACCCGACCGATACGGCTACTTGGCGGACGCCGCCGTCTGGATGTCCTTCAGCGTCTTCGCCGCGTCGGACTGGCCCAGCAGGAACGACTGGATCTTGGAGCCGGTGTCGGTCTCCGACTGGGAGCCGTACCAGGTGTTGGACGGCAGTACCCGGTAACGGCCCTCAGTGAAGGCCGTGTTGAAGATGGTCGTCTCCGTCGAGTCGGGCGTGGTGCCACCGGTGAACGGGGACTCGGCGTGCTCGGCGTCCAGGTACTTCGCCAGATTCGCGCTCTGCGACCAGAACTTGACGTACTCCTTCGCGGCATCCGCGTGCTGCGACTGGGAGTTGACGCCCCACGCCGTGCCGGAGAACAGCATCGCGTTCGGCTTGGTGCCGGCCGCGCCGCCCGGCCAGGGGGCGAACGACACTGGGAAACCGGCCTTCTTGATGTTGGAGACCTGCCAGGCACCCTGGTACCAGAAGGCGCTCTTGCCCGCGCTGAAGTCCTGCGGCCCCTGCGACCACTCGTCGACGCCGAGCTCGTTCTTCCAGTTCACAAAGCCCTTGTCACCAAGGGTCTTCAGCTGGTCGAGCGGCTCCTTCCAGTCCGAGCCGAAGGACGCCTTGCCGGCCAGGAAGTCCGCGTCCCACTGCTTGTTCTTCTGGTAGACGGTCGTCGAACCGCTCGCCTGGAAGATGGAGCTGCCGGTCCAACCCGCCTTGTCCGGCAGTGAGATGGGCGTGATCCCGGCCTTCTTGATCTTCGCGAGGTCCGCGAGGAACGTCGGCCAGTCGGCGGGGACCTCGGTGATCCCGGCCTTCTTCAGCAGGTCCATGTTGGCGTACAGCCCGATGCCGATCAGCTCCATCGGCATGGCCAGCGTCTTGCCGTCGCTCTGCGTGAAGGGCTTCGCGGCCGAGGATATGGAGCTGACCCACGACTCGTTCGAGAGGTCCGCGAGGTAGCCGGAGGCGCCCCACTTCTTCATCTTGTCCGCGTCGACCATGATGACGTCCCCGGCCTTGCCGCCCAGCAGCTCGGGCTGGAGCTTCTGCGTGTAGGTCGGGTCCGCGGTGGTGTACTTGAAGTCGATCTTGATCTTCGGATGCGCCTTCTCGAAGGCCTTGTTGATCTCGGCGATGTTCGCCGGCTCCGCGCCGCCGCCCTTCCACGCCTCCACGTGGAGCGTGACCGTCCCGTCCGCCGAGGTCGAGTCGGAGCCGCCGCCACAGGCGGCGAGCGACGTCGCCAGGGCGGCGACCGCGGTGGCGACCGTGAGCAGTCTCCCGGAGCGCTTCATTGCACACCTCACCCATCATCGGCGCATGCCGATTTCGTCGTGCTTGCAGGGGTTTGATACAGAGAGTCGGTAATCCTCCGCGACAGCCGAGTCCCATCGGCTGTGCGTGGATCGCCGGATATTCCGGGCCTGAATGGATATATCACTGAAATCCATCCAAGGAAACCGGTTGACCAACGACTTCGGCGAACGCTAGGTTGCGGCGCCAGAAGGTGTCAAGAGGTCAAACGCAACACCGCATGCCGAACGCCACACCCCAGGCGAACCCGGCAGTCGGGGATGATTCGGTCGGCGGTCAGGGAGGATTCGGGTGGCTGAACAGCCCGTACGGGCAAGGCTGGTGGACGTCGCACGGGAGGCGGGAGTCTCCAAGGCGACGGTGTCCAAGGTGCTCAACGGACGGCAGGACCTGTCCGTCCGGCCGGAGACCCGACAGCGCGTCCACGAGGTCGCCGCCGCCCTGGGCTACCGCCCGCACTCCGGGGCCCGCGCCCTGGCCGGGGCCAGCACCCACGCCCTGGCCCTGCTGGTGCCGGCCCTCAACAACCCGACGTACGTGACGATTTCGCGCGGCGCCTACCAGCGCGCCCGTGAACTGGGCTATCTCTCCCTGCTCGCCGAGGACTTCGACGGCCAGGAGGCCGACGACACCTTCAACGACCTGGTCAAGGAGGGGCGGGTGGACGGCCTGCTGATCGCCTCCGCCCGCCCGAACCACCCCCTACTGGAGACCCTGAGCCGCAACCCGGTTCCGCACGTCTTCCTCAACCGCGCCGTCAAGGGCTCGGGCCGCAACGTCACGATGGACGTGGCGCGTTCGAGCGTCACGGCCCTCGACCACCTGCACGGCCTCGGTCACCGGGTGATCGGCCACATCGCCGGCCCCTCGGGGATCACCCCCAGTGAGGACCGCAGCGACGCGTTCCTACGGCACTCCGCGTCACTGGGTCTGGTCGCGGCACCGGTCGCCTCCGGCGACTTCACCGAGGAGGGCGGCGCGGCGGCCGCCCGCGAACTCCTCACCCCGGCCGAGGGCGAACCCCAGGTCACCGCGCTGTACACCAGCTCGCTGGCCCAGGCCATCGGGGCGATGCGGGCCATCCACGAGCGTGGCCTGCGCATCCCCGAGGACATCTCCCTCGTCGGCAACGACGACCTCCCCGTCGCGGGCTACCTCACCCCACCCCTCACCACGGTCGCGATGCCCCTGCACGAACTGGGGACGGCGGCGGTGGACGCGCTGGTCGCGGAGATCCGGGGGGAGTCGCCGGGGGATGTGGTCGTGCCGACCGAGCCGCGGTTGGTGTTGCGGGGGTCTACGGCGGGGCCGGGGGCCGGCGGGGCGGGGTGACCCGTAGGACCTGAGTAGGTGGGGGCGGGGTGACCCGTAGGACCTGGGTACGTGGGGGCGGGTTGACCCGTAGTACCCGTACGACCCGGATGCGCGAGCGCGAGCCGACCCGTAGTACCCGTACGACCAGTAGTACCCCTACGACCAGTAGCACCCGCAGTACCCGTAGCACCCGTAGCACCCGCACGATCTGACCGGACGGGTCGGCCCGAGCCGTAGGCCGACCCGGAAGGGCACTCCCGTAGGACGGACGTAGGACGGATGACCGGACGGGCCGGTCACGCCGAGAGGAACACCATGAGCCGCACCACCCCCGAGAACCACCCCGACCGTCACGCCTCTCGTTTCACCAGCCGTACGGCCCTCCTCACCGCCGCCGCCTCCGGCATCGGCGCCGCCACCGCGCGCCGCCTCGCCGAGGAAGGCGCGTCCGTGCTGGTCACCGACGTGGACGCGGCCGGGGCCGAGAAGGTGGCCGAAGAGGTCCGCGCCAAGGGCGGCCAGGCCCGTCACCTGGGGCTGGACGTCACGAACCCCGAGGCGTGGCCGGAGGCGATCCGGACCGCCCAGGAATGGACCGGCCGCCTCGACCTGCTGCACCTCAACGCCGGCCGCAACCTCCCCGGCGCGATCCACGAACTCGACGACTCCTCCTGGCACAACCACCTCCGCCTCGCCCTCGACTCCGTCTTCTACGGCGTCCGGGCCGCCGTTCCGCTGCTCTCGGCGGCCGGTGGCGCGGTGGTCGTGACGGGCTCGGTGCACGCGGTGCTCGGCTTCAGCGGCTTCCCCGCGTACGCCGCGGCCAAGGGTGGAGTCAGCGCGCTGGTACGGCAGTTGGCGGTCGAGTACGCGGGCCGGATCAGGTTCAACGCGGTCGTGCCCGGTGCGGTGGACACCGGTCTGTGGACCGACGCCCCGGACGAGTACCGGGCCCAGACGGCCGCCCGCACTCCGGTGGGCCGCATCGGCGAACCCGAGGACATCGCCGCCGCCGTCGCCTTCCTCGGCTCCGACGACGCGTCGTTCATCACCGGCCAGAACCTGGTCGTGGACGGCGGGCGCAGCATCAGCTCGCAGGAGTAGGACCTCTCCGCCACCCGTGAAAACCGCTCCCCGTACCCGTACGACCCGTAGGACCCGGAGGTCCGCAGCATGAAAATCACCGGATACGAGCTGTTCCTCGTCGAACCGCGCTGGCTCTTCCTGCGCGTCGACACCGACGCGGGCATATCCGGCTGGGGCGAGCCCATCGTGGAGGGCAAGGCCCACACCACGGCCAGGGCGGTCGAGGAGATGTTCGACTACCTGACCGGCCAGGACCCCGCCCGCATCGAGGAGCACTGGCAGATGCTCGCCAAGGGCGGCTTCTACCGCGGCGGCCCGGTCCTCAGCAGCGCCCTCGCCGGCATCGATCAGGCCCTGTGGGACATCGCCGGCAAGACCCACGGCGTCCCCGTGCACCAACTCCTCGGCGGCCACGTCCGCGACCGCGTCCGTATCTACGGCTGGCTCTACGGCGAGAGTCCCGAGGAACTCGCCGAGTCGGCGGCGGGCCAGGTCGCCAAGGGCCTGACGGCCGTGAAGATGAACCCCTGCGCGCAACTCGAACCGCTGGCGACCCCCGCCGCGATCGACGCGATCGTGGCCCGCGTGGCCGCCGTACGGGAAGCGATCGGTCCGGACCGCGACCTGGCGCTGGACTTCCACGGACGCTTCAGCGGAGCGATGTCGAGGCGCGTACTCCCGTACCTGGAACCGCTGTTGCCGATGTTCGTCGAGGAACCGGTCCTCCCGGAGTTCACCCGTGACCTCGGCGACGTCGTCCGCGCCACCTCCATCCCCATCGCGACCGGCGAACGCCTCTTCTCCCGCTGGGACTTCAGAGAGGTCCTCGGCGCGGGCATCGCGGTGGCCCAGCCCGACATCAGCCACGCGGGCGGCATCTCGGAGACCCGCAGGATCGCCGCGATGGCCGAGGCCTACGACGTCCTCGTGGCCCCGCACTGCCCACTGGGACCCATCGCCCTCGCCGCGAGCCTCCAACTCGACTTCGCCGTACCGAACTTCCTCATCCAGGAACAGTCCCTGGGCATCGGCTACGGCGACAGCAGCGGCCTGCTCGGCTACCTCGCGGACGCGTCGCCGTTCGAGGTCCAGGACGGCTACATCCACCGCCTGACGGCCCCCGGCCTCGGCATCACCGTCGACGAGGACAAGGTCCGCGCCGCCGCCGAACGCGGCCACCGCTGGCGCAACCCGGTCTGGCGCAACGCGGACGGTTCACTGGCGAGTTGGTGATCCGCGACCTGAACGACCGCTGACCTCAACGGCCCGTCGATGGCGGGTCGTTGGCTCCACGCTGTCCCGACGCCGTCGAATCCGGCGTCGGGACAGCACCACACGCTCCAGGCGCACCGGCGGCAACCGGTCATCGCGCCTGGTGAAGAGGGGAATCTCGCCGCACGCAGCGGCAAGGGACACATCCACCCATCCAAGGAGCGCGCAATGAAGCGTCGCAGATTCGGTTCTCCCGACGGACCACTTTTCGCCACCCGCCGAAGCCGAAGGCCGCGGGCCCTGGCCCTGATCGCGGCGCTGGCGGGCGCCCTGCTGGTCCCCGTCACGGCGACCAACGCCTCGGCGGCGGGCACCAGTTACTACGTCGACTGCTCGGCCTCCTCCAACGGCACCGGCACCAGCGCCAGCCCCTGGAACTCGGTAACAGCCGTCAACAGCACGACATTTGCGGCAGGCGACAGCATCCTCTTCAAGGCCGGCACGACCTGCACGGGCCAGCTCACTCCGGGTGGCTCGGGCTCCTCGGGCAGCAACATCTCCATCGCGTCCTACGGTTCGGGCGCGAAGCCGATCATCGACGCGGCGGGCGCGACGGGCGCGGTCATCCACCTCCTGAACCAGCAGTACTGGGACATCGGCGGCCTGGAGCTGATCGACAACTCCTCGTCCCCGGCGTACCGTTCGGGCGTCCTGGCCGAGAACAGCTCGGGCGGCGTCCTGAACCACATCCGCGTCCACGACATGTACATCCACAACATCGCGGGCTACGGCGGCGGTTGGTACTCGACGAACGCGGGCGTAGGCGTCCAGACCGACCACACCACCCCGGTCTCCACGTGGAACGACGTGGTCGTCGAGAACAACACCTTCGACCACGTGGACCGCATAGCGGTGGCGGTGACACCGGACGCGGACGGCCAGGGCACAGGTCTCACCACAGGCACGGTCATCCGCAACAACACGATGACGTACGACGGCGCGGACGACATCCTCGTCGTCAAGAACGACGGCGCCCTGATCGACGGCAACAAGGCGGGCTACGGCGGCGCGAAGTCGACCTGCCCGCCGTCGGGCCAGTACTGCAACGGCGCCTCCGCCGGCATCTGGATGTCCGGCAGCTCCAACACCGTCGTCCAGAACAACGAGGTCTACTGCCACATCAACGGCGCCGACGGCACCGGCTTCGACGTGGACTGGGGCAACCACAACACCACGTTCCAGTACAACTACAGCCACCAGAACCTCGGCGGCTTCCTCCTGGTGATGCCCCCCTTCACCATCGCCAACGAACCCACGTCGACGGTCCCCAGCGACGGCACGGTCGTCCGCTACAACATCAGCGAGAACGACGGCAGCAACTCGGGCTGCCCGACGTCGGGCACGCAGACCCACGGCGGCGGAGTCCTGCACTTCGTAGGCGGAGTGCCAAATCAGAGCGGTAGTTCGTCCGCGATCCCGCAGTTCTACAACAACACGTTCTCCGTCCGTGACGGCTTGAGCACGCCGATCCTCTACTCCCGCGCGGGCACGTCGATCAGCGGCGCGCTGTCCTTCCGGAACAACGCGGTCTTCAACTACGGCTCCGGCAACTACTTCACCACCACCGGCACTTCGACCTACTCCAACAACCTCTTCTACGGCAACCACCCGTCCCGCGAACCCGCGGACGCGGCCAAGGTGACGTCGGACCCGGAGTTCCGCAACGCGGGCAACGCCAACACGTCCTCGTCGTACACGGGCAAGAACGCGTACCAGGTCCACCCGTCGTCCCCGGTGATCAGGGCAGGCGCGGTCATCGCATCCAACGGCGGCTCCGACGCGTACGGCAACGCGGTGTCGGCCACGGCCGCCCCCAACATCGGCGCGTACAACGGCACCGGTGGCAACCTCCTCTCCAACGCGGGCTTCGAGACGGGCAGCCTGTCCCCCTGGACCCAGGCAAGCGGCACGGCGTCCTCGGTAACGGCGTCCAACTCCCGCACGGGAGCAGACGCGTTGACAACAGCGGCAAGCGGCAGCGGCGCGAACCAGTCCCTCACTGGCCTGACCCCGTCGACGACGTACCTGCTGACGGGCTGGGGCAAGGTGGCAACGGCAGGCGAAACCCTGGCGATAGGCGTCAAGAACTTCGGCGGCACGGAGACGTACACGAACGTAGCGTCGACGTCCTACTCGCAGGCGGCGATCCTGTTCACGACGGGCGCGTCGACGACAACGGCCACGGTGTATTGCTGGAAGAACGCCGGTGGCGCTGGGGCGGGTTACTGCGACGACTTGGCGGTAGAACCGCTGACGTCGTCGACGAACACGGTCACGAACCCGGGCTTCGAGACGGGCGCACTGACTCCGTGGACCCAGAGCACGGGCACGGCGTCCAGCGTGGTCGCGTCCAACTCCCGTACGGGAACGTACTCGTTGCAGACCGGCGTGAGCGCGAGCGGCGCGATCCAGACGGTGAGCGGCCTTACGTCCGGCGGCAGTTACCTGCTGGCGGCCTGGGCGAAGGTGGCGACCTCGGGCGAGGAGGTCGCGGTCGGCGTGAAGAGCTTCGGCGGCACCGAGACTTACCTGCGGGGCTCCACGACGACGTACACCCAGGAACCGATCTTCTTCACGACGGGCGTCTCCAACACGGCGGCGTCGGTGTACTGCTACAAGAACTCCGGTTCGGCGGCGGGGTATTGCGATGACTACACGGTGGTGAAGCTGCCGTAGGACGGCTGGGCGATGCGCATCCCCCGGGTCGGTGACCCGGGGGATGTTCGTTGGGGAGGGAAGGTCGGCCCGAGCCGGCGGCGCGTGTCACTCTCGCGCCCGTTGTCAGTGCTGACGACTATGGTCGCAAGCGCGCGGCCGGCTTCCGGGGGTTCCAGCTCCGTAGGGAATGGTTGCATCCCCGACCTGTCGGGGGCGGCCCGGAGAACGCGTCCGGGACCCAACCGACGGCCGGGCTCAGCTGATGGCCAAGCGGTGACCTGCCAGCGCCGGCCGCGCATGGTCCGCCTCCCGGGGACAGGTCTCTCAGAGGTGTTGCTTGCCCCGGCCGACAAGTCGGCTGATGCCGGCGCGAGTTCGCGCCCTTCGAGCGTCGAACTCGTCCCTTCCGTCGGCCTTGGGTACCACCGTGATGTCGGCGAGCACGTCCTCCGCGACCCGGCTCAGGGCTTCGTCGTCCGTGAGCATCTGCACCCGGAACAGGGCCTCTTGGGCGTTGGAGCGCAGGTCGTAGGCACGGATGCGTACCGCGTCCGGATCCTCCGGCGGGGGCTGCTCGTGCTCGCAGAACCACAGATGGACCAGGCAGCGCCGATAGTTGATCAGCGCCCCGGCGTACACGGAGTAGGCGTCGAGCCGCTCCTGCCGAAGCTTCTCGCGGCGCGCGAACTGGTGACTCCTGTCGGTGGTGCGCTGCTGGAACGCCAGAGTGATCCCCGAACCGAGCAGAGTCCCCAGGACGGCTATGCCACTGGCGATGATGGTCTCCACGCACCTAGCTGATCACGCGAGGTCGGCCTCGGCACGGCGTATGCGTACGCACGTTGTGAATTGGTCCTACGCCGTCACCGCCTCCAACCAACTCCCGCGAGACCCCGGACCGATCACGGATCACTTCTTACGACGCCTGCCCGCGCGCTTGTTCAACTCGGCCTGGCCACGCTTCGTCCACTCACCTTGGTGGAGGTAGCAACGTGCCATGCCCTTCAGTGTCTTGTTCTGACAGCGCCGGCCGGTCGCCGTCGGCCAACCGCACTTCCCTTGCTTCCACTCACCCATGGGCTCTCCCCCCCTCGCCGGTTCCCTCGGTGTTCGGGGATCCAGCGTCTGGCACGTAGCTGACGTGGAGGAGGGCGTACGGTCGGCGGAGTTGGGCGATGGGGGTGCGCGCGGGTCGGTAGGGGTGTTGGGGTGTGTGCGGGAGAGGCGGCGCTGTCGGCGTCGTTCACGTTAGCCCTGAGGGGAGCCGGCCTCGACGGACGGTGCAGTTCCGGCCTGGAACTGTGGGACCAGGTACGGGTGCGCGCGACGAGGATGGAGGGGGTTTTGCGCCAATGTGGGGTGTTCAGTGCAGATGGGGCGATCGTGATTCGGCCAAGGCTGCGCCGTGAGCCCCGCTCCTCCCAGCCTTCGAACTAGTGTTCCCATGTTGCCGGATCGACCGACCGGCATCGCAACGGGAGGGAACACCTATGCGCACAGCAAGACCCCTGTCCGTCATGGCTGTTGGCTTGACCGCGGCCGCTGTTCTGGGTTCCGGCACGTCGGCCTCGGCGGTGACGCCGGACGCCGCGGACAACCCGCACCCTTCAGTGGGGCACGTGATGGTGGACGGACACCGTGTGGTGACGGGGACCACCATCGGGGAGTGGGGCAGGACGACGAAGGGCGAGTCGTACTCCTTCACCTACAAGGCCGGTGACGCCAAGCCCGCCGCGCCCGCCGCTCCGGCGGCGGCGAGCTGCTCGGTGTACATCTCGGACGTCTCGTTCCACGGAGCCGGCGCCGGGGCGTGGTTCCAGTGGGAGACCTCCCAGGCGTGCAGCGGCTCGTTCGGCTCGCAGAAGCTGCAGACACAGATGTGGCGCAGCTCGTGGAGCGGACCGCGCGGCTACAACAACTGGCACGGCACGGGACTGACCTCGAGCAGCTTCATCGACTACGGATGGTCGACGGACTGCAACGACGGGGGCGGCACCTACACCTACTACCCTGTGATGCAGGGCTACGCCAGCGGGATCGGCTGGGGCCCCAAGACCCGCTCCGACAACGATCTGCGCAAGGGATGCGGGACCAGGTCTCCGAATCCGTAGGAGAGACGCATGGGCGAACAACCCCCCACCCGGTACTCGCCTGACGGTACGCCCCTGGGGCGTACCGCGAACGACATCAGGTTCACCACCAGCTACTCCACCGAGACCCCACGCGCCCGCAAACTGCGGTGGCTGATCAGGGACGTGTTTCGTCGGCCGGTGAAGAACAGCGGGTAACCCACGGTCGTGCGAGCGCAGGGCGTGAATGGGCCCTCTCCGCGGGAACACCTCGCGGGGAGGGCCTACCGCTGTCGGGGAGAGGTGCGTCGGCTCCGGCAGCAGCGGCGAAGGCGACGGGACGCAAGGGAGTCCTAGAGCTGACCTCGCCACCATGGCGCGTCCAGGCTGTCAGCCGGGATGACCTTGGCCCGTACCAGGATCTTTCTGTCGAGGGCACGCACGAGGGTGCGCAACTCACGTGCGCTCTTCCTGGGCAGTGCGTGAAGCACGGCTTCGAGGTGGTCGCGAAAGCCGCCGCCGTAACACCCGCACCTGGGGATGCGGCAATCGCTGCCTGCGAGTGGATCTGCAAGTTGTCTGAGAGGGCCGTGGGCATAAGCCTGCCAGTGCCAGAACGCTTCTTCTGTGGCTTCGGGCCAGAAGCGTGTCCGCTCCAGCCGACGCAGGTCGGCCGCGCAAGATCCTGAAAGACGATGGATGAGCGGATACCGTCGCCGCCTCCAGGGGCGGACAAGGATGTCGCCCCGCAGGGCTGAGGGGCGCCTACGCGGCATTGCCCCTTCGGTTGTCGGTCATGGGGGCAACGTACAGAACCACGCGCCAGGTGGCCACCGCGTATCCGGTGGAGGAGGGCCTGAGTTCAGCCACAGGCATCTGCAACCAGCTTGGATGCAGGCCCTGTTGAACAGCTTGCCCGTGCCACTCGGCGGTGGTGACGGGGCCGTCCACGGTCTCTCGGGGCTCCGTCATGCTCGACCCCACCCCGTACAGGGTGTTCCAGGGAAAGTTGGACTCCGAAAGGTGGCTGACTGCTGTCATCAACCCTCTCGACGGCGGGCTGCTCCGACCGCACATCCCCGAGCGTCGAATCGGCTGTTGCCGTCCCAACGGTTCCGCCAGCCCCAATCTGACGTGCGGCCGGTGCGGAACCGAAGTGGGCATCGAAATCTCGGACTGCTGGACGGAGTTCGACGTCCGTCTCCTGCTCCCCAGAGTTGTGCGGCACGCGACCGACGGGACCGAGCAGGGTTCGTAGGTCTGGAACAACCCTGATCGAACGTAAGTCGTTGCGGCTGGGCCAGCACGCTTTCCAACTGTGGTGGTGGGGTCGGGGGCATCGGACGGGGCCGTTCACCTGCGTTCATAGACGTTCGGTCGTGGGAGCGGCCACCGGCTTCGGTCTCGTCTGAACGACCGTGAACGGTGCTGAATGAGACGGAAACTGAGACGGGCGGCGGGGCCGGGGTCGCTAGCATCGTTGCTGTTGAGGGGGGATCTATGGCGCTGGTCCGCAGGGGATCACGACGAATTTTTGTCGACGGCACCGCTATCCGCTGGCGGCTGCGGGGCAGGCCGACGTACTTCCAGGGGCTGGCCTGATCGCCGTGCGCGTTCGAGGTCGAGAATGCGAGCAGCCCGGGCACGATGCTCGTGGTAACTACCAACCAGCTGCATCCGAGTAACTGGTTCGGCCGCGAGGCCACGCCTGTATTGCCCTCCGGCGTTGCCGAGGCCATTCACCCTGCTCTCCGGGAGGTTTGGACTCCGACGGCGTGAGGCTCTCACCCCGAACGGAGCAGGGGAAGCGGGAGGCTTGGGGGCCTGTGCCTCAGCCGACGACAGTCAGCAACGACGGTGGGCGCGGCGACCGATCACGCACGCGTGTGCCTCGCTGTACCCCCACCGGCCTCAGCCACGCTGCCGGGGTGTGTTCGTCGCCGGGGTAAGTTGCGGCGGCGGAACCGTAGTGGCGGGGTATCGGGCGGTGACCTCTTCGTCCCGAAGCCAACTTGGGCGAGGGCTCTGCCTTGGGCTGATGGGCTGCTACTCAAGCGCCGTTTGCAGACCGTCTGAGAGGCGACTGCCGTTAAATCGGCCCAGACCATATCGGTCTGGGCCGATTTCCCTGGTGCCCCCGGCAGGATTCGAACCTGCGACACCTGCTTTAAGGGAGAGGATTGGTGACCCTGAGCTGGGGCTTCAATACCTGGTCAGTCTGCCGAGAAATCTACCGCGAGACACCCTCGTTGACTGTGGCTGACCCCTGCATCTTGCACGACAGTGGCACGAACTTTAGCCGACGACAGCTAGCCACGATGGCGGGGGTGCCAGCCGACCACGCACGCGTATGTCTCGCTGCATCCCCCACCGTCCTTGGCCACGCTGACGGCGTCGTCGACCAGAATAGGCTGCGACGGCGGAACGGTGGGCGAGGCATTGGGTAATTACTGCTTCGTCTCGAATTCTCGACTGAGAGGTCATAAAGGATTCCTGGCCGGGTCAGTTGCCCGTTGGTGGCTCTTGTAGGTGACTAGGGCCGCGTTGGTTGTTGTCATCCACTGGTAATGCACCGTCATCTCGCTCATGGATCAACGTGGCACCGGCCTTACGGAGGACGCTGGCTCGTCGACCGTTCCCTGCTTTTCAGCGTCGACCCATTGCGGAGGGGGATAGCGCTACCATGCAGAACACGGAAATCAGGAAAACCCCAGATCTTTATACATACCCCTGAACGATAGTTTGGGCATCGCAATGAGTTGCGGCAATTCTCGCTCACGAACGGCCCATGCTGCTGCAATCCCTTCTTCAAGTGCAAGCTTGCAGTCATTAAGACCAAGCTTGGGAACACCCCATTCGTCAGCAAGTCGCCGCTGGCGCGAGAAGTAGGATTTCGCAGTTTCGCTGAGGTCGAGAAGGTGGCCGAGCGTTTCTGCAGCCCGCACACCCATAGCGAGTTTTTCCATTGGGTTTCTCTGATACATGGATGCCATAGTCCCACCCACGGCAGCAAGTGCAATTTCAATGTGATGAGACCCTGGGGACGTATTTCCCGCCAGGTCCGCTAGCGAGATTGACGAGAGCCAGACACTCATGCCTGGGTTCCCTAGCGTGCCCTCGATGCTGGCCCATTCGCTATAAAATACCCTTTCTCTATTTGAAAGAGTACGGTCTCGCATCGAGAGCAGTCTCTTGGAGGCGCTTTCTGAGATGTACCCTGCCTCATCGGCCTGATCCGCTTTGCGAAGGACGTGTGTGAGGTTATGGATATAACGAAGGCTATCCCCCTCCTCTGCTACCGCCGCTCTGGCAGTGGCTATGGCAATATCCAGCCGAGACTTCTCAAAGAAACGACATAGATTTGGATACTTCTCGTAATCGCGAATAAAATGATGACGCCCGGCTCGAATGGCAGACTGCACCAACTTAGCGTACGTTTCTGCGAGATTTACATTGACTTGTTCCGCAACTGTAAGGCAGGATTCAGCGATGAGTCTATGACGACTCATTACACCGCCTCCCGCCATTGTGACTGCAGCCTCATCGCGGAGCGGAACTACAATCTCGCTCATAATTTGAGAATTCGATACGCCAAACATTTCTGCAAGAATGCTTGGCGTTAGATGCAATCGCACCGAATGTGCAGCCGCGATGTATAGGAACGCGCTAGACAACGTATGCCCCGAAGGAGTTCTCCGGGCGGCAAGGGACCTTATCAAATCTCTAACGCGATCTGTAAAGTAATCACCGTAGCGAACACGAATCATTCCACCGAGCAGAGCGCCGTCTTCTTCAGCAGCCTCTTCACGGATTGCCCTCAGAAGTTCTGCCACACGCAGAACGTCATCCTCCCAATCAGCCAAGCGGCCAAGTCCCTTTTCGCCATGCTGACTCCATGCGGCTACTACTATTTGTGCATCAGCCTCGTCCAGCCCTCTAAGATAAAACTTTTTGTATCCGATATGCGTCGCCCATGGATATGCATCGCCTTGGGCATTTCCCCAATCGATTGAGCGAGAAATTGCGACATAGGAAATGTCTGGACGTTTGACTCGGTTGACAATTTGGAAAAGATCGTGAGCGATTTCCTCCGCGTCGTCGCTAAAAAGGATGTAGTGCTTACCTGTAGGTAATGACTGCACGAGTGACGCGTCAAGGGGCGCGTTTGGAGATCTCCACAGCACCAAGGAGTTGGGTGCAGAACGGGCGATATCGGCTGCACACTGCATGGCAACCGTCGTCTTTCCTTCACCACTCGCTCCATGAATCAGCCGAAGCCGCCCCACTGGTGATTTGGGGGAGTATTCCATGAGGTCTGCTGCCAAAACTTTCGACACGCCGCGTTGCGGAATGCTGCCACTCAGGATGTCGCCCCATGCAGGTGGACGTCCGTCGAAATATGACAGGACTTCCTTTTCGGAGTAGTCACTGTAGGCCTGTTGTAGAAAATTCGTGTCTACGCGAAGCCAATCTCCTTCTCGCATACAAGCCACCTTAAGGCTAAATCTCGTAACGTTAACTGTCGCGAGGTCCTCACGCTAGTCGAAGGCTAGCGATATTCTCCTGTTCTCCCCGGAGGTCATTCCAGGAAACTGTGCAGTTGACTTGTGAGGCGCTTACAAGACTAGCGGCAATGTGGTATCGAACCTCACTGTGTGGTGCCAGAACTGGAAGATCAGGGCCGTTCTCTTCTTGTTCAGTAATGATCTCCCAAGGTTGGCCATTTGGTGAGGCCGCCTCGATTTTCAGAGACACGTCTCGGGCCGGCCCGTCTCCTGTGTTATTCAACACAAGATACCAGTTCCTTTTCCCTGAGCGATCGATCGCGTCAACGCGTGGCCACACCTCTGCAACGGGGCCTCCTCTTGATGAGTATTCCAATTGGAAGTCGTTTCTGGCTTCTTCTCGCGACACTGCTGCAACAAGGATTGTTTCCACGTGGCGCGCCAAGTCGGCATCAGTCGAATAGTCAAGAATCAGGGCTGACGATTCGATTTCGGTAATATATTCATTCAACCGCGTCGCTTGGGTAAAGTCGATCACGCTGGCATCGACGGGACGGCGACACCTCAGAATGCTCACATGCTTGCCGCTCTCGCTGAGCCGAGAGATCTCCTCTGCTGTACCCGACTCGTGTAGATCCGTGGGCGTGCCCAATCGATTGGCGAAGATCGCAATGCATGCATCACATTTATCAACAAGCTGTCGGTTTAGAATTTGCTGAGGTGGCTGACCAAATTCTGCTGCAGCGTGCGTACCCCAAGAGATTGGCATGATGATTGATCCAAATTGCTCGCCATAAACGCCGTTCCAGCGGTTGATCGACTGCTGGATGATCAGCAAGTCTGTACGTGGCACATCACCGGGAGAGGAGATAAGGAGGCGCCGAACTGAGGCACTGAAGGCCATGCAAGCTCCTGGATTACTGTTCAAGCCCTAAGCCGTGAGTGTGAGCATAGCGAAGGAGCAGTCCCGCAGGATAGGACTCGCAGCAGGTGGGACGGTTCGGGGAGGATCCGTCTCGGCGTCGATCCCACCCTGCCCACGCCTAAACCTGCTGTCCAAGGCTTATCAGTCCTATCGGAACGGCTGCCTGACTGTCGATCGAACGCGTATGTGTCGCAGTTGCCACGGCTGTTCGGCCGACTACCTGCGCAATGAACATAGCCCAGGCACAGCCCGAGAATCGCTTGGTGTTCGCACCTCAGCCGACGACGGCCGGTGCGCCGACCGGGCGCGCGTGGGCTTCGTTGCACCTCTCCGGATGTCTGCGGAGTGTTAGCGAGCAGCCAACGACCGCCCACACGTGGTTCTCGTTGGTGCAGAGGGTTCGCTTGTTGAAGGGGGTAGGTGGCTTGGCGTCGCAGGATCCAACCTGTACTTGCAGGCTTTGGTGTCTGCAGCCGATGACAAGCTGATGTCTGTTGGCGAACACCCGCCACCCGCTGTGGCTCTAGAAGATTGTTGAATCTACTAGCAGCAGTAGCGCAAGGAGCGTACCGTAATAGATCGTCATGATTAACAAGGAATGACTCTCTGCATGTCACTGCCCGGTGGGTGATGGCAGGTTTGCAGTATAGGAAAAATCCGGATGAAAGGTTTTGGATTATCACGAGGTTAGGGGTGTAAGTGAAGTCGCGCGTCTTTATTAGTTTCGACTATGATCATGATGTGGTTCTAAAGGAATTTCTGATTGGTCAAGCAAAACTTGATGATAGCCCGTTTTGGATTGCCGACTGGGCAATTAAGGCTGCTTCTCCGTCGTAGTTCTTTGCGGGCAGCACGCAAATTCTGCTGTTGATGCTGAAGTCTGGATGGCACAGCAGGAAGGAATTCCGTACCTCCTTCTGAAGGGGTACAGGGACGAAATCTGTCGCGCGCCGAAGGCTGCTGGCGTAACTGACAAGATCCATAAGTGGACCTAGTCAAATCTCAAGACTCTTATTGGAGGCGGTCGATGAATGACAACCGTGAGGTTCCTGATCCAACAGTTGTCGACTTGTATAAACTAGCGGTGAAATGGCGGACCGGGTGTCAGTGCGAAGGGGCACGGCCAATGCCTTCTTCCTTTCGGTTCAGACAACGCTTATTTCTATCATGGCGTTGGCCTATGAGAAGCTCGATAAGGCGCATTACGCTGTCCACTTGTCCCTCTCGGCTGCAGGCTTTACGCTCTCGATCTCGTGGTGGCTTCAGCTGCATATCTACAGAGATTTGAACACTGCAAAGTTTGCTGTCATAAACAAGCTAGAGGAGCGCCTTCCAGTTCAAATCTTCCAGGATGAGTGGAACTCTCTCAAGCGTTATCCGCTGCCTCCGCTGAGAAAGAGATATGCTGAACTTGGGTATGTGGAGCGCGTAATCCCCGGAGTCTTTGCCGCACTGTATGTGCTTCTTTATTTAGGCAGGGTTACATCATGAACTATCTTCAACTAGATGCTGAACGGATCAGAAGTTTCATTCCGCCCGAGGTGAATATCCCGCCCCGTGCCGAGGGCCTGTTTCTCCTCTACGCTGTTTTGCTGCGCTCAAAAGGTGCCGCAGTGAGTAGTTCTGACGCGCATGATGCGTGGTCCGCTTGGGCCACGATGGAGCAAGAAAGTCATGCGTCGATTGTTCTCTATGATGACCTAACTGATTCGGTCCAGCAGGAAGACGCTCCCTTCGTGGCAGCTATCAGGCTAGCCGCACAGGGGCGCTAGTCGACCGGAAGAAATCCATGTGCGCCCTTGCTCTTTCACACGGCTGGTCTGCTAACGCGGCACGGGCGCCGGCTGGGCTGGAGCGGGGCGGAGACAGGAGCGCAGGCCCGGCCGGGGGCCGGGCCGCGCGCGGGGAGCGGAGCGAGCCGCCTTGAACCAGTAGAGAAAGTTGTAACTCACCCGGCTGGCAAGGTGGTTGTCCGGTCTCGGTTGATGCTTGACGTACTGCTGGCCCGGCCAGCCCGGGTGGTTCATGCGCAGCCATCCAGCGACACTGGTGGTCGCTAGCCTGTCCGAGTGATTACCGATGATCGACAGTTTCCCGAGGCGTTGGCCGCTGCGCTGGCGCTTCCGATCGAGTACAACGGCGGAGATGGGGTCGACTTCGAACCCTTCCCGGCCTTCCTATCCGCGGAGCAAACTACTGACTGGTTCAGGGCCTGGACTGGCAACGCGGAGTTGAGCGGCGACGATTTCCGTGTGTTTGGCCAGGATGGCTCGGGTGGATATGCGGCGTTCTGGTTGATCCGTCAGCACAGCCCACTCATCGATCAGCCTGTGGTCTTCCTGGGTTCGGAGGGTGAGACCGGTGTCGTGGCGTGTGATCTGGGCGCCTTCTTGTGGCTGTTGGCCGGAGGCTATGGCCCTTGGGAGGCAGCCACCTCCTACGAGCCTGACTGGACGCCGTCTCCCAATCGCGAATTGGTGGCCGTCGCGGAACGATTCGCAGCTGGCCAGCAGCAGTCGGGAGCCGCAGTCATCGAGCAGGCGACACGGGAGTTCCCGGACTTCGATGACACCATCATGGCGCTTTGCCGCTGACTCGGCTTGCGCACTGCCGCTGCGTGGCCACCGTCCACACAGTGATCGTCCGGCTCCAGCGTTGAGATTCCTAAGAACCTGAACGGTTCAGGATCAACCGAAATCAGCCCTCGGATGGGCGGTGAAGTCGTGTGCGCAAGCTGGGAGTTCAGCAGCCTGACGGTGTGCCAGTGGTAGGAAGGTCACGGGGCTTACGGTCCAAGTGATG
>NZ_BARG01000110.1 GCF_000376565.1 Streptomyces hokutonensis | reverse complement strand
CGAAGCCGACGCGGAGCGCAGCGCAGCGCCCTTTACTCGGTCCGCGGAAGTCCGACACTGGCAAAGAAGCGAGTGGCCCTACGGTCACTTCACCGATCAGCCCCCTCAACTCACCGTCCCCGTTCGATTACAGTGCTGAGCTGACTCGTACGTATGGACGGCGCCTGAGGAGGTCTTGGTGAGTGCCGCAACCTCAACCGCAGCCGGGGCCGTCTGGGGGCGGGGGGAGCAGCAGGACTTTCGGAGCCGGGTGCGGGGGACGTTGCTGGGGGCCGCCGTGGGGGACGCGCTCGGGTCGCCCGTCGACCTGTTGGCGATGGACGAGATCCGGGAGGCCTACGGTGCGGAGGGCCTTGTGGATCTCGCGTTCGGGTACGGGCGGCGCGGGGCGGTCACTCATCTCACGCAGCTCGGCCTGTTCACCGTCGACGGGCTGATCAGGGCGCAGGTGAGGCGGGACACGGGGGCTTGGCATCCGCCGACCGATCTGCATCGGGCGTATCTGCGGTGGGCCGCAACTCAGCACGACTGGGGGCCCGATGAGCGTCGTAAGGACGACGGGTGGCTCGCGCGGGAGGAGTGGCTCTATGCGCGGCGGGATCCGACTCGGGCCTGTTTGATGGGGTTTGGGGACGAGCGGATGGGGACGCTCGACGCGCCGAAGAATCCTGGTGAGGTGGGGGGCGAGGCGGCTGCCCGTTCCGCGCCCTTCGGGTTGCTCGTCGGGTGGGAGCCGCAGCTTGTGATGCAGCTCGCGGTGGAGTGCGCGGCGCAGACCCATGGGCATCCGGTCGGGTATCTGGCGGCCGGTGCGTACGCCGTCGTCGTGCATGGGCTCGCGCGCGGGGAGAGTCTGGATGCGGCTGTGCAGCGGGCGCTTGCGCTGCTGGCCGCCCGGCCCGGGCATCAGGCGGTCTCCGACGGGCTGCAGCGTGCGCTCGGTGCCGTGCGGCAGGGGATGCCGACCTCCGGGCGGGTCGAGGAGCTCGTGGGGGAGGGGAGCGCGGAGGGGGTGCTCTCGGGGGCTGTGTACTGCGCGCTCGTCGGGGAGGACGTACGGCACGCGTTGTGTCTTGCCGTGAATCACGGTGGGCCCTCCGGGGTCACCGGGGCGCTCACGGGTGGGCTGCTCGGGGCGTCGTACGGCGAGACGGCCCTCCCGCCGGCCTGGCTGGCCGAACTGGAGGGCCGTCCCACACTGCTCGTGCTCGCGGACGACTTCGCCGTGGAGATGACCCAGGGGCCCGCGTTGCACGGGCCCGCCGGGGCCTCTCCGGGCTGGATCGCCCGGTATCCGAGAGGGGTGTAGTCGGCAGTCGTTAGGGCTGGCTGGTGCCCACCACGTCGTCTCCCGCCCCCGCCTGTGCCGGTACGGCCACCGCGACCGCGTCCCCGTCGTCGTCCCCGCCGCCGTTGATCCGTTCGATCAGCGCGTCCCGTTCCGGGGTGTCCTCGGGCTTCACATAGCCGATGAGGATGTAGAGGACGAGCGACACCGCGAGGGGTATCGACACCTGGTACTGGAGCGGGACTCCGCCGTCGATCTCCCAGTTGATCGGGTAGTTGACCAGCCAGAAGGCGAGCAGGCCCGCCGCCCAGCTCGTCAGGGCCGCCGTGGGGCCGGACTTGCGGAAGGGGCGGAGCAGGCCGAGCATCATCGGGATCGCGATCGGGCCCATGAGGCCCGCGACCCATTTGATGACGACGGTGATGATGTCCTTGAACGTGGGCGAGTTGACCTGCGTGGCCACCGCCATCGACAGGCCGAGGAAGACGACCGTGGTCACGCGGGCCGCGATGAGGCCCGAACGGTCGTTCCAGGCGCGGGCCTTGGCCGATACGACCGGTGCCACGTCCCTCGTGAAGACGGCCGCGATCGCGTTCGCGTCGGAGGAGCACATGGCCATCGTGTGGGAGAAGAAGCCGACGACGACCAGGCCCAACAGGCCGTGCGGGAGCAGCTGTTCGGTCATCAGGCCGTAGGAGTCGGAGCCGTCCGGCTTCTGTGCGTGGACGAGCAGGGGTGACATCCACATGGGGAAGAAGAGGACCGTCGGCCAGATCAGCCACAGCGCCGCCGACAGCCGGGCCGAACGCTCGGCCTCGTAGGGGCTCTTGGTGGCCATGTAGCGCTGGGCCTGGTTGAGCATGCCGCCGTTGTACTCGAAGAGCTTGATGAAGAGGAACGCGAGGAGGAACACCGTGCCGTAGGGGCCGACCAGCGGTTTGCCGTGGCCCTGGAGTGCCGGTTCGTCCCAGGCGCCGAGGAATCCGATGCCCTTGTCGTTCAGCTTCAGTACGACGGCCACGAACATGGAGACACCGGCGAGCAACTGGATGACGAACTGGCCGAGTTCGGTCAGCGCGTCGGCCCACAGGCCGCCGATCGTGCAGTAGACGGCCGTGATCGCGCCGGTGATGAGGATGCCCTGGTTCAGGGACACACCTGTGAAGACGGACAACAGGGTTGCGATCGCCGCCCACTTGGCCGCCACGTCCACGATCTTCAGCAGCATCCCGGACCAGGCGAGCGCCTGTTGGGTCCGCAGGTTGTAGCGGTTCTTCAAGTACTCGAGGGGGGAGGCCACATGGAGCCGGGAGCGCAGCCGGTTGATGCGTGGCGCGAACAGCTTGGAGCCGATGGCGATGCCCAGCGCGATCGGGAACGACCAGGTGATGAAGGACGTGACGCCGTAGGTGTAGGCGATGCCCGCGTAACCGGTGAACATGACCGCGCTGTAGCCCGACATGTGGTGCGAGATGCCGGAGAGCCACCAGGGCATCTTGCCGCCGGCGGTGAAGAAGTCGCTCACGTTGTCGACACGCTTGTGCGACCACACACCGATGGCCACCATCACGCCGAAATAGCCGATGAGCACGGCCCAGTCGAGCCCGTTCATATGCGCCCTCCCACGATTGAGCCGGTTCAGCCCGGGGCTCATCGTGGGCGGTCGCGCGTGAGCACGACAAGTAAGCGCACAGTCAAGGGGGAGTAAAATCGTTCGGATTGATGTTCCGCGTTCACCTACATGAACTCATCGCATCAGCTCCCCGGCGTTGACCAGCAACGACTGACCCGTGATCGCCCGCGCCCGTTCCGACGCCAGGAACACCGCCGCGTCGGCCACGTCCCCGTCCGTCGCGAGCTCGGGGAGCGCCATCCGGTCGGACAGCCGCTTCAGGACCTCCGTCTCCGGGACCTTCTCCGTGTGCGCGGTGAACTGCACGTACGCCTCCACCGGCGGACCCCACATCCACCCCGGCAGCACGGTGTTCACCCGGATCCGGTACGGCCCCAACTCCCTTGCCAGCGAGTACATCGCGCTCGTCAGCGCCCCCTTCGACGCCGCGTACGCCGCCTGCCGCACCTGCGAGGGCGCGGCCACCGCCGACTGTGTCCCGATGATCACGACCGAGCCGCCGCCCGCCTCCTTCAGGGAGGGCAGGCAGGCGCGGGTCATCCGCAGTGTGCCCAGCAGGTTCACGTCGAGCACCGACTGCCAGGTGGCGAAGTCCGCGTCCTCGAGCCCGCCGAAGTAGCTGTCCCACGCGGCCACATGGACCACCGCGTCGATCCGCCCGAACCGCTCCCGTGCCACCTCCGCGAGCGCCTCGCACTGCCCCTCGTCCGTGATGTCGGTCGACCGGTACGCCGTGTGCGACCCGTCGGGATCGATCTCGGCGGCCGACTTGGCGAGATGCGCCTCCGTGCGCGCGCCCAGCACGGCGTTCCCTCCGTCCCGTACGACGGCGGCGGCGACCTGGTGGCCCAGTCCGGCCCCGACCCCCGAGACGACGACGGTCTTGCCCGCGAGCAGCGACATCCGATCCCTCCCGGGGTCTGGCGGTTTATCTGACGGGGCGTCAGAGTATGGGCGACCGGCGGAGGACGGAAGGGGAGCGACGTGAGCGAGGACACCCGGAGCGACGTGTACGCCGAACTGGCCGCCGTAGGACCGTACGGAGTCCGGCCCGGACACGCGCTCATCACCATGGTCGAACCGCAGCCCGGGCACGAGTACGCGTACAACCGCTGGTACGAGGACGACCACTACTACGCCGGCGCGATGGCCATGCCCTGGATGTACGCCGGCCGCCGCTGGGTCGCCACCCGGGACCTCCAACTCCTGCGCTGTCCCGAGAAGTCGGCGATCGCCCAGCCCGTCACCGCCGGCTGCTACCTCTCCACGTACTGGGTCACCGAGGGCCGCTACGACGACCACATGAAGTGGACCGTCGGCATCAACAAACGGCTCAATCGCGACGGTCGGGTCTACCAGGACCGTACGCACGTCTTCACCGCGTTCCAGGACCACGAGGCGACCGTGTACCGCGACGGCGCGGCCGGACCGAGGGACTTCCACGCCCTCGACCACCCTTACGCCGGGCTGGTGTTGGAGGTCGTCGACAGTGAATCGGCCGAGCAGCGCGCCGAGTTGCTGGAGTGGCTGCGCTCCCGTCACCTCCCGAAACGGCTCGCGGGCTCCCCGGCCGCGATGGTGACCGTGTTCCGCCCGACCCCGCTGCCGGGCGACCGCATGACCTACGTCAAGCAGGTCGAGGGGGTGGATACGCGGCTGACGCTGCTGTGGTTCCTGGAGGCGGATCCGCGGGACTGCTGGGAGGAGTACTTCACGGGGCTGGACACGGCCGTGGCCGAATCGGGCCTGGGGACGGTGGAGTTGGTGGCACCGTTCATCCCCACGGTGCCCGGCACGGACAAGTACGTGGACCGGCTGCGCTGACTACTTCAGCTCGTCGGGGCAGGGCGTACCGCGCGGCAGCTGGTAGGGCGCCGCGAGCCGGTACGTCCCCGCCTTCGGCGCCAGCAACATCGTCCACTTGTCGCCCTTGGAGTCCTCCTCGGTCTCCGTCAGGCAGCCGTTGAGGTTGTCGTACGTCTTCGGGGTGCCCTCGGCGCGGTGCTTGGACGCGTCGGTCTCCTGCGGCGGCTTGAGGCTCTTGCCCTTCGCGTCGACGACGCTCAGCCACGGCGAGTACGGGATCCGGATCAGGATCCGGCCCTTCTTCTTCACCTCGATGGTCAGCTCGCCCTGCTCGGCCCGGTCGACGACCGCGTTCGGCTCGGCGAGCGGCGTCGGGTCGGTGACCTGGAACAGCTGCCAGTTCGTGTCGCCCCAGACCTGCTTCAGATACGGCATCCCGCGCTGGACCAGGTCCCGTTCGCGCTCGCCGCCGTCGCCGTCCAGCTTGTCCTTCGGCAGGACGACGTAGTGGACGGCCCAGCGCTGGAGCCACTCGTGGTAGTTCGCCGAGTTGAGGGTGTCGTCGTAGAAGAGGGGGTTGCGCTCCATGTCGGCCTGGCGGTTCCAGCCGCGGGCCAGGTTGACGTAGGGCGCGAGTGCGGAGGCCTCGATGTGGGAGCGGGCCGGGACGACCTCGACGCGGCCGCGTTCGGCGCCGACCTCCTGGAGTTCGTTGACCAGGGGGGCGAGCTCGTGCGACCAGGACGCGGCGGGGGCGGTGTTGACGACGTCGTCGACCGACTTGAAGCCGATCCAGCCGGTGAAGCCGACGAAGGCCAGCACGATCGTGTACCACTTGCGCGAGCGCGGCACCGCGAAGGGCAGCGCGGAGATCAGGGCCACACCGGCGAACAGCATCGCCAGTCGGCTTATGTTCGAGCCGATCTGCGAGCTGACCAGCCAGACGAGGATGACGCCGATGCTGTACACGGCCGCCGTGATCCGTACGGTCGTCCACTCGTGCGGCACCAGGAAGTAGACGAGGACCCCGGACGCCAGCGGCAGGATCATCGAGCCGAACAGCATCGGCTGGGTGCCGGAGAACGGGAACAGCCAGGCGGACACGGCGACCACGGCCGCGGGCGCGAGGCCGAGAGCCCAGGCGCCGGGGCGTCGCTTCTGCAGGAACAGGGCTACGGCGACCAGGCCCACGAACAGGCCGGCCACCGGTGAGGACATCGTCGCGAGCGCGGCCAGCGGGGCCGCGCACAGGGCCTTCGCCCAGCGTTTGTAACGCCAGCGGTAGGGCCAGCAGAAGACGACGGCCACCGCGCCGAGCCCGAACACCAGGCCCAGGCCGTACGTCACCCGGCCCGACGCCGCGTTGCACAGCAGCGCGAAGACACCCGCGAGCGAGGCCCACAGCGGGTTCTTCACCGAGCGGCTGCGGATCAGGATCAAGGTGAGCAGGCCCGCCGAGATGGTCCCGGCGATCATCATCGTCGTACGGACACCGAGGACCGACATCAGATACGGCGAGACGACGCTGTACGACACCGGGTGCATGCCGCCGTACCAGGCGAGGTTGTACGCCGAGTCCGGGTGGCGGCCGACGAACTCCGCCCAGGCGTCCTGTGCCGCGAGATCGCCGCCACTGTTCGCGAACGTGAAGAACCAGACGATGTGCAGGACTCCGGAGAGCAGCGTGAAGCCGATCACCGGGTGGCGGAGGAAGGGGGCGCGGAGGCGGTCGACCAGGGCCGCCCAGCGGGTGCTTCCGCTAGCTGTCGCGTCGTGGTCCGTGTGGTGCGCGGGCAGGTGTATTCGCGGGCCGGCTACCGGGCCCGGATCGGCATCGTCGGCGCGTGTCGGCTCCGCTGTGGCCACCTGAAGGCACTCCCCGTGTCCCGTCTTCTGTTCCCGGCCGCGTCCCGTCCCGTTCCCGGCCTGTTCGACGCCGCGTCCGCTTGACCGGCGACGTGCCCCGATTCGCGACGCTAGCACGCACCCCGCCGACTGGCTCCCGTGCGGGTGGCCGGCCGGCGGGGTGCGGTGACGTACAACGCCTCGTGGGTCAGCCGAGACGCTTCAGCTTCGCGGTCAGGGCCGGTTCCGCGAGATCCTTCTGCAGGGCGACCGGCACCTTGACCGCGCCGCCCGAACCGTCGCCCACGGTGAGCGTGCCCACCTTGGTGCCGGCCTTCGCGGTGTGCGGTACGGAGTCGGGGGCGAAGGACAGCTTCACCTTGAGGCCGGCCCAGCCGACCGCGGCGACGTCCTTGGTGACGACGACCGGCGTGTGACCGCCGAGCCGGTCGTCGACGTACCCGACGACGTCGCCCTTCTTCAGGATCTTCGCCGAGGTCATCGCGTCCTGCGCCGCGAGCATCGCCGTCTTGCTGACCGCGTTGACGGTGTCGATGATCGGCGCGGTGTGCTGGCCGAGGATCGCGCCGACGACGACGGCCGTCTCGCCGCCGACCTCCTTGGTGGCGGCGAAGAGCAGGTTGCCGCCGGCCGCGGTGGTGGTGCCGGTCTTGATGCCCAGCGAGTTGTTGTACGGCACCAGGCGGTTGTAGTTGGTCCACTTCTTGCCGGACGGGTCGACCCAGCTCGGCAGCTTGGTGATGTCCATCAGGGCCTGGATCTTGACCAGTTGATTGCCCAGCTTGACCTGGTCCTCGGCGGTGGAGACCGTGGTCTCCTTCAGCCCGGACGCGTCGGTGTACGTCGTGTTCGTCATCCCGAGCGACTTCGCGGTGTCGTTCATCTTCTTGATGAACGCCGCCTCGGAGCCCGCGTCCCAACGGGCCAGCAGCCGCGCGATGTTGTTCGCCGACGGGATCATGATCGCCGACAGCGCCTGCTTCTCGGTGAGGACGTCGCCCGCCTTGACGGTGTTGAGGGTGGACTCGCCGTCCTTGTCGTAACCGCCCTCCTTCTCGGCGGTCGCGTCCACGGTGATCTTCTCGCCCTCCGCACCCGCCTTCAGCGGGTGGTCCTTGAGGACGATGTACGCCGTCATCGCCTTGGCCACGGACCCGATCGCGACCGGCGTCTGCTTGCCGAAGTTGCCCATCGTGCCGATGCCGTTGACGTCCATCCAGCCCTGGCCCTCGCTCGGCCACGGGAGGTTCACCTTGCTGCCGTCGAAGGTGTACGAGTCCTCGGCGGTGAGCGTGAGCGACGGCGTCGGCAGCGGCCTCAGGGCCTGCACTACTGCAAACACGATCGCCAGGAGGACGACCAGCGGGGTCCAGATCTTGACCCTGCGGATCGCCGTGCGGACCGGGGTCTCCGGCGGAGGGGGAGTGTTGGTCAGTTCGGCGAGGAGGTCCAGCGGGGGCTTCGGAGGAAGCGGCTGCTGGGTCGTGCGCTCGGGGCCGACCTGGGCGACCGGGCGGGTCGCGTCCGGGCGGGGTGCGCGGGGCGCCCGGGGTTCGTCGAGGGGCTTCAGCGCGACGAACTTGCTGGTGCGCTCGGCGGGGGCCTCGGGGGCGGGCGGGGCCTTGGGTGCCTTGAGAGTGGTCGTCGGCTGGTCCACCGCGGGCTTGGGCGCCCGCACGGCCTTGAAAACGGCCGTGGGCTGATCGACCGCCCCGGCTACGCCGTCGTCCGGCCCCGTTTTCCCACCCGCACCACCCGTGCGGGTCGCGTCGTCGGGTGCGGGTGAAGCCTGTGGAGCGGGGGCGCCGTCGGCGGCTTTCGGTTCGGGGGTGGTGGGGGTTTTGGGGGTCGGGGGGGTGTCTTGCGGGTCGACTGAAGCGTCTTCCGGGGCGGCTTCGGATGTGCGGGGTGCCGCGTCCGCCGGGTCGGCTGCGGATGCGCGGGGTGCCGCGTCTTCCGGGGTGGTTTCGGATGCGCGGGGGGTCGCGTCTTCAGGCTCGGCTTCGGATGTGCCGGGCGCGGTGTCCTCCGGTTCGGCTGCGGAGGGGGCGGGTGTGGCGTCCTCCGCCGCGGCTTTGGACGCGCCAGGTGCCGCGTCTTCCGGGGCGTCTGCCGATGTGCCGGGTCCGGTGTCTTCCGGTTCGGCTGCGGAGGGGGCGGGTGTGGTGTCCTCCGGCTCGGCTGCGGATGCGCGGGGTGCCGCGTCCTCCGGGGCGGTTTCCGGTGTGCGGGGGGTCGCGTCTTCAGGCTCGGCTTCGGATGTGCCGGGCGCGGAGTCTTCCGGTTCGGCTGCGGACGTGTCCGGTGCGCTGTCCTCCGGCTCGTCCTCGGACGCGTCGGGGACGGCGTCCTGCGGTTCCTCGTCCGCGTCCTCGGGAGTGCCGGCGGCCTCCGGGCGGGCGTCCGCGATCTCGTCGTCGGTGTCGGCCTCGTCGGCTTCCACAGCCCCAGGAACCGCGTCCTGCGGACCGTCCTCGGTGGCGTCTCGGCCACGGTCGGTCGCGGTCCCCGCGTCCTCGGACTCGGCATCCTGCCCAGCGCCGGCCGCCTCGGCCGCTACGGCACTCACGGAGCCCTCTTCGGCCTCCGCGGCGGTCTCAGCGTCCTCAGGGCGGCCCTTCACGGCGCGAGGCGCCACGATCACGGTCTCCGCGCTCTCGGCGGACTTCGCCGCGTCCTCGGCTGTAGAAGCCGCGCTCGCGTCGTCGGTCACCCCGGCACCGGCAGGTTCCCGGCCGTCCGAACCCTCCGAACCCTCCGAACCGTCCGAACGGTCGGAACCCTCCGAACCGTCCGACTCCTCGGGGTCGTCCGACCCCGCCACCCAAGCCGCCACAGCGGCCCGCAGCCGGGCATCGCCCGCCGGGCCGCCCTTGGCGGAAGGGTTCTGCGCATCGGCGCCCTCGGCGGCTTCCGCGCCCGCAACGCCCTCGGTGACTTCAGCGCCGTCGCCGGACTCGACGTCCTCGGAACCCTCGCCACCCTCCGTGGCTTCGCTGCCCTCGGCAGACTCGGGACCCTCGGAGTCACCGGCTTCACCGACCCCAGTCGCCTCACGGGACCCGTCAGCCTCACCGGCATCACCGGCCCCGTTGGCCTGGGCGGCGTCACTCGCCCCGTCGGTCCCACCGGACTCACCGGTCCCACCCGACCTGCCGGTCGTACCGGACTTGCTGGCCGTACCGGACCCGCCAGCCTCGCCTGAGCCACCGGTCGCACCCGACCCGCCGGCCGTACCCGACCCGCTGGCCTCGCCCGACCCGCCGGTCGCATCCGCCGCACTGCCCGAGCCGGACGCACCGTCCGAGCCGGACGCACCGTCCGAGCCGGACGAACCACCCGCACCGCCGGAGCCGTCCCCCGCGCCGGACGCCCCCGACGCCCCGCCCGTGTCCCCGTCCTCAACCGCCCCCGCCCGGAGTTCCCGGATCGAGAAGATCTTCGTCGCCGTGTCGACACCCCCGCGCTGGGACGACGTCGGCGTGGCCTCGCGGGCCACCGCCAGGCGCGGGTCGCGTTCGGACCTCGCCTCGGGAACCGGACTCGCGCTCCCCGGCGTCGGTTCTGCCGACGACTCGCGCTGCTTCGACCTGTCGGGGGACTCGCCCGCCACCGATGCCTCCTCCATGAGCCGCACGCCCACCGTGCGTCAACCGAACCGACCGAGATAGCCGAGACAGCTACAGAAACAGCTGAAAACAGCCGGTAAATCTCCTACCCGCAGCCCGGACAACGCATCAAACACCGTTGTCCGAACGATGTACCAGTGTCCTGTGTGCGGGCTTAACCCCTGCGGTAGACGAGAACGACATACCTACCGGTTCCACTACGAAGCGGTCACGCACCCTCGACAGACAGATGTGAGAGGGGTCACCCTGTCATTCATCCACGCGGGGAGGCATGGATGGGCAGGAGCCGCAGAACACTTCCGGAGGAGCTTCTGCTGCTGGCATTGGACCCGGCCACGGGTACCACTGCGCAGCCGCAGTCGCTCGACCTCGGTCTGGCCGGAGCACAGCTAGTGGAGCTGGCGCTGGCCGGACGGATAGCCCCAGACGGGGATCGTATCGCCGTGGTAGTCCCACGGCCGACTGGAGATCCAACTTTGGACTGCGCGTTGGAGTTGCTGCGAAGGCGTGGCGCTCCCGTGCGTGCAGTGAACTGGATTGGCGGGCCCCGACTGGGACTTCGCCAGACCTACCTCTCGCATCTGGAGCGGTGCGGCATGGTGCATGCCGTGGCGGGACAGATGTGCGGGGTGTTGCCCACGACTCGCTATCAGGCGACGGACAACGAGATCAGCCGTGAGATCAGGGCGCGACTCGATTCCGCGATCCGCACCGGCGTACCGCCGGACCCGCGGACCGCCGCGCTCGCCGCACTGGCGCACGCGGTGGGTCTGGGCAAGCACCTGTATCCGGGTAACGAGGGACGTTCGTCCCGCTCCCGGCTGCGGGATCTGATCAGGCACGACCCCATGGGCGGACTCGTGGCGCACGCCGTGATGGACGTCCAGAACGGTGTGGCCGCACAGCCACGCCGCAGCCCGGCCCCGGCCGGCCGTCAGGCCGCGCCCGGATCAAGGCCACCGGAACCGGCTCGTGGTGTTCCGATGCAGCCGCACCGCGGCACCATGGCGCGCGCCGTGGCTCACTGAGCCGCAGTTCCACGGCACACGCCGGCACCGCGGAGCAGCACCGCACGACCGGTACCACCGCAGTACCCGCACCACACGCAGTACCGCCGCACCGCCAGTCCCCAAGACCCGGTTCGGGAGCCGCTGGTCCGAGCGGGGTGGAGTAGACGTAACGTCACTCCACCCCGCTCGGCCGCATCTACGGACGCCGTGGACGACCGGAACCTGGCTCGTACCTGCCGCATATCCACCGTTTCCCAGCGGTAGAAACCACCTTGGTGGCAGTCTGCTCAACAGCAGATACGCAAAGTGGCAAGCAGTGAGCAGCAAGTAGCGGCAAGTAGCAACAAGCAGTGGCAAGCAGAGGCATGCAGCCGGAGGTGCACGTTCCCGTGGCGTCAAGTGTCAATCCCACCGTCAGGCGACGCCGGTTGGGCCAGGAGTTGCGTCGGCTCCGAGAGCTCAAGGGCATGACGGCCGAAGAGGTCGCCGAGCGGCTGCTGGTGTCGCAGTCGAAGATCAGCCGGCTGGAGAACGGCCGGCGCAGCATCAGCCAGCGTGACGTCCGCGATCTGTGCGGGGTCTACGAGGTCGAGGACGTCCGGATCGTCGACTCGCTGATGCAGATGGCCAAGGACTCGCGCCAGCAGGGCTGGTGGCACTCCTTCGGCGACATCCCGTACAGCGTCTACATCGGCCTGGAGACGGACGCCGCGTCACTGCGGGCCTACGAACCCCAGATCATCCCGGGCCTGTTGCAGACCCGACCGTACGCCGAGGCGCTCATCCGGGGCGCGCTGCCCGAGACCTCGCCGAGCGACATCCAGAAGCGCGTCGAGGTGCGGCTGCGCCGGCAGGAACGTGTCTCCTCCGCGGAATCCCCGCTGCGCCTGTGGACGGTGCTGGACGAGGCGGCGCTGCGCCGGGTCGTCGGGGGCCGCCAGGTGATGCGCGAGCAGCTGGAGAACCTCGCCGAGATGTCCCAGCTCCCGCACGTCACCGTGCAGGTGCTGCCCTACGAGGTGGGCGCGCACCCCGGCCTCAACGGCCAGTACGCCATCCTGGAGTTCCCCGACGCGGCGGACTCCAGCGTCGTGTACATCGAGGGCGTCACCAGCGACCTGTACCTGGAGAAGGCGGCCGACGTACAGAAGTACAGCGTCATGTACGAGCATCTGCGCGCCCAGGCCCTGAACGTGGACCAGTCGCATCAGTTCATCGCGGACATCGCGAAGGAGTACGCCCGCTGAGTGGCCCGTCCGGCGGAAGGTGCCGCACCTTACACCTTCCGCCAGCCAGGATGGAAGCACCAGGGGAATATGCCACCCGGTCGAGTGAATGGCCGCTTCGCCTACCGATGTTGGCGAGTAGCGTCGATCACGCCATCGAGCAACAGGCGTTGGCGCAAACCGTGTTGTACGTCCGGAGTGTTCGTGGCCGGACGCGACGCGCGGTGACAGCGACTCATCAACTGGCGTAACCGGAGCAAAAATGGCAATTCAGCAAGGCGCCAACGACAACTGGATCAAGTCCTCGTACTCGGCCGGAAACGGTGCGTGTGTCGAGGTCAAGTCCCCAGCTCTCGCGGCGTTGGCCGTACGGGACTCCAAGACCCTCGACGGCCCCACGCTGGCGTTCCCCGTCGACGCGTGGACCGCCTTCGTGGCCGAGGTCGGCAAGGGGGCTGTCGGCCTCGCGTGACGGATGACCACCCCAATTCCATAGCCCCACCGAAAGAGCCCTCTCGACTGGCCCGCCGTCCCGGCCGAGGGGGCTCGGCCATGCCCACGCGGCGCCGCCCACCGAGCCCACGCCACGGCCATCGGCCGCGCGCCGCGCCCGTCGGGCCTGTGTCGCGCCTGGCGCACCCATTCCCACGGCTGTCGGGCTGTTTCTACGGCTACCGGGCCCAGGCCCTTTCCACGGCGATCGGGCCCGATCCGCGGCTGCTGGGAAGGGGCCCGATCTACGGCTGCTGAGCCGTGGCCAACGGGCACCGGCTCTGCGGCTGTCGAGCCCCTGCCACGGCCAACGGACGCCGGTTCTACGGCCACTGAACCCGCCCCACGGCCAACCGGCCCCGTTCCTAAGGCTGTTGAGCCCCCCGCCCCACCTACCGGGACGGATCGCCCTCCACCGGAAACGCCACGTCGCACACCGCGTCCCCCGGCCCCGCCGCCGACCAGTCGGCGAAGTACACCTCGCGGCACGGACCGGCGTACCGCAGCTCCTCCGCGGCGACCCACTGCTCCACCGCCTCGAACGCGGCCTGGATCAGCGGATACGCCACCTGCGCCTTGGTGATGCGGGTGTACGCCAGTCGCCGGGCCGGTTCCACGCGGACCGCGGTCTGGCGGGTCCGGCCCTGTCGCGCGGCCCACGCCCGGGCCGCCGCCTCGTCCGCGACCGGAACGCAGGACTCGGCCGGGCCGTCGCTCTCCGTCGACACCTCGGAGTGGTAGACGACGAACGGCGCACCGCTCACGCCCCCGCATTCCCCGGCGGCCGCCTCCAGGCGTCCGAGCGACGACCCGATCCAGGCCGGCAACTCGTCCGCGAGGGTGTGCCGGGTCTCGGTGATCAGTACCTGTTCCGGCACCTCGACCGTCTCGACCACGAAGTTTCCGTACATCTCGGAGCTCCTCCCCGAAAGGCGTGCACGGAGGTACTCGGCGAGCGTGCGCTGCCCGGCGATCCGGGTCTCGACGTCCGTCCAGTACGCGGCGAGGAGTTGGGCCGCGTCCGTCCCGTCCGCCTCGACCAGCGTGGCGACTTGGGCCAGCGGCATGTCCAACTGCCGTAGCAGCGCCACGAGTCGGGCCCGCTCGACCTGCTCGGCGCGGTAGTAGCGGTAGCCGCTGGCCGCGTCGACCCGGTCGGGGGTCAGCAGCCCGAGGCGGTCGTACAGCCGCAGCGCCTTGGCCGAAAGCCGCGCCCGGGCGGCGAACGCCCCGATGGTCAGCAGTTCGTCGTCCACCCGAGTCATCCTCCGTCACCGGGCGGTGTCCGACCGCCCGGCGACAAGGACGCTCAGCCCTGCCCCAGGGGCAAGGTCAACACCTGCTCAGGCGAGGGAACCCTCCACCGCCGCCACGACCTCCGCCGACTCCGGCTCGGTCTGCGGGGAGAAACGGGCCACGACCGTGCCGTCGCGGCCGATGAGGAACTTCTCGAAGTTCCAGCGGATGTCGCCGCTGTGGCCCTCCGCGTCCGCGAAGCCGACGAGGCGGTCGTACAGCTCGTGCCGGCCGTCGCCGTTGACCTCGACCTTCTCGGTCAGCGGGAAGGTCACTCCGTAGGTCGCCGAGCAGAACTCGGCGATCTCCTCGGCGCTGCCGGGCTCCTGCCCGAGGAACTGGTTGCAGGGCACGCCGAGCACGGTGAAGCCCTGTGCCGCGTACCGCTCCTGGAGCCGCTCAAGGCCCGTGTACTGGGGGGTCAGCCCGCACTTGGAGGCCACGTTCACCACGAGGACGGCCTGGCCGGCGTACTGGGAGAGGTCCGCCGAGCCGCCCTTGAGCGACCCGATCTCGACGGCGAGGGGACCCGTGTTCTCTGTAGTCGTCATAACCGGATGCTAACTCCGGTAAATGTCGTTCTCGCGGGCGGCCCATACCTCTCCGCGTCCACAGGCGGTCCAAAGGTGGTCTACAGCCCCGCGGCCTCCACCACGACCTCCCCCGCCGCCGTCCGCGAATACAGCACCGAGCGCCCCGCCCGCCGCCGCTCCACGAGCCCCGCGTCCAGCAGCACCTTCAGATGCCGGCCCACCGAGCCGAGCCCCTGCCCGGTCACGGCGGTCAGCTGGCTGGTGCTCATCGGCGAGGAGAGCAGCACCAGCACCCCGGCCCGGGCGGTCCCCAGCAGCGCGCCGAGGGCCGCGGGCACCGGCCGTCCGCGACGGTCGGCGAGGGCGCCCGCGCACGGGTAGACGATCGCGTACCGGTCGGGCTCCTCCCAGGACACCCACCCCCCGTTCGCCCCGTTCGCCGTCACCGGTACGAAGACCAGCTCCGCGCCGGAGATCTCGCGCGGCGGGTACTCGTGCAGATTGACCTGGAGCCGGTTCTCCCCGAGCCACCGCGTCCGCCCGGGCCGCAGCGCGTCCACGACGGCCGCCCAGCCGCCCTGGCTCACCTGCGCGGTGCGCGCGACCACATCGGCCTCCAGGACGCGCCGGCGCCGCTCCCAGGACGGCCGTACGGTCTCCTCCCACACGTACTCCAGGAGCCGGGCCGCCCGCTCGGGCAGATCGTCGCGCTCCAGGGCGGCGGGGAGCGGTCCGGCGAGGGAGACCGTGAGGTTGGCGCGAGCGGTGGCGGGGGGTGTCGTACGCACGCGGGCGACGGCCGCCTCGAAGGGTTCGCGGTCCCTCGGTGTGGGGGAGAGGAAGTCGGCGATCCAGGACCGTCCGATGCCTGCCCGCACCAGCAGCCCGGTGACCGGATCGGCCGTCAACAGCCGCCGGTAGCCCGGCAGTTGGTCCCGAAGCCACGCCTGCTCGCCGGGGTGCGCGGCCACGCCGATGTGCAGCAGTTTCAGCGCGGCGAAGGTCTCGGCGAACGGTGACAGCACGAACCGGCTCCCGGCGAGGGTGTCCGCGTTGAGCTGCCACCACCCCATCCGCACCCCCTGTTGTTTCGCGTCCGCGCGAAAGAATACGACCCCCGCACGCACCCCCGCAGACTCCCCGCATGCGCAGCTACCGCGAGCTCTTCCGCACGCCCGAGTACACGCCGTTCTTCCTCTCCTACGCCGTCCAGAACGCGGCCCAGACGATCAGCGGGCTGGCGCTCGCCACGCTGGTGTACCGGGCGACGAACTCGCCGCTGCTGTCGGCGGTGAGCATGTTCGGGCCGCAGCTCGCCCAGATGCTCGGCGCGACCTTCTTCCTCTCCGGCTCCGACCGGCTGCCCCCACGCGCCACCCTGGCCGGCATCAACTCCGCCTTCGCCGTCTGTACGGCCCTGCTGGCACTGCCCGGCCTGCCCATCGGCGCGGCCTTCGCCGTCGTCTTCGCGCAGGGCCTGATCGCCTCGCTGGGCGGGGGAGTGAGCGGGGGCCTGCTGAACGAGATCCTGCCCAAGAACGGTTTCCTGCTGGGGCGTTCGGTCTTCAACATGGCCACCGGCCTCATGCAGGTCACCGGCTTCGCGACGGGCGGCGCCCTGCTGGCCCTCCTCTCCCCGCGCCGCTGTCTGCTCCTCGCCGCGGCCTTGTACGTCACCACGGCCCTCATCACCCGCCTCGGCCTGACCGCCCGCCCACCCCGCGCCGCCGGCCGCCCGTCCGTCGCCGCGACCTGGCGCACCAACGCCCTCCTGTGGTCCTCCCGCCCCCGCCGCCTCACCTACCTCGGCCTGTGGGTCCCCAACGGCCTGGTGGTCGGCTGCGAATCCCTCTACGTCCCCTACGACCCCGGCTCCGCGGGCACGCTGTTCGCGAGCGCGGCGCTGGGCATGTTCGTGGGCGACCTGGCCCTGGGCCGCTTCGTACCGGCCGCCCTGCGCGCCCGCCTCGACATCCCGCTGCGCCTGCTGCTGGCCGCGCCGTACCTGTTCTTCGCGCTGCGGCCGGGCATGCCGTGGGCGGCGATCGCCGTGTGCGCCGGCTCCGTCGGCTACGGCGCGAGCCTCGTCCTCCAGGAACGCCTGATGGAGCTCACCCCCGACGAACTCGCGGGCCACGCCCTCGGGTTGCGCTCCGCGGGCCTGCTCACCATGCAGGGCGTCGGCGCGGCCCTCGCGGGCACGGCGGCCCAACTGACCTCCCCCGCAACGGCGATGACCTTGATGGCGGCCGGATCGGCGGCGGTGACTGGGGTGTTGGCGGCAAGCGCCCGACAGGATCGCCCGGTGACCGTCTCCGCCGGCGTGTCCTGATCGTTCCCGGATCGTTCCCGGCCGGGTGATCCGTGCTCTTTCCGTTACCACAGGCATCCTTGACGGCGTCCGTACTGTTTCGCGACGTTTGAGACCTGCCGAACTGTTCGTGTCTCGTCGTACCGTGGGAGGAGTAGGCAGGGCGCGGACGACGCGTCGTGGGGGAAATGTGGGGGGACGGTCGCCCATGCGATCCATGCGATCCAATGGCAAGGCGGACATCACGATCCACAGACCGGAGGAGTTGAGCACCTCGCTCCGCCAGGCCTGGCACAAGGCGATGGACGAGTCGCCGGACTACGCGAACCCTTTCCTGGCACCGGAGTTCGCGGACGGCGTCGGCCGTCACCGCGGCGGCGCGCAGGTGGCGGTGCTGCACGAGGGCGGGGAGCCGGTCGGCTTCTTCCCGTACGAGCGCAACCCCGTCGGCGTCGGCCGGGCCATCGGCCTCGGCCTCTCCGACTGCCAGGCCCTGGTGCACCGGCCCGGTGTCACCTGGGACGTCCAGCAACTCCTGCGCGCCTGCGGCCTGTCGGTCTTCGAGTTCGACCATCTGGTGGAGGAACAGCAGCCGTTCGGCCGCCATGTCACCGGCACCTTCGCCTCCCCGGTGATCGACCTCAAGGACGGCGACGGCGAGGTCCCGTACGCCGAGTGGCTGCGCGGCGCGTACCCGGGCATCGCCAAGACGACGCTGAAGAAGGAACGCCGGCTCGGCCGCGACCTCGGCGAGATGCGCTTCGTCTACGACGACCGGAACCCCGAGGTGCTGCACACGCTGATGCGCTGGAAGTCCGCCCAGTACCGCAGGACCGGCCGCATGGACCGCTTCGCGCGCCCGTGGATCGTAGACCTGGTGGACCATCTGTTCCGGGTCCGCGAGGAGCACTTCACGGGCATCCTGTCGGTCCTCTACGCCGGGGACCGCCCGGTCGCGGCCCACTTCGGGCCGACGTCCCGCACGCTGTTCGCGGCCTGGTTCACGGCGTACGACCCCGAACTCCGGTACTACTCCCCGGGGTTGATCATGCACCTCAGGATGGCCGAGGAGGCGGGCCGGCACGGCGTGCGGCTCATGGACCTGGGGCGCGGCGACAAGGAGTGGAAGGACTGGCTCAAGACCCGCGAGCTGCGCGTGGGGGAAGGGTTCGCCACCCGCCCCCACCCGGTGGCCACGGCCCACCGCCTGTGGCGCCGTCCGGTCCGCGGCCTGCGCAACACGGTCCTGGCCCACCAGTCCCTGCGCGACCCGGCCGACCGCCTCCTGAAGACGGTGGGCGCGCTGCGCACATCGGGCCGGGCGGCGCTCAAGAAGTGACGACGCGGCGACGCCGACTCCGGAAGGGGCCCTGGACCATCGACGTCCGGGGCCCCTTTTCCATGCCGTTGATCGGCCCCGTCACCCGCACGACAGGCGGCCGTGGTAGACAACGCCGATGATTGGTCGGGGTTGTTGACGGATACCCGGCCCGCGGGCGACCGCGCGACAACAGGAAGGGGCAACCCGTGCTTCTGAAGACCTTCCGCTGGTCGTTCGCGGTCACCGCGCTCGGCCTGGCCCTGGGAGTCTGGTACGGCGGCTGGACGGCGTTCGGCGTCATCGCGATCCTGGCCGTCCTGGAGATCTCGCTGTCCTTCGACAACGCGGTGGTCAACGCCGGGATCCTGAAGAAGATGTCCGCCTTCTGGCAGAAGATCTTCCTCACGGTGGGCGTCCTGATCGCGGTGTTCGGCATGCGCCTGGCGTTCCCGGTCGTGATCGTCGCCGTCACGGCGAAGAAGAACCCGATCGACGCGGTCAACCTGGCCCTGACCGACAAGGACCGCTACGAACAGCTCGTGACCGACGCCCACCCGGCGATCGCGGCCTTCGGCGGCATGTTCCTGCTGATGATCTTCCTCGACTTCATCTTCGAGGACCGGGACATCAAGTGGCTCGACTGGCTGGAGCGCCCCCTCGCCAGGCTCGGCAAGGTCGACATGCTCTCGGTCTGCCTCGCCCTGATCGTCCTCCTGATCACGTCCTTCACCTTCGCGACCCACGCCCACCAGCACGGCGGCGCCCACGCCGACAAGGCCCAGACGGTCCTCGTCTCCGGCATCGCGGGCCTCATCACGTACATGATCGTCGGCGGCCTCTCCGGCTTCTTCGAGAACCGCCTGGAGGCGGAGGAGGAAGCGGAGGCGGAGGAACGGGAACGCGACGGCGAACGCTCGCCGGTGGTCCTGGCGGGCCAGGCGGCCTTCTTCATGTTCCTGTACCTCGAGGTCCTGGACGCGTCCTTCTCCTTCGACGGCGTGATCGGCGCGTTCGCCATCACGAACGACATCGTGCTCATGGCCCTCGGCCTGGGCATCGGCGCGATGTACGTCCGCTCCCTGACGGTCTACCTGGTCCGCCAGGGCACGCTCGACGACTACGTCTACCTGGAGCACGGCGCCCACTACGCGATCGGCGCCCTCGCCGTGATCCTCATGATCACCATCCAGTACCAGATCAACGAGGTCATCACCGGCCTTGTCGGCGTCCTGCTGATCGGGTGGTCCTTCTGGTCCTCGGTGCGGCGCAACAACGCGCTCGGGGAGGCGGGGGAGGGGGCGGCGGCTGAGGACGTGGATGCGGCGAGGGTGCCGTAGCCGCACCACGACAGCCCAGAGCCCACCCACGCACCAGGGCAAGGGTGTTGCAAGAGGAGTGCAAGGAAACCGCCGTAGGCACAGGGAACCCTCCCGCCGTCCGTTGTACCCAACGACGAGCGATGGGGGATCGCGTGTCCGTCAGAACGACGAAACAAGCACTGATCGAGCAGGGGCACTGGCTGACGGTACGGGACTGCAAGAGGGTCCTCGTGGTCGTGCACACAGTGACTTTCGCCCAACGGCTGCGTGAGGTCTTCGAACTGCTGGAGACCGACCTGCGCATCCAACTGGTCTTCACCGCCCCGCCACATGCCTTCGGCAGCGGAGTCACCGAGTTTCTGCGCAGCCTGGGCATCACGACGGTGCCCTGGGAAGAAGCGCGGCGGGCCGAGTTCGACCTCGCGCTCGTGGCGGGCTTCCGCGGAGTGCACGAACTGCGCGCTCCGGTTGTACGCATCTCGCACGGGGCAGGGCAGATCAAACTGCTCACCGACGTCTCCGCGCTCGCACCGGGAGAGCCGAGACCGCCCGGGATGCTCAGCCGCCAGCACCTGCTGCACGCGGGGCGGCTGGTCCCGGCGGCGATCGTCTACTCCCACGACCGGGCCCTGGAGGAGCTCGCGGGGTCCTGCCCGGAGGCGCTTCCGGTGGCCCACGTGGTGGGCGACCCGTGCGTCGACCGGATCATGGCGGGCCGCGGCGGGCGCGACTCCTACCGCCGTGCGCTGGGAATCGAGGACGGACAGCGGCTCGTGGTCGTCACGTCCACCTGGGGACCGGCCTCGACGTTCGGGCGGCTCGACTCCCTGCTGCCACAACTGCTGGGCCAACTGCCGGGCGACGGCTACCGCGTGGCGATGCTGGTCCACCCCAACGTGTTCGCGGGCCATGGCATCCGGCAGGTGCGCCGCTGGCTGTCCGGCTGCCAGGACCGGGGGATCGCGGTCCTCCCTCCCGAAGCCGACTGGCAGGCGCTGCTGATCGCCGCCGACTGGATCATCGGCGACCACGGCTCGTTGACCGCGTACGGCACCCTCACGGACGCGACGATGCTGCTGACGGCCGGACCCCGGCGGGAGATCTCCCCTCTCTCTCCGATAGCCCTGTTGTCAGCGGTCGCACCCGTTCTCTCTCCGCTGTATCCGCTGGCGGAGCAACTGGAGTACGCGGCACAGTCGTACCGCCCCGGACAGTACGACCACGTCGCCGCCTCGCTGTCGTCGGCGCCGGGTCAGTTCCACCGGCGGATGCGTTCCGTCGTCTACCGACTGCTCGGACTGGGCGAACCCGCCCGTCCGCCGTTCGTCGCACCGCCCCCGTCTCCGCCGGCACTGACGACGTGGGAGATCTCCTCGGACAGCGCGGCGACGCTGTGAGCGACCGGCTCGTGAGCCCGGAGCCGGACGCCGGGTGGACCACCGTGTGCTTCCCTACGGAATGGACCGGTGGGGCATCCCGTGGTGACGGCTCGGACGGTTCGGAGGACCGGTCGTTCTTCGTCGTCCGGTGTCCGGACCCGGCGCGCGGCCCGGCTCTCGTCCGAACCCACCCGCTGTCGTCGGCCGTGAGGTGGCACGCCCGTCCGCCGGGTTGCTCGCACGTGCCCGGCCCGCTCCCCTGCGATGTGCACTTGTGGGTGGACGCGGACAGTCCGCGGCGGACGGCGCTCAGGGAGTACGCCGATGTGCTCGTGAGCCGCCTGCGGTTGCCGCCGCTGCCGGCCCGACACAGGGTGCGCGAACTGCTCGCGGACCACCCGGGATGCCTCGCCGCCGCCGTGGCCGACACGACCACCAGGTGTGTCGTCGGGGTACGGGAACGGACCGGTGCCGTCTGGTTCGTACGGCCGGGGCAGGGCAAGTCGGATGCCTCACTGCCGCCGCACGCGCTCGTCTCGGTCGTTCACGCCTGGCTGGTGTCCGGGGGATCGTCCCGCGCGCTCCGGCGCGTCGCCCCGATGCAGCCGCGCTGACCCGTGGGACGACCGGCTGCGGCGGAGCTCATGGCTGCCGCAGCCGGTCGTCCAGGCGTTGGGCGTCCTCGGGGCTCAGACGCCGGAAGAGCTCACGGGCGGCTTCGTAGAGGCGGACCGATTCCGCATGCTCGCCGCGTGCCTCGGCGGCCTGGCCGAGCCATTCCAGACAGCGCGCCTCCCAGTGCTCGGACCGGTCGCCACCCGCCCGGAAGCGCACGAGCGCCTCCCCTAATCGCCGGACACCTCCCTCGTGGTCCCCGGCGCGGTCCAGGACATGGCCGAGCATGGCAAGGACGCGAGTCGCCTCGTACGTCTCGCCCAGCGCGTCCAACTCCGTCTCAGCCGCGCGCATTTGCTCGGTGGCTGTGGCGAAGTCGCCTGCCGCCAGGGCGGTTTCGCCGAGGCGTCGTCGGGTGAGGGCGACCCCTCTCCGGTAGCCGATCGACTCCCGCAGCCGTAGCGCCTGCTCGAAGTGGTCGCGCGCCTCGTCGAGTTGATGGGCCAGGAGACTGACGTGTCCCAATCCGCTGACGGCCTGCGCCTGTTGGCGTACGTCGTGGTCGGCGGTCGCCAACTCCAGCGCCTGCCGGTACCAGTCGGCCGCCTCCGGGTACCGGCCCGCGTCGCGCAGGCCGATCGCGCCGGACGTGAGCATGCGGCCCTCACCCGATCTCGATCCGCACCGGCGCGCCGCTTCGAGACCGAGGCGGTGCGCCTCGATCCACATCTCGGAAGGGCGAAAACGGAGGAAAAGGGGCCATAGGAGATCCGTGAGACGCCAGCAGGAGGAGTGCCAGCCGACCCGGGACGAGTGCCGTACGGCGCCCATCAGGCCATTGCGATGGGTGTCCAGCCAGGCGAGTGCCTCCTCGGGGCCTTGGAGCGGCGTGGGAGGCGCTGTTCCCGTGGGAAGGTCGTGCCCCGGCAGCCGGTGGCTGGGGGTCAGGACGGCCTCCGCCGAGGCCGCGGTGGACAGGCACCAGTCGACGAAACGGCGCAGGGTGCGCTCGCGCCGGCCGGCGTCCTCCAGCTCCTCGCCGAGCCGGCGGGCGTGCGGTTGGACGAGATCGTGGAAGCGGCAGGTGTGGGGCCCCGTCTCCTCCAGGAGATTGGTCTCCACGAGAGCGTTGACGGCGATGTCGGCGGCGTGCCCGGGCTCGCGCGAGCCCTCCCCGTCGTCCGCGAGAGCGGTCAGCAACGAGAGGTCGTGGCGATCCGCGGGCAGCAGTCCCATCCGGCGGTACAGCACCCGGCTCTCGTCCGGCAGGAGTTCGTACGACAGGTCGAGCGCCGTACGGATCACGGCCTCCCCGTCGACGCGCAGGGTGTCGACGGCACCGTGGCCACCGGACAGGCTCTCGGCGAGGGCGGACACGGAGCGGTGCGGGCGCAGCGCGAGTTGGGCGGAGGCGAGGGTCACCGCCAGCGGCAGCCGGCCGCACAGTCTGACCACTTCACGAGCGGCGGTCGGCTCCCGCGCCACACGGGTGCCGCCGCCGACGGCGAGGAGTTCGACGGCCGACTCGGCGGGCAGCCCCTCCAGCCGGTACACGGAGGCGCCGTCGACGCGCAGCCCGGTCAGGTTGCTTCGGCTGGTCACCACGGTCAGGCCGGTCGGTGTGCCCAGCAGGAGCGGGCGTACCTGGGCGGCCGTGAACGCGCTGTCCAGGAGGACGGCCAGTCGCAGCCCCGAGGTCATCGAACGCCACAGCGCACTGCGCTGCGCGAGCCCGGCCGGTACCGAGGCCGCACCGAGTGCGACGAGGAAGGCCTCCAGGACCACAGCCGGGGACACGGGCCCGGTCTCCGCGTCGGCGGTCTGCTCGCCCAGGTCGGCATAGAGCTGGCCGTCGGGGAAGCCGTCGGCGTGCTCGGACAGCCAGTGGCTGACGAAGGTGGTCTTTCCCACGCCCGCGAGTCCGCTGACCACCAGGACCTGCGGTGCGTGCGCGGGCCGCTGGGCGCGCAGGGCGTCCAGGTTCCGCCGGTCGGCCTCCCGGTCGATGAACCGCGCGGTCACCGGCGGCAGTTGACGGGGCACGGAGCGGCTGGGCGGGCGTGCGGGGGAGGGTGGATGGAAGTGGACGCCCCCGAGGATGTCGCGGACCTGCAGGCTGGGTCCGTGGAGTACGGCGTCGCCGCTGATGGTGTTGGCGGTCGCCACGGGTGCGGGGTCGGGTGGTGTGGGGAAGGGGTTGGGGTAGCGGTGCAGCCACGCGGTCAGCGCCTGGGCTGTCGCCGGGTCGTGCGCGGCCAATGCATGCAGTTTCAGGGCCAGTTCCCGCCGACGGGCCGCCTCGGCAGGCTGGTCTCCGGGGGGCTGAGGGGGCCAGAGCCCGGTCACCGACGGGTCTGCGCGGGCCGCGACGGCCACCACCTGGGCCAGATCGCGCCACGCGGGGGAGTGCGGGTCGGTGCCGTGGGCGGCGATGGCCGACAGCAGTGCGTCCGGCCCGTCCGAGGAGAAAGCACGCACGTACGCAACCCCTTTCGGTTCTCCGTGGGTCACTCCCCGCTTCGGACAAGATGCGAACTAACTCTGCTGTTTATCGGTCAATCTTGGTCTCACAGTGCTCTCTTGTGGTCCGCAATGCCAGGTGCATGACATTCTCAAATGCTCGGCATTCCGGCGGGGAGGACGCTGGTGGAGTTCGAGATCAGGCTTTCGGGATCGGTCGAGATTCGGGCAGCGGGTCGCCGTAGTGATCTCGGATCGACAAAAACACGGCTGGGGTTTGCCGCCCTCGCCTGGGACGCGGGCCGCACAGTGAGCGTGGACGCGCTGATCCACCGTATCTGGGACGAGCACCCGCCGGGCAAGCCGCGCGAAGCGCTCCACGTGCACGTCTCACGCATCCGGAGTTCGCTGCGGATCGCCGGGAGCGAGGCACCCGCGATCGTCAGCCGCACGAACTCCTACTCCCTGGAGGTCGACCCCGACCGGGTGGACCTGCGCTGCTACACCAACCGGGTCGAACAGGCCCGTTCACTCAGGGACAGCGGTGACGAGAAGGCCGCCCTGCACCGACTGGACCGGGCGGACGGCCTCTGGCACGGGGAACCGCTGGCCGGGATCACCGGATCCTGGGCCGAGCATCTGCGTGCCGAGATCGGCGAGACCCGTCTCGTGTCCGCGATGGTCAGAGCCGGGATCCTTCTCGACGCGGGGAAGTTCGCCGACGCGGTTCCCGTGCTCCTGCCCCTGGCCGAGGCGCATCCCGTCGACGAGGCACTGGCCGAACGCCTCGCCGTCGCCCTGTACGGCAGCAACCGGACGGCCGAGGCGACCAGACTGCTGCAGCGGACGAGGCAGCGTGTCGTCCGCGACATCGGTCTCGACGCCGGCCGTGGGCTGCACCGGGTCCACCAGGGAATCCTGGCGGGGACCCCCGCGGACGCCCTCCTTCCGCGAGCCGTGGCCGTCGCCGGGGCCGAGGAGAAGGCGCCCCCGAGGCCGCCGCGTCACGTGCCGGACAATCTGCCCCGCGATGTTCCCTGGGCCGGCCGGACCGATGAACTGCGGCGGCTCACCGCGGCACTCTGCGAGGGACAGGGGGCCTCGGACGTCGTCACCGTCGAGGCGATCCATGGCATGGGGGGTGTCGGCAAGACCGGCATCGCCGTCCATCTCGCCCATCGACTACGGGACCGGTTCCCGGACGGGCGCATCTTTTTGCACCTGGGCGGGCAATCCGCCGACCGCACGCCGCCGGGCCCGGTCCGGGCACTGACCGAACTGCTACGGCTGGTCGGCCTGCCCACCAAGGAACTGCCGCGTGAGCTCGACGAGTTGGTCGCGCTGTGGCGCTGGGTGGCGCGCGACCGCCGGATGCTGGTGATCCTCGACGACGCGACCTCATCCGCCCAGATCCGCCCTCTGCTCCCGGGCTCCTCCCCGACGGCGGTCGTCGTGACCAGCCGCCGACGACTGCCCGGACTGCCCGGAGTACGGCCGGTCTCGCTCGACGTGCTGCCGCCCCAGGACGCGAAGGCGCTCTTCTCGCAGCGGCTGGGGGCCGAGCGCGACACCGATCCGTCGGATGTGGCCGAAATTGTCAGGATCTGCGGCTACCTTCCGCTGGCGATCGAGATCGCCGCGAGCCGGTTGCTGGCCCGTGCCTCGTGGAGCACGGCCGACCTGCTGCGCCAGCTGGGCGGCGGAGGTGGCCATCTGGCCCAACTCCACGATGTGGACCGGACGTTGACCCATGTCTTCGCGGTTTCGTATGACGCCCTGACGGCTGATCAGCAACTGGTCTTCCGTCGTATCGGGCTGCATGTCGGGGTGGAGTTCGGGCTTCCGGCGATCGCCGCGCTCACAGGATTCTCCTTGGAAAAAACCGAACGCGCCCTCGAGGACCTCATGGCGCACCATCTGGCCGCCGAGCCCACTCCTCATCGTTTCGCGATGCATGATCTTCTGAGGGACTACGCCCGATCGCTGACCGAAAATGGCGATATCGATTCGGAGAATGATGTCCGGCAGGCCGAACATAGTCTGGTGGATCACTACATTCACACGGCGGACCGGGCCGACCGATTGGCCTATCCCTTTCGCTCCCGCACGGATCTCGACGCCACGGATCCCGCCCGCCCACCGTGTCCGGAAATCGCCGACGCGCAGTCGGCGGAGCAGTGGCTGATCACGGAATCAGCCAATCTTCTCAACGCCCTCGACTGGCTCGTGAAGCATGGAACGGAACGTCAACTGGCCATTTCTGTCCATGTGTTGGCGGGATTCCTGGACATGGAGGGACACCTCGCCGCCGCCGAGCCCCTGCTGCGGCGTGCCGTCTCCCACTGGAACGCCGCAGGTGACAGCGCGGCCAGGGCGCGAGCCCTGCTCGACCTCTGTGCCGTGCACACCCACGGCTCCCGTTATGACGAGGCGATCGCGGTCGGCCGCGAGGCGCGCGACATCGCCCGGTCTCTGCGGGACCGGGAACTGGAGAGCGAGTGCGTTCACCAGCTCTCGATCTCCCTGTGGCAGACAGGTCGCTACACGCTCGCCCGGACCCTGCAGAAGGAATCTCTTGATTTCCTTCTGCAAACAGGAAACAGGCTCCGCATAGCGCGCTGCCGAAACCTGCTGGGAATAATTCACCTCCATCTGGCGGAGAACGAAGAAGCATCGGCGTTATTCGCCTCGGCCCTGGCCGATTTCACGGCCATAGGGTATGAGCGTGGACGATACAGTGCGCTTAACAACACGGCCGAAGTGAGCAAAAGAAGCGGGCATCCAGAGGCGGCTGAGATTGCTTACCGACAGGCAATGGTCGTGGCTGAAAGGATGGGAAATCCAAGAGACAAAGCGACGCTCCAAATGAATGTCGCGTCCGTCATGGATACGCTCGGCAGAACCGACGAAGCCCTCGCCGTGTATGGAGCCGTGCTTCCGATCCTCAAGGCCGTGGGCGACCGTCGCGCGGAGGCCATCGCGCTCACCCGCATCGGCAGGGCGTACCGCGCGGCCGGCCGCACCGACGAGGCCCTGCAGCAGCACATCGCCGCACTTGAGGTGATGCGTGCCATCCATGCTGCGGGTGAGGAGGTCGACGTCCTCTATGATCTCGCACTGGTCGCGCAGGATCTGGGGCGCACTGCTCAGGCCGTGGCGTATCTGGAGCAGAGCCGGGTCGCCGGCCATGCCATAGGGGCAGCGGCGGAAGAGGCTCGCGCGGTGGCGGCGCTTGCTGAACTCAAGGGTGTCGAAGCTACTGTTTGGAAACATTAAGGCGGCGCTCAACTTCTATCGAATTGTTCGCGCGGGTGATCGACTCCTGTAGGGTTCGGTTCACGCGAGGGCGCCGGAGCCGGTCAACGGTCAGATCTGCGTCTTGCTCGCGTGCCCCAAATAGGTCGCCGCTGTCTGGCACACGGAAAAGCGCGAGGGTTCCTTGAAAATCGCTATACGCAATCTCCTGCTCGCCGCCGCATTCACGTGTATCGCGTGTATCGTCGGCATTCACTTCCTCTCTTCCCAGCTGACCGCATAGCAAACGGTCTCGGGCGAGGAGTCCGCAGCCGAATCACACGCCGGCCTGGAGAAGACCTCCGGGCCGGCGCCCCGCTCTCGTCGCGATGACGACCGGCTGTGCGCGGTCCCGGGCGCGGAGTGCGGAACCGTAGATCCGGCTTCACCGCGATCACGGAACGGCTCGACCGGGAGCTGAACGAAGGACGCACTCGGCGGAACCTGCTGACTCGCGTGGGCCGAACTCGATACTCACAGCCTGGCGTTGGCTGCAGCCTGCTCTCTCCTTGGGAGGGCGAGGCCGCTTCCCGATGAGCCGTTGGCGATACGGATCGGCGTGTTCAGGTGCAGAGTGGGCGGACAGGCCACGAGAAAGACCCCGGACCCTCCCTGAGCAGGGAAGTCCGGGGCCCAAGGCCTGATCGGACTGGTGCCCCCGGCAGGATTCGAACCTGCGACACCCGCTTTAGGAGAGCGGTGCTCTATCCCCTGAGCTACGAAGGCGTGGTGGCCGCGCAGTCGACGTACGGCCGCGCCACCGGCGTCAGTGTAGCGCGTGGCGGGTTGGCGGCTCGCGGGTCAGTCGGGTTGTGCGGGGTGCTGGGCGGGGGTCGCTGCCAGGGTCGCGTTGGAGTAGGCGGGGTTGCCGGTGACGTCGGTGCCCACCCAGGGTGGGAGGACCAGTGAGGTGTCCTCCGCCTGCTCCCATTCGATCTCCAGGACGATCAGGCCCGTGTGGGTTCCCGTGTACTGGTCGATGATCCAGTGGCCGGCGGCGGGTGGCGCGAGGTGGTGGCGGTGCTTCTCCACGAGTCCGCCCGTGCGGTGGGTGAGGAGTTCCTGGGCGTCCTCGACCGGGATCGCGTACTCGAACTCGGCGCGGGCCGGGCCGGCCTGTTTCGCCTTGACGGTGAGGAAGGCCTCCGTGTCGTCCGTGATCCGGACGCGTACCTCGCGCCGTGGGTCCGTGGAGAGGTAGGCCTGGCGCAGCAGCGTGGTTCTGGTGACCAGGGTGCGCCAGCCGTCGCCTCTCAGCAGGAACTTCCGTTCGATCTCCCGGCCCATGCCACTCCTCTCAGGTGGTGGCGAGCATCAGGGCGATGCCCGTCATCATGACGCTCGCCGCGACGATCCTGGCGCCACCGAACCGCTCCTTGAACAGGAACACGGAGATGGCCGCGCCGACGATCACGCTGGACTCCCGCAGCACCGCGACGGGTGCGAGCGGGGCCCGGGTCTGGGCCCACAGCACGAGCCCGTACGACACGACGGACAGCACGCCGCCGAGCAGTCCGGGCAGCGCCACGGGGCGCAGCCGTGCGGCGAGGCCGCCGCGCAGTCGTAGCGCGGCGTAGGTGGGGATCGCCGTGCCGTCGAGCACCATGAGCCAGCCGATGTAGCCGAGGGCCGCGCCCGCCGTGCGGATGCCCACCCCGTCGACGAGGGTGTAGGCGGCGATGGTCAGTCCGGTGGTGGCCGCCATGGCGATGGCCGGCCACTGCGGGGGGCGTTGCGACCGGCCGCGTACGCCCCACAGGGCGAGGCCGACGAGGCTCGCCGTCACCAGGATCATGCCCACGGTGGCCGCGGTGCCCATCCGTTCGCCCAGGACGAAGGTCGCGAACAGGGTGACCACGGTCGGGGAGACCCCGCGCGCGATCGGATAGACCTGGCCGAAGTCGCCGAGCCGGAAGGAGCTGATCAGTGCCACCTGGTAGCCGACGTGCAGGACGCCGGATGCGATCAGGAAGGGCCAGACGTCCGCCGCCGGCAGCGGGGCCGCCGCGGCGAGGAGCGCACCCGAGGATGCGCGGCCGATGCCGACCAGGGTCAGGCCGGCCAGTTCGTCCTTGATCCGGTGGGTGATGGCGTTCCAGCTCGCGTGGGTGACCGCCGCCAGCAGCACCACCAGCGCGACGAGTGGCGTCACCCGGTCGGCCCGGCCGAACGGGTCGCCCCTGCCGGCCCGGCCGGCCCTGGCACTTTGCCGGCCGGTTCACCACCGAGCTCCGCCAGCACCTCCGCCCTGCAGCCCGGGTCGAGCATGTCGACGTTGGCCCGGAAGCAGCGGGCCCCGGCCACCAGTTCGGTCAATTGGGTTCTCGTCGTGGCCAGCGCGGCGGTGAACTTCTCGAAGTCGCCGCCGAAGTGGACCAGGAGGTCGTCCTTGAGGCCGTAGTTGGTGACCGCGGACGCGAACTGGTCGAGGAACAGGGCGGCCTGGTCGGCGGAGATCGGCTCGAAGCCGCGGTGGCCGGCCGGATCGTGGGCGGTGATCACGATGTTGCGGATCCGGCCGGTGTCCGCCGGAACGCCCGGGAACAGCAGTTCGGGGGCGGCGAGGTAGTCGCCGCTCTCCACATGGGGCGTGAGCCGGTGCCGTTCGATGAGGTCGTCGAACTGTGGGTCGCGCCGGATCCGGACGGCGGACGGGACGGCGAAGGCCGCGCCGTCCCGCACCAGGACGTGGGTGTTCGTCAGGAACCTGGCCCCGGCGCGGCACGCCTGGGTCAGGAAGACCGTCTTGCCGCCGCCGTTGGGGCCGACCAGGAGCGTGGCGCTGCCGTCGGCGAAGGTGAACCCGCCCGCCTTGAGGTGGAGATAGCCGTGGTCGACGGCGAAGTCGGTCAGGATCCGCTTGACGAAATAGGGCCAGACCGTGCGCTCCAGCCGGTGCCCGAAGACGTACGAGCGGTGGCCCTCGGTGATCAGGTGTGCGGGGGCGCCGAAGATGTGGTTCAGGTAGTAGCCGGCCCGGAAGCGTTTGGCGCGCAGGGTGCGGTCGGCGCGGGCCCGCAGTTCCCCGGTGTCGAAGGTGTCCCGGTCCAGGGCGAGGTCGAGATCGACGCAGTGGATCTCGTGGTCGGCCGGTTCGGCGGACGGCGCCTCCTCGGCGAAGCGGGAGAAGTACGCGTACGCGTCGAACTCCGGGAGGTTCGAGGAGATCCTGATCTTCAGCAGGTTCAGGTCGACCAGTCTCGACGAGCGCCGGGGCAGCTGCCGCAGGTCGAGGGTCATGTGCGCACCAGGCCGTCCAGCGCCGCGACGATCCGGCCCACGGTCGAGAAGGTGTCCCTGGTGAGCAGGGCGTCGGGGAACTCGATGCCGAAGGTGTCCTCGAGACCCGCCATCAGGGACACGCTGCCCAGCGAGTCCAGGCCGGCCTCCCACAGGTCGGTGTCGGGGCCGATGGCGGCGGCGTCGGTGGACGGTCCGAGGAGGGGCAGCAGGATCTCCCGGACGGCCGGCTCCAGGACCGCGGTCGTCTCTTCCATGAGCGGTGTTCCTTTCCGGTCCACGAGCGGTGTTTCTCTCCGGCCCATGAGGCGTGTTCCTTTCGGGCCGGGGCTCAGGCGACCGCTTCGGCGCGGAAGCGGTCGACCACCTGCTGCGGGGTCCAGCGCACGCGCGCGCCCGCGTGGGCGCCGCGCGGGGCGCACCTGATGTGCAGCAGGGACGTGACCCCCGGGTCGGGCCGGGTGGCTGCCAGGTCCTCGGCCGAGTCGACGGCGTACGCGGCCGGGTAGCCCGCGGCGCGGGCCAGCGCGGCGGGGTCGCCGATACGGACCGGGCGCTGGCCGCCGGTGCTCTCGTGCAGGCCGTTGTCGAGCACGACGTGGACCAGATCGGGGGCGTGTTCGGCGATCATCGGCAGCACGCTGAGGTTCATCGCGAAGGAGCCGTCGCCGTCGAGGACCACGACGTGCTTGTCGGGGCGGGCCAGGGCCACGCCGAGACCCACCGGCGCGGCCATGCCCATGGAGCCGACCAGATAGAGGTTCTGCGGCCGGTCGGCGATGTTGTAGAGGTCGCGGGTGATGAACCCGCAGGTGGAGACGTACAGCGAGGTGGGGTATTTCTCGGTGACCGCGCGGATCGCGTCCTGGATGCCGAACATGCTCAGATGCCTTCCTTCACGATGAGGACGGGGGTGAAGCGGCCGTCCTCGGCCTTCGCCAGGCAGCGGTCGACGGAGGCGTAGGGCTGCTCGGGGTCGAAGACCGTGTGCTTCAGGTCGAACACGTCCAGGAGATGGGTGAGTTCACGGCCGATCACGTCGTGCTCCACCGCGTCGTTGCCGTCGTGACCTCGCCAGCTGACGATCAGCGGCACATGGAGGTCGTAGATCAGGTTCAGTGAGGTCAGCACGTTGAGGGAGTAGCCGAGGCCGGAGTTCTGCATGAGGACCACCGGTCTGGCTCCGGCGGCGGCGAGCCCGGAGGCGACGCCGAGTGCGGAGTCCTCGCGTGGTGCCGGGAAGTAGGACAGTCCCTCGGCCGGCGGGGCGTCCTTGCCTTCGAGGACCTTGAACACGCCCTTGAGCAGGGAACAGGGCACCCCGGTGAAGTGGGTGAACCCCCGCTCGGCGAAGGCCCGGACGAGCTGCTGGGCCGGGGTTTCCAGCTGTCCGGCCGGTGCCGGGCCGGTCTGGGTGACGGTCATGACGTGAACTCGCTTCCGGGGTACGGGTGCCGCGCGCCCGTCGGACGCGCGGCACGGGCCGGTCAGGGCCAGGCGTTCAGTTCGGGCAGGGCGGCGGCCGTCGTGGTGGGCGTCGCGGAGTGCGGGCGGCCGGAGATCCAGGCGGCCAGTGAGCGCAGGGTGCCGCGGACCTCGGCGCCGTCGCCGGCGCCCTGGTGCCATTCCCGGCCGGTGTCCTCGGCGACGACGGTGGTGCCGTCGGGCAGCCGGACCTGGAGGAAGGAGACGACATGGGCCGAGAGCGCGGCGCTCCAGTCCTCGGAGCGGTCGCCCGCGCCGAGGTCGACGCCGTGCAGTGCGCTCTCCCGCCACCACGCCAACTGGGTGGCGAACAAGGGGGAGTTGCGGTAGGCGCAGGGCAGGTCCCAGTCGTCGGGGCCGAGGGCCGCCCACGCCTCCTCCAGGGCGGTCAGGCCCTCCGCCAGCTGCTCGCGCAGCCATTCCACGGGGCGGTCGTGCAGCTCCTCGATGCGCCGGTCGCGGGTGGGCCGGCCGCCGTCGTACACCTCGATCGTGCGGCCCTCGACGGCGTACCGGGCCTGCCGGGCGAAGGCCCGGGAGAGGTCCGCGAGGTGGATCAGGACATGGCCGCGGGTCCAGCCGGGCAGCTCGATCGCCGCCCGCGCGTCCTGCTCGGTGAGTCCGGCCGCCTCGGCGCGCAGCCGCTCGTGCGCCGCGGTGATCTCCTTCAGCCGCTCCGGGATCTCGATGCCGCCGTACTCCGGGGCGTCGTAGGGGGTGTTGCTCATGCCGGGGTCCTTTCGATGTCCTTCGGCTCCGTGCCGGCCGGGGCCTCCTGCGGCATGAACGCGTTGATCCAGCACAGGATGTCCCGGATGACGTGGTGGTCCTTGTTCGGACGGAGCGCGCCGATCTGGTGGTACATCACCCCTTCGCTGGGCGGGCCCAGGAAGGTGATCCGTGGCTCGACCGTGCCATCCGCGCGCACCGGGTGGAATTCGGGGGTCAGATCCAGGCCACCGGGGACGAAGTCCCCTTCTCCGACACCGGGGTTGGTCCACTTCCGCACCAGTCCGCGGCGCAGCAGGTTGGGGTAGACGGGCATCACGTCGCGCTCGGCGTCGAAGGAGTGCACCCGGGCGTCGACCAGGACGTCGGCCTGCCGTACGGTGCCGGTCACCGGCCCGCCGACCCGGAACCGGCCGCTGTCCTCGTCGGTCTCGACGCAGGCACCGGGGCCTGCCGAGATGTCGACGTGGCCGGAGCGGATGAGCGCGGTCACCTTCTCCATGGCCTCGACGGAGGCACCCTGGCAGAGCCGGTTGTGGTGCGGGGTGTACACGCCGAGGAAGGTGCGGTGCGAGGAGGCGCGCAGACCGCCGAAGTCGACCGCGTCGATCACCACTCCGCGCAGGTCGCGCCAGGCCGCGTCGGCGGCGGCCTTCGCCGGGTTGCTCAGGTTGCCCTGGGCCGCCCAGCGGATGTCCCTGTCGAGGAAGTCGAGGAAGGTCTCGACGTACGCCTCCGCGTCCGGGTAGCCGTCGCGGGGGACCGGGGCGATCGTCCGCTCCCAGGAGAAACGGTGCTCGGCGGCGCGCCGGGGGTGCCGCCACGGGGACTCGGCGGCGGCCACGGCGCTCGCGAACTCCTCGGGGGAATCGGCCAGTTCGAGCAGTTTCGCGGCCTGGTCGGCGCCGTGCACCACCGTGAGGAAGGAGCTGAGCAGAGCGGTGCGGGGCGGCTGCCCGTCCTGCGGTGCCGCGCGGCCCGCCAGCGCCTCGTCCACCTGCGCGGCGGCGGACCGTGCCAGCTCCTCCAGCGGGGCCAGCAGGAACGAGGCCGCCTCCCGGTGGCCGGCGAACGTGTCGGCGTCCGCGAGGAACTTCTCGTACCCGGGGCGGGCCGCCCGGATCGCCGCCGCCCGGAACTCGGCGCCGTACAGGGTGCCGTAGTAGATCAGCGACATCTCCAGCAGGATCAGCGGGAAGACGTGTGCCTCGAAGTCGAGCTGGCGTTTCTCGTGGCCGCCGATGACGTTGGGCACGCCCACGGTGGCGCGCAGCCGGGCCACGGCGTCCGTGGTGAGGAAGGGACCCTTGTACTCCAGGGCCGCGATGTCGCGTTCCTTCTCGTTGTAGGGGCGCGCGAAGGTGAACAGTCCGGAGCGGCTGAACGCGACGACGGAGTCGGGCTCGCGTCCGCACGGCCGGTACTCCAGCCGGCCGTCCGCACCGCGTTCGAAGGTGCCGCCCCGGCCCTCGGTGAGGTACAGCAGCACGTCGATGCCGGTGAGCCCCATGCCCAGACAGGCCACGGTGGTCCCGGGACCGGTGGACGCGGGGTCGAGGGACCGCTCCAACGGGTAGGCGTTCGGGATCAGATGGGCCCGGTGCCGGCCGGCGAAGTCCGCCCAGGCGGCCTGCCGGGGGTCGAGTTCGGGCCGGTTGGAGGAGTGCCCGGTGAGCATCAGGACCTGGTCCGCCTCGTACGGCGTCGCCCCGTCGGCGGTGAGGACCGCGAACCGTTCGCCGCGCTCCTCCAGGTCCACCACCTCGGACCGCCGCAGTGTCACCGAGACGCCCTCGGCGGCGCGCAGGATCTCGACGTACTGGGTGAACTGGTCCTTCAGGGCCAGGCCGTGCAGATAGCGCTTGGGCCAGTCCTCGGCGACCAGGTCGAAGCGCGGGTCTCCGGTCTCCTGGAACTTCCTGCGGCACCACTGCAGGAAGGTGGGCCGCTCGCCGGCCGTGAGCAGCGGGCCGGCCGCGACGACGCTCTCGTCGGCGGCGAACGCCACCTGGCCCACGACCCGGTTGAGATAGCTGGTTCTGGTCTGGTCGGGGCTGTGCACCTGCCCGGGACCGAACTCCCCCGACAGGTCGTAGATCACTATCTCCAGAGGTACGGGCCGGTCGCCCGCGCGGACCAGGGCGGCGAGCCGCTCCAGTACGTAGGTGCAGGTGGGTCCGCCGCCCACGATGGCCAGGTGAATCGGCGCAGCGGCACGGGAGTTGTCGGTCGTCACCGGTTCACCACTCCTTCTTCTCGGTCTCGTGCTTGCTCAGGACGTCGTCGAACGCGGCGAACAGGCCGGCGATGTCGGCCGCGGTGAGCTGGCCCATGTTGGCCAGCCGGAACACTCCGGCGGACTTCGCCTGGGTGGCGTAGATGACGTAGCCGCGCTCCTTGAGTCCGTCGTGGAGTTCGTCGTACGTCAGGCCGTCGGAGAGATGGGCGTTGGTGATCGAGGCGGCCCGGTGGTGCGGGGGGAGGAGGAGTTCGATGCCGCGCAGTTCGAGGCCTTCGCGGATCTCCCGGGCGCGCTCGGTGTAGCGGCGGCCGCGGGCGGCCACGCCCTCCTCCAGGGTGAGGTCCAGGGCGGTGTCGAGGGCGCGCAGGACCTGCAGGGCCGGGGTGAACTGGGGGCTGCGGTCGAGGACCTGGGCGCGGTAGCCGGCGTACAGGTCGAGGTAGAAGGTGCGGGCGGGCACCGTCTCCAGCGCGGCGAACCGGTCGCGCGGGGCGCAGACGAAACTGATGCCGGGCAGTCCCTCCAGGCACTTGTTCGCGGTGCCGACGCACCAGTCGACGTGGTCGGCGACGACGTCGAGTTCCTCGGCGCCCAGGCTGCTGATGGCGTCGGCGATCAGCGACCGGCCGTGCCGGGCGACGACGGCGCCCAGCTCCCGCAGCGGGTTGAGCATGCCGGTGCTGGTCTCGTGGTGGACCACGGCGACATGGGTGACGCCTGGATGCTCGCTCAGGAAGCGGTCGACCTCCTCGGGCGGGATCGGGTTCGCCCACCCGAACTCCAGGTGCTCCACGCCGATGCCGTGGACGCGGGCGATGCGCAGCAGCCGTTCGCCGTAGTGGCCGTTGTCGAGGACGAGGAGCCGTCCGTCGGCGGGTACGACGGAGCTGACGACCGCCTCCAGGGCCGCCGTGCCCGAACCGGTGAGCAGTACGGCGGTGTGCGAGTCGCCGCCGCCGCACACCTCGGCGATCTTGCCGGCCACGCCGGCCAGGAGGTCCTGGGCCTCCGGTTCGCGGTGGCACTCGTCGGGCGAGGCGAGGGCGGTGCGGACCCGGTCGTGCACGTTGACGGGACCCGGGTTCAGCAGGACGACCCGGTCCCGGCGGTCGGACGCGGTGGTCATGGGGCGTTCTCCAGGAAGAGGGCGGGCGGGGGAGTGGCGCCGCCGGGGGTGCGGCGCGCGATCAGCGTGCGCGGGGTGTCGCGCGGCCAGTCCGCGAGCGGGGCGAAGAGGTGTCTGAGGTCCGCCGCCGTGCGGTCGCCGCGGGTGATGACGCACTCGGCGCCGCGCCGGGCGGAGTCGGCCAGCGCCTCGACCTTGCCCTCCATGGCACCGGTGGCGTCCCACGCGTCCGTCCAGAACAGGGCGCGGGCGGCGGCCAGTTCGTCGGGATCGAGGTGGGCGAGGACCGGGGAGCCGGGGCCCCCGGTGTGGATGCCGTCGACGTCGGTGAGGGCCACCACCCGCACCGGGCCGGCACCGAGGTCCAGCAGGACGGCGGGTACGTCGTCGCTGCTGAGGATGCGCAGGGTGCCCTCGGCGGTGAGGTAGCAGTCGCTGGACAGCACGGGCAGCGCGCCCTCGGCGAGCAGCCGGCCGACGACCGCGCCGTGGCAGACCCGGCTGCCGTCGGGGCGCTCCTCCAGCAGGGAGGTGACCTGGAGCGGGACGGCCCGTACGCCCCTGGCGCGCAGCCGGGTCGTCCAGGCCCAGCGCATCAGGAACGCCGGTTCGGTCAGGGCCACGGCGGCGTACGGGTCGTCCACGGCCGCCTTGATCCGCAGCCCGACCGGGTGGCAGAGCGCGCCGCCCCCGGTCACCAGGACCACCCGGCCGGGGAAGGCGGCGACCAGGTCCGCGAGCAGCCCGGCGTAGTCGTCGATGGCGGTCCAGTCGGTCTCGCCGGTGTCCCGCTTGTCGGAGAGGAGGCTGCCGCCGACCTTCAGGACGAGCAGCCCCGGCTCACCGTCCCGCGCGCCGGTGCCGGTCACTGGAGCGGCACATTCGAGGCGGTGCCCGCGGTGTGCCGGCCGGGGTCGAAGAGCCGGGCGAGGAAGCTCTGCTGCCAGCGCGCGGTCCGCCCGTCGAGGGAGCCGTACTGCTCCAGGTAGTCGGTGTCGTCCGGGCGCACCTTGTCGAGCACCCACGCGGGCACGGAGTGCGGGTACAGCACGGCGGTGAAGTGCAGGGCGTAGTAGACGATCGCCTCGGCACCGACCTCGCGGACCCGCTCCAGGAAGCGCTGCCAGGCGTCGTCGTCGGTGGCCTCGGCCACCAGGCTCAGGTCGAGGAACTTGCTGAGCTGGAGGTCCTGCCTGTTCTCGAAGAAGTGCAGGCTCACGGCCTCCTTGTGGAGGTGGGAGCACAGGTCGAGCAGCCGGTCGTCCGGCGCCGGCACCCAGGCGGGCACCCCGCACAGCACGACGGGCACGGCGCGGTCCAGCAACTCCTCGGCGGCCAGGGAGACACCGGACTTCTTCTGGAAGATGTCGTGGCAGATGTCGACGTTGAAGTCGGTGATGTCGGGGCGGCCACCGGGTTTGCGGTACGGCAGCTGGTTGCTGAGGTTCAGCTTCCAGAACAGCTGGGTCTGGCGGCTGTACGGCTCGATGCGCTCGCCGTCCTCGGCGACCTGGCCCTGGAGATAGCCGAGCCGGGCGAGCACCTCGTGGGCGGCGGGGGCGTCGCCGCGGGCCAGCAGGACGTCGAGGTCGGCGATGCGGCGCAGCGCCGGGTCGTGGTACTCGCCCTCGCCGAGGGAGAAGCCCTTGCGGACCGCGAACCGCAGCCCGGCGGCGGTGAGTTCGGCGAAGACACGGCCGAACTCGTCGGCGAGCGCCTGGTTGCGGGCCCGGTTGGCGAGATAGGCGCCGATGAACACCCAGGAGTAGGGGAAGCCGGGGGACCCGCCCGCCTTGCGGTCCAGGCGGTACCGGTCGACGTGCCGGCCGACCAGGGGCAACAGCTTGTGCCAGGCGGCGGCCTCCAGGAAGGCGCCCCAGTCGTGGTCGGGCCGGGCCGCCAGGGCGCGGATCTCCGTGATGCCGGCCGCGCTCAGCCGCGGCCGGGCGAGCGCCAGCAGCAGGCGGGCGTGGGTGGGGAGGTCGTCGACGGTCACCTCGGGGGCGGCGGGGGTGCCGGCGGGCGGTACTCGGGTCGTGTTCTCGCGTGCCATGTCACACCTTTGCCGGGGTCGAGCCGTCCTGCGTCAGCTGGCGCAGCGCACGGTGGTCGGTCTTGCCGTTCTGGGTCAGCGGCAGCGCGTCGAGCTCGGTGAGCCGGCGCGGCACCATGGCCTCGGGGAGCGCGGCGGCCAGACAGGCCTTCAGCTCCTCGGCCGGGACGGAGGCCGACAGCGTGTAGTAGGCGGCGAGTTCGGGCCGTCCGTCGACGACGGGCACCACGACGGCACACTCGTCGACCGCCGGGTGACGGCGCAGGACGACCTCGATCTCGTCCAGTTCCATGCGCACCCCGGCGACCTTGACCTGCCGGTCCACCCGTCCCAGGTAGTGGACGACGCCGTCCTCGAACCGGGCCAGGTCGCCGGTGCGGTACAGGCGCCGGGTGGGGGAGCCGGCGTCGAAGGGGTCGGTGAAGAACGCCGCCGCGTTGTTGTCGGGGTCGTTGAGGTAGCCGAGTCCGACGACCACCCCGCCGACGAACAGTTCGCCGCTCTCGCCGGCGCCGGCGGCCCGCCACCGCCCGTCGTCCTCGCGGGCGAGGAGGTAGAGCCGGGCCCCGCCGACCGGTGCGCCGACCGGCAGCCGGGGGCGGGCGGTGTCCGGCGCGGTCACCTCGTGGTGGGTGATGTCGTCCGAACACTCCGTGGGGCCGTAGGCGTTGAGCAGCCGGACGTGGGGCGCGGCGGCCAGGAACCGGGCGGCGAGGCCGGTGTGCAGTTCCTCGCCGGTGGAGATCAGCCAGCGCAGCGCGGGCAGGGTCGTGCCGGTGCGGCGCTCGGCCTGCTCGGTGATCCAGCCGACGACGGTCGGCACGAGTTCGACGACGGTGACGCCGGACTGCTCCAGGACGTTCGTCAGGCGCCGGGGGAAGGCGAGTTCGGGCTCGCGCACCACGACGACGGCACCGCCGACGAGGAGCGGGGCCAGCATCTGCCAGACGGAGATGTCGAACACCAGCGGAGCGGTGAAGGCCAGCCGGTCCGCCCCGGTCAGACCGAGGTCCTCGACCTTGGCCCAGAGGTGGTTCATCATGCCGCGGTGCTCCACCGAGGCACCCTTGGGCCGCCCGGTGGTCCCGGAGGTGAAGATGCAGTAGCGGGGTTCCAGGGAGCGGTCCGGGTTCTCGTCGGCGAACGCGACGGACACCGGGGTGTCGCCGCCGGGCGCCGAGACCGTCGCCGTCCCCAGCCCGGCGGCCGCCGCCACCGCCGTACGGCCGCGTGGGCCGCCGCCTCCCGGGGAGCCGGAGTAGTCGAGCAGCAGGCCGGCCCCGCTGCGGGCCAGGACCTCGCCGACCCGCTGGGCCGGCCAGTCGGGGGCGATCGGCAGATAGACGGCGCCGAGGCTTTCGAGGGCGAGGAACGCGGCGACGGTGTCGGCGGAGCGGTCGCCGACGGCCGCGACGACCGTGCCGGCCGTGCAGCCGGCCGCGCTCAGCACCGCGCGGAACCGGCCCACGCGGGCGAGCAGTCCGGCGTACGTCAGGGTGGACCCGCCGTCGGTGACCGCGGTGCGCTCCGGTGTCCGGGCCGCGGTGTCGGCGACCCGTGCCAGCACGCCGGACGCGGTGTCGGACGGGCCGCTGTCCCGGCCCAGGCTCAGTTCGCGGGCCGTGTCCAGGGCGCCCGGGGCGAGCGGCAGTTCCGCCGGGGTGAGGGGCGCGGTCATGAGGTGGCCGCGCTCTGGTGGCGGTCCAGCTCGTGGAAGAAGCCGTCGACGGGGACGGTGTCGCCGGCCGCGGTGGCCAGCCGGTGCACATGGGCGCCCACCGCGAGGTCCAGCACGCCCAGGCCGAACGGCGAGAAGACCACGGGCCTGTCGGCGGGGGCGGTGAACTTGCCGGTGAGGACGTCGTACAGGGTGGCGTCCAGGAAGTCGCGGTCGCCGGTCTCCTGTTCGGCGAGGTGCACGGAGGTGTCGGCCTTCAGCACGTGCTCGACGTCGTCGACGACGTTGGCGCTGCGCAGCACGATGTCGGTGCCGAGGTCGCGCAGGGAGACGTGCAGCACCAGGGGGTTGTGGTCGAACCAGGAGGGGTCGGTCACGTGCGGGGCGGCCGCGGTGGTCGCGAACACGATCAGGTCCGAGGAGCGGACCAGGGACTCGGCGTCCTGGTGCACCCGCACCGGCCGACCGGTCGGTCCGAGGACCCGCTCGGCGAAGGAGGCCGCGTACTCCGCGCTGAGGTCGTGCACCCCGAACTCGTCGAGTTGCCAGCCCAGTTCGGACAGGTAGTCGTGGACGTACCGGGCGATGAGACCGGTGCCGAAGAAGCCGACACGGCGTGGAGTGCCGCGCTGCTCGGCCAGTCGGCGGGCGGCTGACGCGGCCGAGGCGGCGGTGCGCACCGCGCTGATGATCGACCCTTCGAGGCAGGCGTACGGGTAGCCGGTGCGCGGGTCGTTGAGCAGCAGCAGGGCCGAGGCGCGCGGAATGCCCAGACCGAGGTTGCCGGGGAAGCTGGAGATCCACTTGATGCCGTCGACTCCGCCTGCCTCGCCGTCCGCGCCGACCCCGCCGCCGACCGACGCGGGCAGCGCGATGATGCGGGCGGTGGGCCGGTCGGGGAACCGGAGGAAGTAGGACGGCGGGTTCACCGTCCGTCCCTCGCCGTGGAGCCGGTAGGCGTCCTCGACCAGGTCGATGATCTCCGCCCGGCGTCCCGCCAGACTGCGGTGGACGGCCGCGCCGGGGACGACGGAGAATCCCGGCGGTCCGGCCTGTTGCTCAGCCATTGCTGCCTTCCCGTTCCGTGTGGAGGTCGCCGTAGGTGTCCTGGACCCACGAGTCGTCGTAAACCGTTTCGATGTAGCGGTCGCCGAGGTCCGCCGAGATGGCCACCGCGTTCAGCGACCGGCCCGGGTCGTGCCCGGCCAGCCAGCCGGCGGCACCGCTGACGACGGTTCCGGTGGAGCCGCCGAGGAGGAATCCGTGCCGGGCCAGGCGCCGGCACATCCGCACGGCGTCCCGCTCGGGCACCGGGACCACGTCGTCGACCAGGTCCCGCCGCACGAACGGCATGGGTTCGCCGGCGCCCAGTCCGGGCAGATGGCGGGGGCCCGCGGCCAGGCCGAAGTTGACCGAGCCGACGGTGTCCACCGCGACGATGCGCACCCCGGGCCGGTTCTCCCGGAAGTACTGGGCGCAGCCGCTGAGCGTGCCGCCGGTCCCCGTGCCGACGAAGAGCACGTCGAGGTCGGGGAACTGCTTGGCGATCAGGGGCGCGGTGTTCTCGTAGTGGGCGAGCCAGTTGGCCGGGTTCTCGTACTGGTTGAGCCACACATAGCCGGTGTTGCTCTCGCACAGTTCCCGTACGAGGGCCTTGCGGGCGGAGAGGTAGCCGCCGCTCGCGTCGGGCCGGTCCACCACCACGACCTCGCTGCCGAGAGCCCGCATCAGCTTGACCGTCGCCGGGTTGCACTTGGGGTCGGTGACACAGACGAAGGGGATCGACCGGGCCGCCGTGACGACGCTGAGGGCGACGCCGAGGTTGCCCGAGGAGGATTCGACGAGGGTGGAGCCGTCGCCGATCAGACCGTTCCGCAGACCGGTGACGACCATGGACGTGGCGGCCCTGAGTTTCACGGATCCCGCGAAGTTGAAGCCCTCGCACTTGAGGTGCAGCGGGATGCCGAGCGTGTGGTCCAGGTCGATGTAGACGTCGCTGTCGAGCAGGTCGTCCGCAGTGGAGATGATTGCCAAGGGTCCTGTCCGCTTCTGTGCGCCGGCCCGCTCACGGCCGCCGTCCGCTCGTCCCGCGCGCGCCGCGCGGCCGTCCTGGCGATCAGCTGTCGAGCTTCTGCCAGGAGTCGAGTCCCTGGAGCGCGAAGATGTCCTTGACCGAGGCGATGGAGCCCTCGAGGGCCGTGGTGTCGCCGTTCTCGTACACGGAGCGGTAGGTGTCGCGCAGGGCGCTGACGGTGGCGCGCAGTCCGTGGTTGGCGTAGATGACGACGGAGACGCCCGCCTGCCGGATGTCGTCGATGTGCCAGTCGGGGTAGGTGGTCGGGACGATGACCACCGGGACCCGGAAGTCCCAGCCGTCCAGGAAGGCGACGACCTGGTCGCGGGTCTTCGCCTTGGAGTGGACGAGGACGGCGTCGGCCCCGGAGTCCGCGTAGGTGCGGCAGCGGTCCAGGGCCTCGGCCACGTCCAGGCCGCTGATGAGGGCCTCGGTGCGGGCGATGACGAAGGTGTCCTTGGAGGCCTGCGCCTCCTTGGCGATCTTGATCTTCCTGGCGAACTCCTTGGTGCCCAGCAGTGTCTGACCGCCCGCCACGAAGCTGTTCATCTTGGGGAACAGCTTGTCCTCCAGGCAGAGCCCGGTAATGCCGGCGGCCTCGAACTCGTGGACCATGTGCCCCACGTTGAGATTGCCGCCGTAGCCGGTGTCGCAGTCGGCGACGACCGGGATGCGCAGCACCTTCTGGATGTTCGCGGCGGCTTCGAGGTACTCGGTCATGCTCAGGATGCTGGCGTCGGGCAGGCCGCGGGACGCGGAGACCTCCAGGCTCGACGACCACACGGCCTGGAAGCCGGCCTCTTCGGCCAGCAGTCCGCCCAGGGCGTGGTTCGCTCCCGCGACCCGGACGACGTCGTTGTCCGCCAGGACGGAGCGGAATGAGGGGTATATGGGTCGCTGCACGCCTGAAACTCCTGGTCTTTTGACAATGGGATGGCAATCCTTGCCAAAGCGCTGAGCTGTGCGCTGCGCTGCTGTGAACTGCCGAGATCCAGCCGTTGAGGCGTTTGATCGATCGGCACGGAGCAAAAACCTAGGGCGGCTGGCAACGGTTGTCAATGACTTGTCAACTAATTGCCAACGTGCTCCAATCGTTCTGGCCCGGCGCCCGGGCCGACGGGAAACAGAGAGGAACAGCCGAGAATGAGCACCGCGCTCGTGCCTACTCATCCACGCACTCTGGAAGTCCCCGCCGAGGCGTTCCACACCTTCTCGGAGCAGGCTCAGAGCGAACTGGCCGACTACGTGGCCGCCCTCGACCGGCAGCACCCGGGTGACCGCGTCGACGCGATCGAGGTCGACCTCACCGCGGTGCCGCGCTTCGCCGCGGAGGTCGACGGCAGCCGGGACGTCATCGACTCCCGCGCCCACTTCATCGTCTACGACCGGGTGGCGGGCGTCCGCTCACTGCGCCGACAGGCCCTGTACGCCTGGGTGCTGGGCACCGCGCTGGGCCGGCCCATGGTGCAGAACACCGACGGCTGGCGGCTGATCGAGGTGTACGACCGGGGCGTCCGCAGGACCATCGAGGACGGCGCCCGCTACCACCAGACCAAGCAGGGCTCGTACATGCACAACGACGCCGTCAACGACGTCGACCCCATCGACTACCTGCTGCTGTCCTGCGGGCAGTCCGCCTACATCGGCGGCGAGAGCATCCTCGTCGACGCGAAGCCCGTCCACGACGTCCTCGCCGGGCACCCCGACGTCCTCAAGATCCTCACCCAGGACTTCTGGTTCGAGAAGCGCGGCATGTCGCTGAGCGCGGAGACCGGATTCTTCCGCTCCCCGATCATCCGCTACACCGCCGACGGCGAACCGCTCGTCCGCTACTTCCGGACGTACATCGAGGTCGCCCACGAGAAGAAGGGCGAGCCGATCACCGACGAACAGCGCGCCGCCCTCGACTTCTTCGACGCCGTGCTGGACCAGTCGTCCGTCCAGTACCGCATCCGCCTCGAACGCGGGCAGACCCTGGTCTCCGCCGACGACCGGTTCCTGCACACCCGCACCGCCTTCTACGACCGGTTCGCGCCCCGCGGGATCGACCTGGACACCGACAGCCCGGACCAGGTCAACCGCTACATGTTCCGCATGTGGTCGAGCAAGTAGCCCCGCACCGCCCCTTGTCACGCGGCGCGGCACGTCCAGCCGAGGAGAACACCCATGCCCAGTGACTCCCTCCGCCAGGTGGGTCACGACCTTGCCGCCGAGATGCGCCAGCGGCGCCCGCACGACTGCGTCGCGACCTCGGCCGCGGCCCAGTCCTGGCATCGCGTCGGCGGCCGGTACGCCGAGGGCCGGATCCGTGACATCAGCGTGCAGCGCGGCCAGGCCAGCGCCGCCCGCTATGTGCTGCGCGACTCCTACCTGCACCGTGCCGTCTCCGGCCTCGACCCGGCGGTGGCCCGGCTCGCCGCCGGCGACACCCGGGACCCGGTCCGCCACCGCGCGCCGGACTCCGGTCCCGTGCCGGAGTGGATGGAACTGTCCGCCGCCCTCGGTGCCCTGGCCGAACTGGAGGAATCCGCCCGGAAGTTCGACCCCTCGGTCGCCCAGGTCGTGGTGGACTTCGAACTCGGCGAACAGGACCTGGTGCTCGCCGACGACACCGGGCTGTACGACGAACACCGCCTGCTGAGCTACCTCACGATCCGGGTGATCGCCCGCCGCGCCGGCCGTGTCGCCACCGGCTTCTACACCCCGGGCGTCAGCGGCCCGCTGAGCGGCATCGACGTCCGCGCCGCCGGCCGGGAAGTCGCCCGCCGCGCGGTCACCGGGCTCGACGCCAGACCCGCACCGGTCGGCCGGCTCCCCGTCGTCGTGGCGGGCGGCCGGGGCATGGTCCTGCTGCACGAGGCCTGCTGCCACCCGCTGGAGGGCGACGAGGTCCTGCGCGGCTCCGTCTACGCCGGCCGGCTCGGCGAGCACATCGCCTCCCCCCTCGTCACGCTGACCGACGACCCCACGGTGCCGGGGGCGGTGGGCAGTTACACCTACGACGACGAGGGCACCCCGGGGAGCCCGACCACCCTCATCGAGAACGGCGTGCTCACCGGCTATCTGACCGACCAGGAGTCGGCGGCCCGCCTCGGCCGCCCCTCCAGCGGCAACGGCCGCTGCACCACGGCACTCCAGCCGCCCCAGCCCAGGATGACCAACACCTGCCTGGCGGCCGGCACCTCGAGCGTGGCCGACATCATCGCCTCCACCGAGCACGGCATCTACGCCCAGCACGTCGGCGGCGGCGAAGTCATCGAGTCCACCGGCGAGTTCACCTTCCGGGTGACCAACGGCTTCCTCATCGAGAACGGGCGGGTCACCGACCCGGTCGAAGAGACCACCATCACGGGAACGGGAACGCAGGTGCTCCGGGACATCGACGCCGTGGCCGACGACAGCACGGTGGGCGCCGCCAAGTGCGGCAAGTTCGGACAGTGGGTGACGGTCGGCGTGGTCGGCCCCACCCTCCGGGTCGGTTCGCTCCTGGTGGGCGGTACCGAACGATGACCGAGACCCTGATCGAGGAAGCGGCCCGGCACGGCGCCGACGCCGAGGTGTGGACACTGCGCCGGGGGACCGACGAACTGGTCTGCCGCCAGGGCGCGCTGGAGCGCCGCAGCGAGGTCGCCACCGGCGCCACCGCCCTCACCGTGTGGGCCGACGGCACCGAGGGCTACGCCGTCCAGAACATCCCCGACTCCCACGACCCCGCCCTGGTGACCGCCGCCCTCGCCGTGGGCCGCGCCCTCTCCGCCACCGGCGC
>NZ_BARG01000111.1 GCF_000376565.1 Streptomyces hokutonensis | reverse complement strand
GGGCCTGCGTTGGGAAGGCGCCGGGCGGGCTGGATGGTTTCGGCCTGCGTTGGGAAGGCGCCGGGCGGGCTGACTCCTTGCGGGCCTGAGTCGAAAGGCACCGGGCGGGCTGATTTTTGGGGCCTGTGTTGGGAAGGCGCCGGACGGGCTGACTCTTTGCGGGCCTGTGTTGAGAAGGCACCGGACGGGCTGATTTTTGCGGGCCTGCGTTGAGAAGGCGCCGGGCAGGCTGATTTTTGCTCGCCTGAGTTGAAAGGCGCCAGACAGGTTGACTCCTTGCGGGCCCGTGTTGAGAAGGCGCCGGACAGGCAGACTTTTTGCGCGCCTGCGTCGAGAAGGCACCGGACCGGCTGGTTTTTGCGGGCCCGCGTCGAGAAGGCGCCGGACAGGCTGAGGACGGGCGGCCTGGGTAGCCGCGGCTCAGAGCGCGCCCGGCATTCTGATCTCTCCGGCGTCTGAAAACGCCGGTCGCACCATCCCAGCCTGTCCGGCGTTTGAGGACGAGGCCCCTTCAGGGCCGAAGCGGGGTGTGGGGGCGCAGCCCCCGCGGACATCCGCCCCCACTCACCTCAAGCCGAAATGTGGACCGACTCACCGTCGGCAAATGCCCTCCCGCTCCGGGCGTAGCGTAGACGGCATGACGACGTACGGATCCTTCCCCGGCTCGCGCCCCCGGCGGCTGCGGACCACCCCCGTCATGCGGCGGATGGTGGCCGAGAACCGGTTGCACCCGGCCGACTTCATCCTTCCGGCGTTCGTGCGGGAGGGGGTCAGTGAGCCGGTGCCGATCGCGGCCATGCCCGGGGTCGTGCAGCACACGCGGGACAGTCTGAAGAAGGCGGCTGCCGAGGCAGTTGCCGCCGGGATCTCCGGGATCATGCTGTTCGGGGTGCCGGAGGAGAGCAAGAAGGACGCGTTCGGGACGCCGGGGACGGATCCGGACGGGATTCTTCAGGTCGCGTTGCGGGATGTGCGGGCCGAGGTCGGGGATGAGCTGTTGGTGATGTCCGATCTGTGTCTCGACGAGACCACCGATCATGGGCATTGCGGCGTGCTGGACGAGCAGGGGCGCGTCGACAATGACGCCACCCTTGAGCGGTACGCCGAGATGGCTCAGGTGCAGGCCGACGCGGGCGCTCATGTCGTCGGGCCGAGCGGGATGATGGACGGGCAGATCGGCGTCGTACGGGACGCGCTCGACCAGATCGGGCGGGAGGATGTCGCGATCCTCGCGTACACCGCCAAGTACTCGTCCGCGTTCTACGGGCCGTTCCGTGAGGCCGTCGGGTCCTCGCTCAAGGGGGACCGCAAGACGTATCAGCAGGACCCGGCCAACGCCCGGGAATCCCTGCGGGAGTTGGCGCTCGACCTCGAAGAGGGCGCCGACATGGTGATGGTCAAGCCGGCCGGGCCCTACCTCGACATCCTGGCCAAGGTCGCCGAGGTCTCGGACGTGCCGGTCGCCGCCTATCAGATCTCCGGCGAGTACTCGATGGTCGAGGCCGCCGCCGAGAAGGGCTGGCTGGACCGGGACCGGGCGATCTTCGAGACGCTGACCGGGATCAAGCGGGCCGGGGCGCGGAACATCCTGACCTACTGGGCGGTCGAGGCAGCCCTTAAACTGCGCGACTGAGAGGCGGGATCCGGCGGCCGGGCAGGGGGCAGCTGTGCACTGGTTCGTGGAGGCGATGCGGAAGTACGCCGACTTCGGCGGGCGCGCGCGGCGCCTGGAGTACTGGACGTTCGTGGCGGTCGTCGACGTCGGCTATGTCCTGCTGGTCGGGTTCGGCGCCTCGGGGTGGTCGCCGGCGCTCGTCGCCGCCGCGTTCGTGTTCAGCGTGATGCTTCTGCTGCCCGGCCTCTCCGTGACCGTCCGGCGGCTGCACGACACGGACCACTCGGGCTGGTGGTTCCTCATCGGGCTCGTCCCGTTCGTCGGCACCGTCGTCATGCTGATCTTCACGCTGACGGAGAGCGAGCCGGGCGAGAACCGGTTCGGCCCTTGTCCGAAGCGGATTCCGGCGCACGCCTGACCCCGACACCGGCTCTCAACGCGAGGACTGTGTGGGGGCCGTGCCCGACGGGCCCTCGTCGCGTACGCCCATGCCGTCCTTGCAGCCCGTGAGCAGCAGCGCGGCGAGCACGGCCGCCGTCGCGGAGACGGCGAGGAGACGGACGCGGAACGTGCGGACGGGCATGGGTCCCCCTGTCGGAGCGATGCGGTGAGGGTTGCAGCTTGGGCGGTCGGGCCCCGCGTGCGCTACGGCTGCTGCGGGATTCGGGACGCCCGGACCGTCCCGACCTCGCTGACCTGCGGGGATGTCGTCCCTTCCGGGCGCGGTACGGGACGCCGGGAGGATACCGGGACCCTTCCTCCCACTTGGGCACCATCAAGTCCCGCCGGGAGTTAGGTTGTTGACCACTGCACTTGAGCACCGCACTTGAGCACCGCACCGGTTGGCCCATGACCCACTCTCCTGGGAGACACGCATGCCCGGCGACGCCCTCAGTCAAGATCCCGCCGAGCTGAGAAGGAGGATCGACACCACGAAGGCGCACCCGGCCCGTGTCTACGACGTCTTCCTCGGCGGCAAGGACAACTACCCGGTCGACCGCCAGGCGGCCGCCGCCGCGCTCGCCGCCAACCCGCGCGGCTATCTCGACGTCCGGCACAACCGCGACTTCATGCGCCGCGCGGTGACCCGGCTGTCGCAGGAGCACGGGGTCCGCCAGTTCCTCGACATCGGCACCGGGCTGCCCACCGCGGAGAACGTGCACCAGATCGCCCAGGGCATCGCCCCCGAGTCGCGGATCGTGTACGTCGACAACGACCCGGTGGTCCTGGCGCACGCCCGCGCGCTGCTCACCAGCACGGACGAGGGCCGTACCGACTACATCGACGCGGACCTGCGCCGCCCGGCCGACATCCTCGAACAGGCCTCCAAGACCCTCGACTTCAACGAGCCGATCGCGCTGCTGCTGGTGGCGATCCTGCACTTCGTCGAGGACGAGGAGGCGTATCCGCTGGTGCGCGAGCTGGTGGACGTGCTGCCGTCCGGCAGTCATGTCGTGCTCAGCCATCTCACCGACGAGATGCATCCGATCCCGACCCGTGCGGTCCAACGGACGTACACGGAGCGGGGGTTCACCTTCGTGTTCCGTACGAAGGACGAGGTCGAGCGGTTCTTCACCGAGACCCCGGGGCTGACCCTGGACGAGCCCGGTGTGATCCCCGCCCACCAGTGGCACCCCGGCCCGGCGCCCGCGCCGCCGGTGGTGGACCAGGCGTACTTCGACAGTCTCGACGACATCGAGAAGATCACCTACCGGGACATCAACGATGTGACGGACGACGACATCAACGTGTACGGGGCGACCGGCACGAAGGCCTGATCGGACCAGGCCAAAAACCCGAGGCGTCCGGATCGCGGAAACCTGTTTGTAGACGGCAGGTATCTTCCTACGCTGCCGGACATGGCCATCACCGAGTCAGTCCCCGTCCCCCTCGCCCCGCTCCCGCCGCTCGCCGCCCGGGCCCGTGCGATCGGCGGTTCGCCGGTGCGGGACATCCTCGCCGTCACCGCCCGCCCCGAGGTGATCAACTTCGCGGGCGGGCTCCCGGCCCCCGAACTCTTCGACGCCACCGGTATCGCGGCGGCCTATCAGGCGGTGTTCGCCGAGGCGCCCGCGCGGGCGTTGCAGTACGCGACGACCGAGGGCGAGCCGGTGCTGCGGGCCGCGCTCGCCGACCGCACTTCGGCGCGCGGGCTGCCCACCGGGCCCGACGATCTGCTCGTGACGACCGGTTCGCAGCAGGCGCTGTCGCTGCTGGCGACCGCGCTGCTGGAGCCGGGGGACGTCGTCCTGGTCGAAAGTCCCTGTTATCTGGCGGCACTTCAGGTCTTCGCGTTCGCCGGGGCGCGGGTCGTCGGCGTGCCCAGCGACTCCGACGGGCTGGACCCGGAGGCACTGGACGAGCTCGTCGCGCGGGAGCGGCCCAAGCTGCTCTACACCGTGCCGTCCTTCCAGAACCCCACCGGCCGCACCCTGCCCGCCGACCGCCGGGCCGCGGTCGCCGCCGTCGCCGCCCGGCGCGGGCTGTGGATCGTGGAGGACGATCCCTACGGCGAACTCCGCTTCGAGGGCGGGCGGTTGCCGTGGATCGCGGCCCACGAGGGCGCGGCGGGCCGTACGGTGCTGCTCGGATCGTTCTCCAAAGTGATGGCGCCGGGGTTGCGGCTGGGCTGGCTGCGGGCGCCGACTGCCCTGCTGCGGGCCTGTGTTGTCGCCAAGCAGGCCGCCGATCTGCACACGCCGACCGTCAACCAGCTCGCCGCCGCTCGGTACTTGGCGGACAACGACCTCGACGCGCATGTGGCGCGGGTGGCCGCCGTGTACCGGGAGCGGCGGGACGCCATGCTCGGTGGTCTTGCCGACTCACTCCCCGAGGGGTCGAGTTGGGAGCGGCCCGAGGGCGGCATGTTCCTGTGGGCGCGGCTTCCGGAGTCGTACGACACGACGGAGCTGCTGGCGCGGGTGGTGCGGCAGGACGTGGCCTATGTGCCGGGCGCGCCCTTCTACGCCGGGGAGCCCGAGCGGTCGACGATGCGGCTGTGCTTCGTGACGCAGACGCCGGAGGAGATCCGGGAGGGGCTCAGGAGGCTGGGGGAGGGATTGGGGGCCGGGGCCTGAATCCCCTTGGTAACGGGTCGAGTTGGCCTCTGGAATACTTGATCAAGCAAGAATAGAGTCGATGTGTCACAGCGCTGCTGATGTCATCACCCCTGGAAGGAAGTGCCATGGCACCGGTGCTCGTCGGACGCGAAGGCCTGCTCGCGGGAGAGCGCATCCCGATCGTCGACACCCGCGTCACCTTCGGACGCAACGCGGGGAACACGGTCGTCATCGCCAGTCCCAGCGTCTCCCGCTTCCACGCGGAGATCGTCTTCGACCAGGACAAGGGATACGTCCTGAGCGACCTCGGCAGCAGCAACGGCACCCAGGTCAACGGCGAGGAGATCGAGTCCCGGCTGCTCCAGGCAGGGGACGAGATCACCATCGGCGACCAGGAGTTCCGCTTCGAGGTCGCCGACGCCATGCAGACCCTGATGGCGCTCAACCTGCCCCGGTCGGTGACCCACCCGGAGGAGAGCGACGGCTCGGAGCTGCGGGTCACCGTCGTCGGCGGCGGCCCGGTCGGCCTCTCCATGGCACTGCTCCTGGAGCACTTCCTCGGCGCCCAGGTCAAGATCACCGTCTTCGAGGGCCGGTGGCGCAAGAAGGGCCGCACCATCGTCTGGAAGGACGCGGACGAGGGCAACGTACGGCGCCAGCAGGTGGTGACCGTGCAGAGCCGGCAGTACCTCGCCTGGCCGCAGTACGTGCAGGACCGGCTCTTCGACCCCGAGAACTACACCGAGATGTGGCCGTCGGGCCCGGACTCGATCGGCGACCACCATCCGCGCAACATGCGGATCGCCTACATCGAGGACAAGCTGCTGGAGCTGGCGAACGAGAAGCGGGACCGCATACGGCTGATCCCCGCCAAGTTCGACGCGGCGGAACAGCGGGACGAACTCGCCTCGCAGCACGTACTGGCGATCTGCGACGGCGGCCGGTCGCGCACGCGGGAGCACTTCGCGGGCCGGTTCGGCAAGGCCGATGAGTCGATCTACTCGCTCGACGGTGTCCACCTGCGGGACGTCGTCCTCGGTCTGCGCGTCAAGTCGGAGCTGCCGGACCCGATGGCGATCCTGCTGACGGTCGCTCAGAACCGGTTCCTGCTCAACTCCTTGCGCGGCGAGGGCTTCCTCAACATGCGGCTCACCGACGCCGAGTTGACCGAGGTCATCGGCATCGACCCGGTCCGCCGCGTCTTCGAGGAGTGCATCGCCTCCCGCCCCTGCCTGATGAACCGCGACGAGCACGGCGACTTCCAGTGCGCGACCCACGGCACGCTGTTCCTGCCCGCCCTCATCAAGGGCTCGCCCCTGTGGAAGCGGGTGCACGAGGGGCTGCGGCTGTTCAACGTTCAGGACGGGGACTTGAGCGCGGTCACCAGCTTCCGCCTCGACATGGTCCAACGCCCGCGCTTCTCCGCCGAGTTGCTGCCCCCGACCGTCAACACCCCCGGCACCTACGGCTTCCTCCTCGGCGACGCGGCCAACTCCATCCACTTCTGGCCCGGCCGTGGCCTGAACAGCGGTCTGGCGTCCGCGATTTCACTGGCCCGCTCCCTCAACAGCGCCTGGAACGGCCGGCCTTTCCGGGACGCCGACTTCCTGCGGCACGAGGCCGCCATGTCGATGCTCCAGTACCGGCACAAGAGCCGCGCCTGGAAGGCCATGGTCACCACCGACGACCAGGGCGTCACCTGGGCCATCAAGGACATCATCGACCACGGCATCGACGGCATCACCGAGGAACCCGACCGCGAGGCGGACACGGCCACGCTGCTGGCGCGCATGGCGGCGATCCGGGACAGGCTGGCGCCTCGCCTGCCCGGCATGCCGGACGACGAGGCGATCCTCGAACGCCTCGGCACCCTGGAGGACCGCACCCTGCGCATGCTGGTCCTCAGCGGCGCGTGGGACACCCTGACCATGGGCGGCGAGGAGGTCGACATCGACATCTTCTACGGCCCCGACTCCTCGGCGGCGGCCGCGGCGGTGGAGGCGCTGGAGCCGGCCACGCAGCAGTGAGCGGTGGGATCGACGGTGTTGCCTAGGCTGGGCGCATGTCCGACAGCGATGGCTTCGACCTCGACGCATACCTCGCCCACCTCGGGTGGGCGGGGGAGCGGCGGCCCGACACCGCGACGCTGAAGGGGGTGCACCTCGCGCACATGCGGGGCATCCCCTTCGAGAACCTCGACGCGCTCCGCCGTACCGCTCCCTCCCTCGAACTGCCCGATCTGATGGTCAAGTTGGTGCGCGGCCGGCGCGGTGGCTACTGCTACGAACAGAACACGCTGCTCGCCACCGCGCTCCGGGCGCTCGGCTTCGGGGTGACCCTGCTGACGGCCCGGGTCGTCGTGGGCACGGACCGGATCGAGAGCCGCCCGCGCACCCATATGACGCTCCGGGTCGACGTGCCGGGCGACCCGCAGCCCTATCTGGCCGATGTCGGGTTCGGGGCGATCGGCGCGCTGCTGGAACCGGTGCCGCTGGTGCTCGGCGGGGAGTTCGAGGACGCGGGGCGCCGGCACCGGTTCGTGCGGGTGCCGCACCGGGGCCCGCTGGAGATGTGGATGCTGGAGGCGCACATCAGCGGCTCCTGGCAGCCGCAGTACGCCTTCACCCTGGAGCCCTTCGAGCACGTCGACCTCGAGGTCATCAACTGGCACATCGCCACGAACCCGCGGTCTCCCTTCACCCAGCGTCTGTTCGTACAGCGGGTGACTGCCGAGCGCCATCTCCTGCTCCACGGAAGCCTGTTGACCGAGACGCGGGCCGACGGAGAAGTGCGCAAGCGGGAGTTGACGGACGAGGACGACGTACGGCGGCTGCTGGACGAGGAGTTCGACATCGAGGCGCCGGAAGGCATGAAGCTGCTGACCTGAACGGCGCTCACTGGGGCAGCAGTTGCTGCCCGCCGTCGATGTCGTAGGTCGTGCCCGTCAGGGCCTCGTTGCGCATGATGTGTACGGCCAGGGCGGCGACGTCCGCCGCGTCGACGACCCGGCGGATGGGGAGCGAGGCGCGGAGCTGCTCCCGGCGGGCTTCGAGCCGGTCGCCCAGGAGCGCGGCCGAGAGCGGGGTGTCGACGAAGCCGGGGGCGATGACGTTGACGCGCACCGGGGCGAGTTCGAGGGCCAGGTTCGCGGTGAGGGCGGGGAGGGCGGCGGTCATCGCGGCGATGACGGACATGCCGACGCCGGGACGGCGGCCGCCCGTACCGCCGATGAACAGCAGCGTGCCCCCGGCCCGGACCCTTTCCCGGCCGTACTTGGCGATCCCGAGCACCATGGCCAGGCGCTCGCCGAAGTACCGGCCGGTCTCCGCCAGGTCCAGGTCGGCCAGGGGCCCGTACAAGGGGCCGCCGACGGTCGACAGGACGTGGTCGACCGGGGCGGGCAGGTCACCGAAGAACTCCCGGAGCTGGTCCGCGTCGAAGGCGTCGAGGATCGCGGTGCTCAGCGGCCCGACCTCCGCAGCGGCGCGCTCCAGCCGCTGTGGATCCCGCGCGGCCATGACGACCTGGCCACCGGCGGCGCGGACCTGACGTGCGGTTTCGAGCCCGATCCCCGAGCTCGCACCGATCACGACGACGGTCTGACCGGCCAGTTCCTGCGGCCGGGCCGGCTCACTTCCGCTCATCACAGCCTCCGGTGGGCGACACAGGGGACGGGCCTCCCGAACGTAACCCGGGCCGCCGGGCCCCACCACCGGAGTGCGGCGACGGCTCAGGCCCGGGTCAGTCCCACCAGAAGGACCAGGTGGGCTGGCCGATCAGCTTCTGGGCGTACGTCTCCAGGTCGCCGATGTCGTCCGGGCAGAAGGCGAAGTGCTCGGCGGCCACTTCCTCGGCCTCGTCGAGGTCGGCGGGCGGGGCCGCCACGGACACGGTCAGCCGGTCGAAGCCGAGGGCCACGACCCGTATGCCGAAGCGGTCCTCCCAGGAACGGAGGACCGCGCAGAGGCGAGCCGTGTCATTCTCCTGGTTGACAGGGCCCATCCAGCCGATCGCCGCCGGGATGTCCGCGCTGCGGCGGGCCGGCACGAGGGCGAGGTGCGGTGCCTTGAACCCCGGCCCGCCACCCGCCAGGGAGTCGGCGACCTCGGCCGCCCGCTCGTCGGGATCGGCGACCAGGGTGAGCGGTTCGGCGAGGCCGGGCCACTCGTCGCCCTCGTCCGTGTACTCCTCCCAGAAATCCTCCAGCACCTCGTCGGCGTCGTGGTCCCCGGGATACGACATCTCGTCGGGGCGCAACTCCCACTTCTCCGGCCCGCCGTGGTTGCCGTCCACGTCCATGAGCAGCGGGAGGAGCCCGGCGGTGCGCGCGGACCGCAGCGCGTCGTAGTCACCGGGCCCCGCCGGTCCGTCCGCGCACCACAACAGCGGTTCGTCCGACGGGCCTTCGGCGGTCACGTCGATCAGTCTCCCGGGAGGGAGTTCAAGCCCGAGCGAGCTGCCGCTCGGGTCGGCCGCCAGCTTCGGCAGCGGGTTGGGAAGAGTCGCCATGTCAGAGACTTTAGAGGCGACCACTGACAGCCGGAGTCCGGTCAGGCCGGGTACGGGCTCGCCTCGCGTGCCGCGCTCAAGGCGGCGGCCCACCAGGCGAGTTGGTCCAGCAGGGTCTTGGCGTAACCGGGCGCCTGCGGGTCCAGCGGCTGCCCTTCCTCCCACGCGGTGAAGTAGTTCGGGAAGGCCAGGCCGTCGCGGATGGTCACCGCGTGCAGCTCGGTGAGGACGTTCTCCAGGTGGAGCACGGCGTGACGGCCGCCGGCCGCGCCGCCGTAGCTGACGAAGGCGACGGGCTTGGCCGTCCACTGGGTGAAGTGCCAGTCGATGGCGGCCTTGAGCGCGGCGGGGTAACTGTGGTTGTACTCCGGCGTGACCAGGACGAATGCATCAGCCCCTTCCAAGCTGGACGTCAGGGACGCCATTCCCTCGGGGCGCGGGTAGGAGTCGCCCGCGTACTTCGGTGACTCCGCGGGCAACGACAACGGGATCTCCACGTCGGCCAGATCGACGACCTCGACGTCGAACCCGCCGTGCGCACGCGCCTGTTCGGCGACCCAGGAGGCGACGACCGGCCCGAACCGCCCTTCCCGCACGCTTCCGACGACGATGACCAGGTTGTGGTTCTTCTGCTTCTCGTTCTCGCTCATGCGATCTACGGTCCACCGCGTCCGGCGCGGCAACCAGACCGGGCGCAGGCTGGCCCCCGCAGGGCCACGCTGAGCCATGAAAGCGGACAGGTGCCGCCACTAAACTCTGAGTCATGGGCACGCCACTGGGGGACTTCGTCCGAGCCAAGCGCGACAGCATCCAGCCCGAGTCGTTCGGGATCCCCGAGCGGGGACGCCGACGCTCACCGGGCCTACGACGTTCTGACCTGGCCGCCCGCGCCGGGATCAGCGTCGAGTACCTCACCCGTATCGAGCAGGGCCGGGACCGCAATCCGTCCCCCGCCGTGGTCAACGCCATCGCCGACGCCCTCAGCCTGGACGCGGCGGAACGCGAGCACCTGCGCTACCTCGCCAAGATCACCGGCGGAGCCTGCCCCACGCACCGGCGGCCCGCGCCGCCCAGCCGCGCGGTCCGCCCGACCGTGCTGGCGACCCTCCAACTCCTTGAGCCCGCGCCCGCGTTCATCACCAACCGCCTCGGCGACGTGCTCGCGCACACCACGGGGTTCGAGCTGGTGATGCGCGGCAGCGGGCTGCTGGACACGCGGGAACCGAACCTGACGCGCTATGTGTTCACCGATCCACGCGCCCGGACGTTCTTCCCCGACTGGGACCAGGTGGCCGACGAGCAGGCCTTCGACCTGTGGCTCGGCCCGTCCCTGGAGACCTCCGAGTGGTTCACGGCCGAACTCGCCCCGCTGGCAGGCCAGGAGTTCACCCGGCGCCTCAACCGCCACCTGCCTCCACCACAGGTCCCGCTCCGCACCGGGCGCGAACTGCGTTGGCAGCGCGAGCGGTTGGAGCTGCCCCGCACGGACGCGCAGGAGTTGGTCGTCCTCCTGCCCGCCGACGAGGCGACGGCCCAGGCGGTGGAACGCCTTCGCCGCAGGCCTGGCGGCACGCTTCGCGCGATCGGCTAACGGGCGGCCGAGTGAGTCGTGAACGCGGTCCAGGCGGAGGGGGAGACGGTGAGGGTGGGACCGCTGTCTTCGGGGTTCTTGGAGTCACGGATGTGGACGGCGTGGGGGCAGGTGGCGACTTCGAGGCAGGCGCCGCCTTCGCTGCCGCTGTAGCTCGACTTGAACCACTCAAGTGCGGTGCTCATGGATCTCCTAGCAGACGGTCGAGCAGGTCCCTTGACTCCTGAGGGGACAAGGCCTGTGACCGCAGCATCGCATATTTGCGTGCCATGACGGACACTTCGTCCGGGTCGGAAACCCACTGGCTACCGCGCTGACCTTCGGCGTAGGCGAGGTGCTGGTGGTCCGGTGTCTCAAGGAGGATGAACGGGCCGTCCAGTCCTGCGTGTGCCGACGTGTTCATCGGCAGGAACTGGAGTGAGAGGCCTGGGAGTTCGGCGCATTCGCGCAGGAAACGGAGTTGCTCGCGACGGGCCTTCGGCGTCCCGATGCCGAGATGCAGAACCGGCTCCCAGATGACGAAGCTCATCGTCGGCGGACACCTGCGCTGCAAGATCTCCTGCCGCTCGATGCGGCCAGCCAGCTTCGCCGCGATCTCGTCCTCGTCGTACGCCGGAATACGTTCCGCCAGAACCGCGCGGGCGTACTCGGTGGTCTGGAGCAGACCAGGGATGACCGCGTTGTCGTACCAGGACAAGGCGATGGCCTCCCGCTCGTGCAGCATGTACTCCTCGGCGTAGAGCGGGAATTGGTCGATCTCTGGCAGGTTGTCGACCCCCGCCGCCAACGTCCCCTTCGTGTCGAGGATCAGATCCAGCGTTTTGGCCAGCGAGAGCATGAGCCGTCGCCTGCCCTGCTCAATCGATGCGATGGTCTCCTCGTCGACCATGGCGCGTTCCGCGAGTTGACGTTGCGTCAGTCCGGCGGCCATGCGGGCCGCTTTGACCTGTGAGCCCAGTAGCCGCATCGTCGAGCGGTTCTTCTTCGAGTTCATGCTGTGGTGCTCCCCACATCCACCCGTTACGGACCCCGCGCGCACCCGTACTCCGCCCGTACAAAAACGAATCCAGGCCTCACGCCCTGTCAACAGTAGTGACGCTCAGCAACTCTTGTCCCGTGAACCCGAGTGAGAAGTTCTTCCGGCGCGAACGCCGGTCCGTTCCCGCCGCCAGGCGCTTCGCGCACGCGTTCCTCGCCGAGTGCGGACTCGCGGAGTCCGAGCGCGGCGGCGATGTGCTGCTGTGCGTCAGCGAGTTGGCGACCAACGCGCTGGTGCACGGGGTGCCGCCGGGACGCCAGTTCCGGGTGTACCTGCGCTACGACGGTCACGCGGTGCGGGTCGAGGTGCACGACAGCGGGGGCGGCGTACCGCACGTGGACGAGGCGGACGACGGCGACGAGGGCGGGCGCGGGCTGCTGCTCGTCGCCGCCCTCGCCGACAAGTGGGGCGTGGGGGAAAGGGACTTGGGCAAGGTGGTGTGGGCGGAGTTCGGGTGCGAGGACGGCGCCCGCCCCGCCGGTCAGCCGAACGCCGGCTTGCCCGTCCAGCTGCCGATCACCGTCGTATAGGCGCCCACCGTTGTCTTGCCGCCGGCGTAGAGGAACAGGCGGCGGTGAAGACGGCCGAGAAGACGGTCGCCAAGACCGCGGCCAAGGCCGTCGAGAAGAAGGCCGCGGCGAAGGCGACGGAGAAGTCCGCGGCGGAGTCGGCCGGAAAGGACGCGGGCAAGGCGTCCGACGCGGTCGAGGACGCGGTCGAGGCCGGCGGCAAGTGCAACAGCTTCACGCCGAACACGCGCGTGCTGCTGGCCAACGGCAAGACCAGGGCCATCAAGGACCTCCGCCCCGGCGACAGGGTGAGGTCGACGGACCCGGTCCTCGGCACGACGGCGTCCCGCACGGTGACAGCCACCATCGAGGGCCACGGCACCAAGCACCTGGTCCGCCTTACCCGCTGGTGGACGTCGCCGCGGCCGGTATGAGGAGGAGCCCGAGGGCTGAGGATCGTGCGGTCAAGGTCCGTGTGGACTGGACTCTGCTGTCCGACCGTTCGGAACCGGAGAAGAATCTTGATGCAGCTGGCCCGTGTGGAGGAGTATCTGACGGATGAACAGCGAGAAACGGCCAGGGCATGGGTTCAGTGAGCCCGAGCGGCTCTTCAAAGTGTGGGAGTACTCCCGTACTCATCGCACCCTGCTCCTGCGCAGCGACTCCGACCTCGCCCTCAAGCCCCGCCCCCGCATCGAGCTGAGCGCGGGCAACGTCCAGGTCAACTTCCTCAGATCGCTGATGACCCGAGGACTCTGTCCACCTGGACCACGTGTTCCTGCTCGATTCCCCGAGTGGAGAAGGGCTGCGATGTCGGGGCAGGTCTCCTAGGATCCCGGGCCATGGAGTCTCGGGCGCACCCCTACGCGGACATCGTCGAGCGGGGCGGGCTGAGGGTCGCCGTCCTCGACCTCGCCCGCGAGAACGGGATCGACCTCGGAGCCACCGTCGCCGCCGATGCCACCGCAGGCGAACCTTGGAACGCGGCCCAATTCCCGTCCCCGCGAGGCGCGATGCGGATCCTCCTCGGCCACGGCGTGCGTCGCTTCTCCTTCACCCTCGACAGCAACCACGCCCACGTCTGGGCGAGCGGCAGCACGGGCGATCTGGCCGAGGGCGTCGCGATGATGGCGTACTGGCGGGAGGGTGCGAAGCTCGCCGAACTCGCCGAGCGCTTCCCCTTCATGGAGTTCCGCAGGCTGAGCCAGGCGTACGAGGACGGCAACCCCGTCGAGACCCAGTGGGACATCCTCACCGGCGACGACACGTTCCTCGCGTACCGGCCCCTGCTGCTGGCCCTGCGCGCGGACCCCGAACTGCGCCTGACCTTCCCCTACTTCTCCATGTGGATCCTGCGGCTGGCCACGGACTGCCACGCCGCCCATCCGGATCTCCTCTTCCTCAAGCCGCATCCCGAGGGCGGGCAGGAGGGCTACCTGCTGTGGTCCTCGGAAGCACCGGAAGACATCAGGGAGTTCCGGCGCCTCGACGATCTGGTCCCCGCCGCGAGGACGCTGCTGGGCGAGCTGCCGGGCAGTCCTAGCTAGCGTTCTTGCGGTCCAACAGCCGCCGCACCCGCCGTACTTGACGGTTGTCCGCCACCGCGTCGAGGAAGCGGCGGCCGCCGGTCGACTCGTATGCCGGGCCCTCCACGCGGAGCACCGTGCCGTTGCGGACGACGGCGTAGGCGAGGGGCTTGGTGGTCTTGGGGAGGTTGACCGGGTGGCGGCCGGAGGGGAGCTTCAGGCGGGTGGGGAGGCGGAGTTGGGCGATCTCCGTGGCGGGGGTCGGGAGCAGTTCCGCCTCTGCTCCCAGCGTGCCCACGGTGACCTTCAGGCGGGCCGGTGCGCTGTCCTGTGCCGCCGCGAGGTACGGGAGCGGGAGTGAACTGCCCTCGCCCCGGAGGGCGTTGGCCGCCGCCGGCGTCGCCGTGTCCTGGCCCAGCTTGCGTTGGCGCTGGTCCACGTCGAGGGCGAGTTGGCCGCTGCCGGTCCAGTAGGGGAGGGACAGTCTGCCGCCGGTCAGGGCCGGGCCCGTCGCCGGGGTGCCCGGCGTCGCGTCGCCCGTGACGCGCACCATCCGGTCCACGCCCAGGAGTTGGACGTAGGCCCAGACGTCGTGCACCCCGCGCTCCAGCGGGCGGCCGCCCGCCAGGCGCTCCGGGTCGAGGCGCAGTTGTCCGGAGGCGACCACCTGGGAGCGGCCCTCGCCGAGCGGTCGTAGGCGAAGAGCCAGGTCGCCCTCCGGGTACCACCAGTCCTCGCGGTCGCGGTCCTTGACGATCAACTCCGCGTACGCCAGGCGGAAGGGGTCCGGGACCTCCCAGCCGTCCGCCGTGCCCGGAACGTCGTCCAGGAGGTCCGGGTCCAGGCAGTGCTTGCCGTCCCGCTCGACCAGGGTCAGGGGTTCGCCGTCGCCGCGCAGGAGTTCCAGCGTGATGTCGGCCACCAACTGGCCGTTCTCCCAGCGCGGTTCGCCCACCGTGGTGCGGGGCTTGATCTCGCGGACGCGCTCGGCGAGTGTCACCGCGCCGTCGAAGTCACCCGCCTCCAGCAACTCGGCGCGCAGGCGGGAGACCGCGGGCAGGCCCTCGCGGACCGCCGGCGGGAACTCCTCCGTCGCCACTTCGCGTGCCGCCTCGAAGCGCTGCCGCTGCTCCGCCGGGTCCTCGCGCAGGATCTCGGGCTCGCGGGTCCGGGAGAGGACCTCCACGTGGTAGAGGCGGTGGAGGAGGCGGTTCTGGAGGGCGTCGACGTCGTCGGAGGCGGGGGTGCCGTCCTTGATCTGGCCGACGATCGTGCGGGTGTTGGCCCAGAAGCCGTGCCGGGGGTCGAAACGGTGCTGGGTGTTGTTGCCGCCGTCGTCGCGCTTCATCCAGTAGTAGACGGGATAGTCGGCGAGGATCGCGATCCGCTCCGCCTTGAGGTACGCGGCGCTCACGAACGCCAGGTCCTCCAGGATCCACGGGCCCTCGGGGAAGCGCAGCCCGTGCTCCTCGACGAACGCCCGCCGGAACATCTTGTGCGGCGACATGCTCTGCATCAGCTCGTCGTTCTCGATCGTGCAGGCGTCCACCGTGTGCCGGAACAGCCGCCTCGGCCGCACCATCGTGCTGGACATCTTGCCGAGGACGACGTCCGCGTCATTGCGCTTCGCGTGCTCGTACAGCCGCTCCAGCGCCTCGGGCCCCAGCTTGTCGTCGTGGTCGACGAACTGGATGTACTCGCCCTTCGCGTGCCGCATGCCGAGGTTGCGCGGGGCGCCCGGCCAGCCCGAGTTCGGCTGCGTGTGCACCTGGACGTTGGGGTGCCCGGAGGCGATCTTCTCCAGGCGGCTCAGGGTGTCGTCGGTCGAGCCGTCGTCGACGTAGACGATCTCGTACTCGTCGGCGGGCAGGCTCTGCCCCAGCAGCGAGGGGGCGCACTCGTCGACGTACTTCCCGGTGTTGTAGACGGGAACGATCACACTGACCTTGACTCTGGGCATCCCCGGACACTACACAGCTACGTCACACGGCCGTCAAAGCACTCCCTTTTCCCCGTACCGGTGGCCCCCGCGGGCAGGAAGCAGGCCCGGACCGCTGTTCCCGGCGCGGTCACCGCCATCATCGTGTAGACGTACGTGTCCGCCTCCACCGCGTTGCCCACCTCGGCCGCGTGCCCGGAGCCCGCCCGGCCGGGCACGACGAACTCGATCCGGTCCCCGATCCGGCCGCCCCACATCCGCGCCCAGGTCGTCCCGCAGATCTTGCTGTGCCGCAGCTCCACCCACGCCCCGGTGGCCGTCTCGCGCTGGGTGATGGTGTCGGGCCGCGGTGCACAGAGCATCGCCAGCGGGCTACGGCCCTCGCAGCCCGCGCCGTGACAGCCCGGCCCGGACGCCACCGCCGCCGTACTGCTCGCGGCGGCCGGCGCCAACGGAGTGGACTTGGAAGGCCCCGGCAGCAGCACCAGCGCGAGCACCACGGCACTCACGGCCACCGCACAGACAGAGGCGAGCACGGCGAGCGCGGCGATGCCGCGCTGCTCGGGGTCGGGGGGAGGAGCGGCGGCGGTCGGCGGAGTGTCCGCGGCCCCGCGTTTTCCCGCCGGGGGTGTGGGGGCGGAGGTGGGTGCGGCTCTGCCCGCGCGCGTTCCTATCGGGGGTGTGGGGGTGGCGGTGGACTCGGCCTTGCCTCCGCGCTTTCCCGCCGGGGGCGTGGGTGCGGCGGTGGGCGCGGCTCTGCCTGCGCGGTTTCCCATGGGGGGAGTGGGGGCGGCGGTGGGCTCGGCCCTGCCCGCGCGCTTTCCCATTCGAGGAGCGGAGGCGGCCGCGGATGCGGCCCTGCCCTCGCGCTTCGCCATCGGGGGAGTGGAGGCGGCCGTGGGTGCGGCTCTGCCTCCGCGCTTGCCCGTCGGCGGTCGGGAGGTGGACGTGGGTGCGGTGGCGGCCGGAGGAGTGGTCGTGGGCGGGGGTGCCGGTGGCGCCGACGCTCCGCGGCCGCTCGCCTCCGACTCCGTGATCTCCCACAGCGCCAGGCAGCGGCCCATCGGCTCCCCGGCCAGCCGGCACAGTTCCTCGACCGCCTCGCGCGGCGGCAGGGTCCTGCCGTTGAGATATCGCTCCCACGACGACTTGCTGTACGTCGTCTTCGCCGCGAGGCCCGCCATGCTCAGCCCGGTCGCGGCCCGCAACTCCCGCAGCGCGGCGGCCAGTTGACTCATCCGCGCAGCGCCTTCCAGGTGTGCGGCCCGACCACGCCGTCCACGGCGAGCCCGGCCTGTTTCTGGAACGCCTTCACCGCGTGCTCCGTCAGCGGACCGAACATCCCGTCGATACCGCCCGGCGAGATCCCCGCCCGCCGCAGCAGACACTGCGCCTCGGCCACCGCGGGACCATTGCTGCCCACGGCCAGATTCTCCTGCTGGGTACGGCTGTTGCCCGCGTACCAGTGCCCGTCGACCCGCTCCATCCGGCAGGCGTACGGCGACGGCGAGGCCGGCGCGGGCGCGGCGAGCGGCGCCGTCGACGACCGTGCCGTAACGCCGGCGCCGTCGTCCATCAGCCGCACGGTCACCAGCACCGCCGACGCGACCGCCAGCACCAGCGTCACCGAACCCGCCACCAGCGCGATACGCAGCACCCGCCGCTCGGGCGAGAGCGGAGGCCGCTCCGACAGCACGATCTCCGGCTCGGGGTCCGCCGCCGACTCCGGTACGGCCGCCGTCCATGCCTCGGCGGCCACCTCGCGCAGCGCCAGCAGCCGGGTCGGGTCCTCACCGCAGACCCGGGCCAGCGCGGCCACGGCCGGTACGGGCGGCAGGGCGCGGGCGCCGAAATACCGCTCCCAGGACTTCGGGCTGTACTCCGTGCGCGCCGCCAACTGCCGCACGTTCAGGCCGCTGTGGTCCTTGAGTCGACGAAGCCGCACCACCAACTGCCGGACCCGCGGGTCCAGTTCCGCAGGCAGCGCCTTCCAACGCGACATGTGCCCCCCACTTCGCGTTCGGGGACCGGGGTCAGCGGTCCCTGCCGCGTCGCATTCTGCATCACGGACCACTCCTCGCACGGCTATGCGGTTCCGGTGCGCGAAGGGAATCGGCCAAGGTCCACAACGGGGCGCCGGGCGTCCCGTCCCACCGTCCCCGCTGTCGTCGTCCCCGCAGGTCAGAGGCGGTGCCGTCCCATGTGGACGTCACTTGGGCCCAGGTCGTGGCGAGCTGCCCGGCGCGGCCCGCAATCTCGTTCCAGCACGACGACCGACTACCCGAAAGAGGAACCCATGCGACCGAATGTCGTGGCCAGGACCCTCGTCAGCCTCACCGCTGTCGCCGGTATCGCGGTCGGGGGTGTCGCGTTCGCCTCCCCCAGCTTCGCCGCGCCGGCCGCCTCCGTACAGGCCTCGTCCGTCTCGATCCAGGCGGTTCAGAACTTCGGCCTCACCACGGCCGAGGCGAAGAACGTGCAGAACTGGCTGAAGACGTACTGGGGTTACACCGACACGATCGACGGGCAGCTCGGCCCGAACAGCTGGAAGGCCTTCCAGCGCTGCCTGGCGACCTACTGGGGCTACACCGGCGCGATCGACGGCGACCCGGGCGTCAACACCATCAAGGCGCTCCAGCGGCTGCTGGCCAACAGCTGGGGCTACACCGGCGCGATCGACGGCGACGCGGGCTCGGGCACCAGGGCCGCGTTCAAGCGGTTCGCCGACGGCTGAGGTCACCGGCGTTGACGACCGCGGCCCGTCCTCTCGGAGGAGAGGACGGGCCGCGGCGCGTGAGCACGAATGAGTACGAACGAGTACGGCTAGAGCTTCTCGGGCGTCCTGATGCCCAGCAGCGCCATGCCCCGGTGCAGGGTGCGGGCCGTGAGGTCCACCAGCAGCAGACGGTTCTCCTTCTGCTCCCGCGTATCGGCCTGGAGAACCGGGCACTGGTCGTAGAACGTCGTGAGCCGGGACGCCAGTTGGTACAGGTACGCCGTCAGCTTGTGCGGGGCGTACTCCTTCGCCGAGTCCGCGACCACCTCGCTGAACTGGTCCAGGTGCAGGCCCAACGCCCGCTCCGCCGGGGCCAGTTCGAGCTCCGGGTGAGCCAGCGGCCGCGCCTCGCCCGCCTTGCGCAGGATCGACTGGATACGGGCGTACGCGTACTGCAGGTACACCGAGGTGTCACCGCTCAGCGACACCATCTGGTCCAGGTCGAACTTGTAGTCCCGCACGGCGGACGTCGACAGGTCGGCGTACTTCACCGCGCCGATCCCGACGTACCGCCCGTTCTCGACGATCTCCTGCTCGGACAGGCCCACCTTCTCGGCCTTCTCCCGCACGACCGCGGTCGCCCGCTGCACCGCCTCGTCGAGGAGGTCCTCCAGCTTCACCGACACGCCCTCACGCGTCTTGAACGGCTTGCCGTCCTTGCCGAGGATCGTGCCGAACGCCAGCTGGAACGCCGTGACGTCGTCGTTCAGCCAGCCGGCCCGCCGCGCGGTCTCGAAGACCATCTTGAAGTGCAGGGACTGGCGGACGTCGACCACGTACAGGAGCGAGTTCGCCTTCAGGTTGAAGACCCTGTCCCTGATCGCGGACAGGTCCGTCGCCGCGTAGCCGTAGCCGCCGTCGGACTTGCGGACGATCAGCGGGGTGCGGTTGCCGTCCGGGCCCTTGATGTCGTCGAAGAACACGCACAGCGCGCCGTCCGAGATCTCCGCGACCCCGGACTCCTCCAGCAGCCGGCAGGTCTCGTCCAGCATGTCGTTGTAGCCCGACTCGCCGACGATGTCCGGGTCCCGGATCTCCATGTCCAGCTTCTCGAAGACGGAGAAGAAGTAGATCTTCGACTCGTCCACGAACTTCTGCCACGCGGCCAGCGTCTTCGGCTCGCCCGCCTGGAGATCCACCACCCGGCGCCGGGCCCGCGTCTTGAACTCCTCGTCGGAGTCGAAGAGTTTGCGCGCCGCCTTGTAGAGCCGGTCGAGGTTCGACATCGCCTCCTCGCCGCTGATCTCCCCGTCGCCGTGGTCCAACTCGCCCGGGTGCTCGTCCAGATACTGGATCAGCATGCCGAACTGCGTTCCCCAGTCGCCGATGTGGTGCCGCCGGACCACCGACTCGCCGGTGAACTCCAGGAGTTGGACGAGGGCGTCGCCGATCACCGCGGAGCGGAGGTGGCCTACGTGCATCTCCTTCGCCACGTTCGGCTGCGCGTAGTCGATGACGGTGGTGCCGGGGTGCTCCGCGAGGGGCACGCCGAGGCGGGCCTCGTCCGCGTAGCGCGCGGCCAGGTTCTCGGTGATCGCCCTGTCGGTGATCGTGATGTTCAGGAAGCCGGGGCCGGAGACCTCGACGTCCTGGATCACCTCGCCGGTCGTGATCCGCGCGACGACCTGCGTCGCCAGCTCCCGGGGGTTGGCCTTGGCCTTCTTGGCGAGGGCGAGGATGCCGTTCGCCTGGAAGTCCGCCCGGTCGCTACGTCGCAGCAACGGGTCCGCGTCCGCCTCCGGCAGGGTGGCCGTGAGGGCGTTCGCGAGGCGCTGGTGGACTAGGTCGGTGAGCGACGTGACCGGAGCCATGGGGTGGGAGCCGTTCTCCTCGTGGGTTTGTGCAGACACGGTCAGTATCCCACGGGGGGTAAAGCGAGTTTTTCGGGTGCGGGCCGGTGTGGCTGGTCGCGCAGTTCCCCGCGCCCCTAGGAGGCGGCTGCGCCGCCGTCCGGGGCTCGGCCCTCGTCGGCTGCGGGCCCGGTGGGGGCTGGTCGCGCAGTTCCCCGCGCCCCTTGAAGGCGGCTGCGCCGCCGTCCAAGGGTCAGCCCCTGTCGGTTGGGCCTCATTCATCTCCCAGGGCCGTGGGCGCCGAGGCCTGGATGGCGGCGCAGCCGCCTCTCAGGGGCGCGGGGAACTGCGCGGCCGGCCCCCACCGGGCCCGCACCCGAAAAACCCGCCACCCCCAGCGCACGCTTCAGAGTCACGGCCTTGGAAAAGCCGTTTTCGTGGATGTCGGGTCGCCTGGGACAATGGGAGGGTCAGTCGTGCGACCGTATCGGCTGCCCCGTGCCAGAAAGAAGGACGTGCCGATCGTGGCTCAGAGCACCGAGACCACCGACTGGGTCTCCCGTTTCGCGGATGAGGTCATCGAGGAGTCGGAGCGTCGGGCCCCGGGCAAACCGGTCGTCGTCGCGTCCGGGCTGTCCCCGTCGGGGCCCATCCACCTCGGCAATCTGCGTGAGGTGATGACTCCGCACCTGGTCGCCGACGAGATTCGTCGGCGCGGGCACGAGGTCCGGCACCTCATCTCCTGGGACGACTACGACCGCTACCGCAAGGTGCCGAACGGGGTGGAGGGGACCGACGGCAGTTGGGCCGAGCACATCGGGAAGCCGCTGACCTCCGTGCCGGCCCCGGCCGGGTCGGCGTACCCCAACTGGGCCGAGCACTTCAAGGCCGCCATGGTCGCCTCGCTCGCCGAGCTCGGCGTGGAGTTCGACGGGATCAGCCAGACCGCGCAGTACACCTCAGGCGTGTACCGCGAGCAGATCCTGCACGCCATGAAGCACCGCGGTGACATCGACGCCATCCTGGAGCAGTACCGCACCAAGAAGGCCCCGGCCAAGAAGCAGCAGCAGAAGGCCGTCGACGCCGCCGAGCTGGAGGCCGAGGAGGGGTCGGGGGCCGCCGAGGAGGACGACGGCAGCTCCGGGTCCGCCGGGTACTTCCCGTACAAGCCCTTCTGCGGCGCCTGCGGCAAGGACCTCACCACCGTCACGGCGTACGACGACGACACCACCGAGCTGACGTACGTCTGCACCGAGGACGGCTTCACCGAGACCGTCCTGCTGAGCGAGTTCAACCGCGGCAAGCTGGTGTGGAAGGTCGACTGGCCGATGCGCTGGGCCTACGAGGGCGTCATCTTCGAGCCGAGCGGTGTCGACCACTCGTCTCCGGGGTCCTCCTTCCAGGTCGGCGGGCAGATCGTCGGGATCTTCGGCGGCGAGCGGCCCATCGGCCCGATGTACGCCTTCGTCGGCATCAGCGGCATGGCCAAGATGTCCAGCAGCAAGGGCGGGGTCCCCACCCCGGCCGACGCGCTCCAGATCATGGAACCGCAGCTCCTGCGCTGGCTCTACGCCCGCCGCCGCCCCAACCAGTCCTTCAAGATCGCCTTCGACCAGGAGATCCAGCGCCTCTACGACGAGTGGGACAAGCTCGACGGCAAGGTCGCGGACGGCTCCGCGCTGCCCGCCGACGTCGCCGCGCACTCCCGTGCCGTACGCACCGCCGCCGGTGAACTCCCGTACACGCCCCGTCCGTTGCCGTACCGGACCCTCGCGTCCGTCGCCGACATCACCGCCGGGGCCGAGGACCAGACGCTGCGCATCCTCGGCGAACTCGACCCCGCCAACCCCCTGTCCACCCTCGACGAGGTCCGCCCCCGGCTCGACAAGGCCGAGGCCTGGATCAACACGCACGTCCCCGCCGACCAGCGGACCATCGTGCGCGACGAACCCGACATCGACCTCCTCAAGTCCCTCGACGAGCCCGCCCGGCAGTCCCTGCGCCTGCTCACCGAAGGACTCGCCGACCACTGGTCCCTGGACGGCCTGAGCCACCTCGTCTACGGCGTCCCGAAGGTCCAGGCCGGCTTCTCCGCCGACGCGACCGCCAAGGAACTCCCGCCGGAGATCAAGACCGCCCAGCGGACCTTCTTCGCCCTCCTCTACCACCTGCTCGTCAGCCGCGACACGGGCCCGCGTCTGCCCACGCTGCTGCTCGCGGTGGGACAGGAGCGGGTGCGGAGCCTGCTCGGCGAGTAGGCCGATCCGATACGACGATGGGGGCGCCCGGTGAACACCGGGCGCCCCCATCGTCGTAGAAGAAGCGCTTATGCGATGTGGTCTTCCTGGAGCTCCGCCGTGTGGCGGTTCGTGAAGCGGTTGACCATGCGGTCGGCCTCGCGCTGCGGGAGCGTGATGCCGTACGTGGCCTCCACGTCGCCCCGGAACTGGCCCGAGGTCGGATAGCTGCCGTCTATCGACTTCTTGAAGACCAAGTAGTAGTCCTCCTCGGTCAGTTCCGTGCCACCGCCCTCACCCAGTTCACGGGTACGGCCGGGACCGGCCGGGATCGGGAAGGTGCCGGTGTCCTCGGGCGAGGGCTCGGGTTCCGGCTGCTGCTCCTCGTACCGCTGCTGCTGGTGCGGGAACTGCTGCTGCTCGAACCGCCGTTGCTGGGCGAACTGCTGCTGTTCCTCCTCGTACTGCTGGAACTGCTCCGCCTGCGGCTCTTCCTCGTACCACCCGGAGTACACAGGCTCCGGTTCGTACGTCGGGTCGTAGCCGCCCTGGTACGCCACCGACTGGGGGTCGCGCGCCTGGAGCCACTGACTCTGCAGCTCGGCGTACTCCTGCTCCTGCTGCTGCCGTTGTTCGTCCGCCGTGGGGGCGGGCAGCTGCTCGCGGACCGGCGCCGGGTTGTTCTGCACGGCGGCCGGTGCCTGCTGCGGCTCGCGCGCCGGCTCCAACTGCGGGGCGGGCGGCAGCAGTACGGGCTCGATGCCCGCCGCCGCCAGACCCGAGGGGGCCGTCTCCGCGAGCGGGACGCCGTAGCGCGCCAGA
>NZ_BARG01000112.1 GCF_000376565.1 Streptomyces hokutonensis | reverse complement strand
AGGCTCAGCGGTATGCGCTACGACCTCGTGATCTTCGACAATGACGGTGTCCTCGTCGACAGCGAGCCCATCTCCAACCGGCTCCTGGCCGGCTATCTCACGGAGCTCGGGCACCCGACCTCGTACGAGGAGTCCCTCCGTGACTACATGGGCGCCGCGATGCACCGTGTCCACGATCTTGTCGAGGAGCGCACCGGGCAGCGGTTGCCGGACGACTTCGACGATGTCTTCCACGCTCGTGTGTTCGCCGCGTTCGAGCGGGAGTTGAAGCCGGTCGCCGGGGCCGTGGATGTGCTGGAGAGGCTGGTCGCGGACGGGGTGCCGTACTGCGTGGCGTCGTCCGGGAGTCATGCGCGGATTCGGACGGGGCACCGGGCGACGGGGCTGGACGAGTGGTTCGAGGAGCGGTGGGTCTTCAGCTCCGAGGACGTGGGGCGGGGGAAGCCGGCGCCCGACCTGTTCCTGTACGCGGCCGAGCAGATGGGTGTGGCGCCGGAGCGGTGTGTGGTCGTGGAAGACAGTCCGCTGGGGGTGCGCGCCGCTGTCTCGGCCGGGATGGATGTGTACGGGTTCACCGCGATGACGCCTGCTGAGCGGCTTTCCGGGGCCAGCCAACTCTTCGGTGACATGCGGGACTTGCCTGACCTGCTCGTCTGACATTTGTCATGCCGAGGTCCGGACGATCGGTTCTACTGGCGGGCCGGGTCCTCGCGGCAGTCTGAGGGCATGACGACGAACACGGGGTCCAAGAAGCAGAACTTCGCGCCGCTCCTCATCGACGTGGCGGTGCCGATCGGGTCGTACTACCTGCTCAAGAGCGGGTTCGGGATGGGTACGGTGGCGGCGCTGGGGTGGAGCAGTGTCGTGCCGGCGATACGGACCGTGTGGGGTGTGGTCGCCGAGCGGACGGTCAACGCCTTTGCCGCGCTGATCCTCTTCGTGAATGTCGTCGGGTTGTCGCTCAGCCTTGTCGCCGGTGATCCGCGGCTCATGCTCGCCAAGGACAGCGGGGTCAGCAGTGCGATCGGGATCGGGGTGCTGGTGTCGGTGGCGATGGGGCGGCCGATGATGACCGCCGGGATGAAGCCCTGGCTCGTGAAGGGGGACCCGGAGCGGGAGGCCGCCTTTGAGCGGCTGTTGAGCGGGTCGGCGGCCTTTCGGCGGGCCGAGCGGCGGTTCTCGCTGGTGTGGGGTGTCGGACTGCTCGGCGAGTGCCTCGCCCGGGTGGTCGGGGCGTACACGCTGCCCGTGGACACCATGGTGTGGCTGGGGACGGTCGTGATGATCGGGACGATGGGGGTGACGGCCGTCGTCAGTGGTGGGCTTGCCGCTGGGCCGATGGCGGAGATGATAGCCGCAGAGCTGAAGGGCCAGGACGTCCCCGCACCTGGGGTTCTTCCCTCGCTGGTCGTCGCTCGGTAAAGGTGAGCCGAATTCATCTTTGGCTGGATCTACCCACGAGTACGCCGCGACCCTTACGCTCGCCGCCATGACAGATGTGCTGCGGCGCGGTAGGGCCTCGTTGGCGTTCAGCTTCTTCGCTCAGGGCGCCACCTTCGCGCTGCTCGTGACACGGATCCCCGCGATCCAGGACCGGTACGGGGTCTCGGACGGGCTGCTGCCCGTCTTCCTGGCCGCCGTGCCGATCCTCGCCGGTGTCGGGAGCGTGACCACCGAGCAGCTGGTGAAGCGAATACGGCCCAGCGTGCTGCTGCGCTGGTCCCAGCCGGTCGTGCTGCTGGCGCTGCTCGGGGTCGGGGCGGGCGACAGCATGGCCGAACTGGCGGTCGCGCTCGGGGCGTTCGGGCTCGGGGTGGGTGCGCTGGACGCCTCGATGAACATGCTCGGGGTGAGTCTGCAGCGGACGTACGGGCGGAGCATCATGCTCAGCTTCCATGCCGCGTACAGCCTGGGCGGGATCGTGGGGGCCTCGCTCGCGTGGGCGGGGGCGCACTGGCATCTCGCGCTGTGGGTGTCGTATCTGCCCGTGGTGGCCGTCCTGCTGCCGGCGGCGTTCGTGGGGAGTCGGTGGTACGTCGACGGTGGTGCGCCCGACGCGGAGGGCGAGGGGGCCGAGGCCGGGCCGCTGGTCTTCAAGCTGCTGCTGCCGCTGTGTCTGGTGATGACCTTCGCCTACATCGGGGACTCGACCGTCTCCAACTGGAGTGCGAAGTACCTGAAGGACGTGCTGGGGAGTTCGGAGCAGGTCGCGACCGTTCCGTACAACGTCTACATGGTGATGTGCCTGGTCGGGCGGGGGATCGGGGACCTCGGGGTGCGGAAGTTCGGGGCCGTGGCCGTCGTACGGCTGGGGGCTGTCGTGGCCGCGCTCGGGTTCGCGGTGGTGGCCGTGGCGCCGGGGGCCGGGGTCGGGATGCTCGGGTTCACGTTGCTGGGGCTCGGGCTGTGTGTGCTGGTGCCGCAGACCTTCGCGGCGGCCGGGCGGTTGTTCCCGGGGGCGTCCGATACGGCCATCGCCCGGCTCAATGTCTTCAACTACGTGGGGTTCCTGATCGGTTCGCCCTTGGTGGGAGCGCTGGGCGACGCGTGGAGTTACCGCGGGGCCATGCTCGTGCCGATGGTGTTGGTGCTGGTGACGTTGGTGTACGCCCGCTCGTTCGCGCCGCAGGAGGGCCGGTACGGTGACGGGCATGAGCGGGCGCGCACAGCTGATGTGGGACGAGGCAGTAACGGGCTATGACTTCGGCCGGGACCATCCGATGGACCCGGTCCGGCTCGCCCTGACCCGGAGGCTCGTCGATGCCTTCGGGCTCGACAAGGACGTGGATGTCGTAGCGGCCAAGCCCGCTGGTGATTCGACCTTGCGGCTGGTTCACCGGGAGGACTACGTCGAGGCGGTCAAGGCCGCCTCGGCCGATCCGGAGTCGGCGGACGGGGCGTATGGGCTGGGGACCATGGATGATCCCGCCTTTGCCGGGATGCATGAGGTGTCCGCGTTGATCGCCGGGCAGTCGGTGGGGGCTGCTGAGGCTGTGTGGGGCGGGGATGTGTCTCATGCCGTGAACTTCGCCGGTGGGCTGCATCACGCTATGCCGGGGGCCGCTTCCGGGTTCTGCATCTACAACGATGCCTCGCTCGCCATTGCCCGGTTGTTGGAGCTGGGGGCCGAGCGGGTCGCGTATGTCGATGTGGACGTGCATCACGGGGACGGGGTCCAGGCGGCGTTCTGGGAGGACCCTCGGGTGCTGACGATCTCCCTGCATGAGCATCCGCGGACGTTGTTTCCGCAGACAGGGTGGCCGGAGGAGACCGGGGCGGGGCGGGGGGAGGGTTCGGCGGTCAATGTGGCGTTGCCGGCCGGGACCGGGGACGCGGGGTGGTTGCGGGCCTTTCATGCCGTCGTGCCTGAGCTGATCGCGGACTTTCGGCCGCAGGTGCTGGTGACGCAGCACGGGGCCGATACGCACTTCGAGGATCCGCTGGCTCATCTCGCCGTGTCGTTGGATGCGCAGCGGGCTGTGCAGGTGGCTTGTCATGAGTTGGCGCACCGGTACGCGGACGGGAAGTGGGTCGCGTTGGGTGGGGGTGGGTACGCCGTGGTGGAAGTCGTGCCGCGGTCGTGGACGCATCTTGTCGCGATTGCTGCGGGGCGGGAGATTGCGCCTGAGGCGGTGATTCCTGAGGGGTGGCGGCAGGAAGTGTTTGCGCGGACTCGGGAGTTGGGGCCGCAGCGGATGACGGATGGGCGGTGGCCGGTGGCCTACGCCGACTGGGAGTCGGGGTATGACCCCGCCGACCGGCTTGACCAGGCGGTGGTGGCCACTCGGCGGGCGGTGTTTCCGTTGCGGGGGCTGTTGGCTTAGGCTCCGGTTTTTTCGCCCCCGCCGCCCCTGCCCGTCCCGTCCCTGGGGGCTGCCGCCCCCAGACCCCCGCTTCGGCCTGAACGGCCTCGTCCTCAAAGCCGGACGGGCTGGATGATGCCGGCCTGGGTCGGGAAGGCGCCGGACGGGCTGGATGGTGCCGGCCTGGGTTGGGAAGGCGTCGGACGGGCTGGATGGTGCCGGCCTGGGTTGGAAAAGCGCCGGACGGGCTGACTACAGCTGACCTGGGTTGGGAAGGCGTCGGACAGGCTGACTACAGCTGACCCGGGTTGGAAAAGTGCCGGACGGGCTGGATGTGCCCGTCCGGTGTTGGGTGGGAGGTCAGCCGCAGTGGCCGGAGTCCTCGGCTGAGGCGTTGCCGATGGTGCCGCCCCAGGCGATGCAGGAGTCGCGGCCGTTGACGTAGACCGGGCCGGCGTAGCTCGTGTAGGTGCCGGAGTCCACGGCGGGGTCGTCGGAGTCGCCGAGGGCGTCCAGGGTGACCCGCATGTTGATCCGGCTTCCGACGGCGTTGCGGACGGTCACGGCGCAGTTCTTGCCGGTCGACTCGTTCCAGGTGACGAACACCTTGCCCGAGTTGCCGACCGGCGTGGAGTCGATGACCTTGTAGCCGGTGCCGCAGGCGCCGTTGTAGGTGGCGGTGGCTGCCGCTGCCTTGGTGGTGGCCGCGGACGCGGGAGCGGTTGCTGCGATCGTGCCGCCGAGCGCCAGGACGGCGAGCGCGGCGGCGGTCGTGGTGCGACGGGACAGCTTCATGGTCATGGTGGTGTTCCCCCAGTTGGCGTGCTTGCTGGTCAACTTGCTTGGGACGGTTGGTCGTTCCGTCCACGCAAGGTGAGACCCGGGAGGCCGTACGGCAGTTGTGGTCGGTTGTGTCACTGTCCTGTCACCGGTGTTACGCCAACGGTGCGGACTTTCCGGCGTTCCCGCGGTGGGCGGTCGTCGCGTCCGTCAGCATCGCTCCCGTGTTGACCACCGGCGCGCTCCGCGCGCATCTGCTGGCCGCCCGGCTGGCCGGGCCCGTGGCCACCTCGCGGGAGGAGAGCCTGCGGAGCTATCGGGCCTTCGCCGCTCGTGACCCCCGGGTGCTGATCGGACTTGATCCCGAATGGACATGGGGGCAAGGGGATTTGATCGGTCTCATGGCGGACAAGTGTGGGGTTTCGGCCGACCCTCGACATGTTTCCGGGCATGATGTGATCGACCCGGAGCGGACTGTGACCGCTCTGGACGCCTTCGCCGACCGGCTGGGTGCGGTGGCTGAGCGCAACGGACCCGTGCTCCTCGGCACCGGGCATCCGCACCGGCTGCTCGGGTTCTACGCCGCGTTGGCGGACGCGCTGTCGGCGGCGGGATGTGCTGTTCTCACCCCCGCGCATGGTCGCTGTATCGACATAACGACCCGGTTCGGTCTACGCACGTACAACCTTGCCTACGTACGAGGTGTCGCCCTCGTCCGCGATCCGGGTCCCGAACGCCCCGGTTGTGAGCCCGGCGCACACACGCACTCACCGCTCCCGGTTCGTACCGTGCTGGGTGCGGCGGCGGAGACCGGCGGGGTGCTTCCGGAGCTGGTGATCGGGGACCACGGATGGGTCTGCGGAGCAGGTCAGCTGGGGTTCGAGGCCATTGGGCTCGCGGATACCGATGACCCCGCGCTGTTCGTGGGGGAGGCCGAGGGGTCGGTGTCCGTGGCAGTTCCACTTGATGACGCCGTGCGGTCCGATTACTACCGCCCGCTTACCCGCTACGTACTCAATCGAGCGTGTCTGTCACAGTAGGCCGCCGATGGGTGCACCTCTTCCCCACTCGCATCACACGCCCCTACATTGGGGAGTGAGCACGCAACGACGAAGAGTCACCGGAAGGGGAAGCCGGTGACCGTCGAGTGCGGAAGGTTCAGGTGTGTCATGGCTGCAGCTGGCGAGAGGCCTCTGAACGAGGTTCAGTTCCTTACCGTGGCGGAGGTCGCCTCGGTGATGCGAGTGTCGAAGATGACCGTGTACCGGTTGGTGCACAGCGGTCATCTGCCCGCTATCCGGGTGGGGCGGTCCTTCCGCGTCCCCGAGCAAGCGGTACACGAGTACCTTCGCGAGAGTTATGTGGGGGTGGAGACAGCCTGAGGCGATACCTCGATTACGACCTCAGCGCTCGGACGGGTAGGCTGGCCCCTTGTAGGTCGTATGGGCCCATGATGCCCAGCACCGAGTGATGAGAAGTGAGCGAGGGTAGTCGTGGGCTCTGTTATCAAGAAGCGGCGCAAGCGGATGGCTAAGAAGAAGCACCGCAAGCTGCTGAAGCGCACGCGCGTGCAGCGTCGTAACAAGAAGTAGGCGACGCGGCGCCGCGAAAGCGTCTCCTGTGGCCCCCCATCGGTCTCCGGTGGGGGGCCACAGTTATGTTCCCGGCATGTGCCCGTTTGCGTGTACTCGTGACTTCGTGCGTCAGGCGGTCATCACAGCGCAACACCGAACCGCTAGGTTGGCCGCACACGGGTAACTCGGAAGGAAGGCGCTGATCTTGGGGAAGGTCGTGCTCGTGACCGGAGTGGCCCGCCAGCTGGGGGGCCGGTTCGTACGACGCATTCAGCGTGACCCGGAAGTGGACCGGGTGATCGCCGTGGACGCGGTCCCGCCCGGGCACCATCTGGGGGGCGCGGAGTTCATCCAGGCCGACATCCGGCAGCCCACCATCGCGCGGGTGCTCGCCGAGTCGGGCGCCGACACGGTCGTCCACATGGACGTGACGGGCACCGCGCTGGGCAGCGGCAGCCGGACCACGGTCAAGGAGACCAACGTCATCGGCACCATGCAGCTGCTGGGCGCCTGCCAGAAATCACCGGTCGTGAAGCGCCTGGTGGTGAAGTCCAGCACCAACGTCTACGGCTCCGCCCCGCGCGACCCGGCCGTCTTCACCGAGACGACCCCGCCGAAGTCCCTGCCGAGCGGCGGCTTCGCCAAGGACACCGTCGAGGTCGAGGGTTATGTGCGCGGCTTCGCCCGCCGGCGGCCCGACGTCGCGGTGTGCGTGCTGCGGTTCGCCAACATCCTCGGTCCTACGGCGGATTCGCCGCTCGCCTCGTACTTCTCGCTGCCGGTCCTGCCGACCGTCTTCGGCTACGACCCGCGGCTGCAGTTCGTGCACGAGGACGATGTGATCGAGGTGCTGCGGATCGCCTCGCACGATCCGGAGCGGGGCACACTCAACAGCGGCACCTTCAACATTGCCGGGGACGGCGTCCTGCTGCTCTCCCAGTGCTCCAGGCGCCTGGGCCGCCCGACCGTGCCGCTGCTGCTGCCGGCGGTCACCTGGGCCGGTTCCCTGGTGCGGACGCTGGGGATGACGGACTTCTCCCCGGAACAGATCCGGCTGCTCACCCACGGCCGGGTCGTGTCGACGGTGCAGATGCGGGAGACATTGGGGTACCAGCCCAAGTACACGACCGCCGAGACCTTCGCGGACTTCGCGCGCAGTCAGGGCCCAGGGCTGCTGCCGCCGGAGGCCCTCGCGGGGGCCGTCGACCGGATCGCCGCGCTGTCCCGGCCGGACAGTGGCCACCCCCCGACGCCGAGCGCCAACTGAGGAGCGCATCAACGATGGCGGATGCCAAGGTCATTCCGTTCGACGACGACCGGTCCCGCGCGGGGGCCGTGCAGCGGCCGCAGCGGCGCCGGAGCGGGGGAAGCCGGCGCAAGAACGGCGAACCCGCGCTGGTCCGTGAGGTCCAGCCCCTGCCGGGCCGGGACTTCGCGCAGGATGATGTTCCTGTGACGCGTGAGGAGCAGGAGCCGGAGCGGCCGCAGAACGAGGGCGGCGAGGTGGGTGAGAGCGGCCAGGGCGGCCTGGAGCGCCGTATCGCCCACGGCCTGTCCTTCCTGCGCCGCCGGCTGACCGGGGACTACGAGGTCGACGACTTCGGCTACGACGAGGAGCTGACCGACGAGGTCCTCATGCCGGCGCTGCGGCCGCTGTACGAGAAGTACTTCCGGGTCGAGGTGAAGGGCATCGAGAACATCCCGGCGGACGGTGGCGCGCTGATCGTCGCCAACCACTCCGGGACGATCCCGCTGGACGGCGTGATGATGCAGATCGCCGTCCACGACAACCATCCCGCGAGCCGTCATCTGCGGCTGCTCGCGGCGGACCTGGTCTTCATGCTGCCGGTCGCCAACGAGCTGGCCCGCAAGGCCGGTCACACGCTCGCCTGTGCGGAGGACGCGGAACGGCTGCTGGGGCGCGGCGAGTTGGTGGGCGTGATGCCGGAGGGCTTCAAGGGCATCGGCAAGCCGTTCAGCGAGCGCTACAAGCTCCAGCGCTTCGGGCGGGGCGGGTTCGTGTCGACGGCGCTGCGCAAGGGTGTGCCGATCATCCCGTGCTCGATCGTGGGCGCGGAGGAGATCTACCCGATGATCGGCAACTCCAAGACCCTGGCCCGCATCCTGGGCTTCCCGTACTTCCCGATCACGCCGACCTTCCCGTGGCTGGGCCCGCTCGGCGCGATCCCCCTCCCCACGAAGTGGACGATCCAGTTCGGCGAGCCGATCCCCACGGACGGCTACCCGCCGGAGGCGGCCGAGGACCCGATGCTGATGTTCAACCTCACGGACCAGGTGCGGGAACAGATCCAGCACACGCTGTACAAGCTGCTGGTGCAGCGGAGGTCGGTGTTCTTCTGAGGGCGAAGGTTTCTTCGCGGGCTTCGTCTGAGAAACCTGACACATGCCTGTGCGGCTACGAGGAACTCCCCGTAGCCGCACAGGTGTTGATCGCCTAGTTCGCGTCCTCGCCGTCGATGCCCAGGCCGGGCAGGAGGCCCGGGAGGAGCGGTGGGAGCGTGACGTCGGGTTCGGTGATCGAGGGCTTGCTCGTGGACGGGGAAGCCGTGCCGGAGGACTTCGGGGGGTCCAGGAGGCCGCCCGTGTTGCCGCCGAGGAGGCCGTCGCCGTCGGTGGCGGACTCGCTGGGGGTGCTGGAGTGGCCGCCCTTGCCCGCGGGGGAGTCCGCCGTGTCGCTCGGTGTGGTCGAGCGGTGCGAGCCCGTGGAGCCGGTGGACTCCGTGTCGGGTGCGCGGTGCCTGCCGGTGCCGCCGCCGGTTTTGGCCGGGGGCTGGGGCAGCAGGGACTGGAGCGGGGCGACCTCTTCGTCTATGGCGTCGAAGACCGAGGAGACCTGGTCGCTGACGTCACCGAGCTGGACGGGGAGGCGGTCGCGTAGCGCGCCCCATGCCTCGCGGTGCGAGCGGGAGAACGCGGAGAGGGCCTGGATGGGGCCCAGCGAGTTCGGGTCCTGCTCGTACGCCTCGTGCAGCAGACGGTGGCCCTCGGACGCGTCGTGCGTCATCCCGGCGAGCGTGCGGCGGATCTCGCCGAGCTGCTCGTGGTCGAGGTGGCCGCCGCGGTCCCGCTCCATCAGCCGGCGTGCCTCGCTCAGGCGGTTGGACGCCTGGTCGAGGTAGGCCACTCCGCGCTGGTTGTCGCCGTCGGACAGGTAGTTGAGCTTGAAGTCCTCGATGCCGCGCTTCAGGCCGTAGAGGCCGTCGCCGGGCAGGGCGTCCGAGCTGGCGGCGGCGACTCCGCCGAAGGCCCCGGCGGCGACTCCGACGCTCAGGCCGCCGGCCGCGAGGCCCTTGCTGAGCCGGGACCGGGGTCGCAGCTTGCCCAGTCCGGTGGCCCGGTGGGTACCCCGGGACCGGTGGGACCGCTGCTCCGGTACCGAAGGTTCTGGTGCCTCGCCTCCTTGCAGCATGGCCTCGAACGCGGCGACCAGCTGAGCCCGCTGGACGACCTTGACCTCGGGGTCCAGCACGGGTTTGGGCAGCTCGCCGAGACCGGTGGCGAAGGCCAGCATGCGGCCCTGCTCGGTCTGTTCCGCAGCAGCCGGGGCCGGTGCCGGTCCTTCGGACTGCTCGGCCGCCGTGCCCCGGTCGGACTGCTCCTCTTCCAGGGCCTGGGCGAAGGCGTTCGCCCGCCGGTGCGCCGATACGTTCGCGATCACTGGCGGCACCTCCTCTCGTCATGACGGTCGACTCCCCAGGGGGTCCTGAGGGTTGCACCTCCTGACCGCATCCACACGATCGAGTGATCGGAGAGGGTCGGGGTGTGACCACAGGGAGCCTGTATCCCGCACAACGAGCGGCGCGGCACTTGGGTTACGGACGGCGGATGATCCGACCGCGAACTCAACGGACTTTCACTGAGCGCGAGTTGGGCGTTACCGAGCGTGTGCCGTCAGCGGGCGTCGTCCGGGAGAAGCCGGGCGAGCGTGCGCACGGCGCGGTACTGGAGGGTCTTGATCGCGCCCTCGTTCTTGCCCATCACCCGGGCGGTCTCCGCGACGGAGAGGCCCTGGAGGAAGCGGAGCGTGACGCACTCCTGTTGCTGGGGGTTGAGCCGTCGTACGGCGTCGAGGAGGGCGGCGTTCGACAGGGACTCCAGGACGGAGTCCTCGGGGGAGCGCGCGACCTCGTTGGCGTCGAGCATCTCGCCGGTGGTCACTTCCAGCCGGAAGCGGCTCGACTTGAAGTGGTCCGCGACGAGGTTGCGGGCGATGGTCACCAGCCAGGCGCCGAAGTCGCGCCCCTGCCAGGTGAAGGTGCCGATGCGGCGCAGGGCGCGCAGAAAGGTCTCGCTGGTGAGGTCCTCGGCGGTGGCTTTGCCTCCCACTCGGTAGTAGATGTACCGGTACACAGTGTCGCTGTACTGGTCGTAGAGGCGGCCGAAGGCGTCGGCTTCGCCGGCCTGGGCACGCTCCACGAGGTCCATCATCCGGGCGCTGTCGCTGTCAGCGGCCGGACGGCGTGCGGTGGCGGCGCCGGCCGAGCGCCCTCGTCTGCCAACGGCCGCGCCGCCGTCGGCCAGTGCGTAGCACGGACCGACGGGTGCGGTGGTGGCGAAGGCGGCGGGGACGGCGTACGCGGTGGGGACGAAGCCGCGCAACAGGTCTTGGACCGTTGCGCGCAGCGTAGCCAGGCCCGAGGCGTCAACCCCGACGTGTGGGTACACGGGACTCCCAGAGGCAGAGCTTCCATCACGTGCAGTACCGGAACGTTCACCCGTCGTAGCGACAGAGAGGTGCCGGATTGCGTTTGAGGAGAATAACGCTTCGTACAGGCGCTGCTACACCCAGTTGCTCAAATCATCGATTACGTCGCTTCTGTAACCGATTGACGCTCGATCAAGTACCGCAGAGTGAACGGTTGTTGATCAGAACAGTCCGAATTCAGTCAGGGAGCAGGGCGTGTTGTGGCCGTGTGCAGCCAACGTGACTGGACAGGGGGTTACGCGGGTACGACTCGTGGATTGGCTGTGTTTACCGTGTCACCGGCGTCGGCGATGCAATGCGATCGCCGCGGCCGTGCCGCCCGCCACTGCGCCCACACCGGCCGCCGCCGGGATGCCGACCTTGGCCGCCTTGCGGGCCGTGCGGTAGTCGCGCAGCCGCCAGTCCAACTGCCGGGCGTGCTTGCGCAGCTTGGCGTCCGGGTTGATGGCGTAGGGGTGCCCGACCAGCGAGAGCATCGGGATGTCGTTGTGCGAGTCGCTGTAGGCGGCGCACCGGGAGAGGTCCAGGCCCTCCGCCGCGGCGAGCGCCTTGACCGCCTCCGCCTTCGCGGGGCCGTGCAGCGGTTCGCCGACCAACTTGCCGGTGTAGACGCCGTCGACGGACTCGGCGACCGTGCCGAGCGCGCCGGTCAGACCGAGGCGCCGGGCGATCACATTGGCGATCTCCACCGGGGCCGCTGTGACGAGCCACACCTTCTGGCCCGCGGCGAGGTGGGCCTCGGCGAGGGCGCGGGTGCCGGGCCAGATGCGCTCGGCCATGTACTCGTCGTAGATCTCCTCGCCGATCGACTGGAGTTCGGCGACGCGGTGGCCCTTGACGATGGACAGCGCGGAGTCGCGCGCCTCCTGCATGTGCTCGGGGTCCTCGGAGCCGGCGAGCCTGAAATAGGCCTGCTGCCAGGCGAACTTGAGGAGGTCGCGGGTCTCGAAGAACTTCCGTTTGTGCAGGCCGCGGCCGAAGTGGAAGATCGACGCGCCCTGCATGACGGTGTTGTCGAGATCGAAGAAGGCCGCAGCTCTGTCGTCGCCGAGGACCGGGAACTCCGGTTCCTGCGTGGTCTCTTTCGCGAGGGCGTCCTCTATGTCCTGGACGTCCTGCGACGACTTGCGCGCTGCCTCCGCAGAGGCCTCGCCTGCCAACACGCTCCGCGCCGTGGCGGAGCGCCTACGGGGAGTGAGCCATCCGAGAGCGGCCATGTCGTGAGCATAGCCAGTTTGTTCGGTGGTTCCGGAGCCGAGAGGTTCGGAGGCTGTGAACTCTCCGCGACCGGGCCGTTAAAGAAGTGGCCGGACGGCGTGAGAATGGGGTGCATGAGTCATGTCGTCACCCTCATCGGGAAGCCCGGCTGTCATCTGTGCGAGGACGCGCAGCTCGTCGTGGAGAAGGTCTGCGCCGATCTGGGGGTCCCCTGGGAACAGAAGGACATCACCGTGGACCAGCGTCTGCACGACGAGTACTGGGAGCAGATCCCGGTCGTCCTGGTGGATGGGAAACAGCACACTTTCTGGCGGGTGGACGAGGGCCGCCTGCGCCGGGAACTGACCAAGTAGTTCAACGCGCACCCGAACGTCGCTTAGGATCGACGGCGGTTTGGTCTCGGGGGCGGGAATTACGAGGAGTGTGGCGGTTTTGCCCCCTGGAATGCGTCGGGAACGCGTGTGCGTGACCCCGGTCACGTTGGGTGGGCAAATCGGACACCATCTTTGTGCACGCGTTCACAAAGACATAGCCTGCTTCCGACGGGGCGGTCTGGGTTCGTGTGACCGCCCACAGCCCCGCTCTACCCGCAGGAGCACCGTGGCAACTGGCCGAACTCACCGACCGGCGACCCGTAGCCGAGGGATTCCCGAGGCCACCGTCGCCCGTCTCCCGCTGTACCTCCGCGCGCTGACCGGACTCTCGGAGCGCTCGGTACCCACGGTCTCCTCCGAGGAGCTGGCCGCCGCCGCGGGCGTCAACTCCGCGAAGCTGCGCAAGGACTTCTCCTACCTCGGCTCCTACGGCACCCGTGGTGTGGGCTACGACGTCGAGTACCTCGTCTACCAGATCTCCCGCGAACTGGGCCTGACCCAGGACTGGCCGGTCGTGATCGTCGGCATCGGAAACCTGGGCGCCGCCCTCGCCAACTACGGCGGGTTCGCCTCCCGCGGCTTCCGCGTCGCCGCCCTCATCGACGCCGACCCGGCGATGGCCGGCAAGCCCGTCGCGGGCATCCCGGTGCAGCACTCGGACGAGCTGGAAAAGATCATCAGCGACAACGGCGTCTCCATCGGCGTCATCGCGACCCCCGCCGGTGCCGCCCAGCCGGTCTGCGACCGCCTTGTGGCCGCCGGTGTGACGTCCATCCTGAACTTCGCGCCGACCGTGCTGACCGTCCCGGACGGCGTCGACGTCCGCAAGGTCGACCTCTCGATCGAGCTGCAGATCCTCGCCTTCCACGAGCAGCGCAAGGCCGGTGAGGAAGCAGCCGCCGAGGCCGCGCACCCGGTCGCCGCGCACCGCGGCGACTCCACCGAGCAGGGCCCTGACGGGGACGTCCCCGCCGTGATGCCGGCATGAGTCTCCTCGTCGTCGGGCTGAGCCACCGCAGCGCCCCGGTCAGCGTCCTGGAGCGGGCCACGCTGGTCGCGGACGCCCAGTTCAAGCTGTTGCAGGACACGGTCGCCGCCGAACCGGCCACCGAGGCCGCCGTGTTGGCCACCTGCAACCGCATCGAGCTCTACGCCGACGTGGACAAGTTCCACGCGGGCGTCGCCGAACTGTCCACGCTGCTCGCCCAGCACAGCGGGGTCGGCCTGGACGAGCTCACTCCTTATCTCTACGTGCACTACGAGGACCGGGCCGTCCACCACCTCTTCTCGGTGGCCTGCGGCCTCGACTCGATGGTGGTCGGCGAGGGCCAGATCCTCGGCCAGATCAAGGACGCGCTGGCCAAGGCGCAGGAACTGCACTCCGCCGGGCGGCTGTTGAACGACCTGTTCCAGCAGGCCCTGCGGGTCGGCAAGCGCGCCCACTCCGAGACCGGCATCGACCGCGCGGGCCAGTCCCTGGTCACCTTCGGCCTTCAGCAGCTCTCCTCCGGTACGCCGGTCGAGGCCTGGGCCAAGGGGAAACGCGCCCTGGTCATCGGCGCCGGCTCCATGTCGTCGCTGGCGGCCGCGACCCTCGCCCGCGCCGGGGTCGCCGAGATCGTCGTCGCCAACCGCACCTCCGACCGCGCCGAGCGGCTCGCCCAGATCATCACCGAGAGCCCCGAAACGGACGTGTCGGCCCGCGCGGTACCGATGGAATCGGTGCCGTTCGAGCTGACACGTGCCGATGTCACCGTGTCCTGCACGGGCGCGACGGGCCTGGTCCTGACGGCGGAGACGGTCGCGGGGTCGGTCGAGGGCCGGGTGTCGCAGGACGCGACGGCAGACCGTACGGCCGCGCGGGACGTCGTACGCGAAGAGCTTCCGCCGACCTCCGTCGGGGCCGAGGACGGTTGTCCGCTGGACCTTTCCGCGGTGCAGGGTGCGACCGGCTTCTCCGTGATGGGGGAGGCGGCCGTGGCCGGGATGGACGCGGCGACGCTGGAGCAGCACGCGGCCTGGGTCGCCGGGGCCGGTGTCGACCGGCGCGAGAGCGGCCGTCGTACGCCCGAGGCGGAGGCGGAACTCATCGCCGAACTCGCCACGATGGCCGTGACCGTCGGCCGGATCCCCGAGCGGCGCAGGCCCGAGCCCGTCGCCCAGATCCCGCGCCCCGCGCCGGTGTTGTCGGTCCTCGACCTCGCGATGCCGCGGGACGTGGACGCGGCCGTGCACCGGCTGGCCGGGGTGCGGCTCGTCGACATCGAGTCGCTCGCCGAGGCCTCGGCGGACGCTCCGATGGCGGCCGATGTGGACGCGGTCCGGCGTATCGTCTCCGACGAGGTCGCGGCCTTCGGGGCAGCCCTGCGGGCCGCGCACATCACGCCGACCGTGGTCGCCCTGCGCGCCATGGCCGCCGACGTCGTCGCGAACGAGATCGCCCGGCTCGACGGACGGCTGCCCGGCCTCGACGACAAGCACCGCGCCGAGATCACGCAGACCGTACGCCGGGTCGTCGACAAGCTGCTGCACGCGCCGACCGTACGGGTCAAGCAGCTCGCGGCCGAACCCGGCGGCGCCGGGTACGCGGACGCGCTGCGCACCCTGTTCGGCCTCGACCAGGAGACGGTGGCCTCCGTCTCGCGGGCCGAAGAAGACTCTGAGAAGAACAGCAAGAACCGAGGGCTCGCATGAGTAGCAAGACACTGAGACTCGGGACCAGGCGGAGCAGACTCGCCCTGGCCCAGTCCGGGTTGGTGGCGGACGCCGTGAGACAGGTGACCGGACGGCCCGTCGAGCTCGTCGAGATCACCACCTACGGCGACACCTCCCGCGAGCACCTCGCGCAGATCGGCGGCACGGGAGTCTTCGTGACCGCGCTGCGGGACGCGCTGCTCGGCGGTGAGGTCGACTTCGCGGTTCATTCGCTGAAGGACCTGCCGACCGCGCAGCCCGAGGGCCTGGTGCTCGCCGCCGTACCCGAGCGCGAGGACCCGCGGGACGTACTGGTCGCGCGCGACGCCCGGAAGTTCACCGACCTGCCCCGCGGGGCGCGCATCGGTACGGGCTCCCCGCGGCGCACGGCCCAGCTGAACGCGTACGCGCGCGGCCACGGCCTCGACATCGAGACGGTCCCGATCCGGGGCAACGTCGACACCCGGATCGGCTTCGTGCGGGACGGTGAGCTGGACGCCGTGGTCCTGGCCGCCGCCGGACTGAGCCGGATCGGCCGGCTCGACGAAGTGACCGACTTCCTGTCGGTCGACACGGTTCTGCCCGCCCCCGGCCAGGGGGCCCTGGCGATCGAATGTGCCGCGGACAACGCGGACTTGATCGCGGCACTCGGCGAACTCGACGACCCGTTCACGCGGGTCGCCGTGACTGCCGAAAGGTCCCTGCTCGCCGCCCTGGAGGCCGGCTGCTCCGCCCCTGTGGGCGCGCTGGCCGACCTTCTGGCCGACGGGCAGATTGTCAAGGAAATGCGCCTGCGCGGAATAGTCGGCACGACCGACGGTTCGCGTACGGTGCAGCTGTCCACCACCGGTCCCGTGCCCGAGACGCATGACCAAGCACTGACGCTCGGTCGCGAACTCGCCGCCGAGATGCTCGCCCAGGGCGCGGCCGGTCTGATGGGGGAGCAAGCCAAGTGAGCCCCACCACTCTTCCCGCCGGTCCGGAACACGGGCACGTCACCTTCCTGGGTGCCGGACCCGGAGATCCGGGACTGCTCACACTGCGCGCCGTGGAGGCGCTGGCGAACGCGGACGTACTCGTCGCCGAGCACGAGGTGCTCGACGTCGTACGTGCGCACGCCCGATCGGGCGTGGCCGTCGTGCATCCGGATCCGGGTCCTTCTTCGGACTCGCTCCCGGGCACGGGCACGCCTCAACTAACGGTCGTTGACGGTGTGTCAACAACCGTTGGCCTACCCGCTGTGCGGGATGCGGCACATCTTGTCATGGAGGCCGCGCGGGGCGGCAGGCGGGTCGTGCGTGCGGTGTCCGGGGACCCCGGACTAGATACGTACGCGGCCGAGGAAATGCTCGCCTGCGTCGCCGCCGGTGTTCCCTTCGAGGTCGTGCCCGGTGTCGCCGCGGCCGTCGGCGTGCCCGCGTACGCCGGTGTCCCGCTGCGGGACGCGCAGGGCGCGGACGTCCGCTTCGTGGACGCCCGTACCGCCTCGGACCGGTGCTGGACCGAGGTCGGCGCGTCGGACGGCACGGTCGTCGTGTCGACGTCGCTGGACTCGGTGGCCTCGGCCGCCGGCGAACTGGTGGCGGCCGGCCGTAAGCCCGACACCCCTATGACGGTCACAGTGGCTGGTACGACCACTCGTCAGCGGACCTGGTCCGCGACGCTCGGCACGATCGCGCAGACGCTGAAGCAGGCGAAGGTGCTGCCGTCCCCGGACGGCGGCCGGCCGGTGATAGCCGTGGTCGGTGAGCGTTCCGCCGCCGCCCAGCGCGACCAGTTGTCGTGGTTCGAGTCCAAGCCGCTGTTCGGCTGGAAGGTCCTCGTCCCGCGCACGAAGGAGCAGGCGGCCTCGCTCTCCGACCAACTCCGGTCCTACGGTGCCGTCCCGCACGAGGTGCCGACGATCGCCGTCGAACCGCCGCGCACGCCCCAGCAGATGGAGCGCGCGGTCAAGGGCCTCGTCACCGGGCGCTACGAGTGGATCGCCTTCACGTCGGTCAACGCGGTGAAGGCCGTGAGTGAGAAGTTCGAGGAGTACGGGCTCGACGCGCGTGCCTTCGCGGGCATCAAGGTCGCCGCGGTGGGCGAGCAGACCGCCAAGGCGCTGATCGCGTTCGGCGTGAAGCCGGATCTGGTGCCGAGCGGGGAGCAGTCCGCGGCCGGCCTGCTGGAGGACTGGCCGCCGTACGACCCCGTCTTCGACCCGATCGACCGGGTGTTCCTGCCGCGTGCCGACATCGCCACGGAGACTCTTGTCGCCGGGCTGATCGAGCTCGGGTGGGAGGTCGACGACGTGACCGCCTACCGGACCGTACGGGCCTCGCCGCCGCCGGCGGACACGCGGGAGGCGATCAAGGGGGGTGGCTTCGACGCCGTTCTCTTCACGTCGTCGTCCACTGTGCGGAACCTGGTCGGTATCGCCGGGAAGCCGCACAACGTGACCGTGATCGCGTGCATCGGTCCTGCGACGGCGAAGACGGCCGAGGAGCACGGGCTGCGGGTGGATGTGATGGCGCCGGAGCCGTCGGTGCACAAGCTGGCCGAGGCGTTGGCGAACTTCGGGTTGCGGAGGCGCGCGGCGGCGGAGGAGGCGGGGGATCCCGTTACTCGGCCGAGTGAGCGCAGGCCTGGGGCTCGGCGTCGTCGTACGACCTGAGGTTGAGTGTCGGGTTGCGGTGGTGTGGGGGCGGGCGTCCG
>NZ_BARG01000113.1 GCF_000376565.1 Streptomyces hokutonensis | reverse complement strand
GTACCAGGTTCTGGAGGCCTTGCCGCGCCGCCCGGAGATGACCCGAGCCCTGGTCGGTGGTCTGCGCGTGCCGCGCCACCGCCGTGAGGGTCTGGCGTACGGCGTTGGGCCGGGCGAGCCAGTTGTCGGTGCCCGCGTCGAGGGCCGGGTTGGCCCGCCGCAGGTGGGTGCGGACCAGGTCCGGTGCGCTGCCGATGACGGCGTAGAGGAGGCAGTTGCCGTCGCCGGGGGTCTGGACGGCGTGGCCGGCGGGGGTGACGTACGGGGAGAGCGGATTGGCGGCCGGGGTGGTGGTCGCGGTTCCGGTTCCGGTCCCGGTCGCGGTGGTGCCCGGGGGCGGGGGCGACTGGTCGAGCGGGGCCGCCTTGGCTTTGCCCTTGCCCTTGTCAGGCCCCTTCGCCTTGTCGTGGCCCTTGCTCTTGTCGAGACTCTTCGCCTTGTCGAGGCCGGCGCTCGTGCTCGTCTGCTTGCCGGGCGCCGGCTTCTTGTTCTTGTCTGTCTTCTCGGTCTTGCCCGCCTTGCCGGTCTTACTGGTCTTGCCGGTCTTGCCGGTCTTGCCGCCGCTGGTACCGGACTTGACCGGTCCGCCGCTCTTCTTCGGCTGCTGCTTTGCCGGAGTCGGTGCGGGTGTGGATGTGGTCGTGGCCGTGGTGGCGGCGGGCGCGGGTGTATGGGTCTGGCCGCCGGCCGGGAGGGGGGCGGTCCGGCCGTCGGGGGCGGGCCAGCGGGGCGGGGTGGTGGCGAAGGTGGTGCGCGGTGACTGTTCGGGGTTCGGGGCGCTGTCCTGGATGTCGACGGCCAGGTCCGCGAGTGCGTCGGTCGCCGCCGTCTGGTCGGCGGCGGCCTGCAACTGCGCGGTGACGGCCGCGACGACCTGCCCGTTGCTCCGCGCGACGTCGTTCTCGGCGTCGGTCACGTCCTTCCGGGCGTCGGCCTCCTGCTCCCTGGCGTCCCGCAGGTTGTCGGCCTGACGCACCACGTCCGCCGCGTCCTGCTCCGCCTCCTCCACGGCCTCCTCGAGGTTCTCCTGCTCCTCGGCGATCCGCGCCGGGCCGACCTGGACAATGCGCTGTGCCTTGGTCAACTCCGCTCGCTCGGTGACGAGTTGAGCGGCGGCCTGCTGAATCGCGCGGTCGGCGGCGGTGATCGCGGGGATCGCGGCCTGCACGCGGGGGTCGTCGGCGACATCGGCCGCCGGGGCGTGGGAACGCGGTGCGCCGGGCGCGACGGGAGCGGGGGTGGGGGTAGGGGTGGCGCTCGACTGCCCGCCCTTCGCGGCCTGTTGGGCGGCGGCGCGTTCCGTCCGTACGGCGTTCTCGGCCTGCGTCAGCGCGGTCAGGGCCGTCTGGAGATCGTGACGCCCCCTGGCCTCGTCCCGTACATGCTGCTGGATCGCCGTCGGCAGGGTGGCGACGGTCCGCTGGGCGTCCGCGTACTCCCGCCTCATCCGCGTGACCAGCGCCTCGGCCGTGCGCGCGGCCTTCTCCGACGCGGCGGCCTTCTCCGACGCCCGCTGGTGGACGACGATCGCGTCCGCGACCGCGCGCTCCGCCTCCTGGTGGTCCGCTACGGCGGTGGTGTGCGCCCGGTTGGCCTGCTGGAGGACGACGGTGAGGCTGGTCAGGAGCTGCGGGGTGTCGGCGAGGGTCTCGGCGGCGGTGTGCAGGATGTCGGCCTGGGCGTCGAAGGCCGTCCACGCGGTGGTGAGGTCCGGGTCGTCGGTGATGAGGGCACCGTCGGGGGTGAACTCCCAGCGGCGGATGCCCTGTTGGTCCCGGGTCATCAGCTCCAGCGGCCGGTTGCCGAGCACGGCGGCACGCGAAGCCGCGTACAGGGCCTGACCGAGACGCTCGGCCTGCGGATCGTCACCGAGGGCCACCCAGAGCTGGACGCCGTCGCTGCCGGCCGGTATCGCCGAGTGCAGACGTTCGGGCAGGGTGTGCGGCTCGGCGGTGGCCCAGTCGGGGACCAGCGCGGGCAGGTCGTGGAGGTTCGGCGGCAACTCGGCCGAGGTGAGCAGACCGTGGCCGAGGAGGTCGCGTTCCTCGACGCGAAGGGTGACCGTGCCGGTGACGTGACGGGTGCCCTCCGGCCCCTTCACCAGCAGATGGGCATCGGCGTCGACGACGTAACTCCGCGTGCCGCGCGCCCCGTTGGCGGGCGCGGAGGTGCTGCCGGACTTGAGCCAGTCGCGGCGGGAGCCGGTGGTGGTGCCGCCGAAGGTGGAGGGCTGGGTCTGTCGCTGGGCGAGCGGCACGCTGATCCCGGCGATCTCGTGGTTGTCGTCGTCGCCGGTGAGGAGCTGTGTGTACGAGGTGGCGAGGGAGTGGTCGGCGCCGGCGGCCGTGCTCACCGTGTCGGTGGTGTTGTGGAGCTGGTCGAGGGTGACGTCGTCCGCGTGCGTGGAGCGGCGCGGGTTGTAGAGCGTCACCGCAATCGTCGGGGGCTGGTCGGGCGCGCCTTCGAAGGGCGCGGTGCCCGGCATCTTGCGAGTGAGGTCGGCGGCCAACCGGGGGCGGTCCAGGGCGACTTGCCCGGCCTGGATCAACTGGCCCAGCCGGACCGCCTGTCCCTCCACCGAGACAGAGGTGATCTGCGCGTGCCAGCCGCGTCCGCCGCGCGGCGCCACGTCGTTGAGGGCCGTCCCCAGGTGTGCCCAGCCGTCGAAGTGGAACGCCGGGGTCGGCCCCACCGGGTGGAACATCTGCGCGGACACGAGATACGGGCCGGGGGCGGGGAGGCCGGCCGGCCGCACCCTGTTGCGCGGGTCGGTGCCGGAGACGGCGGACGGGGGGTTCACCCGTGCCGGGCCGCCGGGCGGGGTGGTCTCGGTGCCGGTGAAGCGCAGGGTCAGCCGGGTCCGGACAGTGCTGGTGCGCGGGTTGCCCCGCTCCAGCAGGGCCTGCGTCCAGCGGCGTACGTCGCCGTCCGCGTCCGCCCAGGCGATGACACCGTTCTGGATCAGGCCGCCGATGACGTTCGGCGGCCAGTCGGCGACCAGCGCGGAGCGGACGGACAGCTCGTAGTCGTACTCCAGGCCGTCGAAGTCCGCGCCGTTGTCGGTGCGCAGCCAGAAGCGGTTGTCGGCGGTGGTCGCCCGGCGGGTGGAGACGCTGGTGGCCGACTGCGGGGTGAACACCGGGGCCGCGCGGTCGGTCTTGCTCGGGTCCGGGCCCTGGTTCGGGCGGAGGTAACGCGTCGTCAGGGTGACCGGAAGCTGTGTCTGGCGGACCGAGGCGCGGGTGGTCGTGCGGCCGGCGGCGGTGTGCGACTGCCACTGTTCGAGGCCGGAGCCCGGGGTCGAGGAACCCAGGACGGCGGCCAGGTTCTGGGTCCGCCGGGGCACGGCCGTGACCGTGACCTCGACCAGCCGTTCGCCGCCGAAGCCGTGGTGGCGGAAGTGGAAGCGGGTGGTGGCCCGGCGCGGGGTGCCGTCCGGGCCGCGCCCGGGCAGTGAGCGCAGCCCGGCGGGCGAGCTGAGTTGAGCCACCCGGCCGTGCACACCCTGCTGGTAGCCGGGGTGTCCCGGAGTGACCGCGCCCGGCGCCTCCGCCTCCACCAGCGCCAACAGCTCACGCCTGATCTGCCCGCGCCGCTCCCTCGGGTTGACCGGCCCCAGCGGGATCTGGCCGGCGGCCGGCCCGGTCGTCGGGACGGGGGCCGCGGTGGGGCGGTCGTACTCGATGACGGAGAGAACTCCGCCGAGGCCCAGTTCGCGGTTGCGGGTGTACGGCGCCGGGAGGGGCGCCGTGAGGGTTGGGGCGGGTGCGGGGGCGAGGCCCTGGACCGAGCCCATCCACCGTGCGTCGCGGGCGAGTTGGCCCTGGGTCATGAGGAACTGGAGGCCGTTCGGGACGTCGACCGCGAACGTGACGGGGGCGACCGTGCCGGGGTTGTTCAGACCGTTGAGCGGGGTGCGGGAGCCGGGGCCCGTCGAGGCCAGACGGGTGACGGGGCCGACCGGTTCGGGCTCGCCGACGCCGTTGAGGAGCGTACGGGAGCCGGCCCGGACCGTGACCACATAGGTGACGTCCGCGACCACCCGGTGCAGGTCGCCGCTCTCGGTGGGCGTGCGGTTGACGCCCGTGCTGGCGGAGAGGGTGTCGGCGGTGTCCGTGCGGGACACATGGCCGAGCCGTGCCGAGGGGTTGAAGAGGCCCTTGTACGACTTGCCCGCGGTCTGGCTGGTGGAGACCGAACCGTCCGACTCCGGACCGGTGTTGCCCTGCCCGGCCGCGTTCGTGGGGCCCGCCGGCCGGCTCGGCGGGTTCTGGGTGAGCACCCCGCTGCCGCCGAACTGGTGCGACTTTCCGAGGGACTTGAGCTGCTGCGCGCTGTCGGTGGCGGAGACACCCGTCTCCAGGTACTGCCGGGTGGTGTCCAGCAGGCGGGGCGTGTGTGCGACGGCCTGGATCTCCAGGGTGTACTGGCCGTCGGCGAGCGTCCCCGGCAGGCTGAGGCCCTCAACTACGTAGGAATTCTTGAACAGTTCGTGCCCGTGGGCGACGAGACTGCCCGGCGTGATCGCCGCGTGGCGGGTCTCGGCGGCGCGTGTCGTGCTATCCGTCAACCCGTGCCCGGCGAGCGGGGAGATGCCGTCGCGGGCGGGGCGGGCGGGTGCGGGGGCCGGGGCCGTACCGGTGGTTGTCGTAGGGGCCGTGCCGGTCGTCGCCGGGGCGGTGACCGGGAGGATCGGGCCGGTGCCGGTGCCGGTGCCCGTGGTGGCGGGGGGCGTCGGCTGTGCCTGGCGGCGGATTTCGGCGGCGGCCCGCTGGAAGACCGACTCGATGGCGGCGGCACCGCGCACGGTGTCGATCAGCGCGTCGTCCGGTATCCGCACCAGCTCCGGGCGCGGAACGCCGTTCGCGTCGGTGCCGTCGAGCCGGGCCATGTCCACCGGGTTGGTGGGGCGCGGCACCCCGTCGGCCGGTGCGGTGGGCGGGGTGGGGGCGGCCGAGGGCGCCTGGGTACGGCCGTGCGGCACGGCGAGGCGCAGCGAACCGGAGACCGTCGGGGGGTGGACGACCGGAGGTGCGGGAGGGGCGGGGGCGGCAGGGGCCGTACCGGTGACGGGAGGCGCGCCGGTCACCCCGGGCGCCGGGGCGGCCGGTGCCGAAGTCGAGGCTGAAGCCGGAGCCGGTGCCGGAGCCGCCGCCCGGTTGATGTTCTCCCCGAACCGCTCGGTGGGCCGGTCGCCGTCGTCCGCGTACAGGTCGAGCGCCAGATGCACCGGCACCTCGAACTCGTGGCTGTCCTGCCCGGTGGCGATGAAGAACTGGTCGTGCCCGGTGGCGCCGCCCACGGTGTCGCCGTGCGTGATCTGCCGACCGTACTGGTAGTCGGCCCCGAACCCGATCGACCCCCAGGTGCCCGTCGGCCCGCTGACACTGGCCATCGGCCCGAGCGCACCGCCGTAGGACTCACCGCGCTGCTCGGCGTCGCTGCCCGCCATCTGCGCCAGGCCCATGACCTGGATGCCGGGCAGGATCAGGTTGTGGCTGCTGGCCTGGCCGGTGTCACGGGTCGCGGTGAGGAGCAGCCGGACCCGGCGGACGCCGGTGTCCGTGCTGTTGGGCACCTCGAAGTGCAGGGCGTGACCGCCGTCGACCATCGCATCGGTGGCGGCACGCAGCCCCGTACGCGAACGCGCCTCGCGCAACCGGCGCAGGTTGTTGAGCTGGGCGTGCAGCCGGATCTGGTGCTCGGGCTCGTGGTCCCGTACGGCCTGCTGCAGCCGGGCGCCGATCCCGGTGGGGCGGGTGGCCGTCGGGGCGGGCGGCAGGAAGCCCTGGCTGCGCAGCCAGGCCTCGGCCTCGTCGAACAGGCCGTCCGTGCCGGTGACGTCGAGCGGGGCCGTGCTCAGTCCGATGCCGTCCAACCGCTCCAGCGCGTCCGGGAGTTGGCGCGTCTCGTCGGCGGCCGGCGGGCGGCCCGTGGCGTCCGCCTTGTTCAGGACGCGCAGGTCCATGCCGTGCGGCCGAGTCAGCGTCGGGGCCGCCGACTCGGTGCCGTCCGGGCGGATCAGGGTGACGTGATAGGCGACGCCGGCGGGGGTGAGCAGATGACCCCGGTTGGTACGGATGGCGTGCATCGTGCCGGCCGAACTGCTCGCGCTGTACGTGTTGGTGACGGTCGCCTGTGTCTGCCCGCGCAGACCGAGACTGCCGCCGATGACGCTCGACGCGTCCGGGTGACCCTCGCTGTGATCCCCGGTGAGAGCGGCGGCGCCGCTGCCACTGACCCCGATCCCGCTGGTGTACCTGGAGGACAGGTCGACCTTCGCGGTGTTGACCAGGTGGCTCTCCAGGTTGATCTGACCCGGGGTGCTCTCCCGCAACGGCGTGCCGACGGTGGGCACGGTGACCAGGTGCAGCATGCCGACCGCGTTGCCGCCGGCATCGGTGATCACGGGCGAGTAGATGCCGCCGTCCACCTGCATGGGCAGCGTCCCGCGCAGCACCTGCTCCGAGAGGAAGTCCGACACCTGCCCCGCGGCTGTCTCGTCGAGATCCGCGTGGAACGTCTGGTGGACATGCTCGTACAACGCACGCGGATCGATCACCGAGTCGACCCCGTACAGGGGCAGATCGGCGACATCGGCCGGCGCGGGCAGCGAACCCGCCGCCGGATCGGGAGTCGTGAGGTGCCGGGGGAACCAGATCGTGGTCGGACCGTGCGCCTCCGGCTCGCCCCAACCGTCCGCCGCCGGGGCGGTGGCAGGCGCGGTGACCGCCGGGCCGTCGACGCGCACCCGCCAGTGAGTGGTGAACTCCACTGGATCGGAAGGCTCGTTGGACCGCTGGGCCGACGTCGTCTGCACGGCCTGCGTGACGGTGGTGGCGTCGCTGGCCTGGTTGTGCGTGATGGCCGCCGTCAGCGAACCGTCGATGGCCCGTACGGCGGTCGGCGCCGTGATCGGCCATGACCCGGTCCACGGCACCTGGAAGGTCCGATACGTCCCCGACGGCTGACTGGAGAAGTTCTCCCGCGTCCCGAACCCACGCCGCTCGACATGCTTGTCGGGGTCCCGCGTGTCGAAACGCCCCTGCCGCAACGACCTCCGGGCCTCGGAAAGCGTCAGCTGTACGTCGACGGTGTGATCGTTCCCGTCGACCCGGACCGTGATCCGGTAACCGCCGTTCGAGCGCAGATACGGCAGCTGAAGCGCGAGACTCTCCCGGCTCAGGGCGTCCCGCACCTGCCCGCGCACCGACTCGGGAGGATTGTCCACGTCCAGCCCGAGCGCCTCGTAGACCTGCCCGTGCAGCCCCTCGATCACCTCGTCGGAGAACGGCTCCGCGTAGACGAGCCCGACCGCGCCGTCCGGGACCGCGCCGTAGGAATTGACGTAGGTGGACGGGAGTTGGGTGCGCGGGGGTGGTGGAGCGGTCGGAGCCTGGGAGGCTGGCCAGGTGGGGGCGGTGTCGGTGGGGATGGGGGTGGAGTCGGGGTCCTGGGTCGGGCCGTCCGTCAACTGATCGCTGTGGTCGTGGAGTTGAGGACCAGACGCCGTGACGTTCTCAATGATGCGCAGGTAACGGCCGGGGATGTGGACCGGTCCATGAGCGGTGTCGGCCATGAGACCGGTGGTGCGGACCGCGGTGCTGTTGGGGTGATTGCGCAACAGGAAGTCGTTGTCCCGCTGCTCGTCCGGCAGACCCAGGTAGTGCAGAGCCTCGTGGAGAAGATCCGCGTCCGAGTGGCCCAAGTCCAGGTGGAGTTGGTCGGCGCGGGCAGGATCGGTGGAGTCGGTGAGGGTGATCGCCTCGGGGTGGGTCGGGTCGCTGATCAGGTTGAGAGTGACGTGAAGCTGATCGCCTGAACTGGGCAGCTCCAAGCCGGAGTTGAGGTGCGTGTCCAGAAGACCACTGATCCGGTCCTTGAACTGCTGAGTGAGAGCAGGGTCGTTGGTGGAGACCGGAAGGTTGAGCGTGTAGTCCCGCACCCACGTGCCGTTCGGCGCCTGGATACGACGGATCCGCGTACGGACCAGAGTCGTCGCACCACTGAGAACACCGGGACGCGGCGGGCTGGACTGGTCCGCGTGCGGATCAAACCGCTCGGTCGAGTGCACGGCGGGACGGGCATGCGCACGCAGCCCGAACCACGAGTCCTTCGGCGCGGGTTCGAGGACATGCGACGCGGGACTGTCGTCAGCGGCGTCACGGGTCGGCGCGGGACGGTAACGGCCGTCCGGCAGCAGGCTGTTGGCGTCCTCCGGACCCCGGGGCGCGCTCGACGTGGTGATGGCTGTCGGGTCGACGACGAGGGGGTCGGCGTCGGTGGCGCTGTAGTGGTTCAGGCCGGTGTAGTGGACCTCGACGACCCTGGTGGCGGTGGCCGGTCCGATGCGGGTGACGGTGTTGGTGGTGGGCGACTTGCCGGGCCGCAGTACTTCCACGGCCAGGTCCAGGGTGTCCGCGAGCAGCGGGAGGAACAACTCGCCCTCGTCGCTCTCATAGGCCCCTGCCCAGTTTCTGACGGCACCGACCGCGTGGGCCAGTTCGGCCTCGGTGAACTGCACGGTGCTCTCGGTGTAGCCGTGGCCGAGCAGTGTGCGGAGCTGTGCGTCGGAGAGTTCGGCCGGTGTGGGCAGCCGACCGGTGTCCCGGAGATACGTGAACATGTCCCGGACGCCGGGCTCCGCCGGGCCGGGCGCGTTGTCCGCGGTCCGCGCTTCGATGTAGCGCGTGGCGATATCGTCCAGTTGCTCCGGCTCCGTCACGCCTTCGATGCCGTACTCGCGCAGGGAGGCGAGGAGTTCGGGCCGGCTCATGGTCGCCGTGCGCCCATGGAACCACTGTACGAGCGTCTGCCGTACCTGGCCCACCACCTCGTGCGGCAGCGGGCGCTCGCCTTGGGCGAGGAGCAGTCGGGCTTCGGCGAGGTTGCGCAGCCGGTCCGCCGCGAGCATCAGATGCCGGCCGGCCTGGGGCATCGGGGTGTTCCCCGCCTCCCAGTGGGTGAACTCGGCCAGTCCGGCGCGGACTTGGCTCGGCCGGCCGAGCCAGGCGTAGGTGTCCGGGGCCTCGTCGCGCAGTCCGGGCAGCGCGTCGCGGACCCGCTGCGGGTCGGTGCCGATGAACGTGTAGAGGATGCACCGGCCGTCGCCGCGCGTGGCGACCGGAACGCCTCGGGCCGCCCGCGTCTGGAAGGCCGGGGGCAGGGATGCGATGCGGTGGGGGCCGGGCGACGTGTGGTCGCCGTGCTCCTGCGCCGACTCGGTGGAGTCGCCACCGGAGGTTTCCTGCGCGGGCGCCTTCCCCTTCCCCTTCCCCTTGCCCTTGCCCTTGCCCTTGGCTTCGCTCTTGGCCTTGGCCTCGTCCGGGGTGGGGGTGGCGGTGTCCCGCGCGCCGCGGGGTGGCGTGTTGCCGGTGGAGGGGCCCGCCGTACGGGGGCGGCCCGAGCCCGGCCGACGTGGGGCGACGGAGGCCAGCGTCGAGTGCGAGGTGGGCAGCGCCGAGGGGCCGGCGGCCAGCACCGAACCGGCCTCCAGGGTCAGAGCCGTCTGCGCGTTCGTCCGGCCCAGCGCGGCGGCGTCGCGATCCCGCAGGGCGTTGTCGATCCGCGTGTCGATCTCGTGGAGCGCCTGCTCCGCCTGCTCGTGGATCGCGCGGGTGTCCTCGTGGACCCGGGCCGCGTCCCGCGCGCGTGCGCGAGCCGTGCCGGCTTCGGCGCGCAGGGTGTCGGCCGTGGTCCGGACGCCCGGGAGTTGCGCGCGTGCCTCTCCCAGGGCCGCCTGGTCGCGCTCCAGCCCGGCCTCGGCGTCCCGGAGCGCGCCCTGGTCCCGCTCCAGCCCGGCCCGTACCCCGGTGAGATCGGCGTTCAACCTGTCGACCTCGGCGGTGGCTTCGTCGATCTGCCGCGCGAGACGGGGGTCTACGGCGGGGGCGGGGGCGGTGTCGTCCCCGACCGGCGGTCCTACGGCCGTCTCCGGTCCGGGTCCGGCGTTCGCCGGGTCGGCGGTTCCCGGTGTCGCGGCGGTGGCGGCGCGGTCGGTGAGTTCGTTCAGGCCGCGTCGGGCGGTCATGACCTGGGCGCTGATACGTGCTTCGTTGCGCTCGCCCGCGGCAACCGCGTCGCGGAGCGGGGTGATCCTGCGGTGGGCCGCGGAGACCTCGCCGACCAGGGTCCCGACACGGGTGGTGAGGTCGTCGAGGTTCTGTTCGGCGCGGTCCGCCTGCTGCTCGGCGGTGGTCGCGGCCGTATCGGTCCGGTCGGCCTCGGCCGCCGCGTCCGTGAGCGCGGTGGCGGCCTCGTCCAGGGCGGCCTGGGCACCGGGCCGCAGCCCTCGCTGCCGGCCCTCGTCGAGCAGCGCCGCCGCGTGCTGCGTCTCCGCCAGGTCGAACGCGGCGGCGGCTGTCTCGAACCTCGTCCACGCCCGGTCCAGGGCTACGACACCGGTGGTGGAACCCGGCGCGGTGTCACCCGTGCCGTCCGTACCCGGTGTTGCCGTGTCCCCCGCCGTCGACGGGCGGGTGAGTGTGCCGTCCGGGTCGAGGGACCAGATGCGCAGCCCCTCGGGGCCCCGGGTGACCAGTTCCACCGGGCGGCCGTTGGCCCGGGCCAGGCGTGAGGCGCCGTAGAGGGACAGGGCGAGGCGGGAGCCGTCCGGGTCGGGGCCGGTGGCCACCCAGAGCTGGTATCCGTCGTCCGTGGGGTCGACGCCGTCGGACAGGGTGGGCCGTACGGTCCGCAGCGGTGTCGTCGCCCAGTCCTCGGGCGCGGTGTCGGTGCCCGCGGTGAGCAGGGCGGGGAGGTCGTAGACACGGGGTACCGGACGGGGGTCGGTGATGCCGTGGCCGAGGGCGTCGCGCTCCTCGACGCGGATCGTGGCCGTACCGGTGACATGGCGTACGCCGTCGGGTCCTGAGACCTCGATGTGCACGTCGGCGCGGACCTCGTAGCTGCGGGTGCCGCGGCCGTCGGCGGGGAGGCTGGTGCTGCCGGTCTTGAGCCAGTCGCGGCGCCCGCCGGAGACCGTACTGCCGAAGTCGCTTGCGTCCACGGGGCGTTGGAGCACCGGCGGGGTCACGCCGAGGAGGTTGCGGTCGGGGTCGTCGGCGCTGAAGACGGACGGCAGGGACAGCCCGCCGGTGGTGTCGCCGCCGGAGACCGTGCTGCTGTTCTCCGAGCTGATCCGGAGGCGGTCGATGGTGACGTCGCCGCCGTCGGAGACCGCCCTCGGCCGGTACAACGAGACGGTGAGCGTGGGCCGTTGGTCCGGCGCGTCGTGGAGCGGGTAGGCGCCCGGCATCGTCGGCAGCATGCCGCCGACCTGGCGGGGGGTGTCCAGCGAGAGGGTGCCGGACTGGATGAGTTCGCCGAGCCGGATCGACGCGTTCTCGTCGGAGGTCGAGGCCGGCAGGGAGCGCCAGCCGCTGCCGGTGGCGGGGGCCACCTGGTCGAGGGCGGTGTACAGCTCGCTCCAGCCGTCGAAGCCGTAGACCGGGACGTTGCCGGTCGGCCGGAAGAGGTCCGTCTCCCGCAACGCGGTTGTGCCGTCGGTCGGTTGGCGGGGGTCGACGCGGGACAGCGAGGGCGGCGTGGGATCCGGCAGCGGTCGGCTGTCCGTCTCGCTGCCGGTGAAGCGCAGGCTCACCCGGGCCGGTACCCGGACCTGGCCGCCGAACTCGCCGGCGAGGGTGCGGCCCAGCCAGGAGCGGGTCGTCGCGTCGGCGTCGTCCCACGCGATCACCCCGCGCTGCACCAGTGCGCCGAGGACGTTGGGCGGCCAGTCGACGACCAGTGTGGAGCGGACCGTGGCGACCAACTCGTAGTCCAGGTCGTCGAAGTCGGCGGCGTTGTCGGTGCGCAGCCAGTACCGGTCCTCGGCGGTGCGCCCCTGTTTGGCGACCTTGTTCGACGAGTTGGCCACATTCATGGAAGGGCCGAGCCGGTCCGTGCGGTCGTCGGTGTCGGGGCGGGTGAAGCGGGCCGTCGGGTTGAAGGTGAGGCGGTGCTGCCGGCCCACCGAGGAGGAGAGCGAACGGCCGTCCGCCGTGTGTGAACCCCACTGTTCTATACCGGACTTGTCGCCCGGCACGGCGGTGCCGCGCAGTGCGCCGCGCTGTACGGCGGTGCTCGTGGGGCGGGCCGAGAACGTCACCTCGACGAGGGCCGAGCCGCCGAACCGGTGGTGCCGGAAGCTGTAGGTGGCCTGTCCGTTGCCGCGCCCGATCAGCGCCCGCTTCCCGGCGACACCGGTGTTGTCGGCGATCAGCGCGGCGACACCGGGCAGGTAGGAGGCGTGGCCGGGGGTGGTGACGCCGGGGGCGTACCGGTGCACCAACTGCCGTACGTCGTGCTGGAACCGGGAGCGCTGCTCGGCTTGCCGGGTCGCCGTCGGGCCGGTCCCCGGGTCGGAGAGTTCGGTGACCGAGTTGACCGTGGCCAGGCCGAGGGTGGCGTCGCGGACGTAGCGCTCGGGCAGTGACGGGCTGGTCCGACCGATCGTCGACGGGGCGGGCGGCTGGGGGGTGACGGCGCCCATCCACCGTGCGTCGCGCCGGAGTTGACTCTCCGTCATCAGGAACTGGAGTCCGCGCGGCACGTCCACGGCGAGCCGGACGGTCTCCCCGGGCCCGAACCCGAGGGAGTTGGCGAGCACGTTGCGGTGTCCGGACCGTACGGTGATCACATAGGTGACGTCGGCCGTGACCCGGTGCTGGAGGCCCGACTGGGTGGGTGTCCGGTTGGTGGCGGTGGTGCTGGTGAGGGTGTCGGGCCGGTCGGTCTTGCGGTCGTACTGGTAGCGGCCGGACGGGTTGAAGCGGGACGGCGTGGGGGCCGGGGCGGCGGGCTGCCCGGGCACGGGGGTGGGGGCCGGCGGGTTGTTCTGGGTGGCCGAGCCGCCGACGCCGAACTGGTGCGTCTTGCTGAGGCCCTTGAGCTGCTGCGCCGTGTCGGCGGCGGAGATGCCGGTCTCCAGGTACTGGTTGACGCTCTGCGTCAGCCGGGGGGTGTGGGCGACGGCCTCGATCTCGATCGCGAGCTGGCCGTCGGCGCCGAGCCCGGGCAGCGTCAGGCCCTCCACCACATAGGTGCCGCCGAAGATCTGGTGCCCCCGGCCGACCAGCGCACCGGGCGAGAGCGCGGTGGTCCGGGCCTCGGCGCTCACCGTGGTGGTGTCGGCGAACGGACTGCCGACGAGTGAGCTGCTCAGGAACCCGGTGACATCGCCGACCAGCCGGGAGACCCGCCCGGGCGGAGGGGCGGGATCGGCGCCGTTGCCGTCACCCGCGTTCGCGTTGGCGCCGGTGACGATCCGGCGGAAGGCGTCCTGCAGCGCCGCCGAACCGCGCACCACGTCGATCAGCGCGTCGTCCGGGACGCGTACCACGTCCGGGTGCGGGCCCGGCTGCCCGTCGTCGCCCGGGACCGTCATGGCCAGCCGCCGGGTGTCCTGTGGCCCGACCTGCCGGACGGTGTACGGCGCACCGGCCGGCGCGGGCTCCGCGGCGTCCACGGTCCGCGCGTGCGGGACGGCCAGCCGGACCGTGCCGTCGACGCCCGGCACCCGGGCGGCCTCCACATCACCTGCGGTTGCTGGCCCGGGCATCGCCTCGCCGAACCGGGTCACCGGGTCCTGGCCCGGGCCCTCGTACAGGTCGAGCGTGATGCGGGCCGGTATCGCGAACTCGTGGGTGTCCTGCCCGGTGGCGATGAAGAACTGGTCGTGGCCGAGCGTGGTGCCGGCCGTGTTGCCGAGCGAGGCCTGGCGGACGTACTGGTAGTCGCCGGTGCCGCTCAGGGTCCAGGTGCCCCCGTTCGGGGTGGGCCCGGTGATCCCGGCGCCGGCGCCGAGACCGCCGCCGTAGGTGTTGCCGAGCCGCGCGGTGCCGCCGCCCCCGCCCTGCGCCAGGCCCATGACCTGGATGTCGGGCAGCACCCTGCGATGCACCGGGTCGCCGCCCGTGATGTGGTGGGCGCCCAGTTCCAGCCGTACCCGGCGGCGCCCCGTGATCGCGGGGATCTCAAGGAACAGCGAGTGGCCGCCGTCCACCATGGAGTCCGTCGCCGCGCGCAGCCCGAGCGGGGAGCTCAGCTCGCGCAGCCGCCGCAGATTGTTCAACTGGGCCTGCACGAGCTTCTCGTCGGGCAGCCGGCTCCGCCGCGGTGCGGTGCCCGCCGGCGGGGGTGCCGGGGGCAGGAAGCCGTTGTCCCGCAGCCAGGTCTCCGCGTCCGCGAACAGCGTCTCCGTACCGTCCACGCCGAGCGGCGCGGTGGACTGCCCGATCGACTCGAGTGTCGCCAGCTCGTGCGGCAGCGCGCGGACCTCGTCCGCAGCCGGCGGGTGGCCGCCCGCGTCGTCGGCGCCCAGCACCCGCAGATCGAGCGCGTGTGTCCAACTCCCGGGCGTGTAGGCGGAGATGGTGCCGTCGGGGCGGATCAGGGTGAGGGTGTACGCGACGTCGGCCTCGGTCAGCAGATGGCTGCGGTTGGTGCGCACCGCGTGCATGGTGCCCGCGGAGTTGCTGGTGCCGAACATGTTCTGCGCGGCGAGGGAGGCGGTGCCCTTGCCGTTGACGGTGCCGCCGATGTCGTGGGAGGCGTCCGGGTGTCCCGCGCGACGGTCGCCCGTGAAGGTCGGCCCGACGCTGCCGCTGAGGCTCAGCCCGCTGTTGAACGTCGTGTTCTGGTCGTTCTTGACCACGTTGACGACATGGCTCTCGAGGTTGATCTTCTTGTCGAGGCTCTTGGCCACCGGGGTGTTCCCGGTGATCCGCGCGTCCAGCCGCATGATGCCGACCGCGCGTCCGCGCGCGTCGGTGAGCACCGGCGAGTACAGCCCGCCCTCGACCTGCATCGGCAGCGTGCCCCGCAGAATCGGTTCGCTCAGGAAGTCCGCGAGTTGGGCCGACGAGGACTCGTCCAGGTCGGCGCGGAAGTTCGCCGCCGCGCCCTCGTACAGCCGCCGCGGGTTCAGCACCGAGTCCACGCCGTAGACGGGCAGTTGGCCGAGTTCGGCGGGGTCGGGCAGCGCCTGGCCGTGATCCCGGTCGGCGTCTACGAGGTGCTGCGGGAACCAGACGGTGACCGTTCCGTGCTGCTGGGCCGCACTCCAGTTCTGCGCGGGATCGGGGTGCGCGACGACAACTGCCGTATCCGCTGGGCCTGTTGGGTCCGTGACCGGGGGCGGCGCGTCCACGCGCACCTGCCAGTTGTCGGTGAAGTCGTAGGCCCGGGAGGGCTCGTTGCTGCGCTGGGCGCTGGTGGTCTGCACGACCTGGGTGACGGTGGCGGAACCGTCCGCCTGATTGTGGGTGATGGTCGCGGACAGCGCGATGTCGACCCCGCGGACCGGGCCCGCCGCCCCGACCGGCACCGACAGCGTCCACGGCACCGGAAGCGTCGAGAACGTGCCGGACGGCTGCGCGGAGACGATCTCCCGGGTGCCCTGCCCGCGCCGCTCCACATGCTTGTCGGGATCACTGGTGTCGAGCGCGCCCTGCCGCGCCGACGGCCGCCGGTCGCCGAGCGTCAGCCGTACGTCGACCTCCCGCTCGACGCCGTCCACGTCCAGGACGATCCGGTGACCGCCGAGACTGCGCAGATACGGCATGTTCTGCGTCAGCTGCTGCTCCGAGAGCACGTCCCGCAGCTGCGCGTGCACGGGGTCGTCCGGGCCCGGGGCGGGCCGGCCGAGCGCGGTGAGCACCTGGCGGTGCAGCCCGTCGACCAGGTCCGGCGAGAGGGGCTCCATCATGACCAGACCCACCTGGCCGTCGTGCCGCTGCCCGTACCCACCGAGGTAGGAGGTACGGCGCCCACCGCCGGCCACCACCTCGGTGGGCGTGGTGGTGTCGCCCTCGGGGGTGGTGAGGGTGATCTCCGGGACCGGCGGGAGGGCGGGGGCGGTTTCGGTATCGGTATCGGTATCGGTGGGATCCGTCCCCGTCGGATCGGTGTGCGTCGGGAGTGTGGAGGTGGTGGCCACCGGGGTCGGTGTCGTGTCCGCGGTGGGCTTGACCGGGGCGGGCGGGTCGGCGCCCGGCTCGCCCTTGAGCGGTCCCCGGGGACCAGTCCCCCGGGGGTCGTCGGCGGGGTCGCCGACCAGGGTGCCGATCAGGGCGAGGTGACGGGGCCTCAGCCCACCCGATGTGTACGCCGGGTCCGACGCCGCAGGCGTGAACAGCGTGGGGTCGCCCATGAGGCTGGCCGTACCGCCGCGGTGCGGGGCGGCCGAGTCGAAGCCGCTCTCGTCGCGCAGACCGAGCTGGTGTCCGACCTCGTGGGCCAGGTCGGAGTCGGAGATGTCGGCCGGCCAGGAGTGGTGCGTGGTCGGGGTGCCGTCCGCCGGGTCGGTGAGCGTGACGTCGAGGTGCGCCGTCTCACCGGGACCGGCCGGTACGACGGTGACGCGCAGCAGGCTCCCGTCCCCCAGCCGGTGGCCCGGGGCGTTGAACACCCGCTGCACACCGTCCGTCAGCCGCTGCTGGACACCGTCGACCTGTGGCCCCAGGCCCGGGTTGCCGGTGAGCCGGTAGGTGACGGTGAGATCGGTGACCGGCTCACCCCCGTGCTCGAAACGCCGCACGGCGAAACCGGCCCGCACGACGTACTGGGTCCGTGTGCCGTCCGCCCCGACCGGCCGGGACACCGGGTCGACCCAGGTGTGACTCCGCTCCGACGGCGTCGCCCCGGCCCGCGCGTCCGCGTAACTCCCGGGCACCGGGGTGGTGTTGGGCGTCACGGAGGGAGTGAGGACGACGGGTTCCGGGGTGGGGGCTGGGGTGGGGGTGAGCGTGTTGTCCGGCACCGGGTCGGACGTGACGTCCGAGGAGGTGTGCACGGGCGCCGGCGCCGGCGTGTTGGAGGGGACGGTCTCCGGCGCGGGATCACTGTCCGGGGCCGAACTGGTCGTGGGGGGCGCGCTGTTGCTGGTGGTGGTGACGGGCGAGGGGAGGTCGGTGCCGGTGTGGGTGCTGCTCGGGAGGGGGGTGGGAGCGGTGGTGGTGGGGGTATCGGTGCCGGAGTTGGTGCTCGTATCCGTGCCGGTGTTGCTGTCGACGCCGGAATCGGAGCTCGGGGAGGCGTCGGAGCCGTGCGTGGTGTCCGTGGTGACGGTGTTGTCGTCGGACGTCGTGCTCTCCGGGCGCCCTTGTGTCGTCGTACGAGGATTCCCACCGGAGTTCGAGGACGTACCGGAACCGGCTGCCGGGCTACCCGAGTTGGTACCGCCCTGGGTGGGCACACCGGACCCGGTCGTGTTCGTACCGGCGCTGGTACTCGGCGGCACGACACTCGTGCTGGGTCCACTCGCAACCGGAACGTCCGTCGAAGACACGGGAGTTGAGGTGTCCGAGGTGTCGGTGTCGCCCTGCTGAACTGTCCGTACGGGCGCGGGAGTTCCCGTGTTCGTGGTGTGCGGGCTGCCGCTGGAGTTCGAGGGTGAGCCGGACCCGGTAGTGCTCGTGCTCGACGGTACGACGCCGGTGCCGGGCCCGCTCGCCGCCGGAACGTCCACCGCAGGCGCCGGAGTTTCCGACTCCGTGGTGTGCGGAACGGAATCGCCCGTGTCGACCTGCTGCGGTGTCCTCGTGGGTGTGCTCGACGACGAACTGCCCCCACCGCCCGAACTCGTGCTCCCGTGCGGGATGTTGCTCTGCAGGTCTCCCCCGTCGACCTTCACCTCGTCGAAGTGGACGTCGGTGTCGATGTCGGGGAGGTCCGTGTCGAGGTCGGTGGAGCGAGGCGGCGGGGTGGTTGTGGAGGTGCGCTGCGGGGTGTTGACCGTAGACGAACTGCCGTTGTTCGACGTCGTGTTGATGGGGCCGGGGCCCGATGTCGTCGGCGAGTTGTCGTCGGCGGTGGATGGGGTCGACGACGAGTTGGTCTTCGAGGGGCCCGTGTCCGTGTCGGAGTCGGTGTCGGACTCGTCCGGGAGGTTCGCCGTGCCCAGGGTGTTCACCGGTGCCGGGGTGTTGAAGTTGAACTTGTCGCCCACCGCGCTCGCGCCCTGGCCGAGGTGGCGTTCGCTGATCGAGCTGAGGCCGCTGCCGAGGAAGGTGTCGAGGGAGTCGACGGGGAAGCCGAAGATGGACGCCATGGCGAGTTCGGCGAGAGTCTCCGCGCCGCCCTCGGTGAGGAAGTGCTCGGCGTCCTCGCCGAATTCGTGCTTCAGCTTGTCGCCGAAGGACTTCGGCTTCGGTGTGGGCGTCGGGGTCGGCGTCGGTGTGATGTGCGGGGTCGGGGTGGGCGTGGTCTTCGGGTTCGGCGTGGGGGTCGGCTTCGGGTTCGGCTTGGTGTTGACGTCGGGGTTGTCGAACTTCTGGTTGAACTTCTTCCCGTTGCCGGTGACGTCCTTGAACGGGTTGTGGCTGCCGAAGATGTTCTTGAGGTTGTTCTTCAGACCCTTGCCGAGGTCGGTGAGGAGACCGTGGAACAGGCCGGCGAAGGCGCCGAACGCGCCGTCCTGGAGGATCTGCGTCCAGTCGAAGCTGTTGGGGCGGCGGCCCTTGGGCGCACCGAGCATCATCGCCAGCCGTACCGCGAAGGTGGTGAACGCCTCCTCGATCGCCTCGGTGATGCTGGGCATCAGGTGCGTCTTCTTCATCAGCCATTCGAGCAGCGTCAGAATGGCGACCCGGCTGCGGGCCTTCGCCACCGCGGCCTGGCTGGAGGCGGAACCGCCGGTGAAGGCGGACAGCACCGCGATGACCAGCAACTCGATGAGCAGCCGCACCAGTTCGGCGATGATCTGCCACTTGGACTCCATGATGTCCATGGAGGACTTGGTGCGGGACTGCCCGATGCCGTCGAGCTGGTCGGCGAAGTCCCGCAGGTAGTTGACGCCGCCGCTGTCGAGGAACATGTGCATCGCCCGCACATAGTTGTTCCCGACCTGCGGCGGCAGCGCGCGCCCGACCCCACCGGCGGTCTGCTCGATCAGGTCCGAGAGGTCACGCATACGCCGGCCCAGCCGCTCGTACGGCTTGCCGTTGGCGTAGGCCATGTCCTCGTCGGCCTGGAGGAACTTCTCGCCGATGAGCACGAACATGAGGTTGTTCAGCTGGGGCGACGCGTGGATGGTCATCAGGAGCGGTCCGCCGCGTCAGTGCTTTCCGTTGTGCGAACCGGTGTTGGTGTCGCCCGAGTTGGTGCTGGAGTCGTGGATGGCGTCCAGGACGCCGTTCTGGGTGCCGAGCACGCTCTTGAGGTTGGTGAGGGTGCCGTCGCCGATGCTGACGATGGCCTCGGAGAGGGACGAGCCGGTCTTGATGGAGCCCTCCCGCTGTTCCTTCTCCTGCGGCAGCATCTGCTTCGCGTAGCTGTCGTTGTCTCCGGGCCAGCCGGAGGTGGACGACACATCGGTGATGAACTCGCTGATCATCTCGTTGGCCAGCCGGCTGATCTGCTCGATCTGCCGGGTGCCGGCGATGAGCGCCGGCGGGCTGGCGGAGTAGGCGTTCTCCGACATCGTCTTCTCAGTCCTCCGGGTCTTCGCTGATCTCGTCGCGGAGCCGGCCGGCTCCGCGCCGCCGGCCGCCCTTGGGGCCCTCCAGCACTCCGGGCCCGAAGATCTTGTTCCAGTCCACGTCGAAGCCGGTGATCTCGGGCGCCTCGGGGTTGGCCTTGGTGAACGGCTCGAAGGTGGCCATGACATGGCGGGCCATCCGGGCCCGCGCCTCCTGCACCGCCTCCAGCACGCTCGCGGCGAGCTGACCGGCGGGCATCGTGCGGTACTTGTCGTCCAGGAAGGTCACCGCGCGCAGGTCGCCCTGTGCGCTGACGGTCACCTCGACCGCGCGGTCCGCGGAGCGCACCGTGCTCTCGGCGTGGGCGAGTTCGCCCTCGGCGCGGGCCACCGCGGCCTCGGTGGCCTCCAGTTCGGCCATCGCCTTCGCCAGCCGCTGCTCGATCGACTCACTGCTCATCGGGCACCTCGCACACGGTCCCGAACAGAACGTCCCGTGTTCATCGGCCGATCACCGCCGGCGAACCGCCCTCGTCCGTGCCCCAGACGTCCTCGTCCTCGGTGAGCCACGCGTCCCGGGCCCGGTCGCCGCTCTCGGTGGAACGGCCGTTCTGGCCCGCGCCGTTGCTGCCGGGGCCGCCCACCGGGTAGGGGGCGCTGGACGTGGTGGGCCGGGTGTACACGACGTCCTCGTCCTCGTCCACGGAGGTCGCCCGGTTGGTCCGGCCGCGCCGGGTGGTGCCGTTGGACGGGTCGGTGAGGACGGCCCGGGTGCGCTCGGTGTTGCCGCCCTGTCCGCCGCCACCGCCTCCCATACCGCCGCCCATGCCTCCCATGCCGCCCATCCCCATCGGGTTGAGCGGGGTGCCGCCCGACGCGCTCTGCTCGCCGGTGGAGGCGGCGGCGAGAGTGCTGGTGTCGAGGGCGTCGGAGCGGAGCGGGCCGCCGGTGTAGGGGGTGCTGTCGTAGTCGTCGTAGCCGCTGTCGAGGCCCGAATCCAGGCCGCCGCCGGACGTGTTGAGGCTGCCGCCGCCGAGTCCGCCGCTGTTGAGGCCGGTGGTGTTCAGGCCGCTGGTGTCGAGGCTGCTGCCGTTGTTCAGGCCGCTCGTGTCGATGCCGCTCGTGTCGATGTTGCTGCCGTTGAGGCCGCTGGTGTCGATCGAGGACGAGGGGAGGCCGCTGCCGTCGATGTCGGTGGTGGTCGTGTGGCCCGAAGGGTCGGTGGTGGTGAGCGCGCCGGTGTCCGGGTTGAGGGTCTGGACGGAGCCGTCCGGGAACTTCGTGGTGAGCGTGCCGTCGTTGTTGAGCGTGGTGGTGGAGCCGTCCGGGTTGGCGAAGGAGTCGCCCGGATTGAGGTGCGTGGTGGTGACGTTGCCGGAGGGGTCGGTGACGGAGATCTGACCGGTGTCCGGGTTGAGGGTCTCGGTGGAGCCGTCCGGGAAGTGGGTGGTCACCGAGCCGTCGGCGTTGAGCTGGGCCGGCGAGCCGTCCGGGGTGGTGAAGGAGCCGGCGGTCGGGTTGAGCTGCGACAGCGAGGTGGTGCCGTCCGGGTTGAGCGTGCTGACCTGACCGGTGGTCGGGTCGATGGTCTGGCTGGTGCCGTCCGGGAACTTCGTGGTGAGGGTGCCGTCGTCGTTCAGGGTGGTGGTCGAGCCGTCCGGGTTGGTGATGGTGGTGCCCGGGTTGAGCTGGGAGACCGAGGTGGTGCCGTCCGGGTTGGTGGTGGTGACCAGGCCGGTCGACGGGTCGATGGTCTGGGTGGAGCCGTCCGGGAACGTGGTGGTGAGGCTGCCGTCGCCGTTGAGCTGGGTGGTGCCCCCGGTCGGGGAGTTGAGCGTGGTCGAGCCGTCCTTGGTGGTGTCGCTGCCGTTGTTCAGGAGCGAGGGGCCGAGGGTGTTCAGCGCGGCGTTGGCGAGGTCGGTCGGGTTGTTGCCGCCCGAACCGTCGTTGTTCAACAGGCTGTCGCTGTTGAGGTTGTTGAGGTCGTCGAGCCCGCTGCCGACGTTGTTCAGGCTGTTGCCGAGATCGTCGTTCAGGTTGTTGAGGCTCGAATTCAGGCCGTCACCGATGTTGTTGAGGCTGTCGTTCAGGTTGGTGTTGAGGTTCGTGCCGAGGTTGTTGAGGCCGTCGCCGAGGTTGTTGAGGTTGTCGTTCAGGCCGTCGTTGAGGTTGTTGAGGTTGTCCCCGAGGTTGTTGAGGTTGTCGTTCAGGTTGTCGTTGAGGTTGTTGAAGTTGTCGCCGAGGTTGTTGAGGTTGTTACCAAGGTTGTTGAGGTTGTCGTTGAGCTTGTCGTTGTTCTCCTTCGCCTCCTCCTCGGCGATCTCGTTCTCCTCCTTCTGGAGGACCTCGGAGAGCGTCTCGTTGTTCTTGTTCTTGACCTCTTGGTCGAAGGCGTCCTGCACGTCGGCCCAGGCGTTCTTCACATTGCTGAGCGCGTCGATGGCCGGCTGCTTGAGCTTGGAGTCCGCGTGGTCCGACCAGCTCTTGACGGCGGCGTCGGCGACCTTCTGCCAGGTGGTGTGCTGGGTGAGGTCGCCGTACTCGGGGACGGACTGCTTGAAGTTGGCGTCGGTGGAGTAGGAGGTGTAGTCGCCGCCTCCGTACTCGCTGTAGGTGGACGTCGTCGACGACAGCACGTGGTTGATGTTGTTGTTGATGACCCACTGACTGATCCCGTCGAGGATCTTCTTCACGTGGTAGTGCGGGTCGTGCTGGCCGTCCGACGCCCAGTCGTTCCACGCGGTCTGCAGATCGGTGACCGCCTGCTTCAGCGCCGTCTGCGCGGCGGCCAGCGCGTCGCTCAGCTTCGACTTCGGGACGTAACCGCCGAGGGTGGTGTTGGTCGGCGTGTAGTCGGTGCCGCCCAACTGGGAGACGTAGCCGTTGTAGTTGGTCTTCAGCTCGTCGAGGAGATGCCAGAAGAGGCTGGCCGCCTTGCCCTTCCAGGCCGCCTGGTCCTCGCCGAGCGAGGTCATCCACTTGTCGACGATGTCCGAGTGGTCCTTGAAGAACTGCACCACCCGGTCGAAGGACTGGCCGGTGGTCTCGAAGGAGAGCATGTCGACGGCGTTGGCGTCGATGACCGACAGTCCGCTGTACTCGAATCCCTGTGTCGAGTACGGCGACGCCAGGATGTGGTCGAGGACCAGCTTGCTGCCCGAGATGTACTGGGCCATCGGCCCCGAGTCCCACTGGACGTGCGAGTACGAGCCCTCGAACGCGCCGCCGCCGGTGGTCTCGCCGCCGCTCCAGAGCGTGGCGCGGCCGTTCCCGTCGACAGTGACGCCGATCATCACGATCCGGGCCTTCTTCATGCTCACGCTGTCGTGCGCGCCGTCCCCGCCGGCGTCGTAGAAGGCCAGGTCGTAGTCCTCGCCCTTGTTGACCTGCCAGCCGCCGATCGCCGAGTAGTCCGCCGCGGTCACCGACCTCATGCTGATGCCCTGGATGTCCATCCGGAACAGCTTGAGGTCGCCGAAGTCGTCGTTGGCGGAGCTGCTCAGCTTGTTGAACAGCGTGGACCGGGCCGGGATCGTGTAGCCGGTGAAGTCGGTGACGGCCTGGGCGAAGTAGTCGTCCGGGTCGTAGTTGGCGGTCCCGGTCGTGGTGCTTTCGGCCATGGGGCGGACTCCGCTGCGGAGGAGGAGGGGGACTGGGTGGGGGGTTCCACGGGTGCGGGGCCCGGTGCCCGGCAGGAGCCGGCGGGCCGCGCACCGGCCTCAGGAGGTCTTCGAGTCGCTGCCGCTCATGTCGCCGTCGACGGTGTCGAAGATGTCCAGCAGCTTCTCGCCGTCGATCGAGTCGAGACTGTCGCCCTGTGTCTTCAGCAGAGTGGTGATCGTCTCGTCCAGCGCGTCGTCGATGTCGTCGAAGAGCGTCTTCTGATCGGTGAGGATCTTGTCCAGCGCGGTCGCCTGCGTCTTGAGCGCCTCCACGAGCGTGGACCCGCCGACCGGGTCCGAGCTGTCGCCGCCGTTCATCAGGCCGATGCGCAGGATCTTGGCGAGTCCCTGGGCGGAGCCCGCGCCGGTCTCGGCGATCAGGTTCTTCAGGGACCGGACGCCCGCGTTGTCCTTGCGGATGTTCACCAGATCGGTGATGAAGTCGGCGACGTCGGTGTTCTTGAAGTTCTTCAGCGCGGTCGAGTCGAGGTGGGTCAGATCTGCCATGGGTGCCTCCGCGGGCGGAACGCGCCGACCCTGGCGTACGGCGCGGCGACGGAACGGGAAGGAGCCTGGACGACCGCACCGACCGCGAGGAGACCGGCCGGTGCGGTGGGGGCCGGCCGGCTCAGCGGCCGATGGTGACCTCGGACCACATCTGGCTGAGGGAGTTCTCGCTGTACTTGTAGCTGTTGGAGATCTCGTTGAGGAGCTGCGAGTGCGAGGTCAGCAGCGTCTCCATGTTCTGTACCGCGCCGTCCCAGGCCGCCTGCTTCTGGCGGTAGGTGTCGGCGTCGTTGCCGTACCAGGTCTTGGACAGCTCGCCGAGTTCGGCTTCGAGGTTGGACAGCGTCTGGGCGATCGCCTTGGTCTGCGCCACCATGTCGTCCGCGGCGTTCGACATGTGGTTGTAGCTGACGTAGATGACACCGTCGGACAGGTTGTCTGCCACAGCTTGCCTCTCTTACGCGATGGGGGGAGTCGGACGTGGGCGCGAGGTCAGCCGGCGAGCTGGTCGAAGGCCGACTGGGCCGCGCTGTACGCCTGGTTGATGGAGTCGTTCGAGGAACCCTGGGTCTTGTTGTGTTCCACGAGGCTCTGGTTCAGCCGGTCGATGACGTCCTCGAGGTTCTTGAGGATGACGTTGCACTGGCCGTCCCACTGCGCGAGGAGCTGGCCGTACTGGCCGCCGTCGCTGCCCTGGTAGCCACTGCCCAGGGTGGAACGGGTGCTGTCGACGTCCTGACGGATCTTCACGATGCCGCTGAAGGCGCTCTCCAGGGCCTGGATTCCGTTCCGGGTCGAGCCTTCGCTTGACTGCTGGCCATCTCCAGCCATCGTCCCACCTTTCATCAGTCGATCTACAGTACGAGTACAACTGAGCCTAGATTGAAGGAAGTTGCGACGGCAACGAACTGAGGTAGATCTGAGGTTGCCATCGGGTTCCCGTCAAATGCTTTTACTGCTAGGCAACTTGACCGGAACACGTGACTCCGCGGATTCCGGTTCTGGATCCGTTCCGGTTTGGCGTGAACACGATCTCGATCGGCGAGAATTCGTCAGTTGGCCGCCGGGGACAGTGAGTTGGAACTCACACCCGACTGCGGCGCTCCGGCCCCACCGCCCGCCGGGACGCGCCCGGCGATCTCGGCCGGATCCGAACCGGCACCGCCGGGGCCCGATCCGCCGGTCCCGCACTGAGCCGCCGCGCCCGGTGACTGTGCGGCTCCGCCCGAATCCGACGCGGCGGCCCGGGCGCTCAGCTCCGGCCCGGTCGGCAGCATCGACAGCAGTGTGGACGGCACCCGTACCGGGGTCGCGCCGTCGTAGCCGAGGGCGGCGAGCGCGTTGGAGTCCGGGATGCGGTACTTCACCCCGTCGTCGCCGACCAGGAACGTGGTGTCGCCGACCGTCTCGCCGGCCGCGCCCAACGCCCTGACCAGCGTGCCGTGTCCGGGCCTGGCCACCACCGTGTCCACCGGCACGCAGGCCGCGGTCAGCGCCGTCGGGTCGGCCTGCGCCGCCGGGGAGAGCGCGGTCTCGGCGACCCGTACGGAGGTCACCCGCACCTGTCCGCCGGCCGGGTCGACCTGGGCGCACACCGACTCCCCCGCCGCGAGCGCCAGCGCGCTGGGCGGACTGTCCGGCAGCCCGGCGACGGAGGGGTCCGTCCCGGCCGTTCCCGGTGCCTGGTGGGCCCGCAGGTCGGAGACGTCGATCGTGGCGACGTTCGGGGCCCCGCCGTCGTAGGCCTCCTTGCGGGTGTCCGGATCGCCGAGGAGCAGCGCGGACTGGGTGTCGGTCACCGGATGCAGGCCGTCCTTCTGGAGGAGATACTCCTGGTTTCCGGAGCCCGCGACCACGCGGAAGACCTGGCCGATCCGGGTGGCCCGGCCGCCGAGTTCGGGTCCCGCCGTGCCGCGGCCGTCGACCTTCGGGGTGGCCAGGTCGGGGCCGGTCACCAGGGCGTCCAGGAAGGCCGCCGACACCGGGCGGGGGGTCACGGGCGCGTAGCCGAGGGACTCCGCCGCGCCCGAGTCCTCGTCCAGCTCCAGCCGGCTGCCCTGCCACACCAGGTAGGTGTGCTTGTCCGGGCCCTTCACCACCAGCGCCGACTTCGCGCCGACGGCGGCCGTCTCCACCGGGGCGCCCGGCACGAGGGTGGTCCCCGCGCCGGTGCCCGTGGAGCAGACCTCCCACGGCGAGGACTCCAACTCCCCTGTCGACGGTACGGAGTCGGGGGCGCCGGTGATGCCGACCGGCCGGCCGACCGGGGTGCCCGCGAGCGAGGCCGAGCCGACCGAGGTGGTCTTCAGGTCGGAGCCGCCGATCAGCACGGCCGAGGCGTAGTTGCGCACCGGGCGCAGCCTGCCGTCGGCGTACAGGTAGCGGGCGCCGGTGTCCTTGTTGACGATCAGGGTGTCGCCGCTGCGCCAGGCGTCGTTGCCGCCCGGCTTGAGCAGCCCGAACACCAGCGCCCCGGCGCAGAACAGCACACCGACGATCACCCCCACCAGGGCGCCCCGGCTGGTACGGCCCAGCGGGCTCTCCGGTGCGTCCGGGTCGGCCAGCAGCATGCCCGAGGTCAGGCGGCCCATCATGAACGTGTGCGCTTGCACCTGGTCGCGCTTCGACCGCACGCTTTCCTCCTGCTCGGTCGTTCAGGTTCGGGTCGGGTCGGGTCGGCCCTCGCGGGCGGTCAGCCGAAAATGCCGCGGAGGGTGCCGAACACGCCCAGCAGCCACAGCGTCAGCGGGAACAGGGCGATCGCCAGCAGGGAGTGCAGGATCTCCGCCGCGCGGCCCCAGTACGGGACCAGGCGGCGGCCCGGCACGGTCCACACCGCGACCGTGAGCGCCGCCGCCACCGCGAGGAGCCCGGCGACCAGCAGGGTCCGCTCGGTGCCGGACAGGCGCAGCCCCCAGCCGAACGCGAGGAGCAACAGGCCCCACGCGCCCGGGAGTACGAGCACCAGCCGCTGGGCCGTGTTGACCAGGCCCCGGCCGTGCAGGAGCAGCAGCAGCGACAGGACCAGCGCGACCAGCAGCGCGGGCAGGCTCGGGCGGCGGGCCAGGGCGACCAGGCAGGCCGAGGAGAGCACGCCCGTCGCGCCGTAGAGCGCGGTCATCCACTCGCCGGCGAGCTCGGTGCGGACCGTCACGTCGGTGCCCCGGTAGGGGTCGATGCCCTCCTGCAACTGATCCGGGTTGGTCGGCAGCGGGGGCATCCGCATCCCGGCGAACTTGAACGACAGCGAGGGCACCAGGCCCCCGAGCAGCACCGTCAGCGCGGCGATCACCCCGGCCGCCGCCGCCACGCGTACGTCGAACACGGTCATCAGCACGCCGCCCACCGCCGTCGCGAACGCCACCAGCGCCGACGCCAGGAACAGGGGTGTACGGGCCGCGGAGGCCGCGAGGGCCAGGACCGCGCCGCCCGCCCAGGCCGCCGCCGCCCCCAACAGCCGTGCCCCCAGCACCTGGTGGGCCTGCGGACCGCTCAGCTCACCGCCCGGCACCAGCCAGCCCGCGAGCGCCAGCGCAGGGGAGGCGAGCAGGCCGAGGACCACTCCGGTCGCCGGGTCGTCCACGGCCCGGCTCGCGGACGCGGCCCCGGCCAGCAGCAGCAGGCCCGTTGCCACGGCGGTGGCCGCGCGCAGCGACGCCGGGGTACCCGGCAGGGCCAGCAGGACCAGTCCGGCCAGTACCGCCACCGCGACCAGGCCGCGCAGCAGCAGCCGCGCCGCCTCCGGGCTCCAGCCGTGCAGCCGGTCCCGGGTGACGGCGGCGATGCCGTCGACCAGGTCGTCGAGGCGGACTTCCGGCAACGCCTCGGTGCGCGGCCGCAGATGGAGCGCCTCGCCGTCGGTCAGTTCGAGGGAGGCGAGGGTCGCCTCCTCGTCGAGCGGCCGGCCGCCGAGGCGCTGGAGTATCCAGCCGTCGTGCTCGAGACCGGTCTCCTCGGCCTCCTCCCCCGCGTACCGCAGCACCGTGGGCAGCAGGTCGGCGACCGGCACGTCGGACGGCACGGCGAGGTCGATGGTGCGGGCCGGGGCCCGCACGGTCAGATGGCACAGTCCGGTCACGGAAGTGTCGGTCATACCGGGGCTCACGTCTCCTGGACATCGAAACGGGGGCACGCGGCGCGGCGTGCGAGGTGGGGGAGAGCTGGGTGGCGGGGTGGGGGAATGGAGCGCTGGTGATGCGGGGGGTGACATGGACGTACAGAGTTGACGGGGTGCACACTACTGACACTCCCTACGACGCGCGTCAACGGGAGCCCCCACGAACGGTGTTGACAGATTCCTCCACCGTGGAAGTGCCGAGGTCCGATCCGGTGCACGCCCCCCACGTACCGCCGCGGTGCGCGAAGTCCGTTAGGAGCCCCAAGCGTTGAGCGTGGTCCTGTTCCGTCGTCCGGCCCGCCGTCGCGGACCCGACATGCCCGCCGGCGAGTTGGTCCTCCAGGAGCCGCCGACTCTCATGGAGACCGTCCCGGACACGTCCGCGGTGTGGACGTATCTGCCGATGGCGATGATGTCGGTCTCGATGATGATGATGTTCATGCGGTCGGGCGGTCAGTCCAGCGGCATCTTCATGTATCTCGCGCTCGGCATGATGGTGATGGCCGCCGGCGCGATGATGGTCGGTCAGGTGATGCGCAAGGCCGGCGACCGCAAGCAGCGGCTGCGGGGTGAACGCCGGGACTATCTGCGCTACTTGGCGCAGAGCCGGCGTACCGTGCAGCGGGCCGTGGTCGAGCAGCAGCTCGCGCTGGCCTGGCGGCATCCCGAGCCCCGGGTGCTGCGCACCATGGTCCGCACCACGCGGCTGTGGGAACGCCGGGTCAAGGACGACGACTTCGGCGAGGTGCGGATCGCGGTCGGCGACCAGCAGCTCGCCATGCGGCTGACTCCCGTCTCCAGCAAGCCCGTTGAGGACCTCGAACCGCTCTGCGCGCACGCGCTGCGCCGCTTCATCCGCGCCTACAGCACCGTTCCCGGCCAGCCCATCGCGCTGTATCTCCGGTCCTGGTCAAGGGTGTTGGTCCGCGGCGACCGCGACGCGAGCCGCGGGATGGTGCGCGCCGCGCTGGCCCAACTGGCCCTGTTCCACCCGCCGGAGGAGCTGTGGATCGCGGTCTGCGCCGCCGACGAGGTGCGCGCGGAGTGGGAGTGGGTGAAGTGGCTGCCCCACAACCACCACCCCCAGGAGACGGACGGCGCGGGCCCGTTGCGCATGGTGGCCTCGGCCTTCGCCGACCTGGAGGACCAGCTCGGCAGCGAGTTCTCCGAGCGGCCCGCGTTCGACCCGGACGCGGTGCCCGGCCGTGACGAGCCGCTGGTGGTGGTCGTGGTGGACGGCGCGGCCGTCCCGTCCGGCCACCGTTTCGACGGGCCGGGCTACCGCAACGCGATCGTCCTCGACCTGTCCGACTCGCTCACCTGGCGGCCCGGCCGCACCACGCTGCGCCTCGACGTGACCCCGGACGCCGTCGCGCTGGTGCGCACCGACCGCAGCCGCAAGGAGCAGACCACCGTCCTGGGCCGCCCCGACCGGGTGGGTCCGGTGGCCGCCGAGTCGCTGGCCCGGCTGATCGCGCCGTACCGGATGAGTCTCTCCTCCGACGCGGTCGAACCACTCTCGAACGACACCGAGTTGACGACCCTGCTCGGCATCGCCGACCTGCACCGGCTGGACCCCGACACGATCTGGCGACGGCACACCGGCTCCGCCCGGCTGCGCGTCCCGGTCGCGGTCGGCGCGGACGGGCGGCCGGTGGAGCTGGACATCAAGGAGTCCGCGCAGGGCGGCATGGGCCCGCACGGCATGCTGATCGGCGCGACCGGTTCCGGCAAGTCGGAGCTGCTGCGCACCCTGGTCCTCGGTCTCGCGCTCACGAACTCCTCCGAAACACTCAACTTCGTCCTGGTGGACTTCAAGGGCGGCGCGACCTTCCTCGGCCTCGACGAGCTCCCGCACACCTCCGCCGTCATCACCAACCTCGCCGACGAGGCCGCACTGGTGGAGCGCATGCAGGACGCCCTGCACGGCGAACTCATCCGCCGCCAGGAGCTGTTGAGGTCGGCGGGCAACTACACCTCGGCCCTTGAGTACGAGAAGGCGCGGGCCGGCGGCGCCGATCTCGCCCCGCTGCCCAGCCTGTTCGTCGTCGTCGACGAGTTCAGCGAACTCCTCGCCTCGCACCGGGAGTTCATGGAGCTGTTCGTGATGATCGGCCGCCTCGGCCGGTCGCTGGGCGTGCATCTGCTGCTGGCCTCGCAGCGCCTGGACGAGGGCCGTATGCACCAGCTGGAGTCGCACCTGTCGTACCGGATCGGTCTGCGCACCTTCTCCGCGATGGAGTCCCGGGGTGTCCTCGGTGTCCCCGACGCGTACGAACTCCCCTCGCAGCCCGGCAGCGGCTATCTCAAGAGCGGCATCGAGGCCCTGACCCGGTTCCGTGCCGCCTACGTCTCCGGTCCGTACCGCAGGCGCGGTGGTGCCGTCGCGCAGGCCCGGGTCGCCACGCAGGTGGTGCCCTGGTCGACCGGGTACATCGTGCCGCGCGCTCCGGCACCGGCCGCGATCGCGGCACCGGAGCCCGAGGCGGAGGAGAGCACCGAGAGCCTGCTCGCGGTGGCCCTGGACCGGCTGCGCGACTCCGGGCCGCCCGCGCACCGCGTGTGGCTGCCGCCGCTGGACACCGCCTCCCCGCTCGACACCCTGCTCGGCGGTCTCGCCGAGGACCCGGACCGCGGACTGACCGCACACCGCTGGAACGGCGCCGGGAAACTCCGCGTCCCGGTCGGCCTGGTCGACAAGCCGTTCGACCAGCGCCGTGACCCGCTCGTCGTGGACCTCGCCGGGGCGGGCGGCCATGTCGCCGTCGCAGGCGGATCGCAGAGCGGCAAGTCGACGGTGCTGCGCAGCCTCATCATGGCGCTCGCGCTCACCCACACCCCGCGCGAAGTCCAGTTCTACTGCCTGGACTTCGGCGGCGGCACGCTCTCCCAGCTCACCGGTCTGCCGCACGTCGGCGGGGTCGCGGCCCGCCTCGACACCGAGCGCATCAGCCGTACGGTCGCCGAGGTCACCGCCGTCCTCACCCAGCGCGAGCAGTTCTTCCTGGACAACGGCATCGACTCGATGGCGACCTACCGGCGCCGCCGCGCGGCCGGGGAGTTCCCCGACGAACCGCACGGCGACATCTTCCTGGTGATCGACGGCTGGTCGGCGGTCCGGCAGAACTTCGACCAGTACATCCCCACGTTCAACCAGATCGCCACCAGCGGTCTCAACTACGGCATCCACCTGATCGTCGCGACCGCCCGCTGGCTGGAGCTCACCGCCCCGGTCCGCGACCAGTCCGCGACCCGGCTGGAGCTGCGGCTCGGCGACACGATGGACTCCGTCGTGGACATCCGCAAGGCGAGCGCGGTGCCGCAGATCCCCGGCCGGGGTCTGACCGTCGAGACGAAACTCCACTTCCTGTCCGCGCTGCCCCGCGGGGACGGTTCCACCGACCCGGAGACGCTCAGCGAGGGCGTCGCGGACCTGGTGGACCGGATCGCGAGCGCCTGGCACGGACCGCGCGCCCCGCAGGTCCGGATGCTCCCGCACCGGCTGCCCGCGGCCGAACTCGCCGAGCCCGAACTCGGCGACGGCCAGAGCCTCAAGCTGGCGCTCGGCCAGGACGAGGAGACCCTCGGCACCGTCTGGCACGACTTCTCCCGCACCCCCCACCTGGTCGCCGTCGGCGACACGGAGAGCGGCAAGACCAACCTGCTCCGGCTGGTCGCGGACTCCGTCGTCGCCCGCTACACCCCGGCCGAGGCCCGCATCCTGGTCGTCGACTACCGCCGCGGCCTGGTCGACGCCGTCCCCGAGGAGTACCGCCTCGGCCACGCGGTGGCCCTGGAAGCCCTCAAACAACTCGTCGGCGGCTCCGCGAAGGCCCTCCGCACCCGCGTCCCGGGCCAGGAGATCACCCCGGCCCGCATGCGGCAGGCCGACTGGTGGACGGGCCCCCGCCTGTTCGTCCTCGTCGACGACTACGACATGATCGGCGGCGGCACGGTCATGGACCACCCCTTCGCCCCGCTCTTCGAACACCTCGCCCTGGGCCACGAGTTGGGCCTGCACGTGGTGGTCGCCCGCTCGGCGACCGGCGCGGGCCGCGGCCTCAACGACCAGCTCCTGCGCCGCATGGACGAGGTCAACACCCCGGGCATCCTGATGTCCTGCTCCCCGTCCGAGGGCTACGTCTTCGGCAACGTCAAGCCCCGGGTCCTCCCCCCGGGCCGAGCCCTCCACATCGTCCGCCGCAAGCCGTCGCTGATCCAGACGGCACTTGCTGCGGGGGCGGCGGCGGAAGCGTAGACAACTGGCCGCCGTGCTACGGCTCCTGGGGCGGGACGACTCGTCCCGGGGGCCGTAGTGGGTTGGGGCGGTTGGTGTTTCGGGGGGCCGCCGTACGGATCCGAGTCGGCACGGGTGCCCGTGGGCCGCAGGGTCTACGGCTGAGTCGGCGCGGGGCGTTGGGCATGCGCGTGTACATCGGGCCGGGTGCTCGGCCTCCCCACGCCTCAAAACTGCCCGAGCCCCACCCCCCAGGGGCGCGGGGAACTGCGCGACCAGCCCCCACCGGCCCGCAGATGCCCACTGACCGGCCCGGCACCGCCGAAGAACTCAGCCTTCCAGTGGCGTGCCCGCGCCCGCCGGGACCGCCGGTTCCGCCGGTTCCACGGCAACCGTGTTCTCTGCACCCTCCGTCCGGACAGACGGCTTCCACCCCAAGCGCCGCCCCCGAGGCAGGATCAACCCCAGCCACACCACCGCGATGATCACCGCGAGTCCCGCCGACGCGGGCCACAGGGCGCGGCGGAGCGGTCCGGCCGCCTTGTCGGCCGGCAACCGTACCGGGGAGGCGGGGGCGGCGGCCGGTGCCGAAGCGCCCGTCAGGACCGACGTGACCGCCGCGTACGGGTCGAGGCGGGGTACGTCGGCCGGGTACGCGGAGCTGCGCAGCAGGCTCGCGGTCTGGGCGGCCGTCAGGTCCGGGTGGACGGAGCGCACCAGCGCCGCCGCCCCGGCCACGAACCCGGCGGCCAACGACGCCCCGGAGCCGATGTAGTGGCCGTTCTTCGCAGGGCCGATGCCGACCACCCCGTCGCCAGGGGCGGCGATGGCTGCGCTGTCGGTCGTGTACGCGCCGGTCGGCCGCTTGCCGTCCACGTCGACGTCGAGGACGGAGAGCACTCCGTCGTCGGCGGCCGGGTAGTAGTCGCGGGCGGGCGGGCTGTCCGTCGCCGAGGTCGCCGTCGTCGGGGCGTCCGGTACGGCGGCGGCGATGACCAGGACGTCCTTCTTCGCGGCCAGTGCGACAGCCGAGCGCAGCGCGGGGGTGTTGGCCGCGAGCGCCGCCGACACCGTCACCACCTTCGCCCCGCCGTCCACGGCGGCCCGGATGCCGTCCGCGACCCGCTCCGCGGTGACCGCGCCGCGCGCGTCGCTGCCGCGCACCGCGAGGATGCGCGCCTGCTGCGCCACCCCCGCGAACCGCACACCGTCCGCTACGGCCGCGCCGATCAGCCCCGCCACGAAGGTGCCGTGTCCCACGCAGTCGGTACCGGCGTCGCCGACCGCCGTGACCCGGCCCTTGAGCGTGGGTGCGGAGGACGAGACCCCGGTGTCGACCACGCCGACGGTCACCCCGGCGCCCGAGGCGAACGGCCAGGTCCGGGTGAGTTGCAGCGAGACCTGTTCCCACGGCAGGTCGGTGGCGCGGACCGACGAGCCCGCCGCACACGCCGCGTCGGCGTCCAACCGCGTGGAGAGGACAGGGAGTTGGACCGTGTTCCCGGCCGCCGCGGCCGACCCGGCGCCGAGCGCGCTCGCGGAAGCGGTCAGCAGCAGCGCCAGAGCGGCGGCGGAGACCTTGCCGTGTGCCGTCGTCACGTCCGGGCCGCCCCGCTGGAGGAGGGAGACGTGGCCGCCGGGTCCGCGAGGTCCTCCGGGAGGAGCAGCCGCAGGTCGTCGAGGCTGGGGACGGCCAGTCTGCTGAGCCGGCCCGCCTGTCGGGTCATCATCCGCTCCAGGATCTGGCGGGCGGTGCGCGCGTTGCCGAAGGACCGGTCGCGGGGCAGCGCGTCGAAGTGCTGCCGCAGGACCGGTCCAAGTCCGGCCGCGCACTCGTACCCGAGCTGTACGGCGTGCTCGCGGACGATGGTGACCAGCTCGTCGGAGGAGTAGTCGGCGAACTCCACCCGGCGCGAGAACCGGGAGGACAGGCCCGGGTTGGAGGCGAGGAACGTCTCCATCTCCTGGGTGTAGCCCGCGACGATGACGACCACCTTGTCCCGGTGGTCCTCCATCAGCTTCAGCAGGGTGTCGACGGCTTCCCTGCCGAAGTCCGAACCGGACGCCTCGCGCGGGGTGAGCGTGTAGGCCTCGTCGACGAACAGCACACCGCCCAGGGCCCGTTCGAAGACCTCGCGGGTCAACTGTGCGGTGTGGCCCACGTATCGGCCGACGAGATCGGCGCGGGACACCTCGACGAGCTGGCCGCGCGGCAACACGCCCAGGGACGCGAGGAGTTCGCCGTAGAGCCGGGCGACCGTGGTCTTGCCGGTGCCGGGCGGGCCGGTGAAGACGAGGTGGTGGCTGAGGCGGGGCACCGGGAGTCCGGCGGCCTCGCGCTGCTTGGCGGTGGAGACCAGGTTGACGAGGTCGGTGACGTCCCGCTTCACGGCGTGGAGTCCGACCAGCGCGTCCAGCCTGCTGAGCGCGTCGTCGCCGGGGTCGACGGCGTTCGGGCCGTCGGCGGCGGTGCGGGCCGCCTCCTCGCTGATGTCCTGCGGCAGCAGCAGCGAGAGGTCCTGCTCGGTGACGTCGGTGAGCGCGGACAGCCGTACGGCCTGGCGGTCCACCATCTCCTCGAACACCTGCCGTGCGGCACGGCCGTTGCCGAATCCTGCGTCCTTCGGTATTCGCTCGAAGTGCACCGCGAGCGCGTGCCGGGTCTCGTCGGCGAGCGCGTACTGGTGGCGTACGCACATGCTCTCCATGATCTCCACCAGCTCGGGCACCGAGTAGTTCTCGAACTCGACGGTCCGTGAGAAGCGGGACGCCAGACCGGGGTTGGAGCCGAGGAAGCTGCGCATCTCGTCGGAGTAGCCCGCCGCGACGACGACCACGTCCTCGCGGTGGTCCTCCATCAGCTTCAGCAGCGTGTCTACGGCCTCGCGCCCGAAGTCGGCCCCGGAACCACGGGAGTCGGAGGTGAGGGTGTACGCCTCGTCGACGAACAGGACGCCGCCCAGGGCCCGTTCGAAGGCCTCGGTGGTCTTGATGGCCGTACCGCCGATGACCTGGGCGACCAGATCGGCGCGGGAGACCTCGACGAGGTGCCCGGAGCGCAGGGCGCCCAGCTCGGCGAGGATCGTGCCGTAGAGGCGGGCCACGGTGGTCTTGCCGGTGCCGGGCGGGCCGGCGAAGACCAGGTGGCGGCTCATCGGCGGTGCGGACATGCCGAGTTGGGCGCGGCGCCGGGCGAGCTGGGTGAGGTTGACGAGGGTGCGGACCTGTTCCTTGACGTTGTCGAGGCCGATCAGGCCCTCCAGCGCGGCCATGGGTCCGTCGGGGCGTCCGGGGCCCTCCGACTCCGGTACGGTGCCCGCCGGGTCGGTGCCCTCGGCCTCGCCGAAGCCCCAGGCGTCGCGGGACTCGTTGCCGGTGCTGGTGAGGTTCTCCACGGCCAGCCGGCCGCCGGCCTTGGCCTGGACTAGGCCGCCGCCCTTGTTGTCGCGGACCGTGCAGCCCACGACCGAGACGGGTGCCTCCGACTCGACGCGGATGCCGTCGCGGTCGTTGCCGGCCGCCTCGCAGCCGTTCAGGGAGGCCCGGCCGCCGTCGCGGACCAGGAAGCCGTGCTCGGCGGAGGCGGCGGTCCGCACCCGGTTCGCCGTCAACTCGCCGCCGGTGTCCACGAGTACACCGCAGCCGCCGGCCGAGACCAGCTCGCCGTCACGGAGCGCGGCCGTGCCCTCGCCGCCGATCTCCAGACCGGCGCCGCCGGGGTTGTTGACCCGGAATCCGGCGAGATAGACGTTGCCGCCCGCCGCGACCTCCGCGCCCGCGCCGCCCGGCGCCTCGACCGTGCAGTCCTCGACTCGGCCGCGCCCGCCGTCGCGCACGGAGACTCCGGAGCCGCCCGCACCGGTGATCCGGGCGCGCCGCACCAGCGGGTTGGCGTTGCCGCGGATCACCACACCGGCGCCCTTGACGTCGATGATCTCCACGCGCTCCAGCTCGGCCGCCGCGTCCTCTTCGAGGAGGACGCCGTCCGATTCGCCGTCCCGGACGGTCAGCGAGGTCAGTGTGGGCGAGGAGGCACCGGCCACCCGCAGCGCCGCCGTCTGGGCGCCGGTCAGCCAGCAGTCCTCGTACGTGCCGCGCGAACGGTCCGTCACCAGCAGGCCGTTGCCCGTGGTGCGGGCGGTGCGGCAGCGGCGCAGCACCGGGTCGCTGCCGTGCGAGACGATGATGCCGGGCCCGCTGGAGCCGGTGACCCGCACCTCCTCCAGCTCGCAGCGGGCGGAGCTGGTCACATGCACACCGATGGAGGTGTCGCGGACCACGGTCCGCAGCACCCGGATCGCGCTGCGCTCCTCAAGTGCCAGCGACGGCTTGTCGGTTGAGGCGAGATCACAGTCCTCTACGGAACCCTGCGCGTCGCCGTTGGCGAGCACGCCGTTGCCGCGCGCGTCCCGGATCGTGCAGCCGCGCAGGGTGGCCCGACCGCGCTCGCCGATCACCACACCGCTGGTGCCGAGGTGTTCGAAGGTGCAGGACTCCAGCGAGCTCTCGGTCGGCGAGGTGACGACGACCCCGGCGCCGGTGCGGTTGGAGACCCGGCACTCGCGCATCGCCAACGAGCCGGAGTTGCGGGCCAGTACGGTCGTCCACGAGGCGCCGGAGAGATCGCAGCCCTGCATCGCGACCTGCCCGTGCGAGGCGTCGACGGCGGGCTGTTCCTCGTCATGGCCCTGGACCACCAGGTCGGTCAGCATCACCGCGTCCACGCGCAGCGAGATCACGATGCCCTTGCGCGGTGCCAACCGGACGGTGCCGCGCGCCTGTTCGGCGACGATGGTCACCCGGGTGGTGACGACGAGATTCTCCTCGTACGTCCCCGGGCGCACACTCAGCACCGCGCCTCCGCGCGCCCTGGCCAGGGCCTCTCCGATCGTCCGGGCGTCCCCGGTGCCCTCCGGACAGACCGTCAGTACCTGGCGCACTCAGCTGACCTCCTCGTGTCGGCACCTGTCGGTTGCGGCCAACCCCATCATGCCGTACGGCAAATTATGTGCCGTCCCGCAACAGCCGTACCAGCACCGCAGCTTGTGCGTGACGATTGTTAACTCCCGGGAAAGGAACCGCCGTTGGCGCACGTGCGTGTATGCGCGTGAAAGGATTGTCCATACAGACGTACGACGAACTGCTGGGCGATTGGGGCGGACAGGGCGGATGACAGACCGAACCGGACCGACCGCGAGGAAGACAGCGGCAGAGACCTCGGCAGCGGCCACCCCGGCCGGGGAGACCGCCACCGCGTCGACCTCGGCCACCGAGGAATCCGCGGCGGCGAGCACAGCGAGTGCGACACCCAAGTCCCGCGCAGGGGCCGCCGGTTCGGCCGGGACCGTCTCCGCGGAATCCGTCGCGGCGGAGCTGAGCGGTCCCGCGACCCCGGCCGCCGAGACCGAGGCGCTCGCCGCCGGCCGTGGGACGGCGGAACCCGACGGGCCGGCCGGCCCGGAGGCCGCCTCCGCCGGACCGGCGCGGAAGGAGGCCGCCGAGCCCGAGGCGCCCTCGATGGCGGTGGCCGCGAGCGTCCCCGAGGGGGACGGCCCCACCCCCGGCGACACGGCGGCAGCGTCCGTCGGCCGCCCGGGCCGCCCGCTGCTGGCCGGTGCGGCGGTGCTCGGCGCGCTGCTGATCGCCGTACCGGGGCTGCTGATGAGCCGGGACAGGACGCCGGAGAACCACGACCGGGTCGTCGCCGACCAGGCGGGCACGATCCTCGGCGACGGCGCGACACAGGGCGCCGGGGCGTTCGCCTCGTCCAGCCCGTCCGCTCCCGCGCGGCACGCGACCCCGAAGACCGCCACCCCGCACAAGACCTCGCCGGGGAAGACGACCGTCGCGCAGCCGGTGAGCAAGCCGACGACCGTGAAGACGAAAAAGCCGACCGCGGCGGCGAAGCCGACGAAGAAGTCCACCACGACCAAGTCCGGTACGAAGTCGGGCACCACCACGAAGTCGAGCTATCCGTCGGACGTCCTCGTCACCGCCACCCGGGTGCTGAGCGCGGGCCAGTCGATCAACGCCAAGAAGGCGCAGCTGCGCATGCAGACCGACGGCAACTTCGTGCTGTACGACGAGAACAACAAGCCCCGTTGGGCCACCATGACCTTCGGCTCGAACTACCACGCGGTCTTCCAGGCGGACGGCAACCTCGTCGTCTACACCTCCTCCAACCAGCCCGTCTGGGCCAGCCAGACCGCCGGCCACAACGGCGCCTACCTCAGGCTCCAGGGCGACGGCAACATGGTGATCTACTCCGGTTCGACGGCGATCTGGGCGAGCAACACCCAGCACTGACCGGCTGAACTCCCGTCCGGCCCGCCCCCGTTGAGGGTGGCGGGCCGGAGGCATGCAGCTCCGCCCTCGCGGGCTCAGCTCTCGGTGAGGGTGATGTCCTGCTGCTGCACCGCGTGGAAGCGGGGCAGCGGCAGGCCGCCCTGGGGGGCCAGTTCCATCACCGTGGCCTCGACGTGGGCCGGGCCGGGGTTCAGCGGGTCGGACGAGGGCTTGCCCGAGTTCTCCCAGCTGTGCTCCATGCCGTCGCAGACCGCCCGGGTGCCGCCGATCCCGTGCCGGACCGCGGAGTCGCCCTGGGAGACCGAGGAACTGACGAAGGCCGGGCCCGAGTTGCCGAGACAGCGGTAGGTGCCGGAGAGCGTGACGGTGCCGTCCGGGGCGATGCTGCCCGTCGGGTCGACCGTCACCGTCTCGTAGGGGCCGGCGGACGCGGTCGCGGCGGGGGCGGCGGCGGCCAGCAGCAGCGCGGCACCGGCCGCCGAACCGAGGGCGGAACGCAGGGACATGGGAATACCTCCTGAAGTATCCGAAGCAGAGGCCTCCACTCGTACCGGTCGAGCGGCCCGACTCCCGTGATCGTCACTCCTTCGGTGGCGAGTCCGCACCGAGCGTCGTGGAACCGTCCGAGTGTTGTCCGCGTGTTGTCACGCTTCACAGCGGGCTGTTCCGATGAGTTCGCGACGGGGGGATGGTCTGTATATGCGATGCGGGCGGCGAAGGAGCCGCCGGAACGGATCGCATCCGACGTGGAGGTACGCCATGTGTTCCCACCAGTCCTCGTGCCCCGTGACCGACACCGACACCGCGCACGTCGTCTCCGCCCACCCCGAGCAGGGCTGGACGCTGCTGTGCGACGGCGCGATCGTCTTCGACGACAGCGGCCTGCTGCTCCCCGACGGCCGGATCGTCGCCCCGCACCGGGTACCGGCCGACCAACTCGCCGTCGCCGCCTGACCCTTCCCACCTGACCGGTCCCGCGTGATCGTCTTCCCGGACGCGCTGCCCACGGTGATCTTCGAACCGTGCGGGTTCAGCTTGCGTACCCCAGGTGACCAGCAGTGATGCTGACGACCTAAGATGATCAACGTGTCCGACCAGCATGCTCCACGGTCTCTCATCGTCACGCTCTACGGCGCGTACGGCCGCTTCGTGCCCGGCCCGGTTCCGGTCGCGGAACTGATCCGGCTCCTGGCCGCCGCCGGCGTCGACGCGCCTTCGGTGCGCTCGTCGGTGTCCCGGCTCAAACGGCGCGGGCTCCTGGTGCCCGCCCGCACCGCCCAGGGCACCGCCGGCTACGAACTCTCGCCCGAGGCACGGCAGTTGCTCGACGACGGCGACCGGCGCGTCTATGCGGCCGGCCCCTCGGACGACGAGGGCTGGGTGCTCGCGGTGTTCTCCGTCCCCGAGTCCGAACGCCAGAAGCGGCACGTCCTGCGCTCCCGGCTGTCCGGCCTCGGCTTCGGCACCGCCGCCCCGGGCGTGTGGATCGCGCCCGCCCGTCTCTACGAGGAGACCCGGCACATCCTCGGACGGCTGCAACTCGACCCGTACGTGGACTTCTTCCGCGGTGAGCACCTCGGCTTCGCGGCGACCGCCGACGCCGTGGCCCGCTGGTGGGACCTCACCGCGATCGCCAAGCAGCACGAGGCGTTCCTCGACCGCCACGCGCCGGTGCTGACCGGCTGGGAGCGGCGCGCGGACACCCCGCCCGAGGAGGCCTACCGCGACTACCTCCTCGCCCTGGACTCCTGGCGCCACCTCCCCTACGTCGACCCCGGCCTCCCCGCCGCCCTGCTCCCCCGGGACTGGCCGGGCACCCGCTCGGCCGAGGTGTTCCGGGCGCTGCACGCGCGGCTGCGGGACGCGGGGGCGGTGTTCGCGGGCATCATGAACAGTTCATGACGAACCACCGTGGCCTCTTGCGCATCACCGGTCACTCAGCTAAACCTCAGCTTCCTTAGCGGGTCCTCTCAGAGTTCTTACCTAACCTTCGACGACGTCGCTCGTCGGGTAAGAAAGAGGACTGTTGCGCATGACCACCACGGCAAGGGCTCAGGGAGCCACCGTCTGGCTCACCGGACTGCCGAGTGCGGGCAAGACGACGATCGCCCAGCACCTGAGCGACCGCCTGAGAGCCGAAGGGCGTCGCGTGGAGGTCCTCGACGGTGACGAGGTACGCCGCTTCCTCTCGGCCGGCCTCGGCTTCTCCCGCGAGGACCGCAACACCAATGTGCAGCGCATCGGCCTCGTCTCCGAGGTGCTCGCCCGCAACGGCGTGCTCTCCGTCGTCCCGGTCATCGCCCCGTACGCCGACAGCCGCGAGGCCGTCCGCAAGCGCCACGAGGCGAGCGGGACACCGTACATCGAGGTCCATGTCGCGACCCCCGTCGAGGTGTGCAGCGAGCGCGACGTCAAGGGCCTCTACGCCCGCCAGGCCGCGGGCGCGCTGACCGGCCTCACCGGCGTCGACGACCCGTACGAGCCGCCCACGGACCCGGCGCTCACGCTGCCGACGCAGTCGCAGAGCCCACAGGAGTCCGCGGACGCGGTGTACGCGGTGCTGGCCGAGCGGGGGCTGCTGTGACCTTCACGCTCTCGCACCTGGACGCGCTCGAGTCCGAGGCGGTGCACATCTTCCGTGAGGTGGCGGGTGAGTTCGAGCGGCCGGTGATTCTGTTCTCCGGTGGCAAGGACTCCATCGTCATGCTGCACC
>NZ_BARG01000114.1 GCF_000376565.1 Streptomyces hokutonensis | reverse complement strand
GGGGCGGGGGCGTGGGGGAAGCCGTAGCCGTCCTGCTGGGCGGGAGGCTGGGGGAAGCCGTAGCCGCCGCCCTGTTGGTCGGGTGGGGTGGGGACGGGTCCGGCGTGCGGGGCGCCCTGCTGGTTCTGCGGTGCGGGGGGCGGGAAGCCGTAGCTGCCCTGCTGGTTGGGTGGGGTGCCCGGGTGGTTCTGCTGGGCCGGGGGCTGCGGGAAGCCGTAGCCACCTTGTTCGTTCGGGGTCGGCGGCGCGGGCGGAGCGGGCGGCTGGGGGAAGCCGTAACCGCTCTGCGGCGGGGCCGGGGGCGTGGGTGCCGGGCCCTGTGGAGCGGGGGCGGTCCATGCGGCCGGTGCGGGCGGGGGTGTCTGGGATGACTGGGGTGCCTGCGGCTGCTGGAACGCGGGCTGCTGCTGGGGCGGCGACGGCGGCTGGGGCGGCGCGGGGTTCGCGGCCGGGGGCTGCTGAGCCGCAGCCTGGGGCTGAGGATGCGGCTGTGCGGGCCAGTGGTCGGCCGGGGCCGGGGCGGCGGGCTGGTAGGAGGGGGGCAGGGGCGGGACGCCGCTCTGCGGGGCCGGTGGGCGGGTCCAGGCGGGCGGGAGGGGCGGTACGTCGCCGGTGGCACCGGTGGCCGGGTCGGCAGCGGGTTCCGGGGCGTCGGGCTCGGGTGTCGCGGCCGGGGTGTCGGTGTCGCTCTCTTCGCCCGCGGATGCAGTGGTCGCGGAGGGGCCGTCGGCGCTCTCGTTCTCGTCCTGAGCCTGAGCCTGAGCCGGAGCCTCGGCCTCAGCTGAGTCCGCGCTCTCCGAGTCGGCGTCCGCGCCGTCCTCGTCCTGAGTGCTCACCTCGGCGGAGTCATCGCTCTCAGGGGTCTCCGTCAACTCGCCGTCGGCCGGAGGCACCTCATCGGGCACCTCACCTTCGGAGCCCTCGGACTCCCCTTCGCCGGAGCCGGAGTCCGCGCTGCCGGCATCCCCCACAGAACCCTCGGCGGGAGCCGGACCCGGAGCCGGAGTAACCGGGGCCTCGGCGTCGGCCTCTCCCGGCGTGGGGCTCGCTACCCCACCCCGCTCCGTGATCTCCCGCTTCAGCGCCGCCGCCGAGATCCGCATGGTCGCGCCGCTCACGAGGTCGCCGTTCTCGGAGTCCTCGTCGTCCTCGTCGGAGACCAGCGCCGCGGCCGTCCAGGCGGACGGGAAGCCGGGGTTGTTCGGCAACGCCGGTGTCGAGAACGGGAGGCCGACCGGTGACGAGGGCGGAGGCGGCGTGGCCGTACCGTTCGCCGGAGTCGGCGCAGCAGGTGCCGTAGGCGGCGCGGGCGTCGGCGATGCCTGCGCGGGCGTGCCCGACGAGTTCTGCGTGTACCAGGCCGGCGGGGCGTAGTCGATCGTGAACTCGCCCGTCATCTCGATGGCGGACTCGTCATCGGGCTGGTCATCGCCGGGCGTGGCCCAGCCCCCGCGGATCCCGTCCCGATCGCTGCTCACAATTCCTCCTGGTGTGGTCGAGCACCCTCATGCCGTGCTGGGGCGACCGTTCTTGACATCCGAACGTCCGATGCGCCGGGTCGTCCCCCTGAGCCCCTGGCCCTGGGCGACGCACCACCCGCGCGCGGATACTCGTGACGTGCCCTGTCCCAGCCTAATCACCAAAACCGTGGACTCGGCAGGCCCGCCCACCCCTTCGTGCACACCCACACGACCGAGACCGGCGATAGTGGACCAAATCCCCCTGGAAATCGACCAATCGCGACAGCTCGGGCACTTCAATCCGCCGGATCCACCCCACTGGCGGTCCGCCGGTCCGCCATCGGACCGCCGTCAGTCCATGCGGCGGGCGACGCCCAGCAGTCCCACCTCGGCGTCCGTCGGCTGGGTCATCACGTACTGCCGGTCCCGCTCCGTGCACCACAGGGTGACGCCTTCGGGCAGCGTCGGCAGTGACTCCAGGTCGGGGCGCGGCAGTCCGATCACGCGCCCGATCTCGGCCGCCTCGTCCGGCGACACCCGCTGCACACCCACCAGCCGCGCCTGCCGCATCAACCGCGGTGCGACCGGGCTGAGATACGGCAGCAGGGTCAGCACGGACTGCCAGGGCGCCGACGTCACCCGCCCGCGCGGGGGCCGCATCCCGCAGTCCCGCACCACCAGCACGGGCGTACCGGCGGAGGCGCCCTGCGGGGGGACGCGGCCGACGTCGTACACCGCGAGGCCGTTCTGGCCGCCGCCCATCGCGTGCACCATCTGCATCCAGGCCTGCGGCCGTCCCGTCTCGACGGCGACGCGCGCGCCCGTGGCCGCCGCGCGCAGCGCCAGCACCTGGGCCGTCCACAGGCCGCTGATGAGCAGGATGTCGTACGGCGTCGGGCGGTTGACCCCGAGCACGGCGGGCCGGCCATCGGGGTCGATGCCGACCACCACGCCGTCGTCCCCGATGGGCAGTGACAGCGCCTCCACCTGGTCGACGGGCAGTGCGTGCCGAGGGTGGCGCGGGCCGAGCAGTCCGAACCCGGTGCGCAGCCGTGAGGCGATGCCGGTGGTGCCGGGCTCTGTGGTCGTCATGGTCATCAGCGGGCACCTCCGAGGGGCAACGTGGCGAGGACGCCGGGGAGTTGTTCGCGGTCGAGGCGGGCCAGGCCGGTACGCGACTGCCGGGCCGCGTGCTCCAACTCGCGCCGGGCGTCGGTCAGTTCCTGGTTGCTGCGGCCGGTGATCCGGAGGTGTCCGGTGAGGGCCACGTCCTGCTGCTCGCCGCGGGCCAGGGTCAGGCTGAAGGTCGTCGCCAGCGCGGGAACCGCCGTGAGTCGGGCCACGAGCTGGGCCAACGAGGTGCCGGACTCGCCCAGTTGGGGCCAGCGGCGCACCCAGTAGGTGGTGTGCCGGCGGTTGTCGCAGCGCCAACTGCGGCTGGACTCCTCGGTCCGCCGCTGCGGTGCCTCGCTCCGCCCGGCCTGCGCGGTCACCATCGGGTTGGCGCACGCGGAGGTGGCGATCGCGGCCGTCAGCTCCTCCTCGGTGAGCACGTTGCCCCGCAGCCCGGCACCGGACAGCCGGCTCGACAGATGCTCCGCCGATCGCACCAGGCACTTCTGCGCCCCGACAAGACCACCCCCGCGCGCGGCCACCGCCTCGGGGCACAGCTCGGGGTCGAGCTTCAGCGCGATCCAGGTGATACGGACGGCGGGTGAGCCCGTCTGGGCCTGCAGCGGCGCGTAGTTGCTCACCACGACCGACTGCTGCGGCAGATGCAGCGCGGGCGCGGGCTGGGTGTGCACCACGATCTGCGCCGATTCGAGGCGGATGCCGTCGACTTCGAGGGTGTCCCGGACCAGTCCCACGGGCAGCGGTCTGCGTCCGCGCTCGGCACGCAACGCGCCCGCGTCGGACTCCACTTGGAGCACCGCGGTGAGGAAGTCGCCGTCGCCGACCATCCCGACCGGCCGCTGGTCGCGGTCGTCACCGCGGTGGTAGCTGTACGTCCGCAGGCTCGGGTCGCACTCCACGGCGGGCGCGAGACCGGCGTCCGTCCCGGGCGGCACCGGGGTGTTCGCGGCCCGCCGCACCCGGGACCGCAGCGCGAGCAGGGTGCCGAGCCACTCCGGCAGGGAGCGCCCCCGGCGTCGTACGACGGCGAGGACCACCAGGAGCGCGGCGACGACGACCGAGGGCACGAGCGCGAACGGACCGACGAGCCAGCCGCAGACCACGAGCGCCGCCGCGACCTCCAGCAGCACCAGCCGCTGGGTCGTGAACGAACCCCCGCGCCCCGAACGCGACTTCAGATGAGGCGTGAAGGAGCCGCGGTACGGACCCGAAACGCTCGCCTGATCCGAGGCGGCCGCCGATTGCGATCGCGACCGGTTCCGCGTTGCGGAAGCCATCACTCCAAAACCCCCGAACTCTCCCGAAATTCCCTGCGCTCTCGTCCCCTCAGGGCCAGAGCACCCTACCCGTGACACAAGCACACCCACGCAACAGGCATAGTAGGGGGCGGGTCTGACACCAGAGGTATCAGAGGCAATCGGGGGCAGTGGACACATCTCCACAGGTCCTCCACGGCTCCGCACGGGGAGAGAGCGGACACAGATGGCATCACGGCGCGACGAACTCAACGCCTACACCTTCGCGAAGCGCCGCACGCTCGCGTCCTTCCTGCAGCCGTCCCCGACGGGCTCGGAAGAAGGCGCGCCGAAACCACTGGGCGCACTGGTGCCCGGAGTCATCGTCGGAGTGGTGATCCTCGCGGTGTTCGGCGGGATCGGCATGTTCAAGCCGACGGCTCCCCAGGGGTGGGCCGACGTCGAGTCGCACGTCATCGTCGCGAGCAAGTCGACCACCCGGTACGTGGTGCTGACCACCGGCAAGAACAAGCAGAAGCAGCTGCACCCGGTCCTCAACATGGCCTCCGCGAAACTCCTCCTGGATCCGAACAAGTCCAGCGTCATCACCGTCGACGAGAACGTCCTCGACAACGGCAAGCTCCCGCACGGCGCCACCATCGGCATCCCCTACGCCCCCGACCGCCTCCCCTCCTCCGGCGAGGCCGAGGCGGCCAAGCGCTGGGCCGTGTGCGAGCGCCCCAGCGCCGGCGGACGCGCCATCCAGAAGGCGACGTTCGTCCTCGCGAAGAAGGAGTGGCCGAAGACGGAGGGCACCGGCAGGCTCTCCGGCGGCGACCTGATGTACGTCGTCGCCCCGGACGGCAAGACGCAGTACGTGGTCGACGCCCAAGGCACCGCCTACGAGATCGCCGACCCCTCGGACAACGAACTCCTCAAGGCCCTCGACACCCAGGGCCGGGCCCCGCAGCGCGTCTCCCAGGAATGGCTCGACACCCTCCACAAGGGCGACGAGATCTCCATCCCGAAGATCACCGGCGGCACCCCGGGCACGAAGGCCGGCGCCTCCGCCCTCCTGGGGGACTACGACAAGGTCGGCGAGGTCATCAAGGCCTACGCCGGCCAGGTGATGCAGTACTACGTGGTGCTGCCCGGCAAGGTGGCCCGTATCTCCGAGTTCACCGCCACGCTCCTGCTCAACAGCGGGGACCTCGTCGACGTCGGCCAGGCGGGCGAGGCCCAGCAGGTCAGCCCCGGCGCGGTCGCCGACAGCACCACCTTCGACGCCGACAAGAACTGGCCGACGTACAAGCCGAAGACGGTCAACGACGGCACCAGCGCCACCAGCGGTCCCAACACCGTCTGCAACGTGCTGCGTTCGGTCGGCGCGGACAACAGGACGACGCTCTCCACCTGGGTCGGCACCGACTACCCGGCGCAGCTGCCCACCGGCTCCTCCAGCGCGTACGTCACCGCCGGTTCCGGCCAGCTCTTCCGCCAGGTCAAGGGCACCGAGGCGAAGGCTGGCCCGGTCTTCCTGGTCACCGACACCGGCCTGCGCTACGCCCTTCAGTCCAACAGCGACAGCGCCACCGACGACAGCGGCATCGGCACTACGGCCGCGCAGCGCAAGCAGGAGCTGAGCGAGGCCGAGATCGCGCAGACCCGCCTCGGCTACGAGAAGGTCACCCCCACGCCCGTTCCCGCCGAGTGGTCGACGTTCCTGCCGATGGGCCCCCGCCTGTCGGAGGCGGCGGCACGGCAGCCGCAGGGTTCGTGAGAGAGACGGGCGAGGGGTTCAACCGATGCTGATCGCGCGGATGTTGAGGGTGACGGTGGCGGCCTCGATGGTGGCCGTACCCCTGTCGATGTCGCCGTTGCTGGTGACTCCGGTGTGGGCGGACGACGGCCAGTGCACGTTCCCGTCGAAGGACTACACGGGCCGCCCTTGGGCCCTGCAGCGCGTCAATCTCGACGAGTTGTGGGCGGAGTCCACCGGCAAGGGCGTCAAGGTGGCCGTGATCGACACGGGTGTCGACGTGAAGAACAAGCAACTGAAGTCGGCGGTCGACGCGTCCAAGGGCGAGAACCTGCTGCCCCCCAAGAACACCAAGGGCGAGACGATCGACCGCGGCAACAGCCAGGGCACCACGGACACGGTCGGCCACGGCACCCGGGTGGCCGGCATCATCGCGGCCCGCCCCGCCAAGGGCACCGGCTTCGTGGGCCTGGCGCCCGACGCGACGATCATCCCGATCAAGCAGAACGACGCGGAGGGCGACGGCACGGCCGCCACCCTCGCGACGGCCATCCGCGACGCGGTGGCCAAGGGCGCCGACGTCATCAACATCTCCCAGGACACAGCCAACGCCGTGGCCCCCGACGACCGCCTCCGCCAGGCCGTGGACTACGCCCTCGCGCAGCGCGTAGTGGTCGTAGCCTCGGCCGGCAACGACGGCCTCGGCGGCAACGTCAAGGTCACCTACCCGGCCTCCTACGACGGCGTCCTCGCCGTCGCGGCCTCCGACCGCAACAACGAACGCGCCTCCTTCTCCCAGTCCGGCGAGTTCGTCGGCGTGGCCGCGCCCGGCGTCGACATGATCTCCACGGTCCCGGGCGGCGGCCACTGCTCCGACAACGGTACGAGCTTCTCGGCGCCCTATGTCGCGGGCGTGGCCGCCCTGTTGAAGGCCAAGTACCCGCACTGGACGGCCCGCCAGATCGTCGCCCAGATCGAACAGACCGCGGAACGCTCCATCTCCGGCCACGACCGCCTCGTCGGCTGGGGCGTGGTCGACCCGGTCAAGGCCCTCACGGACGTGGACCCCGAACACCCCGTGGAGTCTCCCGCCCCTGAGGGCGGCGTCTCCAAGGCCGAGGCTCCGTCGGTGACTCCCCTGCACTTCGGCGAGACGGCGGACGAACGGAACACCCGGCTGGGCACGTACGTGGTCGTCGGTGGGCTGCTCGCGGTGGCGGGGCTTGGGGGGACTGCGGTGGCGGTGCGGGATGCGCGGAGGCGGCGGGGGCGGGTTACGGGCGGGGCGGGTGGTTGACGGACGTGGAGAAGCGTGGTGTCCGTGGCGAGCCCCGACACCCGCTCAGGTCTTCTTGCAGGGCCCCTGTTTCTTGACCGTCGCCGTGTAGGCGGAGATCAGGCTTTTCATGGCCGACTCGTTCGGCCGCGCCGGCTTCAGAACCTTGACTAGGGTGCTGATGTCTTCCTCCTCGACGCCGGCTCCACGGCACTTGAGCAGTGACACAGCGGCGTGATCGACGTACGCGATGCTGGTGCCTTCAGTGAACTTCGGCTGTGTGACGCGGAGTTGGGTGTAGAGGATGTGCCGCGCCGAGTCACCGGCGACGATGCGCTCCCTGCTCAAGGCCAGCACCATGACGTCGTCGACGTCGACCGTGCAGAGCAGCGCATCGTCGGTCGACCCCTCCGCCTCCGTGGTGAGCTTCTTGCCGGAGGCGGGCAGAAGCCGGGACAGCGCGTCGACCGGCACGGACACCCCGCACAGGGCTTTGGGCACCGTGAACTCCCGACTCGGCTTGTCCGCCGAGCAGCCGGCCGCGGTGACAACACCGACCACGGCGACAACGAGGGAGATACTCCGCAGGATGTAGGTCTCGCGCTGCACTTCGCGTCACTCTCCGAGTTCCGTTGGCGGTGCAGGGGGGTGAAGACGGTCGCCTGCGTTGCGATCTTTTCCCGGGGGCAGCACGGGTTCCAGCGCGGCGCTGGAGACCAAGGAGCACCGCTCCGAAGACGACCACGGTCGCGACGTCGTCCACCGCCCGAAAGCCCTTGCATTGTGGTCTAGTTCGGCGTCCCCTATGAACTTTTGCCGATCTTATTCGGCGTATCGCATTTCGCCTTGGTGTGGGCATATCCGGCGGCATTCCTGGCGAGGGTGATGAGTCCGGCGCGCAGCGTCGAGTCGCTGGCAGTGCCTTTCTTCTTCAGGTTGACGACCACGCTGAGGTGACGGTCGGCACCGTGCGATGTGCAGGGAAGGTAGACCGCCGCGACCTTTGACGAGGCGAGCGCCTTGTCCCCGGCGGTGAACGGTGTCAGTGACGACACGGAGTCGTACTGCCCCAGCACTTCCTCGGCCCATGCCTCCGTGGTGTCGTACTCCAGCAACTCGGTCCCTGCCCAGGCGAGTTGTTCACCGCCCCCGTCCACGGTGCAGTCCGTCTGATACGTGTCGTCGGTGGCATCGAGTCGGAGGTCCGTCAGGCTGTTGTCGAACGAGTACGACGACTTCTCGGGCAGAATCCGCTTCAGGGCGGCGGCACTTGTGGACGTGGATCCCAAGGTTGCGCACACATCCGATGCCTGGATGTCGCCCACCTTCTCCTCGAAGGGCGGCAGCTTGACCGCGTAGGCGATGCCTGCGAGGAGCGCCAGCGAGATGAACACCGCGCAGGCGAGAACAGTCTTTGAACGGGTGAGATTCAATTTTTCAGTCTTCCGTGTCGAGTTGCCGAGGGATTCCCTCTCCGTCGAGATACTGGTGGACCTTCCGGCCTGCCGAGTCGAATCCGTCTTCCGCGGAGGTCGCGACGGACGCCTCGATCAGGGGATAGCGGTGACCGGTATTCTCGCCCGCCTTCCTGGCCGCCGCTTCGACCAACTTGTAAGTCGAGTCGGATGTGTCCTGGAAGCTCGCACCGTTGCGGTAGATCACTTCTCCGGAACTGTCCTTCATGGCTCCCTCGGTGATGGAGCTGATGATCTCGTCGGCGGCCGTCCCCGCCAGATCGCCGATGATGGCGCCCCCTGGACCAGTGAGCGGCTCTGTGGCCATGCCGACGCCGATACCGATGGCGGTTCCGCCCCACGTGCTCGCGTTCTCCAGAGCGGCGTTGTATTCGGCGTCCTTGGCACCGCCCTCCAACTCGCCCGCATAGGCGCGTCCGGCGCCGAGAATGCCCTCGATCTGGCCCGCGGTGCGGGCCGCGCCGTCGATCCCCTGCTTGAGGTTCTCGCTTTGGCTGAACGACGGATCCTGGACGTAGCCGTCCGGATGCTCGAAGTGATGCTGCATCAACTGGGTCGTATAGCTGTGCTGGCCCAGATTTACGGCGGCGTACCCCTCGGGATTCTGGCCGACCGTGTAGAGGAACCTCGTCAGATCCCGCTCGTCGGGGGCGGCCGCGGTTCCCGCGATGGGGAAGAGGGCCGTCTCATGGTCCTGTCCTGCGTGCAACTGGCGATTGATGTCAGGCATGTACTCCGCGGCGATCTGCCCCATGCTGTCCGACATATAGCTGTTCTTGCTCAGGCGGGACGGGTCCTCGGAGACCGACTGGACGATATGCTCCATCAGCTTTGCCTGATCGGCGTTGTGGGCCGGAGTGTCCGCCGTGGGCATTTCGCCCGCCGGATGCCCGGTGGTGGCCGCTTCCAGCGCGAGGGCCAGATTGTTCTGGCCGGTGTGGATGTCGTCGCCGTGGAGGTCCGTCTCCTGGGGCCAGTCGCGTTCCTCGAACAGGTACTGGAAGTTGGACAGCGTGACCTTGCCCTTGTAGTCGTTCTCGTCGTCCGAGTCGCGCTCGAAAGGATTGTCCGGGTTGTCCTTCGAGACGTACTCCTGGTTGAAGAACGAGGTAGCCGCGTCAGGGCTGTTGGACAGGCCCTTGAGGTAACCGGTGAGCGGGTCGGAGCCGCTGTCGTCGCCGATGCGGTTCAGCCATGGGTCTCCGCCCATGAGCTGCCAGAACCCGTTGCGGTGCGCGCCGTTGCCGGTGAGCTTGCGTTCGGTCTCCATGAGCTTGGTGCCGTAGTCCTGGAGGAACCGGTCGTCGTAGTCGCCGGCCCGCATCAGGTTGCTCATGACCTGAAAACCCATGGGGCCGCCGCGGTCGCCGTACAGCGGCTTGTCGCCGATGTCGATCATCGTGCGCTTCCAGTCGGCCATCGCCGCCGAATCGCTCTGCGACGCGTGCGCCAGCGTCATGCTCAAGTTGCGCTGCAGATCGTCGAACTGGTCGAGCCGCTCGCGCCCCAGTTCGTAGTTCCCCCGGTTGGCGTCCGTGATCCCGGTCCAGAATTCCAGGGTCTTCTGCGGCCCGAGCCGCGTGGCGAACCGCTCCGCGAAGAGCTCGTCCCCGCCGTACTTCTTGAGCCCCGCGTTGAGTCGGTCGAAGTCCTGGACCGTCAGATCGTCGGGGTTCTTCTTCGCCAGCTCTGCCAGCTCGTCGGCTTCCTTCACGGCCGCCGCAGCATCGTCACGGTTGGCATAGTTGGCGTCCGTGAAGCCCAATTCGCTCTGATCCGCGATGGCTTGGAGGACCGTTTTGGCCGTCTCGTCGCTCTCGGTCGCCTTGTTCAGAATCCCCTGGATCAGGTCCCGGAGCGCGGTGATCTCGGTCGCGTTGTCCTTGTCCCCCTGGGCACGGCCCTCGGGGGGAACATTCGTGGTGACCGTGAAACCGCCGTCGTAGCCGATGACCGTGAGGTTCTTCTTCCGGCCGCCCTCGATGGCGTCGGCCAACTGCCCGTGGTAGCCCTTGAGCTCGTCCCGGGTGTCGCTGAGGATGTTGTGAATCGACTTGGCCTGCGTGTGGGCGTCGGTGAATTCACCGGCGGTCTTCCCGATGAACTCCTTGGACACCTTGGCGTTCACACCGGCCCAGTCGGCCTTGTTGGCGGCCTGGTGAAGGTCGTCCTCGGCGTCCTTCTTGAGTTCCTCGAGGTGCCCGACGAGCGTCGACCAGTCGGATACGGCGTCGTCGAGCAGCGTGAAATTCGCGTCGCGGAGAGCGTTGAGTTGCATGGGGACGTGTCCTTGAAGGGGGTGGGAGAACAGATGAGGGAGGGGGAGCGAATACGAGACCGGCGATGTGGCCGGACCGCTGTCCGCCCCGAAGCTCGCTACTCCTTCTCGTCCTTCTTGCCCTTGTCTCCGGAATGGACGGGATTCTTCTCGCCCGGCACGCCGACCCGTTCGTCGAAGCCGGCGTCCAGCGTGTCGATGCTGCTCATCTGCCGCTGGATATAGCCCTCGTCGCCTGCGTGCAGCTTTGTCGTGGTGTGCATGTGGTTGGAGATCTGGGCGCACGCGTCCATCAGGGACTTGAGCTGCTCCTCCCAGCGGGTCGACACATGCTGGAGTCCGGCGCCGAGCGCGAACCCCTGCTTCGAGAGGTCGCCGGCCGCGGAGTCGCTACTGGGTACGGCGACGCGGGCCTTGTCCCAGAGCTGGTTGTAGAGGGAGTTTGCGGCGCTGCCGATCTTCGCGAGGTCTTTCTGCCCGACTCGGAGATCGCCGTACTCCTTCGGCAGGACATAGGGTCCGTACGTCCCGCCGCCACCGTCGACGTGGTTCAACTGCATGGCAGGCGACTGCCGGTCGGCGGCCTGAGCTTTGAGCTGCTCCCACTCTTCCCACACCATGGACAGACCCTTCCCCCGCGCGCTGGACTCTGATCTCCGGTCAAGCTAGCAACCCGATCCGGGTAAAGTCCTGGTCAGGTCCGGAATGTGGTGATTGTTGGCGTGTGAAGTTTCAGGGAAGACGCCGCCGGCTCAGGCGAGTTTCTTCAAGTCGCCCAAGGACGTGGGGAGTTTGCTCTCCTGGAGGCAGTTCATCTGTCGGGCGAGTTTCACGGCGGCGCCGTAGCCGATGCGGGTCAGGTCCACTGGGGCCTGGGCGTCGTGATTCTGGTTGAGTCTGTACGTTCCGATGACCACGGAGAGCTCGGTGTTCTTCGCACGTCCGGGACCGACGGGGCAGCGGAAGTCGAGGTGCGAGGTGTCGGACGCGGCGCTCGCGTACGGCGCGCTCGCGTCTCTGTCGCCGTCGCCCGCGAGGTCGAAAACGGTCCAGCCGTTGGCGCTGTTCCAGGTGTGGTCTCCGGCGGCGACCTCGACCCACTGGGCGGAGATGGTCAGTTGACCTCCGGTGCGCTGGTCGGTGGCGACCGGTAGACAGAGATCGAATTCCTTGCCCCGGTGTTCGAAGGAGGAATCGGCAAGCAGTTTCTGCTTCGCCTCGGAGAGGCTCTTGACCTTCTCGTCCAGAGAGAGCGACGACTCGGTGAAATGTTGGGAACCGGTGAGCCTCTCCAGAGCGGACGCGGGCTCGCCGTTCAGCAGGGAGCCGCACACCTGCGATGCCGCCTGTCCCTTGCTCGAAGAGCTCGGTTCAGGCGTCGGCGCCGACTTCGACGAGCAGCCGCAGAGCGCGACCGCGAGAACAGCGAGCGCTGTCGAAAGCGCCGACTTCGAGAGGGAGAAGGTCATGGTTCAGCCTTCGGAGGAGGGGAGCTGGCCGACGTCTTCTTGGAGCTGGCTTCCGCTGGTGTAGCCGTCCTGGTGCGCGCTGCGCAGCGCGTTGCTGAGCGTCTGATACGTGTCGCTGGTCCAACGGGAATCATGGTCGGCCCTGTCGAGCACCGTGTACGCCGGCTGCATCGAGGCCTTGAAACCGTGCTCGAAGACTTGGTTTCCCTCGGCGTGATACTGCTCGGAGTTGTCCCTGTGCTGCGCTTCGGTGTACGCGTCCAGGTTCTTCTCGATCAGTGTGCCCGTCACTTCGCTGGTCTGATCGCTGACGATGGGGATCACCGTGGCGGCGAGACCGGTCTCCGCCTCGGGCACAAGTGAGAACATCCCTCCGGTGACCGCGCCCACGACCATCTTCTGGCGGTCCATACGGGCGTCGATCGCCTTGTTGTACGCCTCGTCCATCGCCTGCCCGTGAGCCTTGATCTGATCGGCGCGGGACTTGTCGAGCGTGCCCTGGACCTCGGCTCCCGTACGCACCGCGGTCTCGGCCTGGACACTGTGCACATGGCCCTGCGCGTCGACCGTCGGCTGGTGCGCGTCGACCAGCGAGGTGCTGTACACCTGCTGCGCCTGGCCCACTTCGGTGTAGGCGAGCGGATCCTGGCCCAGCGTGCTGAGGAACTTGGTGACCCCGAGCCCCTTGGCGTCGAAGTGCGCGCGCTCACCGAGCGAGCTGCGGCCCCCGTTGTCCATGGCGTAGAGCGACTTGTCGGCGTCGTGGTCCATGGCCCAGTCGATGTCGTCGATGTACGCGGCCCCGATCTTTCCGAGGCTGTCCGAGATACCCCGCTGCTTGTGCATCAACTGCGCACCACTGAGGCCGACTTGATCGTGGCCCTTGTACTCGGCGTCCCGCCCGTACAGCGCTACGACCTTCTCGGCGACCCTGGCCGTGTCCGCGTCGCGGTGCAGCGCGGGCGGATGGGCGTCGTACGGCGACCCGGTCGTCGCGGACTCCAGCGCGTGCCCGAGTGAGTCGTAGCCCGCGACGGTTTTCGCGTGCTCGCCCGCGTAGTCCTCGGGCCACTCGCGTTTGTCGGTCAGATAGTCGAAGTTGTCACCCTCGTTGAAGAACTGCGTCGAGGCGTCCGAGTTGTGGCCCAGTGCCTCCATGAACCCGGTCATCGGGTCCCGCCCGGCGTCGTTGGCGTCGCCGTAGTGGAGCTGCTCCCACTGACCGGAGTGGTCCCAGGGAAGTACGTCCTTGCGGGTGACACGACGCTGGAGCCCGCCGTACTCGTCCGACGTGTGCGACTTCTCGTAGTCGATGAGGTGGTCGCCGTAGTCGTGGAGGAAGTCGGTCCGGTATTCCCCGTTGCGCATCAGGTTGCTCATCGCCTGGAAGCCGTAGACGGGGTTCTCGCCGTTGGGCCGGACGTTCTGCCCGCCCAGGTCGATGGCGTCGGTCTTCCACCTCTGCATGGAGTCGCTGTCGGAGTGGCTGGCTGTGGCCAGGGTCATTCCCAACTGTTTCTCGAAGCCCTCGACGAGCTTCATCCGTTCCTTCTGTGCGGCCGAAAGTCCCTCGCGGGAGCGGGGGTTCACGGCGAACTGGGCGTCGTCGACCAGGCTCGCGTAGAACTCCATGGTCCGTTTGGGTCCCACGTCGGTCGCGAACCTCTCGGCGAAGAGGGGGTCGTTCTTGTACTGGGCGAGCGTGGTGTTGAGCTCGTCGAGTTCGGTGTTGGTGACGTCGCCCGGATCCTTGGCGAGGATCTTGGCCAGCTTGTCGGCGGCCGCCACGGCCTTGGCGGCGGAGTCGCGGTCCGTGTACGCCGCGTCGGAGAAGCCGTACTCGGCCTGGTCGACGAGGAGCTGGAGGACCTTGGCCGCGCTGCTGTCGCTCTCGGTGGCCTTGCCGAGGATGTGCTCGATCTCGGTGCGGAGCGCGTCGATGTCCTGCTGGCTGGTGGTGTCGGTCTTGCCGCTGGGGTCGGAGGCCCAGTCGGGGCGGGTGTTCCGGGTGACGACGAAGGTGCCGTCACCGGTGTCGATCACGGTGAGGTGCTTCTTGCCGCAGCGGTCGATGGCGTCGTTCAACTGGGCGTGAAAGCCGACGAGTTCGCCGTGGGTGTCGCTGAGGATCCTGGCGATGGAGTCGGCCTGGGTGTGCGCGTCGCCGAACTCGGTGGCGGTCTTGTCCACGAACTCGCGGGTGACGGTGGCGTTGAGCCCGGCCCAATCGGCCTTGTCCGCCTTGGCCTTGAGGTTGTCCTCGGCGTCCTTCTTGAGGTCGGCCAGCTTCTTGGTCATCTGCTGCCAGTCGGTGATCGCCTGGCCGAGCTGGCGGAAGTCGCCGTAGCGGAGCGTGTCGAGATCCATCAGTTCTGCCCGCTCCCGCTCTGCCCGCTCCGGTGGTCGAAGCCGTCGTCGAGGGTGGAGATGCTGCTGATGGTGTCGGCGATGTAGACCTCGTCGCCGGCGTGCGCGCCCTTGGTGTAGTCGAGGTGGTTGGAGATGTGGGCGGTGGCGTCCAGGAGCGAGCGGGTCTGCTCGGCCCAGCGTTCGGCGACGTGGTCGAGCGCGGCGCCGAGAGCGAAGCCCTGCTTCTTGAGACCGCCGGCCGCGGTGACGGAGGCGGTGCGGGCGTAGCCGCTGTAGTGGGTGAAGTCCTGATGGAGCTGGTAGGCGGCGTCACCGACCGCGGCCAAGTCCCGCTGGTTGACGCGCAGATCACCTTGCGCACGGTCCCCGCCGCCGCTCCCGCCCGGGTCCGGCGCCAACTGGTTCAACTCCATCCTCGCCGAGTGCCGCTCCGCCGCCTGGGCCTTGAGCTGCTCCCACTCGTCCCACGCCATGCGTGGATACCTCCCCGTTACCGCTGTATTCCGTTATGCCCCGTGGTTTGCGCTTTGCCCGATGAGCAGGTTTCCGACAGGGCAAAGTTGGCGTCAACGTAGCAATCGGTTTGTCAGGCTCAGGTTTTGTAGTCGCAAAGATCTTCCGATGTGGTGGCGGGAGGGGTGAGTTGTGGGGGATGCGCCGATGGCCCCTTGGGTGGTCCGTAGGTCGTTACGGTGCCGGTCGGACGGTGGGTACGGCCATCTGGGAGGCGGCGTACGGGAGTTGCCCGTGCGCCTGGTTCGTAGCGCGTGGAAATGTGATGAAGATCGAGAGGTGTGAGGTGTTCGAGGAGGTCGACCGTGGTCACGATTGGGTCGCCGGTGGATGGGTACCGCCACTTGGGGCCCTGTGACCGGTGTGATCCGAACCGGCGAATCGGGCAAAATGTGGCGACCGGGCCGGTTGCGTAACTGAGGTAACACACAGCACGGTTGGAGCCGTTGTACAGGGTGACTACAGTGGTAAACGCGTTGTCACGTACGGCTCGGTTTGCGATCGTACGGTGAGTGGATGGGATCGGCGCGGCTTGGCCGCGGCCGATGGATGTACGGGGAAACGGGGAGGAGCGTCGTGCTTCCGGCAGACATGGTGGGGGGCGTGTCGGCTACCAGGGCGAAGGACCTGGAGGCGAGCAGCGAAGCGTTGACCGACTTCGTGAACCGCGTGGACAAGGTCCTGAGTGATCTTGAGAGTTCGGCGGGGAATCCGAAACGGGTGGGCGCGCAGACGGTCAGTGCGGGGTCGATCCACAGTGGTGGGCGAGGCGCCTTCCACGAGGCGGACGGCCTGTACGACGAGTACCACGCGGTCCACAACAAGCTCACCGCCCTGTCCAAGACGCTGCATCTGCAGATCGAGGCGATCGCTATCGCCGTGCAGGGTGCCCGGGGCACCTTCGACGGGGTGGAAGAGGATCAGCGTCGGCGGTTCTGGGAGATTCAGACGGAGATCTCGAGGATCAACGACGCCTCGGGTGGCGAGCGCACCAACACCGCCAAGTCCGGCATGAGTGGGTGACGATGACTGACGATCAGTACAAGTGGGACCTGAGCAGGGTCACCCGCCAGAATCAGTTCACCGACCTGGCGCGGGGCGTCGAGGAGCGCCCGAGAGAGACCGGCCTCCTGGCCGGCCTCTTCTACAACCCTGTGCGCGCGGTGGTCGAGAGCACGTCGCAGGGCCAGGCCGTCCACGACTCCGTGCACGGGCCGACCGGCGACCGTCGTACGAACTTCGAGAGCCGCCCGCTCAACGAGATGATCGACCTCGTGGAGCGGACGAACCCGGAGGACCTGGAGTCCTCCGGCAAGGCGCTCTGGGACGCGCGTGACGCGATCAAGGCGGCGGCCGACGAGCTCAGCGGTCACATCGACAGGGTCCAGTGGGCCGGGAAGTCGGGCGACGCGTTCCGTAAGTGGGGGAGTGAACTCGTCACCCAGACGCACAGCCTGAGCAGTTTCGCCGGGGGCGCGGGCGATCAGATCACCGCCGCTGCCATGGGTTTGGCGTCCGTACGCAGTGCCATGCCCCCTCGCGACACACAGGCGGAGCGGAAACACCCCACGACGTTCACGGCGGCCGAGAAGGTCGCGAACAAGGACGAGTACGCGGCGGCCGTACGCGTGGAGAAGGATCGCCAAGAGGCGATCAACCAGATGAACCGGCTGTCGTCGTACTACGTGGTGTCCAAGGACGAGCTGGCGGCGCTGAACAGCAAGGCGCCTGAGTTCACGGCCATGCCGAACGTCGGTGTGCCGCGGCCTCAGAAGACCGAGCAGGGCGGCTACAACCGGATCGCGTCCCCTAATGCCGAAAAGACCAGTGCGTCGAGCGTTGCGGATCACCACGCAACGGTTGCGTCAGTCACGGGTGGTACCGGCAAACGTGATGTCCCAGAGGACGTCACGCCGCCTGCGAAACACACCACTGATCATGTGACTCCCCCTGATGTGCCGACGCACACGAACATCGACAGTGTCGGCACACTTCCGCCGGCCACCACGGTGCCCACCACAGTTCACAATCCGCCGGTCACGGGTGTCCCTGCTCCGGGGGGAGGCCCAGCCAACGTGTTCGAGAGCGGCTTCGGGACTCCCATCCCCAATGGTCCGGTGAGCAGGAGCGCCGGCGGCTTGCGGGCCCCCTTCTCCGCGCAAGGGCGAAGTGGTACATCCGGTCTGGGCAATTCGGGCGCAGAGCGGTCTGCGGGTCGCGGGCCCGCGAGTCAGATGGGCCGCGCTACGGAGACCGGCCGGTCGCTTGCGAAGGGCACCGCTTCAGGAGCGAAGTCGTCGCCGATGGGGCGAGGCGTCACCGGTGGTGTCCCGCGGTCAGGCGGTACGGCGGTTCCACGCGGCAACGGTGGTTCGACCACCGGCGCCGGACGTTCGAACGGTGTGGTGGGCGGGCGGCCCACGTCCGCCGGGGGCAATCCGGCGAAGGGCGGGGCGAGGATTCCCCGTGGCAATGTCATCGGTGCCGAGGAGGCGGCCGGTTCCCGGTCAACGGGGGGTCGGCCCGGGCAGCGCGGAGTCTTCGGAGCGCCCGAGACCGTGACAAGGCCGGGTCCGAGCTCACCGGGAGCGCGTGGCGGTACGGGTACTCCGGAGAGTGTCACGGCCACGCCCACCCAACGTAAATCTCTCGCCCAGGCCGAACGCAACGGAATGACGCGCGGCGGCTCAGGCCTCGTGCGCGGACCTGGTGACCAAGGGAAGCGCGGCGACAGGGAACGCACGGACGGAACTCAGCCGGCCGACCACCTCGCCGAGAACGAAGAAGAAACTCACCTCCCCACCCCGCCGCGGCGTGAAGTGCCGCCGGCCGTCAACTGAGCGCGAGCGAGGACAGTCAACGCCATGAAGTCAGGGACCAGCCGACGAGCCCAGAGTGCTGCGCTCCTCGGGACGCGCCGTGTCAGACGAGTGCGCGCCGTGAGCGCGGTAGTTGGCGCCCTGGCCGTGGTAGGCGTGGGATTCGCCCCGAATGCCGCTGCCGACGATGTCCAGTCGAAGCAGTGGTACCTGGACCAGATGCAGGCCGAGAAGATGTGGAAGGTCAGCACGGGTAAGGGCGTCAAGGTCGCCGTCATCGACACCGGGGTGAACCCCGACACACCGTCCTTGAAGGGGCAGGTGCTGGTGGACGAGGTCCCGAAGGCGGTCTCGTATCACTCCACGGTCGACTTCGACGGCCACGGCACGTCCATGGCCGAGCTGATCGCGGGTACCGGGGCGGGAGGCAGCCTCAAGGGGCTGGCGCCGGGTGCGAAGATCGTCCCGTATCGCGTCGACCTCAAAGGCCTGAAGGTCGGTTCGGCGGAGCAGAAGAAGACGCCCGAGCCCTGGCAGGCGATCAGGGCCGCGGCCGACACCGACGCGCAGATCATCAGCATGTCGATCGGGGGATACGTCAGCACTGAGGAGGAGGAAGCGGTCAAGTATGCCGCTTCCAAGGGCAAGCTGATGATCGCCGCCGTAGGCAACTCGGGTACGGGGACGGGAGACGGCAATGTCGACTATCCCGCCGCCTACCCCTATGTGATCGGCATCGCGGCGGTCGACTCGTCGTTCACCGTGACGAAGTTCTCCGCGTACGGAAACTACGTCGACCTCGCGGCACCCGGCACAGGGATTCCGGGATGGTGCGACGCCACCTTCCACACGTATTGCGATACGGGTGGTACGAGCCAGGCGACCGCCATCGCCTCCGCCTCCGCCGCCCTCATCTGGTCCGCCCACCCCGACTGGACGGTCAACCAGGTCACCCGCTCCCTGATCGACACGGCGAGCCGCACGTGGGCGGAGAACGACCCGAGCAAGTACGCCGGTTACGGCTTCGTCCGTCCTCGCGTGGTGTTGGAGAACGCCAAGTACGACGCCGGCGCCCCCAACGTCGACCCGCTCGCGAAGGAGAACGGCGGCAACCTGCTCGCCAAGTCGGCGAGTTCCTCCTCGTCGACCGCGTCGACTCCGTCCGCATCGGCGACGTCGAAGAATCCGGGCAAGGGTTCTACCGGCGGCACCTCAGCCGCAGGATCAACCGCCAAGTCGTCCAACGACAGCAACACGCTCTGGATCGCGCTCGGCGGTGCCGCCGCCGTGCTCGTCATCGGTGGTGCGGGTGTGGCCGTAGCGCGCGCACGGCGTGCCAGGTGACCGGGATTTCCAGTCAGACCGCGAATCAGTCAACACACGACGCCAGTCAATAGAAGAAGGGTGAGCTGACCATGTCCAACAAGCAGAAGCTCGAAGATGCCGCAGTAGTCGATATTCAGAAGCAGATGCTCGACAAGTACGACGGCATCGCCAAGCGCGTGCACGGGCTTCAGGGTGTGATCGACGGGCTTGAGGGTCAGTGGCACGGAATCGGGCGTGCCGCGTTCGACAAGAAGCAGTACGAGATCAATGAGTCGCTGCAGAAGATCGGCACCATTCTCGGTGACGTCATCGAGGCGATGACCGCGACGCGCAACATCAAGGACAGCAAGGAGGACGAGGTCCGCGCGGCGGTCAACAAGATCGACCTCCAGGACGGCGCCCCGACCGTGACCTCCCCGCTGAGCTCCTACTGAGTCACGACGCCCACCGCCCCATACGAACGAGACGAGGTACACACGCATGAGCCGTAACTCCGACGGCCTTTCCGTCACTTATGACGGGCTGGACTTCGCGGCCACCAAGATCGGCAACGAGGCGAAGCAGCTGGAGCAGGACCTCCAGGAGCTTCGCGCGCTGGTCGTGAAGAGCCAGCAGTACTGGGAGGGTGACGCCCAGGGCACCTTCAACGAGAAGCTGCACCGCTGGGACAAAGAAGCCAACGACATCCACACCGCGCTGACCGGCATCGGTCACGTCGTGTACACGTCGGGCGGTACCTACATGGAAGGCGACAAGAAGGCCGCCAGCTACTTCCAGTAGGACGAGGTACGCAGCAGCAAAAGCAACTCAGGGTGGGCGCGCGCGGGAGGCGCCCACCCGTTGCCGTACCTGGCCCCTGCACGAGAGGGTGAGCACGCGCCCGTGCCGGAAGGACCGGTGGGAGGGGAGCGCACCATACATGGCTATGCCTATGGCTACGACGCGGCGGATCGGCCCCTACACGGTCGTCACCCGGCTCGACAGCGGCACCCCCGCCCACGCCCCGGCTCAACCCCCCACCCCCGAACGCCGGTTCACCGCCCGCAGCCCCGACGGCGACCGCACCGTCCTGCTGAGCGTGCCCCTGCCGAAGGCCGACCCTGGGCGGTTCATGGCGGAGGCCGACATCTCGCGGTATCTGCTCGGGCCCTGGGTGCTGCCGGCCACCGAACTCGCCGCCCCGGGCGGTGAAGCCTGGCACGCCCGGCCCTACGTGCCCGCGCTGCCGCTCCCCACCGCCCTTGCCGTGAACCGCGATCCGTTGCCCGAGCGGACCGTGCGCGCGCTCGCCGTAGCGCTGGCCGAGACGCTCGCCGTGCTGCACGGGCAGAACCTGTCGCACGCCGGGGTGAGTCCGGCGGCCGTGCTGCTCGCGGCCGACGGGCCCCGGCTCGGCTGTTTCGGGGCGGTGCGGGCCGCCGCGCCGGACGGTGTGCCGCGGTGGGGAGCGCCGGGGCTGGACGCCGGGAGTCTTCCGCCCGAGCAGGCGGCCGGTGGGCAGCCGCGGCCGCTGGGTGACGTATACGCGCTGGGGGCGACGCTCGCGTACGCCGCCACGGGTCATACGGCTCCGGAGCAGGGGGAGTTGCCGGCCGCGCTCCGTTCGCTGGTGGCGCGGTGTCTGGCGCGTGATCCTGCCCGTCGTCCTCAGCTCTCTGACATCATCGGGGAGCTGGCGCCCGACTCCCGAACTGCCTTTCCCACAGGGGGTGGTGGGCTCGGCGCCGGCTGGTTGCCCGCCCGGATCGTCGCGGCCGTCGCTCATCAGTCGGCCTCCGTGCTGGCCGCCGAAGTGCGGTTGTCCGAGTAGACGCGGCTGGGACTTGGGACTGTCGTATCGACCGCCGCCCCCGCCACAGGCCCTGATGACAAGAGCGCGATGCCCACACCCCTCGCCCACGACGACCCCGTAACTCTCGGTCCGTACCGGCTCGTTGCCCGGCTCGGCAGTGGTGGCATGGGCACGGTGTACATGGCGCGTGGCGTCGGCGGGCGTACGGTCGCGCTCAAGACGACGCACGCCCGGATCGCGACCGATCCGGGCATCCGTGCCCGGTTCCGGCTCGAGGTGGACGCGGCCCGGGTCATCGGGGACCGGTTCGGGGCCCGGGTGGTGGACGCCGATCCGTTCGCCGAAACGCCTTGGCTGGCAACGGAGTTCGTGCTCGGGCCCGCCCTCGACGAGACCGTTCTGGGCACGGGACCGCTGCCGGAGCGGTCGGTGCGGGCCTTGGGGGCCGCCCTTTGCTCGGCGTTGGACCAGCTGCACCGGTCCGACGTCGTGCACCGCGACCTGAAGCCGTCCAACATCCTCCTCACCGCCTACGGCCCGAAGGTCATCGACTTCGGCATCGCCCGCCCCGAACACGGACTGACCCTCACCACCACCTGCCAGACCCCCGTCACCCCGGGCTACGGCGCCCCCGAACAGGTGCTCGGCAGGCGCGTGACCCCCGCCGCCGACGTGTTCTCGCTGGGCGCGGTGCTCGCCTACGCGCTCACCGGACAGCGCGCCTTCGAGGGCTCCCATGTGGCCGTCGTGCAGTACGCGGTCGTCCACGGGGAGCCCCGACTCGACGGCGTGGAGCCGCAGTTGAGGGCGCTCGTCGAACCCTGCCTCGCCAAGGACCCGGCCGCACGGCCCCAACCCGCCGAGATCGTACGGGCGATGGACGTGTCCAAGCGCGCCGACCGCGCCTGGAAGCGGGGACGGCTCGCCGACGCCATCAAGGAGCGGGAGACCGGTGCCGCCCGCATGACCACCGACGCGACCGCTCAACTGCTGCGCGCGAGACGGGCGTTGACACGCAGACGGCTGCTCGCCGGACTGTCCACCACGGGTGTCGTGGTCGCCGCCGGGGGCGGTACGACGGCCTGGCTGCTCGGCACGACGGGCGGCAGCACGGGCGGTGGCCCGAAAGCAGCCCCTTCACCCTTCCGCCGGCGGTGGCCACCCCCACGGCCCGGATGACCGTCGTCGCCGACAAGGTCTCCGGTTCCCTGGGCCGGCCCGGCACCCTCTGGACACTGGAGAACGCCGCCGACGTCTACTCGCCGTATCTGCTGCCGGTGCGGGACGTCCTCGTCCTCGGTGCCGCGAGCGGCGGGATCGTGGCCTACGGCGTCAAGGACGGCAGACGCCGCTGGAGCGCGCCCCGCGTGGTGACGAAGAGCGGCTGTCTGTCGCTCTCCGACCGGCTGGTCGTCGGCACGGACAGCCAGGGCGCGCTGCGGACGTACGTCCCGTCCACCGGAGAACCCAAGTGGACCTGCCCGGCGGCCGAGGCGGCCCAACTCCTCGGCGCCGACGCGGAGTCGGTGTACATCCTCACCAAGGACGACCGGCTGCGCAGCGTGCGCCGCGCGGACGCGAAGGTCGGGTGGACGGCGACGGTCCCGGCGGACTTCCGCAAGAAGGTGTTCGCCCCTGCCGCCGTCGGACCGGGCAGGCTGGTCATGGGCACGACCGACGGCAACTTCCTGGCGGTCGACACGAGCAACGGCCGTATGGCGTGGAACCGCCTCGCCCACGTCCCCATCGGGCTCCGGCCGGCCGGCCGGCCGTCCGCGGCGACACCGCCTACCTCGGCGGCTACACCCTGGACGCGGTGCGGATCGCCGACGGGGAGCGGATCTGGAGCGTCAAGCCCCACGGGGACCTCTACCGGGAGCGCTGGGGACCCGTGACGGTCTCCGGGAGCAGGCTCTACGCCACGGAGGGCATCTATCCCAGACGCCTGGACCCGCGCGACGGGAGCCAGTTGTGGTCCGGTTACTCCGAATCCGCGGGCACGGCTCTCTACGCGGGGCGTGCTCTGCCGCAGGGGCACGCGGTGTGGTCGATCGACAAGAGCGTGGTGCAGACCGAGCCCATGGAGCTCGACGCCGCGAAGGCCGTCGACGGGGGGAGGCTGTGGCGGTACGAGTTCCCCCGTACCGACTACACCCGCCTCGCCGCCGACGGAAACCGCGTCTTCCTCATGCACGACAGCAAGGTCGTCGCCCTCACCACGTTCTGAGGAACCCGTCGGCCCAATGGGGGGCTTACTCGTCGCTGTCCGCCACCCGGCCGATCTGGACCAGCGGCTTCCCCCGCTTCCGGGACACGAACACACCCCGCCCGGCGGGCATCGGCCGCGGCCTGACCCCGCCCAGCAGGTCGCCCTCCGCCGGGTCGCCCGCCAACACCACGCCCTGGGCGCCGAGTTCCTTCATCCGCTGCATGAACGACTCGTAACCGGCGCGCCCCGCACCCGCCGTGGAGCGGGCGATGATGAAGCGCACGCCCACGTCCCGCGCGAACGGCAGGAGTTCGGTCAGCCCCGACAGAGGGTTGCCGCTCGACGTGGACACCAGGTCGTAGTCGTCGATGATCACGAAGACCTGCGGGCCCCGCCACCAACTCCGGTCCCGGAGCTGCTGCGGAGTGACGTCCGACGTCGGAGTGCGGCGCTGCATCAGGTCGGCCAGCGCGTCCATGTGGTGCTGCATCTGGTTCGACATCGGGATGTACTCGGCCAGGTGCGAGGGCGGGGTCACGCCCAGCAGGGAACGCCGGTTGTCGACCACGAAGAGCTTGCACGCGTTGCCGTCGTGGCGCTCGCCGAGGCGCTTGATCAGCAGCTTGAGCAGGTTCGACTTACCGGACTCGCTCTCGCCGAAGACCAGGAAGAACGGGTCCTGGTCGAAGTCGACGAACACCGGCTCCAGGTTGTCCTCGTCGAGGGCGAAGGAGATGCCCCGGTTCGGGAAGCGGTCGCCCGGAGGAAGCTGCGCCGCCGGGAACTCCCTCGGCAGCAGCCGGACTTCGGGCGCTCCGGGCTCCTGCCAGTGCCGGGCGACCTCGGCCGTGAGGGCCGTCGTCGCCTCGGCGAGGTCCGTGTCCGAGGACAGGCCGTCGATGCGCGGGACCGCCGCCATGAAGTGCTGCTTCTGCGGGGTCTGGCCCCGACCGGGCACGCCCGTGGGCACGTTGGCGGCGACCTTGCGGTCGAACTCCGAGTCCATCGGGTCGCCCAGCCGCAGCTCCAGCCGGTTCATCAGGTGGTCCTTCATGTTCGCGCGCACCTCCATGGAGCGCGAAGCCGTGAGGATCACATGGATGCCGTAACCGAGACCGCGGGCCGCGATGTCCAGCACCAGCGGCTCCAACGCCTCGTAGTCCGTACGGAAGTTGCCCCAGCCGTCGATGACGAGGAAAACGTCGCCCCAGGGCTGGTCCGTCACGGAGATGTCGCCCCGCGCGCGGCGGGCGCGGAACTCGGCGATCGACGAGATCCCGGCCGTACGGAAGTACTCCTCTCGGCGGGTCATCACGCCGTAGACCTCGGCCGCCGTACGCCGGACCTTCTCGGGGTCGAGGCGGGAGGCCACCCCGCCCACGTGCGGCAGACCGGCCACTGCGGACAGACCGCCACCGCCGAAGTCCAGTGCGTAGAACTGCACTTCGCGCGGAGTGTGGGTGAGCGCGAACGACGCGATGAGCGAGCGCAGCAGCGTCGACTTGCCGGACTGGGGACCGCCGAGGATCTGCATATGTCCTGCCGCGCCGCCGAAGTCTGTCCACAGCGGGTCGCGCCGCTGCTCGTACGGCTTGTCGACCAGGCCGACCGGGACGACGAGCCGGCCCGCGCCCTCGTAGCCGGGCTGTGTCATGCCCCGTCCCGGTACGGCCGCGAGTCCGGGCAGCAGGGAGTCGAGCGACGGCGGGCTGTCCAGCGGGGGCAGCCACACCTGGTGCGCGGCCGGCCCCTGCGCCTCGAGTCGCCGCACGATCACGTCGAGCACGGTGTCGGCGAGCGCGTCGTCCTTCTCGTCCGCCGTCTCCGCCTGCCGCTGACGCGGCACGGGCGCGTACTGCACCGGCACCTGCGCCGCCGTGAACAGCACCGGCCTGCGGTCCACCGGGAGCGGCCCGCCGAGCGCGGCGGCCTGCTGCGAACCGGTGCGGTACACCCCGGATACGTACGCCGCCTTGAAGCGGACCATCTCGTCGGTGCCGTACTTCAGGAAGCCCGAACCCGGCACGTTCGGCAGCTCGTACGCGTCGGGCACCCCGAGCGCGGCCCGCGACTCGGCGGCAGAGAACGTGCGCAGACCGATCCGGTACGACAGGTACGTCTCCAGGCCGCGCAGCCGGCCTTCCTCCAGGCGCTGCGAGGCCAGCAGCAGATGCACGCCCAGGGAGCGGCCGATACGGCCGATCTGCACGAACATCTCGATGAAGTCCGGCTTGGCGGTGAGGAGTTCGCTGAACTCGTCGATCACCAGGACGAGTGAAGGGACAGGCTGCAAGGGAGCGCCCGCGGCGCGCGCCTTCTCGTAGTCGTGGATGTTGGCGTAGTTGCCCGCGTCGCGCAGCATCTCCTGGCGGCGGTTCAACTCACCGCGGATCGAATCACCCATACGGTCGACGAGCGTCAGGTCGTCCGCCAGGTTGGTGATCACGGCCGCCACGTGCGGCATCTGCGCCATACCGGCGAAGGTCGCACCGCCCTTGAAGTCCGCGAGGACGAAGTTCAGCGTCTCCGAGGAGTGCGTCACCGCGAGGCCGAGCACCAGGGTGCGCAGCAGCTCCGACTTGCCGGAACCGGTCGCGCCGACACACAGGCCGTGCGGGCCCATGCCCTCCTGGGCCGCCTCCTTGAGGTCGAGCATCACGGGCCGGCCGTCCTCACCGAGCCCGATCGGCACCCGCAGCCGCTCCGCCGTCGAACGCGGGCGCCAGGTCCGCTTCGGGTCCACGGAGGCCGCGTCGCCCAGGTTCAGCAGATCCGTGAACTCCAGGTTGGCGAGCAGCGGTTCGTCGTCGTCACCGCCCGACACCATGCGCAGCGGCGCCAGTTGACGCGCCAGCGCCTCGGCGGCCTCGTACGACAGGACGTCCGGCGTGCCTTCGTAGACCATGCCGTGGCCCGACTCCAGGCGGAGTTCCTTCGGGTGTACGACGACCGAGAGGTCACCGCGTCCGCTGCTCAGGTCACCAGGGACGACCTCGACGATCGTCACCCCCTGGAGTCCCTCGGGGCTGGCCAGGAAGGAGGTGGGCGGCAGGGAGACGCCGTCCAGCACGACCACCAGATGCGGCTGTTCGGGCACCGGCGCTCCGGCCGGGTGGAAACGCGGGCGGCCCTGGAGGCGGTCCGCGAGCATCTCCTCCAGCTCCACGGGGTCGGTGCTGATCAGGCGCATGGTGCCCGCGCCGTCCGCGAGCCCCTGCGCCTGCGCGTGGGGGAGCCACTTGGCCCACTCCCACTCGGGCACCGATTCGCGCCCGGTGGCGACGGCGATGACGAGGTCCTCGGGGGAGTGCATCGAGGCGAGGGAGGCGGCGAGGGCGCGCGCGGTGCCGCGCACGGTGGCCGGTTCGCCGCTGATCGTCACGTGGTAGAAGGCGCGCAGCGAGACCGCCATCGGCAGGTCCTCGAGGGTGCTGTGCGTGGCCAGGAAGCGCTGCATGGCGCCCGCCGTCAGCGGCTCCAGCTCGTCGACCGGGGCGGTCTCCGGCGGGACCAGGGGAGTGGCGAGACCCTGGGGGCCGAGGCCGACCCGCACCTGTCCGAAGTCCTCGTCGTTCGTCCGGCGTTCCCACACCCGGCTGCCCTCGGCGACCAGAGCCCACAGTTGCTCCGGCGAAGGGTGCAGGTAGTACTGGGCGTCGCGCTGGGCCCGCGCGGTCTCCAGGGCCGTACGCCGGGTCTGGGACAGATAGCGCAGATAGTCACGGCGCATGTCGGCCATCTGCCCCTGGTTGCCCCGGCGGTAGCGGACCAGCATCGAGACGCCCATCGCGACCGTGGACGCGATCATCACCATGCCCATGATCTTCATGAACGGCTGGGCACTGGGGTTGAAGAAGAACACCACCGACCCGCCCATGCCGAGCATGGGCAGGAGCTGCATCATGGCGCCCTCCTGCTGGCCGCGCGGCAGCTCCGGCGGAGCCTGCAGCATGACCTCGTCCGTGGGCACTTCCTTCGGCAGCGACCTCGGCGGGCGCTTGACGACGATCTGGCTCACTACGCACCAATTCCCTTGCCGGACCGAGTTGTTTCGTCCGCCGCCCCGTGTCGGGCGGACGCCGATCCGCACTGCGCGATCCTACTGACAACCACTGACAACGGCGGGCGGTAGGGTGCCCGTGAGACGTGTGAGCAGTTGCGAATCGTTCCGGGAAAACCGGGCAAAACCGCAGTGTTCGCGGCGGGCGGATCCCGTCGGATCCTGTTGAGTGCCGGGCGCGACGGCGCGGCCGGCCGACGGGACGGGCGGCACGGCGCGACCTGCACAGGATCTTTACGGCGGAACCACACGGTGGACGCGCGCGGCACCTTCGCGGACCGTCCGTCACTGACAAGGGGGAACAGCAGGTGAGCATCACGGCCTCCGCGCCGGCCGGCGCGACCGGCGGAACGGGCACCGGAGCCTCATCCGGGGCGGGCACGGGCTTCGGCTTCTGCCGGGTCACCATCGTGGCGCCCGACAGCCGGATCGACGTGGCCCTGCCCGACGACGTACCGGTCGCCGACCTGTACCCCGAGATCCTGCGGCTGTCCCAGCAGAGCCTCGCCGAGGGCGCCCCGGTCGGCTACCACCTCGTACGCCGCGACGGCACCGTCCTCGACGGCGCCCGCTCCTTCGCCGCACAGCGCATCCTCGATGGCGAACTGCTCACCCTGCGCCCCTTCGCCGACTCCCTGCCGCCGGCCGTCTACGACGACGTCTCCGAGGCGGTCGCCGCCGCCGTCACCCGTGACCGTGCCCTGTGGAACGGCGAGTTGACGCGCGCAGCCGGTCTCGTCGCGGGCGGCATCCTGCCCGCGCTGCTCGCGTTCGTGGCCTGGAGCTCCCAGATCCACCACGACATGAACGGCCTCCAGGGCATCGTCGCCGGCCTCGCCGGCATCCTCCTGATCACCATCGCCTGCGTCCGCGCGCGCGTGTACGACGACCGTGGCTCGGCGGTCGCCCTGGGCCTGGGCGCGCTCCCGAACATCGCCGTGGCGGGCTCCGGACTGCTCCCCTTCTCCGAAGGAGAAGGCATTGGGCGGCTCCAGTTCCTGCTGGCCTGCGCCGCCGTCCTCGTAGCGGCCGTCGTCCTCACCCTGGTGTCACCCGGAGGGGACGGCCCCTTCGTGGCCTTCGTCTTCGCCTCCGCCATCGGCCTGTTGACGACGTTCACCGCGATGCTCGCCCACCTGAAGCCCATCGAGACGGCCGCGATCTGCGCCCCGCTCTCCGTGTGCGCGCTCGCCTTCCTGCCGGGCCTGTCCATGCGCTTCGCCCGCCTCCCCATCGGCTTCGAACCGCCCAACCCCACCCGCGGCTACGGCGACGGCGAACCCGTGGCCCAGGAGCCCGTCGACGCCGAGCGCATCGCCGCCCGCGCCCGCCGCGGCCACGAACTCCTCGTCGGCCTGGTCGGCGGCTGCGCCCTCGTCTCCGTGGGCGCCTCGATCGTCCTCGGCTTCTCCAGCAACGTGTGGGCCCAGCTCCTCGCCCTCGCCACCGGCGTCGCGATGCTGATGCGCGCCCACCTGTTCCGCTACACCGCCCAGGTCGGCGCGACCCTCGCCGCGGGCCTGGCCGCCCTGGTCTTCCTGGGCCTGGGCCTCGCCCTGAACCCGCCGCACGCGTACGTGCGGGACGCGTTCCTCGGCGACCCGAACTCCCTAGACATCCGCAGCGTCTGGCTCGCGGCGGCCGTAGCCGCGTCCACCGCCCTGGTCACCGCCGTCGGCCTGATCACCCCGAAGCGCGGAGTCACCCCCTTCTGGGGCCGCTTCCTGGAGATCGCCGAGAGCTTCGTCCTGCTCACCCTGATCCCGCTCTCCCTGGCCGTCTTCGACGTGTACGCGCAGGCACGGGCGATGACCAGCTAAGAAGCCACGACATGCGAAAGGGGCGGCACACACGCGTGCCGCCCCTTTTCCACGCCCACGACTACTGCTGCTCCTCCGGAGCAGGCTCCAGATCGAACTCGCCGTCCCGGGCGCCCAGCACGAAGGCCGTCCACTCCGCCTCCGTGTAGCGCAGCACGGTTTCCGGGTCGAGCGACGAGCGCATGGCCACCGCGCCGTCGGGCAGGTCGGCGATCTCGACGCGCTCCTCGTGCTCCTCCGTGCCCGGCGCGCTGCGCCACTCGACGCCCGAGATGTCGAGGGCGTACAGCTCGTCCCGCTCCCGCTCCTTGCGTGCCTTGATCTCCTGCTCCGTCTCCGCCATGGCGAAGCGACCCCTTCCCGACGAACCGACGTGATCCACGGTCCTCATGTGGATGCGGATCACCCTAGTGGCCGTATCCGCCCCGGTCAGGGCCCTTCACGGAGCTGGACCGAGGTGTCCCCCCAGGCTGGTACGCTGTGTAGCGGCCGTTTGTGTACGCACCCCTGGAGCTCACCGCTCCGGAGGCCGCGCCCAGCGGATCCCGCCTCCCGAGTTACGGAAGCTCCCCTGAGAAGTGGACCAGGGGCACTCGGTGGCACATCAAAGACTACGAGGAGTACGCGTGTCGCTCGACGCCGCTACGAAGAAGCAGCTCATCACCGAGTTCGGCCAGAAGGAGGGCGACACCGGCTCCCCCGAGGTCCAGGTCGCCATGCTCTCGCGCCGCATCTCGGACCTGACCGAGCACCTCAAGACCCACAAGCACGACCACCACTCCCGTCGTGGTCTGCTGATCCTGGTCGGTCAGCGCCGCCGGCTGCTGCAGTACCTGGCCAAGAAGGACATCCAGCGCTTCCGCGCGCTGGTCGACCGCCTGGGCATCCGCCGCGGTGCGGCGGGCGCCAAGTAAGACGCCGTGAAGGGGAGCGGTTCCCGAAACGATCGGGAGTCGCTCCCTTTGCCGTATGTACGGATTGCCCGTACGTGCGGAAACGTGCGGAGTGTCACTGCCGCTTTGTAGTGTGGTAGCACAACGCAATACGCACGACACGGCACGACAACGCACGACAGCTCGACAACGTACGAAACGAACGAGGAGAAGCGCGCCTCGCAGCCGCCGGTCCTCGGTAGTGGCCCCCGGGCAGGAAACCCCGGGTGCTTCGATCGAAGACCGGCCCGCACCAGACAGCGCTTCTCCGCCACCGTCCCCCCGCCACACGGGCGGGGAGGGACGAAAGACGACAAGTAACGGAGAAAACGCTAGTGGAGAACGAGACCCACTACGCCGAGGCCGTCATTGACAACGGCTCCTTCGGCACCCGCACCATCCGCTTCGAGACGGGCCGCCTGGCCAAGCAGGCCGCCGGCTCCGCCGTGGCGTACCTGGACGACGACACCATGGTGCTGTCGGCCACCACCGCCTCCAAGAACCCCAAGGACCAGCTCGACTTCTTCCCCCTCACGGTGGACGTCGAGGAGCGGATGTACGCCGCCGGCAAGATCCCCGGCAGCTTCTTCCGCCGTGAGGGCCGTCCCTCCGAGGACGCCATCCTCACCTGCCGCCTGATCGACCGCCCGCTGCGCCCGTCCTTCAAGAAGGGCCTGCGCAACGAGATCCAGGTCGTCGCCACGATCATGGCGCTCAACCCCGACCACCTGTACGACGTCGTCGCGATCAACGCGGCCTCCGCGTCCACGCAGCTGGCCGGTCTGCCCTTCTCCGGCCCGGTCGGCGGCGTCCGCGTCGCGCTGATCAACGGCCAGTGGGTCGCGTTCCCGACGCACACCGAGCTCGAGGACGCCGTCTTCGACATGGTCGTCGCCGGTCGCGTCCTGGAGGACGGCGACGTCGCGATCATGATGGTCGAGGCCGAGGCCACCGAGAAGACCATCCAGCTGGTCGCGGGCGGCGCCGAGGCGCCGACCGAGGAGGTCGTCGCCTCCGGTCTGGACGCCGCGAAGCCCTTCATCAAGGTGCTCTGCCGTGCGCAGGCCGACCTCGCCGCCAAGGCCGCCAAGCCGACCGGCGAGTTCCCGATCTTCCTCGACTACCAGGACGACGTCCTGGAGGCCCTCACCGCCGCCGTCCGCCCGGAGCTCGCCTCTGCGCTGACCATCGCCGGCAAGCAGGACCGCGAGGCCGAGCTGGACCGCGTCAAGGGTCTCGCCGCCGAGAAGCTCCTCCCGGAGTTCGAGGGCCGCGAGAAGGAGATCTCCGCCGCGTACCGCTCGCTGACCAAGTCCCTGGTCCGTGAGCGCGTCATCAAGGAGAAGAAGCGCATCGACGGCCGCGGTGTCACCGACATCCGCACCCTGGCCGCCGAGGTCGAGGCCATCCCGCGCGTGCACGGTTCCGCGCTGTTCGAGCGTGGCGAGACCCAGATCCTGGGCGTCACCACCCTCAACATGCTCCGCATGGAGCAGCAGCTGGACACCCTCTCCCCGGTGACCCGCAAGCGCTACATGCACAACTACAACTTCCCGCCGTACTCGGTCGGCGAGACCGGCCGCGTCGGCTCCCCCAAGCGCCGCGAGATCGGCCACGGAGCGCTCGCCGAGCGCGCCCTGGTCCCGGTCCTGCCGACGCGCGAGGAGTTCCCCTACGCGATCCGCCAGGTCTCCGAGGCCCTCGGGTCCAACGGCTCGACGTCCATGGGCTCGGTCTGCGCCTCCACCATGTCGCTGCTGAACGCGGGTGTGCCCCTCAAGGCCCCCGTCGCCGGTATCGCCATGGGCCTGATCTCCCAGGAGATCAACGGCGAGACGCACTACGTCGCCCTCACCGACATCCTCGGTGCGGAGGACGCCTTCGGCGACATGGACTTCAAGGTCGCCGGCACCAAGGAGTTCGTCACCGCCCTCCAGCTCGACACCAAGCTGGACGGCATCCCCGCCTCCGTCCTGGCCGCCGCCCTCAAGCAGGCCCGTGACGCCCGCCTCCACATCCTCGACGTGATGATGGAAGCGATCGACACGCCGGACGAGATGTCCCCGAACGCCCCGCGGATCATCACCGTCAAGATCCCCGTGGACAAGATCGGCGAGGTCATCGGCCCGAAGGGCAAGATGATCAACCAGATCCAGGAGGACACCGGCGCCGAGATCACGATCGAGGACGACGGCACCATCTACATCGGTGCCCAGGTCGGCTCGCAGGCCGAGGCCGCCCGCGCCACGATCAACGGCATCGCCAACCCGACCATGCCGGAGGTCGGCGAGCGCTACCTGGGTACGGTCGTCAAGACCACCACCTTCGGTGCGTTCGTGTCGCTGCTCCCGGGCAAGGACGGTCTGCTGCACATCTCGCAGATCCGCAAGCTCGCCGGCGGCAAGCGCGTGGAGAACGTCGAGGACGTCGTCGGCGTGGGCCAGAAGGTCCAGGTCGAGATCGCCGAGATCGACTCCCGCGGCAAGCTCTCCCTGATCCCCGTCATCGAGGGTGAAGAGAACGCCGAGGACGACAAGAAGGACGACGGCGACAAGTGACGTCGACCAGCACCACGACGACGGCCCGCACCTCCTCGGAGGCGCGGGCCGTCGCCCGTACCCAAACCCTCATCCAGGGCACCAACGGCATCGGCACGGTCCGCAAGACCACCCTCCCGGGCGGCCTGCGCATCGTCACCGAGACGCTGCCCTCGGTCCGCTCCGCCACCTTCGGCATCTGGGCACACGTGGGCTCCCGCGACGAGACGCCGTCGCTGAACGGCGCCACGCACTACCTGGAGCACCTCCTCTTCAAGGGCACGCACCGGCGCAGCGCGCTGGACATCTCCTCCGCGATCGACGCGGTCGGCGGCGAGATGAACGCGTTCACCGCGAAGGAGTACACGTGCTACTACGCGCGCGTGCTCGACACCGACCTGCCGCTCGCCATCGACGTGGTCTGCGACATGCTGACGGGCTCCCTGATCCGCGAGGAGGACGTCAACGTAGAGCGCGGCGCCATCCTCGAAGAGATCGCCATGACGGAGGACGACCCGGGCGACTGCGTGCACGACCTGTTCGCGCGCACGATGTTCGGCGACAACCCCCTCGGCCGCCCCGTCCTCGGCACGGTCGACACCGTCAACGCCCTCACCGCGGACCGTATTCGCCGCTTCTACAAGAAGCACTACGACCCGACCCACCTCGTGGTCGCCGCGGCGGGCAACATCGACCACGACAAGGTCGTACGACAGGTCCGTGCCGCCTTCGACAAGGCCGGCGCGTTCAAGAACGCCCAGGCCGCGCCCATCGCCCCGCGCGACGGCCGCCGCACCCTGCGCACCGCGGGCCGCGTCGAGCTGATCGGCCGCAAGACCGAGCAGGCGCACGTCGTCCTGGGCATGCCGGGCCTGGCTCGTACCGACGAGCGCCGCTGGGCCCTCGGGGTGCTCAACACGGCCCTCGGCGGCGGCATGTCGTCCCGCCTCTTCCAGGAGGTCCGGGAGAAGCGCGGCCTGGCCTACAGCGTGTACTCGTACACGTCCGGCTTCGCCGACTGCGGCCTCTTCGGCGTCTACGCCGGCTGCCGGCCCTCGCAGGTCCACGACGTGCTGAAGATCTGCCGCGACGAACTGGACCAGGTCGCCGAACACGGCCTGTCCGACGACGAGATCGGCCGCGCCGTCGGCCAGCTCCAGGGCTCCACCGTCCTCGGTCTCGAGGACACGGGCGCGCTGATGAACCGCATCGGCAAGAGCGAGCTGTGCTGGGGCGAGCAGATGTCCGTCGACGACCTGCTGGCAAGGATCGCGTCGGTCACCCCGGACGAGGTCCGCGAGGTCGCTCGCGAGATCCTGGGACAGCGACCCTCGCTGGCGGTCATCGGCCCGCTCAAGGACAAGCAGGCGGCCCGACTGAACGACGCCGTCGCCTAACACCCGTCGTAAGGAAGCAAGAACGATGAGCAAGCTGCGCGTGGCGGTCCTCGGTGCCAAGGGCCGGATCGGCGCCGAGGCGGTACGAGCCGTCGAGGCCGCCGAGGACATGGAACTGGTGGCCGCCCTGGGCCGGGGCGACACCCTGGAGGCGCTCACGGCCGCGGGCGCCCAGGTGGCGGTCGAACTGACCACCCCCGCCTCGGTGATGGACAACCTCGACTTCTGCGTCCGGAACGGCATCCACGCGGTCGTCGGCACCACCGGCTGGACCGAGGAACGCCTCGCGCAACTGAACGGCTGGCTGGACGCCTCCCCGCAGACGGGCGTCCTCATCGCGCCCAACTTCTCCATCGGGGCCGTCCTGACCATGAAGTTCGCGCAGATCGCCGCGCCCTACTTCGAGTCGGTCGAGGTCATCGAACTGCACCACCCGAAGAAGGTCGACGCCCCGAGCGGTACGGCCACGCGCACGGCCCAGCTCATCGCCGAGGCACGCGCGAAGGCGGGCACGGCTCCGGCACCGGACGCCACGGAGACGGCCCTGGACGGCGCGCGCGGTGCGGACGTCGACGGGATCCCCGTCCACTCCGTCCGGCTGCGCGGCCTGCTGGCCCACCAGGAGGTCCTGCTGGGCGGTGAGGGCGAGACCCTGACCGTCCGGCACGACTCCCTGCACCACAGCAGCTTCATGCCGGGCATCCTGCTCGGCGCGCGCCGCGTGGTGACCACCCCGGGCCTCACCTTCGGCCTGGAACACTTCCTGGACCTGGGCTGAGGCTCACGACATGCGCGCCAAACTCACCTACGCCGTCACGGCCGCCGTCCTGGTCTTCTACTTCGTCCTGGTCGGCAGCCGCGGCGTCATGCTCATACAGTCGGGCACGGTCATCACCGTCACCTTCGGGATCGCGGTCCTGATCCTGCCGGTGATCGGCGTGTGGTTCCTCTGGAAGAACACCCAGTTCGTCCGCAACGCCAACCGCCTGGCCGCCCTGCTCGAAGCCGAAGGCGGCCTGCCCGTCGACGAGTTGAGGCGCACCCCCGGCGGCCGTATCGACCGCGACTCCGCAGACGAGGTCTTCGCCAAGCGCAAGGCCGAGACGGAGGCGGCCCCCGACGACTGGCGCAGCTGGTTCCGCCTCGCCGTCGCCTACCACGACGCCCGCGACACCCCGCGCGCCCGCAAGGCGATGCAACGCGCGATCGCCCTGCACGCCGGCCGCCCGGTCCAGGCCTGAACTCCCGTACGCCCGCACGCCGAAGGGGCCGGCCCGCACTCGCTGCGGACCGGCCCCTTCGCGTCGCTCTCGGCCGGTCAGCTCCGCCGGTACTCGTCGGACCACACCTCGACCGAGTCCGCGGCCCGGTCGAAGGCGGAGGCACGCGCCACGAAATCGATGTCGTGCGTGGTCAGCAGCGCGGGCACGTCCTCCGGAGCACGGTCCTTCCGTACGAGGACCAGGGCCTGCCCCTGCACAGTCCGCGGCAGCCCGAGCCAGCGCACCGGCTGCTGCACCGTCCGTACGGCGGCGACCCGGTCCCAGGGCACCGTACGGGTGAAGAGGAACCGCACCCGGCGCAGCCCGCGCGCGCTCACCCACACGCCCATGCGCAGCAGCCGCAGGGCGCAGAGGATGACGGCCACCGCGATACCGAGGATCACTCCGGCCTCGGACCGCGAGCCGGTCAACGCGATGATGACGGCGGCGAACAGCACGTACGACGCGAGCAGCAGCACGAGTGCCGATGCCGCGACGCGCCACGGGCCGGGCCGGTAGGGGCGCCGCCAGCGGTCGCGGTCGTCGAACGGCAGCGCGAGCTCGTCCGCGGCCTCGAATGCGCGGTCGGCCGTAAGGAAGGGCAGGGGCACGGCTGGTGTCCTCACTGAATCCATGCGTGGGCTGTGCCCGGTGAGGCTATCCGGCCGAGTTCCCGCTCACCACCATTGGGGGTCCGGATGAGTCAGTGTCAGCTGCGTCCCAGGTCAGCGGTTGTCCGCGGCCTGCGACTGTTGGTTCTGCGTCGAGAGGTCGTGCTGGGACAGCGCCGGCATACCGAGGACCAGGGAGCCCACGATGCCGGCGATGATGGTGAGCCCCAGAAGCCAACGCCCGGCTATCTGACCGGCGGACGCGCGCTCACGGGGCGGCGGGGTGACGTTGCTGCGGAAGCGGTCGGTCTCGGCGATGAAGGCGAACGGGACGGGTTCGCGCCGACGGAGCATCGGTGGTGCATCTCCCCTCAGGGATCGAATCGTGATCGAACGGGTGACTCTCACCAAGACAGACGAGCGAACGCCCCAAAAGGTGCCCCGTTTCGCCGAATTCGCAGAAGTTCGCCAACGAATGTCGCGGCACGGCACCGAACGCCCCGATGTCAGTGCCGGGCCGTAGAGTGGGCGCCGCCCGAGAGACGTGATGGAAGGACCCTCCGAGCCGTGACCGACACTCCCGCCGACGACCTCAAGCCCAGTTTCCGCAGCGATGTCACCGTCGAGCTGGTCAAGCACACCGCGTCCGACGCCGACGTGCTCTTCGCCGCCCGCGTCTCGACGATCGGCGAACAGTCCCTGGAAGAGATGGGCAAGGACCCCGAGCGCTCAAAGGGCCTCATCAACTACCTGATGCGGGACCGCCACGGCAGCCCCTTCGAGCACAACTCGATGACCTTCTTCATCAGCGCCCCGATCTTCGTCTTCCGCGAGTTCATGCGCCACCGGGTGGGCTGGTCGTACAACGAGGAATCGGGAAGGTACAGGGAGCTCCAGCCGACCTTCTACGTCCCCGGCGAGTCCCGCAAGCTGGTCCAGGAGGGCCGCCCGGGCAAGTACGTGTTCGTGGAGGGCACTCAGGCCCAGCAGGAGCTGGTCGGCCGCACCATGGAGGACTCGTACCGCCAGGCGTACGAGGCCTACCAGGAGATGCTCGCCGCCGGCGTGGCCCGCGAAGTCGCCCGAGCCGTGCTCCCCGTAGGCCTCTTCTCCTCGATGTACGCCACGTGCAACGCCCGTTCGCTGATGCACTTCCTCGGTCTGCGCACCCAGCACGAGCTGGCGAAGGTGCCGTCGTTCCCGCAGCGGGAGATCGAGATGGTCGGCGAGAAGATGGAGGAGCAGTGGGCCAAGCTCATGCCGCTCACCTACGCGGCCTTCAATGCCAACGGTCGGGTCGCCCCGTAGCGCACCTCTGTTTGCCGCGCGGGCACACATGTACGGATCAGTCGCGCGAAGTGTCCGTATTGCGGCATTTGGAGAAGTTCATCTAGCCTGATCAAACGGACCCGGCACTGCTTGAACCCCCGAGCAGGCAGTGCCGGGCTCCATATTTGTCACGACTTGTCGCCTGCCCCGAGGGCAGACCCCGCATTGAGCAGCGAGTAGCGTGTTACCCATGGCTCCGACCTCCACTCCGCAGACCCCCTTCGGGAGGGTCCTCACCGCCATGGTCACGCCCTTCACGGCGGACGGCGCGCTCGACCTCGACGGCGCGCAGCGGCTCGCCACCCACCTGGTGGACGCAGGCAACGACGGCCTGGTCATCAACGGCACCACCGGTGAGTCCCCGACCACCGGCGACGCGGAGAAAGCGGATCTCGTACGAGCCGTACTGGAGGCGGTCGGCGACCGCGCCCACGTCATCGCCGGCGTCGGCACCAACGACACCCACCACAGCGTCGAACTCGCCCGCACGGCCGAACGCACCGGCGCACACGGCCTGCTCGTCGTCACGCCGTACTACAACAAGCCCCCGCAGGAGGGCCTGTACCGTCACTTCACGACGGTCGCCGACGCCACCGGACTGCCGGTCATGCTCTACGACATCCCGGGCCGCAGCGGCGTCCCGATCGGTACCGAGACGCTGGTCAGGCTCGCCGAGCACCCCAGGATCGTCGCCAACAAGGACGCCAAGGGCGACCTGGGCCGTGCCAGCTGGGCCATCGCCCGGACCGGCCTGGCCTGGTACTCCGGGGACGACATGCTGAACCTGCCGCTGCTCTCCGTGGGCGCGGTCGGCTTCGTCTCGGTCGTTGGCCATGTGGTCACACCCGAACTGCGCACCCTGGTGGAGGCGTACGTCTCCGGTGACGTCCAGAAGGCCACCGAGATCCACCAGAAGCTGCTCCCCGTCTACACCGGCATGTTCCGCACCCAGGGCGTCATGACCACCAAGGCCGCGCTCACCCTCCAGGGACTGCCCGCCGGACCCCTGCGCTCACCGATGGTCGAGTGCTCGCCCGAGGAGATCACCCAGCTCAAGATCGATCTTGCCGCCGGCGGGGTACAGCTCTGACAACAGACTTCACAACTCAATACGCAGGGCTTCGGCGCCTGCACCCCACATCCAATAACTGCATTTGCACGAACGTCATGCGCGCCACGTGCCCACCGGTACGTGGCGCGCATGGGTAGGAGAGTCTTTTGAGCCATCCGCATCCTGAACTCGCCCCTCCGTCGAAGCTCCCCGAAGGCGGCCTGAGGGTCACCCCACTCGGCGGCCTCGGGGAAATCGGCCGAAACATGACGGTCTTCGAATACGGCGGCCGTCTGCTGATCGTCGACTGCGGCGTGCTCTTCCCCGAGGAGGAGCAGCCCGGAATCGACCTGATCCTGCCGGACTTCACGTCCATCAGGGACCGCCTCGACGACATCGACGGCATCGTCCTCACGCACGGCCACGAGGACCACATCGGCGGAGTCCCGTACCTCCTTCGTGAGAAGGCGGACATCCCGCTGATCGGCTCCAAGCTGACCCTCGCCCTCATCGAGGCGAAGCTCCAGGAGCACCGCATCCGCCCGTACACGCTCGAGGTCGCCGAAGGGCACCGCGAGCGCATCGGCCCGTTCGACTGCGAGTTCGTCGCGGTCAACCACTCGATCCCGGACGCCCTCGCGGTCGCCATCCGCACCCCCGCGGGCATGGTCGTCCACACCGGCGACTTCAAGATGGACCAGCTGCCGCTGGACGGCCGTCTGACAGATCTACACGCGTTCGCACGTCTCAGCGAGGAGGGCATCGACCTGCTCCTCGCCGACTCGACGAACGCCGAGGTACCGGGATTCGTCCCGCCCGAGCGGGACATCTCCAACGTCCTGCGCCAGGTCTTCGCCGGCGCCCGCAAGCGCATCATCGTGGCGAGCTTCGCCAGCCATGTGCACCGCATCCAGCAGATCCTGGACACGGCACACGAGTACGGCCGCCGGGTCGCCTTCGTCGGCCGCTCGATGGTCCGGAACATGGGCATCGCGCGTGATCTCGGCTATCTCAAGGTCCCGCCGGGCCTGGTCGTGGACGTCAAGACGCTCGACGACCTCCCGGACAGCGAGGTCGTCCTGGTCTGCACGGGCTCGCAGGGCGAACCGATGGCCGCCCTGTCCCGCATGGCCAACCGCGACCACCAGATCCGTATCGTCGCCGGCGACACGGTGATCCTGGCGTCGTCGCTCATCCCGGGAAACGAGAACGCCGTCTACCGCGTGATCAACGGCCTCACCCGCTGGGGCGCGAACGTCATCCACAAGGGCAACGCCAAGGTCCACGTCTCCGGACACGCCTCGGCCGGCGAGCTGCTGTACTTCTACAACATCTGCAAGCCGAAGAACCTGATGCCGGTCCACGGCGAATGGCGCCACCTACGGGCCAACGCCGAGTTGGGTGCCCTGACCGGCGTCCCGCACGACAGGATCGTCATCGCCGAGGACGGCGTGGTCGTCGACCTCATCGAGGGCAAGGCCAAGATCTCGGGCAAGGTCCAGGCCGGTTACGTGTACGTCGACGGCCTCTCGGTCGGCGATGTCGGCGAGCCCGCGCTGAAGGACCGCAGGATCCTGGGAGACGAGGGCATCATCTCGGTCTTCGTCGTCGTGGACTCGTCCACCGGCAAGATCACGGGCGGCCCGCACATCCAGGCCCGCGGCTCCGGCATCGACGACTCCGCCTTCGTGGAAGTGGTCCCAAGGATCACGGAGGTCCTGGAACGCTCGGCCCAGGACGGCGTCGTCGAGCCCCACCAGCTGCAGCAACTGGTCCGCCGCACGCTCGGCAAGTGGGTCTCGGACAACTACCGACGCAGGCCGATGATCCTCCCGGTCGTGGTGGAGGTCTGACCGTCGTACGACCCCCTCGTACGCGTGAACCTGGAGCGGGCCGCCTCGATTTGCATCGAGGCGGCCCGCTCCAGTACGTTTACGGCTCCGCCTGAGGGGGAACCCGGACACTTCGCGTGTACGGGAGCCACTCCCGGAGGGCCGGAAATTCCGACTCAGAACCT
>NZ_BARG01000115.1 GCF_000376565.1 Streptomyces hokutonensis | reverse complement strand
GACGAAACCGCCCGCGAACCACCCACGCACCCGCACCGCCGAACCGCCCGCACATGGCAGGATCGAAAACGCCATGACTGCGCCCACGAACCCCCCGCACACCACGTCCACCAACGGCGAGCACCTCCACGCTCCCGTCATCGACTGGTTCGAAGACAACGCCCGCGACCTCCCCTGGCGCCACCCCGACGCCGGCCCCTGGGGCGTAATGGTCAGCGAGTTCATGCTCCAGCAGACCCCGGTCAGCCGCGTCCTCCCGGTATACGAACAGTGGCTCGCCCGCTGGCCCCGCCCCGCCGACCTCGCCCAGGACGCCCCCGGCGAAGCCGTCCGCGCCTGGGGCCGCCTCGGCTACCCCCGCCGCGCTCTCCGCCTCCACGGCGCGGCCACCGCCATAACGGAACGCCACGGCGGCGACGTCCCCACCGACCACGCCCAGCTCCTCGCCCTCCCCGGCATCGGCGAGTACACGGCCGCCGCCGTCGCCTCCTTCGCCTACGGCCAGCGCCACGCCGTACTCGACACCAACGTCCGCCGCGTGTTCGCCCGCGCCGTCACCGGAGTCCAGTACCCCCCGAACGCCACCACCGCCGCCGAACGCAAACTCGCCCGCGCCCTGCTCCCCCAGGACGAGCAGACCGCCGCCCGCTGGGCCGCCGCGTCCATGGAACTCGGCGCACTGGTCTGCACCGCAAAAAACGAAACGTGCCACCGCTGCCCCATCACAGCCCAGTGCGCCTGGAACCTGGCAGGCAAACCGGACCACGAGGGCCCGGCCCGCCGCGGCCAGACATACGCGGGCACGGACCGCCAGGTCCGCGGCAAACTCCTGGCCGTACTCCGCGAAGCGCACACCCCCGTCCCACAGGCAGCACTGGACCGCGTATGGCACGAACCAGTACAGCGAGCCAGAGCACTGGACGGCCTAGTGGCCGACGGCCTAGTAGAACCCCTCCCCAACGCCCTGTACCAACTCCCCGCGACCCGCACCTGACACACGGTCAATTCACAGCCACCAGCCTCACCCCGAGCCAAACCACAGCCAACACCCAGCTCCCGCAACACTCAGGCAACGCCTAAACCACCCCATACCCACCCCAATAACCCCGCCCCCTTACCCCGGACCTACTTCCGTTACACAACCGACGGACAGCCGAGCGTTCCCCGCAGGCTGGTCCGCACAGTGCCGTGACAACCCCTCCGTAGCTTCATTGCTGTGCCGCAGACCGGCGGGACGCAGCAAAGGACAACCGGCAGCAGGCAGGTCGGAAACGGGGATGGAGGCGGTTGATCATGGCGCAGGGCGAGGTGCTCGAATTCGAGGAGTACGTCCGCACCCGACAGGACGCGCTGCTGCGCAGCGCCCGCCGGCTGGTGCCCGACCCGGTCGACGCCCAGGACCTGCTGCAGACCGCGCTGGTACGGACGTACGGCCGCTGGGAGACCATCGAGGACAAGCGCCTCGCGGACGCCTATCTGCGCCGCGTCATGATCAACACCCGCACCGAGTGGTGGCGGGCCCGCAAGCTCGAAGAGGTCCCCACCGAGCAGCTCCCGGACGCGAGCGTCGACGACGCGACCGAACAGCACGCGGATCGGGCGCTTCTTATGGACATCATGAAAGTTCTCGCTCCGAAACAGCGCAGTGTCGTCGTCCTGCGACACTGGGAGCAGATGTCCACGGAGGAGACGGCCGCCGCCCTCGGCATGTCGGCCGGTACGGTCAAGAGCACGCTGCACCGGGCGCTCGCCCGGCTCCGGGAGGAGCTGGAGGCCCGCGACCTGGACGCACGCGCGCTGGAGCGTGAGGAGCGGGAGCGTTGCGCGGCCTGAGCGACGACACCCCTGGGCCCGGGCCGAGCAGCACCCCCGGGCCCGGCAGGGTGCGCGGGAGCTTCGAGGCGGCGGTCGCGGCGATGGCCGTGCTCGCCGCCCTCGCCCTTTTGGTGTCCGGCTGCGCGACCGGCGGCACCGGCGCCCGTGACGAAGGCCCGGCGCACTCCGACTCGGTCGCGGGTGTCGCGGAGGCCAAGTCCCCCTCGCCCTCCGCGACCGTCGACGACCATGTGGACGCGGTGAAACTCGTCAAGGACGATCCGAACGTCTCGGCGGCGGTCAAGCACGAGCTGAAGCCGTGCGTCGCCGACGAGTACGCGGTCGACGTGTCGTACGGCGAGCTGACCGGCGGCACCGTCAACGACGTCGTCGTCAACGTGATGACCTGCGGCGACGCGGTCGGCATCGGCTCGTACGTGTACCGCGCGACGGGTGGGACGTACGAGAATGTCTTCAAGGCCGAGGAACCCCCGGTCTACGCGGAGATCGACCGCGGCGATCTGGTCGTCACCAAGCAGGTGTACGAGAAGGGCGACCCGGTGTCGAGTCCGTCCGGCGAGAACGTGATCACTTACCGCTGGACGTCGGGCCGTTTCGTCCAGGAGTACAGCACGCACAACGAGTACAGCAACGCGGTCGGAGGCGACGCGTCGCCGGCCCCGAGCGGAAACTGAGCCGCCCGGACCGCACCCCGCGTGAACCGATCGGGTGGCGCGATCCGATCCTTCAGTGAACGCGGACGCCCCTTCGGGCGTCCCATGCTTGAGAACGACCCACACGAGGACTGAGAGCACCGGGATGGCAGACCAGACCCACGTCCTGTTCGTCGAGGACGACGACGTCATCCGTGAGGCCACCCAACTCGCCCTGGAGCGGGACGGCTTCGCGGTCACGGCGATGCCCGACGGGCTGTCGGGCCTGGAGGCGTTCCGGGCGAACCGCCCCGACATCGCGCTCCTGGACGTGATGGTCCCCGGCCTGGACGGCGTGAGCCTGTGCCGCCGTATCCGCGACGACTCGACGGTTCCGGTGATCATGCTGTCGGCGCGCGCCGACTCCATCGACGTGGTCCTCGGCCTGGAGGCCGGCGCGGACGACTACGTCACGAAGCCCTTCGACGGCGCCGTACTGGTGGCCCGCATCCGCGCGGTCCTGCGCCGCTTCGGCCACGCGAGCGGCACCGACCGTACGGCGGACACCGGGGCGGAGACGGTCGACGGCGGGGTGCTCACCTTCGGCGACCTGGAGATCGACACCGAGGGCATGGAGGTGCTCAAGGCCGGACAGCCGGTGGCGCTGACGCCGACCGAGATGCGCCTGCTCCTGGAGTTCTCCTCGGCCCCGGGCACGGTCCTGTCCCGCGACAAGCTGCTGGAGCGGGTGTGGGACTACGGCTGGGGCGGTGACACCCGGGTCGTGGACGTCCATGTGCAGCGGCTGCGCACGAAGATCGGCCAGGACCGGATCGAGACGGTCCGCGGCTTCGGCTACAAGTTGAAGGCCTGAGCAGGGGTATGCGGGGGAATTCACGGCGCAGGGTCCCGTCGTTCATGGACAGAGCGGGCATCCGTACCGGCCTGAGATGGAAGCTCAGCGCGGCCATCGCGCTGGTCGGCACGCTGGTCGCGATCGCGCTCAGCCTGGTCGTGCACAACGCGGCCCGGGTCTCGATGCTGGACAACGCGCGCGACCTCGCCGACGAGCGGGTCCAGATCGCCCAGCGCAACTACGAGCTGTCCGGGCGCCCCAACTTCCCCAGCATCAAGATCGACGACCCGAGCCTGCCGCCGGCGCTGCGCCAGAAGGTCGCGGAGGGCCGCAGGGCGACGTACGTCACCGACCGGCCGCACGGCATCCCGGACATCTGGGCGGCCGTACCGCTCAAGGACGGCCATGTGATGTCGCTGCACACCGGGTTCACCGACCGCAGCACGGACATCCTCAAGGATCTCGACCAGGCCCTGGTGATCGGTTCGATCGCGGCGGTGCTCGGCGGCAGCGCGCTGGGCGTCCTGATCGGCGGCCAGCTCTCGCGCCGGCTGCGCAAGGCGGCCGTCGCGGCGAACCAGGTCGCCAAGGGCGAGACGGACGTACGCGTACGGGACGCGATCGGCGGAGTCGTACGGGACGAGACCGACGACCTCGCGCGGGCGGTGGACGCGATGACGGACGCGCTGCAGCAACGCCTCGAGGCGGAACGCCGGGTCACCGCCGACATCGCGCACGAACTGCGCACCCCGGTGACGGGCCTGCTGACGGCGGCCGAACTGCTCCCACCCGGCCGCCCGACGGAACTCGTCCTGGACCGCGCGAAGGCGATGCGCACTCTCGTCGAGGACGTCCTGGAGGTCGCCCGTCTCGACGGGGCCTCCGAGCGGGCCGAGTTGCAGGACATCATGCTGGGCGACTTCGTGAGCCGCCGGGTGATCGCGAAGGACCCGGACGCGGTGGTGCACGTCGTCCACGAGTCGGCCGTCACCACCGACCCGCGCCGCCTGGAGCGCGTGCTGTTCAACCTGCTGGCCAACGCGGCGAGGCACGGCAAGCCGCCGATCGAGGTCTCGGTCGAGGGCCGGGTCATCCGGGTCCGCGACCACGGCCCCGGCTTCCCCGAGGAACTCCTCGCGGAGGGCCCGAGCCGTTTCCGCACCGGCAGCAAGGACCGCGCGGGCCACGGCCACGGCCTGGGCCTGACCATCGCGGCGGGCCAGGCCCGGGTCCTCGGCGCCCGGCTGACCTTCCGCAACGTCCGCCCCGCGGGCGCGCCGGACCACATCCCGGCGGAGGGCGCGGTAGCGGTGCTGTGGCTGCCGGAACACGCGCCGACGAGCACGGGCAGCTATCCGATGCTGCCGTAGCCCTAACGGTCGTGCCGTTTACTCACGTGCCCGCCACCATCACTTCCTCCCCCCGGGACGGCCCCACCCCGTCCGTCCTCCCCGCGAAGTACCGCTCGGCGAGATCCGCGGCCGACACATGCCGCACGTCCCGGAACCCGCAGTCCCGCCCCAGCGCCAGCACCTGCTCCGGAGTGAAGAAGCTCAAGAACGGTGTGCCTGCGGCGCGAGCACCCCGCACCGCCACCTCCAACTGCGCGCGCTGCTCGGGCTCCACGTCGTCGACGGGCCGTAGAAAGGTCGTCACCAGGGTGGAGCCGGGGGCGAGTCCGGCGACGAGTCGGAACAAGGTGGTGATCGCGTCCAGGGTGAGATACATGATGACGCCGGTCGCGGCCACGACGACGGGCCGCCCGGTGTCGAGCCCGGCGGCGGCCAGTTGCCCCCACCAGTCGCCCTCGAAGTCCACCGGCACGAACCGCAGCCAGTCGGGCTCGTCGTACCCGAGTTCGGCCAGCCGGCGCCGTTTCCAGGCCTGGGTGCCGGGCCGTTCGACCTCGAACACCCTCAGTTTCGCGCCCAGTTCGGGCCGCCGCTGGGCGAAGGTGTCCAGCCCGGCGCCGAGCACGACGTACTGGTCGACGCCCTTCGCGACCTGCTCCGCCACCACGTCCTCGACGAACCGGGCCCGCGCCACGATCGACGCGCGGATCCGGCGGGTGGCCTCGACGTCCATGTCGGGCCGCTCCCGCCAGTCGTCCCCGGGGTCCACGAGCCGCAGCCCGACCTCGTCCTCGACGACATGCGGCGGAGCGTCGGCCCGGACGTGCAGAGCCCGCCACAGGGCGACCCGCACGGCGGTGTGATCCGGCTCGACCTCCGCCACCGGCCCCCCGCTCATCCGAAGTCCTTGGAGAAGTCGAGCTCCTCGCGGCGCTCGGTCAGCGAGTACCAGTTGCCGCTGTCGTCCCGGAAGATCGCCTCGACGCCGTACGGCCGCTCCTTGGGCTCCTGGATGAACTCGACGCCGCGCGCCTTGAAGGTCGCGTAGTCACCACGGCAGTCGTCCGTACGGAACGCCCCGGCCCCCAACACCCCCTTGCCGACCAGCTTCTTCAACGCCTCGGCGGACTCGGGGTCGAGGCCGGGACCGTCGAGGCTCATCAGCGCGAGCTCGACGCCCGGCTGCTCCTTGGCACCGACGGTGACCCACTTCATGTCCCCCATCGAGATGTCGTCCCGGACCTCGAAGTCCAGTTTCTCGGTGAAGAAGGCCTTGGTGCGCTGCTGGTCGAAGGTCCACACGGTGGTGATGCCCAGTCCCTGGATCATGGCCCCGCTCTCCTGTCGGACGAGTTCGGAATCGAGGTGTCTCCCTGTTCCTCTTCCTCACCGTAGGCAGGGCGGGCAGCGGCACGCTTCTTCAAAGTTGCGGAGGGGAAACCGCCGGCCCAGAGCATCGCGTAGCACCCCGGGATGAGGGCGGCCCCGCGCCCCACGTGCTCGCTCCGGTACTCACTCGGAGTCAGCCCGGTCCGCGCCTTGAACCGGGCCGAGAACGTACCGAGGCTGCTGAAGCCGACGAGATGGCAGATCTCCGTGACCGACAGATCGGCGCTACGGAGCATCTCCTCGGCCCGCTCGATCCGCCGATGCGTCAGATACTGCCCCGGCGTCTCACCGTAGGCCTCCTTGAAGGCCCGGATGAAGTGATACCGCGAGTACCCGGCATGCGCGGCCACCACACCCAGGTCGAGCCCAGGCTCGGCCCAGTCCCGGTCCATGGCGTCCTTGCCCAGCCGCAACTGCCGCATCTTGTCCATGCGCCCGATGGTGACACGCCCCACTGACAACAGCGCCGGGCATCACTCAGCCCGCCCGGCCCTTGTGAACACGGGCCGGCATCATCCAGCCCGCCCCGCCCTTGTGAACACGGGCCGGCATCATCCAGCCCGCCCGCCCGGCGCCTTTTCAACACAGGTCGGCATCAGTCAGCCCATCCGGCGCCTTCCCGACCCAGACCGGCATCACTCAGCCCGTCCGGCGCCTTCCCGACCCAGACCGGCATCAGTCAGCCCATCCGGCGCCTTCCCGACCCAGACCGGCATCACTCAGCCCGTCCGGCGTTTGAGGACGAGGCCGTTCAGGCCGAAGCGGGGGTCTGGGGGCGGCAGCCCCCAGTGACGGGACGGGTAGGGGCGGCGGGGGCGAGAAAACAACGAGAAACCAAAACGAAGGCCCCCCGGGGCGGACACCAACCGGGGGACCTCCAGCTCACTGCCGACGAACTCAGACCGCCTCGACGATCGACACCGGCGCCGCAGTCTCCGCACCCTCACCCGGCTTGGACGCAGCCGGCCCCGCCCCCTTCAACGGAACCTCCTTCACGAACACCGCCGCCACCAGCGCCAGCACCGTCACCACAGCCCCCAGCAGAAACGCCGAGTGAATACCGGCCGACACCGCGTGCTGATAAGCCTCCCGCGCCACCGCCGGCAACTTCGCCAGGCTCTTCGCGTCCAGCTGAGCCGACTGCTCGGTCACCTTGGCCCCCAACGCCCCGGCCTTCTGGCTCATGACGTCCTGAACCCGGTTGTTGAACAGCGCACCCATGATGGCGACACCGAACGAGGACCCGAGCGTCCGCGACAGCGTGCTCGTGGAGGACGCGACCCCCATGTCCTTCATCTCGACGCTGTTCTGCGCGACCAGCATGGTGATCTGCATCAGGCAGCCCATACCGAGCCCGACGACGGCCATGTACACACCGGACATGAACCGGGTCGTGTCGACGTCCATCGTGGAGAGCAGGTACAGACCGACGCCCATCAGGATGCTGCCGGCGACCGGAAACACCTTGTAGCGCCCGGTGTTGGTGGTCACCCGCCCCGCGACCATCGAGGTCACGAGCATCGCGCCGAGCATCGGCAGGAGCAGCAGACCGGAGTTGGTCGCGGACGCGCCCTGCACGGACTGCTGGTAGAGCGGCAGGAACAGGGTCGCGCCGAACATCACGAAGCCGGTGATGAAGCCGATGACGGCCATCAGGGTGAAGTTGCGGCTGCGGAAGATGTGCAGCGGCACGACCGGCTCGGTGGCCTTGGTCTGCCAGAACACGAACCCGACGAGCGCGGCCACACCGAGCGCGATCAGCTCCATGATCCGCACGGAGCTCCAGGCGTACTGCGAACCGCCCCACGTGGTGACGAGCACGATGGAGGTGATGCCGACGGTGAGCAGTCCGGCGCCGAGGTAGTCGATGCGCGCCTGGGAGCGCTTCTTCGGCAGGTGCAGTACGGCACTGATCGCGGCCAGCGCGATGACGCCCAGCGGGAGGTTGATGTAGAAGGACCAGCGCCAGCCCCAGTTGTCGGTGATGGTGCCGCCGACCAGCGGTCCGCCGATCATCGCGAGCGCCATGACGCCGGCCATCATGCCCTGGTACTTGCCCCGCTCACGCGGCGGGATGAGGTCGCCGATGATCGCCATGACGCCGACCATGAGACCGCCGGCGCCGAGACCCTGGATGGCGCGGAAGCCGATGAGCTGGCCCATGTTCTGCGCCATGCCGCTGAGCGCGGAGCCGACCAGGAAGATCACGATCGAGGTCATGAAGGCGCCCTTGCGCCCGTACATGTCACCGAGCTTGCCCCACAGGGGAGTCGAGCTGGCGGTGGCGAGCGTGTAGGCCGTGACGACCCACGACAGATGCTCGAGCCCACCCAGCTCACCGACGATCGTCGGCATGGCCGTACCCACGATCATGTTGTCGAGCATCGCGAGCATCATGGTGATCATCAGGGCGAGCAGGACGACCCGCACGCTCCTGGGCTGTTTCTCGGTCTCCCCCGACCCCTTGTCGACCGTCTGTGTGTCCGCCATCGTTCCCACTCCCCTAGCTACCGCTGGATACCGCTACCGTCCGGCCACTTACTTGCCGCCCGGCTAGTTGACTACACTCAGGGAAAGTAGACCCGTAACTAGCCGGGCGTCAAGTAAGTTTGCTGGAGCATGAGACGAATGGGCGGCACCATGGACGGCACCAAGCGGCAACGTCGCGGAGACACCCGCCAGCGCATCCAGGACGTGGCGCTCGAACTCTTCGCCGAGCAGGGCTACGAGAAGACCTCGCTGCGCGAGATCGCCGAGCACCTGGACGTCACGAAGGCGGCGCTCTACTACCACTTCAAGACCAAGGAAGAGATCCTGGTCAGCATCTTCGAGGACCTGACCAAGCCCATCGAGGACCTGATCGAGTGGGGCCGCGACCAGCCGCACACCCTGGAGACCAAGCAGGAGATCGTACGGCGCTACGCCGTCGCGCTCGACGGCGCGACCCCGCTCTTCCGCTTCATGCAGGAGAACCAGGCGACGGTACGGGACCTGCGCATCGGCGAGCGCTTCAAGGAGCGCATGCGCGGCCTGCGGGAGATCATGATCGACCCCGAGACGAGCCTGGTCGACCAGGTCCGCTCGCTCAGCGCGATCTTCACGCTGCACGCCGGCATGTTCGCCGTACAGGACCTCGAAGGCGACCCCGAGGACAAGCGCAAGGCCGTCCTGGAGGTCGCCACCGACATGATCACGCAGGCCCACGCGGGCACGAAGCAGGCTTAGACCTTCACGCCCTTGCCGCGCAGGAACGCGACCGGGTCTATGGCCGAGCCGTAGTTGGCGGTCGTACGGATCTCGAAGTGCAGGTGGGGGCCGGTGGAGTTGCCGGTGTTGCCGGACAGCGCGATGTGCTGGCCGGTGCTGACGACCTGGCCGACCTTCACGTCGATGCGCGAGAGGTGGGCGTACTGCGAGTAGGTGCCGTTGCCGTGCTTGATGACGATGGCGTTGCCGTACGCGGCCCCGTCACCGGCACCGTTGCCGCCGGCCTTGACGACGGTCCCGCCGTGCGCGGCGACGACCTCGGTACCGCTGGCCACGGCGAAGTCCTGCCCGCTGTGGGTGGACTGCCACAGGCCGCCGGCCTGCGCGAAGCTCGCGGAGAGCGTGTACTTCTTCACCGGGTCGACCCAGGAGGCGGCGGTCTTCGCACTGACCGTCTTCGGCGCCACGCTCGCGGTGGCAGCACTCGCGACCCCGGTGCCCAGCACGGCGGCGGCCCCCAGCCCGACGGCCAGGAAGGCCACCCGGTTGCGGAGCGGAGTCGTACGGGAAGAGCGGGAAGCGGAGCGCTGGAACATCGAAACCTCACGGGGACGGGGACAGAAAGACCACCCGGCACACAAGCGGCCGCCGGATGGCACGTCCATTGGTAACCCCGCCCCCCACAAACCCCCAAACAGCTCTTCTACGATGGAAGCTAGTACTTCACCACAAAACTTCCGACTCCTTGACAGAGCACCCGTTCGCCATAAATCGCCCCTCTGACGGCAAATCCCCCCACCTGGTTCCACACAAAAAGTCCCTTTTGCCCCGAACGAGGCTTACGACTATCCGCCCTAGTAGGGCCCGAATCGCCTGTGCGGCTTGTCACCGGGCGGGGCGATCGCCGGCCGCAGGAATGTGGCGCAGACCTCTATGCACCTACCGTCCAGTAACCTTACGGTTCCCCTCACGCCACCCGCGCCCGCGAGCATGCCTTCCGCACCGGCACCGCACAGACGTGAGAGGAACCCCCACCCCCATGACGAGACGACGCCCCTGGGCCCGCCGTACCGCCACCGTCGCCGTGACCGCGATCGCCCTCGGGGCGCTGGCCGTCCCCGCGGAAGCCGCCACCACGAGCACCACCGCGGCGGTCGACTACAGCACCTGGCAGACGGACTGCCAGACGGTCATGAACCAGGCTCTGCCCTACCTGAAGCAGCGCATCGCGGCGACCAAGCCGGGTGAGAAGCAGGCGATCGTCTTCGACATCGACAACACGACCCTGGAGACGGACTTCGGGTTCAGCTGGCCGCAGCCGGCCAACAAGCCGGTGCTCGCGGTCGCCAAGTACGCCCAGGAGCACGGGGTTTCGCTGTTCTTCGTCACGGCCCGGCCCGGCATCATCTACCTGCCGACCGAGTACAACCTCGAACACGACGGCTACGACGTCGACGGCCTCTACGTCCGCGGCCTCTTCGACCTCTTCAAGGACGTCGCCGCCTACAAGACCGCCCAGCGCGCCGACATCGAGTCCAAGGGCTACACGATCATCGCGAACATCGGCAACAGCGCCACCGACCTGTCCGGCGGCCACGCCGAGAAGACCTTCAAACTGCCGGACTACGACGGCCAGTTGTCGTAACCGGTTAGGCTCCGTCCGTTCGCGCGACGACGGGGGTGGGGCGGCCGATGGAGCCTGCGGTACTCGGTGGCAAGCTGGCATCCGGCCTGATCACACCGCTGCTGAAAAAGCTGTTCGTACCCGAAGGACCGGGCGCGGGCCTGGTCGACAGGCCGGTCCGGCTGTCGAACCTCGTCTCCTTCAAGGGCGAAAAGCGCATCCTGACGGAGAAGGACGTCCACAAGCTCGCCGACCGCCTGGTCGCGCGGGCGGTGGACTCCCCCGGCGAAGCGCCCTTCCCCTTCGACGAACAACCCGCCGTGGCCGACGCGTTGGCCCGCCGGCTGCTCGCCCTCGGCGACCTGGACATGGACGACGTACAGGCCGTACGCCTCGGACACCGCGAACTGGCACGGCAGTTGGAGCACGAGGCCCCACCCCCCGCCGGACTGTCCACCGACGCGCGCTACTTCCTCGACAACGCCACCGAGTGGGCCTGCCTCCAGATCCTGGAGTTCTTCACCCGCCGGTCCACCTTCGTCGCCCGCACGCTGGTGGAACAGACCCGTACCCAGGCCGAACTGATAGCCCGGGTGGACGAGTTGATCGCCCGCACCCCGCGCCCCGGCTCCCGGGACCGCGCCTTCGAACGCCGCTACCTCTCCTACGTCGCCGAACACCACAACCACATCACCATCTACGGCATCGATCTGCGGGACTCCCCGGACCGCTGGCCCCTCGAAGTGGCGTACCTCAGCCTGGAGGCGACGGAGGAGCGCTCCCTGTCCGAGGAGCAGCCCGGCGCCCGCTACGACCGCCAACTCCCCGCCGGGGAAGCCCTGTCGGCCCACGACCGGGTGCTGCTGCGCGGTGACGCGGGCTCCGGCAAGACGACCCTGGTGCAGTGGCTCGCGGTGACGGCGGCCGGCGACGGCGACCGCGTCCCGTACGTCCTCCCGCTGCGCACCCTGCTCCGCACCGGCCAACTCCCCTCCCCCGCGGCCTTCCTGGCGGCGACCGACTGCCCGCACTCCCCGCCCGAGGGCTGGACCGAACGCGTCCTGACCGCCGGCCGGGGTCTGGTCCTCGTCGACGGCCTGGACGAGATCCCCTCCGCCGACCGCCACCGCACCCGCGACTGGCTCCTCGCCCTGATCCGCGCCTTCCCCGGCAACCGCTGGCTCCTCACCTCCCGCCCCACCGCGGTACGCCCCGACTGGCTGTCCTCCGAGGGCTTCCACGAACTGACCCTGGCCCCGATGCGCCGCCCCGAGGTGCGGACCTTCGTCGAGCGCTGGCACGCGGCGGCACAGGCCCCCGAGTACGAAGCCCCCCTCCTGGACTCCCTCCGCACCAAACGCGACCTGGCCCGCCTCGCCACCAACCCCCTCATGTGCGGCCTGATCTGCGCCCTGCACCGGGAACGGAAGGGCTATCTCCCCACCGGCCGCAAGGAGTTGTACGACGCCGCCCTCACGATGCTGCTGGCCCGCCGCGACCGCGAGCGGGGCATGGGCGCGCTGGAAGGGGCGGAACTGGGCGAGGAGGCCCAGCTGGAGATCCTCCAACGCCTCGCGTACGCGCTGGTGTTGAGCGGCCGCACGGAGATGGATGTGGAGACGGCCGAGGGGATCGTGGAGCGTTGTCTGCCCACGGTCGCCTCGGCGGCGGGCCAGGGCGACGCCGGGACGGTCCTGCGGACACTGCTCCTGAGAAGCGGCCTGCTGCGCCAACCCGCCGTGGACGTCCTGGACTTCGTGCACCGCACCTTCCAGGACTACCTGGGCGCGCGGTACGCGGTGGAGGAGGGCCACCTCGACGTCCTGCTCTCCCGCGCGGACGACACCCAGTGGGAAGACGTGATCCGCATGGCAGTCGCCCACGCCAGGCCGCGCGAACGGGTCGTACTGCTACGGGAGTTGCTGGCCCGCGACGAGCCCCGGGTGACGCTGCTGGCGCTGGCCTGCCTGGAGCACGCGACGGCGCTGGACCCGGCGGTGCGGGCCGAGGTCGAGGCCCGCGCGGCCACGCTGATTCCTCCTCGTACGACGGAGGAGGCGCACGCACTGGCGCTGGCCGGGCCGCTGGTGCTGGAGTTGCTGCCGGGTCCGGCCGGGCTGTCGGGCGATGAGGCACTCGCGGTCACCGTCACCGCCTCGCTGCTCGGCACGGAGGAGCCGGAGGCGGCCCTCGCGGTGCTGCGGCGGTTCCGGGAACACCCCGATCTCGCTGTGCGGCGCCAACTCGTGGGCACCTGGGACCGGTTCGACACCAGGGAGTACGCGGTCGAGGTGCTCGACCATCTGGACCGCTCTGACCTCTACATCAGGTGCGACAGCGACGAGAAGTACGAGGCGCTCAGGCTGATGCGCCCTTGGCGGAGTGTCACCTGCGTCGGCTCCCGGTCCGTGCCGGAGATCCTGGCGACCGTGGCCGAGCCGGCCGTGGTCGAGACCCTGAGCGTGATCGACAATCCCCGCCTGGCCGACCTGGGAGAGCTGTCGCCCTTCTCTTCCCTGAACCGTCTGTGGCTGCACCGCTGCCTGGAAATCGAGGATTTCGCACCGCTGGCGCAACTCCCGCTCACCGAAATGTGGTTGTCCGGGATCGGCCACATCAAGGGGCTGCGGGAACTCCGCTCGCTGACCTGGCTGTCCATCAATCAGGTGCTTCCAGGAGACAGTCTCGCCGACTCCCTGCCCGTCGACGCGCCTTTGGAATACCTGCATCTGAGAGCAGACACGGTGTCGGGCACCGGGCTGCGCGGGCTCGGTCAATGGCCCACCCTCACGACGCTCAGAATCGGCGCGTCCGGGCGCTCGCTGACCACCGCCGACTGGCAGGAAGTGGCCTCACTCCCGGCCCTGACGGAGCTCCAGCTCGAAGACGAACTCTCCAGCGCCTCGCTGAGCGCCATGCCGGAACTCCCCGAAGTCCGTATCCAGCAGATGTAGAGCGGGCGGAACAGCACCGCCCGGCGCAAGCGAAAGGGGCCGGTGCCAAAAGGCACCGGCCCCTTTCCAGCCGTAAAGCCCTAAAGCCTTACGCCTCCTTGCTCAGATTCGGACCGGCTCCGCCGGCCGCCTGCTCGATCGGCGGGACGTCGGGCAGTGCCGACTTCTCCTCGCCCCGGAAGGTGAAGGTCTTGGCCTCGCCCTCGCCCTCCGTGTCGACGACCACGATGTGACCGGGGCGCAGCTCGCCGAAGAGGATCTTCTCCGAGAGCGTGTCCTCGATCTCGCGCTGGATCGTGCGCCGCAGCGGACGCGCGCCCAGCACCGGGTCGTAACCCTTCTTGGAGAGGAGCTCCTTGGCGGCCTGGGAGAGCTCGATGCCCATGTCCCGGTCCTTGAGGCGCTCGTCCACCTTGCCGATCATCAGGTCGACGATCTGGAGGATGTCCTCCTGGGTGAGCTGCGGGAAGACGACGACGTCGTCCACGCGGTTGAGGAACTCGGGGCGGAAGTGCTGCTTGAGCTCGTCCGAGACCTTGTTCTTCATGCGCTCGTAGTTGGACTTCGTGTCACCCGTGGCCGCGAAGCCGAGGTTGAAGCCCTTGGAGATGTCCCGCGTGCCGAGGTTGGTCGTCATGATGATGACCGTGTTCTTGAAGTCCACGACCCGGCCCTGGGAGTCGGTCAGGCGACCGTCTTCCAGGATCTGCAGCAGCGAGTTGAAGATGTCCGGGTGGGCCTTCTCGACCTCGTCGAAGAGGACGACCGAGAACGGCTTGCGGCGGACCTTCTCCGTCAGCTGGCCGCCCTCTTCGTAGCCCACGTATCCGGGGGGCGAACCGAAGAGCCGCGAGACCGTGTGCTTCTCGCTGAACTCCGACATGTCGAGGGAGATCAGCGCGTCCTCGTCACCGAAGAGGAACTCGGCGAGCGCCTTGGAGAGTTCCGTCTTACCGACACCCGAGGGGCCGGCGAAGATGAAGGAACCACCGGGGCGCTTCGGGTCCTTGAGGCCCGCACGCGTACGACGGATCGCCTTCGAGAGCGCCTTGACGGCGTCCTTCTGGCCGATGACCCGCTTGTGGAGCTCGTCCTCCATGCGCAGCAGACGCGAGGACTCCTCCTCCGTGAGCTTGAAGACCGGGATGCCGGTGGCGGTCGCGAGGACCTCGGCGATCAGCTCGCCGTCGACCTCGGCGACGACGTCCATGTCGCCGGCCTTCCACTCCTTCTCCCGCTTGGCCTTGGCGGCCAGGAGCTGCTTCTCCTTGTCGCGGAGGGAGGCGGCCTTCTCGAAGTCCTGCGAGTCGATCGCGGACTCCTTGTCGCGGCGGACGCCGGCGATCTTCTCGTCGAACTCGCGCAGGTCCGGCGGCGCGGTCATCCGGCGGATGCGCATCCGGGAGCCGGCCTCGTCGATCAGGTCGATCGCCTTGTCCGGGAGGAAGCGGTCCGAGATGTACCGGTCGGCCAGCGTGGCGGCCTGCACGAGCGCCTCGTCCGTGATGGAGACACGGTGGTGCGCCTCGTAGCGGTCGCGCAGACCCTTGAGGATCTCGATGGTGTGCGGCAGGGACGGTTCCGCGACCTGGATGGGCTGGAAGCGGCGCTCGAGAGCGGCGTCCTTCTCCAGGTGCTTGCGGTACTCGTCCAGCGTGGTGGCGCCGATGGTCTGCAGCTCACCGCGGGCCAGCATCGGCTTCAGGATCGAAGCGGCGTCGATGGCGCCCTCGGCGGCACCCGCACCGACCAGCGTGTGCAGCTCGTCGATGAACAGGATGATGTCGCCGCGGGTGCGGATCTCCTTGAGGACCTTCTTCAGGCGCTCCTCGAAGTCACCGCGGTAGCGGGAGCCGGCGACCAGCGCGCCGAGGTCCAGGGTGTAGAGGTGCTTGTCCTTGAGGGTCTCGGGCACCTCGCCCTTGACGATGGCCTGGGCGAGGCCCTCGACGACGGCGGTCTTGCCGACGCCGGGCTCACCGATCAGGACCGGGTTGTTCTTGGTGCGGCGGGACAGCACCTGCATGACCCGCTCGATCTCCTTCTCGCGCCCGATGACCGGGTCGAGCTTGGACTCACGAGCGGCCTGGGTGAGGTTCCGGCCGAACTGGTCGAGGACCAGGGACGTCGAGGGGGTGCCCTCCGCAGGGCCGCCGGCGGTGGCGGTCTCCTTGCCCTGGTAACCGGAGAGCAGCTGGATCACCTGCTGCCGCACACGGTTGAGATCAGCGCCCAGCTTGACCAGGACCTGGGCGGCGACGCCCTCGCCCTCACGGATCAGGCCGAGCAGGATGTGCTCCGTGCCGATGTAGTTGTGGCCCAGCTGAAGAGCCTCGCGGAGCGACAGCTCCAGGACCTTCTTGGCACGGGGAGTGAAGGGGATGTGACCGGACGGCGCCTGCTGGCCCTGTCCGATGATCTCCTCAACCTGCTGGCGGACCGCCTCAAGCGAAATGCCGAGGCTCTCCAGGGCCTTTGCGGCGACACCCTCACCCTCGTGGATGAGACCCAGGAGGATGTGCTCGGTGCCGATGTAGTTGTGGTTGAGCATCCGGGCTTCTTCCTGAGCCAGGACGACAACCCGCCGCGCGCGGTCGGTGAACCTCTCGAACATCGTTAATCGCTCCTCAGAGCGGTCAGGCAGTAAGGGGACGCTCCCCTCCCTGTCCTTCCGCAGCTTAGTCCCGCAAGCGGGGACCGCTCATTCCAACTGCCGACACCGGACCGAGAACCAACACTGCCTCCTGAACCCGAACGCCGACATCTGCTCCAACCTGATGGTGCGAGACGATGTTCCCGCAGGCCAGGCAGTTACCCTCACCATGAGTACGCCGATGGCGAACGTGAGACGCCAATTTCTGCGTGTCGCCCCCTCCCACTAGGGATTGTCTTACCCGTACGGACTGACACTCCATGCCGAACGCACCGGTTCCCTCCGCTACGGGCGAACAACCTTGCGCGGTCCGACACCCCCGAACGCCCTTTTTTCCGGCACCCTGCGCAATCACCGGACCACCCAGCGTAACTCTCGGGCCGGTTCGGCGGTTGCACTTGGCATGGTTGGCACAGTCCCTCCGGTCACCACGGTCCCCTCCCCCCGTCGCCCGCCCGATCCGGACGACCGTCGGCGGCACTGGTACGAGAACGAACTCGGGTGGCGGACGGTGCCCGGAGAGCCGTTGCGGCTCGTCACGGGGCTGCGGTTCGACGTCCTGGACGTGCCGGTCGAGGCCGGTGTCGCGGCGCTGTGGCGGCTGGGGCCGGACTCTCCGGTGGCCGTACGGGGCGACCGGATGCGGCTGCTGGTGGCCGCGGGCAGCGCGGAGGAGCTGCCGGGGCTGCTGGACTGGCTGGAGTGGGGCGCGCTGGCGCCGGCGCTGGATCTGGTGGCGCTGGGCGAGGGCGGGCACATGGAGGCGCCGCCGGTCCCCGGGGCGGGGACTGTCGAAGTGCCACCGCTCTCTGGCGCGAGGCCCGCGAAGGGGCACCCCGGGCCGTCGATTCCCGCGGGTCGCCCGGGTCCCGTGCAGGGGGCCGCCGTATGGCTGCGGCCCCCCGAGCCGGGGCGCGAGGTCGAGGCCTCGCTGCCGACACTGTCGGCCGTGGGGGGCGTTGGGGACGCCCCTGATCTCGTACGACTCGTGGACACGGTGGCCACACAGTGCCACCGGGTCCGGCTGCGGCGCTCGTGCGCTCAGCCGTTGGCCTTTTCGTAGGCCTCGCGAATGGACGCGGGAACACGGCCGCGGTCGTTGACCTCGTAGCCGTTCTCCTTGGCCCACGCGCGGATCTGCGCGGTGTCCTGGCTGCCACCGGTAGCGGCGCGCGCCTTTCCACGGCCACCCGAAGCACGGCCACCGGTACGGCGTCCGCCCTTCACGTAAGCGTCGAGAAGACCACGGAGCTTGTCCGCATTCGCGGTGGTGAGATCGATCTCGTACGTCTTGCCGTCCAGCGCGAACGTCACCGTCTCGTCCGCCTCGCCGCCGTCGAGGTCGTCGACAAGAAGGACCTGAACCTTCTGTGCCACCGGATTTCCTTTCATCGATAACTTGCGGGCCTGGGGTCTGCGGCGTCCGCCGTTTCGCCGTCCCCTGTTATATGCAGTACTGCAGTACGTCGGAAAGCAAACCGCTTTTGCTGGAAAAACACAAACCCCTGGGAGAGACCGAGTGACCTCACCGGTCCGGAAAGATGCGCGTTTCGGACATAGGGAACCTGGGCAGGGCGTCCGGGCCGAATTGAGCGCAGCGATCACAGATGCAGAAGCATCCGACTGTTGCCCAAGGTGTTCGGTTTCACTCGTTCGAGACCCAGGAACTCCGCCACGCCCTCGTCATAGGAACGCAACAGCTCCGCGTAGACATCGGTGTCAACCGGTGTCTCACCGATCTCCACGAAGCCGTGCTTGGAGAAGAAGTCCACTTCGAAGGTGAGACAGAAAACGCGACGAACGCCTAGCCAGCGAGCCGTGTGCAGCAACTTCTCCAGCAACTGATGACCTACACCGGCGCCCTTCAACCCGGGCTTCACGGCGAGAGTACGGACTTCCGCGAGGTCTTCCCACATGACGTGCAGTGCGCCGCAGCCGACCACCTCGGCGTTGTCGTCGCGTTCGGCGACCCAGAACTCCTGTATGTCCTCGTAAAGAGTCACGGTCGCTTTGTCGAGCAGGATGCGACCGCGAACGTAGGCGTCAAGGAGTCGGCGCACCGCCGGGACATCCCCGGTCCGGGCCCGCCGGACGGTGATGGCTTTCGCGGTGACTTCTGGCTGCTCTGCTGACATGAGCGGACGCTATCGCCCACCGCCGGAGGACGCGGAGCCGGGGTTCTGGACTCCATCCGCGGGTTCGGGTGTTTCCGGTCCCTGGACGATGCGTACGGCGCTGCGCAGGGCCTCACGCTGTTCGTCGCTCATCATCCCGAAGAAGGCGACGAGAGCGGCCGCGGGGTTGTCGCTCTGGGACCAGGCGTCGTTCATCAGGGCGGCCGAGTAGGCGGCCCGTGTGGAGACGGCCTCATATCGATACGCCCGGCCTTCCGCCTCGCGACGCACCCAGCCCTTCTGATGGAGATTGTCCAAAACGGTCATCACCGTGGTGTACGCGATCGACCGTTCCTGCTGAAGGTCTTCCAGGACTTCTCGAACGGTCACCGGGCGGTTCCACTTCCACACCCGCGTCATGACCGAGTCTTCGAGTTCTCCCAATGGGCGAGGCACAGCTCAGAACCATAGTGGAAAAGGCACAAAAAGGGCGTACGACTCGGAAAGCACGCGCACGCGTGCGGGAGTCGTACGCCCTTGAAGACGCCGCCGAAAGGCGGGCGGTCAGGCTTCGGTGGTCGAGGAGGCCTGGCGGGCGCTCTCCGCGCGCGCGATGGCGGCGTCGACGGCCGCGTCCTCCTTGGCCTTCATGGCCCCGCCCTGGGTCTTCACGATGACCCGGATCAGTCCGATGAAGAACACGGCCATGACGACCGGGGGCACGAGCGCGGAGACATAGTCCATGCCCTCCAGAGTAGCCACGGGCCCTACGGAGAGCGGGGCGGGGTCGGTTCAGCCGGCGGCGAGCTGCTGCGGCGGATTCGCCGGGGGCGGTGCCGGTTTGCGCCGGGGGAAGACCTCGCCCGGGGTGGGGATCGGCCGCGACGGCTTCGGGGCGGCGGGCGCGGGTGCGGGCGCCGGCCGCTCCACGGGCTTGCGTACGGGCTCCTTGGCGTCCTCCCCGGCCAACTCCCCGCCGGTGCCGGAAAGGCCGCCGGAGCGACCTCCGGGGAGCGCCAGGAGGCGGGTGCGGGACGCGGGGACGGTCGGGGCGGGGCGGGCGGTCGTACGGCGGGCCAGGCGCGCGCGTACGTCCTGTTCGGCAAGGGTGAGGCAGCGGTCGAGGAGGGCTGCGGCGGCCGGGTTCCCGCGCAGCGCACGCAGCGCGGAGAGGTCGTCGACGTCCGGGCGGTACCCGGCGCCGAGCGCCTCCTCCAGGAGCGTGAGGTAGCCGGCGGTGGTGCCGGGCAGGGCGGCGCGGTACCGGGCGAGGTCGGCGACCAGGAAGGCGCGCAGCCGGACCCCCTCGCGTACCGCTTCGTCGAGGGATTCGGCGAGCCGGAGACAGTCCTTGACGTCCTCGGCGGAGGCGGTTCGGGGCTGGAGGGCGAGGGCGAGGGCGCGACGGAGCACACGCAGCTCCTCCGCACCGAACGCCATGCCGCCGCGGGATCCGTATGGCGTGGGCATGCGGCGACGATACGCGCTAATCAGACAAATTCGACATAGGGGGCGGGTGTGGCGCGGAGGTTTCCGCGCGGTGCGGACGCCGGCTGTGCCGCCGCGCACGGCACCCGAGCTGCGCCGGCCCGTGGCGGGCAGCGGCTGCTCCTCCGTGCCCACGGCTACGGCTCCGTCGGGCGCGGCGGCACTCCGTGGGCGCCGGTGGCGGCAGTCCGTGAGCGCGAACTGCGCCACTGCGCGGGCGCGAGCGGCAGCGGCACCTCGCGCGGGGACGGAACGACCGCGTCCTCGCCGGGGCCGACGCCGAACCGCAGGACACCTCGCGGGCACGCGTGAGCGCCGCCGGCCCGGCGAGGGCGCGGCTCCGCGCCGGGAGGTCCGTCCCGGCGCGGGGCCGACTCACATGCGCGACACGTTCCGCTCGTAGACCAGTCGCAGGCCGATCAGGGTCAGCCAGGGCTCGTGCTCGTCGATGACCGAGGCCTCGCCCAGGACCATCGGGGCGAGGCCTCCGGTCGCGATGACCGTCACGTCCTCCGGGTCGTCGGCCAGTTCCTTGGCCATCCGGGTGACGACTCCGTCTACCTGGCCGGCGAACCCGTAGACGATGCCCGACTGCATCGCCTCGACCGTGTTCTTGCCGATCACGCTGCGCGGCCGGGCCACCTCGATCTTGCGCAGCTGGGCGCCCTTGACGCCGAGCGCCTCGACCGAGATCTCGATCCCGGGGGCGATGACACCGCCGACGTACTCCCCGCGCGCGGAGACCGCGTCGAACGTGGTCGCCGTACCGAAGTCGACGACGATCGCGGGGCCCCCGTAGAGCTCGACCGCGGCGACCGCGTTGATGATGCGGTCCGCGCCGACCTCCTTGGGGTTGTCGGTCAGGATCGGGACGCCGGTCTTGACGCCCGGCTCGACGAGGACGGCGGGCACGTCTCCGTAGTAGCGGCGGGTCACCTCGCGCAGCTCGTGCAGGACGGACGGCACCGTGGCGCAGATCGCGATGCCGTCGATGCCGTCGCCCAGCTCCTCTCCGAGGAGCGGGTGCATGCCCATGAGGCCCTGGAGGAGGACGGCGAGTTCGTCGGCGGTGCGGCGCGCGTCGGTGGAGATCCGCCAGTGCTCGACGATGTCCTCGCCGTCGAAGAGGCCCAGGACGGTGTGCGTGTTGCCCACGTCGATCGTGAGGAGCATGACTACTGCGCCTCACGGAGGTCGAGGCCGATGTCCAGGATCGGCGCGGAGTGGGTCAGGGCGCCCACGGCGAGGTAGTCCACCCCGGTGTCCGCGTACGCCTTGACGTTGTCCAGGGTGAGGCGTCCCGAGGCCTCCAGGGCGGCGCGGCCGTGGACGATGCCGACGGCCTCCTCGCACTCTCCGGGTGTGAAGTTGTCCAGCAGGATCAGGTCGGCGCCCGCGTCCAGGACCTTGCGGAGCTGGTGCAGGGTGTCGACCTCGACCTCGATCGCCACCTCCGGGAAGGCCTCCCGTACGGCCTTGAAGGCCTGGGCGACGCCGCCCGCGGCGACCACGTGGTTGTCCTTGACGAGAGCCGCGTCCGAGAGGGACATGCGGTGGTTGACGCCGCCGCCGCAGCGGACCGCGTACTTCTCCAGGGAGCGCAGTCCGGGCGTCGTCTTGCGGGTGTCGCGGACCTTCGTCCGCGTGCCCTCCAGCGCGTCGGCCCACGCGCGCGTGGCGGTCGCGATGCCGGAGAGGCGGCACAGGAGGTTGAGCGCGCTGCGCTCGGCGGTCAGCAGGTCACGCGTGCGCGTGGTGACCGACAGGAGCTTCTGCCCGGCCTCCACGCGGTCGCCGTCCTCCGCGTGCCGCTCGACCTCGAACTCGTCGGTGCAGACCACGGAGATCACCGCTTCGGCGACCCTGAGGCCCGCCACGACACCGGCCTCGCGCGCGGTGAAGTCGGCGGTGGCGACGGCCCCTTCGGGGATGGTCGCCACGGTCGTCACGTCGACACCGCCGTCCAGGTCCTCCTGGACGGCGACATTGGCGATGTCCTCGACCTCCACGGGGTCGAGACCCGCGTCGGCCAGGAGTTCGGCGAGCGCGGGGTCCAGACCGCACTCCAGGTACTCCGCGTCGGCGCCCGCGCCACAGGCACAGCCGTCGCCGCAGCCGCCGCTGTCGGCGAGGGGAAGGTCGGGGGTGCTCACTTCTGTCACTGCTCCTGGGGACGGTGCTGCCGGGTCGGGGGGAAGTCTGCGGTGTCCGTGGTGTGCACGGCCAGCGTGCGGTCGGGATTCAGCCGTACGACGATGTGGCGGCGCCAGGCGCTGTCGTCGCGCTCGGCGTGGTCCTCGCGCCAGTGGCAGCCCCGGGTCTCCTCGCGCCGGGCGGCGGCGGTGACCAGGACGCGGGCCACGCACAGGAGGTTGGTGGCCTCCCAGGTGTCGACGCCGGGCTCGGCGGTCTTGCCGTTCTCGTCGAGCGCGTCACGGGCGTCGGTGTGCAGCTGCTGGAGCTGTCCCGCGGCCTTGGCCAGGGACTCGGCGGAGCGCAGGACGCCCGCGCCCTCGGTCATGATCCGCTGGATCGCGAAGCGGGCCTCGGGGGCGAGCAGCGGGTGCGCGGGCTTCTGGGGGTGCGGGACCGGTTCGGGCACGCGCGCGTGGAGGGCGTTCTCCGCCCGGCTCGCGGTGATGTCGGCGACGATCCGCTCGGCATAGACGAGGCCTTCGAGGAGGGAGTTGGAGGCGAGCCGGTTCGCGCCGTGCACTCCGGTGCAGGCGACCTCGCCGCACGCGTAGAGGCCGGGGACGGTCGTACGGCCCCGGGAGTCGGTGCGGACGCCGCCGGAGGCGTAGTGGGCGGCCGGGGCGACCGGGACGGGCTCGGTGACCGGGTCGATGCCGTGGCTGCGGCAGGCGGCGAGGATCGTGGGGAAGCGGTGCTCCCACATGTCGGCGCCGAAGTGCCGGGCGTCGAGGAACATGTGCTCGGCGTCCTGCTCCAGCATGCGCCGCGTGATGCCCTTGGCGACGATGTCCCGGGGCGCGAGCTCGGCCAGTTCGTGCTGGCCCACCATGAAGCGCACTCCGTCGGCGTCGACAATGTGGGCGCCCTCGCCGCGCACCGCCTCGGAGACGAGGGGCTGCTGGCCCTCCGCGTCGGCACCCAGGAAGAGCACGGTCGGGTGGAACTGCACGAACTCCAGGTCGGAGACCTCGGCGCCCGCGCGGAGGGCGAGTGCGACCCCGTCGCCGGTCGACACGGACGGGTTGGTGGTCGCGGAGAAGACCTGCCCCATACCGCCGGTCGCGAGGACCACGGCGGGCGCGTGCACGGCGCCCACACCGTCGTGCTGACCCTCGCCCATGACGTGCAGGCTCACACCCGCCGTACGGCCGTCTGCATCCGTCAGCAGGTCCAGCACGAGCGCGTTCTCGATCGTGCGCAGTCCACGCGCGTGTACGGCCTCGACGAGCGCCCGGGAGACCTCCGCGCCGGTCGCGTCGCCGCCCGCGTGCGCGATGCGGCGCCGGTGGTGGCCGCCCTCGCGGGCCAGTTCCAGTCCTCCTTCGGAGGACTCGTCGAAGTGGGCGCCGGTCTCGATGAGCCGCCGTACCGCGTCGGGTCCTTCGGTGACGAGGATCCGTACGGCCTCCTCGTCGCACAGGCCCGCGCCCGCCACCAGGGTGTCGTCCAGGTGCTGTTCGGGGGTGTCGCCCTCCCCGAGGGCGGCGGCGATGCCGCCCTGCGCCCAGCGGGTGGAACCGTCGTCGAGGCGGGCCTTGGTGACGACGACCGTCCGCAGGCCCGCCGCCTCGCAGCGCAGGGCCGCGGTCAGGCCGGCCACTCCTGAGCCGACCACCACCACGTCCGCGGCGATGGACCACCCGGGGGCGGGCGCGTGCAGTCGTATGCCTGTGCTGGTCACGAGGCGGCTCCGAGGGTTCCGAAAGCGAGTGGGATGTTGTCGATCAGCCGGGTCGTCCCGACCCGGGCGGCGACGGCGAGGACGGCCTCGCCGGTGAAGTCCTCGTCCACGTCCGTGAAGTCGGACGGGTCGACCAGGGCCAGGTAGTCCAGGGCGAGCGGCGGGTCGAGACGGGCCGCGTCGTCGAGGACCAGGCGGGCGGCGGCGCGGATGGACGCCGGGCCGCCGGGGCCGGGGACGGCCTTGGCGACGGCGTGCGCGTCGGCCGCCGCGCGGGACTCCCCTATGGCGCTGAGCGCCTCGGCACGCGCGCGCGTGGCGGGCACTTCGAGGGCCCGCGCGCGCAGCGCCTCCTGGGCGGCGTGCCGGTCGCGGCCGGCGAACAGGGCCTGGGAGAGGGCGAGCGCGGTGCGCCGCTCCTGGGGGGACAGATAGCGGTTGCGGCTGGACAGTGCCAGGCCGTCGGCCTCGCGCACGGTCGGCACGCCGACGATGTCCGTGCCGAAGTTCAGGTCGCGCACCATGCGGCGGATCAGGGCGAGTTGCTGGGCGTCCTTCTGGCCGAACAGGGCGGTGTCGGGGCGGGTGAGGTGCAGCAGCTTGGCGACGACGGTGAGCATGCCGTCGAAGTGGCCGGGACGGACCGCGCCCTCCAGGCGTTCGCCCATGGGGCCGGCCGAGACGCGGACCTGGGGTTCGCCACCCGGGTAGACCTCGTCCACGGAGGGGGCGAACACGACGTCGGCGCCCGCCTGTTCGGCGATCTTGAGGTCGGCGTCCAGGGTGCGCGGATAGCGGTCGAGGTCCTCGCCCTTGCCGAACTGCAGCGGGTTCACGAAGACGGTGACCACGACCTCGCCGTCCGGTCCGGCGAGTTCGCGCGCGGTGCGGACCAGGGTGGCGTGGCCCTCGTGCAGGGCGCCCATCGTCATGACGACGACGCGCCGGCCCGCACGCGTGCGTGCGTGCAGTTCGTCGGCGGTGCGCAGCAGGGTGGTGGTCATCCGGCATCTCCCTCGGTGCCGTTGGCGAGGACTCCGAGGAGGTCCTCGGCGAGTTCCGGCTTGAGCAGCCCGTGGGCCAGGGCCCGGTCGGCGGTCGCGCGGGCCATCGCCAGATAGCCGGCGACGGTCTGCGGGGCGTGCTTGCGCAGCTCGGTGACGTGCGCGGCGACCGTGCCCGCGTCCCCGCGCGCGACGGGGCCGGTCAGGGCCGCGTCGCCGGAGCGCAGGGCGTTGTCCAGGGCGGCGCCGAGGAGCGGGCCGAGCATGCGGTCGGGAGCCTCGACGCCGGCCGTGCGCAGCAGCTCCATGGACTCGGCGACCAGGGTGACCAGGTGGTTGGCGCCCAGGGCGAGGGCCGCGTGGTAGAGCGGGCGGTTCTCCTCGGCGATCCACTCGGGCTCGCCGCCCATCTCGATCACCAGGGCCTCGGCGGCCAGCCGCAGTTCCTCGGGCGCGGTGACCCCGAAGGAGCATCCGGCGAGCCGCTGGACGTCCACAGGGGTCCCCGTGAAGGTCATCGCGGGGTGCAGGGCCAGCGGCAGCGCGCCGGCGCGCAGAGCGGGGTCCAGGACCTGCGCGCCGTACCGCCCGGAGGTGTGCACGAGGAGCTGGCCCGGGCGTACGGCCCCGGTCTCGGCGAGGCCCTCCACGAGGCCTGGCAGGGCGTCGTCCGGGACGGTGAGCAGCACGAGGTCGGCGCGCTCCAGGACCTGCGCGGGCGTGAGGACCGGCACGTCGGGGAGCATCAGCGCGGCCCGTCGCCTGGAGGCGTCGGAGACCCCGGAGACGGCCACCGGACGGTGCCCGGCGAGCTGGAGGGACGCGGCCAGTGCGGGGCCCACCCGGCCGGCGCCGACGACGCCGACGGCGAGCCGCGCGGGGCGGTCCTTGGGCTCTGGCTGTTGGAATGTACTCACGCGAGTGCGGCCTTCCCGTTCCAGTCCGCTCCGGGTACCGGACGATTTCTCGTCATGTTAACGCGATCGGTTCGAAGGGCGTCCGGTTGTCCACAGGCTGTGGGTTGTCACACAGCCCGTGGCGGACGGGAAAGCCGGTGGAAACCCGGGTGCCCGAACGGACGTGCGCCAGGCATCATCCCGAGCATGAGCGATGCGGCGGAGCAGAGTGACCAGCAGGCGGAACCGGCGACCGACGAGGAACGGAACCTGGAGCGCCGTAAACGGCGCATGGCCGCGACCAGGAACGCCGAGCGGGCCCTCGCGCGCCTCGGGTTCCTGAACCCCCTCCGGGAGCGGCTCGCCTTCGTGCAGGAGGCGGCCGAACTGCACGACCTGGACGAGGCCTCGGACATGTACGGCACCGAGATCGTCGAGACCCTGGAGAAGCGGGTCGCCGAACTGCTCGGCAAGGAGGCCGCGGCCTTCTTCCCCACGGGCACGATGGCGCAGCAGGTGGCCCTGCGCTGCTGGGCGGGCCGTACCGGGAACCCGGTGGTCGCCCTGCACCCGCTGTCCCACCCCGAAGTGCACGAACGGCACGCCCTCAGCCAGGTCAGCGGCCTGCGCCCGGTCCATGTGACGGGCGAGCCCCGGCAGCCGACCGCCGAAGAGGTGCACGACTTCCCGGAGCCCTTCGGGACGCTGATGCTCGAACTGCCCCTCCGGGACGCCGGTTTCGTCCTGCCCTCCTGGGAGGAGCTCTCCGCCGTCGTCGACGCCGCGCACGAACGCGACGCGGTGGTCCACTTCGACGGCGCCCGCCTGTGGGAGTCCACCGACCACTTCGGCCGCCCGCTCGACGAGATCGCGGGCCTGGCGGACAGCGTCTACGTGTCGTTCTACAAGTCCCTCGACGCCCTCGGCGGCGCCGCGCTCGCCGGCCCGAAGACCCTGATCGACGAGGCGAAGACCTGGCGGCACCGCTACGGAGGCATGGTCTTCCAGCAGTTCCCGACTGTCCTGACCGCGCTCGCGGGCCTGGACCGCGAGCTGCCCCGGCTGCCCGCGTACGTGGCCCACGCGCGCGTGATCGCCGAGGCACTGCGCGAGGGGTTCGCCGCAGCCGGGGTGCCGTGGATGCGCGTCCACCCCGAGCAACCGCACACGCACGACTTCCAGGTCTGGCTCCCGTACGACCGCGACGCCGTCACGGAGGCCGCGATCCGGACGTCGGAAGAAACGAGGACCGCCCTGTTCTCCAATCCCTGGGACGCGAAGGGCCCGGGGATGGCGGTGACGGAGGTCTACGTACGGGCCGCCGCCCTGGAGTGGACGGCCGACGACGTGAAGGCGGCTGTCGCGGACTTCGTACTCCGCCTGAAGGAAGAGACCGGCAGCTGAGGGGCGTCGGCCCGACGGGCGTCAGCAGGTGGGGCGGGGTCGCCGGTGCAGCCACCGGCCCAGGGTCGCGCGCAGCCGGCCGTGGGCCTGGCGCTCCGCGACGACCGCGCGGAACCGCAGGTAGCCGCGCGGCTCGCGCGCGGTGCGCCAGTCGTGGGCGCCGGGCGGAGGCGGGGGTACCTCGCCGAGTTACCGGGCGCGGCAGGTGTCGAGGACGTACTGCTGGGTGACGCTCATGTCTCCAGGCTGCGTCGCCGCCCAGCGGCTGTCCCGTCGATTGACGGGCCGCGTCAATCGACGGGGGCGTTGTCAGTGGTGAGGTGCACGATGGGGGCATGAGCGTGCACATCGACATCACAGGGCTGCGGCAGGAGCAGGTCGTCTTCGCGCCCTCGCCCCTGGGCGAGCTGTGCATGGCGCTGCACGCGATGTCCGAGCCGGGGCACCATCCCGGCCTCCAGGGGTGGGTGACCGGAGTCACCGCGCGGCTCGACCCGCATCTGGCGGACCGGATGTGCGAGGCGGACTTCCTGTGGCGGTCGACGTTCTCCGACCTGTTCCTGCCGTACGCGGGCATCCCGGGCCGCAGCACGCTCCCCGGGGCGACCCTCGCCGAAGAGCTGGACCTGGTGGACAAGCTGACGGACGAGCAGTTCGTGGACGCGGCACTGGAGTTCACCACCTGCGCCCTCACCTACGGCACCGGCGGACCCGGCCCGCTCTCGGACGCCACGATCAGGCTGCGCGCCCTGGAGCAGGCCGCGACCCGCGGTCCGCGTCAACTGGCGTTCACCGAGCGGCTGTTGGCCGCCCCGCCACGGACCAGGGCCTGGCTGCGGCAGTTCCTGGAGGACTGCGACGAGGCGTTCTTCGCGGAGACCTGGTCCCGGATGCAGCACCAGCTCGCGGCCGACGCCCGCCACAAGACGGACCTCCTGCGGCACAAGGGCCTGGCGGAGGCGCTGACGTCGATGTCCACCGCGGTGACCCTCGACGAGAGCGCCACCCGCATCACGGTCGACAAGCTCGGCGACGGCCGTACGGCGACCCAGGACGGCGGTCTCCTGCTGGTCCCCACCAGCCTGGGCTGGCCGCATCTGACGGTCCTGTACCGCTACGGCTGGCAGCCCGTCGTGCACTACCCCGTAGGGTCGCCCAAGTTCGCCGCGCCGACCTCCCTGGAGCAGCTGACCCTGCGGATGACCGCCCTGTCCCACCCGGTCCGCATGCGCCTGTGCCGCAGCCTGGCCCGCACCGCGTTCACCACCAGCGAGCTGACCCAGGTGCACAACATGACCGCCCCGGAGATATCCCGCCACCTCGGCGTCCTGAAGAAGGCCGGCCTGATCACCACCCGCCGCCGCGGCCGCTACGTCCTGCACCAGCTGGACGTCACGATGGTGGCCCGCCTGGGCAGCGACTTCCTGGAGGGCATCCTCAGGTAGGCGCGGTCACTGTGCACCTCACGCGGCCACCGCGCCTCATGCGGTCACCGTGCCTCAGCCGTGCCCGCCGGCCCGCACCAGCCCCGTCTCGTACGCCAGGACGACGACCTGCACCCGGTCCCGCAGACCGAGCTTGGTGAGGATGCGGCCGACATGGGTCTTCACGGTCGCCTCGGACAGCACCAGGCGGGCCGCGATCTCGCCGTTGGACAGCCCCTGGGCGACGAGGATCATGACCTCGCGCTCGCGCTCGGTGAGCCGCTCCAGCTCCTTGTGCTGCGGCTCCTTGCCGGCGGAAGGCAGCATCGGGGCGAAGCGGTCCAGGAGCCGACGGGTCGTCGAGGGCGCCACCACCGCGTCGCCGCTGTGCACGGAGCGGATCGCGGTGAGGAGCTCACCGGGCGGCACGTCCTTGAGCATGAACCCGGAGGCGCCTGCCTTCAGCCCGGAGAAGGCGTACTCGTCGAGGTCGAAGGTGGTCAGGATCAGCACCTTCGGCGGGTTCTCGCCCTGGCAGATGCGGCGGGTGGTCTCCACCCCGTCCAGCTTCGGCATACGGACGTCCATCAGCACCACGTCGACCGCGGTCGCGGCCAGCACCTGAAGGGCCTCGACACCGTCGCCCGCCTCCGCGACGACCTCCATGTCCGGCTGGGCGGCGAGCACCATCCGGAAACCGGTGCGCAGCAGCACCTGGTCGTCGACGAGCATCACGCGGATCGTCATCGGGTCCTCTTCCGTTCCGTCAGCAGGATCGTTCAACAATTCATTCAACAGGTTGAGGCCGTTCAACAGGTCGTTCAACAATTCGTTACAGGTGTCAGTAATCGGCGTACGAAAGATCAGTGCGCAGGTTTCAGCGGCAGCAGCGCGCTGATGCGGAACCCGCCGCCCGGGCGCGGGCCCGCGTCCAGGGTGCCCCCGACCATGCCGACCCGCTCGCGCATACCGATCAGACCATGCCCCTGGCCGTCGACGCCGCCCTCCTCGTAGAGCTCGTGCGGGGCGCCCTTGCCGTCGTCCTCGACGAGCAGCCCGAGACCGTCGTCGAAGTACACCAGCCGCACACTGGCGCCCGTGTTCGGCCCCCCGTGCTTGCGGGTGTTGGTGAGCGCCTCCTGCACGATCCGGTACGCCGTCAGCTCGACACCGCTGGGCAGCGGACGCGGGGTGCCCTCGACCTTGAAGTCGACGGGCAGTCCGGACGTACGGCACTGCTGGACCAGGTCGTCGATCTGCTCGACGTCCGGCTGCGGAACGTACTCGCCGGCCTCCTTGTGCTCGCCGGTCCGCAGCACGCCCAGCAGGCGGCGCATCTCGGCCAGGGCCTGGCGGCCGGTGGAGGAGATCGTCTCCAGGGCCTTCTTCGCCTGGTCCGGCGCGGAGTCCAGGACATAGGCGGCGCCGTCGGCCTGGACCACCATCACCGACACGTTGTGCGCGACCACGTCGTGCAGCTCACGGGCGATCCGGGCACGCTCGGCGGCGACCGCGACCTTCGCCTGCGCCTCGCGCTCCTTCTCCAGGCGGGCGGCGCGCTCCTCCAGCTGCGCGAAGTACGCGCGCCGCGTGCGCATCGAGTCGCCCAGCACCCAGGCCAGCGCGAACGGCACCGTCTGGAAGACCGCGATCGCGACCAGCCCGGCGGAACTGGTGTGCTCCTGGGGCCAGCGGATCTGCGACAGGGTCGCCGCGCCCAGACCGGTCGCCAGGGCGAAGCGGGAGGCCCAGCGGGCCCCGACCGCGGCGACCGTGTAGACGATCACGAGCATGGCGAAGTCGGCCGCCACGGGCTCGATGTCGAGGACCAGCTGCGCGAGCCCCGTCACCAGGACCACGACGAGCATCTTCTCCGGCCAGCGGCGGCGCAGCGCGATCGCCACACACATGACGGCGGACACCGCGAGCGCGCCCGCGGCCGTCCCGTGCCGGCCCGACGCGTAGCTGGTACTCGCGATGCTCACGCCGCTCAGCCCCAGCAGGAAGACAGCCCAGAAGGTGTCGACCCATGTCGGGTGTCTGCGGAGGAAGTCGTAGAGGCGCTGCACGTAACCCAGCGTAGGGAAGCGTGAAGTGTGCGGGGGTCAACCGGAGGATCGATCCGTATACGCCCGGCGTACTCCCCAAGGTGGAGGCCCGGTTGTCCTGTGCACTTAATCTGGCACCGTGACGGACGACACTGCGGCCCGGTGGCGCGGCTGGCGGGCGGCGGCCGAGGACGCGCTGTACGGGCCCGAGGGGTTCTACCGGAGGCCCGAGGGACCCGCCGGGCACTTCCGTACGTCCGTGCACGCGTCGGCGCTCTTCGCCGGGGCCGTGGCACGGCTGCTGTGCCGGGTGGACGAGGCGCTGGACCGGCCGGCCGCGCTGGACCTCGTGGACCTGGGCGCGGGCCGCGGCGAGCTGGTGACCGGCGTGCTCGCCGCGCTGCCCACCGGAGTGGCGGCACGCGTGCGTGCGTACGGCGTCGAGATCGCCGACCGCCCCGAGGGACTCGATCCCCGCGTCGAGTGGCTGACCGACTCCCCGAAGGGGATCACCGGGCTGCTGTTCGCCAACGAGTGGCTGGACAACGTCCCCGTAGAGGTCGCCGAGGTGGACTCCGCCGGCCTGCCGCGGCTCGTTCTCGTACGGGAGGACGGAACCGAGCGGCTCGGGGAACCGGTCGCCGGTGCGGAGGCCGACTGGCTCGCGCGGTGGTGGCCCCTGGCGCCCGAGGAGGGGCTGCGCGCCGAGATCGGGCTCCCCAGGGACACGGCCTGGGCGTCGGCGGTGACCACGCTCGACCGGGGACTCGCGGTCGCCGTCGACTACGCGCACACCCTGGACACCCGCCCGCCGTTCGGCACACTCACTGGCTTCCGCGAGGGCCGCGAGACGGCACCCGTGCCGGACGGCTCGTGCGACGTCACCGCGCACGTCGCCCTGGACGCCTGCGCGACGGCCGCGACATCGGCGGGCGCGCTCCCCGGCGCCCGCCTGCTCACCCAACGCGCCGCCCTGCGCACCCTCGGCGTCACAGGCGCGCGCCCCCCGCTCACGCTGGCCTCCACCGACCCGGCGGGGTACGTCCGCGCCCTCGCGGGCGCCGGAGAAGCCGCCGAACTCACCGCGCCGGGCGGCCTCGGCGACTTCGGCTGGCTCGTGCAGTCGGTTGGAATTCCGGACCCGCTGGAGGAGCCGTAAACGCCCTCTACTTGTCGCCTACTTGTCGATGTCCCCGACCACGAAGAACAACGACCCCAGAATCGCGACCATGTCCGCCACCAGCGTCCCCGGCAGCAGCACCGCGAGGGCCTGGATGTTGTTGTAGGACGCCGAGCGCAGCTTCAGCCGGTACGGGGTCTTCTCGCCCTTGCTGACGAGGTAGTAGCCGTTGATGCCGAGCGGGTTCTCGGTCCACGCGTACGTGTGCCCCTCGGGCGCCTTGAGGACCTTCGGGAGCCGCTGGTTGATCGGCCCCGGCTCCAGCTCGGCAAGCCGGTCGAGGCAGGCGTCGGCGAGGTCGAGCGCGTTGTGGGTCTGTTCCAGGAGCACTTCGAAGCGGGCGAGACAGTCGCCCTCCTGGCGCGTGACGATCTTGAGGGTGTCCTGGAGCTCGCCGTACGCGAGATACGGCTCGTCGCGCCGCAGGTCGAAGTCGACGCCCGAGGCGCGCGCGATGGGCCCGCTCACCCCGTAGGCGTGCACGGCCTCCGCGGACAGCTCACCGACTCCCCTGGTGCGCCCCCGGAAGATCTCGTTGCCGAGCACCAGGTCGTCGAAGCGGTCCATCCGCGAGCGCACGGCGGCGACGGCCTCACGCGCGCGGGAGGCCCATCCGGCGGGCAGGTCCTCCTTGAGGCCGCCGACGCGGTTGAACATGTAGTGCATGCGCCCGCCGGAGACCTCCTCCATGACGTTCTGGAGGACCTCGCGCTCCCGGAACGCGTAGAACACCGGGGTGATCCCGCCGAGTTCCAGGGGGTACGAGCCCAGGAACATCAGGTGGTTGAGCACCCGGTTCAGCTCGGCGAGCAGGGTGCGCGTCCACACCGCGCGCGGGGGCACCTCCATGCCGAGCATGCGCTCCACCGCGAGGACCACGCCCAGCTCGTTCGAGAACGCCGACAGCCAGTCGTGGCGATTGGCGAGCATGATGATCTGGCGGTAGTCGCGCGCCTCAAAGAGCTTCTCGGCGCCCCGGTGCATGTAACCGATCACCGGCTCCGCGTGCTGGATGCGCTCGCCGTCCAGGACGAGCCGCAGCCGCAGCACTCCGTGCGTGGAGGGGTGCTGGGGGCCGATGTTGAGCACCATGTCGGTGCTTTCCGCGGCGCCGCCGATACCGACCGTGGTCTCCGTCGTGGGAGTCATGGACACAGTCTCTCGTACGTACGCTTGCCGCATGGAAACGGGGACTGCCGCTCAGGACGACGCGCGCGAGCCGGTGTGGACCGGGCTGCCGCCGGGGCTGCTGAAGATGCGACGGATGCTGCTGGTGGTGTGGCTGGGGGTGCTGACCGTCGCCCTGGGGGTGCCGCTGGGCCTGTTCGCCGGCCCGGAGTGGGCGGCGTTCGCACTGCTGCCGCTCGGCGTCATGGCGTGGGGCTGGGTGGTCCTGGGCCGCAACTGGCGGTCCTGGCGGTACGCCGAGCGCGCCGACGACCTGCTGATCAGCAAGGGCGTCCTGTGGCACCACGAGACGATCGTGCCGTACGGGCGGATGCAGCTAGTGGAGGTGACCTCGGGGCCCGTGGAGCGGCACTTCGGGCTCGCGAGCGTGCAGCTGCACACGGCCGCCGCGGCGACCGACGCGACCATCCCGGGGCTGGACCCGGCCGAGGCCGAACGGCTGCGCGACCGGCTCACCGAGCTCGGCGAGGCCCGATCGGCGGGGCTGTGACGACGCCGGGCGCCGACAAGGACGTATCCGGGGCCGCAGCGGTCGTACGGGAACAAGTGCCCGTGGTGGAACGGCGGTTGCATCCGGTGACGCCGTTGCGCCGCGCGTGGGCGCCGGTCGCCGTCATCATCGGGTGGGCGGTGCACGACCCCAACCAGGCGCAGGAACAGCTGACGCGGCTGACCACCGTCACCCTGCTGATCGCGCTGGCCGTGATCGTGCCGGCCGCCGGGCTGTACGGCTTCCTGACCTGGTGGTTCACCCACTTCGCGGTGACCGACAGCGAACTGCGCATCCGCACCGGCCTGTTGTTCCGGCGCACCGCGCACATCCGGCTGGAACGCATCCAGGCGGTCGACGTGACCCAGCCGCTCCTCGCGCGCGTGGCGGGCGTCGCCAAGCTGAAGCTGGACGTCGTAGGGACCGACAAGAAGGACGAACTGGCCTTCCTCGGAGAGGACGAGGCGCGGGCGCTGCGGGCCGAACTCCTCGCGCGGGCGGCCGGGTTCGCGCCCGAGACCGCCCACGAGGTCGGCGAGGCACCCTCCCAGCAGCTGCTGCACGTGCCGGCCGGGGTCCTCGCGGTGTCGCTGGTGCTGACCGGCGCCACCTGGGGATCGCTGGCCGCCGCACTCGTGGTACCGCCGCTGCTGTGGCTCGCCACCCACAGCGTGTGGACGGTCCTCGCGACCGCGCTGCCACTGCTCGGCGCGGCGGGCGCGAGCAGTGTGGGACGGTTCGTCGGCGAGTACGACTGGACGGTGGGCGAGTCCCCGGACGGGCTGCGCATCGACCACGGACTGCTGGACCGCACGCACGAGACGGTGCCGCCGGGGCGGGTGCAGACCGTGCGGATCGTGGAGCCGTTGCTGTGGCGGCGGCGCGGGTGGGTGCGGGTCGAGCTGGACGTGGCCGGTTCGTCCAACTCCGTGCTGGTGCCGGTCGCTCCGCGCGAGATCGCCGAGTCGGTCGTCGCGCGCGTACTGCCCGGAGTGACGGTGCCGCCGCGCTCGGCGCTGTCCCGGCCGCCGCGCACGGCTGCCCGGTGCGTGCCGCTGTGGTGGCGCGGCTACGGCCTCGCGGTCACCGACACGGTGTTCGTGGCCCGGCACGGGCTGCTGCGCCGCAGTACGGCGCTGGTGCCGCACGCGAAGGTGCAGAGCGTACGGCTCACGCAAGGGCCCTGGGAGCGGCTCTGGGGGCTTGCCGAGGTGCATGTGGACACGGGGGCCAACGAGACCGTGACAGCCCGTCTGCGGGGCGCGGACGAGGCCGCGGAGCTGCTCAGCGGCCAGGCCGAGCGCTCCCGGACGGGCCGCAGGGACGCCCGCCCGGACCGCTGGATGGCCTGACGCCGGGTCAGGAACCCGTCAGCGGCGGTCAGGAAGCCGCGCTGCGCAGTCCGGGAAGGTTGATCTGCTCGGTCTCGTCGTGTGCCGTCAGGTCGATGACCTGGACCGCGCCGACGCCCCGGGAGCGCTCGTCGGCCGGCTTGAACTGCGCCTCGGCCTCCGCCTTGTGCACCGCCAGGGCCTCCTGGCCCACGACGTCGGCGAGATCCTCGTTCTGGACGGCGTCCATCTCGGCGGACGCCGCGCCCTTCTGCATGCCGAAGAAGTCGAAGCCGCCCTCGACCATCGGCCGCCGTGCGGGAGCCGCCGGGACGACCGCCACCGCGGTCGGCACCGTGAAGTGCCCGGACGGGTGCGCGGGTTGGGCGGACTTCGCGGCCGGGGGGACGGCGGCCGAGTGCTCCTGCCCGTCGACCGCCTCGGGCTTCCCCTCCGCCTCGTCCTCCTGCGCGGCCTCCGAGTCGGCCGCTGGGCCGCCGGTGGCCTCCACCGGTGCGGGCTCGACCGGTGCGGAGTCGTCGTCCTTCGGCGCGGGCGTCACGGCGTCCTTGTCGAGCCGTACCAGCGCGGCCTGGGCCCGCAGGAACAGCTTGGACCCCTCCGGGGAGAACACCGGTGAAGCCGCAGGCTTCTTCTCCGCGACGGCCTCGGAGTCGGACTCCTCGTCGTCGCTGTCCTCGGCGTCCGTCGCGGACTCGACCGCGGCAGCCACAGCCCCGGTGTCGTCCGCCTCGGTGTCGTCGTCGGCGGCGGCGTCGTCCTCGAGTTCGACGAGATCCAGGTCCGCGTCCGCCGGGACCTCGTCGTCGCCGTCCACCGCGACCGGCGGCAACGCGCGCGTGGCGGGTTCCGCGGCCTCTATCTCCAGCAGGCGGCGGCCCTCCAGGGCGCTGGCGCGCTCCGTCTCCGCCGTGGCGTACCGGCGCAGCAGTGCCGCGTGTTCGTTGCGCAGGCCCGCGAGCTCGGTGCGCTTGGCGCGCAGCTTGTGCTCCAGCTTGACGCGCAGTTCGCGCGACTCGTCGAGGTCGGACTCGAGTTCGGCGAGCCGCTCCTCGTAGCGCCACTCGTCGCTCGTACGCGCGCGTACCAGGTCGGCGACCTGTTTGCCCGCCTGAGTGTCCCAGCGGCGCATGATCGCCGCCCCGACGAGCGCGGTCGCGGCGGCGACCGCGGCGACTATGCGCAGCGCGGCTGCTTGCGAGAAGACCCATGGCCCGAAGGCGCAGACGAGCGACACGCCTGCGATCGCCGAGGGAGGCAACAGCCGGTGCAACGGCGGGGAATGGCGGTGACGTCCACGTGGCATGGCCAGAAACTTACCGCGCGTAGGCGAACCATGGTGCCCCGCCCGGTAAAAACACAGCCACCCCTCATCCCTCACCTCGCTTCAACGGTCACTTTCAGCCGTTGCCTAGCCGTCCGCTCAACCATTCCAGGGTCGCCGGGATCTCCCGTCGCCAGGTGTTGAAGTTGTGACCGCCGCTGTCCAGGATGATCGACGCGATACGGGTGGAGTTGTTGGCCCTCACCCTGTCGATGAATTTCAGGGTGTCCTTGTAGTTGTGCTCGCCGGCCTTGCTGCTGGTGACGAGCAGTGAGGTGTCGGGCGCGGGCCGGTGCTTGAGGTACCACCACAGGTTCGCCTCGTTCCGCAACGTCTCGTCGCCCTGGAAGAGGTCACCCGTGGTGGGGTCGGTCGGCGCCTTGTAGTACGGCGACAGGCCGGCGCCCGCCGCGTACACCCCGGGGTGGTGCATCGCGAGCTTCAGGGCGCAGTAACCGCCCGTGGAATCACCGACGATGCCCCAGCTCCCGGGCATTTTGCCCACCCTGTAGTGGGCCGTCACGGCGTCCGGGAGGTCCTTGGCGAAGAAGGACTCGGTGTGCGGTCCGCCCGGGACGTCCACGCACTCCGTGTCGCGCGGCGGCGCCACCGTGGGCCGCAGCATCACCAGGATCATCGGCCGCATCCTGCCGTCCTTGGCCAGTTGCAGTGCCGTCCGCGGGTAGTTGAGCTTGTCGACGAGTGCCTGGGCGGTGCCCGGGTACCCCGTGAGGACTACTGTCGCGGGGAACGTGCGGGTGCGGTACCGCGGCTGGAAGTACTCCGGCGGCAGATATACGTAGGCCGGGGAGGCGATGTGCGTCGTACGGCCCACTATGTCGACGCGCTGCACCTGACCGACGCTGCTCGGCAGGGAGGCGCCGCCCGGGGCGTCCACGCGCCGGGTGCCGACCACGTGGAGCGGGCCGCCGGCGCCCCGGAGCGCCGTGTGGTCGACGACGACCCCCTGGTCGGTCTCCCTGCCGAACAGGTCGGACCAGCTGGCGTAGAACCCGAAGGCCTGGTTGGCGCCGAGGCCCACCGAGACGAAGAGCACCAACTGCGTTGCCAGGAGCAGGCCCACGCGTCCGCTGACGGCCCGCCAGTTCCGCCGGGCCAGCCGCGGCCACAGCCACACCGTGCCGACGAACAGCAGCACGGCGCATACGAATGCCAGTGCCAACACCTTGTTGCTCGTGAGTCCCATGAACTGTCCCCGCCTGCGCTTTCCGCCCGGCGGCACACAACCTTCGCGCGCCTTTGCCCCGGGCTTTCCACTGCCTTTGAACCGGCTTTCCGGTGAGGAAGGAACCTCCATCCCCTAGACACCGTCCTAGAGGGCGCAATGTCGCCGGATGCCCGAATCGGGCCCGGATCCAAGGTCTCTCGCAGAACTACGGGATGCGATGTCTGTCAGGATAGATGGGGAAATGTCGGGTGGGGTTCCGAGCCGGTCAGGCCGGGTCCGGCGCATAGTCCGAGGTCCGCGCCCCGAGGTCGTTCCCACGCTCGTCGCCAGGGCCTGCGCCCTCGTCGGCCTGCTGGACATCGCCGCGGGGGTGTTCCCGCGCTTCCGGCACAGCCGTATGCACACCATGGCCGAGGTGCTGCCGGGTGCGCTCGGCCCCTTCGCCGCCGCGCTCTCGCTCAGCGCCGGTGTGCTGTTGCTGCTCCTCGCGCACGGGCTCAGGAGGCGCAAGCGCCGGGCCTGGCGGGCCGCGGTGGCGCTGCTGCCGGCGGGCGCGGTGGCGCAGTTCGCGTACCGGCACTCGCTCATAGGAGTCGTCATCTCGGCCGCGCTGCTCGCGCCGTTGGTGCTGCACCGCGACGAGTTCCGCGCGCTGCCCGACCCGCGCAGCCGCTGGCGCGCGCTCGCCAACTTCGTGCTCATGGGCGCCGGTTCCCTCGTCCTCGGACTGGTCATCGTCAGCGTCCACTCCAAGCGCATGGTCGGCGACCCGAGCCTGGCCGACCGGATCAGCCACGTCCTGTACGGCCTGTTCGGCTTCGAGGGACCGGTCGACTACGAGGGCAGCACCTCCTGGACGGTCGCCTTCTCCCTGGGCGCCCTGGGGCTGCTCACCGCCGTGACGACGATCTACCTCGCCTTCCGGCCCGAACACCCGGCCGCGCGGCTCACCCCGGAGGACGAGACGCAGTTGCGCGCCCTCCTGGAGAAGCACGGCCGCCGCGACTCGCTCGGCCACTTCGCCCTGCGCCGCGACAAGGCCGTCGTCTTCTCGCCCAGCGGAAAGGCGGCGGTGACGTACCGCGTCGTCTCCGGGGTGATGCTCGCCAGTGGTGACCCCATCGGCGACGTGGAGGCCTGGCCGGGCGCCATCGAGCGGTTCATGGACGAGGCGAAGGCCCACTCCTGGACGCCGGCCGTCATGGGCTGCTCCGAGACCGGCGGCGAGGTGTGGACCCGCGAGACCGGCCTCGACGCCCTCGAACTCGGCGACGAGGCGGTGGTCGACGTAGCGGATTTCTCGCTCGCCGGGCGCGCGATGCGCAACGTACGCCAAATGGTGAAGCGCATCGAGCGGGCCGGCTACGAAACCCGGGTACGGCGTGTACGTGACGTCAGTGAGGGCGAGCTGGAGCGGATCCGGCTCGCCGCGGAGGCCTGGCGGGGTACCGACACCGAGCGCGGCTTCTCCATGGCGCTCGGCCGCATCGGCGACCCGGCGGACGGCGACTGCTTCGTCGCGACCGCCCACAAGGCCGACGAACAGCCGGGCGAGTTCGGCGACCTGAAGGCGATCCTGCACTTC
>NZ_BARG01000116.1 GCF_000376565.1 Streptomyces hokutonensis | reverse complement strand
CGCTCACTGGTCAGCAGCCTCGTGACCAACATCGTCACCCCCGCCCCAACACCACCGTCCCCGAAGAGCAGAACCATCCCCCCGTCCCAGAGGCAACCCCGAGGCGTGGCAACTCCCCCTCCCCAACCGTGACTTGACGGGCGCCCGCCTCCCCCCGCAGCTGTCGAACCGCCTCCACCAGCAGGAACAGCCCACGCATACCAGGGTGTTGGGCCGACAGACCGCCGCCGTCCGTGTTCACGGGGAGTTCGCCGCCTGACACTCGTAGCCGTCCCTTCTCCACGAAGGCGCCCCCTTCACCCTTCGCGCAGAAACCCAGATCCTCCAGTGTCACCAGCGTCATGTAGGTGAAGGCGTCGTAGATCTCCGCGAAGTCGATCTCCTCGGGGCGGACGCCGGCTCGTTCGAAGGCGAGGCGGCCGCTGACCGCCGCCGGGGACACGGTGAAGTCGGGCCATTCGGACATCGTGGCGTGCGAGACGTGTTCGCCGGTGCCGAGTATCCAGACCGGTGCCGTGCGGCAGTCCCGGACATACTCCTCGGCTGCCAACAGGATCGCCGCTCCGCCGTCGGACCGTATGCAGCAGTGCAGTTTCGTGAAGGGGTCCGCGATCATCGGGCCGGAGAGGACGTCGTCCACGGTGATCGGGTCGCGGAACATCGCGTCGGGGTTCAGGGCGGCGTTGGCGCGGGCCTGTACCGCGACTTCCGCCAACTGCTCGACGGTCGTGCCGTATTCGAGCATGTGGCGGCGCGCGGCCATCGCGTACTTGGCGATCAGGGTGTGGCCGTAGGGGACCTCGAACTGGAGCGGGCCCCGGGCGCCGAAGGAGAGGTTGCCGGTTCTGCGGCCGGCCTTGATGTCGGCGCGGGCCGTCGAGCCGTAGACCAACAGCACGGCGTTCGCGTGGCCGGCCGCTATCGCGTCCGCCGCGTGCGCCGCCATGACCTCCCAGGTGGAGCCGCCGACCGCGGTGGAGTCGACCCAGGTGGGGCGCAGGCCCAGGTATTCGGCCACCTCCACCGGCGGCAGCGTGCCGAGGCCCGCCGAAGCGAAGCCGTCCACGACGGACCGGTCCAGGCCCGCGTCGGCCAGTGCGCGGCGGGCCGCCTGGGCGTGCAGGGCGTAGGGGGTCGTGTCGTCGACCCGTCCGCAGTCGGACAGTGCCACGCCCACCACGGCGACCTTGCGGCTCCCCGGTGTCATGAGGGGCCTCCTCCCTCTGTGCATATCGTGCCCGGACTCCTAATATGACGGACCGTCAGATCTGGAGGGAAGTGTCATGGACGCCAGCTTCACCGCCGAGCAGGACGAGATCCGCCGTACCCTCCGCGAACTGCTCCAAAAGCGGTGCGGTTCCCACGAGTTGCGTGCCGCCGTCGATACCCCCGCCGGACACGACCCCGCCCTCTGGACCGCCCTTGCCCAGCAGCTCGGCCTGCCCGGACTCGCCCTCCCCGAGGCCTACGGCGGTGTCGGCTGCTCGGCGACCGAACTCGCCCTCGCGGCAGAGGAGACGGGCCGTTTCCTCGCGCCCTCCCCGCTGCTCGCCACCGCCGCGCTCGCCGCGCCGCTCGTTCTGGAACTCGGCACCGAAGCCCAGCGCGCCTCGCTGCTGCCCCGCATCGCCGCCGGTTCGCTGACCGCCGCCCTCGCCGTACCCGGCACCGCCCTCACCACCGCCCTCGCCCTCACCGGCCCCAACGACACCGAGTGGGCCGGCGGCGGGCGTGCGGGCGGGGTACAGGCCAGACAACTGGGCGACGGCGGCTGGCGGTTGTACGGGCAGGTCGCGCAGGTTCTCGATGGGCACAGTGCCCAGCTGCTCCTTGTCGCCGCCCATACCGGCGGATTCGCCCGGTCACGGACTCTCCTCTTCCTCGTCGCGGGGGACGCCGACGGGCTCGTACGGACCCGGCAGACCGCGCTCGACGCGACCCGGCCGCAGGCGCGCATCGAACTGCGGGATGTGGAAGGGGAGTTGCTGGGCGTCGACGACAGCCCGCGGCTGCTACGGGAGCTTTCCGCGCTGGGTGACAGCGCAGCCGCCGTACTCGCCGCCGAGGCCGTCGGGGCCGCCGACCGGGCGTTGGAGCGGACCGTTCAACACGTCAAGCAGCGTGAGCAGTTCGGGCGGGCGATCGGGTCGTTCCAGGCGGTGAAGCACCGGCTGGCCGATGTGTATGTGCAGGTGCAGGCGGCCAAGTCGGCTGCCTACTACGCCGCTTGGGCCATCGGCAACGGTGAGCGGGTCGGTGGGATCGCCCTCGCGCAGGCGCTGGAGGCGCTGCGCGGGGCCGCCGCCGAAGGGATCCAGCTGCACGGCGGGATCGGGTTCACCTGGGAGCACGAGGCCCATCTCTATTTCAAGCGTGCCGCCGGTGACGAACTGCTCTTCGGGCCGGTGCACCGGCTGCGGGCGTACGCCGCCGAGGGTGCGCGTCTCTTCGAGAGCCGTGAGGTGACGGTGTGATCGGTGTGCGGCTGGTGCAGAAGGTGTCCTCGACGCCCGCGTTCGCGCGCGTCGCCCCGCATGTCGTGCCCGCCCTCGACCGGGCGGTGCACCGGCTGACGCGCGGGAAGGTGCTGCTCAGCGCCCAGATGCTGCCGGGGGTGATCCTGACGGCGAGGGGAGCCAGAAGCGGGCAGCGGCGCAGTACTCCGCTCGCCTGTATGCCGGTTGAGGACGGGTGGGTTCTGATCGGGTCCAATTTCGGGCGCACGGGCCATCCGGCCTGGACGCGCAACCTGATCGTCCATCCCGACGCGGAGATCAGCTGGAAGGGCGCGGAAATCCCGGTCACCGCGCGGCTGTTGGAGGGGGAGGAGCGGGCCGAGGTGTGGAAGGCGGCCCTCGTCTTCTGGCCGCCGTACGCCACGTATCAGGCGCGGGTGGACCGCGAGATCCGGCTGTTCCGGATCACACGCAGGGCAGGCGACGGTCCACCTGGGTGAACCGCCGCCCGCGAGACAGGACTTGGGACCTGAGAAGTCAGAACCTGGGAAGCAGGAACCGCTACTTCGTCGGCTTCTTGCCGGTCACGCCCAGGTGGACCAACAGCGCCAGGTTCGGCTTGAGTTCAGCCTGCTTGACGCCCCACGTCTGGAAACCCTTCTGGTGCGAGGCGACCGCCGCGAGCATCGCGACCAGCGAACCGGCGACCGCCGCCGGGTTCACGTCCTTGTCGACCCTGCCCTTGGACTGCAGTTCGGCGACCGCGTCCGAGAGGGAGTTGTTCACGGAGTTGAGGATTTTCATGCGGATCTTGTAGAAGCGTTTGTCGCCCTCGGCCGCTCCGAGGTCGACGACCCGCAGGATCGCGTCGTTCCGGCGCCAGAACTCCAGGAACCCGTCCACGAGTTCCTGCGAGGTCTGCCAGCCGGCCTTGCCGACCCATGACCGGCCGGCGAGCAGTTCGGTCAACTGCCCGCCCTCCGTTGCCATTTGCTCGGCGATTTCCAGGACGGCGCCTTCGACGTCCGGGAAGTACTGGTAGAAGGTCGCGGGTGAAGTCCCCGCCTTCCGGGCGACATCGATGACTTTGACGTCCCGGTAGGGGGAGGAGCTGAGCATCTCGCTTAGGCAGTCGAGCAGCTTCTGCCGGGTCGCCTGCCCACGCCGGCCGGCCACGCGGCCGTCGACGGTACGCACTTGTCCTGTCATGCCGTCAGCTTACCGAGGGGTGATCGGAGCGCGATTCGGCCGACTGCAAATGGGGTGCACGAGGGTCCAGAGGGTGGTGTGCCTGGTCTGCGGGGTGCGTGCGGCGCCGTTACTTTGACGGTATGGCCGAAAACAGGGCATCCGCGTACGGAGAGGGCGTCCCCTGCTGGGTGGACGCACAGCTGCCGGACCTGGCTGCGGGCAGGCGGTTCTACGGTGAGCTCTTCGGGTGGACCTTCGAGGAGGCGTACGGCGGCTCCGTATGGGCCCGCAAGGACGGTGAGGCGGTCGCGGCGCTCGCCCACAAGGCGGACGGGCGGCTGCCGACCGTGTGGACGGTGTACTTCGCGACGCCGGACGTGGTGCGGCTGACCGGGCGGATCCGGGACGCCGGCGGGCAGGTGTTCATGGCGCCGATGCCGGTGGGGGAGCTGGGCACGGCCGCGCTGGCCGCCGATCCGGAGGGTGCCGTCTTCGGGCTGTGGCAGGCGGCCAGGCACCCCGGTTTCGGGCTCCGGCACAAGGCGGGCACCTTCGGCTGGGCCGAGCTGTACGCCCGCGACACGGAGACCGCGAACACTTTCTACGGCGGACTTTTCACAGACGCCCTCTTCGGGCCGGAGGCCGCCCCGGACTTCGGGCGGGCGCCCGTCTCGGACGTCTTCCCGGTGGAGATGCCGCCGCATTTCCTCGTTCACTTCCGGGTCGAGGACATCACCGCTGTTCTGGGGGCCGTACAGCGGCTAGGCGGGCGCGTTCAGGTCCCGCCCTTCGAGACGTCGTACGGAAAAGTGGCCGTCGTCACGGACAATCAAGGGGCGTCGTTCGCGCTGCAGCAACGCTGACACCTGGACGTTTGTCCGGAGATATGCCGAGACACCCCGATTAGTCGCCGGGTTCGCAACCTGTGGCCCGGCCAGGAAGAATCAGGGTGCGTGCCGCCATGGCGGTGCGGTGGTGAGACGCTGCACGGGGTCGCGTACATATGTGGGTGGCGTGGCCCGTACGGGGAGGTGGCAGGCAAGTGGTGGATCAGCTGACGCAGCACGATCCGCGGCGGATCGGGCCGTTCGAGGTGCTGGGACGGCTGGGCGCCGGCGGCATGGGGCTGGTCTATCTCGCGCGTTCGGCGTCCGGCCGGCGCGTGGCGATCAAGACCGTACGGACGGAGCTCGCCGAGGACCAGCTGTTCCGCGTCCGCTTCTCGCGCGAGGTGGAGGCCGCCCGCGCGGTCTCCGGTTTCTACACGGCGGCCGTGGTCGACGCCGACGCGCGCGCCGCCGTGCCGTGGCTGGCCACCGCGTACGTTCCCGCGCCCTCCCTCGAAGAGATAGTGAACGAGTGCGGGCCGATGCCGGCCCAGGCGGTGCGCTGGCTCGCGGCGGGGGTCGCGGAGGCGCTGCAGTCCATTCACGGGGCGGGTCTCGTCCACCGTGACCTCAAACCGTCCAATGTGCTCGTGGTCGAGGACGGGCCGCGGGTCATCGACTTCGGTATCGCCTCCGGTGTGTCGAACACCCGTTTGACGATGACGAACGTGGCGGTGGGCACCCCTGCCTACATGTCCCCCGAGCAGGCCAAGGACTCCCGGAGCGTCACCGGCGCGAGCGACGTGTTCTCGCTCGGCTCGATGCTCGTGTTCGCCGCCACCGGACACCCCCCGTTCCACGGCGCCAACCCGGTCGAGACCGTCTTCATGCTGCTGCGCGAGGGCCCCGACCTCACCGGCCTCCCGGACGAACTGCGCCCCCTCATCGAGTCCTGTATGCAGATGGAGGCCACCGGCCGCCCGAATCCGGCCGACCTCCAGGCCCAGCTCGCCCCCCACCTCTTCGGCTCCGGCTCCGACGACAGCGGTACGGCCTCGGCCTGGCTGCCCGAGCGCGCGGTGACCCTGATCGAGACCCGGCGCGGCGGCCGCCCGCCCGTGAAACCGACGCCCACCGCGGGCCGCAGCGGCGGCGGCCGCGCCGCCGTACCGCCGCCGCCCTCCCACGACCCCGTCGTGCCCGTCCCGGTCGGCGCCCCCGACACCGGGCCCGTACGGCTGGCCGGCGCCCCCGTGCCGATCGGCCCCGGCCCCCGGGTCGCCGACGCCCGCGCCGCCGCCGTGAAGGCACCCCCTCCGGAGGCCGGCCTCGTCGCCTCCTGGTCCCGGCCCCGGCCCGGCGTCAACGGCACCGACGCCGCCGTAGGACCCGCCGTACCCGCACCGCCGCCGCTGCCCCCGGAGACCGCCTCCGGCTGGCGCCCCTGGCGCTTCCGCATGTCGAACGACGTCTGGGGCACCCCGACCGTCGCCGGCGACCTCGTCTACGTCACCTCCTTCGAGGTGCACGCCCTCGACGTGCAGACCGGCCGCCGCTCCTTCAAGACCAGGGACGTCGCGTGGTCGATGGCGGTCGCGGACGGCCGTATCCACGCCTCGGACGGCCCCACCCTCTTCGCCCTGGACGCCCGCGAGGGCGGTGACCTGTGGCGGCTGTCCACCGAGGCCTGGGTGTACTCCCTCAAGGCCGACCGAGGCACCGTCGTCACCGGCACGCGCGGCGGCGGAGTGCAGGCCTGGGAGGCGGCCACCGGGCAGCAGCTGTGGCAGCTGACCGGCGCGCAGACCGACTTCGAGTCCCCGGAGGCCGGCCCCGCGCTGCACGACGGCACGGTCTACGTGTGGCAGGACGCCCGGCTGCGCGCCCTCGACGCCCGGACGGGCGAGGAGCGCTGGTCGTACCCGATCGGCGACGCGGCCTCCTGCGGGGGTGTACCCGTACGGGTCACCGCCGCCCCGGACGGTCACGTCTACGTCGCCGCCGGCACCCGCGTCCTGTCCGTCGAGGTGGCGAGCGGCCGGGTCCGCTGGCACTTCGAGGCCCCCGCGGTCTTCCTCTGCGCCCCGACCTTCGCCCCCGGCCCCGCGGTCACCGGCGGCGGCATCTACCTCGCCGACTACCTCGGCACGGTCTACGCCCTCGACGCCGCCGACGGCCGCGACCGCTGGCGCATCGCGACCGAACCGCGCGCCTCCATCGAACCCGTCCTCGTCGCCGCCGGACACGTCCACGTCGGCAGCGGCAAGGGCCTCTACACGCTCGACGCGGTCACCGGCACCCCCAAATGGCGCTTCCAGGCGGGCGGCGACATCGTGGGCGCCCCCGCCGTCGCCGAGGGCCGGATCCACTTCGGCTCCACCGACCACCTCCTCTACACCCTCAAGGCCGACGACGGCCGGCTCCGCTGGAAGCTCGCCACCGGCGGCGAGATCACCGGGGCGCCCGTCGTCCGGGACGGCGTCGTGTACGCGTGCAGCAAGGACCGCTGCGTCTACGCCCTCGACGCCGAGAAGGGGACGGGCACCGCAAGGACCGCGTGAGCGGGGCCCGTTGAGGCCGATACCATGAGCGGATGCAAACGCGGGGGCGCAGGCTCAAACTCACGGCGGTACTGGCACTGACGGTTCTCACCCTCACCGGCTTCTCCACCGGACGGCACCACAGCGGCAGCCGGCACCGGAGCGGCGGCGGTGGGGGCGGGTGCAGCAGTTCGAGCCAGGACCACGACACGTCGACGAACCGGCGGTCCTCCAACTACCGTTCCACGCCCGGCTCTACGGCCTCCTCGGGTAGCGGCACCAGCAGCCTGCTGGACGGTACGGCGAAGCTGGTGAGCTGCGCGACGGCGACGAAGCGGTACGCGACGGTCGAGGTCAGCAACCCGAACGACCGCAAGGTCACTTTCTCCGTCAACGTCACGTTCCTGGACGCGCAGGACAGCGAGGTCGACTTCGACTTCGCGGACGTCAAGGTCCCGGCCAAGGGCAGGGCGACGGTCCGCGTTGCCGTGCGTGACAGCTCAACCTCGGTCGACCACTGCCGGGTTGACCAAGAGGCCGACGTCATGTCCTAGCGCAGCCGGTACTCCTGCTGCCGCCCGGCGAACAACTCCGCCTGCCGTTCGCCGGGCAGATTCCCGAGTGCGATCAGCGGCGGCGCCTGCGCATAGGCCTGCGCCCGCGCCGCCTCCTTCGCCGCCCACAGCGCCCGTACGGTGCCCTGGACACCCTCGGTCGGATACCCGGCGATGACGGTCGCGCAGGCCACGGCGGCCTCCAACACTCCACCGGCAGGGGCGAGTTCGGACACGAGCCCGATGTCGTACGCCCGCTGCGCGGAGATCCGTTCCGCCGTCCCCATGAGCATCATCCGCGCCACCTCGCCGTACGGCATCCGGTGCGCCATCAGCACCGACTCGTACGCGCTGACCATGCCGTAGGTGGTGTGCGGGTCGAAGAACACGGCGGTCGGATCGGCGACGACGAACTCGCTCTCGCCCAGCAGATAGAAGGCCCCGCCGCAGGCCATCCCGGACACGGCGGAGATCACCGGCTTCCACAGGTCGTTGGCCTTCGGCCCGATGTTGAGCAGCGGATCGTCCTGCATATAGGGCGAGTTGGGCTGCGGCACGACCGCGTCCCGGTCGAGTCCGGTACAGAAGGCGCGCTCTCCGGCTCCGGTGAGAACAACGGCCCGTACGGTGTCGTCGAAACGCAACTCCCGCCATACGGAGGCCAGTTCGGAGGCGGTAGCGAGGTCGACGGCGTTCAGCTTGTGCGGCCGGTCGAGGGTGACGACGGCGACCCCGGTGTCCTTGTCGGCGGCGATCCGCAGCGTCATGGCCGCTCCAGAACCCACTGCGGAAGCCCGTCCGCGTCGAACACGACCTGCACCCGAGCCTCGATCCGAATCCGGCTGGGCGAGAGGGAGTTGAGCGCGGCCCCGGCCTCGCTGACCAGGTTCCCGACCAGCCGGATCCGCGGCGCGTCGACCAGTTCGACGACGATCACGTTGTACGGCGCGACGGCGGCGTAGTCGGGCAGCAGCGGCGGATGCGGGAAGACGTACGACCACACCCGCCCCCTCCCGCTCACCTGCCGCCACTCGCTCGCGAAGGACTGGCAGTGGGGGCAGCAGGGGCGGGGCGGGAAGCGGGTTTCGTCGCAGTCGGCGCAGGTCTGGACGCGGAGTTGGCCTTGGCGGGCGTACTGCCAGAAGGGGGCGCCGTCGGTGTCGGTGACGGGGGAGAGCATGGCGCTCAACTCCTCAGTAGCAGGGCGGAGGTGGGGACGCCCTCGCCCGCCGTGACCAGGCAGGTGGCGGCGTCCGGGACCTGGGCGGTGCTGGTGCCGCGCAACTGCCGTACGCCCTCGTTGATCAGGTTGAAGCCGTGGACGTAGGCCTCGGAGAGCCCGCCGCCGCTGGTGTTGAGGGGGAGTTGGCCGCCGATTTCGAGCGCTCCGCCCTCCGTGAAGGCGCCGCCTTCCCCCCTCCCGCAGAAGCCGTAGCCCTCCAGGGAGAGCGGGACGAGGGCGGTGAACGCGTCGTAGATCTGGGCGACATCGACGTCCTGCGGGGTGAAGTCGGCGTGTTTCCACAGGTGTCGGGCGGCGGTCCAGGCGGGTCCGGTGAGCGGGTCGTCGTTCCAGTAGTTGACCATGCCGTGGTGCTGGGCGGGCAGGCCCTGGGCGGCGGAGTGGACGTAGACGGGGGTGCGACGGCAGTCCCGGGCGCGCTCGCGCGAGACGACGACACAGGCCAACGCCCCGTCCGTCTCAAGGCAGTTGTCGAAGAGGCAGAGGGGTTCGCTGATCCAGCGGGAGGTCATGTACATCTCGCGGGTGAGCGGGCGGTCGTACATGATCGCGGCGGGGTTCTGGTTGGCGCGGTTGCGGCAGGCGAGGGCGACGTTGAAGAGATGGTCGCGGGTCGCCCCGTACTCGTACATGTAGCGGCGAGTGAGCATGGCTATCTCGTCGGCGGGCCGGAGGAGGCCGAAGGGGCGGGTCCACTGGGCCGGGGTGGGGAGTTGGCGGGTCGTGTTGGTCCAGGGTCTCGCCCCGCTGCCCCGCTTCCGTGACCGCCACGCGACCCCCACCGTGGCCTGTCCGGCGGCGATGGCGGTGGCGAGATGCGCGACGGTCGCGCACGAACCGCCGCCCCCGTACCCGATCTTGCTGAAGAAGGTGAGGTCCCCGAAGCCGACCGCCTTCGCGAGCTCGACCTCGTCGGTCTCCTCCATCGTGTAGGAGGCGAGGGCGTCGACCTCGCCCGGGGCGATGCCCGCGTCGTCGAGGGCGGCGAGTACGGCACGGCAGGCCAAGGTCCGTTCGTCCTCGGGGAGTTGCTTCGCGAAGGAGGTCTGTCCGATGCCGACGATCGCGGTCGCGTCCTTCAGTCCGGCCATGCGCTGTCCGGCCATTCTCCGTGCACCTCCGCGTGACACCGGGGCAGCTGACAGGGCGTCAGGCTACAGCTAATCTGACGGACAGTCAGCTACCGGGAATAGGGAGGCCGTTCATGCGCGGAGACGAGGAGTGGGGCAGCATCCCGGGCCTGGTCCGGTCGGCCGCGGAACGGTACGCGGACGCCGAGGCGGTGGTCGAGGGCCGAACGCGCATCTCTTACGCCGAGTTGGACGCCCGGGTGGAACGCGCGGCGGCGGCCTGTCTCGCCGCCGGCGTCGAGGTCGGCGACCGGGTCGGCATCTGGGCGCCGAACTCGCTGGACTGGATCGTCTCGGCGCTCGGCGCGGTGTCGGCGGGCGCGGTCCTGGTGCCGCTGAACACGCGCTTCAAGGGGACCGAGGCGGCGTATGTGCTGCGCGGCAGCGGGGCGCGGCTGCTGTTCGTGACCGGGACGTTCCTGGGGACGTCGTATGTCGCGTCACTGCGAAGGGCGGCGGGGGAGGGGGCGGGGGGTGGTCCCCTGCCCGGACTCCCGGCGCTGGAGCAGGTCGTGGTGCTGGCCGACGACGCGCCGGCCGACTTCCGTACCTGGAAGGACTTCCTGGCGGGCGGGGAGGGGGTCGGGGAGAAGGAAGTACGGTCGCGGACAAGGGAGTTGGACGGTTCGACGGTCTCGGACATCATCTTCACCTCGGGCACGACTGGCCGCCCGAAGGGCGCGGTGATCACGCACGCGCAGACGCTCCGCGGCTACGAGATCTGGAGCGACCTGGCCGGGCTGCGGCAGGGCGACCGCTATCTGATCGTGAACCCCCTCTTCCACACTTTCGGCTACAAGGCGGGCGTGATCGCCTGTCTGATGCGGGGCGCGACGATGATCCCGCAGCCGGTGTTCAGCGTGGACACGGTACTGGCGAACATCGCGGCGGAACGGGTGTCGGTCCTCCCCGGCCCGCCGACCCTCCACCAGTCCCTGCTGGACCACCCGGCGAGGGACGCCCACGACCTCTCCGCACTCCGGCTCGTGGTCACGGGTGCGGCGGTGGTGCCGTTGCGGCTGGTGGAACGGCTGCGGGGCGAACTGGGCGTGGGGACTGTCCTGACGGCGTACGGCCTCTCGGAGGCCAGCGGCATCGTCACCATGTGCCGGCGCGGGGACGACCCGTCGGTCATCGCGTCGACGTCGGGCCGGGCGATCCCGGGCACGGAGGTCCGCGTGAAGGCGCCGGTCGGCTCCCCGGGCGAGGTGCTGGTCCGCGGCTTCAACGTGATGCGCGGCTACTACGAGGACCCGGCGGCGACGGCGGAGGTCCTGGACGCGGACGGCTGGCTGCGCACCGGTGACGTGGGCGTCCTGGACGCCGACGGCAACCTCCGCATCACCGACCGGATCAAGGACATGTTCATCGTAGGCGGCTTCAACGCGTACCCGGCGGAGATAGAGCAGCTGCTGGGGCTGCACCCCGATGTGTCCGACGTGGCGGTGATCGGCGTACCGGACGCGCGGCTGGGGGAGGTCGGCAAGGCGTATGTGGTGCGGCGGGCGGGGGCGACCCTGACGAGCGACGACCTGATCGCCTGGGCCCGGCGCGAGATGGCAAACTACAAGGTGCCGAGGGTGGTGGAGTTCGTGGGGGAGCTGCCTCGGAACGCGAGCGGGAAGGTGGTGAAGGGGGAGTTGCGGGGCGTGTGAGGGGCCCTGCCCGATTGGGCCTACGAGCCGAAGGAGATCAGGCAGGCCAGGGGGTGACCTGGAGGATGTAGACGCATTCGCTTCTGGGGATGGTCAGGAAAAGGAACATCCCTCCAGGGACGTAGGCCGTCTGCGCTAAATCCCCCAGCCCCTGGTACGTCGTTCCGTCCAGGTAGAGCGCCTCTGCCGCACGTACTCCCATCGCCAGTCACTCACTGTCCAGGGACTCCTGGGCGGTGGTGTGCAGGGTGTGGATCTCGTCCATGGCGGCACGCCATGCGGTGTCGCCGGATTGGAGGGTCTGGGCGGTGTACTCGGCGGCCCGGAGCCGGGCAGCCGCAGCTTGATCTCTGGCGATCTCGACCACGACGGCCCAGGTCTTCAGGAACTGCGTGATCGGGCCGAGGCTGCCCGTACGCGAAGCGAGCGCGATGGCCTCGTCCTTCTGCCGCTCCATCTCGGCGAGCCGGTGAGGAGCGACCTGCGCCAGAGCGACCCGCAGCGCGGCGGGTGTCCGCTCGGGGCGCGGGACGAGGGGCCCGTCGGATTCGAGATGTTGTGCGGTCATCGTGGGTGATCGTTCCCTGGGCCGTGCCATGCCCACCGTACGATAGGGGGGCTCCCGTTACGCAGGGTGTTCAGCGCTTCACGTCCGTGACGAACGCGGTCCAGGCGTCGGTGGGGAAGAGGAGTACGGGGCTGGTGTGGGCCCGCTTCGAGTCGCGGACGGGGATGACGCCGGGGACTGCGTCTGCGACCTCGACGCAGTCGGCGCCTTGCGCGTCGCTGTAGCTGCTCTTGCGCCAGGTCGCGGAAGTCAGGTCAATCTCCTTGCTGCGCTTCATGTTTGTACTTCCTCGCTGCGTCTTCGATCAGTGACAGGGACGCCTCCGGTGGAAGTGCGACGGCCCTGAGGAGATCGTACAGACGGCGGTACTCCTCGACTGTGGCCGGGTAGTCGACGACTTGCCCCTTGAGATGTGCCTCCGTCCAGACCAGCGGTGGGGCAGCGGCGAAGGTCATGATCTTGGCCATGCCGTTCCTGAGAGGGTGCCAGGGGGTCGTTTCCGGAACGATCTGGAGAACGCTCTGAGTGGACCGGATCAGGTCGAGGATATGGCCCAACTGCTCGGCCATCACCGCTGGTGACAACGGTGTGTTGCGGATCAACGACTCCCGCAGGATTCCCCAGTAGGTAGGCCGGTCCGGGCGTTTCCACAGTTCCGCACGCGCTACCCGAGCACGGACGCGTTTCTCGGCGGTCTCCGGTTGTGCGTATGGATCCTCGTACCTGATGAGCCCGCGCATGTAGTCGCCGGTCTGGAGGAGACCGGGGATCATGTGGGGTGCCCACTCTTCCAGAGTCTTCGCCTCCTTCTCCAGGTCCGGCACGTCCACGAAGTACAGCGGATGTCCCGACAGCCGTGCCTTGGCGGCGTCTTCACAACGCCGCTCGAAAAAGCCGTCCGTGCCGAGCACCTTGTCGACGTGCCGTGCGAGATCGAGGGGCATGCGTCGCTCGCCGCGCTCGATCTGGCTGAGGAAGGAGATGCCGCGGAAGCTTCCCTCCGTCAACTGTTCCAGCGTCAGCCCGGCCAGCTCCCGCCGATAGCGCAACTCGGCGCCGTAGAACGAGGGAACGTCCACCGACGCGTCGGGATCCTTACGAGAGGGCACAACTCATCACCGCCGTTTGCCTGTTGCGCTTGCGCAGCCGAAGTCCCTTCCACGGTACGGCCTGCCACGTCACTGTGTGAGTGATTCGTCACAGAGCGCTCAGGAAGGGCCGCCCGGCATGACCGACCACCAAAGTCCCCCCACCGCCTACGACATGACCCTCTGCGCGGAGGAACTGCGGGACGCCCTCGCCGGCCACGGCATCACGCTCCCCTCCCTCCGCGTCGACCTGCCGACCCTCGCGAGCACGTATCCGCCCCGCGCGGGGCTCGTCGCGCTCGGCAACTGCAACCTCGCGACCGCCCGCGCGCTGGCCGCCGTACTCCGCAAGGCTGCTGACAGGTGAACCACTTGGAGGTGGAACTGCTCGCCGTACCGAAGGCCGTGCCGGAGCTGCGGGCCGCCGTACGCGCGCGGTTCGGTGAGGCGTGCAGTGAAGTGCAGCTCTGTGTCAGTGAGTTGGTGAGCAACGTCATCCGGCATGTGGGGGAGGGGACGCCCATTCGCCTACGGGTGTCCGGCGCGGCCGACGGTCGTATCCGCGTCGAGGTCACCGACCCCGACCCCCGCGCCCTGCCCGTACTCCTGCACGCCACCGATGACGACGAGTCGGGGCGGGGGCTGGCCCTGCTGGACGCGGTGGCGTTGCGGTGGGGCGTGGAGCAGGGGGTGGGCGGCAAGACGGTGTGGTGCGAGGTGGGAGGTGTGGGCTACGCTTAGTCCAGTAGTTAGTCCACTTAATCTCCGACTCCTTTGAGGCCGTCGTGGAAGCAGCCCGGCAGTACAACGTGCATGAGGCCAAGACGCACTTCTCGCGCATTCTTGAGCAGGTCGCGACGGGCGAAGAAGTCGTCATCAGCAAGGCGGGGGAGCCGGTGGCCAAAGTTGTGCCGCTCCGGCCCAAGGTCAGGCGGACCGGGCGGGGGTCGCTCCGGGGACGGATCCACATCCCTGACGACTTCGACGAACTGCCCGACGACATCGCCGACGCCTTCGGGATGACCTGATGAGGCTGCTGCTCGACACGCACGTGGTGCTGTGGTGGCTCGACGACTCTCCGGAGTTGTCCGGAGACGTCAAGGACCTGCTCGACACGGAGCCCGGCGTCTATGTGAGCGCGGTGACTCCGTGGGAGATCGCCATCAAACAGTCACTGGGGAAGCTGGAGGGCCCGGAGGACCTGGCCGAGCGAGTGCGCGACAGTCAGTTCACGGGGCTGGCCATCACCGCCGGGCACGGCGTGCGGGCGGGGAGGCTGCCTGCGCACCACCGCGATCCCTTCGACCGGATACTGATCGCGCAGGCGCAGATCGAAGGTATGACCCTTCTGACGCGCGACAAGTGGATCTCTGCGTACGACGTGCAGATCATGCCCGTCTGATCCGGTCCCGGTGGAGCGGCCCCCGGACACACATCGGCCGCGACGGCTCCCCCTCGGTGCCGCCGCGGCCGATCCCCCGTGTGGCTGAGCCGGTCAGACCGGCTCGTCGGTGGCGTGCACGTTGTCGGTCGTCGCGTCGCCGTCCTCGGCGAGTACCGCGGTGAGCGGCTCGTCCGTGGCGTGGACGTTCTTCGCGGTGACGGGCCCGATCGTGGCGTGGACGTTGTCCGGGGTCACGGTGACGGGCCCGATCGTGGCGTGGACGTTGTCCGGGGTCACGGTGGTCGGCTCGTCCGTGGCGTGGACGTTGTCGGTGCTGTTGTCGTCGCTCATGTCACTGGCTCCCCTGTTACGTGCGGTGATTGGGCGGGATCCGCCCGGCAACTCCCCCGAGGATCGCCGGACGGATCCGTAGGGGCCGGTTCACCATAGATGGCCGGCCACCAGCCGTTCCGTCTGCCCCCCGACGCGACGGCCCGGCACATCCGAGAGTGTCGAACCGCGATAAACGAACGATGAACGACCCTGCCGACGCGGGGCGGCTCCGTCGGCGTCAGGCCGCCGCTGTCGGTGTCAGCAGGTCCCTCACCTGGTCCGCTTCGGGCGCTCCCAGCGTCTCGAAGATGCCGAGGGCCTCACGCCAGCACACCTGGGCACGGCCGAGTTGCCCGATGCCGTCGAGGCCGCGGCCGAGCACGGTGAGGACGTTGCCCCGCCGCCACTCGCCGCCGATACCGCGCAGGAGCGTCAGGGCCGCCTCGGCGTTGACAGCGGCCTGCGCCGGACGGCGTGCCGCCAGGTCGAGTTCGGCGAGCCGGAAGAGGGTCATGCCTTCCCAGAGGCGCTGGCGACTGTCCCGGAATACCTGGAGGGCCTGGTTGAGGCACTCGGTCGCCTCGGCCAGCTGGCCGCTTTGGGTGAGCGCGAGTCCCAGGGCGTACCGGCCGTTGGCGCCCCGCAGGTCGTGCCCCATGTCGTCGTACATCGCCGTGCCCTGCTGGGCCAGCGCCACCGCGCTCGCCGTCCGCGAGGTCGCCAGGTGGATGCGCGAGAGATTGCACAGGGCGCTGGCCTCGCCGGGGCGGTCCCCGAGGGCGCGGAAGTTCTCGATGGCCCGGGTGAAGTGGGCGGCGCCCTCTTCGTGCCGGTTCTGGTACAGCGCGACGACACCGCTGATGTTGGAGGACCAGCAGCCGGTGAGCGGATCGTCGACCGCCGTGGCCAACTCCGTTGCCTGCTCGGCTTCCTGGAGCGCCACGTCGAACCTGCTGCCGGAGATGTGGTGCACGAAGGCGAGCAGCGTCAGCGCGCGTGCCTCCGTACGTGAATCCCCCGCCTCCCGCGCCGTGTTGCGCAGCAGCACGGCAACCGCCTCGTACTCCTTGGAGTTGGTGCCGGACTCCGCCAGGTCGACCGCTGCCCACAGGACGTCGACGGCGCGTCGCAGTGTGCCCGGACGGCCGGCCTGGCGTACGCAGGCGAGCAGGCAGATCGCCTCCGCGTACAGCCAGTCCTGCGCCGCGTGCCGGTCCGTGAACACCAGCCCCGGGTACCCGCTGGGCTCCAGGTGGTCCACCAGCCGGTCCCCGGGCCGTTCGATCAGGTAGACGCCCGAGACGGTGGCCAGATAGAAGTCCAGCAACCGAGAAATCGCCGCATCCCGCTCGCTCGGCGGCCGCTCGTCCCGTTCGGCGCACGCACGCGCGTAGAGCCGCACCAGGTCGTGGTACCGGTACCGCCCTGGAGCCGCCGACTCCACCAGGGACGTGTCGACGAGGGACTCCAGCAGGTCCTCGGTCTCCTCGACGGGCAGGTCCAGTACGGCCGCTGCGGCGGCGAGGGAGATGTCCGGGCCGTCGGCCAGACCGAGGAGGCGGAAGGCGCGGGCCTGGGCCGGCTCCAACTGGCCGTAGCCCAGCTCGAAGGTGGCCTTCACGGCGAGGTCGCCGGCCTGGAGCTCGTCCAAGCGGCGGCGCTCGTCGGCGAGTTTGGCCGCGAGGACCGAGACCGTCCAGGTGCGGCGGGCCGCCAGCCGGGACGCCGCGATGCGGATCGCGAGCGGCAGGAAGCCGCAGGCCGCGACAACGTCCAGGGCCGACTCCCGTTCGGCCGCGACGCGTTCGGTGCCCACGATCTTCGTGAAGAGCTGCAACGCCTCTTCGGGGGACATCACGTCGAGGTCGATGAGGTGGGCCCCCGCCAGGTCCACCATCCGCACCCGCGAAGTCACCAGCGCCGCGCAGCCCTCCGTCCCGGGCAGCAGCGGCCTCACCTGTGCCGCGTCCCGCGCGTTGTCCAGCAGGACAAGGACTCGGCGGCCGTCCAGCACCGACCGGTACAGCGCCGAGCGTTCCTCCAGCGAGTCGGGTATCGCGGAGTCGGCCGTGCCCAACGCCCGCAGGAACGCGCCCAGTACGGTCTCGGGTTCCGCCGAGCGGGAGCGCGCGCCCTGGAGGTCGACGTACAACTGGCCGTCGGGGAAGGCGGATCGGGCCTGGTGGGCGACGTGCACGGCGAGGGTCGTCTTGCCGACGCCGCCGATGCCGGCCAGTGCGGAGACCGCCATGACGCGGCCCTCGGCCGAGGCGAGGACCTCGCTCAGTTCGGACACGAAGGCGGCGCGTCCGGTGAAGTCCGGTACGGTCGCCGGGAGTTGGTGGGGGCGGACCGGTGCGGGCGCGGTCTCCGGCGCCGGGGCGGACGGTTCCGCGAGGCCGGGGTCGGCCTGGAGGATGCGCTGCTGGAGTTCGCGCAGGCCCGGGCGCGGGTCCACGCCCAGTTCGTCGGCGAGCAGGCGCCGGGTGTCGGCGTACACCGCGAGCGCCTCGGCCTGGCGGCCGGAGCGGTACAGCGCGAGCATCAGCAGCTCACGGAGGCGTTCGCGCAGCGGATGCGCGGCCGTGAGGGCCGTCAACTCGCTGACGGCCTCCGCGTGGCAGCCCTGCTCCAGGTCCATGTCGAGGCGGGATTCGAGGAGTTGGAGCCGCCACTCCTCCAAGCGGACGCGCTGCGCCTCCGCGTAGGGGCCGGGCACGCCGGCCAGCGCCTCCCCGTCCCACAGCGCGAGCGCGCGGCCCAGCACGTCCCGTGCGTGGCACAGGTCGCCCGCCGACTTCGCCTTCTCCGCCTCCGTCGCCAGTTCCTGTGCCGTCGCCACGTCCAACGCGCCCTCGGGCAGGCCCCGTACGGCGTACCCGCCCGACTCGCTGACCAGCACCCCGGCGTCCAGCACCTTGCGCAGCCGGGACGCATACGTCCGCACCGCGGCCAGCGCCTGCGAGGGCGGTTCCTCGCCCCACAGGGCGTCGATCAGCTCGGCGGCGGTCGCCGTGCGGCCCTCGCGCAGCAACAGCGCGGCCAGCAGGGCGCGTTGCTGGGGCGAGCCGGTGTTGAGGGAATCGGGGCCCCGCCAGGCACGTACCGGACCGAGCACGCTGAAGCGCAGGCCCGTCGACTCCTCCGAGTCGGAGTCGGGGCGCCGCTGCTCCGGTACTCGCGGTCCACCGTCCATCGCCGTTCCCCCTAGGCATGCCTGATAACTACGACAGTTTGCCTTGTTGGAGGCGGTCGCGTCAGCACTCGGAGACACCGCTCACAGGTCGGCACGCGGGATATCACAAGCCCCTCACACGGCTCACGCACAGTTCCGCACAGAACCGAGCGCCCCGAACCCGGATCCAGCTAGCTGACGGGTCGTCAGATCGGCGCTACCGTGGCGCCATGGACACCCAGAACTCCGACCAGGCGACCCTCCCTCTGATCATCTCCGTCGACGACCACACCGTGGAGCCCGCCGACGTCTGGCAGCACCGGCTGCCCAAGAAGTACCTGGACACCGGCCCACGCGTGGTGCGCGCGCCGCTGAAGGAAATGACGTTCCTCGGCGGCCGGTTCAAGCCCGTGATGGGCGAACCGGGCGACGACGGGCCGATCGGCGACTGGTGGGTGTACGAGGATCTGCACCGCCCGCTCACCCGCCTCGACACCGCCGTCGGCTACAGCAGGGACGAGATCAAGCTCGAAGTCATCACTTACGAGCAGATGCGGCCGGGTTCGTACGACGTTCCGTCCCGGCTCGCCGACATGGACGTCAACCACGTCCAGTCCGCGCTGTGTTTCCCCACCTTTCCGCGCTTCTGCGGCCAGACGTTCACCGAGGCCGCCGACCGCGAACTCGGGCTGCTCTGCGTGCGCGCCTACAACGACTGGATGGTGGAGGAGTGGTGCGGCCCGCAGGCCCGGGGCCGCCTGATACCCCTCCCCCTGATCCCGCTCTGGGACGCGGAGCTGGCCGCCGCCGAGGTCCGCCGCAACGCGGCCCGCGGCGTCCGCGCCGTCGCCTTCTCCGAGATACCCCCGCACCTCGGCCTGCCCTCCATCCACACCGACGACTGGGACCCGTTCCTGGCGGCCTGCGCCGAGACGCGGACGGTCATCGCCATGCACATCGGCTCCAGCAGCCGTATGCCGTCGACCTCCGCCGACGCCCCGCCGGCCGTCGGCTCCACCATCACCTTCGCCAACTGCTGCTATTCCATGGTGGATTGGCTGATGAGCGGCAAGTTCGAACGCTTCCCCGACCTCAAAGTCATGTACGCCGAGGGCCAGATCGGCTGGATCCCCTACATCCTCGAGCGCGCCGACGTGGTCTGGGAGGAGAACCGCGCCTGGGGCGGCGTCGCCGACAAGGTCCACCGCCCGCCGTCCGAACTCTTCACCGAGCACGTCTACGGCTGCTTCTTCGACGACGCCTTCGGCCTGAAGAACCTCGACTCCATAGGCGTCGGGAACGTGTTGTACGAGACCGACTACCCCCACTCCGACTCCACTTGGCCCAAGTCCCGCGAGGTCGGCGAGGCACAGATGGGGCACCTGGCGCCGGACGTGGTCGAGCGGATCGTCCGCGGCAACGCGATCGAGTTGCTGGGGCTGACGCCGGAAGGCCTGTGGGGCGGGCCCGCATGAGCGGCCTCGCCTACGGCATCCAGCTGCCCGTCCAGTCCCAGAGCACCATCTACGCCGAACCCTGGGAGGCCGACGCGGGCCCCGCCGACCTCGTCGAGATCGCCCGCGCCGCCGACCGGTCCGGCTTCGCCTACATCGCGGGCTGCGACCACGTCGGCGTACCGCGCCGCCTCGCCGCCGCGATGAGCACCATCTGGTACGACCCCGTCGCCACCCTCTCCTTCCTGGCGGGCGTGACCGAGCGGGTCCAACTGCTCAGCCACGTCGCGGTCGTCGGGCTGCGCCACCCGCTGATCACCGCCAAGCAGTACGCCACCCTCGACCACCTCAGCGGGGGCCGGCTGCTCCTCGGGGTCGGCGCCGGGCACGTACGGGAGGAGTTCGAGGCGCTCGGCGTCGACTTCGACCGGCGCGGGCCCGTCCTCGACGAGTCGATCGACGCCCTGCGCGCCGCTCTCGGCCCGGACGAATTCCCGGAGCACCACGGCAAGTTGTACGACTTCGAGGGGCTGGGGCAGCGGCCCAGGCCCCAGCAGGAACACGTGCCGATCTGGGTCGGCGGCTCCTCGGCCGCCGCCGTACGCCGGGCCGCCCTCAGGGCCGACGGCTGGCTGCCGCAGGGCGACCCGCGCGAGAAGCTGCCCGCACAGATCGAGCGGATACGGCGACTTCGCGAAGAGGCCGCCGTGGAAGGGCCGTTCACGTTCGGGGCCATCACCGAGCCGCTGTACGTCGGCGACCCGGGGTGGGAGGTCGGGCGGCGCACACTCACCGGAGCCCCCGAAGCGCTCGCCGAATCGCTGCGCGCCTACGGGGAGATGGGCGTGGACCAGATCCAGGTGCGGTTCCGCAACCGGGGCCGGGCCGAACTCACCGACCAGATGGCCGAGTTCGGTGCCGAGGTGGGGCCCCTGCTCTGATCACAAACTGTTTCAACATGATCACGGGCCGTTTGAACATGGTCACGCCGAGCCGCGTATGTATGGACGTACGGACGTCATGGCTCCGGCGGAAGGACCCCTCACGTGCGATCCTCCCAGCGATTCGTGGTCGCCCTGGCCTCCGCCGGCTGCACCTGGCCGCACGAGGACTGGCCGCCCCCGGACGATCCGTACGTGAGCGGGGTGCTGCGTGTCTCCCCGCCCTACGACGGGCTGGCCGAGACCACCGCGGACGTCGTCGTGCTGCACTGCGAGGATCCGGCCGTGTCCTTCCCCGGGCTGCTGGAGGTCCTCCGCACCCGGAGTGTCCCCGTGCTCGTGGTCAGTCCGCGCCGGGACACCGAAGCGGTGGTCGAGGTGTTCCGGGCCGGGGCGGGCTATCTGGTCGAGGGCGACCACTGCCCCGCGATGATGTCCTCGGCGGTGGTCGCGGCCACCGTCGGGCACACCTATCTCTCTCCGTCCGCCTGCGACGCCCTGCGGGAGGGGGCCGGTCGGATGGCCGCCACCGACGACGCGATGCAGCGGCTGCGCGCGCTGCTCTCGCCGCGCGAGCAGCAGATCATGGAGCTGCTGTCGACCGGTCTGGGCGCCCGGCAGATCGGGCAGCGATTACGGCTGAGCGAGAAGACCGTCCGCAACAACCTCAGCAACATCTACGCCAAGCTGGACGCCAGGAGCGGCACGGACGCGGTCCTGCGCTGGCTGGGAACCACGCCCGTGCTTCGCACCTGAGAACCGTCCGGGACCGCCGGATCAGGGTGCCGGGACCTCCGTCAGCGGTATTTCCACATCGGTGACATCGGCGCCGCCCTCGCCGAATCCGGGTTGTGCGTCCTGGAGGGCCTTCGTCGAATTCGGTGCGCTGTCGGCCGCGGCGGTGCCGCATTTCACGTTTCGCAGCCAAAGGCGCCCGTCGGGCGTTCCGTTGTTCAGGATCTGCGGATAGAAGACGTGCACGGTCGCGGCGCCCTCGCTCGGCGCGAAGAACACCGTCTGGCCGTCCTGCGCCTCCTTGTACGTGGCCTTCAGGAATCCGCTGACATCGGTGCGCTTGGCCGACCACATGAAGAAGGCGGTGCTGTCCGCCTGCACGGTGTCCGTGCGGCTGAACGCCAGCGTGGTCGTCTTGTCGTCACGCGTGATGTTGATGGTCGACGTGCTGTATTCCAGGCCGACTTCGAAGAGCGAGCTCCCGAGTTTCGTGCCGGCATCGGTCACGGTGCCCTCCTCCACCTGGAGGGTGCGCGTCACGGACGTACTGATGTTGAAGGTCTTCGACGCGGTGCTCGTGGAACCGCAGTTGTCGCTCACCGGGGAGACACGTTCGTTCGGCCCGAGGCTGTTCGCCTTGAACTGGACGTCGACGAACCGGCAGTCGGCCAGCTTGTCGGAGTCCGCGGAGCAGTCGGCGCTCACTTCGGACGGGGTGGCGGCGTTCGCCTGGTTCATCAGCGGGACGATCACCGCGAGCGCCGCCACGGGGGCCAGCATCAGGGTGACGCGCTTCTTCTTGCTCCGGTGGCTTCTGCTGCGGCCGGTCCGGGACATGGGTATCTCCTGGGGGTTTCAAGGGAGTTGAGCTGTGGGTTCGTGAGGGTCGGCCGGTGGCTCAGCAGTCCTCCAGGACCGCCTTGGAGGTGCCGTCCACGACACCGGGGGCGCCCGCTGCGCCCGGCAGGACGACCGGTCCCTCGACGACGTCCGGTGCCACGAAGTTCTGTTCGGGGGAGGGGTTCACGGCGAAACTGCCGGGATCGGCGTCGATGCGCACCCGCCATTCGCCGGTCATGCGCTGCAGCTTCGGCGTGAACTCCATGTGGAGCACCTTGCCGACCGGTACGTCCCGCGCCTCCGTGTCACCGGCCGTCGCCGACTTCACGGTCATGTCGAGGGTGCCCTTGTGTTTGCTCCAGGACCCGCTGAGGAATCCGAACAGGCCGCCCGCGGCGCCCTGTTGGGTGGAGACGTACTTGCCCTGTCCCTGGGCCGCCGTCGACGACCAGGTGATGGAGACCTTGGCCGGATCGGTGGCGTTCGGCTCGCAGTTCGGGAAGTCGATCGACGCCTTTTCGGTGGGACCGTCGAACGTCTCGAAATTCGTCTCGACGTAATCGCAGTTGTCGGCCTGGAAACCGTCGGCGAAGGCGCCGCCGAAATCCTCCACCGACCGTTTCTCGCCATTCACCACGGCGGACCTTTCACACATGGTCATGATCTGGTCCGGCGTCTTCGCGTCGGCCGCGTTCGCCGACGGCAGCAGGGTGACGATCGCTCCACCGGTGGCGAGTGCGGCACCGATCGCCACGTACCTGACTTTCCTGTTGCGCAATCTCCGCTTTGCCATACCCGGCATTCTTGGAGTCAAGCAGAGGTATGGCCAGGGTCAAATGTCCCTACTCCAGGGTCACTTCAAGTGTGCTTGTGCAAGGCCTCTCTCGCGTGCAAGGTGCCTCTCCCTGCATCTGACGCTTCGTCAGATACGGCGCTACGATGCCCGCAACCACCGATCCCGAGGAGGCCCGCATGGGCAAGCTGGACGGGCGTGTCGTCATCGTCACCGGAGCGGCGCGCGGGCAGGGGGAGCAGGAGGCGCGGCTGTTCGCGGCGGAGGGTGCGAGCGTCGTCGTGGCGGATGTGCTGGATGAGCAAGGGGAGGCGCTGGCCAAGGAATTGGGCGCGTCCTATGTCCATCTCGATGTCGGCGAGGAGACGGACTGGAGTGCCGCCGTGGGCGCCGCGAAGGAGGCGTACGGGCGGATCGACGGGCTGGTCAACAACGCGGGGATCCTGCGGTTCAACTCCCTTGTGGACACACCGCTCGATGAGTTCATGCAGGTCGTGCGGGTCAATCAGGTCGGGTGCTTTCTCGGGATCAAGACCGTGGCGGCGGCGATGGAGGACGGCGGCACGATCGTCAACACGGCCTCGTACACGGCGGTTACGGGGATGGCGGCCGTGGGGGCGTACGCGGCGACCAAGCACGCGATCCTCGGGCTCACGCGGGTGGCGGCCCTGGAGCTGGCCGACCGGCGGATACGGGTCAACGCGATGTGTCCCGGCGCCATCGACACCGCGATGTCCAATCCGGCCCAACTCGACCCGGACGCCGACGTGGAGGGGATGTCCCGGGCCCTGGACGAGCTGTACCGCAAGCTCGTGCCGCTCGGGCGGATCGGGAAGCCGGCGGAGGTCGCCCGCCTCGCGCTGTTCCTGACGTCGGACGACTCGTCGTACATCACCGGGCAGTCGTTCGTGATCGACGGGGGGTGGCTGGCGGGGGTCAGTGTCATCTGACGTCCCCCCCGTCCACCCGACTGCATCTGACGGGGCGTCATCTATTGACGAATCTGACGCTACGTCAGAAAGTCGTAGCACTCATAGGGACCACCTGGACTTGGGACGGTGAACCTCCTTGGAATTCGGGCTCTTTGTACAGGGATACGTGGGCAAGCGGGCCGAGACGGACCCGCTGGCCGAGCACAAGGCGCTGATGGAGGAGACCGAGTACGTCATCCAGGCGGACAAGTCCGGTTTCAAGTACGCCTGGGCGTCCGAGCACCACTTCCTGGAGGAGTACTCGCACCTCTCGGCGAACGACGTCTACCTCGGCTACCTCGCCCACGCGACGGAGCGCATCCACCTGGGGTCGGGGATCTTCAACCCCCTCGCCCAGGTCAACCACCCGGTGAAGGTCGCCGAGAAGGTCGCCATGCTCGACCATCTCTCCGGCAACCGCTTCGAGTTCGGCAGCGGGCGAGGTGCGGGCTCGCACGAGATCCTCGGGTTCATACCGGGCGTCACCGACATGAACTACACCAAGGAGATCTGGGAAGAGACCATCGCCGAGTTCCCCAAGATGTGGCTCCAGGACGAGTACGTCGGCTTCCAGGGCAAGCACTGGCAGCTGCCGCCGCGGAAGGTCCTGCCGAAGCCGTACGGGAAGGCGCACCCCGCGATGTGGTACGCCGCCGGGTCGCCGCCCTCGTACGCCATGGCCGCGCGCAAGGGGCTCGGTGTGCTCGGGTTCAGCATCCAGAAGGTCTCCGACATGGAGTGGGTGCTGGAGCAGTACAAGACGGCGATCGTGAACGCCGAGCCGGTGGGCGCGTTCGTCAACGACAACGTGATGGTGACCACGACCGCGATCTGTGCGCCCACGCACGACGAGGCGATCCGGATCGCGACGAGTGGGGGGCTGCACTATCTGCCCTCGCTGGTCTTCCGGTACCACGACACGTTTCCTCGGCCTGAGGGGTTCCCGGTGTGGCCGGAGACTCTGCCCGAGTACACGCCGGAGTTCGTCGAACTCCTCGTGGAGGAAGAGCTGTTGATCTGTGGGGATCCGGACGAGGTGCTCACGCAGTGCAAGCGGTGGGAGCAGGCCGGGGCGGATCAGTTGAGCTTCGGGTTGCCGGTGGGGGTGCCGAAGGAGGAGACGTTGCAGACGATTCGGTTGATCGGGGAGCACGTGATTCCGAAGATCGACACGGATCCTGTTCACCGGACCACGCGGTTCCGTCAAGCCGCCTGATCTTTCGTTGCGGGGTGCGGGTGCGTGGGGGCTGGTCGCGCTCACGCGGCGGTAGCCGCAAATCGACACAGCCCCGCGCCCCTAGGTGAGTGCCCCTGGCCGGAGTTTGAGGAGCTGAGCCTCGTGCTTGATCACGTCATCAAAGGTGCCACCGTTGTCGACGGGACCGGCTCGCCCGCATTCGTCGCCGACGTCGGTATCCGCGACGGTCGGATCGCCGTCATCGGTGCTGTCACCGAGGAATCCCGCACCACCGAAGATGCCGCCGGTCTCGTCCTCGCGCCCGGGTTCGTCGACCCCCACACCCATTACGACGCCCAGCTGTTCTGGGACCCGTACGCCACGCCCTCCCTCAATCACGGGGTGACGACCGTCGCCGCCGGGAACTGTGGGTTCACCCTCGCGCCCCTGAAGCCGCAGGACGCCGACTACACGCGGCGGATGATGTCCAAGGTCGAGGGGATGTCGCTGGTCGCGCTGGAGGAGGGGGCGCCCTGGAGTTGGCGTGGGTTCGGGGAGTATCTGGACGCGCTGGAGGGGCGGATCGCGGTCAACGCCGGGTTCATGGTGGGGCATTGTGCGCTGCGGCGGTATGTGATGGGGGCGGATGCCGTCGGTGGGCAGCCCACTGAGGAGCAACTCGCCGAGATCGTGGGGCTGTTGCACGAGGCCATGGACGCCGGTGCCTGGGGGTTCTCCACCACGCAGTCCTCCACCCACTCGGACGGCGACGGGCAGCCGGTCGCCTCCCGGCATGCCCGGCCGGAGGAACTGCTGGCTCTCTCACGGGCCGTCGGGGAGCACGAGGGGACGCAGATCGAGGCGATCGTCGCCGGGTGTCTGGATCAGTTCAGTGACGCGGAGATCGATCTGTTCGTCGAAATGAGCGCGGTGGCCGGGCGGCCCCTGAACTGGAACGTGCTCACCGTGGACGCCGCCGTACCTGAGCGCGTGCCCCGGCAGCTGTTCGCCAGTGAGCGGGCGCGGAAGGCCGGCGGGCGGGTCGTCGCGCTGACCATGCCGATCCTCACGCCCATGAACATGTCCCTCGGTACCTTCTGCGCGCTGAACCTGATTCCCGGGTGGGGGCCGATCCTGGGCCTCCCCGTGCCCGAGCGGATCGCCAAGCTGCGCGAGCCCGGCGTACGGGCCGAGATGCTGCGGAGCGCCAACAGCAAGGAGGCCGGGGTCTTCCGGCGGCTTGCGAACTTCGGGCGGTATGTGATCGGGGACACGTACAGCGAGGCCAATGAGGGGCTGACCGGGCGGGTGGTCAAGGACATCGCCGAGGAACGGGGGCAGGAGCCCTTCGAGTGTCTGGTCGAGATCTGTGCGGCCGACCAACTCCGTACGGTCCTGTGGCCCATGCCTTCCGACAACGACCCGGCCTCCTGGGCGCTGCGTGCCGAGACCTGGCAGCACGAGGACGTGCTGCTCGGCGGGTCCGACGCGGGGGCGCATCTGGACCGGATGTGCGGGGCGCCGTACACGACCCGGTTCATCGGGGACTGTCTGCGCGGGCGGAAGCTGGTCGGGCTGGAACAGGCCGTGAAGATGCTGACCGACGACCCGGCGCGGCTGTTCGGGCTGCGGGAGCGCGGGCAGGTGCGGGAGGGCTGGCATGCGGACCTGGTGCTCTTCGACCCGGAACGGATCGACGCCGGCAAGGCCACCCTGCTGCACGACCTGCCGGGTGACAGTCCGCGGCTGGACTCCAAGGCGATCGGGGTGACGGCCGTGTGGGTCAACGGAGTCGAGGCGATCCGGGGAGATGTGGTGAGCGGGTCCGTGCCGGGGCGGGTGCTGCGGTCGGGGCGGGACACCAGGACGGTGAGCACCCGGTGAGTACTCAAGTCGCCGATGGGCAGCGGTTGTTCGTCGGCGGGGAGTGGGTCGAGCCGGACGGTGGGCACTACGCCGTCGTCGATCCCGCGACCGAGGAGACCGTGGGGTGGGCGCCGGAGGCCTCGCGGGAGCAGGTGTTCGCCGCCGCGGCGGCTGCCCGGGAGGCCTTCGGGCCGTGGTCGCGTACGCCGCCCGAGGAACGCGCGGCGATCCTCGGGCGGGCGGCGGACCTCGTCCGTGGCGCGCTGGTGCCGTACGCCGAACTCGCCCAGGCGGAGACCGGCGCGACGACCGGGACCGCGCGGGGCATGCAGGTGGGCGTGGCCGCCGCCCGGTTCCGGCGGTACGCGACCGTGGAGCCGGCCGAGTGGGCGATCGCGCCGCAGGTCAACGAGGCCGGGCCGTTCGGGCGGGCGGCCGTCATGGGGGCGCTCGCCGTACGGCAGCCGGTCGGGGTCGTCACCTGCATCACGTCGTACAACAACCCCTGGGCCAATCCCGCCGGGAAGATCGCGCCCGCCCTCGCCATGGGCAACACGGTCGTCGTGAAACCGGCCCCGCAGGATCCGCTGTCCGTCTACCGGATGGCCGAGGCCCTGGAGGCGGCCGGGGTGCCGCGCGGGGTCGTGAACGTGGTCAACGGGCGTGCGGTGGAGGTCGGGGAGGCGGCCGTGGAGTCGCCGGACGTCGACATGGTCAGCTTCACCGGGTCCACGGCGGTCGGGCAGCGGATCGCCGAGGTCTGCGGGCGGGGGATGAAGCGGCAGTTGATGGAGTTGGGCGGGAAAGGGGCGGCTGTCGTCTTCGACGACGCCGACCTCGCGTCCGCCGTCTCCGGTATCGGTACGACCTTCTCCTTCTACAGCGGGCAGATCTGCACGGCGCCGACGCGGGTGCTGGCCCAACGGGGCGTGTACGACAGGATTGTCGAGCAACTGGCCGCCTACGCGGGCCGGTTGAAGGTCGGGGACCCGCGCTCGCCGGACACGGTGGTCGGGCCGGTGATCTCGGCTGCGCACCGGGAGCGCGTCGAGTCGTACGTCGAACTCGGCCGCAAGGAAGGCGCGGTGGTCGTCACGGGCGGCGAACGGCCCTCGGACGGGCCGGGGTTCCTGGTGGCCCCGACCGTGCTGGCCGACTGCACCGCCGAGATGCGCGTCGTCCGCGAGGAGATCTTCGGCCCGGTCGTCGTGGTCGTCCCCTTCGACGACGAGGAGGAAGGGATCGCCCTCGCCAACGACAGCGACTACGGCCTCATCGACTACGTCTGGTCCGGCGACGTCGCCCGCGCCTTCCGCGTGGCACGCCTGCTGCGGGCCGGTGGCGTGGGCGTCAACACGGTCGGCCGCAACATGGAGGCCCCGTTCGGCGGCTTCAAGAAGAGCGGGGTCGGCCGGGACGTCGGGTCGTACGCGCTGCACGCGTACAGCGAGGTGCAGGCGATCGTCTGGCAGGGGTGAGGGGTCGGACTCTCAGTCCCGCAGATCCACCCGCACCGTCAGCAGGCTCGACCCCATCGCCTTCACCGCCGCGCTGTTGAAGCGGGGCAGGGTGCGCAGGCGGGCGCGGGGGTCGTCGTCGGGGAGGAGGTGGGCCGTGCCGGTGTGCCAGCGGCCCATGATCCTCACCCGGACCTCCGGGTTCGCCTTGATGTTGCGGACGTAGTGGGAGAGTTCGCCGAACTCCGACACCAGCCAGAAGGTGTCGCCGACACGGCGTCCGCCGAGCGGGGTGCGGCGCGGCTGCCCGGAGACGCGGCCGGTGGTCTCCAGGACGGTCTGGGTGGGGAGACGGCGGGTGACCGAGTTCAGGACGCGCTGGATTCGGCTGACGGTGCGGTACTTGGACTCGGGGGTGGTCGGGGGCATCGGTTCTCGGATCTCCTGGTGATCGGCCGGGACGTGTCCTTCAATGGTGCCGTGCGCGTGGTGACATGGAATCTGTGGTGGCGGTACGGGCCCTGGGAGGCCCGGCAGAAGGCGATTCTCGCCGTGTTGCGTGAACTGCGGCCCGATGTCGTCGGGTTGCAGGAGGTGTGGGACGCCGAGGGGACGAATCTCGCCGCGTGGCTCGCCGATGAGCTCGGTATGCACTGGACCTGGGGAGCCTCTCACGACCCCGGGTTCTGGCAGCGCCGGCTCGGCGACCCCACCGTCGGCATCGGCAACGCGATCCTCAGCCGCTGGCCGATCGCCGAGCGGGCCGTACTGCCGCTGCCGCCGGGCGACGGGGACGGCGGCCGGCTCGCGCTGTACGCGGCGCTCGACGCGCCGGGCCACCGCGTGCCCTTCTTCACCGCCCACCTCTCCTCCGCCACCGACGCCTCGGCCGTACGGTGCCGACAGGTCACCGCACTCGCCGAGTTCGTCGCCGCACACACCGGCGACGGCCCCTTCCCGCCCGTCGTCACCGGCGACTTCAACGCCTGGCCGGACTCCGACGAGATCCGCCTCTTCGGCGGCTACAGGACGGCACCGCCCGTACCCGGCCAAGTCCTCGTCGACGCCTGGGACTTCGCCGAGCCGGGCGCTCCCTCCGCCACCTGGGACCTCGCGAACCCTTACGTGGCGGGCACGTTCGGACCCGGCGTCCGCATCGACTACGTCTTCGTGGTGCCGACGGGGAAGGGCGGGCCCGGGCATGTACGGGGCGTACGGCGGGCGGGGGACGGGCCGGTCGACGGGGTGTGGCCGACGGATCACGCGGCCGTCGTCGTCGACCTGACCGACGGAACGGGCTGATTCACCGATCGGCGTCGCCGCCCAGGAAGATCGGATTCGTGAACGCCGCCAGCGCCCCCGGCAGCGGCCCCGCCGCCGTCTCGTGCCTCAACTCGGCCCGTACGTAAGCCGCGTAGGCCGGAGTCGTCCGCCATTCCAGGGTGCCCGTGCCCGTGACCGGCAGGGGATCGCCGGTGAGGAGTACGCCCTGGTCGGTCACGAGGCGGGCGGTGCAGCGTGGGGCGCCGGTGACCTCCAGCCGTACCGTCACCGGGGTTTCGGCGGGCACCGTCAACCGCTCGCCGATTCCGGCGTGTTCGCCCTTCGTCCCTGTCGCGGTGAAGGAGAGCGAGACGTTCTTCGACTCGGCGACATAGGAACGCCCCGCGCGGATGCCGTCCTGGATCGCCTCCCGCGTCAAGTCGTCGGCCAGGACGACGGTTTGGGGCAGGCCGACCGCGTCGGGGTCGCGGTGGGCGTCGCTGTTGCCCATCGCCGGGAGCCACTCGCGGTTCTCCCGGACGGAGGCGACGAGCGTCGCGTCCCAGGAGGCCAGGGCGACCTCGTCGTCGGGCGTGTAGGGGCCGTTCCACACCTCGACCGCGTCCGCCTCGCCGAAGCCGAACTTCCAGGCGCAGCCGATGCACGTGGCGTGCGGGTGGGCCGGGACCACGAGCCCTCCGGCGCGGCGGATCTCGCGGGCGAACCGGCCGAAGCGGTTGTCGCGGGCCCGGTAGCGCCAGTCGACGAACGTGCCGGGCTCGGTGCCGAGGGCGACCACGTGACCGTTGCGGGTCGTGACCTCCTCGCCGAGCATGATCAGCAGGTCGTCGCCCGCCTCCGAGGCCCAATGGGGGTGCGAGGAGTGCGTGTTGTGCTCCGACGTGTTGATGAAGTCCAGGCCCGCCGCCCGCGCCAGCGCCGCGATCTCGGCGGGCGTGCGGCGCCCGTCCGAGTACCAGGAGTGCAGATGGCAGTCGCCCCGGTACCAGGCCCGGCCCCGCCCCTTCGCCCGCTCCGGCGGGTACACCGGCCGCGGGGCGGCGCCCGGTTCGCCGTAGGTGAGCGTGATCGTGAGCTCGTACGACAGCCCCTGCGGGGACACCGTGTAGGGGCCCAGCGCGATGTGCCAGGTGCCCGCGTGCACCGGGCCGGGGATGTAGCCGGGCGTCGCGTCGTCGGCGCGGACGAAGAACTCCGTGCGCGCCCCGCCCGACCAGCCCCGGAAGCCCCGGCCGCCGAGACCGGTGCCGTGCTGGTCGAAGACGCCGATGTCGAGGGCGTTGCCCTGGGTGCCGGCCGGGACGGACGGTCTGTCGTAGGTGTACGCCACCTTCAGCTCGCGGACCCCCGCCGGGACCTCGACGGGGACGTACACGAAGTCGGGCGAACCGGTCGGGAGGGTGCCCCGTACCGTTCGGCTCTCCTGGTCGCCGTCTGCCGCGGCCCCGGCGCCGCTCGCGAAGCTCACGCTTCCCAACGTAAGCGCGGCGGTGGCGCCCGTCACGAACAGCGCGCGCCGGTTGAGACCGTTTCCGTGATCGTCGTCGCACATGCTGCTGCTCCCGGGGTGTCGTCAGTGACGGGGATGGTGCAGAGGTGACCTGTACGACTCTGATAGTCGGCTGTGAACTCCCGGGCAAGGAAAGGGAATCGGCGGGTGTCGGGAAACCGGAGCCGGAACGGGGGACGGCGGAGTGCTCCCACTGCCAGTGACACCGTGTAACGACCTGCCCGGCCGGAACGAATCGGGCGCCCCTCTTTGGCCTGATCAGACCGATCGTATGCTCGAAGGATGACGACACCCGCGAGCTCCGGAACCGGCCCGACCGAGAACTCCATGCGTCGCGCCCTCAAACGCGCCCGTGACGGCGTCGCCCTCGACGTCACGGAAGCGGCCGTGCTGCTCCAGGCCCGCGGCGAGGCCCTCGACGACCTCACCGCGTCCGCCGCCCGGGTGCGCGACGCGGGCCTCGAGACCGCCGGCCGCCCCGGCGTGATCACGTACTCGAAGAGCGTCTTCATCCCCCTCACCCGCCTGTGCCGCGACAAGTGCCACTACTGCACCTTCGTCACCGTCCCCGGCAAGCTCCGCCGCGCCGGCCACGGCATGTTCATGTCCCCGGACGAGGTCCTCGACATCGCCCGCAAGGGCGCGGCCCTCGGCTGCAAGGAAGCCCTCATCACCCTCGGCGACAAGCCCGAGGACCGCTGGCCGGAGGCGCGCGAATGGCTCGACGCGCACGGCTACGACGACACGATCGCCTACGTCCGCGCCATCTCCATCCGCATCCTGGAGGAGACGGGCCTGCTGCCCCACCTCAACCCGGGCGTCATGAGCTGGACCGACTTCCAGCGGCTGAAGCCGGTGGCGCCCTCCATGGGCATGATGCTGGAGACGACCGCGACCCGCCTGTGGTCCGAGCCCGGCGCCCCGCACTACGGCTCCCCGGACAAGGAACCCGCCGTACGCCTGCGGGTGTTGGAGGACGCGGGCCGCTCCTCCGTCCCCTTCACGTCCGGCATCCTGATCGGCATCGGCGAGACGTACGAGGAGCGCGCGGAGTCCCTGTTCGCGCTGCGGAAGATCTCCCGGTCCTACCACGGCATCCAGGAACTCATCATCCAGAACTTCCGCGCCAAACCGGACACGGCGATGCGCGGCATGCCGGACGCGGAGCTGGACGAGCTGGTGGCGACCGTCGCGGTGGCGCGCCACATCATGGGCCCGTCGGCCTGCCTCCAGGCTCCCCCGAACCTCGTGGACTCCGAGTACAAGCGCCTGATCGGCGCGGGCATCGACGACTGGGGCGGGGTGTCCCCGCTCACCATCGACCACGTGAACCCCGAACGCCCCTGGCCCCAGATCGAGTTGCTGCGCGAGCAGTCGGCCGAGGCGGGCTTCGAACTCCGCGAACGCCTCTGCGTCTACCCCGAGTTCGTGGGCCGCGGCGAACCCTGGCTGGACCCACGCCTGTTGCCGCACGTACGGGCCTTGGCGGACCCGGAGACGGGCCTGGCCCGTGAGGACGCGGTCGTGGAGGGCCACGCCTGGCAGGAGCCCGAGGAGGCGTTCGTGTCCTCCGGCCGTACGGATCTGCACGCGTCCATCGACACGGAGGGCCGTACGACCGACCGCCGTGACGACTTCGACGAGGTCTACGGCGACTGGGCCGCCCTGCGCGAGGCGGCGGCACCCGGCATGGTGCCCGAGCGCATCGACACGGACGTACGGCAGGCACTGGCGACGGCGGCCGACGACCCCACGAAGCTCACCGACGCGGAGGCCCTCGCCCTGCTGCACGCGGACGGCCCGGCGCTGGACGCGCTGACCCGGATCGCGGACGACGTGCGGAAGTCGGTGGTCGGCGACGAGGTGACGTACATCGTCACGCGGAACATCAACTTCACGAACGTCTGCTACACGGGCTGCCGCTTCTGCGCCTTCGCACAGCGCCGCACGGACGCGGACGCGTACACCCTGTCGCTGGACCAGGTGGCGGACCGCGCCCAACAGGCCTGGGAAGTAGGGGCCGTTGAGGTCTGCATGCAGGGCGGTATCCACCCCGACCTGCCCGGCACGGCGTACTTCGACATCGCGAAGGCGGTGAAGGAGCGGGTTCCCGGGATGCACGTCCACGCGTTCTCCCCCATGGAGGTGGTGAACGGCGCGACGCGCACCGGCCTTTCGATCCGCGAGTGGCTGACGGCGGCGAAGGAGGCGGGCCTCGACACCATCCCCGGTACGGCGGCGGAGATCCTCGACGACGAGGTCCGCTGGGTCCTCACGAAGGGCAAGCTGCCGACGGCGACCTGGATCGAAGTCGTCACCACGGCACACGAGTTGGGCATCCGTTCGTCGTCGACGATGATGTACGGCCATGTGGACCAGCCCCGGCACTGGCTCGGCCACCTGCGGACCCTCGCCGGAATCCAGCAACGCACGGGCGGCTTCACGGAGTTCGTGACGCTCCCGTTCATCCACACCAACGCGCCGGTGTACCTGGCGGGCATCGCGCGCCCGGGCCCGACGATGCGGGACAACAGAGCGGTGGTGGCGATGGCTCGTCTCCTCCTCCACCCCTGGATCCCCAACATCCAGACGAGCTGGGTGAAGCTGGGCTCGGAGGGTGCGGCGGAGATGCTGCGCTCCGGCGCGAACGACCTCGGCGGCACGCTGATGGAGGAGACGATCTCGCGCATGGCGGGTTCGTCGTACGGCTCCTACAAGTCGGTGCGTGACCTGGTCGCCGTGGCGGAACTCGCGGGCCGGCCGGCGCGGCCGCGCACCACGCTGTACGGGGAGGTGCCCAAGGAACGGCAGCGGGCCGCGTCCGCCTCGGACGGGCACCTGCCGGAACTGCTGCCGGTGCTGGACTGAGGGTCCGGGCGGTCGGACAGGGGCCGGTACGATGATCCGACCCCTGTTCGATCGGGATGTGGGGGCTGTGAGTAGCTGAGGAGATGCGTGCCCGTGCCTGCCTCGAAGGTCTGGGTGACCGGTCTGACGGTGGGAGCGATCGCCGCGGTCACGGTCCTGGCCGTGCAGGCCGACAAGGGGCCGCACCCGAAGGCGTCCGCCGCCCGCCCCAGCGCCTCGGCGACCGCGCACGCGTCCAAGTCCCCCAAGCCGCACGTCACGGCCGCCGCGGTGCCCGCCTCCTCCGGCACCGGGCGGCGCATCGTCTACTCCGTCGGTCAGAAACGGGTCTGGCTCGTCGACGCGAGCGACAAGGCCGGCCGTACGTTCGCGGTCTGGCCCGGCACGGTGAGCCCCGACCCCGGCACCTACACGGTCTCGGTCCGCAAGGACGCCACGACCGGCTCCGACGGCGTCCAGATCGAGAACATCGTCTACTTCGCCACCAAGTCCGGCCTCAACATCGCCTTCTCCAACGCCGTCGACGGCTCGTCCCCGCCACCGGCCGCGGGCAAGGAAACGGGCGGCGTACGCATGGGCAAGGCGGACGGCGCGGCACTGTGGGCGTTCGGCACGACCAGCACCAAGGTGATCGTGGTCAAGTAGCGGACCGGTCCGCCGTCAACTGCACGACGACCAGCACGACCCCGCTCAGCAGGAACACCCGCGTGGCCGCCTCCAGCCCGTTCCAGTCCTTCGACTGCCACATCGCGAACCACTCACCGCCGACCGCGATGAACCCCGCCCCGAACAACACCATCACCATCACCAGCCCGTACGTCGAGAACAGCCGCGCCCGCTCGCCGTCCCGCCGCACCCACAGCCACGTCCCGTAGCCGAGCACCAGCGCGGCAACGGTCTCCCACACAATGATCACGACGTACGCCGCGTCCTGCAGCCCCTCGCTCGTCACCGCCCGCCACATCACATCGTCGTCCTTGAACGTCGTGTCCATGGCCAACACATGCCGCACGAACTGCTGATTGGTCCCGAAGTCCGTGATGTTCCCGAACGCTACGAGGGCGATGTAGAGGGCGACTGTGGCGGTGAGGAGGGTGGCCGCGAGGTGGGATGCGGTGCGCGAGGTGGGGGTGGTCATGAGCGTTTCCTTCCCTGCGCGCGCCGGATGCTCACTCGAGGTTTCTGGCCAGTCACCG
>NZ_BARG01000117.1 GCF_000376565.1 Streptomyces hokutonensis | reverse complement strand
TCCCGGGTTGGGCGACGGTCCCGGCCAGGGCGATGATCTCGGACCCCGCGGCGGTGTCGGACCGGGCGACGGACCCGGACCGGGCGCCGGCGCCAACCCCGGCGACCGTGCCGGACCGGGCGGCCATGTCGGACCGGGCGCCGCTCTCGGACCGCACGCCCGGGTCGTTGCGGGCGCCGGCGTCCGGCCGCGCGGTGGCGCCGGCCCCGACGCCGGTGCCAGGCCACCCGGCGTCGCCGGTCCGCGCGGCGTCGCCGTCAAGAAGCACCCGTCGGCGTTCCTGAGGATCCATCAACTCCAGGGCTCTGACTTCCCGTTCGGGGTGGCGGACCATGTCCGTGAGCAGTTGCCGGAGATGGCCGGTCCAGCGGCGGGCGGTGTCGGGGTCGATGAGTGCGGTCGCGTAGTCCAGGTGTCCGGTGATACAGCCGTCGGACTCGGTCGCCGACAGGGCGAGGTCGAACTTGGCCGGGGCGTGGGCGATCGGCAGCGGCTCGGCCTCGACTCCGGGCAGGTGCAGCAGGCCCCGACGGTCGGGCTGCCAGGCCAGCATGGTCTGGAACAGGGGTGTGCGGGAGGCGCTGCGCGGCGGGTTGACCAGTTCCACGATGCGTTCGAAGGGCAGGTCCTGGTGGGCGAGGGCCTCGCGTACGACGGCGCGGGTGCGGGTCAGGGCCTCGGCTGCGGTGAGGGATCCGGAGAGATCGATGCGCAGCGGGAGGGAGTTGACGAGGAAGCCGATGAGACCGGCCGCTCCCGGACCGCGCCGACCCGCGAACGGGCTCCCGACAACGATGTCTTCCTGCCCGGAGAGCCGCGAGAGCAGGATCGCCCAGCCGGTCAGCAGGGCCACGTAGGGCGTGGCGCCGTGCCGTCTCGCCAGGCCACGGAGTCCGGCGGTGACCTCCGCGTCGAGGGTGAACTCGGCCCGCCCGCCCGCGTATTGCTGTTCTGCCGGCCGCGGGCGGTCGGTGGGCAGTTCCAGGACGGGCGGGGCGTCGTGCAACGCCCGCCGCCAGTAGTCCTCCTGAACACCGAGGTCGGCTTCCCGCTGGGCGCACGCATGGTCCGCGAACTGCACCGCGAGCGGCCGCAGCGGGTTCGAGGCGCCCGCGCCGAACGCCTCGTAGAGCTGCCCGAGTTCGTCCATCATGACGTTCATCGAGACGCCGTCGTAGATGCTGTGATGGAACGTCAGGAGCAGTACGTGACGTTCGGGTCCCGTGGCGAGGAGGCGGCCTCGGCCGAGCGGTCCCGCCTCGAGGTCGAACGGCCGTTGCGCCTCGTCCAGTTGGCGGGCGGCCACCCGCGCGTCCAAGTCTTCGACGGCGGTGAGGTCTTCACGGGTCAGGGTGAATCCTGCGCCCGGTGGGTCGATGTGCTGGCGCACGTCCCCTTGCGTGGCCACCAGCCGTGTCCGCAGCGCCTCATGACGGTCCGTCAGCGTGTCGAGGGCGCGGGACACCAGGTCGGCATCGAGCGGGCCCGTCAACGTGAAGGCGATCGTCTCGTTGTACGCGGCGTTCGCGCCAGGCAGCTGGGACAGGAACCACAGCCGCTGCTGCGCGAAGGAGGCGGGCCGGACGCGCGTCCCCTCCGGGCCGTGCGGGGGCGTTTCGGTGGACGCGCGGGGAGCGGGGACAGGGTGGGGGGTGTGGTGCACCGGCGGTACCTGGCCTTCCCATCGGTGTGGGGCTGGGTGACATCGGGGCGCGACAAACCGGGATCACCGGGCTGCCGACGGTCCGGAAAGGGCACGCTCGCCGTCGGGCGGACAGCGCGAGGAGGCTGCCCTCGCCGTCGAGCGGGTGCCGTGAGGGTGGCAGGAGAGGTGGCGGGCGCGGGGCCGGCGGCCGGGACGCGCAGAGCCGCCGAAAGCGGCCCCGGAGATTCGACAATTCGATGCACGAAATCGCTGGCCAATTACTTCGTCACGTCATTTTCCTGTTCCCTCGGATTCCCTTCCGGAACTCCGTGACGCGGTCGTAATCATCGATCACACGCTCAGGGCATGTCAACACTTGATATTTCCCGGAGCCGCACCCGGACGTCACCTCGAAAAGGAATCCCGCGAAACTCCCATATGGGAAAAACGACTGCACACCGTCACACAACTTCCCCTACAGGAAGGCGAATCGGCTATCGGAGCGGCGCAACAGGCAAAGAGATCTGTCTATTTCGGCAGTCGAACTGAATTGAATGTTTGAAAGCCGCGCCACTCGGCAGGGATGTCAGAATGGCCGCGCGCCGACCGGAAGCGGAACCCCTGCAACGGGGAGCGCGAAATGCTCACTCCGTTCCGGTAGCAAGAAGCCCCCGTCGGCATGCGACGCGGGCTCATGCGAGATCGAGGCGGGCGCTCACCTGCCGGCGGGTACCCGTCACACCCCGGCGGCCTTCCCCTCCGCCGGCCGGACGAGTCGCTCGTCCGGGACGACCGCGACGCCGAGGATCTCGATCATCGCCTCCGGCTGCCAGAGCGCGGTGGTGCCGATGCCGGCCATCGCCGGGTAGACAGGGCCCGCGAGCTCGCGCCAGACCTTCCCGATCTCCTTGCCGTGGGCCTGGTAGTCGGGGATGTCGGTCAGGTAGATCGTCAGGCTGACCAGGTCCTCGGGGATGCCGCCGGCGGCCCGCAGCGTCGTGAGCACGTTGCCGAACGCCTGCCGGAACTGCTCGACGATGCCCCCGGGGACGATCCGCATGTCCGCGTCCAGGGCCGTCTGTCCGCCCAGGTGGAGCGTGTTGCCGCTCAGGGTGCCGTGCGAGTAGCCGCTCGGCGCGGGGAGCGAGGGCGGGTTCACCGGGATCGGAGTCGTCATTGCGGGTTCCTCCTCGGACGGGCTGATGCAGGCAGCCTAACCCATCTATTGACTGTTTTCGACGGTCGTGAAAATCTCGCTATATCGCCGACGCGGCTCGGCCCCTCCGACCGCCGTCACCCCGAGCACCCGAGCACCCGAGGGAGTACCGCCCATGAAGCTCGCCACCGTGGCCCACGAAGGCCGCACCACGGCCGCCGTCCTGGACGGCGACCGCTGGCGGGCGCTGCCGGCCGAGGACCTCTCGACGCTGCTGGCGATCACCGCGCCCGACCGCGTCGCGGACCTCGCCGGGGCCGAACTCCTCGGCGCCACCCCGGTGTTGCCGCTGCCGTCGCCGCGCAAGGTCGTCTGCTGCGGCCTCAACTACGCCGACCACATCACCGAGATGGGCCGCGAATTGCCCAAACACCCCACGTTGTTCGCCAAGTTCGCCGACACGCTGACCGGCCCCGAGGACGACCTGTCCCTCCCGCACGGTCTCGACGTCGACTGGGAGGCGGAACTCGCCGTGGTGGTCGGGGCCGAGCTGAGGGGCGCGGACCGGGACACGGCCGGACGGGCGATCGCCGGGTACACGGTCGCGAACGACATCAGCGTGCGGGACTGGCAGAAGCGCACGCTCCAGTGGTTCCAGGGCAAGGCCTGGGACCGCACCACCCCGCTGGGCCCGGTGGTCGTCACCCCCGACGAGCTGGACCCGGTCGCGGGCGTCGAGGTGATCTGCCGGGTCAACGGCGTCGAGCGGCAGCGCGGCAACACGCGCACGCTGGTGTTCGACGCGGCCGACCTGCTCGCCTACGTCTCCACCTTCACGGTGCTGCGTCCCGGCGACCTCGTGCTCACCGGCACCCCCGGTGGCGTGGGCTCGGGCATGACCCCGCCGGTCCACCTCGCCGACGGCGATCTCGTCGAGACCGAGATCCCGGGCATCGGCACCCTGCGCAACCGTCTCCGTCTCACCGACTCCAGGAGCTGATCATGGAACCCGATTTCTCCAAGTACGTCCTAGAGGGCGACAACTCCTTGTACGCGAACGAGTCCGGTCTGGTCGTACCGGTCGTGACCCGCGCGGGCCTGGAGGTCGGCGACACCGGACAGTCCTCCGGCGCGACCCGGATCTCCGGCGTTTCCGTGCAGCACACGCCGGCCACGAAGTTGTGGTTCGGGAAGGTGAGCAACGAGTCGGGATATCGCTCGGTGCCGCATCACCACGGCGAGGCGGAGACCGGTGGCTATGTCCTGTCCGGCCGGGCCCGGATCTATTTCGGCGAACGCTTCGAGGACTACCTCGACCTGACGGAGGGCGACTGGGTCTTCGTCCCGCCGTTCATGCCGCATGTCGAGTGCAATCTCGACCGGAACAACCCGCTGACCTGGATGACGACCCGCACCCCTGAGAACATCGTGGTCAACCTGGAACAGGTGGCGGACGCCGACCTGCGCGACTGGCTGGACCGGCCGTGAACGACTTCCAGAGCACGGGCGCCGACTCCCGGAGCACCCGCACCGACGTCCGGTCCGTCCCGACCTCGGCGACCTTCACCGACGCGATCGCCCTGACCCCCGTCGATCCCGAGCACTTCGACCTCGCCTTCACCGCGACCACCCAGCCCTGCCCCTGGCCGAAGGCGTACGGCGGCGACATGGTGGCCCAGGCCGCCGCCGCCGCGATGCGCTCGGTCGAGGGCAAGACGCTGCACTCGATGCACTCCTACTTCCTGCGGCCGGTCGACATCGGCGCCGAGGTCCGCTACGAGGTGGAGCTGCTGCGCGACGGCCGCGGCTACGCGACCCGGCAGGTCCGTGGCTTCCAGAACGGCAAGCCCGTCTACACCTGCCTCGCCAACTTCGCCGCGGGCGAGCCGGGCGCGACCTTCGCCGCCGAGCCCCTGACGGGCGTCCCGGATCCCACCGAACTGCCCAGCTCCGCAACGTACTTGCGCGACACCACCGCGCCCCGGGGCACGATGACCGCCACCTCCGAGGAGTACTGGAGCGGCGGCCGCAGCTTCGACATGCGGCACGTGCCCGGACCCGTCTATCTCACCGTCGAGGGCGAGCGCGTTCCCCAACAGGCCGTGTGGGTAAAGCCGTTCGACGCGCTGCGCCCCGTCGACGGCCTCACCGACGAGCAGCGCGACCTCGCCGCGCTCGCCTACGTCTGCGACTACACGATCCTCGAACCCGTCCTGCGCATGCTCGACCTGTCCTGGGCGCAGCCGGGAGTCGTCACCGCCAGCCTCGACCACTCGATGTGGTTCCACCGGCCGGGCCCCTTGGACGAATGGCTCCTCTACGCCCAGGAAGCCGTCGCCGCCGACTCCGGTCGCGGACTCGCCGTCGGCCGCTTCTTCACCGCCTCCGGTACCCACCTGGCCACCGTCGCCCAGGAAGGCCTGATCCGCAGCTCTTGATCTCCACGCAGCTCCTGATCCCTGCACGGCCCGCCCCCGGCCTGCGGAAAGGAACCTCCCGATGGACCAGTTGGACCCGATGGCTCTCTCGCCCTCCGCCTATCCGGACACGTTCGCCCGCGACCACCTCCCGCCGCGCGCCCAGTGGCCGGTCCTGGAGTTCACCACCGACGACCTCCAGTACCCCGAGCGCCTCAACGCCGGCACCGAGCTCATCGACGTACCCACCGCCGCCTTCGGTCCCGACCGCCCGGCCCTGCGCACACCGGACGGCGAGGTGTGGACGTACGGCGAACTGCTGCGCCGTACCAACCAGATCGCCCACGTCCTCACCGAGGACCTCGGCCTGGTCCCCGGCAACCGTGTGCTCCTGCGCTCCCCCAACAACCCGTGGGTCGTGGCGTGTTGGCTCGCCGTCCTCAAGGCCGGCGGCATCGTCGTCACCACCATGGCGGCGCTGCGGGCCCGTGAACTCACCCCGGTCGTGGAGAAGACCCGCCCGGCCATCGCCCTCGTCGACCACCGGTTCACGGCAGACGTCGAAGCCGTACGCGACACAGTCCTGCCGGACCTCAAGATCGTGGCGTACGGCGGCGACACGCCCGACGACCTGGCGCGCCAAGTGGCCTCGAAACCAGGGGAGTTCACGGCCGCCGACACGGCCGCCGACGACGTCGCCCTTTTCGGGCCCACCTCGGGCAGCACCGGCGTACCGAAGATCACCACCCACTTCCATCGCGACATCCTGTCGATCGACAACACCTTCGGCCGCCACACCCTGCGGCTGCGGCCCGACGACCTCGTGTCGTGCACGGCGCCGCTCGCCTTCACCTTCGGGCTCGGCATCCTGGTCGTCTGTGCCCTGCGGGCCGGTGCGTGTGCGCTGCTGACGGAGGCGGTAGCGCCGGAGCCGCTTGCCGAACTCGTCGCCGAGGCGGGCGTCACCGTGCTGGCGACCGCGCCGACGGCGTACCGGCAGATCCTCAAGGCCGCGAAGGCGGACCGGCTGCACGGTCTGCGGGCCGCGGTCAGCGCCGGGGAGCACATACCGGAAGAGGTGTGGCAGCAGCTCCACGAGGAGACCGGGATCAAGGTCATCGACGGCATCGGCGCCACCGAGATGATCCACATCTTCATCTCCGCCGCCGGCGACGACATCCGGCCCGGTTCGACCGGCAGGCCGGTCCCCGGCTACCGCGCCACCATCCTGGACCTCGACGGCGAGGAGGTCGGCCCGGGTGTCGAAGGGCGGCTGGCCGTGATCGGCCCGGTCGGCTGCCGCTATCTCGACGACCGGCGCCAGGAGAACTACGTCGTCAACGGCTGGAACGTCACCGGCGACACCTTCGTCCGCGACGAGGACGGCTACTTCTACTACCGCACCCGCACGGACAACATGATCGTCTCCTCCGGCTACAACATCGGCGGTCCCGAGGTCGAGTCCGCGATCAACACCCACCCGGACGTCGTCGAATCGGCCGTGGTCGCCAAGCCGGATCCCGAACGCGGCTCGGTCGTCTGCGCGTTCGTCGTCCTGGCCGAGGGGGTCGTGGGCGACGACGCCAAGGTCAAGGACATCCAGAACCACGTCAAGGCGCAGCTCGCGCCGTACAAGTACCCGCGCGCGGTGCGTTTTTGCGAGTCCCTGCCCCGCAACACCAGCGGAAAGCTTCAGCACTTCCTGCTGCGTCAGATCGTCGAGAAGGAGAACCAGGCATGAGGATCGCCATCGTGGGCGGCGGGCCGGGCGGGCTGTACCTCGCCGCGCTGATGAAACAGCTCGACCCCGGCCATGAGATCACCGTCTGGGAACGCAACGCTCCCGACGACACCTTCGGCTTCGGCGTGGTCTTCTCCGACGAGACCCTCGGCGGAATCGAGAACGCGGACACCGTCGTCCACGACGCGATGGAGAGCCGGTTCGCCCGCTGGACCGACATCGACATCGAGTTCGACGGCCACCCCTTCACGGTCGGCGGCCAGGGCTTCGCGGCGATGGCCCGCAAGGACCTGCTGCACATCCTCCAGGAGCGGGCCGCCGAACTCGGCGTCACCGTGCACTACCGCACCCTCGCCCCGGACGTCGACGAACTGCGCCTGTCCTACGACCTCGTGGTCGCCGCGGACGGCATCAACTCGGCGGTGCGCACCAAGTACGCCGACGCCTTCGTCCCCTCGCTCGACCAGCGGACCAACAAGTACATGTGGCTGGGCACCGACCGGGTCTTCGAGGCCTTCCAATTCCTCGTCAAGCAGACCGAGTTCGGGACCATGCAGATCCACGGCTACCCGTTCTCCGACGGCGGCTCGACCTTCATCGTCGAGATGGCGGAGGACGTGTGGCGCAAGGCGGGCCTCGACTCGACGGAGGGCATCCAGTTCCCGCCCGGCATCAGCGACGAGGAGTCGGTGGCCCGGATCCGCGAAATCTTCGCCGATGAACTCGCCGGCCACAACCTCCTGACGAACAACTCCCGTTGGCTCAACTTCACGACGGTCCGCAACGAGCGCTGGCACCACCACAACGTGGTCCTGCTCGGCGACGCCGCCCACACCGCGCACTTCTCGATCGGCTCCGGCACCAAGCTGGCCATGGAGGACGCCCTCGCGCTCGCCGCGTGTCTGCACGAACACCCCACCGTGGACGAGGCGTTGACGGCGTACGAGACCGAGCGCCGCCCGGTGGTGGAGTCCACCCAGCGCGCCGCGCAGGCTTCGTTGGAATGGTTCGAGAACATCGGCCGCTACGCCGACCAGAATCCCGCGCAGTTCTGCTTCAACCTGCTCACGCGTTCACGCCGTATCACCTTCGACAACCTCAAGGACCGCGACCCGGGCTTCGCCGACCTGATCGAGCGCGGCTTCGCCGACGCTCAGGGCGCGGCCGAGTCCGCCCCGGCGATGTTCCAGCCGTTCAGCATCGGCGGCCTGGAGCTGAAGAACCGGATCGTGGTCTCGCCGATGGACATGTACTCCGCCGTCGACGGAGTGCCGGACGACTTCCACGTCGTCCATCTCGGTTCCAAGGCGCTCGGTGGCGCGGGCCTGGTGATGACCGAGATGGTCTGCGTCTCCCCCGAGGGCCGCATCACCCCCGGCTGCACGGGCCTGTGGAACGACACCCAGCGCGAGGCGTGGGCGAGGGTCACGTCCTTCGTCCACGACCGCAGCACGGCGAAGATCGGCCTCCAGCTGGGGCATTCGGGCCGCAAGGGCTCAACTCGCCTCATGTGGGAGGGCATTGACGAGCCCCTTCCCGAGGGCAACTGGGAGGTCATGGGCCCGTCGCCGCTGCCCTACGGCACGGACTGCCACCAGCCGCGCGAGATGACCCGGTCCGACATGGACGCCGTGGTCGCCGACTTCGTGTCCGCCGCCCGCCGGGGCGCCGACGCGGGCTTCGACCTGCTGGAGGTACACGCGGCCCACGGCTACCTGCTCTCCTCCTTCCTCTCCCCCATCGCCAACCGCCGCACCGACGAGTACGGCGGCGACCTCACGAACCGGCTGCGCTTCCCGCTGGAGGTCTTCGACGCCGTACGCTCCGCCTTCCCCGCCGACCGCCCGGTGACGGTGCGGATCTCCGCCACCGACTGGGCGCCCGACGGGAACACCGAGCACGACGCGGTCGAGATCGCGCGCGCTTTCGTCGCCCACGGCGCGGCGGCCGTGGACGTGTCGTCCGGCCAGGTCACCAAGGACGAGAAGCCGGCGTACGGCCGCTCGTACCAGACCCCGTTCGCCGACCGGATCCGGCACGAGGTGGCCGCTCCGGCGGGCGCGGCCGTGATCGCCGTAGGAGCGATCTCGTCGTACGACGACGTCAACTCGATCCTGCTCGCCGGGCGTGCCGACCTGTGCGCGCTCGGCCGTACGCACCTGTACAACCCGCAGTGGACGCTGCAGGCCGCCGCCGAGCAGGAGTACCGGGGTCCGGGCGCCGACTGGCCGGCGCAGTTCGCGGCGGGCCGCCGCAAGCCGCCCACCTCACGGACCGACGCGGTCCGTCCGCGCCTCGCGCTGCTGCGCGAGACGCCGCGGGACGCCGTCCACCTGCGCTGGACCCCGGGCAGGGCGGCGGAATGAGCGGCCCCTACGCCATCCACCGGACCCGCGTGGAGTGGATCGACACCGACGCGGCCGGGATCTACCACAACACCACCGTCGTCCGGTTCGCCGAGGCGGCGGAGGCCGAGCTGATGCGGGCGTACGACGTCCCGGGCTACTTCCCGGTGGCCCCGAGGGTGCGCTACGAGGTGGAGTTCGAGGCGTCGATCCGGTTCGGCGAGGAGGTCGAGACGCGGGTCGAGCTGATCCGCCTCGGCCGGTCGTCGATGACCTTCGGCTTCGAGGTGTGGCGCGGCACCGACGGGGACGGGCCGCGCCGTCGCGCGGCCCGGGGCAGCTATGTCACCGTGCACGTCCCCGACAAGGAGACGGGTGGCAGCGCGCCCTGGCCCGCTGCCTGGCGTGCGGCACTGGGCGGGACGGGCACGGCGGCCGACCTGGCCGAACCGGACGCCCGTACGGCGCACTAAAATAATCCGATCATGACGGCAAGCGATCTCGTTGACGACAGCCCGGGCCAGCCCGCACCGCCGCGATCCCTGATCGTGACGGTGTACGGCCTCTACGCGCGCGAGGTCGGCGGCTGGATCAGCGTGAGCGCGCTCATCCGCCTCCTCGCCGAGCTGGACGTCGACGCCCAGGCGGTCCGTTCCTCCATCTTCCGGCTGAAGCGCCGCGAGATCCTGGTGGCCGAGCGACGCGACGGACGCGCGGGCTACGCGCTCTCGCCGTACGCCCGCTCCGTCCTGGAGACCGGTGACCGCCGTATCTTCGAGCGCCACGCGGCCACCGACGACGGCTGGGTCATCGCCGTCTTCTCCGTACCGGAGAGCGAACGGCAGCACCGTCACCAACTCCGTTCCCGGCTGGCCTGGTTGGGCTTCGGCACGGTCTCCTCCGGGGTATGGATCGCCCCCGCCCACGCCCTCGACGACACCCGCGACCACCTCCTCCAACACGGCCTGGACCAGTACGTCGACCTGTTCCGCGCCGACTACGTGGCCTTCGGCGACCCCGCCGAACAGGTGGGCCGCTGGTGGGACTTGGAGGCACTGCAGAAGCTCTACGACGATTTCGTCGCGGAGTTCACGCCGATGGCCGGGCGTTGGACCGGAATCGGCAGGGGTGCGCTGTCAGACCAGGACGCGTTCATCGACTACGTCCACGTCCTGACCGCCTGGCGCCGACTCCCCTACCTCGACCCGGGCCTGCCCGACACCCTGCTCCCCGCCACCTGGTCGGGCACGACGGCCGCCGACCTCTTCGCCGCACTCCGAAGCACCCTGGCGGATCCGGCCCACGACTTCGCCAGCCGCCTGCTGACCGAGAGTTCGTGACTTCGGCGGTGCGGAACCCGGGCAGGTGGCGACCGGCCGGCCGAACAGGGTTCGAAAAAACGGCATGACCGGTCCGGAAAACCAGCTGTCACACACCTGTTGACGGAGTTTCAACCGTCAACCGGCCTGTCACAGGCCCCTCTACGAGTGACGAAGCGCCGTAGACTATACGAACTGGACGGTATTTTTAACGAGTTGAGCAGCGCAGCTCTCCCGCAACGAAAGGCGCCGGCCCATGCCAGGACCCAAACAGGACCGGGCGATCCGTACCCGCCGCACCATCCTCGTCGCCGCGGCCAGCGTCTTCGAGGAGCGCGGTTACCAAGCGGCCACGATCAGCGAAATCCTCAGCACGGCCAACGTCACCAAGGGCGCCCTGTACTTCCACTTCAAGTCGAAGGAACAGCTCGCCGAAGGTGTCCTGGCCGGTCAGCACGACAATCTCGCCGTCCCCGACCGCCCCTGCAAGACCCAGGAGCTCGTCGACACGGCCATGCTCCACGCGTACCACCTGCAGACCGACCCCATGGTCCGGGCCGGCGCCCGCCTCGCGCTCGACCAGCGTGCCGACGGCGTCGACCGCACCGGCCCGTTCCACCACTGGACCACCATCGTCACCGACCTCCTCGACAAGGCCCGCGGCCAGGGCGAGCTCCTCCCCCACGTGGACCCGGTCGAGACGGCCGAGGTCCTGGTCGGTGCCTTCGCCGGCATCCAGGCGATGTCCCAGGCGACCACCGCCTACCAGAACCTCCCCCACACGACCTCCGCCCTCCTCCGCCACACCCTCCCCTCGATCGTGCACTCCTCCGTCCTCACCTCCCTCGACCTCACCCCGCTGCGCGCCCTCGCCGTCCACGCCGAGATACGGACCGGCCCCTGCTGACAGTGGTGGCGACGGCCGGATCGTGCCGCCGTTCCATGAGGAACATGAGAATTTGTGTGATCCGGTTCCGGCTGGGCAGACGCCGCCGTTATGAGCACCCTCCATCGAAGCGCGGTAGACGAGGCCACCGGACAGAGCCCTGACGCAAGAGACGTAAGACGGGGCTTCGCGTCCGCGCTGCGCGGTGGTGGGCGGGTGGCGGGACTCGACGGACTGCGGACGGTCGCCGTGGTGCTGGTGATCGTCTACCACGTGGAACCGGACCTGGTGCCCGGTGGCTCGGTGGGCGTGGACGTGTTCTTCACCATCAGCGGGTTCGTCATCACCCGGCTGCTGGTCACCGAGTACGCCCGTAGTGGTCGTATCGGGCTGTGGTCGTTCTACCGCCGGCGCTGGCTGCGGCTGATGCCGGCCCTGCTGGTGATGTGCGCGGTGACCGCCGTCCTGTCCGTGACGTTCGCGCTGCCGCTGTTCCAGGGGGCGTGGGTGGCGGCGGTGCTGGCCGCGGGTTCGGTCGTCAATCTCGTACGGGCCGGGAGCGCCGGGACGTACTCGGACCTCACCGCGCCGCTCAGCCACACCTGGTCCCTGGGAGTGGAGGAGCAGTTCTATCTGGCCTGGCCGCTCCTCCTGCTGGTGCTGCTCAGGCACGCGAGGGCGCGTGTGGTGTTGGGCTGGGTCGCGGTGCTGTGCGTGCTGCCGGTGCTCTGGCGGACCGTGCTCTGGGATCCCTCGGCGGCACACCGCATCTACAACGGCCCCGACACGCGCGCCGACCAGCTCCTCGTCGGCGCCCTGCTGGCCCTCGTACTGGCCCGGCTGCGCGCGGACGACCCCCGGCTGGCGCAGCTGCGCCGCTGGGCGGGACGGCTGTGCTGCCCCGCGCTCGTGCTGCTGGGGCTGATCGCCTGGCAGATCCCGATCACCGAGGTCAGCGGGTGGAATCCGGTCTGGTACACGGCGGGATTCCTGGCCGCCGCCGTCCTGACGGCCTGCGTGGTGGCCGCACTCGACCTGTGCCCCGAGTCCTGGCCCACCCGTCTGCTCTCGCTGTCCGTGCCGGTGTGGATCGGCCGCAACCTGAGCTACGGGATGTACCTGTGGCACTACCCCGTGATCCGGTTGCTGCACGACCTCGGTGTGCGCGGCGACCTCTTGCTCCCGGCCGGCCTCGCGGCGACACTCGCCGCGGCCCTCGCCTCGTACGCCTTCGTCGAACGGCCTCTGCTGCGCCGCGACCGGTTCCGCGTACGGCGGCTGGAACCGGTCGTCGTCCCAGGACGCTCACCGGCGCTTTGAGGGACCCTCAGGTGTCGGCCACCGCGGTACTCGGCACCTGCGCCCCCGTGCCGCCGAACCGTATGCCCTTGGCCTCCCGGCCCACGGCGCTCAGCACGATCACCAGGGCCAGAGCCGGTGTCACGGTCCACGCCATCGCCGCCGGATAGCCGTGCCGCTCGGCCAGGGCTTCCTGGATCGGCAGGTTGAGGGCGGCGATGAGGTTGCCGAGCTGGTAGGTGACGCCCGGATAGAAACCGCGGATCGTGTCCGGGCTCATCTCGGTCAGATGGGCGGGGATGACGCCCCAGGCGCCCTGTACGCACAGCTGCATCAGGAAGGAGGAGAGCATCAGCCAGCCCACGGCGGTGGACAGGACGAAGAAGGGTACGACGACCAGGCCGGCGGCCGCCGCGATCATGATCGTGCGACGGCGTCCCAGCCGCTCGGAGTAGGCGCCGAGCACCATGCCGCCGATGATGGCGCCGATGTTGTAGACGACGGCGATGGCGATCGCGGTGTCCGGGGACAGGCCCAGCCCCTTCTTGACGAAGGTGGGGTAGATGTCCTGGGTGCCGTGCGACATCCAGTTGAAGGCGGTCATCAGAGCGACCAGGTAGACGAAGCGCCGCAGCACCGCCGGGTTCTTGAACACCTGGTACGCGGGCGTGCGGTTGAGCTGGACGCTCTTCTCCCACACCTCGCTCTCCTCCACCCGGGTGCGCACCCACAGCGCGACCAGGGCAGGAACGAGGCTGAAGGCGAACAACCCGCGCCAGCCGAAGGCGGGTTCGATACCGAAGAACGCGACCGCGGCGAGCAGATAGCCCAGCGAGTAGCCGCTCTGCAGCAGGCCCGACCAGAAGCCGCGCCGGTCGGCGGGGATCTTCTCCATGGCGAGCGCGGCGCCCAGGCCCCATTCGCCGCCCATTCCGATGCCGTAGAGCAGGCGAAGCACCAGCAGCACGGTGTAGTTGGGCGCGAAGGCGCAGGCGAATCCGACGACCGAGTAGAACGCCACGTCGACCATGAGCGGGGTGCGGCGGCCCTTGCGGTCCGCCCACAGGCCGAAGAGCAGCGCGCCGACCGGCCGCATCACCAGGGTGGCCGTGGTGAGGAAGGCCATGTCGGTGAGGGAGACGTGGAAGTCGTCGGCGATCTCGCTGTAGACGAGTACGACGAGGAAGTAGTCGAAGGCGTCCATCGCCCAGCCAAGGTAGGCGGCGACGAAGGCGTTGCGCTGATCCTTGGTGAGACCCGCTGCCTGTTCCCGGACGGTCCGCAGCATGCCAGCCCTCCCTTGGTCCGCCGGTCAGGCTAGGTCGGGGCGGTGGGGCGGGCAATGCGAGGACCGGCAAAACACCCGCCACAATTAGCCAAAGGGAACGTCTGGTTCGCCCATTTCACAGCGAACCGCCCCGAGTCAGACGGCAGTTGTCCCGTCCCGGAGCGGCTCATTTCGGTGCCGGGCCAACAAGGCGCCGGATGGGGTCAGTTGCCGTGCTGTTCGCTCACGAAACTGTGCTCGCCCGGGCCGAGGCCCGACACGGTGACCGCGCCGTCGGTCACGGTCACGTCGCGGGTCGACGCCCGCTTTCCGTCCCAGAGCGTCCGCCGGCCGACGGACACCCGCAGTCCGTGCGCGTCGCCGGGAAGGGTGACGGCCCCCTGGGTGTGCTTGGGAACCCGGACGGTGAGGCGGAAGACGCGGGTGCTGTTCTCCCATTCGACGCCCAACGGGCCGTGCGGGGTGGGGAGTTGTCCGGTCGCCCAGTCGACGGCGCCGGGCTGCGGGCGTACTTCCCAGGTGGCGTAGCCGGGCGAGGTCGGGCGGGCGCCGAGGAGGTTGTTGGTGAGCGCGGGCAGGACTCCGGTGGACCAGCCGTGCGCCATGCTGGTGTAAGCGTCCTCGTAGAGGGACCCGTTCGGGCCGATGCCCTCCCAGTTGGTGATGCCGGGGTCGTTCTTGTCCATCCAGCCGTACATACGGCGGATCTGGTCGAGCGCGGAGTCGACCTGACCGGTCAGGAAGCGGGCCTCGATCTCCGGGTAGGAGGTGAAGGCGTAGACCCGCTGGGAGGCCTGGTCGAAGAGGGTGTCGTTGTCCATGAAGGCGTTGCCGTACGGCCGTTTCGTCGTCGCGTCGAGATGGGCGAGCGCGGAGGTGGCGCGGTCCGCGTCGGCGATGCCGGTGACGACGGCGAGGGAGTTGCCGTCCTGTGCGTGGCGCACCGCGCCCGTCGATGAGTCCAGGTAGGCGCCCGCGTCCGCGTCCCACAGCAGCGAGTTGACGGCCTGCGCGACCTTGTCCGCCCGCTCGCTCCAGCGCGTGGCGTCGGCCTTCTGGCCCAGCAGAGTCGCCAACTGGGCGGCGTTCTGGAGGGCTTGGACGTAGAGCGCGTTGTAGTAGGTGACGCGGCCGGTGCGGCCCAGGAACGCGTAGTCGCCGTATCCGCCGGTGCCGTTGAGGCCCTTGCTGAGCAGGCCCGCGTCGTCCGTGACGCTGGGATACCAGGTGTCCAGGACCTTCAGCAGGGTGGGGTAGTAGCGCGTCGCGTACTGGCGGTCCCCGGTGTAGAGGACGTAGTCCCAGCTGCATGTCACCCAGTACAGCGGATAGTCGAAGAGGGGCAGGGTGTAGTTGCCGATGGAGGCGGGCGGTATCCAGCCGTCGGCCCGCTGGTGGTCGGCGAGGTCGGCCAGGACGTTGCGGGCCGCGGCTGCCGCGTCGTCGTGGGTGAGGTACAGGGTGCGGGCGGAGACGGCGAGGTCGCCGACGTACGGGTCACGGTCGCGCTTGGCGCCGTCCTGGAGCACCAACTTCCCCTCCAACGTGGCGCTCCAGGCGTTGCGGGGATCGACGTCGTCCTGGCGGAAGGTGTCGGTGACCAGTTCGTTGGTGTACGCGGCGCCGTACCAGTAACGATTCAACTCGTCGTCGGAGCACAGGAACCAGCCGCGGTAGGTGCTCGGTGTGCCCACGTACGCGGTGAACTGGAGGGCCACGGAGTCGATTTCGACCGTCCCCCAGGGCTGCGCGGCGGGGCTGTCCGTGGCGAGTGCGTCGAGGCTGATCTTGAGGTAGCGGAATCCGTGCAGCCCGTCGGCGAAGACCTTGTCGCCGGCCTGGAAGCCTTTGTGGTCGGTCCAGTTGGCGCCCTTCGCGGGTACGGCGAACTGGTCCGTGCCCTGTCCGGCGCCGCCCGCCTGGTCGGAGCGGGTGAAGTCCGAGCGGTCGGTGAGGAATTGGCGGGTCTCGGAGAACGCGACGCGTACACCTGGGGAGTTGGCGGAGGCGGAGGTGAACCTGATCTGCGGATATCCGACCACGACCTTGCCGAAGTCCACCGTGACGCTGGGCACGGGGATCGGCTCGACCGGCGCGGGCCAGACCTCGTTGATCCGGGTGAAGTTGCCGTGCGAGGTGTCCTGTGCGTGGGTCACGGTGATGCGCACGCGGTCGGTGCCGACCGGCTCCGCGAACGGAACGGCCCGCTGCACCGCGTCGTTGCCCGCGACCGTCGCGGCGGTGTGCCAGTCGCCGTCGCGCCACACGTCGACGGTGTAGTCGGTCGGCACGCCGTCGCTGTTGGAGATCACCGTGATGCCCCGCAGGGTCGCGACCTGCGGCGCGGTGATGGTGAGGACGTCGGGGAACACGCCGAGGGTGTCGTCGTTCCAGAAGGTGTCCGGGTTTCCGTCGATCGCGTTGGCGGCGTCGTAGGTGCGCGGCTGCCCGTCGTTGCCGTTGTTGCCCGCGTGGGCCGAGGAGGCCTCGGCCGTGGTGCCGGCCGGCCAGGCGGGGGCCGCCGCGGGCTGCGGGCGCCGCAGGACGGATCTGGAACCGCCGGGCTTGAGCAGCGCGTTGGGGTTCTTCACGTCTCCGGTCGACGCGACGATCCGCACCGGCCGGACCGTGCGCGAGGACGGTCCCTGGACGTAGCGGTGCCAGCCGCCGGCGCGGCGCGGCACGCTGCCGGTGAGTGAAGCGGAGGCTTCGGCGGCGGGGAGCGCCTCAGCGGTGGGAAGTCCGGTCGAGAGGGACACCGCGGTGAGCCCGACGGTGCCTGCTGCGGCCAGAGCTGCGCGACGGGAAATGCCTTTGTCCGATGTGCTGTTCGACGCCATGCTGTCCCCTTGTGCGGCAATGGAATTGAATCGTTTCACTCGGCAGCTGCGTGGTGACGCTATCTCGAACACCGGATTCGCGTACAGCGTTGGGACAGAAGTTGTTCGACGCGTCGACCGTCGGTCCGATCATGCGGGGGTTGCGGTCAGGGGCGGCATCGGCTGTGCGGCGCGCACGGTCCGGCGGAGGCGGGGTTCGGCCAACTGACCTTTGTCTTCTGGTCAGTTGGCATCGCCGTCCACCCCACGGATCACGCGTCGTACGTCGAGGTCGTACCGCGACGGACCGGCCTCCTCGACGCCGGGCCTGAACAGCTTGTGCCGCAGCAGAGTTGTCGGGCTGCTGTCGATGAGGCGGACGGCAGCGGTCCGGAATCGGCCTCCGTGTCACCGCTCCCGCAGACAGAATGCTGACCGGTCGCTGACAGGATCTTCATACCTGGCCGGGATGTTGGTGCCATGTCCTCCTTCACCGATCCCGGGAACCGCGGCATCACCGGTCCCGTCCTGACGGTCGTCGCGGCCGGCACGGCCCTCGTCCTGCTCTCCTCCTGCGGCGACGGCGGGAAGGGCACCCGCGACGAGGGGGTCGCCTCCATCGCCACCCCTTCCACCACCGTCGGAAGGACGGCGGACCCGGACGCCGGGCACGTGCGGATCCGGCTCGACGACAACCAGCAGGACATCAACAGGCTCTGGGACGCCTGGACGGCCTGCCTCCACCAACAAGGGGTGCCGGCCGACAGCAAACCCGGCGCCAACAGCCCGGCGCTCAAGGCGTGCGAGTTGAAATACCCGCTCCAGCCGGTGGAATTGGATCCGGCGAGGAATCCCCGCTACGGCGACGGCGTGCGGGCCATGGTGAAGTGCATGAACGGTCACGGGATCAAGAGCGTGGTCTCCGAGGGGAATTGGGGACTGGTCAGCGGTGACAGCATGAATCTGCCCGACTTCGACAGGTACAGGGTCGAGTGCCAGGTGAAGTCCTTCGGCGGCAACGGCTGACGGGCTCGTGGACAACGACCCGTGCCCGAGCCCGCCGGCCCCTCGGACCGTCGTACGACTTTGGTCGCTCGTGGTAGCGACGAACGGAGGCTGTGCGCGCGGCCGGTGATGTCTACCGTTGGCGCGTGAACGTGAAGACGAAGGCGCGCGAGGTCCGGAAGCGGTTGGGTGCAGCAGACCTGTGGTCCCGGCGGCAGATCGTCGGCGAGACGGTGCTGGCCCTGCTGCTGGGCCTGTTCGCGATGCTGAGTTTCGCCGGCGGGGACACACCGCGGATGATCGCGGCGGCGGTGGCCGCCGTGGTGCTCTCGCTGCTGCGGCGGTCCTTCCCGGCGACCGTGCTGGTTCTCACGGGTGCGATCGCCGGTGCGCTCGGCACCTTCGGGGTCGTGTTGATGGCCGCGAGCTGGTCGGCGGGGGCACGGATCGAGGCGCCGCGGCGGGCGCTCGCTCTGTTCGGGACCACTTTCGTCGTCTTCACGGGACTGTCCCTCAGCCAGGCGCCATTCGGCCTGTTCGCTGCCCAGGCGCTGGTATTCACCACGCTCGCGTTCCTGGCCACGACGGTCGTGCCCGGTCTCACCAGTCGCTACCGCGCCCAGCGGCGCAGGCTCGTGCACGCGCTGCACGAGCACAATGCCCAGCTGCTGCGCGAACGCGAGATCATCGCCTCCCACGCCCGCCTGCGCGAGCGGCAGCGCATCGCGCAGGACATGCACGACAGCCTCGGCCACCAACTGGCGCTGATCGCCGTCCACACGGGCGCCCTGGAGGTGGACCGGGACCTGACGGACGGGCAGCGCGAGGTGGTCGGCGTCCTGCGGGAGGCGTCCGTGGCCGCGATGCACGAGCTCCGCGAGGCCGTCGGCATCCTGCACGACGGCACACCGGACCGGGCCCGGGAAAGCGAGCCCGATCCGGAGCCCGCGGCCAGGGGTGTCGCGGGGATAGCCGGCCTGGTGACGGCATCGCGGGGCGCGCATTCCGTCGTAGAGCTACGGCAGGCGGGCGAGGCACGGCCACTGACTCCCGCCGCCGATCACGCGGCGTACCGGATCGTGCAGGAGGCGCTGACGAATGCCCTGAAGCACGCGCCGGGAGCCTCGATCACCGTCGAGTTGCGGTACGAGCCGGACTCCCTGGTGGTCGAGGTGGCCAACGGGCCTATACCGGTGACGGCCGGCGGCGGACGGCACCCCGTGGTCAGCGGCGGGCAGGGCCTCACGGGCCTTCAGGAGCGGGCCCGGCTGGTCGGCGGCATGGTGCATACGGGCTCCACGGCCGAGGGCGGTTTCCGGGTCGCGGGCGTTCTGCCGTACGGCTCCCCGCCGCGCACGCCGGGCGGAGACCCGCGGCGAACGGACTCAATGGGCAAAGGAACGACGTTCGTCGACGGGACGAACGACTTCCGGGGGCAGAGCGAAGGGGTGGTGCCCGGCGACGGTGGTGCGGACATCGACTGGTCCGGTGCGCCGGACAGGCAGAAGGAGTTCGACATCGCCATGGGACGCAAGGGGAAAGGCCTCGTGATCGGGTGCAGTGCCGCGGTAGTGATCTTCCTGGTTCTCGGGGTACTGGCCGTCGTGCTGATCGTCAACCTGGTGGAGAAGGAGTCCGACAAACTCATGATCCAGCCGTCCGTCTACAACTCCGTGAAGGTCGGAGACACCGAGACGGCGGTGCGGGACAGGTTGCCGCACGGCAAATCGTTCCTGGCCGGGGCCATAGACGACGAACAGGCGCCCGCCGTGCCGCGGGGGGCGACGTGCGCGTCGTACCTGTCGACGGAGGACTGGCCGAACGAGGGGGACAAGATGCCTGCCTACCGCTTCTGCTTCAAGGACGGCAAACTGATCGAGAAAAAGGCCTACTTGGTCAAGTAGCAGCCATCGCCGCACGTCCCTGCAGGAGAGTCGTGATCAGAGTCCTCGTCGCGGATGACGAACCGCTCATCCGGGCGGGCATCAGGATGATCCTCACCTCCGCCGACGACATCGACGTCGTGGCGGAGGCGGCCAACGGCCGTGAGGCCGTCGACCTGGTCCGCGCCCACTCCGTCGACGTGGCACTGCTGGACATCCAGATGCCCGTGCTGGACGGGCTGTCCGCACTGGCCGAGCTGCGGCGAGCGGCACCGGCCGTACGACCGCTGATCCTGACGACGTTCGGCGAGCGGGAGAACGTACTGCGTGCGCTGAGCCACGGAGGCGCCGGGTTCCTGCTGAAGGACTCGGCGCCGGCCGAACTGATCCAGGCGGTGCGGGCGGCTGCGGCCGGGGACGCGTATCTGTCGCCGGCCGCCACCCGCCATGTGGTCGACTCGCTCGCCTCGGGGCAGACCGCGGCACGCGGCGAGGAGGCGCGGCGACGTCTGGAGACACTGAGCACCCGCGAGCTGGAGGTGCTCGCCCTGCTCGGTGAGGGCTTGTCGAACGCCGACGCGGGCGAGCGGATCCATGTGAGCGAGGCGACGGTGAAGACCTACGTCAGCCGGATCCTGACGAAGCTGCGGTGCGAGAACCGGGTCCAGGCGGCGCTGCTGGCGCGGGACGCGGGGCTGGAGCCCAGCTGAGGCGCTGCGCTGCTCGCTTCGGTCGGGCCGGCTTGCCTGGAGGGCACCGGCGGTCTCGACGAGGGCGACGCCGTGCGTTTCACCGCCACGGGTGGACACCGGGTCGACGCGACCGGGCCCGCGGAGATCCTCGTCCGGGAGATGCACGCCACCTTCGAACTGTGACGCCCCGAGGCCCATGTGCGGGACGCCCCTTACGACTTGAGGCCGATCCGGCTCATGTGGCTCATGTGGCCGGAGGGCTCGGCCGGCGACACCCCGGTGTCACGGCAGCGCTTCGTACAGGATCTCGCGTACCTGGGTGTGCCGGAGATACAGGACGCGGACGGGACCTGCTTCCTCGTCAGAAAGTGAGTTGCCCCGCCGGGGGCCCGCCTGGGTAGGGTCGGGCGGTGCCCGAGTTGCAGCGGCTGCGCGCCGATCATGCCCCGGCGGTCCTGGCCTTCGAGTTGGCGAACCGCGCCTACTTCGCCGCCTCCGTCACCGACCGCGGCGACGACTACTTCGAGCACTTCACCGAACACTTCGAGGCCCTGCTGGCCGAGCAGGAGGCCGGTGTCTGCGCCTTCCATGTGCTCGTCGACGAGGACGGCTCGGTCCTCGGCAGGTTCAACCTGTTCGACCTCGTCGACGGCGGCACCGCCGACCTCGGCTACCGGGTGGCGCAGCACGTCACCGGGCGCGGGACAGCGACCGCGACCGTCGAGGAACTGTGCCGGCTGGCGGTGTCGCGGCACGGTCTGCGTACGCTGCGTGCGGCCACCTCGGACGAGAACATCGCGTCTCAGAAGGTGCTGGCCAAGGCCGGGTTCGTCCCGGTCGGCCGGGCGCTCCCGGCCGAGATCGGCGGCAAGCAGGGCACTTGGTACGAGCGCACCCTCACTCCAGCAGACTGAGCAGCGCCGCCGCGGGCAACGGCCAACGGGTGTGCCCGCGCGGCCCCGTCACCCGGGTCGCGGTCAACAGCGAGTTCAGGACCGCCTCTTCCACGGCGTCCAGCACCGCGCCGAAGAGGACGTCGAGCCCGGCATCGGGCACCACGGCTGGTCCGGCGGGCGTGCCAAGAGGATGGGTGCCGAACGCGAGGCCGTAGTCGCCGCTGCCGTGGCCGTAGCCCGCACCGACCCGGGCCAGCGCGTAGACGGCTCGGCGGGCGAGCCGGGTGAGTTGGCGAGCGTCGAGGGGTGCGTCGGTCGCGGCCACGATCATGCAGGAGCCCGTCTCCGGGCCGGGATCGGACTCCTCGGCAGGGATGCCCACGTCGGCGGGAGCGACCGTACGGCCGCGTACTCGCAGTGTGCCCGCGAAGTTGGCCTGCACCAGCACACCGAGCATCGTCTCCCGGCCCGCGAGCGGTACGCGTCGCGACGAGGTTCCGATACCGGCCTTGAAACCGAGCGCGGTCATCCCGGTGCCCGCGCCGACCGAGCCCTCGGCGACCGGCCCGGCGGACGCGGAGTCGAGTGCGGCTCGGACGTGTTCCTCCCGGACCGGACGCGACCGGATGTCGGACAGGAGGCCGTCGTTGCACTCCCCCACCACGGGGTTCACACTCCGGACGTCCGTCTCCTCGGGCCGTTCCAGCACCCAGCCGACCAGGGCGTCCGCGACCCGGAAGGCGGACAGGGTCGAGGTGAGCAGCACCGGGGTTTCCAGCGCGCCGAGTTCGGCGATCTGCGTGGTGCCGAGGAGCTTGCCGTAGCCGTTGCCCGCGAACACCCCGGCGGGCAACGGGCTTGCGGGGCCCACTCCTTCGGGCAGGATCGCGGTGACGCCGCTGTGCACCTGCGGCGGGCGGATCAGCGTGGCGTGTCCGACACGGATGCCGGGCACGTCCGTGATCGCGTTGTGCGTCCCCGTGGGCAAGTCGCCGATACCGAGCCCGAGTTCACGGGCCCGGCGGGGTACGGCGGGCGCGAGCGGAACGGGGCGGGGCGACTCTGGCATGGCCAGACACTACGGCAGCAGTGGTCACGCCGACGGACGGAGGTCACCCACCCCGCGTTGTCGGTGTCAGCCTGCGGCGAGGAGCTCGAGGGTGTCGATCACCCGGTTGGAGAAGCCCCACTCGTTGTCGTACCAGGCGACGACCTTCACATGGCGGCCGTCCACGCGGGTGAGCGCCGAGTCGAAGATCGACGAGGCGGGGTTGCCGGTGATGTCGGAGGACACGAGCGCGTCCTCGGAGTACTCCAGGACGCCCGCGAGGGGTCCCTCAGCGGCGGTGCGGTAGGCCGCCAGCACGTCTTCGCGGGTCACGTCGCGGGAGACCGTGGTGTTGAGCTCGACGATCGAGCCCACCGGCACGGGCACCCTGATCGAGTCGCCCGACAGCTTGCCGTCGAGGTTCGGCAGGACGTGGCCGATCGCCTTGGCGGCGCCCGTGGTGGTCGGCACGATGTTGACCGCGGCGGCACGGGCGCGGCGGGCGTCGCGGTGCGGGCCGTCCTGCAGGTTCTGCTCCTGCGTGTAGGCGTGCACCGTGGTCATGAAGCCGTGCTCGATACCGGCGAGTTCGTCGAGCACCGCGGCCAGTGGCGCCAGCGCGTTGGTCGTGCAGGAGGCGTTGGAGACGATCGTGTGCGTGGCCGGGTCGTAGGCGTCGTTGTTCACCCCGAACGCGAGCGTGACATCGGCACCGTCCGAGGGCGCGCTGACGAGCACCTTGCGCGCACCCGCGTCGAGGTGGACGCGGGCGGCCTTGGCGGAGGTGAAACGGCCGGTGGACTCAAGGACGAGGTCGACATTCAGCGCGGCCCAGGGCAGGTCCGCCGGTTCGCGCTCGGCGAGCACCTTGATGCGCCGGCCGTCGACGACAAGGGTGTCCCCGTCGACGGAGACCGGGCGGCCGAGCCGGCCGGACGTCGTGTCGAAGGCGAGCAGCCGAGCCAGGGTGGCGGGCTCCGTCAGGTCGTTGACGGCGACGACTTCGAGGGTGCTGTCGCGTTCGAGCAGGGCGCGCAGCACATTGCGTCCGATGCGGCCGAATCCATTGATGGCGATGCGAGTCATAAGTGAAGTCCCTTCGGTTCCACTCCAGGCTCGCGCGCGGCAACCGTCGGTGACAGTGGCGTGATCGCCATGGTTCAAAAGGATTTCGCCAACGCGGTCGCGGGGCTTTCGCCGAAGGCCGTCGCGGGGTCTCGGCTACTCCCCCTGGGCGAAGGTGCGCCGGTACTCGCTCGGTGTGGTGCCGAGCAGGCGGTGGAAGTGCAGCCGGAGGTTGGCGCCGGTGCCGAGGCCGACGTCGGCGGCGATCTGCTCGACGCTGCGCTCGGACCGTTCGAGCAGTTCGCGGGCCATGTCGACGCGGGCGCGCATGACCCACTGCATCGGCGTGTAGCCGGTCTCGTCGACGAAGCGCCGGGAGAAGGTGCGCGGTGAGACCGCGGCCTGCCGGGCCAGGGTTTCCAGGGTGAGGGGCTCGCCGAGCCGGTGCAGGGCCCACTCGCGGGTGGCGGCGAACCGCTCACCCAGCGGTTCGGGCACGCTGCGCGGCACGTACTGCGCCTGGCCGCCGCTGCGGTAGGGGGCCGCGACCAGGCGCCGGGCCGCGTGGTTGGACGCGGCCACTCCGAGGTCGCCGCGCAGGATGTGCAGGCAGAGGTCGATGCCGGAGGCGGCGCCCGCCGAAGTCAGCATGCTGCCCTCGTCGACGAACAGGACGTTCTCGTCAACTTTGACGAGTGGGTACTTCGCGGCGAGGGCCAGCGTGTAGTGCCAGTGGGTCGTCGCCCGCTTGCCGTCGAGGAGGCCGGTGGCGGCGAGCGCGAAGGCCCCCGTGGAGATCGCGGCGAGCCGTGCGCCCCGGTCGTGGGCGGTGATCAGCGCGTCGAGGACGGCCTGCGGCGGGTCCTCACGGTCCGGGAACCGATAGCCGGGGACGAAGACGATGTCGGCCCAGGCCAGCGCGTCGAGACCGTCGGCCACGTGGTACGACAGGCCGTCACCGCCGGTCACCAGACCGGGAGCCGCGCCGCACAGCCGCACCTCGTACGGCATGCTCGCCCGCGTCGTGAAGACCTGCGCGGGGATACCGACGTCGAGCGGCTTGGCGCCTTCGAGGACGAGGACGGCGACACGGCGGAGGCGGGCGGCTGACACGCCAACAGCGTACGCAGAGGTACGGCCGCCCGGTCGCGAGGACCCGGGAAGGACCAGGTCAGACCTTCCAGGAGCGCAGCTGGTCGGCGACGGCCACGACCCCGACACGAGTGTCGCGGATCTTGCGGACGAGCTCGGAGAGCGCGCCGTACGGCGGGTCGATGCCCTCGCCGGACTGGCCCATGTACTGGGCGGCGACGAACGCGGCGTACAGGCTGTTGCGGTGCGGCAGCGGCTCCAGGCGCACGATGGTGTGCATGAGCGCGGCGGCCCGCCAGGCGGCGTCCGGATCGGCGGCGGCGAGGGTCGGCAGCTTGGTCTTGTGGCGGGCTACGGCGGCCACGAGCGCGGAGTAGTCCGAGACCGACATGTCCTCGTCGGAGAGGGCGGCCTCCTGGACGTCGAGCAGCCAGGAGACGTCGATGTACAGGTGCATCAGGCGGCCGCGGCCCCACCGCGCTCGGAGGGCGGCACCTCTTCGGGGAACGCGTCGTCGAACTCGCCGCGCAGCCGCTCGGCCCACGCGGACGCGCCGGCGACGAACCGGCCGCGCTGCATCTCGCGGACGCCGAGGTCGTGCAGGTACTGCTTGAGACTCTTGCCCTCGGCCGCGGCGGCGGCGCGCACCCCGTCGAGTTCCTCTTCGGTGAAGGACACATTCAGTGATGGCATACGTCGATGGTACCTAGTTGGTGCCATCGGGGCGAGGGGCCTCACCTCCTCGCTTTTCGCGGTCCCCGGGACCGGTTCGCGGGGGCGGCACCTAGGCTGCGGGAATGATCTCTCGCGACTATCTCTTCGACATGTTCTCGCTGGACGGCCGGGTGGCGGTGGTGACGGGCGGCAGTTCCGGCATCGGCCGGGCGGTCGCCGGGGCGCTCGCGCGGGCGGGGGCCCAGGTCGTCGTAGTGGCCCGCAAGGAGGAGGAACTGGCCGCCACCGTCGACGAGTTGGTGGCGGACGGGTGCCGGGCCGCGTGGGTGAGCGGGGATCTGGGGACGCGTGACGGGGTGCGTGCGGCGGCGGAGGCCGCGACCGAGGCGTTCGGCGAGCCGGACATTCTCGTGAACAGCGCCGGGATCAACCTCCGCCCGCCGATGGACGAGTTGGGCGAGGACGTGTGGGACACCACGATGGCGGTGAACCTGGAGGCGCCCTACCTCCTGGGCCGGCGCTTCGGTCCCGGCATGGCCGAGCGGGGCTTCGGGCGGATCATCCACATCACCTCCCAGCAGGCGCATCGCGCGTTCGTGCAGAGCGGCGCCTACGGGGTCTCCAAGGGCGCGTTGGAGTCACTGGCCCGGTCGCAGGCCGAGGCGTGGTCGCCGTACGGCGTCACCTGCAACACGCTGGTGCCGGGGTTCGTGATGACCCCGCTCAACGCGCGGCTGTCGAACGACCCGGAGAAGGTGGCGGCGCTGGCCGCCCGAACGATGGTCGGGCGCAACGGACTTGCCGAGGATTTCGCGGGCGCAGCCGTGTTCCTGGCGAGCCGCGCCTCCGCCTATGTCACCGGGCAGTCGGTCTTCGTCGACGGCGGGTTCTCCGTGCACTAGCCCAACGCCCTTTGAACGTCCGCCAGTTGGAGATCGTGGCACGAGGGTCATGGCACACTGCTGGCCGACGCGTCACAGGAGGATCGGAATGACAGCTGCCGGATTCAGCGCGGACGGCATCGACACCAGCAAGCCCCAATCGGCCCGCATGTACGACTACTTCCTCGGCGGCAAGGACAACTATCCCGTCGACTGGGAAGCCGCGGAAAAGGTCATCGCGCTGTTCCCCGCCGTCAAGCAAATGGCCCGGGTGAACCGCGATTTCATGCACCGGGCGTCCCGGCTGCTGGCAGGTCGAGGAATCCGTCAGTTCCTCGACATCGGTACCGGAATACCCACCCGGCCCAACCTCCACCAAGTCGTCCAGGCCATCGATCCCGGGGCCCGGGTGGTGTACGTGGACAACGACCCGATCGTGCTGAGGCATGCCGAGGCGCTTCTTCACAGCACGCCCGAGGGAAGTACGACGTACATCCAGGCCGACGTGCGAGAGCCGGGGAAGATCCTCGCGGCGGCGAGGGAAGTGCTGGACTTCGAGCAGCCCGTCGCCCTGTCCCTGGTGGCCCTGCTGCACCTGGTGGCCGACGAGGACGATCCCCATCGGATCGTCGCCGAACTGCTCGCGGCCCTGGCACCCGGCAGTTATCTGGCCCTTTCCCACGCGACCGGCGACTTCGATCCCGAGACCTGGGAGCGGGTAGTCGAGGTCTACCGCAAGGGCGGCACACCCGCGCAGGTGCGGTCGCGCGCCGAATTCACCGCGTTCTTCACGGGACTTGAGCTTGTCGACCCGGGCATAGAACTCGCTGCACGCTGGCATCCCGAACTCGGGGAGCGGCGGAGCGAGAGCGAACAGATCCCGTTGTACGTCGGAGTCGCCCGCACAGTGTGACGGACCGAGCTCGGTGATCTCCGGTGTGCCCGTGCGGGAATCAATCGTGGCCGCCGAACGCTCTGGCCTGCGTGAAGAAGATAGGTTTCCTTTCGTTCGGTCACTGGTCGCCGAGTCCGCATTCCAGGACCCGGTCCGCTGCCGACTTCCTGCACCAGTCCATCGACCTGGCGGTCGCCGCCGAGGAGCTGGGCGTGGACGGCGCGTACTTCCGCGTGCACCACTTCGCGCAGCAGGCGGGCAGCCCCTTCCCGCTGCTCTCGGCCATCGGCGCACGGACCTCGAAGATCGAGATCGGCACCGGCGTGATCGACATGCGCTACGAGAACCCGCTGTACATGGCCGAGAACGCGGGCGCCGCCGACCTGATCTCCGGCGGCCGACTGCAGCTCGGCATCAGCCGTGGCTCACCGGAGCAGGTGATCGACGGCTGGCGCTACTTCGGCTACGCCCCCGAGGAGGGTGAGACCGGCGCGGACATGGCCCGGCAGCACGCCGAGGCGTTCCTCAAGGTGATCGAGGGCGAGGGTTTCGCGCGGCCGAATCCGCGGCCGATGTTCCCCAACCCGCCGGGGCTGCTGCGCGTCGAGCCGTACTCCGAGGGGCTGCGCGAACGGATCTGGTGGGGCTCCAGCTCGAACGCGACCGCCGTCTGGGCCGCGAAGCTGGGGATGAACCTGCAGAGCTCCACGCTGAAGGACGACGAGACGGGCGAGCCGCTGCACGTCCAGCAGCGCAAGCAGATCGAGGCGTACCGCGAGGCGTACAAGGAGGCGGGCCACACGCGCGAGCCGCGGGTGTCCGTCAGCCGCAGCATCTTCGCCCTGACCGACGACATGGACCGGGCCTACTTCGGCCACGACCGCAACTCGCGCGACCAGGTCGGCATGATCGACGACACGACCCGGGCGATCTTCGGACGCTCGTACGCCGCCGAGCCGGACGTGCTGGTCAAGCAGCTCAAGGAGGACGAGGCCATCCAGGCCGCGGACACCCTCCTGCTGACCGTCCCGAACCAGCTCGGGGTCGACTACAACGCCCATGTGCTGGAGAGCATCCTGACCGAGGTGGCACCGGAGCTCGGCTGGCGCTGAGTGGTGTCTGCCGCCCGGTTTCGGGGAGTCGACGCGACCGCCCGCCGCCGGTTCCCGACCTGGTCGAGAGCCGGCGTCCGGGACTGTCGGCCGGTCCCCTTGTCCCGTCGGCCGGCGCCGGTCACATCACGTCGTCGAGCCAGTCGAAGAGCACCTCGTTGCGGTGCTGTGGTGCCTGGACCGCGTCGTGGTCGCCGGCTCCGTCGGCCGTGGTGAAGGTGACCAGGTCCTTGGGGCAGGTGAGCAGGTCGTACAACGGCTTGCTCTGGCCTGATACCAGTTGGTCGTTCTCGTAGTCGGTGACCAGCGCGGGGCAGCGGACACGGGCGGCCACGTCGGCGTTCTGGAACTTCCGCAGTGTCTCGCGGAGCCCCCACACATCCATCGGCGGCCGGCCGGCCAGCGCGTCCGCGCGGAATCCGGGTCCGAAGAGTTCGGCCCGTTTGGCGAGGGTGAAGCGGTCCACGGCCGACAGGCCGGGCACCACCTGTTCGCGCCACACGGTGTTGACCTCGTCCCTGGTGGACCCGGCCGCGAAGACCTCGCCGATCTTCGGCTCCCAGATGGACCATACGTCGACGATGCCCGGGTCCATACAGACCGCGGCCAGCCGGTGTTCGAACGCGGCGGCCCGGGCGACCGATTCCCCGCAGAGGCTCCAGCCGACCAGCGCGATCCGGTCGCGGTCCACCTCGGGGCGTCGGTGCAGCCAGTCGACGACCGGAGTGACGACCTTCTCCCAGTCGGGACGCAGCGGCACGTTCCGCTCGAACAGCATCGCGGCCTGCCCGGGACCCTCGAAGATCAGCGCGTGGTAGCCGCGTTCCAGGGCGGCGGCCGCGCCGAACGCGTACAGCTCGACGCTCTGGGCGTCGCTGCCGTTGTTGAGGATCACGGTGGGCCGCGGGCGCGTGGAACGGTCCGAACGGAGTAGGTAGCCCGGCATCGTCGTGCCCTGGTAGTCGATCGCCACCCGTTCGATCGGTGGATCGAAGAGGGCTGCCGCGCGCTCCCAGCAGCGCCGCATCTCCGCGAAGACGGCCTTCTCGGCGCCGGGTGTGGCGGTGCCGAGCACAAACATCAGTGCGGCGGATCCATAGCTCGCGGCCCGCAGGAAGCCGCCCCGGGCCGAAGCGATGTGCCCGGCCCGCTGCCGGGCTGCGGCCTGCTCGGCGGTACGGGCGGCCAGCGCGCGGAACTCCTCGACGAAACGCTGATAGCCGGCCCCGGCGGCGTTGATCCGGTCCACGGCGGCCAGCACCTCACCGGCCTCCGCACTGCCGTAACCGCAGACACCGAGCAGTAACTGGGTCTGGAAGTTCAGGTCTTCGGCCGTGAAGAATCGGACGCCGGCGGCCGGGGTCGCGGTGGCCTCCGACGCCGAGGAGCCGATCAGCGCGGCCGCCGTCGCCGTCGCAGTGCCCGCCAGCAGACTTCGGCGCCCGATACGGCTCGGCGATGCGGAATGTCGGTACATGGCCTCGGCTTTCCCTGGGAAAAGGCTGACTCTCCGAGCCTGGCCGCCGCCCGGTGCGGGTCACCACCACCCACAGGTGGAGATCACCAACGCGCGGGTGGAGATGGGTTCCGGGAAACGGTCGAACCGACCGAGCAGTACTCAGACCGCCGCTACGGCGGGTTCGTCGGCCTCGGCCAGCAGATCCGTCAAGGTCGCCCGGGCCCGCGCCACTCGGGAGCGGACCGTTCCAATCGGGCAGTCGCTCGCCTCGGCGGCTTCCGCGTAGGGCAGACCGAGCATCTGGGTGAGGACGAAGGCTTCCCTGCGGTCGTCCGGCAGCGATGCCAGGAGATCGAGGAGCGCGACGCCGTCCTCGAAGCCGGGCAGGTCGATCGGCTGGGACAGTTCGACCGCCAACTGCCAGTCCGGTACGTCGGACAGGCGGGGTCTCGCGGCGGCGTACCGGTAGCTGTCGATGACGGCGCGGCGGGCGATCGACAGCAGCCAGGAGCGTGCCGAGGAGCGCCCCTCGAAGCGGTGCAGGCTGCCGAGCGCGCGCAGGAACGTGTCCTGTACGAGGTCGTCGGCGGCCTGCGGATCGCCGCAGAGATGAGCGACGTACCGCTGGACGTCACGCTGTAAGGCCCGGACGAAGTGCTCGACCGCGTCCGCGTCGCCGTGGCGGGCGGCGAGCGCCCACGCCGTTATCGACTCGTCGAGAGATGCCGACTTCTTCTCGCCTTTGCCGCGCGGGGCGGGCAGGGCAGGAGTGATCACCTGGTGTCCTTCTCGGTCATCCGTGTTCCGGACCTGGGCACGCGGGAACGCGGGCGGTCCGGTGAGCGGGGAGGGACGGCCCTACGGCGCGCTCGCGCGGACGTAGGGCCGAGGCCAAAGGCACGCCGTACGGGCGGCCTCGGGGTACCGGCTGTCTCAGACGACAGCGGTCCGCGCGGGCGGGCCCCGGGAGGTGATCGAGTGGACGAGGAGGAGGGAGTGCGGCGCCCGGTCCGAACGGAGGCGACGCCTGCGGAGGCGCGGGCGGTCCGTCGGCGCGGGCAGTGCCAGCAGCAGCCGTAGCGGAGCCGCCAGACGGCCGATGACGACGCGCAGGATGCGGAACGCGGCCTTCTCGCCGTGGGCCAGCCAGAGCCCGCAGAGCAGGGCGGCGAACAGGTGGGCGACGAGCATGCCGGTCGAGGGCGTACCGCCGGCCGACGATGCCGCCATGTCCATGGAGCCCGGCTGCATCGAGCCCATTGCCATGTCCGTGTCCGCAGACGCCGACCGGGTGAGTGAGAACGCCGAGTGCAGCATCGTCTGGGAGACGACCACGACCGTCACGATCAGCGGGAGGCCGCGCTCACGGCCCGCCAGACACCAGCCCGCGGTGCCGGTGGCGACCAGTCCGGCGGACAGTGCCCACGGGGGCACGTGGTTCCCGGACATCATGACGTGCGCCAGGGAGGCGAGCACCACGCAGACGGCCGCGAACATCGCGGCCCGCATCGTGCGGGAACACCACCCTGGTCTCATGAGGCCTCATCCTGGCACCAGGAAATCGCATGTCAGGTGCGGGTAAGCAAACCCACAGCGCACCACACTCAACCCACAGCATGTGACCCGGACCACACCAAAGGCCCGGAACTCAACGGGATTGCCGTCCGACTTCTGTTGGAGAGGGAGGTTCAGCGCGCGGCGGGCTCGGCCTCGGTCGCCGCCGTCTCGTCGCGGGCGAGCGGCTGGGCGGCGTAGGTGATGCGGATGACGCCGTCGGCGTGCCGCTCGGCGCTCGCCCTGACGCCGAAGACATCCCTGAGGATCTCCGGGGTCAGCACTTCCAGGACCGGTCCAGCGGCCACCACCGCTCCCTCGTGCAGGACGGCGAGGTGGTCGCAGAGGCGGGCGGCCAGGTCGAGGTCGTGCAGGACCGCGAGTGTGGTGATGCCGGTCGCGCGGATCAGGTCAAGGAGCTCGAACCTGGCGCGGATGTCGAGATGGTTGGTGAGTTCGTCCAGGACGAGGAGCTGGGCGTTCTGTGCCAACGCCCTTGCCAGCAGGACGCGTTGGCGTTCGCCGCCGGAGAGGGAGGCGTAGTCGCGCTCCGCGTACGGTCGTACGCCGCAGTGGTCGATGGCTTGCTGTACGGCTCTGTGGTCCTCGGTGCCGTCGCGTCCCAGGAGGCCGTGGTGCGGGGCGCGGCCCAGAGCGACGATCTCCGTCACGGTCAGGCCGGTGGTGTTGCCGGTGGCGTCCTGGAGGACCGCGGCCGTGCGGCGGGCCGCGGCGCGGGCGGACAGCGTCCATACGTCGTCCTCGCCGACTCTGACGACGCCGTCCGCCGGGCGGAGCGAGCGGTAGACGGCGCGCAACAGGGTTGATTTACCACTGCCGTTGGGACCGGCCAGGCCGACGACGTCGCCCTTGCGGGCCTCGAGGCTCACACCGTGCAGGATCGGGCTGCGGTCCAAGGTGATGTGGAGTTGGTCGACGGTGAGTTTCATGGAACTCCCTTCAGTCCAGGCCCTTGTTGTGGCGCAGCAGCCACAGGAAGAAGGGGCGCCGAGGAGGGCGGTCAGGATGCCCAGCGGTAGTTCGTTGGGGCGGTTCAGGGTGCGGGAGAGCAGGTCGACGAGGACCAGGTAGACCGAGCCCAACAGGGCGGTCAGGGGCAGGAGTCGGCGGTGGTCGGCGCCGGTGGTGAGGCGGACGAGGTGCGGGATCATCAGGCCGACGAAGCCGATGCTGCCGGCGACGGCGATGACGGTTCCGGTCAACAGCGCGCTGAGTACCAGGAGTACGGCGCGCAGCCGGTTGACGTCGACGCCGAGCGCGGTGGCGGACTCGTCGCCGGCGAGCAGGACGTTGAGCCGCCTGCCGAAGAGCGTCAGGAGTGCGGTGGTGACCAGCACGACCACGGTGACCGTGGGGAGTTGGTCCCACTGGGCACCGGAGACGCTGCCCAGCATCCAGAACATGACGGTGCGCAACTCGGTAGGTGTCGCCTGGAGTTGGACGAAGCTGGTCGCCGAGAGGAAGACATAGCCGACAGCAACTCCCGCCAACACCAGCCGGGTCGGGGCCAGTCGGCCCCGTCGCTGTCCGAGCGCGAAGACCAGCGCGCCCGCCACCACCGCGCCGATGAAGGCCGCCGCCGACACCCCGAGCCCGGCGAGCGCGGCGCCGCCGCCCAAGGTGATGACTAGGACCGCGCCGAGCGTGGCGCCGTAGGAAAAGCCCAGCACGATGGGGTCGGCCAGCGGGTTGGACACCACGGTCTGGAGCACCGCGCCCGACACGGCCAGGGCCGCGCCGACCAGGGCGGCCAACACCACGCGCGGGGTACGGAAGTTCCAGACGATCTGGTCGAGCGCGGGGTCGGAGGGCGCCGCCCCGACGCCGGTGACGTGATGGAGGACGATCGCCCACACGTCACCGAGCGGGACGTTCACCGCGCCGATACTGATCGCCACGATCATGGTCGCGAGCAGCGCGACCGGCAGGAGCAGGAAGGCCAGCGGGACCCTGATCCGGCTCAGAACGCGTCCGGGTGCAGCG
>NZ_BARG01000118.1 GCF_000376565.1 Streptomyces hokutonensis | reverse complement strand
AGCCCCGCGCCCCTTCTTAACTCGGGCCCAGTTTCGTCCTTTAGGGCGCGGGGAACTGCGCGACCAGCCCCCACGCACCCGCACCCGCCCGCCTACATCCGGCTCAACGACGCTGTGGCGAACAGAACGTCCCTGATCGCCTCTCGATCCCCCAACTGCCCAGCCGCCGCGTCCTCCGGCGACACATGCCCGGCCGCCAGATGACAGAACTCCACACCGTCCAGGGCGATATGGGCCACTTCACGCTCGGCCGACCCCACCGCCCCGGGTGAGTCGAGAGGGATCAGCCACTCACCCCCGCCGTGCCCCTCGATCTCCAGGCGGAGGCTGCGGCCAGGGTTCCCGGCCGGGACCAGGTGCCGTCCCTCGGCCGGCGCAGCCAACCCGTGGCGCCGGCGCTCGGCCAGCACCGCGGGGAGCATGCGGGCGGCGAGGTCGATCATCCGGTTCAGGCTGCGCGGGGCCGGCGGCTCGTAGGGGTAGTCGACCGCGTCCGCGATGTCCTCCGCGTGGACCCAGCACTCGAAGGCCCGGTCGAGCATCGCGTCGTGCAGCGGCAGCTCGAAGTCGCCGTAGGAGACGGCCCGTTTGCCGGTGGTGGTGCCGGTGAAGGACACCGTGCGGACGATGGTGTGGCTCTGTTCGCGCCAGGGTGCGCGGATGGAGCGGGTGGGCGGGAAGTAGGAGGCGCGCCAGTACGCCTCGGTGCGCGCGGTCGGGTTCGTGGCCTTGTCGGCCGTCTCCCCGGTCAGCGGGTCGTCGAGGCCGAGCGCCGTCGCGACCAGGCCGTCGACGGTCAGCAGATGCGCGATGACCCCGGCGACGGTCGTACGGCGGCTCGTCGGGGCCTGGCCGTCGAACCAGCGCAGCCGCACGGGCGCGTGCCACTCGGCGTCGCCTATGTCCTGCAGCAGGGCGTCGAGGCGCGCGGTCTCGGCGTCGTACGGCGTCGCCCACTCGGGTACCGGGATGCGCGGCGGCCGGCGGTCGAAGGAGCCGGACAGGACGCGGGTGCGCAGGCCGGGGTCGAGGTCGAGGGGTTCGACGGGGTGGAGGAGGCCCACCGCTCCGCGCAGGCGCAGCGCCTCGTCGGCGCAGGAGCCGCACTCGCCGAGGTGTTCCTCCACGGCCGCCGTCTCCGCCGCCGAGCACGCGGCCAGCGCCCACGCGCCGAGCAGCGCCTTGAGCACCGGGTGCTCCAGGACCAGCGGCGCGGGCCGGGACGCGGCCTCGTCGAGCTCGGGCAACGGCAGACCGCCGTCCTCGACGGAGGCCCGGGGCATGGGAATGCGCGGCGGCACTGGAGCCTCGTCGTACGCCTCGTGCTCGTCGTTCGCGTCGCTCACACCGCACCCCCCGGTCCCGCTGGTTCCGGCGGTGCGCCGGTGTCGTGGGCGGTGGACAGGAGTTGGAGGCCCAGGCGCAGCCGGCGGCGGGCCTCGTCCTCGGTGACGCCGAGGTCGACGGCGGTCTGGCGGTAGTCGCGGCGCTGGAAGTAGGCCAGCTCCAGGGCGGCCCGCAGCGGGGCGGGCATGGACGTGACGATGTAGTCGGCGCGGGCGGCGACGGAGGCGCGGCGGACCTTGCGCTCCAGTTCCTCCGTGGAGCCCTGGCCGCCCTGGGCGAGCGCGGCGGTCTCGGTGGCGCGCAGCCGCTGCACGGCGAGGCGGGCGGTCAGCGCGGCCACCCAGGAGCGCAGCGGGCCCTGCTTGGGGTCGTAGGCGTCGGGGTGTTCCCACACGTGGGCGAAGACCTCGCGGGTGATGCCGTCGGCGGCGCGCTCGTCGCCGAGGACGCGGTGGGCGAGGGCGTGCACGAGGGAGGCGAAGCGGTCGTAGAGCTCACCGAGGGCCGCCGCCTCGCCGCGGGCCAGCCGCTGCTGCATCTTGCGGTCCCATCGGGGCGGTGCGTCCTTCGTCGCCATGCGGCCCCCTCACCGTGTCCGTGCCCAAGTCAAGCGTGCGCCCACCGTCTCCTCGAATGTAGTCGGCACCCCGGACAGCGCACGCCCCTTCGTGCAATCGCACGCCCCCGAAGGGGCGCGGGTGGTAGCGGACGTGTGCCTACCCGGTCCACAACTGATCGAACAGGATCGAAGGCGACTAAAACAAGCCTCTTCGGACCGGTTTCCGTTTCTGTTGCCGTGTTTCAGGGAACGGCCGCTGGGCAGCCGCGCTGCAAGGAAGCGTAGGTACGGCTTCCGTTTCCGGACGGTTTCCGGGAGTTCCGGCTAGCGAAAGGCGCGATGGTGGCCTTCAAAGTGAACGACGGCGAGCGCGGCGGCTGGTCCGTGCTCCTCGTGTCCGGCGAACTCGACCTGGTGACCTCGCCGGTGCTGCGCCAGCGGGTGCACGACGTGGTGGCGGACGGTCACCACAGCCTGGTCGTGGACCTCTCCGAGGTGCTGTTCTGCGACTCCAGCGGCGTCGGGGTGCTGATCGCCGCCCGCCGGCTGATCCGCTCCTGCCACGGGCATCTGCGGCTGATCCTGCCGGCCCAGGGCGCCGTCGACGGTTCGCACGTCAACCGGGTGCTCGGCGCCCTCGGGGTGCGCCGCCTCTTCGACGTCTACCCGGATGTGATGGAGGCCACAGAGGAGGAGCCCGAAGAGGAGGCGGATCCCCTCTCGGCGTGACGCGTCGGTTTCCGGGGTGACGCCGTTGTTTCGGAATTTCCCCGGTCTTGGTACAAGCGACGTTTTCGGCTCCCGGACCCGCCCCGGCGTCGTACGCTCCAGCCAAGCGCACCCCACATGAGTAAGGCGGCCCGAAAGACATGGTCAGCACCGAGTACGAGCGACGCATCGCCGCCCGGTTCGCCACCTTCGACCAGGACGGCAACGGCTTCATCGACCGCGAGGACTTCAACTCGGCGGCCAAGGCGCTGCTCGCGGAGTTCGGCACGGCGGCCCGCTCCGACAAGGGCCAGGCCCTGTACATCGGCGCCGAGGCGTTCTGGCAGGGCATGGCGGGCATCGCGGACCGGGACGGCGACCAGCGGGTCAGCCGGGAGGAGTTCGTGGGCGGCGCGGTCAAGCGGCTGCGCGACAACCCGGAGCGCTTCGCCGAGATCGGCCGTCCCTTCCTGCACGCGGCCCTCGATGTCGCGGACCCGGACGGCGACGGCTCGGCGACCATCGCGGACACCGTGCGCGTCCTCAAGGCCCTCGGGGTGCCCGACGACATCGCCGCCATGGCGGCCGACGCCCTCGACACGGACAGCGACGGCAAGGTCGGCGAGGCGGAGATCGTCTCCGCCTTCGCCCGCTACTTCACCGTGCCTGAGTAGGTCGCGGATCCGTCCCGGGATCCGAATAACGCTCCCGCAGCTTGTACTTGAGCACCTTGCGCAGCGTCTCGTTGCGCGGAAGGGCGTCCACGATCTCCAGCTGCTCCGGCAGCTTGTGCACGGACAGCCCTTCCGCGCGCAGATGGTCCGTCACGGCCGCCAAGGTCAACTCCCCGGCCCCCGGCGGCTGTTCGACCACCGCGCACACCCGCTCCCCGCGCTCCGCGTCCGGCAGCCCCACCACGGCCACGTCACCGACGTCCGGATGCGCGGCCAGCAGATCCTCGATCTCCTTCGCGGAGATGTTCTCCCCCTTGCGGATGATCACGTCCTTCAGCCGCCCGGTGAGGATCAGATGCCCGCTGTCGGTCACGGTCCCCAGGTCCCCGGTCCGCAGAAACCCCTCCGCGTCGAAGGCCTCGGCCGTCTGCGCGGGGTCCAAGTACCCCTGGCACACGGCCTCCCCGCGCAGCCGCACCTCCCCGCCCTCCGCGATCCGGATCTCCATCCCCTCGGGCGGCCGTCCCTCGGTCGTGGCGAGGTTCTCGGTCGTGTCCTCCGGGTCGCCCATGGTGATCATCGGCACCTCGGTCATGCCGTAGCCATGGGTGAGCTGGACTCCCATCTCCCTTACGACGGAGTGGTAGACCTCCGGCGGCTTGGGCGCCCCGCCGCCGGCGAGCAGCCGTAGCGAGGGGATCACCTTCTGGTCGGGCTGCTTGCGCTGCTCGGCAAGGAACATGGAGTAGAAGGCGGTCGAGCCGCCGGCCACCGTCACCCCGTGCTTGCGGTAGCCCTCCAGCGCGTTCGGCAGCGCGAACTGCTCGAACATCACCGCAGGGAAGCCGTACAGCAGCAGCATCACCGTGTAGTCGGGCCCCGCGATGTGCGCGTAGGGGAAGGCCATCGACCCCACGTCGTCCGCCGTCAGCCGCAGCGCGTGCGCGAGGCACGAGCCGCCCGCGATCAGCGAACGGTCCGTGTGCAGCACGCCCTTGGGGTCGGAGGTGGTGCCGGAGGTCCAGTAGATCCAGCGGACCGAGGTGCCGTCGGCGGGCGGCGCGGGGAGCAAGGAGGGCTCTCCGTCAGGGAGTTGGGCGTCGTCGTACGCCTCGAAGACTCCCCGCGCGCCGAGCCGCCGTGCCATCTCCGTGTGGTCGAAGCCGCGCCAGGTGCCCGGCACCGCGAAGAACTCCGCCTTCGACTCCCGCAGCGCGAAGCCGACTTCGCGGTCGCGGTAGAAGGGGATCACCGGCGTCTGTACGGCGCCCAGGCGGGCCAGCGCGAAGGAGAGCAGGGCGGTCTCGATCCGGGTGGGCAGCTGCCAGGCGACGACCGTGCCGGACCGTACGCCCATGCCGTAGAGGCCCGCCGCCACCCGCTCCGAGCGGTCCCGCAACTCGCCGAAGGTCAGGGCGCGGTCGTCCTGGAGGAAAACGGGCCGGTCGGGGGTCAAGTCGGCGCGGCGGACGACCAGTTCCCACAGCGTACGGGCGGAACTCAGGGAGTGCGGCGTCTCGTTCATGGTGCCCCCTCCTTGGCTGACGACTCGTCAGGTGACATGCTATCTGACGGGTCATCAGATAAGTACCGTCCGGCGGAGGGGAACCCATGACCACCGAACTGCCCCGCATCATCAGCGTCGACGACCATGTGATCGAACCCGCGCACCTCTTCGAGACCTGGCTGCCGGCGAAGTACCGCGAGCGCGGCCCCCAGCCGCTCACCGCCGGAATCGGTGAACTCGCCTACGTGGCGGGCAAATACCAGATCACGATGGACCCGGACGGCCCGCCCACCGACTGGTGGATCTACGAGGACCTCAAGTTCCCGTACAAGCGCAACATCGCCGCCGTCGGCTTCGACCGCGACGAGATGACCCTGGAGGGCATCACCCGCGAGCAGATGCGGCGCGGCTGCTGGGACCCCAAGGCGCGGCTCGCGGACATGGACCTCAACCATGTCGAGGGCTCCCTCTGCTTCCCGACCTTCCCGCGCTTCTGCGGCCAGACCTTCGCCGAGGCGCACGACAAGGAGGTCGCGCTCGCCTGTGTCCGCGCCTACAACGACTGGATGGTCGAGGAGTGGTGCGGCGACAGCGGCGGCCGGCTCATCCCGCTCTGCCTGATCCCTTTGTGGGACGTCGAGTTGGCGGTCGAGGAGATCAAGCGCAACGCGGCACGCGGTGTCCGCGCGGTGACGTTCTCCGAGATCCCCACCTACCTCGGGCTGCCGTCCATCCACTCCGGCTACTGGGACCCGTTCTTCGCGGCCTGCCAGGAGACGGGGACGGTCGTCAACATGCACATCGGCAGCAGCTCCCAGATGCCCGCCGCATCCCCGGACGCACCCCCCGCCGTCCAGGCCTCCCTCTCCTTCAACAACGCCATGGCCTCGATGATGGACTTCCTCTTCAGCGGCGTCCTGGTGAAGTTCCCGACCCTCAAACTCGCCTACAGCGAAGGGCAGATGGGCTGGATCCCGTACGCCCTGGAGCGCGCCGACGACGTGTGGGAGGAGCACCGCGCGTGGGGCGGGGTGCGGGACCTCATCCCCGACCCCCCGTCCACGTACTACTACCGCCAGATGTTCTGCTGCTTCTTCCGCGACAAGCACGGGGTCGCCTCGCTGGACGTGGTGGGGCGGGACAACGCGACCTTCGAGACCGACTACCCGCACGTCGACTCGACCTTCCCGCACACGAAGGAGGTCGCCCTCGACCACGTCAAGGGCCTCGACGACGAGACCGTCTACAAGCTCATGCGGGGCAACGCGATCCGCATGCTGGGCCTGGACCTCGACCGGTAATGGACCTCTCGTACACGGCCGAGGAGGACGAGTACCGGGCGCGTCTGCGGGAGTGGCTGGCCAAGGTGCTCCCCACCCTGCCCGCGAAGCCGTCCCCGGACGACTGGCCGGGCAGGCGCGCCTACGACCTCGGCTGGCAGCGGATGTTGTACGACGCCGGGTACGGCGATGTGCACTGGGACGCGTCTCCGACGACCCGGCTGATCTTCCTGGAGGAGACGGAGGAGGCGGGCGCGCCCTACGTGGGGGCCAATTTCGTGGGGCTGTTGCACGCCGGGCCGACGATAGCCGCCGAGGGCACGGCCGAGCAGCGGGAGCGGTGGCTGCCGCCCGTGCTGCGCGGCGACGAGGTGTGGTGCCAGGGGTTCAGCGAGCCCGAGGCCGGATCCGACCTCGCGTCGTTGCGCACGCGCGCGTGGCGGGACGGCGACGACTACGTGGTGACCGGTTCCAAGATCTGGACCTCGCACGCCGAAGTCGCCGACTGGTGCGAGTTGTTGGTCCGTACGGACCCTTCGGCGCCCAAGCATCGAGGGATCAGCTGGCTCGCCATGCCGATGGACGCGGCGGGGATCACCGTACGGCCGCTGCGGACGCTCGCCGGGTCCGCGGAGTTCGCCGAGGTGTTCCTCGACGAGGTGCGGGTGCCTGTCGGCAACCGGGTGGGGGACGAGAACGACGGCTGGCGCGTGACGATGGTGACGCTGTCCTTCGAGCGCGGCACGGCTTTTGTGGGGGAGGTCGTCGCCTGTCGGCGGGTGTTGGGTGAACTCGCGGTCGAGGCGCGGCGGAACGGGCGGTGGGACGATCCCGTGCTGCGGCGGCAACTGGGGCGGTTGAACGCGGAGTTCCGGGCGTTGTGGCGGCTGACTCAGTGGAACGTGAGTGAGGCGGAGGCCTCCGGCGGTGTCCCAGGTGTGGGCGGGTCGGTCTTCAAACTCCGGTACTCGCATGCGCGGCAGGAGTTGTACGACGTCGCTGCGGATGTGCTTGGGCCTGACTCCCTGGATCTGGAGCGGCCTTGGGTGCTCGATCGGCTGTCGTCGCTGTCGTACACGATCGCTGCGGGGACCTCGCAGATTCAGCAGAACATCGTGGCCGAGCGGATTCTCGGATTGCCGAAGGGGCGCTGACATGCGCTTTCAACTTACGGATGATCAAAGGGCGTTGCAGGCTGTTGTGCGGGATGTGATTGGTCGTTCGTCGGGTGCGGGTCCGTCGTGGCGGGTCGCGCAGTTCCCCGCGCCCCTAAAAGCAGCTCCTCTGCTGGACCGGGGTTTTTGGCGGGCCCTCGGTGATCTTGGGGTGTTCTCCCTGCGGTTGGCCGAAGCCGACGGAGGCGCCGGACTCGGGCTGCCCGAAGCCGTGTTGGTGTTTGAGGAGGTCGGGGCGGCGCTGGTGCCTGGGCCGTTGATCGCCACGCATCTTGCTGCCGGGGTGGTTCCAGGGGCCGCCGGCGGGGAGACCGTGGTCGCCGCTGCCGACGGCAGGCTCGTGGAGTGGCTGGACGAGGCCGATGTCGTGTTGCCGGGGGCCGAGGGGGCCGTAGCGCTGCGGTCGGTGGATCCGTTGACGCCGTTGCATCGGGTGCCGGCGCCGGCGCGTGTCGAGCCTGTCGCCGTGCTGCTCACCGCTGCCGAGCAACTCGGTACGGCCGGGCGGGTGTGCGGGCTCGCGGTGCAACACGCCCGGACGCGGGAGCAGTTCGGGCAGCCGATCGGGGCGTTTCAGGCCGTCAAGCATCTGTGCGCGCAGCTGCTGGTGCGGGTCGAGGTGGCGCGGGCCGCCGTGTACGCGGCGGCCGTTACCGGGGATCCGGTGGACATCGCGGCGGCCCGGTTGCTGGCCGACGAGGCCGCTGTGCGCGGGGCCCGGGACTGTCTGCAGGTGCATGGCGGGATGGGCTTCACCTGGGAGTCCGAGGTCCATCTGCATCTGAAGCGGGCATGGGTGCGGGCCCAGCGTGGCGGCGGGAACACGGAGAGTGAGGAGCTGCTCGCGGCCGATCTGGTGGGCGGAGCGGTGTAGTGGGGCGCCTGCCTGCGGTGACCGGAACGGCTCCGACAACGGTGTCGCGGATCGTGGCACGGCGGAATCACGCAGCGTTGATATCGGGTTGTGTCCTATGCGTGACTCGTCACGGCGCGGAGTCGTCTCGGGGCTCCGGTACCTTGTGTGGGATGCGAGTGGTTCAAGGTACGAGCCATGCCGGAGTTGCCCGAGAGGCGGCTCCGGATCGGGCGGTGCGCTCCGCAGTTCGTATGGCAGAACGGGCTTTCACCCCTGCCTGTTCGACTCCCCGCAACGAGCGTCGCACAGTATCCCGCACGCGTACTCCTTCGCGCTGGAATATGCCCGAAGCGCTTGTTGGGGTGACGGAACGTCAATCATGCTGTCTCGCAAGGGATTCACGTTCCGTGACCCTGGCTCCGGTCGTTGTTCTGGCCATGCAGAAAATGGCTACGATCGTGGCCCTCGTGAGGCGCGAGGCTATGTGTCCGCCGGTTCGGATGGTGTGAGCGGTGCAGGTGCTTCAAGTGCAGCTGGAGATCCGGCCCGACCCCGCAGAGGTGGGGCGGGCCAGGAGATGGGCGCGCTCCCGGCTCGCCGGGTCCGGGATAGAAGCAGACGAACCGCTCGCGGAGACGCTGATCCTGCTGGTCTCCGAGCTCGTCACCAACGCGGTGGTGCACACGGGCTGTCCGGCCGTGCTGCGGCTCTCCCTGCCGGACGAGGCGGACGAGTCGGCCACGGTCCGCCTCGAGGTCGCCGACACCAGCTGCACGGCTCCCGTGCCGCGTTGCGCGGACGGTGACGAGACCGGCGGTCGCGGACTGGCGCTGGTGGACGGCCTCGCCGACCGCTGGGGCTGGAGCGCCGAGGGCACCGGCAAGCGCATCTGGTGCGAGCTGGACCGGGGCAGCCAACCCCGGGACGCGGCCGCCGCGTTCGGGGGCGGTGTCACGGCGTACGGGGGCTTCGAGGGCTTCGCGTACGAAGCCGTGTAGGTGCTGTCTGCAAGTGCCCGGCGGAGATGCGCCGGGCCGTGCTTCCGCGCGCGCCCTGCGGCAAAATGGTGCTTAAGGAATAAATCCCCGGATGGGCGTTGACGCGACGTGACCGTTTGGTCACGCTTGTGGGCAGCGATTCGCCGCGAGGGGACGACGAGGGCTTCGGTGACGGGGGCCCTCGGCGAGTGTGGGTCGTGTTCGGCGTGGGTTCCCTCGGGGCCGGGGGCCGGGACGGGTGCGCCGGAGTCGGATGGCGGCAGCGCGGTGCCGTGCTCGGGGCGGGCAGCAGCGCGCCGCCATCCGACCGTAAGTCCGGCCCTCGTCAAAACCGGACTGCCCTAGAGGATGGCGATGGGGGCCACCGGGGTTCCCGTGGCGCCCACGAAAGGTTCGGGCATCGCCGACAGGAAGAACGTGAAGCGGTTCTCTTGTCCACAAGCTGTGGACAACTCTTCGAGATTCCAGTTCTGCCCCTGGAGCATCCCCATCTCGACCAGGTCGAGGGCGTGCACCGGCAGCCACAAGTCCTCGATCTCCGGCGGAAATATCTCGAAGGTCAGGGTGTCGTTGGCGACCGCCGCGACATCCCGCGCGTGGAACCACTCCGGCGTACGGATCGAGAGACCGGGCGAGGGATAGCCGTACCCGTGCTTGTCGCCGGACAGGTACACCTGCACCTGCCCGGTCCGTACGAGCACTATGTCGCCCGCGCGGACCTGGGTGCCGGCGAGTTGCTCGGCGGCCTCCAGGTCCTCCGGGGTCACCGCGTGACCGCCTTCCAGACGGTCGACGCCGTGCGCGCGTGCCACGTCCAGCAGGACCCCGCGCGAGACGATGTGCCGCGCCTTGTCGATACCGCTGAACTCGGCGCCCCCGTGCGGCGTCACGGTGCCGGCCGGGCGGCCGTTGTAGAGCTTCCCCGAGTGCGAGACATGGGTCAGCGCGTCCCAGTGCGTGCCCGCCTGCAGCCCCATCGTCACCGCGTCGTCGCTGCACGCCACCGTCCCCGGGCCGAAGAGCTCCTGGTTGATCTGCACCATCGCGTGCAGCGGATTGACCCGGCCCGGGATCATCCCCGTCTGGACGCCGTCGGCCCGGAGGGGGAGCGCGAGCGGGATGCGGCGGCCGGTCCGGATCTCGGCGGCCGCCTCGCGGACCACCTCGTCGGTGATCAGGTTCAGCGTGCCGATCTCGTCGTCCGGTCCCCAACGGCCCCAGTTGTTCACGCGCTTGGCGATGGCGTGGAACTCCGGACCCAGTGACGGCGGTGACGGTGGTGACGTCGGCAGTGACATCGGGGCCTCCCCGGGGCTTGTCCTCAGGCATCTGACGGGTCGTAGAATCTGAGTCGAATCTAACGGACCGTCAGAAACTGCGGGAGGGGCCGGACATGGGGAACTTCTTGGCAGGCAAGGTCGTCGCCGTCACGGGCGCGGGCCGGGGCATCGGGCGGGCCGTCGCGCTCGCGGCCGCCGCCGAGGGTGCGCGGGTCGTCGTCAACGACTACGGCGTCTCGATGGACGGCGCGTCGCCGACGAGCGAGATCGCCGAGGGGGTCGTCAAGGAGATCGAGGCGGCGGGGGGTGAGGCCGTCGCCGTCGCCGACGACATTTCTACGATGGCGGGTGGGCAGCGGGTTGTCGACGTCGCGCTCTCTTCGTACGGGCGCCTCGACGGTGTGGTGTGTGTTGCCGGGATTCTGCGGGAGCGGATGCTCTTCAACATGTCCGAGGAGGAGTGGGATCCCGTTCTCGCCACGCATTTGAAGGGGACGTTCACTGTCTTCCGGGCGGCCTCGGCCGTCATGCGGAAGCAGCGGAGTGGGACGTTGATCGGGTTCACCAGTGGGAATCATCAAGGGTCTGTTTCGCAGGCCAATTACAGCGCGGCGAAGGGCGGGATCATCTCGCTGGTGCGGAGCGCTGCGCTGGGCCTGAACAAGTACGGGGTGACCGCCAATGCGGTGGCGCCTGTTGCTCGTACGCGGATGTCGGCGAACGTTCCTATGGAGTTGGCGGAGATCGGGTCGCCGGAGGATGTTGCCGCGTTGGTGGTGTATTTGCTGTCGGATGCTGCTCGGGAGGTGGGGATCACCGGGCAGGTTTATACCGTTGCGGGGCCCAAGATCGCGGTGTGGGCGCAGCCTCGGGAGTTGCGGTCGGCGTATGCCTCCGGCGGTTGGACGGTTGAGAAGATCGCGGAGTTTTTGCCGGGGTCTGTGGGGGTGGATCCGATGCCGATGCTTGGGCGGTTGCAGGAGATGGAGAGGGCTGCGCGGGAGGGGAACCGGCCTAACGCCCAATAGCTCGTGGGGTGTTGGGTTGTTGGGCGGGTGCGGGTGCGTTGTGGCTGGTCGCGCAGTTCCCCGCGCCCCTTGGGTGAGTGGACTCGACGGCGTTGATAGGGGAGCCCTGTGGATTTTGGATTCATTGACGCGGATGAAGGGTTTCGGGCCGAGGCTCGGGGCTGGCTCCTTGAGCATGCCGATTCCGGTCAGGATCGGCGGGCTTGGGAACGCACGCTCGGCAAGAGCGGGTGGATCGGGCTGGGTTGGCCTGAATCCGGGTACGGGAATCGCAGTGCCACGCTCACTCAGCAGGTCGCCTGGGCCGAGGAATATGCCCGGTCTTCCGCTCCTCCGCGTTCCGGGCACATCGGGGAGAACCTGCTCGCCCCCACTCTCATCGCGCACGGCACCGACGCGCAGAAGTCCCGGTTCCTGCCTGCCATTGCCGCGGGGGACGAGTTGTGGTGTCAGGGGTACAGCGAGCCGGGGGCGGGGTCCGATCTGGCCGGGGTGCGGACCGTTGCCGTAAGGGAGGCGGACGGGTATCGGATCAGTGGGCAGAAGATCTGGACCTCTCTCGCGCATGAGGCCGACTGGTGTTTTGTGCTGGCGCGGACCGAGGTGGGGTCGCGGCGGCATCACGGGTTGAGTTTTCTGCTGGTGCCGATGGATCAGCCGGGGCGTGTCGAGGTGCGGCCGATACGGCAGTTGACCGGGACGAGCGAGTTCAACGAGGTGTTCTTCGACGGGGCGTTGGCGCGGGGCGAGCATCTTGTGGGGGGTGAGGGGGGTGGTTGGAACGTTGCCATGAGTCTGCTCGGGTTCGAGCGGGGGGTGTCGACCCTTGCCCAACAGGTCGGGTTCGCGCGGGAGTTGGGGCGGGTTGTGGAGGCTGCTGTCGCTTCCGGGGCTGTGCTCGATCCCGTCCTACGTGATCGACTCGTGCGGCAGTGGGCCGAGTTGCGGACCATGCGGTGGAACGCATTGCGAACGCTCGGGCGGGCCGGGGACGCCGGGGCGCCCAGTGTGGCCAAGCTGTTGTGGGGCGGGTGGCACCAGCGGCTCGGGGAGCTGGCGATGGCGGTGCGGGGGGCCGCGGCGGCGGTGGGGCCGGTGGACTGGTCGCCGTCGCTGTCGTACGAACTCGATCCGCTTCAGCACCTGTTCCTCTTCTCGCGGGCCGACACCATCTACGGCGGCTCGGACCAGGTTCAGCGCACGATCATCGCCGAGCGGGTGCTCGGTCTGCCCAGGGAACCCAAGGGGGTCGTCTGATGCGCGGTGTGGTCTTCGACGGCAAGCAGATCCAGGTCGTGGATGACTTGGAGGTGCGGGAGCCGGGGGCGGGGGAGGTGCTCGTCGCCATTTCTGCGGCCGGGTTGTGTCACAGCGATCTGTCCGTGGTGGACGGGACCATCCCATTTCCCGTTCCTGTGGTGCTGGGGCATGAGGGGGCGGGGGTGGTGGAGGCCGTGGGTGTGGGCGTCACCCACGTGGCGCCCGGAGATCATGTGGCCCTGTCCACGCTCGCCAACTGCGGTACCTGCGCCGAGTGCGACCGGGGGCGGCCGACCATGTGCCGGCAGGCCATCGGGCGGCCGGGGAAGCCGTTCACGCGGGGCGGGCAGCCGGTCTACCAGTTCGCCTCCAACTCCGCCTTCGCCGAACGGACCGTGGTGAAGGCCGTGCAGGCCGTGCGGATACCCAAGGACATTCCGATGCCGTCCGCCGCGCTCATCGGGTGCGGGGTGCTGACGGGGGTCGGCGCCGTGCTGAACCGGGCGCGGGTCGACCGGGGGGAGAGTGTCGTCGTCATCGGGACCGGGGGGATCGGGCTCAATGTCATTCAAGGGGCCCGGATCGCGGGGGCGTCGCGGATCGTCGCGGTCGACGCGAACCCGGCGAAGGAGGAGACGGCGCGGAAGTTCGGCGCGACCGACTTCCTGAAGTCCACGGAAGGGGTGCGGGACCTGCTGCCCACGGGGGCGGACCACGTCTTCGAGTGCGTCGGGCGGGTCGAACTGGTCCGGCAGGCCGTCGACCTCCTCGACCGCCACGGCCAGGCGATCCTGCTCGGCACGGCACCGGCGACGGCGGAGGCGTCCTTCCTCGTCTCGTCGATGTTCCTGGACAAGTCGATCCTCGGCTGCCGGTACGGATCGTCACGACCCCAGCGGGACATCCCGCTGTACACCGAGCTCTACCGCCAAGGGCGGCTGCTGCTGGACGAGTTGGTCACCAGGACGTATCCGGTGGAGGACTTCGAGAAGGCGGTGGGGGACCTGGAGGCGGGGCGGGTCGCGCGGGGGGTTCTGACATTCTGACGACGGTACGGACCGTCGCCTGACGGTGGCATGACGGGAGTTGTCCACAGGTGGGGAAAATCCCGTGGGGCGCTGTCGGTGGCGGCCCGTAGCGTGCTGGCATGACCTACCGCGACGTTGTCTCCCGACAGGTCCTGACCTGGGCCTGCACCGCCGTCGGCGCCCGTATGCCCGTGGCCATGGCCCCGCTCGCCCTGGTCTTCCTGGTGCGCGAGCGGCCCGGGGGCTACTCGCTGGGCGCGATCATCGCGGCGGCGTACGTCCTCGGGGAGATCGTCGCCGCCCCGGTGCTCGGGATGCGGCTGCGGCCCGAGCGGGCGCGGGGGCAACTGGCGGTCGGGCTCGGGCTCGGCGCGGCGGGTTTCCTGGGGCTCGGGATGTTTCCGGGCGCGCATCCCGTCGTCCTCGCCGGGTTCGCGTGTCTCGCCGGGGCCGCCCCGTCCGCCGCGACCGGTGCGCTGCGCACCCTGCTCAGCTCCCTGGTGCCGGAGCGGTCCGTGGCGCAGGCACTGTCCGTCGAGTCGATACTCACGGCCGGGGTCTGGGCGCTCTCCCCGGCCGCCGTGGCCGGACTGGCGCTCGGCGTCGCGCCCCGCGTTCCGCTGCTGCTCGCGGCCGGTCTGATGGCGTCCTCGGTCGGGGGACTGTGGCTGCTCCCGGCGGGGTGGGGCGCGGGCGGCACGGACACCAAGGACGAGACGGGCGGGACGGGCGGGACCGGTGCTCCGCTGCTCCGGGTGCTGGTCGGTGCCTGGCCGGTCTATGTCACCGGCGCGGCCAGCATGACCCTGCTCGGACTGTCCGAACTCGTCCTGCCCGCCCTGCTCGAACAGCGCGGCATCGGTGTCGGCTGGTCCGGTCCGCTGCTGGCCGGGATGGCGGTGGGCGGCGGCCTCGGCGCCTTCCTCTACGGCCTGCGCGGCTGGCCGGGGCTGCTGCGCACCCGCAGCCTGGTGCTGATGGCCGGGACCTCGGCCTGCGTGACGCTCGCCGCGCTGATACCCAGCACGCCCGGGATCGCGGTCGCCCTCGTCGTGGGCGGCACACTCCAGTCGGGCGCGATGATCACCCGCAACCTTTCCCTGCGCGAGGTGCTGCCGCCCGGCGCCCTGGCCGCCGGTTACTCGGTCATGTACGGGGCGGCGGGCGCGGGTTACGCGGCGACGGGGTCGCTGGCCGGGGCGCTCCTCAAGGTGACGGTGCCGTCGACGGCGATCCTGGCGGGCGTGGGCCTCACCGGGCTGCTGACGGTGACCGGGTGGTGGGGCGAGGCGCGGAGCGCGGGCCGGGGAGCGGGGGCGGACCGGGTGGGCCGGGCGTCGGAGGGTGCTGAAGTCGCCGTGGCGGATGGGGGTGCCGGCGGCGGGACGGTGGCCGACGGCGGGGACCGGGCCAGACCGCTCGGTCCCTGAAGTCGCGCGTCGCGAGGGGGAGTTGGCGGCGTTCGCGAAGCGGAGCCGGCGAAGTCAGGTGCCTCCGAGCGGAGTTGGCGGTGATTCTTACGAAGCTCGGACGTCGGGCCCGGGCGTGACTTTTGCCCGCTTATGTACCGCGCTCGCGGGCTAGCGTTGCAGCCGTCCGGCAGTGAGCGCGAGTCGCTCCGCCGGCTCCTGATCCCGCGTTCCGTGCTTCCGGTTTCCGGTTTCCGCAAGCTTCCGCATGTTTCCGCAAGAGGAGTACCCACACATGGCTCTCGCCAAGGCCCGCGCCTCCCGCAGCTCCCGCGCCGTCAGAATCGCCCGCACGGCGGGTACGGGCGCCGTCGCGCTCGCCGCCGCGGCCCTCTTCGCCGCCCCCGCCGCCAGCGCCGCCGACGCGCACCGCGGCTCCGACTCCCGCGCCCACCACGGCAGTTCGACCGTCTTCGTCCAGACCGACGACACGACCGCCAACTCCGTGGTCGCCTACGAGCGTGCCGCCGACGGCACCCTCGGGCAGAAGGGCGTCTACCGCACCGGGGGCAAGGGCGGAGTCCTGGCCGGCACCGTCGCCGACCACCTGGCCTCGCAGGGGTCGCTCGCCTACGACCGGCACCACCAGCTGCTCTACGCCGTCAACGCGGGCAGCGACACCGTGACCGTCTTCGCCGTGCACGGCACCCAGCTGCGCCGTGTCCAGGAGATCTCCAGCGGCGGGCAGTTCCCGGTCGGCGTCACCTTCCACGGCGACCGGGTCTACGTCGCCAACGCGCTCGGCGGCGGTTCGATACAGGGCTTCGTGCGGACCGGTGAGCGGCTGGTCGAGGTCCCGTCCTGGCACCGCGAACTCGGCCTGGCCGCAACCGCTTCGGCCGTGGGACAGATCTCCTTCACGCCCGACGGCTCGAAGCTCGTGGTCACCACCAAGGCCGCCGGGCAGAGCATCGACGTCTTCCCGGTCGGCCGGTACGGCGGTCCGTCCGAGCGGCCCGTGGTGACCTCGCTCCCGGGGGCCGTGCCGTTCGGCTTCGACTTCGACTCCGCCGGACGGATCCATGTGACGGAGGCCGGGACGAACTCGGTGGGCACCTTCGCCGTGGCCCATGACGGCGGACTGACCGCGAAGGGCACCGTTGCGACCGGTCAGACCGCCACCTGCTGGGCGGTCACCGCCGGAGGTTACGTGTACGCCTCCAACGCGGCCAGCGGCACACTGTCCGGCTACCGGGTGGGCGCCCAGGGCAAGTTGACCGCGCTGGGCAACACGGCCACCGACGCCGGCACGGTGGACGCGGCGGCCTCCTCGGACGGCCGGTACCTGTACGTCCAGACCGGGATCAAGGGCATCGTGGACGAGTTCCGGGTCGGCAAGAACGGGTCGCTCACCGAGATCGGCTCGGTCGTGGTGCCGGGCGCAGTCGGCGGGGAGGGCATCGTCGCGGGCTGACGGGGCGACACACGCGGGGCACGGGTTCAGGACGCGGCGCCGACACCGCCGTAGCTCTCGGACCCGCTGCCCCTGCCCCCGCCCGTGCGGAACGTCCGGCGGTACGTCGTCGGAGTGACACCGAGTGCCGCCTGCAGATGCTGGCGCATCGACTGGGCGGTGCCGAAGCCCGCGTCCGTGGCGACCTGGTCCATGGACAGGTCGGTGGACTCCAGGAGGTGCCGGGCGCGTTCGACGCGCTGCTGGGTGAGCCACTGGCCGGGGCTGACCCCGACCTCCTCGCGGAAGCGGCGGGTGAAGGTGCGCACGGACATCGCCTCCTGCTCCGCCATGTCGCGCAGCTGGATCGGCTCGTGCAGCCGGCCCAGCGCCCAGGCCCGGGCGGCGGTCGTGGTCGCCAACTGCGGGTCGGGGACCGGGCGGTGGATGTACTGCGCCTGCCCGCCGTCGCGGTGCGGCGGTACGACCGTGCGGCGGGCCACGTCGTTGGCGACCGCCGTGCCGAAGTCGCGGCGCACCATGTGCAGGCACAGGTCGATCCCGGCCGCGACACCCGCCGAGGTCAGCACGTCGCCGTCGTCGATGAACAGCACGTCCGCGTCCACCTCGATCCGCGGGAAGAGCTGCTGGAACCGCTCGGCCTCCGCCCAGTGCGTGGTCGCCGGGCGCCCGTCGAGGAGACCGGCGGCGGCGAGGACGTAGACACCCGTGCAGATCGACGCGAGGCGGGTGCCGGGGCGGATGTGGGCGAAGGCGGCGGTGAGCTCGGGGGTGAGGACGCCCTCCTCGAAGACCGGGCCGAGTTCGTACGACGCCGGGACGATCACGGTGTCGGCGGTGGCCAGCGCCTCCGGACCGTTCGGGACGTGGATGGCGAAGTCGGCGTCGGTGTCGACGGGCCCCGGCGGCCGGACCGAACACGTCACGACCTCGTAGAGCAGCCGCCCCTCGGCGTCCCTGGGGCGGCCGAAGATCCGGTGCGGGATGCCCAGCTCGAAGGGGAGCAGCCCGTCGAGGGCGAGCACGACGACACGGTGCGGGCGGAAACCGTCGGTGGCGGTCGCGGTGGCGGTCGTGGTGACTGTGGCCATGACCCGATTGTATGGCCCGATCCTAACGAATGCTGTCCTCCGGGCCAATGGATCGGATCCGCCGCAGGCCGGAAGCTGTATGGCGTGACCCAGACAACGGAACCGACCGCCGCTCCGACCGAAGCCCGGCCCACCTCACGTATACGCGTCCACCGCGCCTGGTTCGTCGCGGCCGTCACCTTCGTGACGATCATCGGCGCGGCGGCCTTCCGTTCGCTGCCGGGGCTGCTGATCGATCCGCTGCACCAGGAGTTCGGCTGGTCGCGCGGCACGATCGGGGCCGCGGCCTCCATCAACCTCGCGCTGTACGGGCTGACGGCCCCCTTCGCGGCGGCGCTGATGGACCGCTTCGGCATCCGGCGCGTCGTCGCGGTCGCGCTGACCGTGATCGCGCTCGGCTCCGGCCTGACGGTGTGGATGACCGCGCCCTGGCAACTGCTGCTGTGCTGGGGCCTGTTGGTGGGTCTGGGCAGCGGTTCGATGGCGCTGGCGTTCGCCGCGACCGTCACCAACCGCTGGTTCACCGCACGCAAGGGCCTGGTCACCGGCATCCTCACCGCCGCCTCGGCGTCCGGCCAGCTGATCTTCCTGCCGCTGCTGTCCTGGATAGTCGAGGAGCACAGCTGGCGCCCCGCCGCCGTGACCGTCTCCCTCGCGGCCCTCGCCGTCGTCCCCTTCGTGTGGCTGCTGCTGCGCGACCACCCGGCGGACGTGGGCGCGAAGCCCTACGGCGCGACCGAGTTCGTCCCCAAGCCGGAACCGGTGCCGGGCGCGGCCCGTCGCACGGTCTCCGTCCTGTTCAAGGCGGTCCGCACCGGCCCCTTCTGGCTGCTGGCCGGCACCTTCGCGATCTGCGGCGCCTCCACCAACGGCCTGATCCAGACCCACTTCGTGCCCGCCGCCCACGACCACGGCATGCCCATCACGGCCGCGGCCTCGCTGCTCGCGGTGATCGGCGTCTTCGACGTCGTCGGCACGATCGCCTCCGGCTGGTTCACCGACCGCTTCGAACCCCGCCGCCTGCTCGCCGTCTACTACGCCCTGCGCGGCATCTCCCTCCTCTTCCTCCCCATGCTGCTGGCCCCGACGGTCCACCCGCCCATGCTCTTCTTCATCGTCTTCTACGGCCTCGACTGGGTCGCCACGGTCCCCCCGACCCTCGCCCTGTGCCGCGAGCAGTACGGCGAGGACAGCGCGATCGTCTTCGGCTGGGTGCTGGCCTCGCACCAGATCGGCGCGGCGCTCGTGGCCTTCCTGGGCGGGGTCGCACGGGACGCGTTCGGGTCGTACGACATGGTCTGGTACGTCTCCGGGGCGCTGTGCGCGGTGGCGGCGCTGATGGCGCTGGTCATCCGGCGGCGGCCGGTCGCGGGGCCGGTGCGGGTGGCCCTCGCGTGACGGCTACGGAGCGGCGGTGATGCGCCCCTTCGTGTCCACGGTGTGGGTCTGCCAGTAGGTGTCCCACTTGTCGTCGACGTGCTGGGGCACCTTGCCCTTCGGGTACCGCACGTAGCCGCTCGGCGGGGCGTCGCCGTTCTTCACACAGGCGCCGCCCATGGTGCTGCCCGGGACCAGCACCGGGTACTCGCCCGAACTGCACATGGCGTCCGCCGTGGTGAACGAACAGGCGGACAGCAGTCCGGCGGTGGATATCAGGGCGGCGGTGAGAACGGCGACGCGCGTGCGCTTGCTCATGGTTGGGTCCCCCCGGTCGAATGCTCGAATCGCTCCGAGAGCAAGGCTGCCGGAGGGGAGAGGGACCTTCATGAGTACGCCGACTCAGAATCGGGGCACGGGTTACTCAGGGGAACTCAGACGAACCGGCCCCGGTGGAACAACAGCGGTGCTCCGTCCGGGTCCTCGGTGCCCAGCCCGTCCACCCGCCCCACCACGATCAGATGGTCGCCCCCGGTGTGCACCGCGTGGATCGTGCAGTCGATCCAGGCGGCGGCGCCGGTCAGGCGGGGGGAGCCGGAGACCGGGGACGCGTCGTAGTGCACGCCCGCGAACTTGTCGGTGCCGCTGATCGCGAAGCCGCGGCACAACTCGCCCTGGTGGGCGCCGAGTACGTTGACGCAGAAGACGCCGGCGCGGGCGATGCGCGGCCAGGTCGTGGACGTACGGCCGACCATGAAGACGACGAGCGGCGGGTCGAGGGAGAGCGCGGAGAACGACTGGCAGGCGAAGCCGGCGGGACCGGGTTCGCCGACCGCCGCAGGGGCGGTGATCACCGTCACGCCGGTCGCGAAGTGGCCCAGTACGCGCCGGAATTCGCCGTGCTCGACCGGCGCGCGCTCGTCGTCCGCGACGCACCGGAGCTCCGGCCGCGGCAGCGCCTCGACAGGCTGCGCGGCCGGAGCGCTTCCGGACGACCTGAGGTAGCGGACGGCGGCGGCAGCCGCTCCTGCGTGTCCCATCACACACCCATTGAAGCTGACGGGTCATCAGATAGGAAGGGGCGCGGGCGGCGGGGGTTCTGACGGCTGGTTCACAGACTCCCGGGAAGAACATGGGAGTTACGACGCCGCACGGACCCCCCTGAGTCACTCCCCGCACACCCGCCCGCAGCAGAGTTCCGCAACGACCGCCGCCGGTACGGAACCGGTGGCCGCCGCGACCCCCGAGGAGCATCCACCCGATGAACCGTCCCACCGCACGCGGCACCGCGGTTGCCGCCGTGGCCGGCCTCGCACTGACCCTCGCCGCAGCCCTGCCCGCGCAGGCCGCCGACTCGACCGTCACCGAGGCCCAGTGGCTGTCCGACGTCGCCGCCGTCACCGGCCCCGCGCAGACCTACATCGACTCCCGCGCCGCCGCCAACACCTCGGGCGCCAAGCCGGCGATCGTCCTCGACATCGACAACACCTCGCTGGCGTCCTACTTCGAGGGCGGCTACCCCACCCCGGCCACCGCGCCGGTACTCGCCCTGGCCAAGGACGCGCACGCCAAGGGCGTCAGCGTCTTCTTCGTCAGCGCCCGCACCAACCTGATCGACGTGGCCACCAAGTACAACCTGACGAACGTCGGTTACACCGTCGACGGCCTCTACACCCGCACGCTCATCGACATCGCGAGCGAGAGCGTCGCCGACTTCAAGACCTCCCAGCGCAAGGCGATCGAGGCGAACGGCTACGACATCGTCGCCAACATCGGCAACAACACGACCGACCTGACGGGCGGCTACGCCGACACGACGTACAAACTCCCGGACTACGACGGCCTGTTGGACTGACGGGCACTGCACACCCGGCACACCCGGCACACCTGGACCCCCGCCGAGCACGTCGGCGGGGGTCTCAGCTCTTGTTCAGCGACCGTGTCACGCCCGCGACGACCGCCGTCGTCAGCACCCAGCCGGCCGCGATCAGGGCGTAGGAGAGCCATTGCGCGAGGCTTCCGTCCGGCCAGTACCAGGCGCCGCGCTGGCCGAGGCCGCCGATGGGGATCAGCAGGTCGAGGGTGTAGACGAAGGCGTTGAACAGCGGCCCTTGGCCGGCCTGGACCGGCTTCGGCGACTCGCCGCGGAAGACGACCGTGCCGAGGGCGGTCAGCGCCAGGATCCACACCCCGGCCAGCCAGGGCCGGTAGCCGTAGCCGACCAGGGCGTCGAGCAGGTGCCCCCACAGCCGGCCCACCGGATGCAGAGTGCCGCGACGGTGGCGCTGCTTGGCCAGCAGCACCTTGCGCGCGTCGTCCTCGTGGCCGACCTGCCGGTACCAGCTCGCCAACTGCTCGTACGGCTGCGGGGCGTAGCCGGGCTCGCGGCGGACCCACTCGACGCGGCGGGTCACGTCGTTGCCGCGCAGCCCGTCCTCGGACTCGATGGAGGCGTAGCCGAACCCCTGGAGCCGTACGACGTCCGGCCAGCTGTCCTCGCCGTCGTGCAGGACCGAGACGTGGGCCCCGCGCAGGTCCACCGCACCGGAAGGGGGCACGGCGGGCGTGAAGTGGAGCTCCCCCGCCTGCATCCGCGAGCAGTCCAGGGCCACGTCCGGGCCGTTCAAGTAGGCGCCGTCGAAGGTGAGTCGGTCGGATAACTGCGCGCCGCGCAGCTGGACGGTCCCCGCGGCGGTGAACCCCTGGGAGAAGACCAGGGTCCCGGCCACCGCGCTGTCCGCGACGAGCGCCGGGCCGTCGGGGTTGTCCAGCCGGGCTCCCTCCATGAACAGGCCGCCGGGCAGATGGGCCCCCAGCAGCCGGATCCCCCCGTGGGCGGTGAATTCGTGACGGCAGAAGACTCCGCCCTCCATGACCAGACCGCCGGCGAACAGCGCCCAGCCGTCCGGGTCCGACAACACCGCCCCGCCCAGCTGCAGTTCGCCCGCGATGCGCGCCCGCAAGAGCGAGAGCCTGCCGTCGAGGACCGAACGCTTCAGATCGAGGGTGCCCTCGACGGAGGCCAACGAGGCGTCCATGCCCGGGACTTGGCAGCCGACGATCCCGATCGTCCGGGTGGCCGCTCCGAAGAGATTCGGAGCCTCCTCGAACCAGCAGCCCTCGAACCGCAGCAGGTGCCCGATCTCCGCCTCGGCCAGGTCGAGTTGGCCGGTGATCCGGGCGCCCGCGACCCGCAGAGAGGTCACCGCACCGGGCGGCGCCGCGTTGGCTCCCCGCGCCAGCGCCGTCACGACAGCCGCCCGAAGCGTGCGCCCGGGTCCCCAGCCCGCCCCCTGCGCCGGATCGTCCTCGTCCGGCGAGCCCACGCGCAGGTCCACCAGGCGGCCTTCGGGGAAGGCGTTCCACAACTCCCGTTCGGGCGGGGTCATTTCCTCGTACGACAGCATCGACACAGCGTAGAGACCAAGGCCCGCGGCGCGGGCGTCAGCGTCCCCGGTACTCCGGACTCCGCCGCTCCACGAAGCTCGCCACGCCCTCCTGCGCGTCCTCCGTCGTCATGTTGATCTCCTGGGCCGCCGCCTCCGCCGCGAACGCGGTCGTGCGGTCGCTGTCCAGGGAGGCGTTGACGAGCTGTTTGGTGAGGGCGAGGGCGCGGGTCGGGCCGGTGGCCAGGCGTTGCGCCCACTCGCGGGCCGTCTTCTCCAACTCCCCGTCCGGGACCACCCGGTTGACGAGGCCGAGGCGTTCCGCGTCCGGGGCGGTCAGAGCGTCGCCGAAGAACATCAGCTCCTTCGCCCGCTGCGGGCCGATCAGGCGGGGGAGCAGGTAGGCGCCGCCGCCGTCCGGGACCAGGCCCCGGCGGACGAACACCTCGATGAACCGCGCCGACTCCGCGGCCAGGACGAGATCGCAGGCCAGGGCCAGATGCGCGCCCAGGCCCGCCGCCGTGCCGTTCACCGCCGCGATCACCGGTTTCTCGCAGTCCAGGACGGCGGCGATCAGGCGTTGCGCGCCCAGGCGGATCGTGCGGGCCACGTCTCCGGCCACCCGTTCGCCGTTCGCCGTCGCGCCGCCCCTCAGGTCCGCGCCCGCGCAGAAGCCGCGACCGGTGCCGGTGAGGACCACCGCCCGTACGGACGGGTCGGCCGACGCCTCGGTCAACAGGCCTATCAGGTGGTCCCGTTGGGCCGGGGTGATCGCGTTCATGGCCTCGGGGCGGTTGAGGGTGAGGTACGCGACCTGGCCCGAGACGGTGTGCACGACCTCGCTCATCGGCACACCGCCAGCGCGTCCAACGCCACCGCGCCCTGCCCCCGGGGCAGCACCATCAGCGGGTTGATGTCCAACTCGGAGAGCACGTCGCCCAGTTCGAGAGCCATGCGCTGGACCCGCAGGATCACCTCCACCAGCGCGTCCAGGTCCGCAGGCGGTCGCCCCCGTACCCCGTCGAGCAGCGGACGGCCGCGCAACTCACCGAGCATGTCGGCCGCTTGATCCTCGCCGAAGGGCGGCACCCGTACCGCCACGTCCCGCAGCACCTCGACGAGCACCCCGCCCAGGCCGACCGTCACCGTCGGCCCGAACAGGTCGTCCTGGGTGACGCCGACCACCATCTCGACGCCCCGCTCGACCATCTGGCAGACCAGGACACCGTCGAGGGTCACGTCCTCGTAGCGGGCGATGTCGGTCAACTCGCGGTAGGCGTCCCGGACTTGGCTGGCGGAGGTGAGACCCACCTTCACCAGGCCCAGTTCCGTCTTGTGGGCTATCTGGCCGCCCGACGCCTTCATCACCACCGGGTAGCCCACCAGGCCCGCCGCCCGTACGGCCGCCGCCGCGCTGGTCACCAGCTGCTCGCGGGGGACCCGGATGCCGTAGGCCCGCAGGAGTTGTTTCGCCGCGTGCTCGCTCAGTTGCTGGCCCGGACGCATCAGGGCCTGGGCCTTGCGGAAGGAGGGGGAGAGGGTGCGGGGGGCCTCGTCGAAGGGGGAGCGGTAGGCGTGGACGAAGCGGTGGTGGGAGAAGTAGGCGCGCAGTGCCGTGATGCAGTTGCCGACCGTCCGGAAGGTGGCCACCCGGGAGGAGCCCAACAGGACGTCCCGGTACGCCGGTTCGGTGCCGACGGGTGAACCCCACACCACGCACACCAGCTTGTCGGTGCGTTCGGCCGCGGCGACGAGGTCCTCGACCAGCTTGTCGCTCAGCGGTGGGAAGGGGCCCGTGATCGGGCACACCAGGACGCCCACCTCCGGGTCGTCGAGGATCGCGTCGATGATCTTCCGGCCGCGCCAGTCGCCCACCGGGTGACCGCCGTTGTCCACCGGGTTGGCCACGCTCAGGTACGGCGGTATCCACTCGTGCAGTTCGCCCTGCTTGGCGGTCGACAGCTGGGGCAGGTGCAGTCCCGCCTCGCTCGCCAGGTCGGCGAAGTGGGCGCCCGTGCCGCCGGAGATCGAGTACACGACGACACCGTCCGCGACCGGAGGCTTCGCCCGCGCCAACAGGCTTGCCGTGTCCTGGAGTTCGTCGAGGCCGTCGACGCGGAGCACGCCGTACTGGCGCATCGCCGCGTCCACCACCGTGTCCGCGCCGGTGAGTTTGCCGGTGTGGGAGGCGGCGGTGCGGGCGCCGGTCTCGGTACGGCCGACCTTCACCGCCACGACCGGGACCTTGCGGCGGGCGGCGCGGTCGGCGGCGAGGAGGAAGGCGCGGCCGTCCTTGAGGCCCTCCAAGTAGCAGGCGATGGCGCCGACTTCGGGGAGTTCGGCGAAGTAGGAGATGAAGTCGGCGGTCTCCAGGTCGGCCTCGTTGCCGGTGGGCGCCCAGTGGGAGAGGCGGATGCCGAGTTCCTGGAGGGCGAAGACCGGGCGCCCCTGGTGGCCGGACTGGGTGATGAGGGCGATCGCGGGCCCGTCGAGGTCCTCGCGGAAGTTCTCGAAGGCGTTGAGGTTGGTGTTCGGGCCGAGCAGACGGAGACCGGAACGGCCGACAGCGGCGGCGAGTTGGGTCTGCGCCAGTGCGCCCTCCTCGCCCGTCTCCGCGAAGCCGGACGCGAAGGCGACCGCGAACTTCACCTTCGCCTCGGCCAGTTGCTCGATCACGGGGAGCGGGTCGGCCACCAGCACCACGGCCAGGTCGACCTGTTCGGGGAGATCGGGGACGGACGGGAAGCAGGGGACGCCGAAGACCGTCGTACGGGTGGGGTGCACCGGGTGCAGGCGCGCTCCCACCCGGTCGGCCCAGGCGATGAGTTGGCGGGTGATGCCCGTGTTCGGGCGTCCCTCCGCGTCCGAGGCGCCGATCACGGCGACCGACTCGGGGCGGAAGAAACGGTCCAGGTCGGGGACGCCGGCGTACAACGGCCGCCCACCGACATCGAGATCGTCGACGTCGGCGGGCCTTCCGTGGACGGCGGGGCCGGGTTGCTCACCGCAGGCGATGACCCGGGCCCGGCGGGAGTCGGTGGTGAGGGTGCCGTGGGTTGATCCAAGCATCGGTCCGCCCGCTCCTGTGTGACAGTCGTGACAGCACAATTAACTGACGCACTGTCAGATTACTGAACTGACACTGCGTCAGGAACTGTCGTGCACGCAAAGAACGGGCGGAACCTAGCTCACGGCACTTTTGCGGACGGACTTGGCGAGGGTCTTCGCGATTTTCTCCGCGTCGATCGCCAGCTCGCGGAGCATGCCGCTGATGGGGTTGGTGAAGCCGGTGAAGTACAGGCCGGGCGCGTCCTTCGGGGAACGGGCGCCGTGCACGACCGGCTTCCCTCGCGCGTCCAGCACGCCGAGATGGCCGACGAGACCCTCCAGCGAACGGACGTACCCCGTGGCCGCGACGACGGCGTCCGGCTCGATCCGCTCACCGCCGGCCAGCACCACCTTGCCGTCCTCGAACGACTCCACGGCCGCCACGACCTCCACCCGCCCCTTGCGCACGGCGTCGATCAGACCGACGTCCTGCACCGGGATCGACCCGTCCTTGACCCGGCTGTACAGCCCGGTGTCGGGCCGCGCGAGCCCTTGCTCCGACAGGTCCGGCACGCTGAGCTTGGCCATCGGCCCCGCGAGCCGGTCGACGAGCCGGACCGGCAGCCGCCGTACGACGATGCCCGTGTACTGGGCCGCCCAGCCCGCGGTCGAGCGGCGCACGATGTGCGGGGTGGTGCGCACGGAGAGCCGTACGCGCGAGGCGCCACCCTCCACCAGGTCGACGGCGATCTCCGCGCCCGTGTTGCCGACGCCCACGACCAGGACGTCCCGGCCCGCGTACGGCTGCGGGTTGCGGTAGTCGGCGGCGTGCAGCAGCTCGCCGGTGTAGGTGTCGCGGCCGGGCCAGTCGGGCAGCCGGGGGGTGTGGTTGGTGCCGGTGGCGACGACGACCGCGCGGCCGGTCAGCTCACGGCCGCCGGTGGCGTGCAGCAGCCAGCCGGCGCCGTCGGCCGAGCGCTCGATACGGGAGACCTCGACGCCGGTGACGATCTCCAGCTCGTGGACCTCCGCATACTTCTCCAGATAGCGCACCACGTCGTCGCGCGAGACCCAGCGCCCGAAACGGCGCGGTATCGCGAGGCCCGGCAGGCCCGAGAGCCGGCGGGTGGTGTGCAGATGGAGGCGGTCGTAGTGCCCGCGCCAGGACGCCCCGACCCGGTCCGACCGCTCCAGTACGACGGCACGGATGCCCCGCGCGCGCAGCGCGTACGCGGCGGCGAGTCCGCCGGGGCCGCCGCCGACGACGTACACGGGGCGGTCTGCGTGGTTCTGCGGCACCGGGGTCGGGGACGCTGTGGAGTCGGCCATGAGCGCGAGCGTAATCACGTCCCACGTTGATGGGTCTCGGTCAAGACCGGAATTGGTTGCGGATTGATCACGGGTGTGGAGGACTGGGTGAGACCGGTGGCGTAGAACCTCTGGTTGTGAGGGCCCGGTGGTCGTGCGCGCCTTGGGGACTACTTCTTCTTCGGGCCCCGGTAGTTGGTGACCTGGGCGATCCAGGTGATGAAGTCGCCCGGGTCGGTGTTGGCGCCGTGGCCCTCGTCCCAGTAGTAGACGTGGTTCACGTCGTCGCCCAGGTTGTCGAGGCGGGCGGCGAGGTTGGCGGCGACCGTCAGCGAGGTGTCCGAGTCCTGCGGAGAAGGGCAATGGTAGGCGAATCGCCGTCAGTGAGATTTGCTGTCCACCGACGGATCGGTGAGGGCGACCTCCAGTAGGTGCACGATCTCGCCGTTGACCGATCTACGGTCCCGCTTGGCCTGTGCGGCGAGGCGTTCGTGAAGGTCGACGGGGAGCCGGACCGTGATGCGCTTCTCTTCATCCATGCCACCACTGTAGTTCCCTGAGGATGGAGAAATGCCGTATCCTTGACGTCATGATGACGTCGAAAGGGCAGGCGGAGGATGCAGGGCATGCGCGGTACAGCTACCGTCTGCGCGTGTCGTCGACCGCCCGCACCGCCCTTGAGGCTGAGTGGGCGCGCTGTCGGTGGATCTGGAACGAGTGCTGCGCCCGCTCCAAGAAGGCGTACGCCGAAGAGGAGAAGTGCGGCCCGGCCCGCCTCGACAAGATGCTGACCGAGGCCCGCACCGCGAACGCGTGTCTGCGCGCGGGCAGTTCGGTGCCGCAGCAGCAGATCATCCGCGACTTCGCCATGTCCCGTGCGGAGGCCCTGAAGGACATCAAGGCCCGCTTGCCGCAGCAGCAGCGGGCTGGGATGCCGAAGTGCAAGAAGAAGCACGCCGCCGACCCGTCGCTGAACTACACGCAGCGCGGGTTCCGCCTCAAGGACGGCCGCCTGCACCTCGCGGGCGGGATCGTGCTGAGCGTGGTGTGGTCGCGGGACCTGCCCAAGCCTCCGTCCTCCGTCCGCGTCTACCGCGACAGCCTCGGTCACTGGTACGCCTCGTTCGTCGTGGCGGCCACTATCGAGGCCCTGCCTGCCACTGGACGGGACATCGGCATCGACTGGGGAGTGAAGGAGACCGCGACCACCACCTCGGATGCCCACGACCTCCCGCACGCCCAGCACGGCAAGAACGCCGCGCAGCGCCTGGCCTGTTACCAGCGGATGATGGCCCGCAGGAAGCCCAAGCGTGGACAGGCCGGATCGAAGGGCTACCGGGAAGCGAAGCGGCACACCGCGAAGCTCCACAAGAAGGTCGCCCGGCGGCGCGAGGACACCGGCCGCAAGTGGGCCAAGAAGGTCGTACGCGACCACGACCGCCTGGCCGTCGAGGACTTCCGCCCGAAGTTCCTCGCCCAGTCCACCATGGCCCGCAAGGTCACCGACGCGGCGATCGGCGCGACCAAGCGGGCCCTGATCCACATGGCCCGCAAACACGGCCGTGAACTGCACCTCGTACACCCCGCGCACACCACCATGGACTGCGCTCAGTGCGGAGCGAGAACCAAGCACGCACTGCCCCTCTCGGAACGAACCTACGCCTGTACCGCGTGCGGAGCCGTGTCCTCCAGGGACAAGAACTCCGCCCGCGTGATGCTGGTCCGGGCTGGTCTCAACCCGGCTGGTGCTGATCGTGTAAGAGCTGACGGACCGCCGGCCCGCAGCCAACGTGAGCCAGGAATCCCCATCCCTTAGGGAGGGGGAGGATTCAATGCCCTGTGCTTCACCCCCCCCGCAATAATCTGCCGGGCGTTCGTGCGGGCCCGCAGCAGCGTGGCCCGCGCACAGGATTTTCATGGCCCCCTCTCGGCTTTCTTCAGCTTCTGACGTACCGTCAGATTCATGGATGCGATCTGGCTCGACGGAGCGGAATGGCTCGCGGTCCTCCGCATAGGACTCGGCCTGTGGTGGCTGGAGAGCTGGCGGCACAAGGACAAGAAGGCCTGGTTCGAACGCGGCACCGGCATCGCCTGGGCCGCCGACGTCGCCGCCAAACACCGCTGGACCGCGGTCCGTTCGGGCTTCGACGTGATGGTCGCGCCCCGCCCGCGCACGATGGCGTACGTCGTCGTCTACGCCGAACTCGCCGTAGGCCTCGGCCTGGTGGCGGGATTCCTCACCCCGGTCGCCCTCGTCGGGGGCCTGCTCCTCAACGTCCTCTACTTCACCCTCATGATCCACGACTGGGCGGAGCAGGGGCAGAACGCGATGATGGCGCTCATCTCGGTCGTGGCGCTGTTCGCGATGTCCTGGCAGGTGTGGTCGCTGGACGACGCGGTGGGATGGTTCCGATGACCACCGCCCCCCGCTTCGACCTCCCCGAGACCGACGCGTTCACCCGGACCTACTGGGACGCGGCCGGCCAGGGCAGACTGCTGATCCGCCGCTGCGCCGACTGCGGCCGGCCCCACCACTACCCGCGCGAGTTCTGCCCCCACTGCTGGAGCGAGAACGTCAGCTGGGAGACCGCGAGCGGCCACGCCACCCTCTACACCTGGTCCGTCGTCCACCGCAACGACCTGCCGCCCTTCGGCGGGCGGGTGCCGTACGTCGCCGCTGTCGTCGATCTCGCGGAGGGCCCGCGCATGATGACGGAACTGGTGGACTGCGACCCCGCCGTCCTACGGGCCGGAACGCCGGTCGAGGCGGTGTTCCGGGAGGGAGTGCCGGTGTTCAGGCTTCCGCCCGGGGAAAAATGACACACCCGGTGCACGGGGCACTTGATTCAATGGCGCGATGGCCCACATACGCGAGCGGTCCGTTCAGCACCCCCTGCCCGAGCTGAACGGCCACGGACTGCGGCTGCGCCCCTGGGACCCCGACGACGACACCGATGTCGCGGACTGGCTGCGCGGAGTGTCCGACCCCGACTTCCAGCGCTGGAACACCCCACTCCGTCCGGTCACGGACCTCACCGGCGCCCGCAACTCGCTCCGCTCCCGCGCCGAGGGCGCCGAGGACGGCGTCAGCGCCTCCTTCCGCGTCATGGACGCCGCCGACGGCAGAACCCTCGGACACATCGGCGTCAACGACATCGACCACCTCATCAGCGTCGCCCGCGTCGGCTACTGGACCCTCCCCGAGGCCCGCGGCCGGCACGTCGCGATCCGCGCCCTCACCCTCGCCGCCCGCTGGGCCCTGACCGACCTGGGCCTGCACCGCCTCGAACTCGGCCACGCCCTCGGCCACCACGCCTCCTGCCACATCGCCGAACGCTGCGGCTTCCCCGCCGAGGGAACACTGCGCGGGGCGATGTTCGAGGCGGGCCGCCGCGACGCGTTCCGCGACGTCCACCTGCACGGCCGCCTGGCGACCGACCCGGAGGTAGAACTGTGACGACGATCCCCGCCTGGCACCTCACCCCCGACCTGGACCAATTCCTCGGCCTGGCAGGGGACTTCCTCCGGTCCCGCCCCGCACACCACACGGTTCAACTGACGGTGACGGACACCCTGCGCAGACGCGGGCGGCACATCTACGGCGACGGCGACCCGGAGTTCGGTGTCCTGGAACGCGACGGCACCGTCACGGCCGCCTACTTCCGCACACCCCCCGGCCGCCTCATGTCGACCCGCCTCACTCCCGACGAGGCCGAAGCACTGGCGGCCCGACTCGCCGACCAGGGCGTCGAGTTGCCCGGCGTCATGGCCGAACAGGACACGGCGACGGCCTTCGCGCAAGCATGGCGACGACGAACCGGAGCCGAACCCGAGGTCGGCGTCCGCCAACGCCTCTACCGCCTGGCCGAGTTGACGATCCCGAGCCCCGCCCCTCCCGGCCGCCCAAGAGTCGCGGAGGCCAAGGACCGCGAACAACTCATGCGCTGGCACGGCGAGTTCGTGCAGGCGATCGGCGAGCACGGCGCCATGATCGGCTCGGCCGAATGGGCCGACGCACGCATCTCCTACGGCGGCGTCACGCTCTGGGAGACCCCCGACGGAACACCGGTGTCGATGGCCGGAGTCACCGCGAAGATCGCCGGCCAGATCCGCGTCGCCCCCGTCTACACCCCCGCGGACCTGCGGGGCCGCGGCTACGCCGGCGCCGCCACGGCGGAGGTCAGCCGGGCCGCGCTCGCGGCGGGCGCGGCCGAGGTACTCCTCTTCACCGACCTCGCGAACCCGACCAGCAACGCCCTCTACCAACGGATCGGATACCGCCCCGTCGCGGACTTCACGGCATACGACTTCGGCCCCGACACCGACGCCGGCCAAAGCTGATACTCGACTCATGGCAACGGAAACAGGACCGAACCTCCACGACCTGCTGAAGTCCCTACGGGTATGGGCCCCCGAGACGACCGAACTACGCCCGTTCGACCCGACGACGGCACCGGGCACCCCCCTCGCCCTCTTCACCACGTGGTTCGCGGAGGCGGTGGCGGCGGGGGAGACCGAACCCCACGTCATGTCACTGGCGACGAGGGACGACGAGGGTCTCCCCGACGTACGGATGGTGATGCTGCACGGCGCGGACACGGAAGGCTGGTCCTTCGCGACCCACTCCACAAGCCGCAAGGGCCACCAACTGAAGCACTTCGCGTACGCCGCCCTCTCCTTCTACTGGCCCCGCCTGGGCCGCCAGATCCGCCTGCGAGGCCCGGCCCTCCCCGCAACCCCCGCCGAATCCCAGTCCGACCTGCACGCCCGCTCGACAGGAGCCCTGGCAGCGGCCCTGACCGGCCACCAGAGCGAAGTCCTCCCGTCCTTGGAGGAGCTGACCCAAGCTTCTGAAGAAGCCTGGGAACTGGCCCAACGCGAGCCGCAGACCCCCGCCCCCTCCTGGACCCTGTACCGCGTCTTCCCCGACGAGGCCGAGTTCTTCCAAGGGGATGCGCTACGACGGCATGTCCGGCTGAGTTATGTGCGTGAGGAGCGGGGCTGGGCGAAGGTGTTGCTGTGGCCCTGAGTTGCTAGAAGTCACCGTGGGGCCACTCGCTTCTTTGCCAGTGTCGGGCTTCCGCGGACCGAGTAAAGGGCGCTCCCTGCGGTCGCGTCGCCTGCGGCGATTCCGCTGCGCTCCACCCTTGACTAGGTCCGCTCCAGCCCGTTGGAGAAGCGAGCGAGCGGCCCGGAGGAACGGGTGGCCGAGGCATACCGGCCCTTACGTGGGCTGCGTTGTCGGCCGGTGTTGTGGGGCGCGTCCGCGTCTCGCCAGCACGCCGGGTGGGCTTAGCGGCCAACCGCCGGTGGGGGGTAGTGGATGGCGGGCGGTGAGTGGTGCGTGGAGTGGCGGGTGATGGGCGGATGGGGGCCAGGGGGGGGCTGGGTAGGGTTTCGGGACGGTCCTGGGTGGTGATGGGGGTGGCGGCCCGGTTCCGCCAATCGCCTTCAATCAATTGCCTTGCCCGTGGGACTCGGTGCGCCGCAGTGTCGCAGCAAGGGGGCGAGAATGCCTTGCTCTGCCGCCGCCCCCGACCCACCTCTCTGGAAGCTGTGGTCTTTTCTAACCAGTCATGGAGGGTGGGAGTGGTTAGTCTGGCGCACAGCTTCTGGAGACCCCCCGCCCCCTGCCCGC
>NZ_BARG01000119.1 GCF_000376565.1 Streptomyces hokutonensis | reverse complement strand
GGCGGTGGTCTTGGACTGGTTGAGCGCGCTGGTGATCTTCCGCAGGGCCTGGCTCATCAGACGGGCCTGCAGACCGACGTGGCTGTCACCCATCTCGCCCTCGATCTCCGCGCGCGGGACGAGTGCCGCGACGGAGTCGATGACGATGAGGTCGAGGGCGCCGGAGCGGACCAGCATGTCCACGATCTCCAGGGCCTGCTCGCCGTTGTCCGGCTGGGACAGGATCAGGTTGTCGATGTCGACGCCGAGCTTCTTCGCGTACTCGGGGTCGAGGGCGTGCTCCGCGTCCACGAACGCGACCTGGCCGCCGGCCCGCTGGGCGTTCGCCACCGCGTGCAGGGTCAGGGTCGTCTTGCCGGAGGACTCCGGGCCGTAGACCTCCACCACTCGGCCGCGCGGCAGGCCGCCGACACCGAGGGCGACGTCGAGTGCGGTCGACCCGGTGGGGATGACCTCGATGGGCTCGTTCGGCCGCTCGCCCAGGCGCATCACCGCGCCCTTGCCGAACTGCCGTTCAATCTGTGCGAGAGCGGCGTCCAGTGCCTTCTCGCGGTCGGTTCCTGCCATGGGTTCCACCCGATTTGCTTGAGTCGATCGCTTCACGTCAAAGACGCTAACGCCTGCCACTGACAATGCGCCCCGACGCCCGTCCGGCCTGTGGATAACTCGGGCACTTCACCATCAAAAGCCTGCCGAAATGCCCGTCATGGCCTCGCCGGAGCCTCCATAAGAATGGATGTTCGATTTTCGTGTCAAGCGCACCACGCGGCACTCACGTCATCTACGCCGTCCGGCAACACTGCCGCGACCGACAGCCTGGGTTGACCTTGTCTCAGGGGCAGGCCCGACTCTTCCGGTCATGAACAGTGATGACGATGTCCTCCTCACGGAGCAGCTGGCCTACTACCGCGCGGCGGCGGCCGAGTACGACCGCCCCTATACGGAACGGGAGGAGCTGCGGCGGCTGCCGGCCGTGGTCGACGATCTTCCGATCGGCGAAGACGTGCTGGAGCTGGCCTGCGGAACGGGGCAGTGGACCGTGAGACTCGCCGCCCGGGCCCGGTCGGTGACGGCCGTCGACGCGGCGGCCGAGGTGCTGGCCGTCGCTCGTGCGCGCGTGCCCTTCCCCAACGTCCGGTTCCTTCAGGCCGACCTGTTCACATGGCGGCCGTCGCGGCGCTACGACACGGTGTTCTTCGCCTTCTGGCTCTCCCACGTTCCGCCGACGCGGTTGTCCGAGTTCTGGAGCACCGTCGCCGCCATGCTCGCGCCGGGCGGTAGAGCGATCTTCGTCGACGACGGACCGGCTGCTGTCGCGGACGAGGACGGTGTAACGGACGGGCCTGTCCCCACGGTGCTGCGCCGACTCGACGACGGCCGTCAGTACCGCGTGGTGAAGGTGTTCCACGACGCCCGGACCCTCACGGAAAACCTCACAGCCCTGGGCTGGACGGCCCGCGTCCGGTCCCTGGAGGGAAGCATCGTCGGCATCGCGGAACCACCGGCGGACCCCGTCTGACCCGGCGTATTCCTCAGGGAGCCCTACTTCCGTCGGCGTACGGCTGGTGTCTTCGGCCGTACGACGACTGCGCGGCGAGTTCCCGCGAGGCTCGGGCCATGACCCGGGCCCTGAAGAACCACGTACGTCCCGCCGAGCGTCTCTGTCATGCGACCGGTGCCCTGCTGATCGTCTCCGGGCTGGTGCACCTGGTGGTGTTCGCGGTCGACGGCGGCCCCTGGTACGGGCCCGTCTCCTGGCGCAAGCCCGTCACGTTCGGGCTCTCCTTCGGGGCGACGCTGATCGCGGTCACCTGGGTGACGTCGTATCTGCGTGTCGGGGCCAGGCTGTGCACCGTGCTGCTCGTCGTGTTCGCCGCCGACTGTGTGGTGGAGGTCGGCGGCATCACCCTTCAGGCGTGGCGCCGGGTGCCGTCGCACCTTGACATGGAGACGCCCTTCGACACGGTGGTGTCCATGACGCTCGCGGTGGGCGGCGGTGTCCTCGTGGTGGTGCTCACCGTGTTCGCGGTGGCGTCCTTCCGGCACCGGCCGACGGGTCCCACGGGGATGGCGTTCGCGGTGCGTTCCGGGTTCGCGATCCTGCTCGTCGCGCTGGCCTCGGGCGCCGCGATGATCGCGCGCGGGGTGGTCCTCGCCCGGACCGGTCACCAGGAGGCCGCGTACCACTCGACGGCCCCGCTCAAGCCGTTGCACGGGGTGAGCCTGCACGCCGTCCTGGTCCTGCCGGCCCTGGCCTGGCTGCTGTCCCGCACGTCCTGGAGCGAGACGGCACGGCTGCGGACCGTGGCGGTGGCGGTCGGCTGCTACGTCGTCGCGGTGGCCGGGGCGGGAGTGTGGGCGGTGTTCACGTACTGACCGCGACGCCCCATTGTTCTCGCCGGACCATCCCTCAGGAGGAGCCGTCTCCGGAGTCCCTCGGCTCGGAATCGGTGGACCCGGAGTCCCTTCGGCCGGAGTCGGTCGACCCGGAATCAGTCGGTCCAGGGTCGGTCGCCCCGGAATCAGCTCGTCCGGCGTCGTTCTCTCCGGAGTCGGTGGCCTCGGAATCGGCTGTCCCGGCAGAGTCGGCCGCCGTGTGCTCCGTAGTCCCCGACCGCCGCTCCCACAACCCCCGCGCGCGGGTCAGCAGACCGGGCCCACCGGACCCTCGGGTGGTCCGGTGCCCCTGCACCCGGGGATCGTCCGTGACGGCGTACCGCTTCACGTACGCCCCGAGGAACGCCTGAAGCGTGGCCACGGCCGGGATGGAGATCAGCGCGCCCACGGCACCCAGGAGCGCGGTGCCCGCGATGACCGAGCCGAAGGCGACCGCGGGGTGGATGTCGACGGTCTTCGCGGTCAGCTTGGGCTGGAGCATGTAGTTCTCGAACTGCTGGTAGACCACGACGAAGATCAGCACCCACAGGGCGTACCAGGGGTCGACCGTGAAGGCGATCAGCATGGGCAGGGCGCCCGCGAGATACGTGCCGATGGTCGGGATGAACTGGGAGACCAGGCCCACCCAGACGGCGAGCACGGGCGCGTACGGGATGCCCAGCGCCTGCAGCAGGATGTAGTGCGCCACTCCGGAGACCAGCGCCATCAGACCGCGGGAGTATATGTAGCCGCCGGTCTTGTCGACGGCGATCTCCCACGCGCGCAGCACCTCGACCTGCCGGGCGGGCGGCAGCACGGAGCACAGCGCGCGCCGCAGGCGCGGTCCGTCGGCGGCGAAGTAGAACGAGAACAGGCCGATCGTCAGCAGCTGGAAGAGGCCGCCGAGAACCTGGGTGGACACGTCCAGCACGCCGGTGGCGCTGTTCTGCACGTACTTGCGCAGCCAGTCGGAGTGGAGCAGCCCCTCCTGGATGTCGACCCGTCTCAGGTCGGTGTGGAAGTGCCCGTTGACCCAGTTGATGACGGAGTCGAGGTAGTCCGGGAAGTCCTCGATCATCTTGATGATCTGTCCGGCGAGCATCGAGCCGAGCAGGGTGACGAACCCGGCGCTCACGATCAGCAGACCGAGGAAGACCAGGAAGGTGGCCAGCCCCCGGCGCATGCCGTAGGTGGACATCCGGCTCACCGCGGGCTCGATGGCGAGAGCCAGGAAGAACGCGATGAGGATGTTGATCAGCAGCCCGATGAGCTGGTGGAAGGCCCAACTGCCCAGCTGGAACACGGCGACGAGGGCGAGCGCAAGCACCATGGCGCGCGGCAGCCAGCGCGGCATGCCGGTGCCCGGCGCGGCGCCGTCGGCCGGGGGCCGGGTCGGCGGCGTCGTACCGGACGGGGATGCCTGCGGGGCGTCGGGCCCGCTCTCGTCAGTGGATGCCACGGAGCAAGTCTCGCCTACGTCACTGACAACCGGTCACCGTCGTCGATCTTCGTGACCGATCAGCGACTTTCCTGCGGAACGTTCATGACCGCGCAGACCACGCGCCACACGTCCTTGGCCTCCCAGCCCGCGTCCAGCGCCTCGTGCACCGTCCGCCCGCCGAGCTCCGTCATCACGTGATCGCGCGCGAAGCTCTCGGCGTATCCCGCGCCGAAGTGCTCCGTCATCCGCTGCCAGAAGACCGTCAACCGCATGACACCAGTATCCCGCCCCTGAGAGTGGGCCCGGGCCGGGACCGCCTGCCGAGACCGCTTTCCGTCCTACGGTCTGACGCATGGCCGAAACAGGAGCATCCCCACTCCCCCCGACGCCCCCGGCGCACTCCCCGCTCTTCCGCGCCGAGCACTTCGTCTGGCTCACCGCGCGCGTGCTGGAGCAGCGCCTCTTCGCGTACCACTTCCTCAACGGCGAAGCCGATCCGGTGGAGACCGCGCTGGACGCGTACCGCAATGAGGACGGCGGGTACGGGCACGCGCTGGAACCCGATCTGCGCGGCCCGGTGAGCCAGCCGCTGCACACCGGTCACGCCCTTCGCGTCCTGGACTCCGTCGGGCGCTGCGGCGGGCAGCGGGTGGAACGCGTGTGCCGCTATCTGACCTCGGTCTCCACGGCCGACGGCGCGCTGCCGGCGATCCTTCCCGCCCAGCGCGGCTATCCGACGGCGCCGTTCGTGCCGGTCGTGGACGACCCGCCCAGTGAACTCCTGGCCACCGGGCCGGTGGTGGGCCTGCTGCACCGCAACGAGGTGTGGCACGCCTGGCTGTTCCGGGCCACCGACTTCTGCTGGCAGGCCGTCGACTCCCTGGAGAAGTCGCACCCCTACGAGATCGAGGCCGCCGTCGCCTTCCTGGACTCGGCGCCCGACCGCCCGCGCGCGGAGGCCGCCGCCGACCGGCTCGGCCGCCTGGTGCGCGAAAACCGCCTCGCCGCCCTGGACCCGGAGCACCTGGAGGACTACCCGGTCGCCCCCGGATACGCGCCGGGCGAGCACCACTTCCCGTACGACTACGCGAAGACGCCGAGCTCCCTCGCGCGCGCGTGGTTCACGGACGACGAGATGGCCCGCTCCCTGGACCATCTGTCGGCCGGCCAGCAGGAGGACGGCGGCTGGCCCATCCGCTGGCGCCAGTGGGCGCCGGGCATCGCCCTGGAGGCACGCCCCATGGTGACGATCCAGGCCCTGCGCACCCTGAAGGCGTACGGCCGCTCCATCGGCTGACTCCGGGGCCGCCTCAGCCGCCCAGGGCCCGCACACCCGCCGTCACCAGCACGGCCGCCGCGACGACGAGCAGGAAGGGTGCCCGCAGCACCAGCGCCACGGCGGCCGCCGCGAGCCCGGCGGCCCGGGCGTCGAGTACGAGCACGTGCCCGTCGGCGAAGGTCTGCTGGGCCGTGAGCGCGGCGAGGAGGGCGACCGGCAGCAGGGCGGCGAGCCGCCTCACCAGCGGCCGCTCGAGCGCGCCCGCAGGCACGAGCAGACCGGCGAGCTTGACGACGTAGCAGCCGAGGGCGGTCGCCGCGATCGCGATCCAGACGGTCAACGGTCTTCCTCCTGTGCGTCGTTGCGTGTGCCGGTCTGCCGACGGCCCGCTACGTAGAGGGCGATCGGCGCCGCGAGAGCGGCCGCCAGGACCGGCACACCGGCCGGCAGTACGGGCAGCAGACCCAGTCCCAGCAGGACCGCGAGCGCGGCGACGGCCCGCTCGATGATGGTCCTGAGCATGGGAGCGAGCAGCGCCAGGAAGACGGCGGGCCCGGCCGCGTCGAGACCCCATGCCTCGGTGTCCCCGATGGCCTTGGCACCCAGCGCGCCCAGCAGCGTGGTGAGGTTCCACAGCAGGTACAGGCTGAGCCCGGTGACGGTGAACCCGATCCGCGCGGCGCGCCGCGTGGGCTGCGCGAGGGTGACGGCCGTCGTCTCGTCGATGACCCACTGGGCGGCGAAAGGACGCACCGCGCGCGGGAGGGCCAGCAACTGCGAGAGGCGCAGCCCGTAGAAGGTGTTGCGCACGCCCAGGAAGAAGGCTCCCGCCGCCGCGGTGAGCGGATTGCCGCCGGCCGCGAGCGCTCCCACCAGCGCGAACTGGGATGCGCCGGTGAACACCAGGAGGCTGAGGGCGCAGGTCTGCAGCAGGGTGAGCCCGCCACCGGCCGAGGTCACCCCGAAGGCGAACCCCGACAGCCCTACGGCGACCCCGACTCCGAGGGCGTCCCGTACGACGGTGGAGTCCGGCTTGCTCCCAGCCTCTTCTCCTCCCCCTCGGGTGCGTATGTCGTCTGAAGCGATCTGTTCTGGCACACGTCGGACGGTAGGAGGAGTCGCCGCCCCGCGTCTTGTACGTTCTTGCGCTCCCGCTGGTACGCGCCCGGGGGCACGCCCACGATCCGGGCGAAGTGCCGGTTGAGGTGCGGCTGGTCCGTGAACCCGACGGCGACGGCGGCATCCGCGGGCGCCGTACCCGAGTCCAGGAGCTGCCGTGCCCGGCGCACCCGGGCGTCGGTCAGCCAGGTGTGGGGCGGCATCCCGTAGGCACCCCGGAACGCGCGCAGCAGCGCGAACGGACTGGTCCCCAGGTCGCCGGCGAGCGCCTCCAAGGTGGGCGGATCCACCATCCGGTCCTCCAGCACGGCACGCGCGCGTGCGGCCACCCGGCCACCCGCCGTGGGCACGGCGCGCTGGGGCAGCGATCCGCCGTTCAGCCGGAGCAGCCTGGTGACGGCGACCCGCAACAGGGTGTCGGCGGCGAGCGCGTTGCCCTCGTCGGCCGCGCGCAGGATCTGGTGGACCAGCCCGACGGTGTAGGGGTCGTCGAGCACGGGACTGGCGAACCCGGGGGTGCCGCGGATGGAGGTGGTCTCGGCGGCTATCGCGGCCACCACCTCGGGCGACGGGTAGACGGCCGCGTACCGCCAGCCCTCGGGAACGCCCGCCCGGCCGGTGTGCGGAGTGTCCGGATTCACCAGCGCGAGCGCTCCCGCCCCGGCGGACACCTCGGCACCGCCGTGCTGGAAGACGTCGACGCCGTCCGCGATGGCGGCGATGACGAAGTGCTCGTGCGTGTGCCGTACGAACGTCTTGCTGATGTACCGGGCGCGCAGCAGGTCGACCCCGGGCAGCTCCGTGTACCGCCAGTGCCTCGCCCGCTCGCCCGAACCCGCCATACGGCCATTCTCCGCCACGGCGGCCCGTGGGTGCCGAATCGTTCATTCGAGCCATCGCCGGAGAATTCCCGCAGGTCAGACGCATTGTCAGTGGTCGGGTGCAGGATGGACGCATGGTCAGCTCCGCACACCGAGCCCTCGACGGCTTCTCCCCCGCGACCCGCGGCTGGTTCACGGGGGCGTTCTCCGCGCCCACCGCGGCCCAGGCGGGCGCGTGGCGGGCCATCGGCGAGGGCTCGGACGTGCTGGTGGTCGCCCCGACCGGTTCCGGCAAGACCCTGGCCGCCTTCCTCGCCGCGCTGGACCAGCTCGCCGCGACACCCCCGCCCGCCGACCCGAAGAAGCGCTGCCGCGTCCTGTACGTGTCCCCGCTGAAGGCCCTCGCGGTCGACGTGGAGCGCAACCTCCGCAGCCCGCTTACCGGCATCCGCCAGGAATCCGTGCGCCTGGGTCTTCCGGAGCCCGAGGTCAAGGTCGGCATCCGCTCCGGCGACACCCCGCCCGCCGAGCGCCGTGCCCTGTCCACGCGCCCGCCGGACATCCTGATCACCACCCCGGAGTCCCTGTTCCTGATGCTGACGTCGGCCACGCGTGACGCGCTGACCGGCATCGAGACGGTGATCCTGGACGAGGTGCACGCGGTCGCGGGCACCAAGCGGGGCGCGCATCTCGCGCTGTCCCTGGAGCGGCTGGACGAGCTGCTGCCGAGGCCGGCCCGCCGTATCGGCCTGTCGGCGACCGTGCGCCCGGTCGACGAGGTCGCCCGCTATCTCTCCCCTCGCGGCAAGGTGGAGATCGTCCAGCCGAAGTCGGGCAAGGAGTTCGACCTCTCCGTGGTCGTCCCGGTCGAGGATCTGGGCGAGTTGGGCGGCTCCCCGGTGGCCGACGGCAGCGAGGGCGCGGAGAAGCCCTCGATCTGGCCGCATGTCGAGGAGCGCATCACCGACCTCGTCCAGGCCCATCGTTCAACGATCGTGTTCGCCAACTCCCGCCGCCTCGCGGAGCGTCTGTGCAACCGGCTCAACGAGATCGCCTACGAGCGGGCGACCGGAGAGCCCCTGGACGAGCATCACGCACCGGCCGAGCTGATGGGCGGCTCCGGCGCGGCGCAGGGTGCGCCCCCGGTCATCGCGCGCGCCCACCACGGCTCGGTCTCCAAGGAGCAGCGCGCCCAGGTCGAGGAGGACCTCAAGGCGGGCCGACTGCCCGCCGTGGTCGCCACGTCCAGCCTGGAGCTGGGCATCGACATGGGCGCCGTCGATCTGGTCATCCAGGTGGAGTCCCCACCGTCCGTGGCCTCCGGCCTCCAACGTGTCGGCCGCGCGGGACACCAGGTCGGCGCGGTCTCCACGGGCGTGGTCTTCCCGAAGTACCGGGGTGACCTCGTCCAGGCCGCCGTGGTCACCGAGCGGATGCGCAGCGGCTCCATCGAGTCCCTGAAGGTCCCCGCCAACCCCCTGGACGTCCTCGCCCAGCAGCTCGTGGCGATGACGGCACTGGACACCTGGCAGGTCGACGACCTGCTCGCCACGGTCCGCCGCGCCGCGCCCTTCGCCTCCCTCCCGGAGTCGGCGTTCACGGCCGTGCTGGACATGCTCGCGGGCCGCTATCCGTCCGACGCCTTCGCGGAGTTGCGCCCGCGCGTGGTGTGGGACCGCATCGCCGGCACGATCACCGGCCGCCCCGGCGCGCAGCGTCTCGCCGTCACCTCCGGGGGCACGATCCCCGACCGCGGTCTCTTCGGGGTCTTCCTCGCGGGTGCCGATCCCAAGAAGGGGGGCGGCCGGGTCGGCGAGCTGGACGAGGAGATGGTCTACGAGTCGCGGGTGGGCGATGTCTTCACCCTCGGCACCAGCTCCTGGCGGATCGAGGACATCACCCGCGACCGCGTCCTGGTCTCCCCCGCGCCGGGCGTCCCGGGCCGGCTCCCCTTCTGGAAGGGCGACCAGCTGGGACGCCCGCTCGAACTGGGCCGCGCGGTGGGCGCGTTCCTCCGCGAGGTCGGCTCCCAGCCCAAGGAGGACGCCCGACTGCGCCTTCTCGCCGCGGGCCTCGACGCCTGGGCCGCGGAGAACGTGCTGTCGTACCTGGCCGAACAGCGAGAGGCCTGCGGCCACATCCCGGACGACCGCACGATCGTCGTGGAGCGCTTCCGCGACGAGCTCGGCGACTGGCGTGTGGTCATCCACTCCCCCTTCGGCGCCCAGGTCCACGCCCCCTGGGCACTCGCCCTCGGCGCCCGTCTCTCCGAGCGCTACGGCATGGACGCCCAGGTGATGCACGCAGACGACGGCATCGTCCTGAGGTTGCCCGACGCCGACCTGATGGGCCTGGACCTGCTCGACCGGGAACCCATGAAAGCCGGCACGGAGTACGACGCCGACCAGGCCCCCGTGGGCGCGGCGGACGTCGCCTTCGACAAGGGCGAGGTCGATCAGATCGTCACCGACCAGGTCGGCGGCTCGGCCCTGTTCGCGGCCCGCTTCCGCGAGTGCGCCGCCCGCGCGCTGCTGCTGCCGCGCCGCAACCCCGGCAAGCGCACCCCGCTGTGGCAGCAGCGCCAGCGGGCGGCCCAACTGCTCCAGGTGGCAAGCGAGTTCGGCTCGTTCCCGATCGTCCTGGAGGCGGTCCGCGAATGCCTCCAGGACGTCTTCGACGTCCCGGGCCTCACCGAGCTGATGGGCGACCTGGAGTCCCGCAAGGTGCGCCTCGTCGAGGTCACCACCCCCGAGCCGTCCCCCTTCGCCCGCTCCCTCCTCTTCGGGTACGTCGCCCAGTTCCTGTACGAGGGAGACTCCCCGCTCGCCGAACGCCGCGCCGCCGCCCTGTCCCTCGACTCCCGGCTGCTGGCCGAGCTGCTCGGCCAGGCGGAGCTGCGTGAACTCCTCGACGCCGAAGTGCTCACCGAGCTGGAGCGCGAGCTCCAGTGGCTCACCGAGGACCGCCGCATCAAGGACGCCGAGGGCGTCGCCGACCTGCTGCGGATGCTCGGCCCGCTCACCGACGCCGAGTTGGCAGAGCGGGGCGCAGCACCGCAGTGGGCCCACGACCTCGCTTCCGCGCGGCGCGCGATCCGGGTCCGTATCGGCGGCACCGACCACTGGGCGGCGATCGAGGACGCCGGCCGACTGCGCGACGCACTCGGCACGGCGCTGCCCGTCGGTGTCCCGGAGGCGTTCACCGAACCGGTCAAGGACCCGCTCGGCGACCTCCTCGCACGCCATGCCCGCACCCACGGCCCGTTCACGTCTGCCACGGCGGCCGCCCGCTTCGGGCTCGGCGTGGCCGTCACCGAGGGCGCGTTGCAGCGGCTCGCAGCGAACGGCCGTGTCGTACAAGGGGAGTTCCACCCGGCCGGCATCGGTCAGGAGTGGTGCGACGCGACGGTGCTGCGTCGCCTCCGCCGCCGCTCCCTGGCCGCGCTGCGGCACGAGTTGGAGCCGGTGCCGCCGGCCGCGCTCGCGCAGTTCCTCCCCCAGTGGCAGCACATCGGCAAGGGCCACGGCCTGCGCGGCGTCGACGGACTGGTGCGCGCCGTCGAGCAGTTGCAGGGCGCCTCCGTGCCCGCGTCCGCCCTGGAGAAGCTCGTCCTGCCGTCCCGCGTGGCGAACTACGCGCCCGCCATGCTCGACGAACTCACCGCAGCCGGCGAGCTGGTGTGGGCCGGCGCGGGCTCCCTCCCCGGCAAGGACGGCTGGATCTCCCTGTACCTGGCGGACGCGGCGCCCCTGCTCCTCCCGCCACCGCACCCGCTCGAACTGACAGCACTGCACCAGTCCGTCCTGGACACCCTCTCCGGCGGCTACGGCCTCTTCTTCCGCCAGATCGCCGACCAGGTCCGCGCGACCACCCACCCCGACGCCACCGATCCCCAACTGGCCGACGCCGTCTGGGACCTGGCCTGGTCCGGACGGCTCACGAACGACACGCTCACCCCCATGCGCTCCCTGCTCGGCTCCGGCCGTACGGCGGGTTCCACGGCCCACCGCGCGAAACGCACGGTCCCGCGCGGGCGCTACGGCTCCCTCACCGCCGCCGCCCGCCCCGCCTCCCGCACCGGTCCGCCGACCGTCGCCGGCCGCTGGTCCCTGCTCCCCGCCCATGAACCGGACCCCACCGTGCGCGCCCACGCCCTGGCCCGCACCCTGCTCGACCGGCACGGAGTGGTGACCCGGGGCGCGGTCGCCGCAGAGGGCGTGGAGGGCGGGTTCTCGGCGACGTACCGCATCCTGTCCGTCTTCGAGGAGAGCGGTCAGGCGCGGCGCGGCTATGTCGTGGAGGGGCTCGGCGCCGCCCAGTTCGCGATGGACGGCGCGGTGGACCGCCTCCGCGCGGTCGCCAACGCCCGCGACCGGGGCGACGATCTGCCCACACCGGACGCGACGGACAACGACCCCTACGGCTTCGGGGCCCTCGGTGGCTCCAGCGCACCGCCCTCCGGTTCCGTCGACCGCTTCGCCACCCCGACCGCCTACGACTCCCCCGCCCCGCACGGCCGACACAACACAACTGACTCCCCCGGAGTCCACGACTTCGCCGACGCCTTCGGCCCGTTCACCGACTTCGACGACCTCGACGACACGGGCACGCCGGCCGGACCCACGTCACGACACCAAGGCTCCCCCGCCTCCCACCCCCCGTCCCCGGGCGACTACATCTCGCCCCGCGACTTCCCCGCCCCGGCACCCCGGACCAACAGCACGTCCTCCTACCGCCGTCCCTCCCTCGCCACCCGGGCCGTGGTCCTGGCCGCCGCCGACCCGGCGAACGCGTACGGCGCCGCCCTCCCCTGGCCCGAGCCGCCGACCAATGCTGGGCACAAGCCGGGGCGGAAGGCCGGCTCGCTCGTCGTACTCGTCGACGGTGAGCTGACGCTGTACATGGAGCGCGGTGGCAAGACCCTGCTCGCCTGGCCCTCCGCGCCGGACACCGCGGCCACCGAAGACCCGCGCCTCCAAGGGGCCGCCGAAGCGCTCGCGGCAGCGGCCCGGGCTGGTTCGCTCGGCACGGTCACGGTGGAGCGCGTCAACGGCGCCTCGGCCCTGACCTCCCCCATCGGCACCCTTCTGGAAGGAGCGGGCTTCATCGCGACACCGCGCGGCCTGCGCCTGCGCGCATGAACCGAATGAACCGAACCGACCCTCACCGCCGCATGCCACCCTTGACCCATGCCTGAAGGCGACACCGTCTGGCAGACCGCGAAGCGCCTCCACACGGCCCTCGCGGGCAAGGCGCTGACCCGTAGCGACCTCAGGGTGCCCCAGTACGCCACGGCGGACCTCACCGGCCGCACCGTCCTGGACGTCACACCCCGGGGCAAGCACCTGCTGACCCGCATCGAGGGCGGCCTCACCCTCCACTCGCACCTGCGCATGGACGGCACCTGGCGGGTGTACGCCAACGGCCGGCGCTGGAGCGGTGGCGGCCCGGCCCACCAGATCCGCGTAATCCTCGGCACCGCCGACCGCACGGCCGTCGGCTACCGCCTCCCCGTCCTGGAACTCCTCCGCACCACCGACGAACACCGCGCCGTCGGCCACCTCGGCCCCGACCTCCTGGGCCCCGACTGGAACCCCGAGCAGGCGTTGGCCAACCTCCTCGCCGACCCCACCCGCCCCCTCGGCGAGGCCCTGCTCGACCAGCGGAACCTGGCCGGTATCGGCAACATCTACAAGAGCGAACTCTGCTTCCTCCTCGGCGCCACCCCCTGGCTCCCCATCGGCGCCCTCCCCGCCGACCGCGCCGCGAAGCTCCCCGCCATCGCCAAGCGCCTCCTGGAAGCCAACCGCGACCGCCCGGTCCGCAACACCACGAGCAACATCACGAACGGTTCCGCGCACCGCACCACGGGCGGCCCCCACAGCCCCGACCTGTTCGTCTACGGCCGCGCACCCCGCCCCTGTCTGCGCTGCGGCACCCCGATTCGCACCGCCGACCAGGGCGACGGCTCGCGCGAGCGCCCCACCTACTGGTGCCCGACCTGCCAGGTGGGACCGGCGCCGGGCACCTCCTCACCTCGCGGAACTCAGCACCGTACGACTAATTGACGACCCGTCATAAACCCTCGTACCGTCGCTGCATGCCCGTCAAGGCGTACGACCTCACCGGACGCACCGCTTTCGTCACCGGCGCCGCCAGCGGTATCGGCCGCGCGTCGGCCGTACTGCTCGCCGAGGCGGGTGCCACCGTGCACTGCGCCGACCGTGACCAGCAGGGTCTGCACGAAACGGCGACCCTGATCAAGGACAAGGGCGGCACCGCCCGCACCCACCACCTCGACGTCACCGATCGCGCGCAGGTACGGCAGGCCGTGGAATCCTGCGAGGAACTGCATGTGATGGCCGCGGTCGCCGGGATCATGCACAGCAGCACGGTGCTGGAGACCCGGGACGAGGATCTCGACCGGGTGCTGAACGTCAACTTCAAGGGTGTCCTGTACGCCTGCCAGGAGGCGGCCCGGCTGATGCTCGACCGCGACACCAGGGGCAGCATCGTCACGATGGCGTCGGGCGCGATCGACACCGGAGGGTCCGGGCTGCTCTGCTACAGCGCCGCGAAGGCGGCCGTCGTCCAGCTCACGAAGACGCTGGCGACGGAGGTCGGCCGGCACGGCATCCGCGTCAACGCCGTCGCACCGGGCTGGATCCGCACGCCCATGACCGATCACCACGAGGGCGAGGAGCAGGCCCGTACCGAGGCGCTGATGGCCCGGCTGTCGCCGCTGGGCCGGGTAGGTGAGCCGGAGGACATCGCCCAGGCCGTGCTGTATCTGGCGTCCGACGCGTCGTCGTTCACGACGGGTCAGATCCTCCGTCCGAACGGGGGTGTGGCGATGCCGTGGTAGCGAGGGACACCCGCCAAGCGTCCCTCCAGCGTCCCTGACCCACGGCTCCCGCCGCCCGCGCCTTGGGCATGCAGTGCACCGGAAGCAGACTCAGCCCCCACCCCCCGGCCGCGACCGCCCCCTCCAGCGCGCCCGCGTGCGGTGTCAGGGCGAGCCGCAGTACGGCCCACCACCACAGCGCCCCGAGTCCCAGGGCAGCCCCCCAGCGCGCTATCCGCCCCGCCATGGCCACCACCTCCAGCCGGACGCTAGACCGCCGCGGTCATCCGCGAGGAGGGCGCATCGACGGCACACGGACGCACCACCCGCCTCAACCATGACCGCACTGGGCCACACCGGCAAACGGACCGCTACGGACCCGCAAGGCGCCCGGCCGTACAAGGCGCCCGGAACGCGAAAGACCCCGACCGCACCTCTCCAGCTCTCACCGGAGAAGCCCCGGCCGGGGCCCTCAGCACATCTTCAATGCCGGTCGGCGCCGCATCGGCTAGACCGGCGTCAGCGTCACGCGGCGACCACGTCCACCGCCTCGGCGGGGGCCTTGATGGTCACCCGTTCCGGTGGCACACCGGTCACCGACACGGAACCCAGCATCGGACGTACCGACGTGGGCACGGAATCGGTGGCCGCAGCAGACTGGGCCAGCTCGGCGAGAGCGAGCTCGTCGCTCACTTCCCGCATGAGCTCGGACATCCGTACGTCCAACGCGTCGCAGATGGCGGAGAGCAGTTCAGAGGAAGCCTCCTTCTGCCCCCGCTCCACCTCGGAGAGATAGCCGAGTGAGACTCGGGCGGACGAGGAGACTTCGCGCAGAGTACGGCCCTGGCGCTGGCGCTGCCGACGCAGCACGTCACCAAGCAGGCGACGGAGCAGAATCATCGGTGGCTCCCTCCTCGGACCGCGTAGCCGCATCCTTCTCGCCCCACCGTACCGCCTTGCGCCGCGGCCGTGCGGGGAGCGATGTCGTGTTCACTCAGGGCTGCAAACATCAAAACCCCCCGTTCTGTTCCGTATCCTGTGCCCGCTCATTCCCGGTCTGTTCGCTCACGAGCCGCTCCAGAAGCAGCGCGAGTACGCTCCGTACACTCTCTCTACGAATTTCCGCCCGGCCGCCGTTCAACCGCAGCGCGGCCACTTTCCCGCCACCGGCTCCATCGGAATCCGGACCAAAGGGCCCGTCCACGGCCACGAAAACGGTGCCCACGGGCTGCCCGTCCTGGGGCTCCGGGCCCGCTACTCCGGTGGTCGCGATGCCCCAGTCGGCGCCGAGCGCCTTCCGCACACCGGCCGCCATCTGCACCGCGACCTGCGCGTCTACGGCCCCGCGCTCGGCCAGCAGGGCGGCGTCGACACCGAGCAGTTGGTGCTTCAGCTCGGTGGCGTAGGCGGTGACCGAACCGCGGAAGGCCTTGGAGGCTCCGGGCACCGATGTGATCTCCGCCGCAACCAGACCACCGGTGAGCGACTCCGCGACAGCGAGCGTCGCACCGCTCACGGTCAGTAGTCGCACCACTTCAGTGGCCGTGGAACTCACGCTTCCGTCTCCTCCGACGCCGCCATGCGCTCGGCGATTCCCTGCCTGCGCAGCACAATGGCCTGTCTCACATAGTCGAGCCCGGTCAGCACGGTCAGAATGACCGCCGCGGCCATCACCCAGAACCTCAGAGTGGCCAGCCACCCCGTGAGCGCCAGCACATACATTCCTACGGCCACGCCCTGCGTGAGCGTCTTCAGCTTGCCGCCGCGCGACGCGGGAATGACGCCGTACCGGATGACGAGAAAACGCAGCAGCGTGATCCCGAGTTCCCGGCCGAGGATGACGACGGTGACCCACCACGGAAGATCGCCGAGCGAGGACAGACAGATCAGCGCGGCGCCCATGATCGCCTTGTCGGCGATGGGGTCGGCGATCTTCCCGAAGTCGGTGACGAGGTCGTAGGTGCGCGCCAGATGGCCGTCGAACAGGTCGGTGATCATGGCGATGGCGAACGCCGCCCAGGCGAACGACCGCATCGCCGGGTCGTACCCGCCGTCGGCCAGCATCAGGGCGACGAAGCCGGGGACGAGCAGCAGCCGGAGCATGGTCAGGAAGTTGGCGATGTTCCAGACGCTCGCCTGGTTGACGGCGGCGGCGACGACCTTCGCACCGCGCGCCGGCTTCGGGCCACCGGGCACGCCCGACTCGACTTCACCGGAGGCACCAGCGGCCGAGACTCCCCCGGAGGGGACACCGCCGGAGGCACTGCCCGACATCGCGCCGGAAGGGGCGCCACCGGAGGCCGCACCGGAACCCGCGCTCGCGGGCGCGCCGTTCGCGCTGGAGGTGCCGCCCGCCGCCGATGCCGGGACTCCGGTCATCTGCCCGCCTCCTCACTACACGCGAGCGAGCCCAGGAGCGGCTCGGCCACCAGGTCGACACCTTCCGTACCGACCACCTTCGCCTCGACCATACGGCCGACGCTCAGGCCTTCGCCGCTCGTGAGGAGCACCTGGCCGTCCGTCTCCGGCGCCTGGTGCTCGCCACGGCCGTAGGCGCCGTCCTCGGAGTCCACCGACTCCACCAGCACGTGCACGGTCTCGCCGACGCGCTCCTCGGCGCGCTGCGAGACGAGTTCCTCGGCCAGCCGCGAGATGTGCGCGAGCCGCGCGTCCACGACGTCCTGGTCGAGCTTCTTGTCGTACGTCGCCGCCTCCGTGCCCTCCTCGTCGGAGTAGCCGAAGACACCGATGGCGTCCAGGCGGGCGCCGTTCAGGAAGCGCTCCAGTTCGGCGAGGTCGGCCTCGGTCTCGCCGGGGAAGCCGACGATGAAGTTCGAGCGCACGCCGGCCTGGGGGGCCTTGGAGCGGATGGTGTCGAGCAGTTCGAGGAAGCGGTCGGTGTCGCCGAAGCGGCGCATGGAGCGCAGCACGTCGGGCGCGGAGTGCTGGAAGGACAGGTCGAAGTAGGGCGCGATCTTCGGTGTCGAGGTCAGCACGTCGATGAGCCCGGGGCGCATCTCGGCCGGCTGGAGGTAGCTGACGCGCACGCGCTCCAGGCCGTCGATGTCCGCCAGTTCGGGCAGCAGCGACTCCAGAAGGCGGATGTCGCCCAGGTCCTTGCCGTAGGACGTGTTGTTCTCGGAGACCAGCATGATCTCCTTGACGCCCTGCTCGGCCAGCCAGCGCGTCTCGTTGAGTACGTCGCTGGGACGACGCGAGATGAAGGAGCCGCGGAAGGACGGGATGGCGCAGAAGGAGCAGCGCCGGTCGCAGCCGGAGGCGAGCTTCACCGAGGCGACCGGGGAGCCGTCCAGGCGGCGGCGCAGGGGCGCGCGGGGGCCCGAGGCGGGCGCGAGGCCGTCCGGGAGGTCGGCCGGGCCGTGGCCGGGCAGCGCGACGTCGGCGGCGGACTCCTGCCGCTCGGCGGGGCTGATCGGCAGCAGCTTGCGGCGGTCGCGCGGGGTGTGCGAGGCGTGGATGCCGCCGTTCAGGATGGTCTGCAGGCGGTCGGAGATGTCGGCGTAGTCGTCGAAGCCGAGCACTCCGTCGGCCTCGGGGAGCGCCTCGGCGAGCTCCTTGCCGTACCGCTCGGCCATGCAGCCCACCGCCACGACGGCCTGCGTTCTGCCGTGACCCTTGAGGTCGTTGGCTTCCAGGAGGGCGTCTACGGAGTCCTTCTTGGCGGCCTCGACGAAGCCACAGGTGTTGACGACGGCGACGTCCGCGTCCTCGGCGTCCTCCACGAGTTGCCAGCCGTCCGCCTCCAAGCGGCCTGCGAGCTCCTCCGAGTCCACCTCGTTACGGGCGCAGCCAAGAGTGACGAGTGCGACGGTACGGCGTTCAGGCATGGGCTCAAGACTACTTCGTCCCACTGACACCCCACGTCGAAGGGGTTGGCCGATCTTGGCCAACCCCTTGAGCAACCACTCCGTCGGACCGCTTATCCGACCTCGGGGTCGCCCTTCGTGTACGTGAGGCGCTCAACCGCTCCGGGCTGGAAGTCGTCCTCGATCTTCTTGCCGTTGACGTAGAGCTGGATCGCGCCAGCGTCGCCGAGGATCAGGTTGATCTTCGAGCTGTCCTGGAAGGTCTTGGACTCGCCCTTCTTGAGGAGTCCGTCGAAGAGCATCCGGCCGTTGTGGTCCTTGGCGGAGATCCAGCTGCGGCCGTCGACCGCGGTCACCTGGACCGTCACCTTGTCCTGCGGCGCCGCGGCGATGGCGCTGTCGGAGGGGTCGGACTTGGGGGTGGCGGAGTCGGTGTTCGAGGGTGTCGGCTTGGCGGGTTTGCTGGCGCTGGGCGAGGCTCCCTGGGCGACCTGCGACTTGGCGTCGCTGTCGCTGTCGCCGCCCTTGAAGGCGGTGAATCCGACGAAGCCGACCACCGCGACGATCGCGGCGACCATGGCGGCGGTCCAGTTGGGCCCGCGCCGCTCCGGACGGATGCGTTCCGCCTCGAAGAGAGGTGCGGCCGGCGTCGGGGCCGGGCGTCCGCCGTGGTCGTCGTCGTAGCGGGCGAGGAGCGGGGCGGGATCGATGTGGACGGCCTTGGCGAGGGTCCTGATGTGCCCGCGCGCGTAGACGTCACCGCCGCAGGGCGTGAAGTCGTCGGCTTCGATGGCGTGCACGATGGCGATGCGGACCCGGGTGACGCTGCTGACGTCGTCGACGGTCAGCCCGGCGGCGATACGTGCCTGCTGCAGGGCTCGGCCGACGGAAGGGCGGGCTGCTTCCTCATGACCGTCTTCGGAGCGACCGTCTTCGAACGGAGGCTCGTCTTGAGGGGAGTTGCCGATGGACACGGGGGCGCCTTTCGAGCGTGTAGCCGCCTGTGCTGGAGGTTCAGTCTAGGGGGGGTATGAAAGGGTGGGGCAACCGGGCGGTGGGACTTTGTACGCCATCGGTATGGCCGGACAGGCCGATGGCGGGCCAGACACGGACCCCGTGGTGGGAGCCCCATCTGTCCTCTCGCTCAACTTGACGTACGGCAAAGGGAAACGGTTGCCCGACGATCTCTAACGGGTGAGTCACGGCCGGTCGCCACCCTTCGGGAACCGCCTACCCACTCCTAGCCCTCGGACTCCCCGCGGATCACCGCGAGCACGCCGTCCAGCTCGTCGCCCTTCAGCAGAACGTCACGCGCCTTGGACCCCTCGCTGGGCCCGACGATGCCCCGGGACTCCATGAGGTCCATGAGGCGCCCGGCCTTGGCGAAGCCGACGCGCAGCTTGCGCTGGAGCATCGAGGTGGACCCGAACTGCGTGGACACGACCAGCTCGGCCGCCTGGCACAGCAGATCGAGGTCGTCGCCGATGTCCTCGTCGATCTCCTTCTTCTGCTTGGTGCCGACGGTGACGTCCTCCCGGAAGACCGGGGTCATCTGGTCCTTGCAGTGCTGGACGACGGCGTGGATCTCGTCCTCGGTGACGAAGGCGCCCTGCATACGGGTGGGCTTGTTCTGACCCATCGGCAGGTACAGCCCGTCGCCCTTGCCGATCAGCTTCTCGGCGCCGGGCTGGTCGAGGATGACCCGGGAGTCGGCGAGCGAGGAGGTGGCGAACGCGAGCCTGGAGGGCACGTTCGCCTTGATCAGACCGGTGACGACGTCCACGGAGGGGCGCTGGGTCGCGAGCACCAGGTGGATGCCGGCCGCGCGCGCGAGCTGCGTGATGCGCACGATCGAGTCCTCGACGTCCCTCGGGGCGACCATCATCAGGTCGGCCAGCTCGTCGACGATCACCAGGAGGTACGGATAGGTCTTGAGCTCCCGCTCGCTGCCCTCCGGAGTCTTCAGCTTGCCGTCGCGGATCGCCTGGTTGAAGTCGTCGATGTGCCGGTACCCGAAGGCAGCGAGGTCGTCATACCTGAGGTCCATCTCGCGCACGACCCACTGGAGCGCCTCGGCGGCCCGCTTCGGGTTGGTGATGATCGGCGTGATCAGGTGCGGGATGCCTTCGTAGGCGGTCAGTTCGACGCGCTTGGGGTCGACGAGGACCATGCGGACGTCCTCGGGGGTCGCGCGGCACATGATCGACGTGATCAGGCAGTTGATGCAGGACGACTTGCCGGAGCCGGTGGCACCGGCCACCAGGATGTGCGGCATCTTCGCCATGTTGGCCATGACGTAGCCGCCCTCGACGTCCTTGCCGAGCGCCACGAGCATCGGGTGGTCGTCCTCGGCCGCGTCCGCGAGCCGCAGGACGTCTCCTACGTTGACCATCTCCCGGTCCGTGTTCGGGATCTCGATGCCGACCGCGGACTTGCCGGGGATCGGGCTGATGATCCGCACATCGGGGCTGGCGACGGCGTAGGCGATGTTCTTGGTGAGAGCGGTGATCCGCTCCACCTTGACGGCCGGGCCGAGCTCCACCTCGTAGCGCGTGACCGTGGGCCCGCGCGTGAAGCCGGTGACGGCGGCGTCGACCTTGAACTCGGAGAAGACGTTCGTCAGGGAGGCGACCACGGCGTCGTTCGCGGCGCTGCGCGCCTTGCCGGGGCCCCCGCGCGTGAGGAGGTCGAGCGAGGGCAGCGAGTACGTGATGTCGCCGGAGAGCTGGAGCTGCTCGGCGCGCGGCGGGAGGTCGCGGACCTCCTCCGGGGGCGCCTTCGTGAGGTCCATGACCTCGGCCTTGAGCTTCTCCTGCTTGGGGCGCGCGGCGGGGGCCGGGACGGGCGTCGGGGTGGTGTCCTCGCGGTCGCCTCCCACCCGTACGCCCTGGGTGAGGTCGGCGACGATCGGCGAGGGCGGCATGCCGTGCAGGACGGCCCCGTCGAGCGCCGCTGCGGCGGCCGCTGCGACGTCTACGGCGTCCATGGGGCGGTGCATCTCGGGCTGGGGCACCGCGGAGCGCCTGGGGCGGCTACGGCGCCTGGTGAGGGCCTCCTGCTCCGCGCTGTCGGGGTCGTACACCTCGGGGTCGCTCCCGCGCTTGCGGGGGCGTGCGGGCAGCGCCTCGCGCCACTGCTCGTCGTAGCGCTCGTCGTCCTCGCCGAACTCGTCCTCGTCCTCCGGGTCGTGGACGATGCCCAGCCTCACCCCGAGCAGCCGCAGGCGCTGCGGGATGGCGTTGACGGGCGTGGCCGTGACGACCAGCAGCCCGAAGATCGTGAGCAGCACGAGCAGCGGTACGGCGAGCACCTCGCCCATCGTGTACGTCAGCGGGGTCGCCACACCCCAGCCGATGAGGCCGCCGGCGTCCCTTATCGCCTGCATGCCGTCGCTGCGGGCGGGCGCGCCGCAGGCGAGGTGGACCTGGCCGAGGACGCCGATGACGAGCGCGGACAGGCCGATCACGATGCGGCCGTTGGCCTCGGGCTTCTCCGGGTGGCGGATGAAGCGCACGGCGATCACCGCGAGCAGTATCGGCACGAGCAGGTCGAGGCGGCCGAAGGCGCCCGTCACCAGGATCTCGACGAGGTCGCCGACCGGGCCGCGCAGATCGGCCCAGGTGCCGGCGGCGACGATCAGGGCGAGGCCGAAGAGGAGCAGCGCGACGCCGTCCTTGCGGTGGGCGGGGTCGAGGTTCTTCGCGCCCTGCCCTATGCCGCGGAACACGGCGCCGACGGCGTGCGCGGTGCCGAGCCAGATGGCGCGCACGAGTTTGACGATGCCACCGGTGGGGCTGGGCGCGGGCTTGGGCGCCGGGCGGGCGGTCTTCTTGGCGACCGCCTTCTTCGCCGGAGCCCTTTTCGCGGCGGCCTTCTTCGCCGGAGCCTTCGCCGGAGCAGCCCTCTTGGCGGGCTGCTTCTTGGCTGCGGAGGGACGTGAGGCCATAGGTGTGAGGTTACCTGTGGAGAGCGCAGGGGACACGTGTGCCCAGTGCTTCACCCGTTCGTGTCGCCCGTACGGGACGGGGAACTGACGCGCGCTCACGCACAACTGCGCCCGCGGCGGACGTCAGTTCTGGGACGGGAGCGAGGTTGCTCCGGTGCCGGTGCCCGGCTCCAGGGCGTCGAGTGCCCTGCGCAGTCCGGTGAGTTTGCGTTCGAGATGGGCCGCGGTGGCCACGGCCGCCGCGTCCGCCGACTCGTCGTCGAGCTGCTTGGACAGCGCCTCGGCCTGCTCCTCGACGGCCGCGAGCCGCGCGGACAGCTCGGCGAGCAGTCCCGCCGGTTCCTTGGCCGCGCCGACCGCGGGCTTGCCGCCGCCCTCCAGCTGGAGCCGCAACAGCGCCGCCTGCTCCCGCAGTTGGCAGTTCTTCATGTACAGCTCGACGAAGACCGAGACCTTCGCGCGCAGCACCCATGGGTCGAACGGCTTGGAGATGTAGTCGACCGCGCCCGCCGCGTACCCCCGGAAGGTGTGGTGCGGGCCGTGGTTGATCGCGGTGAGGAAGATGATCGGGATGTCCCGGGTCCGCTCCCGTCGCTTGATGTGCGCGGCGGTTTCGAAACCGTCCATGCCCGGCATCTGGACGTCCAGCAGAATGACCGCGAAGTCGTCCGTGAGCAGTGCTTTGAGCGCTTCCTCACCGGACGATGCCCGAACCAGTGTCTGATCGAGCGCAGAGAGGATGGCCTCCAGCGCAAGCAGATTCTCCGGCCGGTCATCGACCAGAAGGATCTTGGCCTTCTGCACCATGGCCCGCCCTCCTCGCCCCGGATGTGCACCGGGCGCCGCCCCAGAGGACGACTCTCTTGCGCCGCCCGTCCTTGTGCCGGTCATGGTAGCCGCACCCTGCCTGTCGCCACACCCTGTCACCGCGATGTCACTGTGCACGAAGCAGAAACGTAGCGGGAGACCAGAAGGTTCCCCGAATCCCGTACTTCTACACGGCTTCGGACACACTGAGTCAGCAACTCCGTGTGCACACCGGACGTTCCCCGCACCGTTCCCACCCCTTTCCCGTCAGGCCCGGTCGTTTCCCTCACTCCGGACGCATCCACTGCTCCATCACCGACAGCAGATGATCGGGATCGACCGGCTTGGTGACGTAGTCCGAGGCGCCGGACTCGATCGCCTTCTCCCGGTCGCCCTTCATCGCCTTCGCGGTCAGCGCGATGATCGGCAGCCCGGCGAACTGCGGCATCCTGCGGATCGCCGTCGTCGTCGCGTATCCGTCCATCTCGGGCATCATGATGTCCATCAGAACGACCGTCACATCGTCGTGCTGCTCCAGGACTTCGATGCCCTCGCGGCCGTTCTCCGCGTACAGCACGGACAGCCCGTGCTGCTCCAGGACGCTCGTCAGCGCGAAGACGTTGCGGATGTCGTCGTCGACGATCAGCACCTTCTCCCCGTTGAACCGGATGCCCCGGCGTGACGCCGGCGCCGTCTCCTCGGCGGCCCACTGGTCCCGCACCGTCTGCCCCAGCTGCGGCGCGGACCGCTCGATCGCGGACACGGCCCTACGGCGCCTCCTGAAGAGCGCGGCGGCACCGTTCTGCGTCTCGTGGTACGACTTCACCTCGGCCGGCGTCTCGATGTCCACCTCGGACAGTTCCGCGAGCTCCGCGGCGGAGGAGGCCACGAGGTCGCCCGCCTCCAGCGCGGGCAGCTGCTGGTAGCCCTGCGGGGGCAGTTCGCTCGGGTGCAGCGGCAAATACAGCGTGAACGTCGAACCGCGTCCCGGCTCGCTCTGCGCGAAGATCTCACCGCCGAGCAGCTGCGCGATCTCCCGGGAGATCGACAGCCCGAGGCCCGTACCGCCGTACTTGCGGCTGGTCGTACCGTCCGCCTGCTTGAACGCCTCGAAGATGACCCGCATCTTGCTGCCCGCGATCCCGATCCCGGTGTCGGTGACCGAGAACGCGATCAGGTCGGCGTCCGCGTCCCGCAGCGAACCGGCCTCCAGGAGCTGCTCCCTGATGGCCACCGGCACATCCGCGCCGGCCGGCCTGATGACGAGTTCGACCGCCCCGGAGTCGGTGAACTTCACCGCGTTGGACAGCAGGTTGCGCAGCACCTGGAGCAGCCGCTGCTCGTCGGTGTGGAGCGTGGCGGGCAGTTCCGGCGACACCCGGACGGACAGGTCGAGGCCCTTCTCCGCGGTCAGCGGACGGAAAGTGGCCTCTACGTAGTCGACGAGTTGGACGAGCGCGATGCGGGTCGGGGAGACGTCCATCTTGCCCGCCTCGACCTTCGACAGGTCCAGGATGTCGTTGATCAGCTGGAGCAGGTCGGACCCCGCGCCGTGGATCGTCTCGGCGAACTCGACCTGCTTCGGGGAGAGGTTCCCCTCCGCGTTGTCGGCGAGCAACTTGGCCAGGATCAGCAGCGAGTTGAGCGGTGTGCGCAGCTCGTGCGACATGTTGGCGAGGAACTCGCTCTTGTACCGCATCGACACGGCGAGCTGCTCGGCGCGCTCCTCCAGGACCTGCCGGGCCTCCTCGATCTCGGTGTTCTTCACCTCGATGTCCCGGTTCTGCTGGGCCAGCAGCTCGGCCTTCTCCTCCAGTTCGGCGTTGGACGACTGGAGTGCCTTCTGCCGGTTCTCCAACTCGGCCGACCGCTCCTGGAGTTGCTCGGTCAGCTCCTGGGACTGCTTCAGCAGCAGCTCCGTCTTGGTGTTGACGGAGATGGTGTTGACGCTGGTCGCGATCATCTCGGCGATCTGGTTGAGGAAGTCCTTCTGGATGTGCGTGAAGGGCGTGAAGGAGGCGAGCTCGATGACGCCGAGCACCTTCCCCTCGAACAGCACCGGCAACACGATCACCTGCGCGGGCGGTGCCTCCCCGAGCCCCGAGGAGATCTTCAGATAGCCGCTGGGCGCGTTCTCCACGAGGATCGTGCGCCGCTCCTGGGCGGCCGTCCCGATGAGCGCCTCACCGGGCCTGAACGACGTCGGCATGGAGCCCATCGAGTAGCCGTAGGACCCGAGCATGCGCAGCTCGTACGCCTCCTCGCCCTCGGCGTCCGCCAGGGGCAGCGCGAGGAAGAAGGCGCCGTGCTGCGCGGAGACCACCGGTGTCAGCTCGCTCATGATCAGCGAGGCGACGTCGTCCAGGTCGCGGCGGCCCTGCATCAGCGCGGAGATGCGGGCGAGGTTGCCCTTGAGCCAGTCCTGCTCCTTGTTGGCGATCGTGGTGTCGCGCAGGTTGGCGATCATCTTGTTGATGTAGTCCTGGAGTTCCTGGATCTCCCCGGACGCGTCCACGTCGATCTTCAGGTTCAGGTCGCCCCGGGTCACCGCGGTCGCCACGCGCGCGATGGCACGCACCTGGCGGGTCAGGTTCCCGGCCATCTCGTTCACGGACTCGGTGAGGTCGCGCCAGGTGCCGTCGACGTCACGCACGCGTGCCTGACCGCCCAACTGGCCTTCCGTGCCCACCTCGCGGGCCACCCGGGTGACCTCCTCGGCGAAACTGGACAGCTGATCAACCATGGTGTTGATCGTCGTCTTGAGTTCCAGGATCTCGCCGCGGGCGTCAATGTCGATCTTCTTGGTCAAGTCGCCCTTCGCGATGGCCGTGGTGACCATCGCGATGTTGCGCACCTGGCCGGTCAGGTTGGACGCCATGCCGTTCACCGAGTCGGTGAGGTCCTTCCAGGTGCCCGCCACACCCGGGACGTGCGCCTGGCCGCCCAGGATGCCGTCCGTGCCCACCTCACGGGCCACCTTGGTGACCTGGTCGGCGAACGAACTCAGCGTCTTCACCATGGTGTTGAAGGTGTCGGCGAGCTGCTGGACCTCGCCGCGCGCCTCGATCGTCACCGTCCGGGTCAGGTCACCGTTGGCGACGGCAGCCGCGACCTGAGAGATGTTCCGCACCTGCATGGTCAGGTTGTTGGCCATCAGGTTGACGTTGCCGCTGAGGTCCTTCCAGATGCCCGTGATGCCCGGCACGTGCGCCTGGCCGCCGAGGATGCCCTCGGTGCCCACCTCGCGGGCCACCCGGGTCACCTGCTCGGCGAACGACGAGAGTTGATCAACCATGGTGTTGACCGTCGTGACGAGCTCAAGGATCTCGCCCTTCGCGTCAACAGTGATCTTCTTGGACAGGTCGCCCTTGGCGACGGCGGTCGTGACCTCGGCGATCTGGCGCACCTGGATGGTCAGGTTGTTCGCCATGAAGTTCACCGACTGCGTGAGGTCCTTCCAGGTGCCGGAGACACCCTGCACCTCGGCCTGCCCGCCCAACTGCCCCTCGGTGCCCACCTCGCGGGCCACGCGCGTGACCTCCTCGGCGAACGAGGACAGCTGGTCGACCATCGTGTTCAGGGTGTTCTTCAGCTCCAGGATCTCCCCGCGTGCGTCCACGGTGATCTTCTGGGACAGGTCACCCCGGGCCACCGCCGTCGCGACCTGCGCGATGTTGCGCACCTGGGCGGTGAGGTTGCCGGCCATGCCGTTCACCGAGTCGGTCAGGTCGCGCCACACTCCGGCGACACCGGGCACCTGCGCCTGCCCGCCGAGCCGGCCCTCCGTGCCCACCTCGCGGGCCACCCGGGTCACCTGGTCGGCGAACGCGGAGAGTTGATCGACCATCGTGTTGATGGTGTTCTTCAGCTCCAGGATCTCGCCGCGCGCGTCCACGTCGATCTTCTGGGACAGGTCGCCCTGGGCCACCGCCGTCGTCACCTGGGCGATGTTGCGCACCTGGGAGGTCAGGTTCCCGGCCATCGAGTTGACGGAGTCGGTGAGTTCCTTCCAGGTGCCCGAGACGCCGTCCACGCGCGCCTGGCCGCCGAGCCGGCCCTCCGTGCCCACGTCACGGGCCATGCGGGTCACCTGGTCGGCGAACGACGACAGTTGGTCGACCATCGTGTTGACGGTGTTCTTCAACTGAAGCATCTCGCCGGACACATCGACCGTGACCTTCTGGGACAGGTCACCGTTGGCCACCGCCGTCGTCACCTGCGCGATGTTGCGCACCTGGCCGGTGAGGTTGCGGAATGCGGTGTTGACCGAGTCGGTCAAGTCCTTCCAGGTACCGGCCGCGCCCGGCACCTGCGCCTGGCCGCCCAGTTCACCCTCGACACCGATCTCGCGCGCCACGCGCGTGACCTCGGCACCGAACGAGGACAGTTGATCGACCATCCCGTTGACGGTGTTCTTCAGCTCCAGCATCTCGCCGGCCACGTTCACCGTGACCTTCTGGGACAGGTCACCGCTGGCCACGGCGGTCGTCACGGCGGCGATGTCCCGCACCTGGATCGTCAGGTTCCGGAAGACCGTGTTCACCGAGTCGGTGAGGTCCTTCCACGTCCCCGCCGCACCCGGCACGTTCGCCTGCCCGCCGAGCTGCCCCTCGGCGCCTACCTCGTTGGCCACGCGCGTGACCTCGTCGGCGAAGGTGCGCAGCGTCTCGGTCATCTGGTTGATCGTCTCGGCGAGCTGGGCAACCTCGCCCCGCGCCGACACGGTCACCTTCTGCGACAGGTCACCGTTGGCGACGGCCGTCGTCACCTGGGCGATCCCGCGCACCTGGGCCGTCAGGTTGCCGGCCATGATGTTCACCGAGTCGGTGAGGTCCTTCCACACCCCGGCCACACCCGGCACCTGCGCCTGGCCGCCCAGCTCGCCCTCGGTGCCCACCTCCCGCGCGACTCGCGTCACCTCGGAGGAGAACGACGACAGCTGGTCCACCATCGTGTTGACGGTGTTCTTCAGCTCCAGCATCTCGCCGGCGACATGAACGGTGACCTTGCGTGACAGGTCGCCCTTGGCCACCGCCGTGGTCACCAGCGCGATGTCCCGCACCTGGGCCGTCAGCCGGTACGCCATCGTGTTGACGGACTCCGTGAGGTCCTTCCAGGAGCCGGACATGCCACGCACGCGTGCCTGCCCGCCGAGCTTGCCCTCGGTGCCCACCTCGCTGGCCACGCGTGTGACCTCGTCGGTGAACGTCGACAGCTGGTCGACCAGGTTGTTGACGGTCCGCCCGACCTTCAGGAACTCCCCGCGCAGCGGATGCCCGTTCCCGTCGTCCTGCGCCTGCGTCCGCAGCTCCATGCGCGGCGACAGATCACCCTCCGCCACCGCGGAGAGCACCCGTCCGACCTCTGAGACGGGCCGTACGAGGTCGTCCACGAGGGCGTTGGAGGCGTCGATGGCCGAGGCCCAGGAACCCTCACAGGCGGCCGTCTCCAGCCGCTCCGTGAGCTTTCCCTCACGGCCCACCACGCGCCGTACCCGCGACAGCTCACCCGTGAGGTGGAGATTGCGGTCGGCCACCTCGTTGAACACGGCGGCGATCTCCGACATCACGCCGTCGCCGGACACCGTGAGCCGCTTGCGGAAGTTCCCGTCCCTCATGGAGACGAGAGCCGTCAGCAGCCGGTCCAAGGAGGCCGCGTCCACTTCCGTGGTCCCATTGCGCGGTTTGCGCTGGTTCTTCAGGGACTGTCCGCCTTTCGCGCGCGTCTTGGTGGCCCGCGTCGCTGCGCCAGACTCCACTGTGTCCCTCCCGCAGGGGTCGACCATTGCTGCTACTGCTGTGCTGGGTGCTGCTGCTCGGCGTTCGGTCACTGCCGCGTATCCCTGCCCGGTTTACCGGCCTTCAACAAGGCCCGCTGCCCGCAGTACACAGAAGACACCCGGTCTGCCCGGACCTTCACCAGAATCCTGCCCAGTGTTTCACCCTGCCTGAACCAGGCCATAACAGTTCGGCAGCTTCGCACATCGTCCGCACACCCTCCGGACGGAAACACCGCGACCGGCATCCGCGTGGACGGTGAAGGTAAGTAACCTTGCATGCGGCTGTCCAGCCTCGCCGGTTCCGTCCGGCCTGGGCGGTGGCACGAGCACGAGCGGGCAGGCATCGGAGGGGCACCGCACCATGACCACCGGACTGCATCCTGGAGGAACGCCCCAGGATCCCCCGCCGACCGGGAACCAGCCGTTGCCCCGGCAGGCGCCGATCGGCCATGGGCCCCTGCCCGCCGACAACAGGCCGAGGAGTTCTGTGATCACCGCGCGCGCGGCAGCCAGCTTCGAGCCCGTCGGACGATCGGTCGCCACCGCGCGGTCCTTCGTCCGCGACACCCTGCAGGGCTGGGGCTTCGCCGACATCGTCGACGACGCCGTGGTCCTCACCAGCGAGCTGGTGACCAACGCCGTGGTCCACGCGGGCACGGCCGCGGATGTTCTGTGTCTACGGAGTGACGACGGTGTGCGGATCGAGGTCGCCGACCACTATCCGGAACGCGAAATCCCCCTCCAGGGGGCCGCGATCACCATGAGCAGCCCCGACCGCGAGGGCGGACGCGGCCTCCAGCTGTGCGCGGCCCTCGCCAGCCGCTGGGGCGTCGACTACACGCCCACACAGAAGCTGGTCTGGTTCCAACTCGACCTCCCCGCCCGCCCGGTGGGCACCCGCGCGGCCGGCCCGTCCCTCCCGGCCGCCCTGCTCCCGCTCGCCGACGGCAGGGTCCGCGTCGCGGTCGTCCAGATCGACCGTACGGGCTCCATCGCGTCCTGGAACGAGGACGCCGAGGAACTCTTCGGCTACGCCGCCGAGCAGGTCACCGGCAAGCCCCTGACCGACCTCGCGGCCTGGCCGCACACCCCGGGGACCAGCACCGGCATCGCCGAGGCCCTCCGCCTCTCCCGCTGGGAGGGCAGTTACGGCATCCGCGGCGCCGACGGCCGCGTCATCCCGGTGTACGCCTCCCACCTCCGCGTCCGCGACACCGGCGGCGAGCCGTCAACCGTGTGCCTCCTGGTAAGGGACCACGAACGCGCGGTTCTGCAGACCCCGTTGCGCGGCCCCGCCCCCGACGCGGCATCCACCCCGGACGGCCAGAACACCGACCCCTTCGAGGTGTTCATCGGCTCCCCCGCGCCGGACGACCTCGACGGCCTCCTCCAGCGCACGGTAGAACGCGCCCGCGACATGCTCGACGGAGACTCTGCCTTCCTCCTCCTCGCGACGGACGACGAAACGGAGTTGGAGGTCCGCGCCTCCACCGGTCTGCCCTCCGCCCGCCAGCGCTTCGCGCGCGTGCCCGTCGAAGCGGGCCCCGGCCGCTACGGCTCCGCCCGCATGCCGGCCGTCCACGAGGACCTCCAGGCCGTCCCGGGCGCCGTACCGCTCCTCAGCGGCACCGGAATGCGCTCGGTCGTCACCGTCCCCCTCAAGGTGGAGGGCCGCCTCACCGGCTCCCTCGGAGTCGCCGCCGAAGGCCCCAACAAGTACTCCAACGAAGAAGCCCTCCGCCTCCAATTCGCCGCCGACCGCATCGCGTTGGCCGTCGAGTCGGCCCGCCTGGGCGAACTGGAACGCCTGCGCCGCGGCTCCCTCAGCTTCCTGGTCGAGGCCTCCGACCTCCTCGCCGGCACCCTGGACCGCGATCAAACCCTGGCCCTCATGGCCCAGATGACGGTCCCGACCCTCGCCACCTGGTGCGCGGTCTACACGATCGCCGACCAGGCCTCCGACCCGTACCTCTCGTACGTCCTGCACGAGGACGAGGAACTCATCGACGGCATCAAGTCGTTGCTCTCGAAGATCGCCCCTCCGGACCCGGTACCCACCCCCGGCGCCCGCGTCTGGGCCGCCCCCGCCGAAGCCGCCCACCAGGCGGCCCTGCGCACCTCCATGCGCAACCTCGGCCTCGGCGAACCGACCCGCCGCGTCAGCTCGGGCATCGGCCCGACTCTCGCCACTGCCTCGGCAGTCGGCGGCGAGACGGTGGTCCTCCCCCTGGTCGCCCGCAACCGCGTCATCGGCATGCTGACCCTCGGCAAGCCCACCGACGAACACTTCCGTCAGGAAATCCTGGAACTGGCCGAGGACTTGAGCCGCCGAGCCGCCCTCGCCCTCGACAACGCCCGCCTGTACTCGGAACGCACGGCCATCAGCCAGTCCCTCCAGCGCAGCCTCCTGCCCCCCGACCTCCCGCACATCGAGGGCGTCGAGGTCGAGGTCATCTACCGCGCGGCCGGCGAGGGCAACGAAGTGGGCGGCGACTTCTACGACTTGTTCCCCATCCGCGACGGCGTCTACGGCTTCGCCATCGGCGACGTCTGCGGCACAGGACCCGAGGCAGCCGCGGTCACCGGCCTGGCCCGCCACGCCCTCCGCCTGCTCGCCAGAGAGGGCTTCGGCGGCCCCGCGGTCCTGGAGCGCCTCAACTCCGCGATCCTCGACGAGGGAGCCCGCAGCCGCTTCCTGACGCTCCTCTACGGCGAGTTGTGGCCCCAGGAGGACGGCAGCGCCAAGCTGAAGGTGGTCTGCGCCGGCCACCCCCTGCCGCTCCGCCTACGTCAGGACGGCACGGTCGAACCGGCCGCCGAACCCCAGCCCCTCCTCGGCGTCATGGACGACCTGGAGCTCTACGAGCAGACGGTCACCCTCGACCCGGGCGACGTCCTCCTGTGCGTCACGGACGGCGTCACGGAGCGCCGCGAGGGCACCCGCATGCTGGGCGACGATGGCCTCACGGACGTCCTGACGACCTGTACGGGCCTCACGGCCGGCGCGGTCGCGGCCCGCATCATGCGCGCGGTCGAACGCTTCGCGTCGGACGCCCCCTCCGACGACATGGCCATCCTCGCCATGCGCGTCCCGGGCCTCCAGAAGGACTGACACCCGAACACGCAAAAGGCCCCGCCCAATTGGGCGGGGCCTTTCAGTTAGCGGAGCCCTCTAACGGAATCGAACCGTTGACCTTCTCCTTACCATGGAGACGCTCTACCGACTGAGCTAAGAGGGCCTGTCGCTTTCCCGAGGTTTCCCTCGCGGCGACGAAAAGAATCATACCCCGAACAGGCCCGTGCGCCCAACCACCGCCACCCGACCCCGACTCGATCAGAAAGCGGGCTGCAGCAGTCCCCCGAGCGCGTTGCACGCAGAAACGATCCGCTGCATCTCCCGCTTCGTCAACGACGCGTCGACCGGCAGCGCGAGCGTCTCGTCCGCGGCCCGCTCGGTCTCCGGCAGCGCCACACACCGCCGGAACTCCGGCAGCCGGTGCACAGGCGTCTTCACCGGCACCCGGCACTCAACTCCCCTGCCCCGCACGGCCCGAGCGAAGGCATCGCGATCCGGCCGCCCGTTCCCCGGCACCCGCACGATGTACTGCTGGTAGGTGTGCCCGTCCCCACCATCGGGCGTCCGCACCCCACGCAACTTCGCATCCAGATAGGAGGCCCGCTCCCGCCGCTGAGCCACCTCGTCGTACGGCGCCTCGGACTCCCCCTGCTGCAACACCAGCAGTCCGTGCCGCTGCCCGACTCCGAGCAACCGCGCCATATCAGCCGACCGACCGAATCGATGTACGACAACTATCGCCGCCGTACGCGGAGTTATGGCCGCTTCGACAGCGGACGCGTCGAGGCAGTAGGTCACCGGATCTATGTCGGCGAACACCGGCAGCCCACCCGCGAGAGTGACGGCCTCGGCGACTTCCACGTTCCCGAACGCCGGCACGACGACCTCGTCACCGAGTCCGACGCCTGCGGCCCTGAGCATTGCAGCAGTACCCATGCTCGGATGGTGATTGCGCAATGTGAACTTCAAGTGACGCCCAACAAAAAAGGGTTGGACCCCGAACCGAAGTTCAGGATCCAACCCTTTCAATATTT
>NZ_BARG01000120.1 GCF_000376565.1 Streptomyces hokutonensis | reverse complement strand
GATCCGATGGTTCGCTTACCGGATGGGCGTCACCGAAGTCGGGGTTGCCGGCGGTGTAGCGGGGGCCGCTGGCGGCTGGCCGAACCCAGGGGCAAGTGACAGTGCAAGAAACGTCGCTGCCGCCGTGCCGGAAGCGATCGATGTCCCCAGGTCGCCACGGCCGAGGGCACCCTGAGTGTCGGTAGCGGCTTGGCAGGGACGCGGTGTGCTGCCGGTCTGGGACCGGCAGCACACCGCAGGTCACTTCGACTTGGACGCGCGCCGACGCCACACCCGCACAACCGCCCCGAAGACCCCGATCACGGCAGCCGCGACAAGGTCCGCAGGAGGCTCGGCCACAAGCCCATGAGCTGCGACAACCATCAGGTCATACACGGGATCAACCTCCTTCTCCGGCACCCGGCGGGTGCCCTGGAAGGACTTTTCACCTAGTCGTGGGACCCCGAGCCAGTACTGGCCGGGCACCTCCAGCCCCCGGACACCGGTCGCGCAGGGTCGGCCGCCAGCCCGGTAGCCCTGTATAGTTCTGGACAGTTCTGGACACTAAATAGGGAGTGAAGCGATGGGGCGGCCGGGCATTCTGAAGAAGCCTCAGATCGACGTGGGACCGCTGAGGGATCTCATCTACGGCCTTCACGACCTGCACATGTCGGTGGGACGCCCTAGCCTTTCCAAGATCTCCAAGAGCTCGGGGACGACGACGGAATCCGGCTACCTGAGCACCAGCACGATGAGCTACGTGCTGTCGGAGCCCCGGCTGCCGGACTCCGAGACGATGCAGCGGTTGATCGCCCTGCTCGTAGAGCTCGCACCTACCGGTCGCAAGATGGACTTGGACGAGACCACCAGGCGTTTCCTCGACCTGTGGGAGAAGGCCGCGAGGGCGGAGGCCGCCCCGCCGCCCAGCCCGCGGGTTCAAGCGCTCAGGAAGACGGGCAACGCCTACCTGCACCTCGCCGACGAGTACCAGAAGGCCGAGCGCATGGAGAAGACCGTGTTCTCGAAGAACACCGTCGCCAACCAGTGGGACTACATCGCCAGGCTGATCGGCGAACTCCTGGGCGAGGACCACCCCGATGCGGTCGAGGCCCGCGAGCGCGCCCGTATCGGCCCCTGAGACTCGCGGCAGACCGCCCTCACCAGCGGGAACATCGGCGTTTGGGGCTGGTGACGATCCAGCTGGCTTGATCCGTGCCCGGCGGGGCTGGCGGCTCGTTGGTCGGGGCAGCAGCGGCCGTCTTGGCGTTCCCGGTCGCGGGTGGGGTGTGGAATGTCGATGCGGCCGAGGCCGTGGCCGAAGGTGCCCGAGCTGACCGCGCAGGTGGCGCGGGCGGTGGCGGCACGGGGTCCGTACCCGTTGGCGATGCGGGTCCGTGACGAGCTGGGTGAGTTGTTCGCGGATGCCGACTTCGCCGAGGCGTTCGGAGCCAGAGGGCTGCCGGGCTGGTCACCGGGCCAGCTGGCGCTGGTGACGGTGTTGCAGTTCGCCGAGAACCTCACCGACCGGGCGGCGGCGCATCGGGTGCGGTACGGCATGGACCTGAAGTACGCGCTCGGCCTGGAGCTGGATGATCCCGGGTTCGACGCCTCGGTGCTGTCCGAGTTCCGCACGCGACTGGTCGAGCATGGGATGGAGGAGAAGGTGCTCGACCTGCTGCTGACCGCGCTCAAGGACCGGGGCCTGGTGAAGGCGGGAGGCAGGCAGCGCACCGACTCCACCCGGGTGCTGGCGGCGGTACGCGACCTGAACAGGCTGGAGCTGGCCGGGGAGACGTTGCGGCCGCGTTGGAGGCGCTGGCCTGCGCAGCCCCGGACTGGCTGGCCCAGGCGGTGCCCGTTCGGGAATGGGCCGAACGCTACGGACCGCGGACTCACTCCTGGCATCCGCCGGTTTCCACGAGCAAGCGGGAGGAGATGGCCCTGGTCTACGGCCGGGACGGGTTCGCGCTGCTGGAGGCGGTGTATGTCCCTGATGCCCCGGGCTGGCTGCGCGAACTTCCGGCGGTGCAGGTCATGCGCACGATGTGGGTGCAGAACTACCACCGCACCGTGTCCGAGGCCGGGGCGGAGGTGAAGCGGCGGGAGAGCGAGGACCTCCCGCCCGGCAGACTGCGGCTGGCCTCTCCGTACGACACCGACGCGCGCTACGGCCTCAAACAGGGCTCCTGGTGGACCGGCTACAAGATCCACATCAGTGAGTCCTGCGACGATACCGATGACCAGGGTCCGGCTGCCGGCGGCCAGGCGCTGATTCCCGGAGCCGACGGACCGCAGCCGCGCTTGATCACCGGCATCGTGACCACCGACGCCACGGTGACGGATGCGGAAATGACCGAACCGGTCCATCACATGCTCGCCGCCCGCGATCTACTGCGCGCCGAGCACTTTCTCGATTCCGGTTATGCATCCGCCGAGTTGATCGTGGGCATGAAGAAGAACTTCGGGGTCACCTTGGTCACCCCGGTCTTGATGAACAGCTCACCCCAGGCGCGTGCCGGCGCCGGTTTCGACCGCACCGCGTTCACCATCGACTGGGACAAGCGGCAGGCCACCTGCCCACGCGGGGACACCAGCACCTGGTGGAGCCCTGCCACCCTGCGCGGCACCAAGGCCATCATCATCAAGTTCGACAAGGAGACATGCCGTCCCTGCCCGGTGCGCAACCAGTGCACCCGCTCGAAGACCGGCGGCCGGACTCTCTCCCTGCAACCCCGCGAGCTGCAAGAAGTCCTCGATCATGCCCGCCTCCAGCAGGGCGACGAGCTGTGGCGAGCCAAGTACGCAACCCGCGCGGGCATCGAGGGAACTATCCACCAGGCCGTCGCGGTCACCGGGATGAGACGTGCCCGATACCTCGGTCTCCAGAAGACTCACCTGGAGCACGTCTTCTCCGCCGTCGCGCTCAACCTCATTCGCCTCGATGCCTGGTGGAACGGCCACGCGCTCGACCGTACCCGTGTCAGTCACCTTGCCCGCCTCGACCTCTCCCTCGCCGCGTGACCGAATAGCCGAGCAGGATCGAAACCGGGTGATCTACTGCGCCCAGTCCCAGGCGGTGGCGCGAGGCTGGGCGCCGATTTCGGACATGAACGAGTCGGTACCGTCCGGCGGAACTGGGTTCTGCTTCGAGGCCAGCTCGGGCGCGCACACCTGCCAGTACAGGGTCCGGGTCCCGTATGGGGCGATGCCCGCGTCCTGAGTGAGCATCTTGACTGGGCCGTCCACGTCGTCGGGGTACTCGCCGTCGGCGTGCTTGGGCGTGTACAAGGTCTGGAACTTCTGGGTGACGGAGATGACTGCAGTGTCGGAGCGGTTCTCGTAGACGGTCATGACGTTCACGCACTTGCTCGTCGCGTCGCCGTCGTGCCATTCGGTCAGGGCGACTGATCCCTGGGGGGTGCGGGCCGGGGCTGGCGCGGAAGCCGAGGAGACGGCCGGTGTGGGGGTGGCCGAAGTGCGTCTGACTACAGGCGTGGATGTCGGTGTGGGGGTGGGGGTGGGCGCGATGGTCTGGGTGACCGTGACCGTGGGGGCTGCCGCAGCAGGCTGCGGGGCTCGGCCGCTACAGCCGGCGGCGAGGAGGGCTGCCGCGCAGGCGGCTATGCCAGGAAGGAACCGGCGGGTCATGTCTGCCTTTCACGTTCAGCAAGGTGACTGCGGCAGGCGCTGCTCGGCCGGTTTCTGTGGGGGACGAAAGCGGGGGTCGCCGCCTGACATTCGGTACGACGCGGATCATAGCGACGGGTACGGCTGCTCGACGCCGCAGACGGTAGTCTCCGGGGCCTCCGTCTTGAGCTGGGATTTGGTCCCGGCTTCTCCGAGCCCGGCTGTGTCGTCGGCTCCGGAGTCTCCCGCGGCACAGGAGAAGATCAGTGCGTGATTGATTTCCTCAAGGAACACCAGGCGTTCATAGTCTGGCTCCTCCCCATCGTTTTCACCTTCGCCGGAGTCTGGCTCGGCGCCAAGGTGCAAGCCGGTGGGGGCATCGCGCAGGCCAAGGCCGCGAAGGAAGCAGCGGAAACGGCTGAGGCAGCCACCCTCCAGGCAGTTCGGGAACAGGCCGACCGAGTCGCAGTCGCGGCCCACGCCGCTGCACTGCGCGAGCAGCGGATCAGCGCAGCGACGAACCTGATCCGCACCGACAGGGCGTTCGGTCGAGTTCTGCACACGCTGTTCCGGGAGCCCGACACGGGAGCCTCCACGCCCGCCTACGACGAACTCAGCGATGCCTGGGGGTGCTCCAGCTTGTCGCTCCCGTCTCCCTCGCCACTGCGTCCACCCGCGTTCTGAATGCGGCGCAGAACCTCCAACGCCTCGCTCACCAACGAGGCGAGGCGTACTGGCTCTACATGCGTTTGACCGGTGTCAGCGTCTGGAGGCCCGAGTATGAGGATGCCCGCCGGGCCGTGGAGGCCCTGGATGGCTTCCGCGCCGCGTATGCAGCCGATGCCGCGAACACGATGGAGATGCACGATGCGGCGTCTGCGGCACTCGACCAGCTCCCAGTCCTGGACGCAGAGCAAGCGTCGGCCCTGCTCAGCGACTGCATGGAGCCTGAGATAGGCCCCCGGCTCGACCAGAACTGGAGGGAGCATGAGGAGGCCATGAAGGAATTCATCAGCTGCGCGCGCGCCGTCCTGAGTGTCAACGACTAATTGGCAGTACGTGCTGGACGGCCGCTTTAGCGCTGGATGTCGGCCACGAGGATGTTGATGCGGTTCTCGTTCAGCGCTGCGGCCATCTCCTCTGCTCCGACCAACGAGCCGCCAGCCCCGCCGGGCACAGAATAAGCCAGCAGGATCGTCACGAGCCGCAAACGGTGTGGATCTTTGATGGGTGGGCCGGTGTGACTCCCGGCATGATCTGCGGGCATGAGTCGGCAGACGGTTGGTATGGACGAGTTGGTCGAGCACTGGACTGTGCTCGATGACGAGGCGGATCTCGTGGCGGGCAAGCGGGGCGCGACGAGGCTGGGGTTCGCACTGTTCTTGAAGTACTACACGCGGCATGGCCGGTTCCCCCGGGGCCGGGCGGAGTTCCCGGGCGAGGTGGTCGCGTTCGTGGCCCGGCAGATGAAGGTGCCGGGCGCGGACTTCGGTCTGTATGAGTGGTCCGGGCGGACGATCGAGTACCACCGGTCCCAGATACGCGAGCACCTGGGGTTCCGGGTGTGTTCGGTGCAGGACGCGGAGAAGCTGACGGCCTGGCTGGCCGTCAGCGTCGCGCACGCGGAGCGGAATGCGGACCGGGTGCGGGAGGAGCTGCTGAAGCACTGCCGCGGGGAGTGCATCGAGCCGCTGGCCACCGACCGGATCACGCGCATGGTCCGTTCCGCCCTGCACGCCGCGGAGGAGACATGGTTTTCCACCCTCGCGGCCCGGCTGACGGAGGAGGCGCGGGCCCGGGTCCTGGCGCTGGTCGCCGACGAGGAGGAAGACGAAGGCCAGGACGACGGCGACGGTGAGTCGGTGCTGGCGCTGGTGAAGGCGATACCGGGCAATGTGAGCCTGGAGTCGATGCTGCGGGAGATCCGCAAGCTGACCGCGATCCGGGCGGTTGGGCTGCCGCCGGGGCTGTTCGCGGATGTGGCACCGAAGGTGCTGGCGTCCTGGCGGCAGCGGGCCGCGGTGGAGTCGCCGTCCCATCTGCGGCGCAGGGCGCCGGAGGCGGCGGTGACGCTGCTGTCCGCGCTGCTGGTGGAGCGGGAGCGGGAGGTGACCGACGAGCTGGTGGACCTGCTGATCGCCACGGTGCACCGGATCGGCGCCCGCGCCGAGCAGAAGGTGACCAAGGAGCTGATCAACGCCTTCAGACGGGTGGCGGGCAAGGAGAACATCCTGTTCTCGATCGCCGAGGCGTCGCTGGCCGCCCCGGACGGTGAGGTCCGCGAGGTGGTGTTCGGCTCGGTGCGCGGGGGCGAGCAGACGCTGAAGGAGCTGGTCCACGAGTACCGGACAAAGGGGCCGGTGTACCGGCGGACGGTGCAGACCACGCTGAAGGCTCGTACACCAACCACTACCGCCGGGGCCTGATCGAGCTGCTGGGCGTGCTGGAGTTCCGCTCCAACAGCGTGGCGCACCGGCCGGTGCTGGATGCGCTCGCGCTGGTCGAGCGGTACGCGAAGGCAGGGAACACCATCTACTACCCGCTCGGGGAGCTTCTCCTGCGGCAGTCCGCTGCCCGCGCGAGCCCCTCGCCCTGCCCGCGTGTGTGCACACCCGCCCTTCACAGGTGATGCTGTGACAAGGCTGACAGAGCGGGAAGAAAGGGAAGGCGGGCGGGCGCGAGCAGAACGGAGCCGGCAGCTGTGGGGATACCTGAGGTGAAAGACGGCGTCAAAGTGCGCTCGGGGAGCGGCGTGGCAGGGTCGGCTACGCTGCTGCTCGATGGGCGCGGGGTGGTCGTCAGCTGGCCTGCTACGGCCGAGCGGCTGCTTGGCTACCCGGCACCGGAGATGGTCGGCCGGTCCGCCGTGGGCCTTCTCGTGTCGGACAACGGAGTGCGGGTGTCTGGGCTGGTCAACCGGTGCCGGGCGGACGGCGGCTGGTCGGGGGTGGTCTCGGTGCGGCACCACGACGGGCGGCCGGCACCGGTCGAGGTGCGGGTGGTGCGGCTGCCGGAGGGGACGGGCGAGGCGTGCTGGCTGGTGTCGGTGCAGGACGCGGCACTGTCCGCGCTGTGGGGGCTGGGGCCGGCGGTGCTGGCCCGGTTGCCCGAGCGGTCGTCGGTGGGAATGGCGGTGGTGGACACCGAGCTGCGGTGCGTGTGGTCGAACGCTGCGCTGGAGCGGTTCGGCGGCGGGACGGCAGCCGAGCGCCTAGGGCGCAGGCTGGGCCAAATCCACCCGGGCCTGGACGCCGCGGTGCTGGAGGCACAGATGCGCCGGGTCCTGCGGAATGGCGCGCCGGTCGTCGGCCTGGAGCATGTGGGCCGTACGCGGTCGGATCCGCACCGTGACCACGCGCACGTGATGTCGTTCGTACGGATCGACGACGACCTCGGCCGCCCTCTGGGGGTGTACTACTCGGTCTTCGACACCACGGACCGCTTTAGGGCCCAGCGACGGCTGACCCTGCTGGGCAGGGCCAGTGAGCAGATCGGCCGCAGCCTGGACGTGCGAAGGACGGCGCAGGACCTGGCCGATGTGGCGGTGCCCGAGCTGGCCGACTGCGTCGCCGTCGATCTGCTGGAGGCGGCGGTCACCGGTGCGGAGCCGGTGCCCGGGCCGCCGGGCGGCGACGCCGGTGGACGGCTGCTGCGGCTGGGCCGGCGGGGGGCGCGCGCGGACGCGGCGGGGACGGCGGGCGACGCGGTCGGATACGGCGCGGGCTCGCCCTCGACGCGCGTGCTGGCCACCGGTCGGTCCTGGTGGGCCGCGCGGCTGGCCCCGCAGGCCGGGCAGTGGGCGGCCGGCATCCTGACGGGCGGGGATCCGCGGCCCCACACGGCGATGGTGGTGCCGGTCCTCGCCCGCGGCATCACCCTGGGCGTGGCTACCTTCGTGCGCGCCCGACACGACGAGCCGTTCGACGAGGAGGACCTGGCCCTCGCGGAGGAGCTCGTCGCCCGCGCCGCCATCTGCCTGGACAACGCCCGCCGCTACACCCGCGAGCACACCGCGGCGCTGGTGCTGCAGCGCAGCCTTCTGCCGCACGGCATGCCGACCCAGCACGCGGTTCAGGCGGCCTCGTACTATCGGCCGGCCGACGAGCTGTCCGCGCTGGGCGGCGACTGGTACGACGTCATCCCGCTGTCCGGGGCCCGCGTCGCCCTGGTCGTGGGCGAGGTGCCCGGCCACGGCATCGAGGCCGCGGCCACGATGGGTCAGCTGCGCACCGCCATACGGACCCTCGCCGACCTCGACCTGCCGCCCGAGGAGGTACTGGCCCACCTCGACGACCTCATCACCCAGACGGCCCGGGAGGAACAGCACACCGGCGCCGAACCTCACAGCGCCGGCGCGAGTGAGGCCGCGTCGGCCGTCGCCGCGAATGGCTCCAGCTGCCTGTACGTGGTCTACGACCCGGTGAGCCTGCGCTGTGTCATGGCGAGCGCGGGCCACCCCGCCCCGGTGATTGTCGGGCCGACTGGCGCGGCCGGCTTCCCGGACCTGCCCTTGGGGCCCGTGCTGGGGGCCGGCGGGATGCCGTTCGAGTCCGTCGAGCTGACGCTGGGGGAAGGCAGCGTGCTGGCCCTGTACACCGACGGCCTGATCCCCGAACCGGAAGCGGGCAGGGACCGTCTCCGCCGCGCGCTGGCGGTTCCCGGACTTCCGCTGGACCGCCTGTGCCGAAGAGCCGTCGACGCCCTCACACCGGCCCGCCCCCGCGCCGACGATGCGGTCCTCCTCCTGGCCCGAACCCGTAGCCTCGACGCCGCCCACGTCGCCTCGTGGGACCTGCCCAGCGACCCGGCCGTGGTCGCCCGGGCCCGCGCCATGGCCGCCCGCCAGCTCGGCGCCTGGGGGCTTGAGGACCTGGCGTACACCACGGAGCTCGTCGTCAGCGAACTCGTCACCAACGCCATCCGGCACGCCGCCGGACCGATTCGGCTGCGCCTGATCCTGGAGCGCACCCTGATCTGCGAGGTCTTCGACGCCAGCGACTCCGCACCGCACCTGCGCCACCCCCGCTCGGCCGACGAAGGCGGCCGGGGCCTGTTCCTGATCTCTCAGTTCACCCGGCGCTGGGGCACTCGCTACACAGGCGACGGAAAGATCATCTGGGCCGAACAGCACGTCGATCACGACGTTCCGGTCTCCGGCGGCGCAGGGACTGAGGCGGCGACCTGACGAGGTCCGGTCAGCGCGAGGCGGCGGGCGCCGGGCGTGGACCGAGGCCGCGCCGGCCGTTCCCACGGGCGGCCCGGTGGCGTACCGACTCACCGGCACCTGTGCCGGGCAAGGGCCGGCTGCCGCCGAAACGCACCTGTCTGTGCTGGGCTGGCGGGTCTACACTTCACAAGTGGAGCCGTGGTCGGCGGACAGGGACGGAGAACTCCGTTTTCCCGTCCAGTCCGACGCCGCGCCTGCCAGGCGCCACCACTGCATTCCACGGGTGCCGGAACCCGTGTCGCACGGCGGCTCCCACGGCTCCGGCTCCGGCCCTTGCGGCGAACGTGTCCCGCCCGGGGTGCACTCCCGCGCACCCCGACCGCCGGCAAGGGCGGACGGGCGCTGGGATACGAGGAAGGGAACACCTCGCCCAGCCGCCCGAGGCCGCCGCCGTCGACGCCGACTCGCTCCGGCGGCGGCCGCCATCCGCGGCCATCACCTGCCCGTGGCTGGGCACCGGCCTGGAGCCGCGCGCTGTCTGCAAGGCGGCCACCGAACTGCACCGCGAGGACTTCGCTCTCAGCCGGCAGAGGATATTCGCCCACTGCATCGAACTGGGCACCCACAGGTCGTCCGGGCGGTACAGGCGGACGGCCCGTTCCCGGCGCGTGAGGGCTGACAGCGGCGGCCACCGGGCCGCGTCGCGGACGCGGCGGCCGATCAGAGATACCGGTCTTGTTTCGGGTGGGTGATGTCGTCCTTCGTAGTGGCGAGCGCAACCGATGCCCTCTGACCCGGGGGCTTGGCGCGATCAAGCGGGTGCGGCCGGATCCGTTGACAGTCCGTCCGCGTGTTCGCCGGTGACCAGGAAGACCACGCGGCGGGCCACCGAGACGGCGTGGTCGGCGAACCGCTCGTAGTAACGGCCGACCAGCGTCACGTCCACGGCCGTCTCGACACCGTGCTGCCACCGGTCGTCCATCAGGTGCTGGAAGATCGTGCGGTGCAGCTCGTCCATGCGGTCGTCGTCCTTCTCCAGTTGCAGCGCGGCGTCGACGTCCTGGGTGATGAGCACCTCGGCGGCCTGCGCCATCAGACGCTGCGCGAGCTGGCCCATCTCCAAAATGGTGCGCCGAAGATCGCGCGGCACCGCCCGTTCGGGATAGCGGAGCCGGGCCAGTTTGGCCACGTGCTGCGCCAGATCACCACAACGCTCCAGATCCGCGCTCATGCGCAGCGACGTGACCACGGTGCGCAGGTCCGTGGCGACCGGCTGCTGCCGCGCCAGCACCGCGATCGCCCGGCCCTCCAGATCCCGCTGCAGATCATCGACCTTGTCATCGGCCGAGATCACACTCTCCGCGAGCTGCAGATCGGCATCCAGCAGAGCGCTGGTGGCCCGGCCCATGGCAGAACCGACCAGGTGCGCCATCTCCACCAGGCCGTCGCCGATCGACGCCAGCTCCTCGTGATACGCCTCCCGCATGGGGTCCTCACCATCTCGTCGTGCTGCAGCCAGTCTCCGCCGACCGCCAGACTTGCACACCGCGAGCACGTCGAAGGCCGTCTCCCCGGGCGCCTCGATGTCCACCCTCTGCGGCCCGAGTCGTCGGCCGCGCCAGCCCTGCCCAGGTCGAGCGGCCGCGCTCCGCCGAGCAGTCCGATGTACCCGCCCGCGCCGGACCTGCTACGCGGTGCCGGAGTGGCCTTCACAGCGATGGGGTATCCGGCTCCGGTGGACGCCAGAGCCTGCTTGCTGCCCCCGCCGGCAACCTCATCGAACTATTGAACCTGCCCGCCACCCGCATGCGCGTACGGAGCACCGCGATGCGGGGGTCGCTTTCGTGGTCGGTGGCACTCCGAGCGCGCAGGCGTCGCTCACGTCGATCCTGAGACGCGGGTAGCCGGAGCGCGCCGCACCTATCGCGCGGCCAGGGGCGCGCCGTGGAGTTCGCGTACCAGCTGCGGGGTGAGGAGTTCCCCGGCGCGGTCGGCGAGGACGGCCATTTCGTAGCCGACCAGGCCGACGTCGCATCCTTCGGCGGCCAGGACGCCGAGGCAGCTTCCGTCGCGGATGCGGCCGACCATGAGGAAGCCGCCGAGCATTTCGATCATGACGAGCTTCATGCCGCGGAAGCCGTGGGTGGTTGCTGCGTTCTGGGCGAGGCTGGTGATGCCGGAGACGACGGCGGCGAGGTGGTCGGCGCGATCTCGGCCGAGGGTGTCCGAGGCGGCCATGAGCAGGCCGTCGGAGGAGACGGCGACGGCGTCGGTGACGCCGTCGGTGGTGCGTGTGAACTCCGAGATGAGCCAGCCGAAACTCTGTACGGCGCTGGTCACGATGACACTCCTTCTGTGCTTCGGGCCTCGCCGCGGGCGGCACCTGCTCGAAAGCCGTTGAGCAGGGCGGAGACAGCGGGCCTGGCGGGCGGGGGTGAGGCGGCGGAGTCCTCCACGGGTGCCAGCAGGCGCCCGGGGAGGACCAGGAGTGCGGACAGTCCGCCGCCGGTGGTGTCGAAGAGGTGGACCTGCGCGCCCTCCCCGAGGCGGTGGGCGAGCCGGCCGACGACGAGGTGGCCCAGGAACCGGGTGGGCGCGGCAAGGAGGGCCTCCTCCCCGGAGCCGGAGAAGCGGGCGTGTGCGTGTTCCTTGTCGGCTTCGGACATGCCGATGCCGTGGTCGACGACGGCGAAGCTGTACGTGTCGTCCTCGGTGTCGTACCAGCCGTGCACCTCGACCTGTTCGGCCGGGGGCGAGAAGGTCAGCCCGTTCTCGATGAGTTCGGCGAGGAGGTGGGCGACGTCAGCGATGGCGTGTCCGCGTACCCGCACCGGCTCCACGCTCGCGATCAGGACCCGCCGGTACTGCTCCACCTCGGCGACGGCGGCCTGGACGACTTCCAGACCGTCGGCGGGTGCCGCTGTGGGCCGCGGCGGATTCTGCCCGGCCAGGACCAGCAGGCTTTCGGCGTTGCGCCGCATACGGGTGGCGAGGTGGTCGAGCTCGAAGAGCTCAGCCAGCGCGTCCGGGTCGAGTTCCTGCCGTTCCAGGCGGGTGATGAGGCCGAGCTGGCGACGTACGAGATTCTGGTTGCGGCGGCCGAGATTGGCGAGCGACTCGGTGGTGTTACGGCGCAGGCCGGCCTGCTGGGCGGCCAACTGGAGGGCAGTGTGTTCCACCTGGTCCAGGGACGCCGCGACCTCGGCGATCTCCGCCGCACCGCCCAACAGCCGGGTATCGGGCTCCTCTGGGACATCCGCCGACGGGCGGAGCTCCACAGGGTCATGCGGGGATTGCTGGATACGGGCAGCCGGTGCCGTGCCACGTCGCGGGCGGCCACGGCGAGCGCGCCGAGCGGGCGGGTGAGGGAACGGGAGGCGAAAGCAGCCAGGCCCGCGACGAGCGCGGCGATGAGTGCGCCCGCAACGAGATAGGCGACGAGGCCCAGCGCAGCGTCGTGGCTGAGCCGGTCGGCCCGCTCCCGTAGATCATTGCCGACCGACTGCTGCACGGCGTACAGATCATCGACGAGTACGGTCATCGCATCCCACCAACTGCCGGCATCGACGTGCAGCGGGGAACTGTCGGCGGCGCCCTCCGCCTGATCCTCGTAGGCGGCGGCGTGTTCTGCGTCATCGGTGGCGAAGGCGTTCTTCAGGGCCGCGCGCTGGGACGCGGTGGCGACCTGCCGGAAACGGGCGAGGGCGGCGACGCGTGTGGCGCGCACCTCGGTGAAGGTGACGTACTCGCGGCCGTGAAACCCACCATTGGCGAACACGCCATTGAGGAAGCCGCGTTCGAGCGCGACGGACTCCTTGGCCGCGGCCAGCTCCCGCAACGCGGACAGGCCGTCGCGCAGTTGACGGTCGGAGCCCGTCGCGGTCTCCGCCACCGGATCCACGGCGTTCAGCGCGTCGACGGCGCCGGTGTAGAAGGTGAGGGTCGCGGCCTGGTCTTCGGTGCCCCTGTCGGCAGCGGCGCGGATGCCGGGCAGGCGCTGCAAGCGCCGCTGGACGACATCCTCGACCGCACTGTCGCGGCGCATCCCGCGCAGTGCCGTGTCAACGCGCTTGCGGGTAGCGGCGAGCGGTGCGCGGAACTCCTCCTCGCCGCCCAACAGGCCGTTGGTCAGACCGCGTTCCCGCTGCAGCTGGTGCACCAGTGCCTGGACACGCAGACTGAGGCCGACCTCGGCACGGGTCGTCCGGGCATCACCGAGAGCCTCGGCGCGGCCGTCCACGGCGAGACCGGCCACCGCCAGCAGCAGGCAGATCGGGACCGTGATGACCACCGCCACCCGGCCCCTGATACTGCGCCAGCCCGGCATCGGCCGGCGGCCGGGAGCCGTTCGGTCACCGCGGCGGCGCCCTGACCCGCCCTTGCCGGGCGCACTCAGCCTGCCGAGCAGCGGCCGTACCGGTGTCCACACCTTCATAGCCACGAAGCTAGTCCGACCGCCGCAGCGGCCGGTTTCCGACCAGTTAGGCCGCGCGGGAGATTCGGTTGCGCCGCTCTCACACCGCGGGCCAAGAGACTGTGACCGCAGATGCAGGACAGGCGGTGCCAGGCCGCGCCCGCTGCTCGGTACGGCTGCCGGAAGAACCGGGCGACTCCACACCGGCTCACCGTACGGGCTGCCACGCTAGGCCCCGGAATCACACCTTCCGTACGCGCGCGATACGGAAGGCTACCGGTCCGTATCGCGGGCGCCCGTCGTGGGGAGCATGTAAAGCCTGTCAGGGTGGGGCGGTTTTCGGACAGGGCGACGAAAGGCGCGAATGTGTCCACCTTGCTGCGGCGAAGGACCAGGGACACCGGGGGGCGGCGGAATGTTCGGATCCGGGGGTTTGCCGCTGCCGGAGGACGCGGGCCGGCTGGAATGTCAGGTGGTGGATCCGGTGGGGCTGCCGATACAGGCCCGGGTCACCGTCCTGGACGATGAGGGGCGGCCGGTGGTGGAGGGCGGTGCCGACACCTACGGTCTGTTCACGTGTGCTGCTCACGTTGTGTTGACCTGTGGGCGTCACCTGCCGGGTGACGCGCGTTTGCTCTGAGCAGTCCGTTCGGTCGGGGTGGGGGCGCGAGGAGCGCACTCCAGCATGGGCAACGCCCTCGCACGCCATCCGCTTCAATTACTTACTGTGACCGATTGCTGATAGTTCTGTGCACAGATCGTGACAGCCAGGGCGGCTGTTGCGTCGATCATTCGTGCGAGCAGGAAGAGGTGTGTGATGTCGGTCGAAACAGCGACAGCCCCGGTGGGAGGCGTCGCCGCGCAGGATCAGGAGCAGCAGAGCCTGGGTACCGCGTCGGCCGTGTCCTCGTCCTTGATGCCCTCGTTCTCGGCACACCACGCGGTCAGGGCCAGGGTCTGGCCGGCCCACAGCAGCAGGGCCCAGGCGAGTTCGTCCGGGCGGTGGCCGGCCATGTGCGCGACCGCCTCGGCGTCGGTGGTGCTCACGTGCTGGTCGGAGCAGACCAGGCAGCCCTGGCCGACACCCTCGTAGTCGACGAGCTGGGGCCGCGGTTCGATCTCCGTCATGCCCGGCACGCTACGCCGCCGGCCCCGCCCCTGTACGGGAGTTCGTCGCAGCCTTCCCCGAGGGTGGGAGACTTGGGCGGTGTCGGGATTCGCGAGGGATACGAAGTACTACGGCGACCGCCTGGTCTACGAGCCGCTCCCGAGCAAGTGGGCCCGCTACCACGCCACGTACCGCGGGTGCGGCCAGGACTGGCTCACCGCGCACGCGATCCCGGCCGGATTCACCGTGATCCCCGGGGCACGTCCGGCTACTACGGGCTGGTCGGCCCCGCCCTGACCGAGGGCGTGGACGAGTCGGCACTGACCACGAATGCGCTGTGGGAGGCGGTCACCGGCAAACCCGGCACCCGGACCTGGTACGAGAGTGTGCAGGTCACCTGCAGGAGCACGGAGGCCGAGGCGAGGCGGAAGGCGGAAGGCGGACAACGAGCGGATCTACGGTCCGAGGCGGGAGCGGGCCGCGAAGGCGAAGACGGAGCCGACCATCGCCGCACAGTTGAAGTACCTCGCCGCCTTGGCGGAGAAGGCGGGCAGGGAGCGGTTCGACGCCGCGTTCACCGAAGCCGTCAAGGGCACCGGCATTACGCCGCGGGCCCCCAGGGAAAGGACCGCGACAGCCGCGAAGCGGCTGACCAAGGCGGCGGGCCGCGCGCTTGTCAGTTCCCTTGCCGACGGTTGAGTTGAGCCGGCTCTGTCGGCATCACCCTCTGGTCCGGATACTGGGGGCATGGGATTCGCTGTCTTCATGACCTTGCCCGGGCTGGTCATCCTGCTGACCGCCGTGGCCTTCGTAGACCAACTGCTGCTGCGTGCCGGGAGGGCCGGACTGCTGCCATGGCGCAACAGCGTCCGCCACGGCCAGATATCGGCGACCGGGTTCGAACAGCTCCATGCGAGCTTTTCGCCGGGGAAGCAGAACGAGCTCAAGGCGCGGCAGTCGTCACTGGTACTGCGGGACAACGAGGAGGACGGGGCGCCGCCGAACCGGACAACGGTAGATCTGGCGGGAGGGGTCGCGGTCGTCCGGATGCCGCCGGCCAGCCGGTAAGAGGCGACCCGGCACAGCCGGATCTTGGAGAACAAGGTCAGTCGGACAGAGGAAGGGGGCCCGCACGAGTGCGAGCCTCATCCCGTGGCCTTGTGGCCCCCGTCCCCTCCCGGAGCTTTGGGAACACCAGGCCGAAAGACCGGCGATTCAGTGGCCGGTGGTGATACCCATGCAATTTGCCGTCGGCCTCCGACATGCCGCGCACGACACCGCCGCATCCCGGGTGCGAGCCGTGACCACTACCGCGTCGCCGCCGTCCATCAAGTCCTCCATGACCAGCGCCGGCAGGCCGGAGAATACCCGCATAAGGAACTTGGCATCCACCACAAGATCATGATCAATGGCGGCTACTCGGCATCACCATCGACTGCGGGCAAGATCCGTTAAATTGACGTGCCGACACCTAGAACGGGGCTGCACCTGCACCCCACGTCCATGCGGCGTCTGCGGGCGCCGGGTTATGGAGCGAAGTAGCGCTGTTCCATGGTGTCGCGCAGCCGCTCCAGGGACTCGCGCGGGCTGAGTGCCTCGTCGCCCAGCCGGTCCAGGGCCAGCCGGTACTCCTCGGTCTCGTCGAGGTCTTCCAGGAACGCGGCGCTCTTGATGTGTTCCAGGTACACGATGTCGGGCAGATCGAGGGTGCCGAAGCGCAGGTAGGTGACGGGGATGGCGGGCGCGGAGGCGTTCGTCACGTCCAGGGGCACGATCTGCACGGTCACATGGGGATGCTGGGCCATGTCGACGAGGTGCTGGAGCTGCTCGCGCATCACCTCGCGACCGCCAAGGACGCGCAGCAGGACGGACTCGTCGATGATCGCCCACAGGTGCGGGGCATCCTCGCGCTCCAGCAGCTGCCGACGGCGCGTGCGCAACTCGATACGGCGTTCCACCTCGCGGGCCGGCGCCGTGGGCAGACCCCTTTCTACGACCGCCCGGGTATAGGCCGCGGTCTGCAACAGGCCCGGCACATACTGGATTTCGAAGGTGCGGATGGTGGTGGCTGCCTCCTGCAGGCCGATCAGCCGGTCGAACCACTCGGGCATCAGGCGCTTGTCGTAGCGCTGCCACCAGCCCGGCTCACCGGCGCGCCGCAGCAGCTGCAGGAGTACCTGCGCCTCGTGCTCGTCGGTCTTGTACAGCTCCAGCAGTGCGCGGACATCGGGTTCCGCGGGCGCGCGACGGCCCTTGCCCGACTCGATACGCGAGAGCTTCGGCGCACTGAAGCCCACCGAACGCGCCGCCTGGTCCTGAGAGAGGCCGAAATCTTCGCGGATGCCTGCCAACTGGACACCGACCAGCATCTTCAGCAGCGTCGGAGCGGGCTCGGTCCGGCTCAGATATGTTTCGAGGCGCGAGCTGCGAGGTGACTCGGCGGGCATCCTGGCTCCCCGTGGACCGGCAGACGACAGACTGGAGTATCGCACCGAGCCCCCTCTGGGTGCAGGCACCCCCAGAAGTGGGGACGGCCGGTTCCGTTTCACAGGAGGTGGTCGAACTCGCCGTCTTTCGCACCGGCCACGAAGGCGGCTACTTCGGCCGGAGTGTAGACGAGCGCCGGGCCGTCGGGGTCGCGGGAGTTGCGCAGCGCGATGCTCCCCTCGCTCAGGGCGCCCACCTCGACGCAGTTGCCTTCGGCATTGCTGTGTTGGCTCTTGATCCACCGAACGTCCAGTGAGCTCGCCCGCACTCCGTTGTGAACTGATGTCACCGGACTCTCCTTGCTCGTGTTCCGTCACGCCTGCAACCTCGCCACCTACCGGGTCGGATCGCACCGCGTGGCGCGCCCTTCCGGAAGGGCCGTGTAATTCCTCGTGAAATTGCACGGAGGCGCCTTCAGTTGTGGATAATAACCCGTGGCATCCACCGGCGTGTCGACACCCGCATGCTGACGTCCCACCAGGGAGACGCTGTGTCGTTACCTGCGCACCAAGCCCCCCGGCTTCCTGGCACGGCCGCGCCGTTGCCAGACGTGGCCGCGCCACTCGACGCACTCAGGCGCACAGCGCTCCCCGGCGACCAACGGCCTGGAGAGCTCACGTGCCAGAAGCCGTCGCGCAGCTCGTCCAGGTCCGCCGTACTGCGCCTCACCTGCACTGCACAGGAAAGCGCCAGGGCCCGTGAATTCACCCAACGCACGCTGGGCGACTGGGCCTTGGACCACTGCAGCGATGACGCCCTCACCGTCGTCGCCGAGTTGGCCGCAAACGCTGTGGTCCACGCCATGCCGCACACCCGGGACGACGAGGCCAGGGCGTGGTTAAGACTCACCCAGCGACCGAACTACCTGGTGTGCGCCGTCATTGACTCGAGCGACAGACCGCCCGCGTGTCCGCGCACGAGCGACCCCTTCGACGAGCACGGCCGCGGCCTGCGTATCGTCGACGCCCTGTCCGAACACTGGGGATGGACCTGGCGCTACCGGGCGGACAGTACGGCCCCCGAGGGCAAGACCGTCTGGGCCATGTTGCTGACCGATCCACGCCACTGACCCGGCTGTCACGGAAACGAGCTTCCGCGTTGTCATAACCATGAGAAGTGCGGGCCGTGACCGGAACGGGGTATTTCGGGCAAAAATTCCCGGAGGAAGCCATTGGCGGATCGCTTGTAGAGATCTTACAAGGGGACTTCGCTTGCCTCTCCGAGCGGGCGAGTCGGCCTGCAGCGCGGTTCCGGTGTTCCCGCCGGCCCGACTCTCGAGATGGCACAGCCCTGGTCGGCGACGTCTGCGAGGGTGATGAGGTAGTCGAAGAGCCGGCGGAGTGCTGCCATGCCGGTCGGCGGCTGGGTTCGCCAACTGCCGCTTGGCTAAGATGTATTGTCTGTCGAGCCAGTCCGCTTGGGGCGGCTGGGAGCTGGGGGAATGATGCAGCCTGGCAAGCAGGTATCCACGAAGATCGACGCCGCGGTTCCGACGGCCGCGCGTATGTACGACCATTATCTGGGCGGCAAGGACAACTACGCATCCGACCGGGCGGCCTGCGAGGAACTGGACAAGGTCGTACCCAGCACGCGTGCTCTGGCGGTGAACAATCGGCGCTTCCTGCAGCGGGTGGTCGCGACCCTGGCTACCGACTACGGCATCAGGCAGTTCCTGGACCACGGCTCAGGTCTGCCCACCCAGGACAACGTGCACCAGGTCGCTCAGCGGATCGACCCGGGCAGCCGCGTCGTGTACGTCGACAGCGACCCGATGGTCCTGGTGCACGGCCGGGCTCTGCTGGACCAGAACGAGCGTACCGCCGTCATCCAGGCCGACCTGCGCGATACCCACGGGATCTTCTCCCACCCCGACACCCAGCGCCTGATCGACTTCTCGCAGCCGGTGGCGCTGCTGTTCAACTCCGTCTTCCACTGCATTCCGGACAGTGACACCGACGGACCGTCGGCTGTGGTGCGCCGGGTGGCCGAACACCTGGTTCCCGGCAGTTGCATGGTGATGTGCCAGCTGGTCAGCGAGGATCCCGAGGTCCGCGACTTCGTGACCGACTTCATGGATCAGGCGACACAGGGCCACTGGGGCCGCGTACGCCAGCAGAAGGACGTCGCAGAGTGGTTCGAGGGACTGGACATCCTCGAACCGGGGCTGGTGGAGGTGTCCACGTGGCGCCCGAACAGTGAGGTGACCCCCCGCCAGGCCACGCAGGAGTGGATCGAGTTCGGCGGCGTGGGCCGCATCTCCTAATCGGACGGGCCGCGGGGCGGGGGCGGTAACCGTCAGCAGCCGCCTGGCGCGCTCCTTGCCCCGGAGCGTCATTGGCTCCCTGTGCCGAGCCGGGCGCGCAGCACCACTGGTGCCCGGGATCGAGGCAACAGGCTGCGCAGGTCCGCGGGATGGACCGTGCGGACGGTCAGGCCGTCACGAAACCGATAGGGGCGGGTGGCGAGCACTCCGGGCAGGTGTGAGCGCAGGCGGGCGAGTTCGGCCCGGACCGTGCCCGTACGGCTTGGATCCGCGAAGAGGTCCTCGGCGAGTTGGGCGGCCGTACGCCCTTCAGGACGGGACGCGAGCGCGAAGAGCAGCTCGGCGTGACGAGCGCTGAGCTGTCGGGTCCAGTCTCCCGAAGGGCCACCCACGGTGAGAGTCCAGCTCTGTGGCAGGGTGAGATCCAGCACGACAGTGCCGACGGGTGCCTCCTGGACAGCCCCGGCGGTACGCGCCCGCAGCAGCCAGCCGCAAGGCAGGGGCTCGGCCCAGCAGGCCCCAAGCTCCGGCAGCCATACCGTCGCAAGCGTCTCGTCGAGCGGCGGAAGCGGCAGCCGTGTGGCCTGGAGCGGCCCCTTCGCGGCGGCGACCCAGCCATCGCGATCCACGACCACGGCCCGGCCGGGGACACGGCACAGCAGAGGTGCCGCCACCGCACGCAGCCGCTCCAGCGCGCTCTCGTGTTGCATGCGCAGTTCGGCCTCGGCCAACCGCGCCGCCGCTGCCACCAGGTCGAGCAGGACGGGATGGGCCGATGTGCACGGGCCGCTGAGATCGACGACTCCGAGCAGGCTCCCATCCCGCAGATCGTGCAGGGGCGCTGCCACGCACGTCATCCCGTGCAGCCGGACGGCGAAATGCTCGGCCGCGTGGACCGCCAGCGGCCGACGTACGATCAGCGTGGTGCCCAGCCCGTTCGTGCCGATCGCGTCCTCGCTCCAGTCCGCCCCCACCATCAGGCCCTGGCCGTCGGCCCGGTCGAGCAGAGCGCTGTCCCCGTCGCGCCACAACAGCCTGCCGTCGGCATCGGCCACCAGCATGATCTGGCGAGCCGCGTCCAGGTACGGCAGCGTCACCGCCTGCAGCACGCGGAACGCCCGGGACAACAGCGAGGAACGCCGCCGTCGCTCCACCTCCTCCCCGCCGAGGGGCCGAAACCGCCCCCCACCGCCGGGAGCCACACCGCCCTCCAGCGCGCGGCGCCATGACTCGCCGATGACCGCACGCGGCGCGACCGAGGGGCACTCGCCTGCGAGTACGGCCTCGTGAGCCTCCTTCAACTGCCGCACAGTGCAACCGCGTTCCCAGTACAGCGGCACCACGGATCGGCCATCCCCCATCAGTCCTCTCCTTGCTCCTGCCGCCTTGGCCGGCATTATCGGGCCACATGATGCCCCACTCCGGCACAGCCCGGTGGCGAAAGACGACAAGCGCTTGCCGGCGCGGAACGCATGCGGGTCCCACCCCCACTCGCCGGGCAACGGGGCCGTGGGCTGACAGGCTTTCACTTGTCACATTGATACAACATTCACCTATCTTCGAATGTCGGACCTTCCCTCGCTCTGCCGGTTGAACCAGGCTTCCCTCCACAGGCAGGTATCCGCCGGGGAGAATCATGAACGGTACGGTCGACGGTTTCAGCTACGGCGCGGTCACCCCGGTCGCCGGGTATCTGATGGCCGTCCTGGGCAGTGCGCTGGGGCTGCGGTGCGTGGTGCGGTGCGTGCACTACCGGCAGGGCTGGAAGCCGGGATGGCTGGCACTGGGGGCGGCGTGCATCGGCTGCGGCATCTGGACGATGCACTTCATCGCCATGACGGGCTTCCAGGTGGAGGAGACGTCCATCCGCTACGACGTGGCGCTGACCGTGCTGAGTCTGGCGGTGGCGGTCGTCGTGGTCGGCGCCGGCGTGTTCATCGTCGGTTACCGGGGCGCGGAGGCCGTCGCACTCGTGACGGCCGGGGCGATCACCGGTCTGGGCGTGGCCGCCATGCACTACCTCGGCATGTACGCGATGCGTCTGCCGGGCAGCATCCGCTACGACACGTTCACGGTCGCCGTGTCGGTGGCCATCGCCGTCGGTGCCTCCATCGCCGCGCTGTGGGCGGCCGCGTCCGTGCGGGGCTTCGTCTCCTCGCTCGGCGCCAGCCTGGTGATGGGGGTGGCCATCTCCGGCATGCACTACACCGGCATGGCGGCCGTCAGCGTCCACCTCCACAACGCCCCCGCCACCGCGGACGGAGCCACCCCGGTGTCCCTGCTGCTGCCCATGCTGCTGGGCCCGGTCATCTTCCTGGTCCTGGCCTCGGCGGTGGTCATGATGGACCCGCTGCTCCTCGCCGGCGCCTCGGACGCGAGATACGAGGGCGGGTCCGAGAGGCTTCCCCAGGCCCGCGGCGCAGGCAGCCGACCGGAGTACAGTCCCGCGTCCGAGAGCGCGGGGCGCCCGCGGTCCGGCGCACGGACCGGTGGGAGCACTCCCCGGCCGGTCTGGCCGCCCCTGCCGAACGGGGATGTCCGCGGCGGCCCGACGTCACGGAGGTGAAAGGGGGCTCCCCGCCCCCGACCCGGGCTCGATCCGGCCGGCCCGACGAACCACTCCGGGCCCTGCCCCTGCTTCTCCCCGCAGCCGCACGTGCCGCCCGGGACAGCAGTCCGTACGGGTGGCTGCACGCCCATCCGCCACCCCACACGCAGATGGGTCACGCGCCTCGGAGTGAAACCTGTCTTGCCCTCCCACAGTGCAGACGCTTCCGGCAGCAGGTCGACACCAGCCCCAACCACCCCGGCGTCATGTTCACCGCGGCTCCGCACACGGGTAACAACAGCGAGGGCCACCGGGACACGGAGACTCGCCTCCATCTCAGAGGACACGGTGTCATCCGGCCGACGGGCCAACGCTCCCGAGCGGACCGTCGGGGAGATGAGCAGTGACCGGATCGAGCAGGCAGAACGCCGCCGACGCCGCCGAGTCGGGCAACATCCCCAGGGACGCCGACCAGTCCAGGACCTCCGTCTTGCCGGGCGCCGTCACGCACCACGACGCCCTGAGCGGCGTATTACCCGGATACGGGCGGAAGGCAGGCGCTCTGTAACACCTGTGCGGCCGATGACGCAGAAGCGTATGCCGATGATTGTCGGCAGCCGTGGATTCGCGGTCCCCCCGTGCTTGCGGATCCACGCACCCGTGCCCCGCCTGCCACCCCCCGGGCAGGCGGGGCACATCCGCCGAGGCGGTGCCGCGCAACACGCGCTCCGGGCGAGGGCTCGAGGTGATCGCCTCCTCGGACGCGGTGCGCGAAGAGGCCCGGAGTGCCTCAGCCGGCCGAGGTACGCGCCATGACCGGCGAGTTCCGGTCCGTTGACCGGCTAAACCATCCGGCGGGATGCCATCCCCGAATGGCGCCGCCCAGGCCACCCGCCCCGGCAACCCGTGGAAGGAACCGTTCAGCAGTCCCGGAGCTCGGGTGTCTGGTTGAGGAGCTGCTGCTCGGCGGAGGTGAAGAGGGCGTAGCGTTCCCCGGGCACGGGCACGGGCGCGAACACGGCGAGGCGGTGGCAGTTCTGGAAGGCCAGCCGCACCCCGAAGTGACGCTGCAGAGCACCCCGTATCGCGTCACTGGCCAGGGCACGCAGCAACTGCCCACGGGCCTCTTCGTCCGGCGGCGGAATCCGATTGTCGGCGAAGCCGGTGCCCTCGGCCTCCATCCGGACGACCAGGGCACGCATCATGTCCCACGCGTAAGGCAGGGATGTGCGGATGCAGTCGATGAACTCGGCGTCAGTGACCTGGCCCCGCTCGGCCTTGGTGAGCAACTCGGGGGAAACAGACAGCGACATGGAACCTCCGGTCAGCGGCCCATCCGGCGCAGGGACGGTGGCGGACGGGGCCTGGGGCATGGGCGGACCGCCGTGACGGGGGTCTCGGCGGCGGTCGCCCGGGAACTTACCCAGGCGGCATGTCGCCCATGTCCGCTGATCATCAAACCTTGGGGTCGAATCGGTTGCCCGCCGGTCAATTCCGCACCAAGTGGCCGCGGTTGGGGACGTCCGGGCCGAGTGGGTGGCGCTGTTCAGGGCGTCGCGGAGCTGGAAAGGGGTCTCGAAATCCGCGTGCTGGGCAAACCGGCGCAGGAACACGCCGATCAGCCGGTCGTTACCGGCGCGGACGGCGCTGACGATGCAGGGTATGCCTCCGCAGTCACCGTCCCGGGGGTCTTCATCCCTTTTCTGCATATGCCCGTGGTAGCAGCAGGATCGACTGTGCCGGGAGGGGCGCCGCTCGATCGGGTGAACTCTCCGCGCTCAGCGCATATCGAGTGTGAAGGGTGGGCAACGCGGCGGGACGCAAGGCCATGGGCATGAGGCGGCAGGGCCGCCCCGCTTCAACCGGCCATAGCTTCGAGTCGGCAGACGCGGATCTCGAAACCCGCCTGCGGAGGCGGTCGTTGAGCCCGCAGTGGCCACTGGTGCAGGAGCCGGCGAAGGACAGCCGTACGGTTTGGGTCGGGACGTGAGGGTTGTGGCATATGTTCGACGGAGTTGCTGAAATCCGGTCACCAATGGAGCGCGCCGTGTACCGCGTATCGCAGGGAGACACGGGTTGCAGAACACCCTCACACCCACGGCTCAAAGCAGCTACGCCGCGTACGTGAACCACATACGGCTGTGCCCGCGGCGCCCGAACGAGGCGGGGCGGTGTGCCGACGGCGCCGCGCTGGTCCGGGCCTATCTGGCGGACTTCGAACGGAAGAGCCGACGCGGCGCCTCCCGCACGGGGATGCGGACGGTAAGGGGCCGATGCCCTTCACCATGGCAGACGGTCAGCGGCAGCGATACACGCTTCGGTGCAGGTCCGATATGCCAACGCGCTCCCGGTCGCGCCTGCCCGGGTAGCGCAGTGCCGCGCAGGCGACGCACAGGCTGCCGCCAGCGGTTGTGCGTATCTCGACCGGCGTACCGGCGACACACGGTCCTCCGGTGGGGTGAACCAGCCCGGCGGCCGCCTCCCAGCGGAGAGACCTCCGACAAGCCGACGGTCATCGCAAGGGAGGGGTTCCGTCGGCATGATCTCGCGCCACCCGGCAAGCCCGGGAGTCTCACTGGCCTGCCCGGAGGCGTCGGCGCCTCCGCATTACGGTCCCGGCGCACCCTCCCGCAGACCTGGGCGGGTTGCCGCGCCCGCCGGTGTTCGCCATGCCCTACCCTGCCCGGGCCGGGCGAAATCTGGGGCCGGGAGCACTTCGACGTCCTCGAAGTGGCGCTGTTCACCGCGCTCACCGTCCCAGCTCAGAAGGCACTTTCGTGCTTCCACCTCACTTCCGGTCCCGCGCGGCGGCTGGTCGGGCCGTTCGCTCTGACGTACTACGGCGGGATGCGCCCTGCCGTGCGTGAGCGGGAACCGCGACCCGGGCTGGGCCGGCGCCTGGCGCTGTCTCGCTGTGCAGTGGCGCATACGTGCCGGCCACCGTCGGACCGCTGGACGGGCGCCGGGCGACTGCGCACTGGATGAGCTCCGTCGACTTCACCACCGCTTCCCGGGCGTCGCGTACGACCCTGACGTGCTCTACGTCGAGGACGGCGCCGTCCCTCACGTCGGCCGGCACCGGCGTCGGCATCGACTTGTTGCCTCCACCTCGTCCACCGGGAGGGCGGTCGCCGGCGGCCCCGTGACCGCGGCGAACTCGCAGACAGGCCCCGGCGGAGTCCGCCTGCCGGAGATTCACTCTGGACTCACAGGCATACTTTCGCATAACGTTCGTTGCGTAACATTTGTTTCGTGAAAGGGGGTGGGGTGTGCCCAAGCAGATCGACCACGAGCAGCGCCGCTCGGAGATCTCCCAGGCTGTGTGGCAAGTGGTCGGCGAGAACGGCCTGGAGGGGCTGACCCTGCGCGCGGTCGCCGCTGCCGCCGGCTGCACCACGGGCATGGTCACCCACTATTTCCGCGACAAGAAGGCGCTCCTCGCCCATGCCCGCCAGCTCATGCACCGCCGCATGGCCGCCCGAATCGACGCGATGCCCATGCGGGGCACCGCCCGTGAGGGCCTGTACGCAGTGGCCGAGCAGGCGCTGCCGCTGGACGAAGAGCGGCGGCTGGAGGCGGTGGTGTGGTCGTACTTCCAGCTCGCCACCCGTATCGACCCGGAGCTGCTGCACGAACACACCGCCAGCCACGCCTCCTGGGTCCGGCGCCTGACCGCAATGGTCCGCGCCGCCTTGCCCGGCCGGCCCGAGCCCGCCGACCTGGAGGGGCGGGTGCGCGTCCTGGTCGCCTGCCTGGACGGGCTGGCCCTGAACGCCGTGACCGATCCGGACACCTATCCGCCAGAGCTCCAGCGGCGCGTCCTGGCGATCCAGCTGGCTCTGATCCTCGAAGGGAATCCCACTCCGTGACCACCCGCGAACTGTCGATCACCGCAGCCCGGGCCGATGACCCCAGAATCGTGCGGCTGGTCCGCGCTCTCGACGCCGACCTCGCTGCCCGTTACCCGGACGAGCCCTGCACCGGCGGCGCTCACCTGAACCCTGGGCTCCGGTTCCTGCTCGCCGAGGCCCACGGCCGCCCGGTCGGCTGCTGTGCCGTCCAGCCCTTCCCGTCCCCGGACACGGCAGCGGAACTCAAGCGCATGTACGTCACGCCCGAGGTGCGCGGCTGCGGTGTCGCCAGGCGTCTGCTGGACGAGGCGGAACGCACCGCCATCGCGCTCGGCCACAGCGAGATGCGCCTGGAGACGGCCGTCCACCAGCCCGAGGCCATCGCGCTCTACACCCGCGCCGGCTACCGCCCGATCCCCAACTACCCGCCGTATGAACACAAGGCCCTCAGCCGCTGCTACGCCAAGCACCTGCCGCTGCCCGGGGCCCGGGCGGATCAGGCGGAAGAACTCGCGGCCTTCCTCACCGGCCAGGGACTCCCACCGCAGGACGCACCAGCTCCCGGCACCCGGTACTGGATCACCAAGGATGCCGGGGGACCGGCCGTGGCGGTCAGCCTGGAACCTCAGGAACGCTGTGTCCTGCTGCGCGGCGTCGCTGTCCGTCCGGATCTGCGCGGCTGCGGAGCCGCCCGTCGGCTGGTAGAGCACGCCCTCGCGGCTGCGGCCGCCCAAGGAGCACCTACGGTCTACGTCCTCTCCACGGGTGCCGAATCCTTCTGGGCGCGGCTCGGCTTCAGCCCGGTGCCGGTCGCCGAAGCGGCTGACGCCCTGCCCCACGCCCCGCAGATCCGCCGCTACCGCGCCGCAGGAACCCTCGCCGACGAAGCCGCCTGGCGGCGCGACCTCACCGTCGCCGGGGCCGGGACCGGCCGCCTCGCCGCGCACTCCGAAGCGACCACGGGGCCGTCCCGCCCCGCCGCCGGCGCCTCGTCCACGGCCACTGGGCGATGAGACAGGCCGCCGCCGGACGGTCACTTCCGCAGCCCTTCTGGTGGCTCTGGGGCAGCGTCCTGATCAGCCGCCTCGGCTCCTTCACGGCCACCTTCCTCGTTCTGTATCTGACGGCGGGGCGCGGATACTCGGCGAGCTTCGCCGGGCTGGTCGCGGCACTGTTCGGAGCCGGTGGCGTGGTCGGTTCGCTGACGGGCGGGGTCCTGGCCGACCGGGTGGGGCGACGGGCCACACTGCTCGTCGCGCAGGTGACGGCAGCCGGCCTGACCACCGCCCTGGGCTTCGCGGACCGTCCCGTGCTCATCGTGGTGTTCGCGTGCGCGACCGGCGCGGCGAGCAGCACCTCCCGCCCCGTGGTGCAGACCGTCATGGCCGACGTGGTGCCCACCGCGCAACGTGTACGGGCGTTCTCTCTTTACTACTGGGCCATCAACCTCGGCTTCGCCGTCGCCGCGGCGACGGCCGGATACCTTTCCGTCCACGGCTACCGATGGCTGTTCGTCGTGGAGGCTGCGACGGGGCTGTTGTCCGCGCTGGTGATCCTCATCATGCTTCCGGAGACGAGAACCGACTCTGGCGACGTGGGGGAGCGTGTCACTGAGCAAAGGGCCGTCGGGCTGCGGCCCGTACTGCGCGACGGGCCGTTCATGGCGGCCGTGGGCCTGTCTTTCCTTCTGATCGTGGTGTTTCAGCAGGCAGCCGTCGGACTGCCGATCGCCATGGGCCGCGATGGTCTCACCGGCACCCAGTACGGTCTGGTGATCAGCGTGAACGGCATCCTCATCGTGGCCCTACAGCTGCCCCTCGGCCGCGTGCTCGAACACCCGGACCCGGGCCGCTTGCTGGTGTTGGCCTCGCTGCTGTGCGGATGCGGCTTCGGTCTGAACGCACTCGCCGGGAGTGCGCCCGTCTACGCGATCGCCGTGCTGGTGTGGACGCTGGGCGAGATCGTGCACTCGCCCCTGAACATGGGACTGATCGCCCGGCTCTCCCCGCCCCATGCCACAGGCTGCTACCAGGGCGTCCACTCACTGGCCTGGGCCATCGCCACCATCGCCGCCCCGCTGACCGGCGGCAGCGTCATCGACCGCTTCGGCCCCGACACCCTCTGGGCCGTCTGCGCCGCACTCGGCGTCTGCGCCGCCGTCGGCTACGGAGCACTGCTCCTGAGCCCGCCCGGCCCGTACCGGCAACCGGGCCCTCGAATCACGGTGGCCGTGTGGCAGAGAAGGAGGCGCGCCGCCCGTCCTGACCAGTACTGCGACTGACTCCACACGGGCTGCGGCACTTCTGCGCGTCCTCGCTCTATGGCCGGGGTTTGGACCTGAAGGCGATCCAGGACCTGCTGGGCCACGAATGGCTGTCCACCACGACCCGTTACATCCATGTCTGCGACGAACACATCGAACTCGCCTGGACCCGTGCGAATGCCCGTGTGGCCGCGCGCCTGGGCCAGGAGATCGGATGAGCTGATGCGCTGGAACCTGCGGATGAAGGCGGCCGAGCGGGGCATCTGGAAGTCCACCGAGATGCGCCGCCGGCTGGCTGATGCCGGACTGGAGATCAGTGCGGGGAAGATGTCCGCGTTGTGGACGGGTACGCCGACGACGATCCGCCTCGACGACCTGGACGTGATCTGCGCGGTACTCGCGTGCGAGCCCACCGAGTTGCTCATCCGGGAACCGGAGAAGGTTGCAGCGCGTGCGCCCGCGCCACCCGAGACCGCGGCGGTCAGCGCGACCGTGGCTCCGCGGTGGGGCCAGCACCGAACAGTGCCACCCGCATGAGTGCCGGCCACAAAACGATGTGCAGTGTCTGCGGAAGCCGGCCGATCGCCATGGCGCGCGTCGCCTACTGCTTCGCCTGCTGGCCCGGTGGGCCAGTCGCCCCGCCACCGTGCCTTCGCTGTGGATCCCGCACCCTCTACTACGCCTCCGGGTTGTGCGCCCGCTGTCACCCCTCCGCGATCCCGCCCGTCGACTCCTGCCGCAGCTGCCTGGCCTGGGGCGCCACCCGCAATCTGACATGGCTGTGCAAGGGATGCGCCTCGTGGTGTCGCAAATACACCCTCGTCGACGCCTGCCGAATCTGTGGCCACGGCGCTGTCCTTGACCTGGACCGTGTGTGTCGGCTGTGTCGCAAGCAGGCGGCCCTGGTCCGCGGCGCTCGCGCGCAGGCAACCTTGGAAGAGACCAACCGCGACGGACAGCAGCTCTTCATCGCGGACCTCTTCTCCGGCCATGGGACACCCATACCGATCCGCTCGCCTGCCCCGCCGGTGTCCCCGAAGCCGCTGGCGCCGGTCAGCTACCGACAACCGACGCTGTTCGACATGACCCGCACCCTGCGACACCGCGGTATGGGCGGGCTCGCCGGGCGAGCTGATCCTCAACTGGCGGCCTGGGTTGAGCAGTTCACCAAACAGCGCGCGGCCCGCCATGGCTGGAACCACGGTCTGACCTGGTGTGTCCGCACCGGCGTCAACATCATGCTCGGCTTCCAGGACACCCCGGGCGTCGCCATCGCGGCCACCGATGTCAGTGTGCTGTCGGAGGTCGATCTGCCGATCGCGCATGTCCTGGAGGTCCTCGACGACGCGGGGCTGCTGGAAGACGACCGGATCTCCGCTGTCACCGCCTGGGTCCAGCGCAGCCTCAGCGGGCTCCCCGAGCCGATGACCAGCGAGGTGGGGGCCTGGTTCCGCATCATGCGGGAGGGCAGCAGCACTACCCCACGGCGCCGGCCCCGCACGGAGATCACCATCAGGCTCCACCTCGGCTGGGCCCTGCCCGCGCTGCGGCAGTGGGCCGACGACGGCAAGGACTCGCTGCGCGAGATCAGCTCCGCAGATGTCCGCGCGGTGCTGCCTCAAGACGGCATCACGCGGGCCCAGATGGGCCAAGGCCTCCGCTCGATCTTCCGCCTCCTCAAGGCAAGGCGGCTGATGTTCACCAATCCCATCGCCCAGATCAAGACCGGTTTCCCTGATCCGAAGGTCCCGCTGCCCTTGAACGTCGAGGACATCCGCGAGGCCCTCGACTCCGCCAACCCAGCCCGTGCCCTGCTGACCTCGCTGTTCGCCTTTCACGGCCTCAGCTCGATCCGGGTACAGCACCTCCTGCTCACCGACATCCACGACGGCCGCCTCGAACTGGCCGGCCGATCCGTTCCCCTCGCCGCCCCCGTCCGCCAGCGTCTGGCCAACTACCTCGACTACCGCAACAGGCACTGGCCGAAGGCGGCCAACCCACACCTGTTCGTCCACTTCCGAACGGTCAACGGAACCGGGCATGTCGGCTACCGCTGGATCTACCTCTTGCTGGGACCGAACATCAACGCCCGATCCCTCCGAGAAGACCGATTCCTCGATGAGGCACTCGCCACGAACGGGGACGCCCGACGCCTGAGCGATCTGTTCGGACTCAGCACCCATGCCGCTCAGCGCTACACCGAGGCTCTCGATCATCCTGGTTTCCGGAGCGACCAACCCGCCAACGAACGTCATTCGTCGCCCAGTTCGGGAACCTGAGTGCCATACCCTAGGCATCGCTGCCCCCACTGCTCGAGTTCCCGTCCGAGGACCATTCGGAAATCGTGAACCCGAGAGCTCT
>NZ_BARG01000121.1 GCF_000376565.1 Streptomyces hokutonensis | reverse complement strand
GGGCCCGCGGCTTCGGCGGCGCGGGCGGGGTCGATGTCGGTGACCGCGGTGACGCGGGCGCCGGTGACGGTGTGGGTGAGGCGCTGGATGTGCTCGTTGCCGATCCAGCCGGCGCCGATGACGCCGATACGTACGGTCATGGTCGTCTTCCTTGGGAGGGGGTCAGGCGAAGCGCGCCCGGAGTTCGGCTTCGAGGGCTTCGAGGGTGCGGCCCTGGCGGCGCTACCGGTCGAGGTTCGGGCGCCGGGTGCCCGTCAATCCGCAACCGGCCAGGTGCTCGCGGGTGTTGACCGCGATGGGCAAAGGAACCTCGGGAGCGCACGGGTACAGGTCCTGCTCCACGATCACGCACAACTCGGCGTCCAGCTTGGCCAGTTCGGTCACCACGTCGGCCGGGTTCGGCACCCCAGCCGGAGGCGCCACGCACACACCGCGGCTGACCGCCTCCCCGAACGACAGCCTCTCGGCGGCGGCCTGGGCGCCCTTGCGGACCAGGTCCCAGAACGTGTCGCCCGGGGCGGCATGGGTGATCATGGCCACGGTCATGCGAGGGGTAGTGGCCTTGCCCGCGGGCGCGGCGGCCGCGTCGTCGGTGGACTTCTTGCCGCCGGAGCTGCTGGAACAACCGGCGGCGAACAGCGCGCCGGTAAGGATCGCGGCCGTCAGGGCGGCGGTTCGGTGGTTTCTGCGCATGTCCCCTGCACCTCAGTGTGCTGGTCGGGGTTTGTGCTCGTCGGCGGCATCCGCGTATGCAGCTACTAGAGCGCGTCATTAGCGCGCTCTAGTAGCTCGTAACCATGAGACCGGCCCCAAGGGGTGTCAATCCGTTTGTCAGGACGTTTCGACAAGCCCCCCGCCTTGCGCTTGAAATTTCAAACGGGTTCGGCGAGACTCTCGTTTGAGAATTCAAACTTCCCGTTGTGGGGTCCTTCCCGCAGTCGTTCTCCCTGGAGCTGCCATGTCTGTCGCCCCTGCCGCAGTCGCCCTCCGCCGTGGTCCGCTTGTCGTGGCGGGAGGTGTGCTGGCCGCGATCGTGGTGGCCTCCGCGGCGGACACGGTGCTCGCCCTCCTCGCGCTGGCCGCGGGCGCGCCCGACGACTTCAAGCCCCTGAAGGCGTCCTCGTACGTCTTCCTGACCGTCGTCGGAGTGGTGGCGGGTGCCGTCGGCTGGGCCGTCGTGCGCAAGGTGTCGAAGGACCCCGGGGCGCTGGTGCGGTGGCTGGTGCCGGTGCTCGTCGTGGTGTCCTTCGTTCCCGACTTCCTGCTCTTCGGCGACGGTGGCGCGAAGGGTGTCGGCGCGCTGCTCCTGATGCACGTGGCGGTCGCGGCGACCGCGGTGTACGCCTACCGGAAGGTCATGCCCCTGTCGTAGGGACGTCGGCAGTGGACGGAAGCATCGGGCGGGCAGGGACCGAGGTCCTTGCCCGCCCGACGGGTTCACGGCTCATGCTCTCCGGATCACGGGCGCGTCCGTGCGGTCGGCGACGTCCTCCGAGGTCACGCTCGGCGCACATGCCACGAGCGTGAGGCCCTCGGGTGTGACGTCGAGGACGCAGAGGTCCGTGATGATCCGGTGGACGCATCGCTCGCCGGTGAGCGGAAGGGTGCATTCCTTGACGATCTTCGGGGTGCCGTCCTTGGCGGTGTGTTCCATCAGGACGACGACCCGGCGGGCGCCGTGGACCAGGTCCATCGCGCCGCCCATGCCCTTGACCATCTTGCCGGGGATCATCCAGTTGGCCAGGTCTCCGGCGGCGGACACCTGCATGGCGCCGAGCACGGCGGTGTCGATGTGGCCGCCCCGGATCATGCCGAAGGAGAGGGCCGAGTCGAAGAAGGAGGCGCCGGGCAGGACGGTGACCGTCTCCTTGCCCGCGTTGACGAGGTCCGGGTCGACCTCGTTCGCGTGCGGGTACGGGCCGGTGCCCAGGATGCCGTTCTCCGAGTGCAGGACCACGTGCACGCCCGGCGGGAGGTGGCCGGGGACGAGTGTGGGCAGGCCGATGCCGAGATTGACGTAGGAACCGTCGACGAGTTCGGCGGCGGCGCGGGCGGCCATCTGGTCGCGGGTCCAGCCCGTGGGCGTGCTCATGCGCGAACCGTCCTCTTCTCCACGTGCTTGTCGGCGGCCTGTGTCGGAGTGAGGGGCACGATCCGCTGGACGAAGATGCCCGGCAGGTGCACCTCGTCGGGGCTCAACTCGCCTGGCTCCACGAGCTGTTCGACCTCGGCCACCGTCACGCGTCCGGCCGTGGCGGCGAGCGGGTTGAAGTTGGCGGCCGACTTGCGGAAGACGAGGTTGCCGTGGCGGTCGCCGCGCCAGGCCCGTACCAGGGCGAAGTCGGTGGTGATCCCGTGCTCCAGGACGTAGGCACGGCCGGCGAAGTCGCGGATCTCCTTCGGTGGGGAGGCCAGTGCGACGGTTCCGTCGGCGGCGTAGCGCCAGGGCAGTCCGCCGTGGGCGACCTGGGTGCCCACGCCTGCGGGCGTGTAGAAGGCGGGGATGCCCGCGCCACCGGCGCGCAGCCGTTCGGCCAGGGTGCCCTGGGGCACCAGCTCCACCTCCAGTTCGCCGGACAGGTACTGGCGGGCGAACTCCTTGTTCTCGCCCACGTAGCTGCCCGTCACACGGGCGATCCGGCCCGCCGACAGCAGGACCCCCAGCCCGCGCCCGTCGACTCCGCAGTTGTTCGACACGACCCGCAGGCCGGTCGCTCCCTGCGCGTGCAGGGCCTGGATGAGCACGTCGGGGATGCCGCTGAGGCCGAAGCCACCGACGGCCAGTGAGGCGCCGTCGGGGATGTCGGCGACCGCCTCCGCGGCGCTTGCGCGGACCTTGTCCATGGAGGAAGGGCCTTTCTGTCGTGCGTTGTTGCTGGTTCAGGCGTCCGCGCGCAGCGCGTCCGAGATCGACTTGGCGCCGCCGTGCGAGGTGAGGCCGCCGTCGACCGGGATCTCCGCTCCGGTGATGAAGGACGCGTCGTCGGACAGCAGGAACACCACGAGCGGGGTGACGTCGTCGACGGTCCCGGTGCGGCCGAGCGGTGTCTCGCGGAGGTTCGCCTCGCGGAACGCGGGGGCTGCGGAGGCGGTCATCATGGTGTCGATGAAGCCGGGGTGGACGGTGTTGACGCGGATGCCGCTCGGTCCCAGTTCCATGGCAGCCGTCCTCGACAGACCGCGCAGCGCCCACTTGCTGGTCGTGTACGCGACGGGATAGTGGGCGGTCAGCGCCGCCGACGAACCGACGTTCACGATCGACGCTCCCGGGCCCATCAGCGGTGTCAGGTGCTGGATGCCCAGAAGCGGACCCGTCACGTTGACGGCGTGAACTCGGGCCATGTCCTCGGGGCGTACGTCGCCGATCCGGGCCCGCCAGGTGATGCCCGCGTTGTTGACCAGACCGTGCACCCGGCCGTACGACTCCCTTAGTTCCGCGGCGAGTTCGGCCCACTCCTTGTCGCTGCTGACGTCGAGGCGGCGGCAGCCGGGTGCCTCGCTCACGTCGGTGGCGATCACGTGGGCGCCCTCGCGGGTCAGCGCCTCGGCCTCCGCGGCCCCCTGGCCGCCGGCCGCGCCCGTGACCACGACGACCTTGCCCACAAGTCGCCTGGTCATGGCCGCTCCCGGGAGCGGCGCCGGGCGGCGGCGACCGGCACCGGATCCACGCCGCTCACCACGGTGTTGGAGACGGAGCCGATGCCCTCCACGGTGAGCGTCACCGTGTCGCCGGCCTTGAGCGGGGCCGGGTCCTGCTCGCCGCGTACGCCCCACAGCTCGGCGAGGCAGCCGCCGTTGCCGCAGGTCCCGGAACCCAGGACGTCGCCCGGGCGGACGACGGTGCCCCGCGAGGCGTAGGCCACCATCTCCTCGAAGGTCCAACTCATGTTGGAGAGAAGGTCCTTGCCGACCACTCGGCCGTTGATCTCGGCGGTCAGTGCGAGGCGCAGGAAGCCGTCCGCGTCGCGGTACTTCTCCAGTTCGTCGGCGGTGACCAGGTACGGGCCGAGCGTGGTGGCGGTGTCCTTGCCCTTGCACGGGCCGAGGCCGACCTTCATCTCGGCGGACTGGAGGTCGCGGGCGGACCAGTCGTTGAAGACGGTGTAGCCGACGATGTGGTCGCGGGCCTGCTCGGGGGTGAGGTCGCGGCCCTCCTTGCCGATGACGGCGGCGACTTCGAGTTCGAAGTCGAGCACGCTCGAACCCGGGGGCACGGGGATGTCGTCGTGCGGGCCGTACACCGCGTAGGGGTTGGCGAAGTAGAACGTCGGTGCCGCGTACCACTGCGCGGGCACCCCGGCGGCTCCGTCCACGGACCGTCGCACGCCCTCGACATGTTCCTCGAAGGTGACGAAGTCCCGCACGGTGGGCGGCCGGAGCGGCGGCAACAGGCGTACGTCGCAGACGTGCGGGCCGGCCGGCATGTCGAGCAACACGGAGCCCGCGTCGAGCAGTTGGGGCAGGCCGCCTCCCTCGGTGAGCAGGCCGGTCAGTGAGCTGACGCCGGGCAGGGGGTGGAGCGTGCCGTCCTGATCGACGACGGCCACCTGGCGTCGGTCTCTGTGTTCGTACGTGGCGAATCGCATGGTGAGTCTCGCTCCGGAGAAGGATCAGACCGGCGGGGCGACGAACACGCCGTGATCGGGGTCGTTGAAGGACTCCTTGGTGACCAGTTCGTTCATGGGGTTGGCGGTGCCCCACTGGTCGGTGACCTCGGGCTGGGAGGAGTCGTAGACGTGGGGGTGCCAGGTGTCCTCGTCCAGTTCCTCCAGCTCCGTCGTGTACTCGACGGTGTTGCCGTGCGGGTCGAGGAAGTAGGTGAAGGTGTTGTCGCCCGCCGTGTGCCGGCCCGGGCCCCAGATCTTCCGGAAGCCGGCCCGCATCACGCGACCGGATCCACGCATGTACTCGTCTATGCCGCGCATCTCGAAGGAGACGTGGTGCAGGGACGTGTGCGGGCCCCTGGCGATGGCCATGGAGTGGTGCTGGTTGCTGATCCGCATGAAGTGCATCACGTCACCGACGTGCGGATGGCCGAGCGTGTCGGAGAGGCGGAAGCCCAGATGCTGCTCGTACCAGGCGCGGGTCCTGTCGAGGTCCGGCGAGTTGAGGACGACGTGAGAGAGCTTGACCGGGATCGACTCCTTCTCCTCGATCCTGCGGTGCTGCCGGATCGCCACGTGGGCCGAGACCTCGATGGTGCGGCCGTCGACGTCGAAGAAGCGGAAGCCGTAACCTCCGCCGGGGGTGTCCACCTTGCCCGGCTGGGAGATCAACTGGACTCCACCGGCGAGGAGTTGCTCAGCGAGCGCGTCCACGTCGGCCGCTGAGGCGGCGCCGTAGGAGACCAGGTCGAGGCGCTTCTCGTCGGCCTTGCGCAGTCGTACGACGTACTGCTCGGGGCTGCCTTCCGCGGCGAGGAAGGAGATGCCGGAGTCCTCGGCGACCCGGGTCAGACCCCAGACACCGGAATAGAAGTCGAGCTGCTTGTCGTAGTCCGGCACGGCGAGGTCGACGTGCCGGAGGTGGGTGAGCAGACGGTTGCTCATGGGGGGCTCCTCAGACGAGATTGAGCAGGGCGGCGGCGTTCGCGCCGCGGACGGAGTGGAAGTCGTGGTCGGTCAGATCGGCCGCGCGCAGTGCGGCCAGCGGATCTTCCGTGCCCATGTCGAAGGGGAAGTCGGAGCCGAGCAGCACCCGGTCGGCGCCCGCGGCTCGGACCAACTCCCGTAGCACGTAAGGGTCGTGGACGAGCGAGTCGTAGTGGAGCTGCCGCAGATAGCTGCTCGGCTCCCGTGCGCAGCCGTGCGTGTCGGGGCGGGCCCGCCAGGCGTGGTCGGAGCGGCCGATGTGGGTGGGGAGGTAGCCGCCGCCGTGCGCCGCGATCAGCCTCAGGCCCGGATGGCGGTCCAGGACACCCGAGAAGATCAGGTGGGAGAGGGCGACGGCGTTCTCGGTGGGCTGGCCGACGGTGTTGGACAGGTACCACTGGTCCAGGCGCTCGTCGAGCGTGCAGCCGAAGGGGTGCAGGAAGAGGAGGGCTCCCGTCTCCTCGGCCCGCGACCAGAAGGGCTCGTAGGCCGGGTCCGACAGTTCGCGGCCGGGTGCGTGCGAGGAGATCTCCACACCTCTGAGTCCCTGTTCCAGTGCGTGGTCGAGCAACTCGACCGCGAGGTCGGGGTGTTGGAGCGGGACCAGGCCCAGGCCGTGCAGCCGGTCGGGGGCCTTCGCGCAGTGTGCCGCGGTGCCTTCGCTCGCCAACCGGCAGACTGTTGAGGCCAGTTGGGGCTCGGCCCAGTAGTGGTAGTGCGACGGGGACGGGCTGACCAGCTGGATGTCCACGCCCTGCGCGTCCATGGCCGCGAGGCGTACGGCGGCGTCCGTCAGCTTCGGTAGGCGTGCGCCGACCATCGGGCCGCTCACGGCCAGGGCGGCCGGGCCGTTGCGGCGGGCGTCGAGGGCGCGGGCCTCGGCGAGGCCGGGGTGACCGGCGACGGTTTCATCGACCTCCGGGAGAAGGAGGTGGGCGTGGACGTCGATCGTCGGTGCGGAGGACGCGATGGCGGTCACGGGCGCTCCTTGAGGGGGGTCAGGGTGCGGCCGATCAGCCCGGGCATGTCGGCATCGCGCACGCCGTCCAGCTGCCACTGGCCGATCTGCACGGATGCCTCGACGACGGTGCGCACACGAGGAATGCGGCGGTCGTAGTACGCCTGGAACAGCTCGTCGCCCCAGTCCTTTCCACTGGTGAGCAGCTCGGCGAGGACGAGGGCGTCCTCCAAGGACATGGCCGCGCCCTGGGCCAGGGTGGGCGGACAGCAGTGGGCGGCGTCGCCGATCAGCACGACCCGGCCACGGTGCCAGGAGCCCTCGACCAGCAGGCGCTCGAACCAGGTGTAGTTGACCTTCCTCGGGTCGGTGATGTGCGCGGTGATCTCGGGCCAGGCACCGCCGTAGCCCTGCGCCAGGCGGCGCATCTCGTCGGCGTAGGCGGCCGGAGCGACGGCCGCGCGGTCGCGGCACGCCTCGACGAGGTAGGCGTAGATGGTGTTCTCGCTGGTGGGGCAGTAGCCGGCGATGTAGGCGGGCCCGCCGTGGGCGAGGTCGGTGCGGGTCACGCTCGCGGGTCGTGGGGCGGCGATGCGCCAGATGGCCATGCCGGTCGGCTCGGGTTTGTCGGTGATACCGATCGCGGCGCGAGTGGTCGAGTTCACGCCGTCGGCGCCGATCACGAGGTCGTAGCGGCCGGTCGTGCCGTCGCTGAGGCGTACGGAGACGCCGTCGGCGTCCTGGTCCAGGATCTCGGCGCTGGTGCCCAGGCGAATACCGGCGCCGGAGGCGCGGACCGCGTCGATGAGGATCTGCTGGAGTCGGGGGCGCTGCATGCCGAGGGTGGCGGGCAGGTCCTCCCCGCCGGTCTGGATGTCCTCGGCGACGAACAGGACGGTGCCGTCGGGGGCGGTCACGCCCAGCGAGCCGAAGGCGTATCCGGACGCTTCCACCTGTTCCCACACGCCGAGTTCGCGCAGGACGCGCAGGGCGTTGCCCTGAAGCGTGATGCCCGAGCCGGTGGTGGCGTTCCAGTCGGGCCTGGCCTCGATCAGGTCCACGTCTATGCCGGCGCGGCGCAGCAGGATGGTGATGGCGTTTCCTGAGGCGCCCCCGCCGATGACCAGGACGGTGGGTGTCTCTCCAGCCGGAGGCCGGGGGAGGGTTGGGCTGTCAGCCATGTCGGGGGATACCTCCCGGGTTGGGCCGCGCGGCTTCGGGCGGCGGGGTTGCGGCTCGCCCGCCGGGGAGCGCGGGCCAGGGGTGGGGACGGGGATGCGGGCCGGATACGCCGCTTGCTGTCCGGGGAAGGGCGCATCCGGCGGCTGAACGGGATACCTGACGGCGAAGGAGACCGAGCTACTTGACGGCGATGGGGTTCACGGGGGAGCCGACCGCTCCGGTGATGGGGAGGGGAGCGGCGGTCAGCCAGAACTCGTAGAGACCGTCGGCGGCGCAGTCGGCGGCGAGCGCGTCGAGGTCCCACATCTCGCCGATCAGCAGGCCGATGTTGGGGATGGCGACCTGGTGCAGCGGCTGGAAGGCGTGGTCGAACTCGTTGGGCCGTACCTCGAAGCCCCAGGTGTCGGTGGCGATCGCGGCGATCTCGGTGGAGTGCAGCCAGCCGGCGGTGGTGAACGACAGCCCGGGCGCGGGTCCGCCCGCATAGTCGCCCCAGCCGTCCCGCCGGGCGCGGGTGAGCCGCCCGGTGCGGACGAGCACGATGTCACCGCGGCCGACACGCACGCCGTGGGCCTCCGCGGTCGCGGTCAGGTGTTCCTCGGTGATCGCGAACCCGTCGGCCAACTCGCCGTCGACGCCGATGACTTGGCCCACGTCCAGGAGGAGCCCGCGGCCGGCGACGTACGGCGCCATGTGCTCGATGCCGGTGACGAGGTCGCCGTCGGAGGTGACGACCTTCTCGGCCGCCCGGCCGTTCCACGCCTTGCCGTGGTCGAAGATGTGCCCGAGCCCGTCCCACTGCGTGGAGCACTGCAACGGCATCGCGATCACGTCGTCGGCTCCGCCGATGCCGTGCGGGAAGCCCTGGTTGCCGAGGGCGGCGTCGGTGCCGGTGTCGAGCATGGTGTGCACCGGGTTGGTGCGCCGGCGCCAGCCCTTCTGCGGGCCGTTCATGTCGAAGGCCTGAGAGAGCGAGAAGCTCACGCCCCGCTGGACCAGTGCGGCGCCCTCGCGGCGTTTGGCCGCGTCGAGGAAGTTGAGGGTGCCGAGCACGTCGTCCTCGCCCCAACGCCCCCAGTTCGAGTACGACTTGGCGGCCTCGGCGATCGCGCCCTCCGGGTCGTGGCGGTCCAGGCTCACGCCGGCACCTCCGCCACACAACGGGTGCGCTGCACGCCAAGGCCGGTGATGGACCCCTCCATGACGTCGCCGTCGCGCAGCAGCCGCCCCCAGTGGATGCCGTTGCCTGCCGGGCTACCGGTCAACACCAGGTCGCCGGGCAGGAGTTGAGAGCTCTGCGAGGCGTACGACACCAGCCGCGCTACGCCGAAGAGCATGTCCTTGGTGGACTCGTCCTGCATGGTCTCGCCGTTCAGCCTGAGGGTGACCCGCAGGTCACCGGGGTCCGCGACCGACCCGGCCGGGACGAGCCACGGGCCGAGCGGGGTGAAACCGGGAGCGTTCTTGCTGCGCAGCCAGTCGGTGCCGATGGCCTTCATGTCCCGGCGGAAGACGGTGGCGCGGTCGGTGAGGTCGTTGGCGATCGTGTATCCGGCGACGTGGTCGAGGGCCTCCTCGACGGACACCCGGTGGGCGGGCTTGGCGATGACGGCCGCCAACTCCAGTTCCCAGTCCGGCTGTTGGGCCCAGGAGGGCAGGACGACATCGTCGTACGGGCCCGTGATCGCGCTCGGCAGGCCGATGAACACGTACGGAAGGTCCTCGGCGGCCCGGCGGTCCATGACCGCGGCGATCTCCGCACGCGCCTCCTCGACCGTGCGCGGGTCGTCGGCGGAGCGGTGGGCGACCTCCAGGTCGATCACGTGCTGGCGGTAGTTGGCGCCGGACTGGAAGATCTGGCGGGGCTCGATCGGGGCGTGCACGCGCAGGTTGTCCAGGGGCCGCCAGTCGAGGGTGTCGTCGTCCGAGAGGGAGCGCAGGACGGGGAGGGTCTCGTCCCACCGCTCCACCACGGCGCGCAGGCCGGACGGTGCCCAGTCCAGGGCGCTGCTCAGGTCGAGTACGCGCTCCTTCGCGAGGAGGCCGGGAAACGGGACCCCGTCCTGGGCGGAGAACGTGCCGAGCGCGAACGGGCCGGCAGGTTGCGCGAGCGTTGCCATCAGATTTCCTCCTGCTGGGTTGCGGTCTACTGTGGCCTCGATCGACCAATCACGGAAATAGATCCTGTGGATGTGCCTAATCCATGGCGTGGATGGTTTCTGCTCGAATAGGTCTCGCATTGGTGGTGCCTGGTGAACCTGTCCCGACTCGACCTCAACCTGGTCCTCGCGCTGCGCGCGCTGCTGGAGGAGCGCAACGTCACCCGGGCCGGCGAGCGCGTCGGGCTCAGCCAGCCCGCGATGAGCGCCGCGCTGTCCCGGCTGCGCCGCCACTTCGACGACGAACTCCTCGCCCGCACCGGCAACGCCTACGAACTGACTCCGCTCGGAGTGGCCCTGCGGGATCGCAGCGCCACCGCCTGCGACCTGCTGGAACGGGTCTTCGCCAGCCAGGCCGACTTCGATCCGACCGCCGAGAGCCGGGAGTTCACCCTGCTCGCCTCCGACTACGGTGCCGCTGTGTTCGGCTCAGCGCTCGCCCGCGCCCTGCACCGGGAAGCGCCCGGCATCCGGCTCGCGTTCCAGCACTCGACGCCGGCAGCGGTGGAGAACACCGCCACCATGCTCAGCACCGTCGACGGTCTGCTGCTGCCGCACGGCATCATCGACGGCTTCCCCGCCGTCGACCTCCACCAGGACCGGTGGCTGTGCATGGTCGCCGACGACCACCCCGATGTCGGCGACGAACTCACCCTCGACCAGCTCGCCCGCCTGCCCTGGGCCGTCTACCAGCGCCCCTACGACGCCCCCGCCGCCCGCCAGCTCAGCATGATCGGCATCAGCCCCCGGGTGGAGGTCTCGGTGCAGACCTTCCAGTTGCTGCCCCACATGGTCGAGGGCACGAGTCGCGTCGCGATGATCCAGGAGCGCCTGGCGCGCCGGGCGGTACGCGCGGCCGCGGTACGGGTTCTGCCCTGCCCGTTCGAGGCGGTACCGGTGCAGGAGGCGATGTGGTGGCACCCGGTGCACACCCAGGACGCCGCGCACATCTGGCTCCGCCGGAAGGCCGAGGAGGTGGGGGCGACGCTCATGGAGCGGTAACCGCACCCGCCGATTCGCAACCCGTTGGGGACGCGGCTGCGGCCTGCTCGTGGCTGGTCGCGCAGTTCCCCGCGCCCCTGAGGTGGTTGCTCTGCCCTCTCTGAATAGGTCAGGCCAGTTGCTCCGGCAGGGGGCGGCGATCGACCGCTGCCGACCGGCGCCGGGACGCCCACAACCCTGCCGCGACGAGGGCGGCGACCAGCCCCAGCACACCAACCGCGCCTGCGAGGCTGCCGACCGCCGACTCCCCGGCGAGCAGCACGAGCGGGCAGACGAACTCGCCGCCGAAGAAGGCCGCCAGCCACAGTCCCGTACCGCGGCCCCGGTCCTCGAACGCCAGCCGGGACATGGCACTGGTGAGGAGGGCGGGCAACAGCATGCCGGTGCCGACGCAGTTGACGACGGCCCCGACCACCAGCAGCGGGGCGCTACCCGCCAGGAACATCACCCCGAAGCCGGCCGCGCAGACCGCGAGAACGGCGGGCAGCATCGGGTCGGGAGAGCGCTTGAGACGGGCGAAGGTGACCGCACCGCCCACGGTGGCGGCACTCGCGAGCGCGGTGGCCAGGCCGATCACGCCGGAGTTCTCCACTCCCAGGTCGTCGAGCAGGTACGACATCTCGACCGGGACGGTGTAGAAGACCATCGCCCCGAAGAAGGTGAGGGCGCAGATGCCCGCCAACTGCCTCCAGGGAAAGGCGCGTTGGTCTGTGACTGGGGTGGAGGTGTCCTCGGTGGCCGTGCGGGGCGCCGGGTTGGTCAGGACGGTGGCCATCAGCGGGGCGAGCGCCAGGCTCACGGCGTAGACCCAGAAGGGCACCCGCCAGCCCGCCGACCCGGCGGCGCCGCCCAGCACGAAGAAGACGGTGGCCGACGCGGAGGCGCACATGGTCTGCAGGGCGAGGTACTTCACCCGCCGGTGGCCCGAGTAGTAGTCGCCGATCAGTGTCGTGCAGCACGTCATGATCGCGGCCTCGGTGACACCGACGAGGGCGCGACTGGCGATGATCGCCCCCAGCGAGTCCAGCCAGAGCGGCGCGGTGCCGAACACGGCGTACAGCAGGGTCGCCACGATCAACAGCCGCTTGCGGCCGAGCCGGTCCACGATCACGCCGGCGAACGGGGCCAACAGGGCCAGTGCCAGCGCCGGAACGGTCAGCGCGAGCGGCACCAACGCCTTGGCTCCCGGTACGGACGCGAAGTGGTCCTGCATCTTCGGCAGCACCGGGGCGATGAGCACCGCCCCCAGGATCGGCAGGCAGCTGCCCGCCATCAGCAGGGTCACACGCAGCAGATGAGCCGGGCCCGAGACGGGGACGGAGGACGGAGGGGCATCGCCGACCGCGGTGGGAGACGGCGACGGAACGGAACCGGGCATGGCGACTCCAGGGACGGTGTACGGGAGCGGGCATGCCTGACACGGGCGCCGACGGCGCACGGCATGCCGGGGGACGGCCGCACACCGGCGACTGGTCCGGACAGCGGCGTGCGGGTAGGGACGACTATGGGTCGTCGGACCCCCGGTCGCCATCCTCTCCGCGATCCGAATCCGCTATCCCGCCCATCCACACCATGGATGAGCTGCCCGCACACTCCGGGTGTCACGAGGGCATGCCGCAGAGCGGTCCCACCCTCGTTCCCGTGGTGGAACCGCTCCGGGTCCGGTCTGAGCAGGGGTCAGAACGCTCCGGGCGTACGGCCGAGAGTTCCGTCGGGGTCGCCGGGGTCGGCGCCCTTGACCTGGCCGAAGTAGAGCTCGACCTGGGAGCGGAAGCGCTCGACGGCGCCGCGGTTCGACATGAACTTCGCGAAGGCGTCGGGGTCGGTGTTCTTGTACGAGGCCAGGGACTTGAGACCGGCCGGCGGGGCGACGTCCTTGCGGACGGACCAGGTCCAGGTGGCGATGGCGTTCTTCTGTACGGTCTGGGAGTCGAGCCAGCTGAGGAAGAGCTTGGCGCCGGCCTTGTGGGGTGCGTTCTTGAAGACGGCGCCGCGCTGGGCCCAGGAGTTGAAGCGCTCGGAGTTCGAGAAGACCTGGGTGCCGTTGGGGCGGGTGTCACCGCCGACTGCGACGGAGGCGAGGTAGTCGCCGCTCGCCACTCCGGCGGCCGATCCCGGGACGCCACGGATCAATTTGGGGTTCTGCCTGACCAGTTGGGCCAGGTAGTTCCAGCCGTACGTGTCGACGATCTGCTTGTAGCCGAAGAGCACGGCGTCGTCGTCGTTGGGGTAGGTCAGGATCAGCTTGTTCTTGAAGGCGGGCTTCAGCAGGTCCGTGGCCTTGAAGTCGCTTGCCCTCGTGGGGAGTTGCTTGGTGTTGACGAGGTAGGAGAAGGCGCCGTAGAAGACGCCGGTGTAGTAGCCGTCCCTGTCCTTGGCGTTGGGGAAGACCTTGTCCCAGCCGACGGGCTTGTACTTGAGCAGGTCGCCCTGCTTCTTCCAGCGGTCGAAGTCCTGGGTGGTCTGGAGGATCGCGGCGTCGGCGACGAGGTGGCCGGTGGCGAGCTGGTTGTCGATGCGGGCGTCGTGGTATTTGCTCAGGTCGGTGACCAGGTGCAGCTTCATGTCCGGGAACTGCTGGTGGAACGCGGCGGCCAGGCCGTCCCACTGGCCGGGGGCGTCGCCGCCCATGTAGACGGTGACCTTGCCGCCCTCGGCCTTGGCCGCCTGGTGGAGCGCCTGGAGCTGGTCCTGCTCGCTCGCGGTGGTGGGTCGGTGCGTGGCCGTGTCGGCCATGGCGGTCGTGGTGACTGCGGTGAGGGCCAGGGCGGTGGCGATGGCCGCGCCGATCAGCTTGTTCCTGTGCTGCATGGCGTTGTGCTGCCTTTCCTGTGCAGGCAATCGTTTGATGTTTCAAACGTTGCGATGTGCAGCACGCTACGTCGATTGGTTTGAAGATTCAAACAAGGATCGATAGGATGTGACCATGCCCACTACGCCACGCTGGCTGGATGCCGAGGAGCGGCGAGCCTGGCTCGCCTACGTCGAGTTCTCCACTCACCTGTCCGACCACCTGAACCGCCAGCTGCGGCGCGACGCGGGGCTGACGCACGCCGACTACACCCTGCTCGCCCACCTCTCCTCGCTCCCGGACCAGGCTCTGACCATGTCGGAGCTGGCCGAGCGACTGAGGATCACCCGCAGCCGGCTCACTCACGCGGTGACCCGCCTTCAGCAGGCCGGCTACGTGGACCGCCGCGACGACCCCGCGAACCGGCGCAACCAACTCGCCGTGCTCACCGAGGGAGGGCGCCAGCTGTTGGAACGGGTGGCCCCCGGCCACGTCGAGGCCGTACGACGTGCGATCTTCGACGCGTTGACGCCGGATCAGGTCCGCCAGTTCGCGGAGATCGGCGAGGCGATCAACGCCGCACTGCAACACGTGGACGCCGCTCAGGACGACGAGGAGGCGCTGCCCTGGCGTCGCCGGTAGGGGCGAATCGCCATACGAGCAGCCGGATGGCCGGTCATGGGGTCGCCCGCGCCGGGAATTGTCGATGTGATCGGGAGCGTCCGACGGTCCGCGTCGCGCCCCTGTAGGCCTGTTCCGGAGCTGACCGCTGCGTTCACGGCGTCTCACGGAGCTTCGGCGTGTTCCGTGTGCTCGGGTTCGCGAACTCCAGGTGTTCTCGCAGCCACCGCTCCGTGCTGTTGATGTGCATGAGCGCGGCCGCCTGACTGAGAGAGGCGTCGCCCATGGCCAGTGCTTCGTAGATGGCTTCGTGCTCGGCCAAGGTCCGTCCCGCGGCCTGGGAGTCGACAAGTCCGCGCCAGACGCGGGCGCGCAGAGTACGGCCCGAGATCCCGTCCAGGATGGTCAGGAGCGTTTCGTTCGCGGTCGCCGAGACGACAGCGCGGTGGAAAGCCGCGTCATGGACGTTCAGCAACTCGACGTCCTCATGTGCCTCTCGCATCGCGTCCAGGTGCTGCTTCACCTCGGCCAGGGCTGTGTCCGACATGCGAGTGGCGGCCAGCGTGGTGGCAGCGGGCTCGAGCAACCGTCGCACCTCCATCAGATCCAGCAGTGCACCCGAGTCGCCCTGGAGCAGTTCCACCGCGCCGCCGAGGCCCTCGAGCAGGACACTGGGCTGAAGACTGGTGACGTAGGTGCCGTCGCCGCGTCGCACCTCCAGGACCCTCGCCACCGCCAGGGCCTTGACCGCCTCGCGGGCCAGGTTGCGGGACAGGCCCAGCTGAGCTGCCAGATCCGGTTCCGGTGGCAGTCTCGACCCGGGAGGCAGCGCTCCCGTCCGGATGAGCTCCCGGATCTGCTCGATGGCTCTGTCCGTCAGGGACAAATGGATCTCCTTGCCTCGACGGCCTCAACGCGTACGTCCGCTCCGGCCCGCCCTTGGAGGCGCGGACCGGCCCAGAATGCCACCGATGGGCACTGAGGCGGACTTCCTTGTTCCGAGTGATCTGCTCCCGATTCCGCATGCAGGTAATGACGTTGACGATAGGCACGGGTTTGGGCGGAATGGCGACAGCGCCGGCGGCCAGAGAGCCAACACAACGATGTCCGCGCCGAGATGGGCCCGTCCCACGGATGAGAAGTGCAGGAGTTCGTGGCTCCGATGGGACCGGCGGCACCCTGTAGACATGGAATGTCTGGCGTGGGATGAAAGCTGTCGTACCTGGTCAGAAGGACTAAAACGCCCTTGCATGGAAGGGTTTTCATCCCTGCAAAGCCGTTGACACCGGTGGGTCGCATGCTCGAACTTCATGCGTAACACCTGGCGCCTGGGACTCGTGAGTGCGGCGCCTCAACACCCGTTCAGCCCTTGGGTTTTCCCTGCGCACTCTGCCCCGGTGCGCACGGTCTCGTCCCGCCACATGGAAGTGGGAGTGTGATCATGTCTTCTGGAGGACTGTCCCGGCGAACGCTGTTGGGCGCCGCAGGTGCCGCGGCGGCGACCGCGCTGCCTGTGCTGCCGGCCTTATCCAGCCTTGTGACCGAGGCAGCGGCGGCCGGCCCGCAGACCAATCTGAGCAACCTGGCGAACATGCGGTTCGGTATGTTCAACCACTTCAACATGGGTACGTTCACCGACGAGGAGTGGGCCGCTCCGAACCAGAACCCGATGCTGTTCGCCCCCGCGGCGGTGGACTGTGAGCAGTGGGCGACGGCGGCCGACGCGGCCGGGATGAGCTACGGGGTGCTGACGACCAAGCACCACGACGGGTTCTGCCTGTGGCCGACCGCGTACAACGACTACAACGTCGCGAACAGCTCCTACCCGCACGACATCGTCGCCCAGTACGTCACGGCGTTCCGGGCCAAAGGCCTGAAGGTGGGCCTGTACTTCTCGATCTGGGACCGCAGTTACACCGTCCAGGCCTACGACACCCGTCACGGCGTGGCCGCGGACCAGGTGATACAGCCCGGCGATCTGACGTACATCCTGAACCAGATCACCGAGCTGCTCACCGGCTACGGCGCCATCGACATGTTCGTCACCGACGGCTACGCGTGGCAGATGGGCCAGGCGGCCGTCTCGTACCAGCGCGTCCGGGAGCACGTGAAGTCCCTCCAGCCGGACATCGTCATGATCGACCACGGTGGGCTGTCGGTGCCCTTCCTCGGGGACGCGATCTACTTCGAGGAGCCGCTGGGCATCACCTCCCCGGCCGGTAACACCTACGCGTCCCTGCAGGGGCAGACCATCAGCAACGGATGGTTCTGGCATCCCTCCACGCCGACCACCGACCCGTTGAGCAAGGCGTCGATCCTGTCCCATCTGGCCGATCTGGAACCCAAGTACACCTCGTTCATCCTCAACTGCCCGCCCAGCCGCGCCGGTGTCCTGGACACGAACATCGTGACCCGGCTCTCCGAGGTCGGAGCGGCCTGGAGCCCCGACACCTCACGGCCGGCGCTTCCGACGCAACTGCCGCGCGCGGAGCACCCGGTGACCCCGGTCAGCGCGTACGCGACCGGCTTCCACACCGGCGAAGGGCCGATGAACGCGATCGACGGGCTGAGCGACAAGGGTTTCGAGACCTGCTGGTCGACCTGGAGCCTGTCGCTCCCGCAGGCGATCACCATCGACCTGGGCGGAGTGTGGAGCGACGTCTCGACGCTGGAGTACCTGCCCAAGCAGTGGAGCCGCACCGGCACCACGGACGGAGACATCACTTCCTATACCGTCCACACCAGTACCGACGGCGTCACGTTCACCCAGGTCGCGACCGGTACGTGGACCGGCGACCACGCCACCAAGGTGGCGGAGTGGCCGGCCAGGCTCGTGGGGTATGTCCGTATCCAGGCCGACGCCGGCACCGGCGGATACGCCAACGTCGGCGGGATCAGAATCGGCGGCAGGACCGCCAAGCCCGTTCTGCAGTCGCGGGTCCTGCCCGGCGACTCGACGGTCTACCGTCTGGTGAACCGCAAGAGCGGCCAGGTGGCCGACGTCTACAACTTCGGCACCGCGAACGGCAGCAACGTCCAGCAGTGGCCCTGGCTGAACAACACGGCACAGAAGTGGACCTTCACCTCCACCGGCGACGGCTACTACAAGATCAGAAACGTCAACAGCGGGAAGCTGCTGGAAGTTGCCGGCCTCTCCCGCGCCGACGGCGGCAACGTGGGCATCTGGTCGGACGACAGTGTGCCGCAGCAGCACTGGGCCGTGACTCCCACCGGCGACGGCTACTACTACCTGACCAACCGCTTGAGCGGACTCTCGCTCAATGTGGACGGCGGATCCACTGAGGACGGGGCCAACGTCGATCAGTGGACCTACGACCGAGCCTCCCAGGAACAGTGGCAGATCCTCGCCCTTTGACGAGCCGACCTACTGGAAGCGGGAGTTGATCGGAAAACCGCTGCGATCGGCGGCTGATGCATGCCGATCGCAGCGGTCCGGGCGTTGTCACGCGACGGGCGTCACTGAATGGTCCAGAGCTGGTTGGTCTGGTTCAGCGGTGTCCACTGGCCGAGCGCGGTGCCTCCGGTGGTCGAGTCGCCCGGCACCTCCAGGGCCTGTCGGCTCTCGAAGTTGCGGATGACGTATCCGCTGCTGGTCGGCTGGAAGTACCAGAGCTGGTTGTTGCCACCGCTGTAGGTCATCTGGACCAGCGCCGCACCCTTGGCGTGAGAGGCGTTGGCGATGCCGAGGGCCTTGCCGCTGTTCCGGTTGACGATCTTGTAGAGGTTGCCGCTGACCCGCACGATGTTCCACTGCTGGTTGGTGCCCGAGTTGCTCTGCCACTGGATGACGCTGGCGTTGTCGGCGGTCGATCCTTGGTTGACGTCGGCGAGCAGGCCACTGTTGACGTTCTTGATCGTGTAGTACGTCGACGCGTTGAAGGACGGCGCGGCGGGCGGATTCTCCAGCGCGCCGCCGGCCTGCTGCACGCTGAAGTCGTCGATGTAGAAGTAGCTGCCGTCGGTCTTGGCGACGCGCACGTAGCGGAACTTCTGGCGTGCGTCGATCTTGGCCGTCAGTGTCGCGCTGTACGGGAGGACCGTGGCGTCCTGCCGTCCCAGCACCGTGTAGTCGGCGAACGTGGGGTCGTTGGAGCCGCGTATCTCGAAGTTGCTCCGGGTCTCGGGCTGGTCGATGTCCTGGCGGGTGGTGAACGAGAACTGACCGAGTGTGTACGCGCTGCCGAGGTCCACCTGCCACCAGGCCGAGGTGTCGCTTCCGGTGGGGGACCAACCGGTCGTCAGGTCGTTGTCATTGGCTTTGGCCGGTGCCCAGTTGGAGCTGTAGACGGAGGACGCGGTGGCTGTCCTGCCGTAGGCGAGATTGATCCTCGCCGGCAGTCCTTGATAGGCCGACTGAAGACCCGAGGCCTGCATCACGGCCGTGCCCGTGGTCGTGTTGTTGGAGAGGGTGACGTTGGAGCCGTTGACGTTCTGGATGACGAAGTTGTCAGTGTGCGACAGGACGTTGTTCGCCACGGTCATGTTGTTGGAGCCCTCGTCGAGGTAGATGCCGCCCGCGCCCGAGGAACACGCGGTGGGCGTGCGGACCACGTCGTGGATGTAGTTGTTGTCGATCACCGTTCCGGGGTCGTTGGAGAGGTGGTAGATGCCCGCCGTGTCGCACAGTTGGTTCACGACGTTGCCGATGCGGTTGTAGCTGACGGAGTTGTCGCCCTCCGCGTTGGCAGCCGACTGCCAGCCCCAGCCCAGGGAGATCCCGGCCCAGGGGGAGTCGGAGATGTCGTTGTGGTCGATGGTGGTGCCGTGCACGAAGCCCGCGTTGATGCCCGCGGTGCCGAGATAGTCCTGACCGGTGCGGTTGATCAGGTTGTTGGTGACGGCGACACCGCTGACGACCTCCCGGGCGTCCTCACCCGCGGGTGAGGCGGGCGGGTTGTACACGGTGTGGTACTCGACGTCGGGATCCGAGAACTTGCCCACCGTGATCCCGTTGCCCGCGATGTCCTGGACGACGTTCCCGGTGACCGCGGAGTTGTGGACGCCGTGGTGCAGATCCAGGGCAGTCGAGCCCATCTTCGTGAAGGTGTTGCCGGTGAAGGACAGGTTGTCGGCGTTCGCGGCGTACACACCGGCCGGCGGGCGGTCGACGTACTGCTTGTTGCTGGGGTCGGCGGAGATGTTGTAGTTGCCGCCCTGACCGTTGAGCAGGCCGTTGTCACTGGCCTCGGTCCAGTTGGTCTGGGTGAAGGTGATGCCCGAGAACTGCAGGTTGTGGACAGGGGAGTCGAGACTGTCTCCCTTGATGCCGAAGAGCGTCTCCAAGGTCGGGACCTGCACGGTGGCCGACGTCATGGTCTCGCCCGCCCGGGGGAGGTAGTAGAGCGTCTGCGCGTCCTTGTCGAGGTAGAACTCGCCGGGCTCGGTGAGGAACTCGTGGGCGTTCTCGAAGTGCAGGGGAGAGCCGTTGGACAGCAGCGGATACGGCCGCTGGAAGAGGATGCCCGCCTCGTGGTCCTGGATCGAGACGTTCGCCTGGCCGCCGCTCGTGGTGTACGACTTCAGCCGCAGGTAGTTCTCGGCCCACTGCAGTTGCAGCACCATCTCTACGCGGCTGAAGTGGTCCCAGTTCGCCATCTGGGAGCTGAGGACCTTCAGTACCTGGGCCGTCTTGTCGCTGCCCTGCAGCTGGAAGTTGGAGCCGACGTCCGGGTAGCGGGCGCGCGTGGCCCGTACGCCGTTGACGTACAGCTGCCGGAAGTCGAGGTCGCCGACCGATGCCTTGTACTGGCCGTTGCCGGCCGATGTCCAGCCGGTGATGGACTGGGCGCTGGAGACGACCGGGGTCTCCGAGCCGTACGCCTTGTAGATGACGTTGTGGCCGTTGGTTCCCGAGTCGGCGGTGGTGAAGTCGACCGGGCTGGTGAGGGAGTACGTGCCCCCGCGCAGATTCACGACGATGTCCCCGGACATGGCCGAGTTCACCGTACGGACCGCGTCGCGTGCCTTGGCGATCGTCTTGAAGGCCGCCGATGTGCTGGTTCCCGAGTTGCTGTCACTGCCGTTGGCGGGGTCCACGTAGAAGCTGGTGTCCGCCGCGTGCGCCGCCTGTGCGGGCAGGACGACGGCTGTCGCCACCAGCAGCGTCTGCAACAGTCCCACGATGAGCCGTGCGGGTCTCATACTGTTGATCTCCTTACCTCGTTGCGCGGCGCGCCGCCGGAAGCCCCGGACGCCGCCCGCGTTCTAGGAGGGGCTGTTCGCGCCCGGGTCGCCGAGATGCCAGATCTCGGTGAGGTCCGTCCACTGGCCCCCGGTGCCTCGGTCGGGCCACGGTTCCTGGCACGGATCGGTGAGCTGCCACCACCGCTGGGACACCGGGTCGGCCGCGATCGCCGCCATGTCGGCCTCGAAGTCCTCGCCGTCGTACTCGAAGTAGGCGAAGAGCACGTCGTGGTGGCGGAAGATGCTGTAGTTGCGCACGTGGGCGCGGTGCAGCGCGGCTTCGACGTCGGGCCAGACAGCGGCGTGCAGGGCGAGGTACTCCTCGCGCCGTTCCGGTCGGAGCCTGATCGTCTGGGCGATCCGTTTCACTCTCCGGCCTCCCCGTCGGTGAGCCCGGAGCCGGAGTCCGCCGGCGCATCCGGGGAGAACGGCGTGCGGTAGCTGGGTGTCCGCGTCCGCAGGCTCAGCCGGAGGGTGAGCCGTATGCGTGTGGAGGCGGGCAGGACGACGGTCAGCAGGGAGCTGCCGACGGGCGTTTCCGCCTCGGTGACGGCCGGCTCTCCGTGGCCGTAGTCGTACATGTCACCGACCCACGAGTCGTCCTCGCATGTCGTGTAGCGCACCGAGGTGATGGTGTGTTCGGCGAAGGCACCGGCTTGGACGACGACTGTCCGAACATGGTCGGCGGAGAGGTTGACCAGCTCGACGGCGGTGGCCTCGGGGTCGATCGAGGTCACCAGGGCCGCCACCTCGGGCGGCAGTCCCGCGCGGCGCGCCTCGCCGTCGTAATAGCGCACCCGCGCCTGCTGCAGACCACCGTTGTAGAGGACCTGGGGACCGCCCCATGTCAGCTGTACGAGCGCCTCGGTGACCACCGGGTTCGACTGCTGCCACACGTGGATGTCCTCCTCGGCCACGTCCAGATCGCGGTAGCGGTCCATGCGGGCGAGGCGGTGGCGGATCTGCGCCTGGGCCGCGGCGAGGATGCGTTCCGGGTAGCCGGGATCGTCGCCGGCGAGGAAGGCGAACCACGCCTCTTCGTGGCCCGACTCCTCCTTGGCGCGGAAGGCCCGCACGTCACGCCAGTCGAGTCCGGCGGCATCGCGCAGTCCCTCCAGCCGGGCCCGGTCGGCCGGAGCGGCCGTGTGATGCCACAGGGCCACCGGCACGGCGGGGGTGACGGGGTTGTGGTCGAACCATCCGGAGTCGTTGTGGCGGAAGGGGATGTGCAGGGTGGGCGTGTGGATGTCCGGACCGAGTTGGGCGATCCATTTGGCGGGGAGGCTGGAATCGGCTTCGGTGAAGGCCATCGTCTTGCCGTGACCGATGAGGGTGTCGAGGCTGGTCGTGACCATGGAGAGGTAGTCGTCGTCGCCGGTGACCGTCGCGGCCGCGAGGGCCGCCACGCATGCCGCGTGGCCGACGCTGTGCCAGCCGTGCGGCCAGGACCAGCCGTAGTGCCCGCCGTACCAACGGCCTTCGAGAAGGCCGCCGACCGTGCCGTCCGGGCCGACGTTGTCGGGTATCAGGCCGCCGTTGGCCTTCGCGCGCTCACGCCATGCGCCGACGTACTCGACGATCCAGTCGCGGTAGCGCTCTTCGCCGGACAGGATCCAGGCGTTGAGGACCAGCCCTGCCGCGGCGAGGTTGACCGCGGTGTCGCCGCTGCCCATGCGGTCGCGCATCTGGCTGCCGAGACGTGGGTCCGCGGACAGCGGGGGTTCGGGGGCGTCGGCCGGCCGGATCCAGTCGAGCGGAAAGCCGTACAGCTCGGCTTCCTTGGGGAGCCAGGGGTAGGAGTCGGTCTCGGACAGACCGCGCCGGCCGGGGTCGCTGCCGTTGTGCGGGCGCGTGATGATGCGGTGCTCGGGGTCGTAGTTTCCCTTCGCCGGATCGACGTACAACTCGGCGAACCGCAGGGCGCGTTGCGACCAGCGCTCGGGGGCCGCCATGCACAGGAAGTACAGCAGCAGCAGACTCTCGCCCTGGTGGAACCAGTCGTAGCCGCGCTCGAACTCGTCCTGGAGCATGCCCAGTTCGGTCAGCTGCCGGGTGACGCCCTCCCAGTGCTTCTCGGAGGCGGGCAGCAGGTCGTCCGCGCCGCCGAGCAGATACAGCTGGGGCCAGTTGAAGAACGCCTCGTAGAAGTCGTCGACGCCGTCACGGGTGGAGAGCTGTCCGTTGTAGTTCAGGCGCCCGTCCGGGCCGGTGAACTCGCGCTCGAAACGGCGCCAGGCGTGGTCGAGCAGGTCGAACAGCGCGCGCTGTGCCGGCGCCCAGCCGGGAGGTTCGAGCAAGGGCACGCTGGCTCGTACTCCGGCGGAGGACACCGTGCCGTCGGAGGAGGCGGTGTCCTCGCCGGCAGAGCGATCGGCAGGACTGAAGGGCATGGGAACGTCTCCGTTCGGGAGAAGAAGGCGGTGGAAGCGCGCGGAGGCTGCCCGGACGACGGTCCGTGGCGTCATTCCTTGGTGGCGCCGGCGAGCATTCCGGTGACCAGGAAGCGCTGCGAGAAGAGGAAGACGACCAGGACCGGAGTGATCGCGACCAAGGTGGCCAGGGCGAGTTGGGGCCGCTCGACGGCGAGGGATCCGACCGTCGGGTTGAAGGAGGGCACGCTGCTGAGCAGGGTGCCGACACCCACCTGCACCGGCATCTGGTCGCTCTCGGGCAGCATCACGTAGGGCAGGAAGTAGTTGGTCCAGTTGGCCACGAAGCTGAAGAAGCCGACGAGCGCGACGACGGGCGAGGCGAGGGGAAGGGCGATGTGCCGGAAGACCCCGAACTCGCCGCATCCGTCGATGCGGGCGGCCGCCAGCAGATCCCGGGGCACCGCGGTGGTGAAGTAGATGTACGTCAGATACACCCCGAACGGATAGAACGAGTACGGCAGGATGATCGACCACATCGTCCCGATGAGATGCACGGCGTTGAGCTCAAGGAACAGGGGCACCACCAGCGTCGCGTTCGGCATCAGCATCACGATCAGCGTGGCGACGAGCAGAGCGCGCCGGCCGCGGAACTCCGTCATCGCCAGCGCGTAACCGGCGGGCACGGCCACGCACAGCGTGATGACCAGGGAAATGCCCGCGTAGATCGCCGAGTTGCGCAGCCAGAGCAGGATCGCGTTGTCCTGGAAGGCGGTCAGCGCCTGCCAGTTGGCCTTGAGCGCGTGCCAGGAGCCGAAGGAGAGCGGGTTGCCGTGCACGAGTTGGTGGTCCGTCTTCGTGGCGGCCAGGACGAGCCAGAGCACGGGGAGTACGAAGAACACTGTGAACGCGGCCAGTACGGCGGCCACCAGCGCCCGGGACGCGTAGCGCCGGGCGGGAGGGCGGCGGGTACGGGCAGTCCTGCGTGGCGTGGGGCTCGCGCTCGCGCCGACTTCTCCGGGACGTGGACGCACACCGGGGTGCGTGGGGGTTTCACTCGGCATCGAAGAATCCCGACCGTGCGACGAAGAGGGCGGCGGCCGACAGACTCACGATCAGGAGCTCGACGGAGGCGGCCGCGGCGCCGTTGATGTTGTTCATCTGGAAGGCGAAGTCGTACGACAGCTGGTTGAGCGAGTAGTCGCGCCCCGCCACTCCCACGCTTGCCAGGGACAGCAGTTGGGGCTCGACGAAGAGCTGGGCGCCGCCGGCGAAGGCGAGGATCACCATGTAGACGATCCATTTGCGCAGCATGGGGATCTGCACCCGCCAGGCGGTCTGCCAGGCTCCCGCCCCGTCGATGCGGGCGGCCTCCATCACGTCCTTGGGGATGTTGTTGAGCGCTCCGTAGATGACGACGATCCAGCCGCCCGCGCCGGTCCAGAACGCGATGATCGTGAACAGCAGGGGCAGGTGGCCAGGGGCGATGACTTCGCCGAACGTGTCGTATCCGAGGGCGCCCAGGAGGGAACTGACGGGGCTCACCGTGGGGTCGAGCATGAACAGCCAGACCAGCACGCTCGCGGCGCCCGCCAGGGCACCGGGAATGTAGAAGAGGAACCTCAGGGCCTTTCCGGCGCCGCCGGAGGCGAGCCGGTGCAGCAGCAACGCGAGGCCGACCACGATCACCACGAGCGAGACGAGCCAGAACAGGAGGTAGAGCCCGACGTGCCCGAGGGCCGGCACGAACCGGAAGTCACGCATCGTGGTGACGAAGTTGTCGAAGCCGGTGAACGCGCCCTGGGCGTTGCTGAAGGCGAAGTAGACGGCGTAGGCGGTCGGGACGACACCGAACGCGATCAGCAGCACGAGGTAGGCGGCGACGAACGCGGCGCCCGCCCGCCCCTGCCGCCGGGCGCCCTGGGGACGCCGACGGACAGGGCCGACGGGGGAGTGGGTCGCGGTCACTTGGAGACCTTGTATCCGTCGGACTGGGCGTACTTGACGATGGAGTCCTGCCAGGCGGGCAGCAGCGAGACGATGCTCTTGCCCTGCGTCAGACCGGGCTTGACCGTCGCGGCCCAGATCGCCTCCTGGCTGAACTGGCCCGAGCCCCAGCCCGGCCAGACCTGGGTGGAGGCGTCCTTCAGTACCTGGATGTCCCCCGCGAAGTAGCCGGAGGCGCTCTGCTGCTTCAACCAGGTCTCCGCCGCCGGGGCGTAGGCGGGGAAGCCGGGCGCGACCTTGCCCTGGTAGGCGTCGTCCGTCGTGACCCAGGTGATGAAGTCGGTGGCCGCCTTGATGTGTTCGGAGTGCTGGGACAGCAGCCAGGTTCCGCCGCCCACGTTGCCGGTCGACGGTGAGGTCTCGCCGCTCCACTGGGGTATGGGCGCCGCCGCGATCTGCTTGGCCGGCGTCTTGAAGGTGCCTTGGAACAGCGCGCCGCCGTACCAGGAGGGGCCGGGCATCATCAGCACCTTGTCGGCCTTGTTCTTGCCGAAGTCGGTGCTGAAGACCCCGCTGATGGACATGGACTTCTTCTTGATCAGTACGTCCATGAGCTCGGCCATCTTCGTGCACGCGGCGCTGGTGGTGTTCACGGAGACGGCTTTGGCGCCGGTGATGTGGTTGGCACCGCACTTGCCGGCCCACAGGTAGATCTCCGGGGTGAAGGAGTCGCCGGCGTCGCCCACCAGGTACCCGGGGTGCTCGGCGGCCACCTTCTCGCCTAGCTGCTGGTACTCCTCCCAGGTCGTCGGAACCGTGTAGCCGAACTGCTTCATCAGCGGCGCGTTGTACCAGAGCACCGCCTGAGAGAGGTCGTTGCGCAGGCAGTAGACCGTGCCGCCCACCGTGCAGACGTCGTTGGCGCCCTTGGCGAACTTCCCGAGGGTCTGCGCCGGGACGAGCCCCTTGTTCAAGGGGGCCGCGAAGTTGGCGTCGACCGCCCAGGTCACCTCGTTGTTCTGCGAGCTGAAGACGACGTCCGGCCAGCCCTTGCCGGTGCGGTTGAAGAGCTGGACCTTCGTCTGGAGGTAGTTCGATCCGTTGGCGTCGCCGTCGTAGGTGACGATGTCGAGCTTCACGTCCGGGTGGAGCTTCTGGTAGAGCTTCGCGGCGGCCAGCCGGGTCGAGTCCACCCACACGGTCAGCGCGCCCTTCTTCTGCGCCACCTGGTTGAAGCCGTCCTTGCTGCTCGTACCCGTGGTACCGCCACCGCAGGCCGTGGCGGTCGCGACCACGCAGGCCACGCACCCCGCGAGGAGAACCGATCGCCGTTTGGCCAGCGCTCTGCTTCGGACAACGGACTGCTTCATCGCGGTCATGAGTGTCTCCATTACGTGGCTGGCGGGTCGTCGCCCAGAAATTAGGCGCCTTATACGAGCTCCGGTCAAGGAGATGTGCAGACACAAAATTGGATTCTCTGGCCACACTGTCCGTCGCTATGTCGAAACTAGTCCTGTATATGGGGAATTTTGCGTCACTGGGCATCGCATGGTTGCCGTGGTCTCTGCAAGATAAGTACGATTCATTTCATCGAGTGAGGTGTTCAGTAGAGTGACCACGAAGGGACGGGCTCGCTCCGTGAGACCAGTGACAGGGGTGACGGCTTTGGGTGCAGGGGCGGACACGGGGCGCGACTACCGTCCGGGCTATGAGCTCGTCGCGGAGCGGATCCTGGAGTTCATCGCCGAGTCGGGCCTGGTGCCCGGCGACCGGCTGCCTACGGAGAACGATCTGGCCGGACGGCTGGGCACCAGCAGGGCGGTGGTGCGCGAGGCCGTCAAGATCCTTTCCGCGCTCGGGCGGATCCGGGCGCACAAGGGCCGTGGTCTCTTCGTCTCGGACGACGAAGGCATGCTCAGTGCCAGCCGCTGGGGCGGGTTCTTCCGACCCACCGACCTGGATCACATCTTCATGCTGTTCCAGTTCCGCAGGATCCAGGAGATGGCCGCCGCCGGCATCGCGGCGACAAGTGCGACCCCTGCCGAACTCCGGGCGATGGAAGTGGCCGTGGAGACGTGCCGTCACGGTTTCGTCCACGGGCAGGTCGAGGTGTTCAACCAGGCCGACGACGACTTCCATGCCGCGATCGCGGCGGCCTCGCACAACAGCTTCCTGGTCGACGCCGTGCGCGACGCACGCCGGCTGCAGAGGCAGTCCAGTGCCCTCGGTATCCACGACACGCTCAGTGCTCAGTCCGAGGCCGCCGTCGAGGAGCACGCCGCCATCTACGAAGCCGTACGCGACGGCCGGCCGGAAGCCGCGGCGCAGGCCACCGCCGTGCACCTCGACAGGACGCTTGAGAACTACCGTCAGGAAATCAAGCGGAGGGTCTTCGGGTGAGGGGAGCGCGGGCCAAGTGCTGCGAGTCAGGGCGTTGTTGACGGTGCCGTAGGCAACGACTTCGGTGGGTAGCTGCGCAGGACGAGCGAGGTGGTGACCGGCCCGTACCGGGCGAGGGAGTCCACGACCTGTTCAAGGCGTTCGGCGTGGGAACACTGCACGTCGAACAGCAGGCAGTCCTCGCCGGTCACGCGGAGGGTCGAGACGACCTCGGGCGTCCGGGCGGCAAGGGTGAGTGCTTGGGACAGCTGCGCGTGGGTGGTGCGCAGCCGGACGACGGCGTGGATGTTCAGTCCGACCGCGGCCGGGGCGACGACGGCGCGGTAGCCGGTGATGATCCCGTTCTTCTCCAGGCGTTGGATGCGGGCGCCGGCTGCCGGTTGGGACAGCCCGACTCGCCGTCCGACCTCGGCTCCGGTGAGCCGGCCGTCGGTCTGGAGCAGTTCCAGGATGGCACGGTCGATCTCGTCGAGTGATTCCATCGTTGTCACCGCCACTTTCCTTGAGATCACTTGCCGAGCTCGATCGTTGCCGCTGGTCCATCGAGAATCCCCTCCGGGTGTCCCCGCGATGTGCGGAGGCCACGACTGGAAAAGAGGTAGCCGATGGTCGCGTACGTCATCATCCCCGGGATCGACGGTTCGGAAGAGAAGCACTGGCAGAGCTTGTGGGAGAAGCGATGGGGTCCCGCGGCGGCCCGGATCGCGCCGGCCTCGTGGAGCGAACCGGACCTGCCGGACTGGGTTGCCGCGATCCAGGCTGCCCACGAGATCGCTTCCCGGCGCGACCGGCGGGTGGTCCTGGTGGCGCACAGCCTGGGCTGCTGGGCGGCTGCGCACTGGCTGGAGCAGGCGCGACCCGACACGGTGGCCGCGTTCCTGGTCGCCCCGCCCGATCCCCGGGGAACGGCGTTCCCACGTGAGGCCGCATCGACCTTCGTGGGCCTTTCCGCTCGCCCACTGCCGTGCCCGAGCCTGGTGGTGGCCAGCGACGACGACCCCTACTGCGACCCGACGACGTCCGCGTCCTTCGCGCGAGGGTGGCAGGCGCAGCGGCAACTCGTCGAAAGCCACGGCCACATCAATTCCCGCAGCGGAGTGGGTGATTGGGAGACGGGCCGGGTGCTCCTTCGCGGGCTCGTCGACCGCTGAGACGACTGATCCGATACGGAGGTCCTCCGTGTCGACGTGCGCTCTCACCGGGGTGATTCAGGGACCGGGACGGTGACCCGTCACGCTTGCCTCGTGTGGGCTTCGATGTGGTCCAGCATCGAGTCCAGCGCTACCTCCAAGGGCCTGACCTGGCGCTGGAGTTGAGTGAGCAGAAGGCCGCCCTGCAGCGCGGCCAGCGTCGCGAGAGCGAGGTCGTCGGGGTCGGCGTCGAGTTCACCGCGGTCGTACATCCTCTGGAGACCGCCACGGATCGCCGACTCCCAGCGCAGGAAGCCGCTGGCCGCGGCGAGCCGCGCCTCGGGGTTGGTCTCGGCCACCTCGCTGCCCAGCGAGCCGATCGGGCAGCCGCCGCGGCACTGCAGCCGGAGCTGGTACTCCACCAGCGCGTCGCGCCACTGCCGTAGGCCCTCCATGGTGTCGAGCCCGGCGAAGAGCGGTTTCTGCATGTCCAGCACCGCCTCGGTCTGGAACTCGATCACGGCCAGCAGCAGTTCCTGCTTGTCGGCGAAGTAGTGGTAGATCTGCGAGCCGCTCACCCCGGCGGCCGCCCGCACATCCTCCAGCGTCGCCTCGGTCACGCCCCGCTCGTACATGAGCTGCGCGGCGGCGGCCACGATCCGGCGCCGGGTCTCCTGCCCCTTGCGGGTCAACTTCTTCTCGGCGGGCTGCCGCGCCTGGGTACTCATGCGCGCAACGCTAACAGATTCTGGATTGGACAACCCATTTTTATCGAACCATTCTGGGTCACCTAACCCACTCCAGTCGCCCTGTGCGGCCGGATTCCTGGAAGGACCCAGCATGGAACTCTCCGACAAGGTCGCCCTCATCACCGGCTCCACCGGTGGCATCGGCGCCGAAACGGCCCGGCTGATGGCCGCGG
>NZ_BARG01000122.1 GCF_000376565.1 Streptomyces hokutonensis | reverse complement strand
AGCCCCGCGCCCCTAAAGACAAAAGCCGCAAGTCAGCCCTTGCTTACCGCCGCCAGGATCTCCGGCAGGCGCCTCGCCGTCCCCGGTGCCGCCAACCGCAGCCCCGCATACGTGATCGCCGCCCCATACCCCGCCCCCACCGGCAGCAGCACCCAGCTCCACTGATCCCCGTCCGCGGTCACGTTGGACCAGATGGTGAGGGTGATGACGGGGGAGCAGAGGAGGGCCGCTGCGATCATGCCGCCGAAGATGGAGATCCAGGCGAGGCCGGCCTGGCCGGGGGCGACGTTCTTGTGGCCGCCCTGGGGGATGGAGTAGGGGAACCGGGCCGAGGTCCAGGCGCCGGTCGCGAGCATCGCGCCGAGGAGGGCGAAGGAGAGGCCGAGGACCTCCGGGAGCCGGTGCCAGTCGCCGAGCATCGCCGTCGTGAGGACGGTCACCAGCGCCGCGTACGGCACGGTGATGAGGAGCAACGCGAGGGCGCGGGCGCGGAGTTCGACGTAGGCGTCCCTGGTCGTGGAGATCGTCATCGCGACCATCCAGAACGCGGAGGTGTCCTGCCCGAACTGGTTGTACATCTGGATGCCGAGCATCCCGGCGGCGAAGCACGCGAAGTAGACCGAGCCGGTGCCCTGCAGCGCGTTGAACACCGGCACGATCAGCCCGATCGCCAGTGAAGTCACCCACGCGGCCTTGGTCTTGGGGTCGCGCCAGACATAGCGCAGGCTGCGTTCCATGACCGTGCCGGTGCGGCCGGCCGGGAGGAGACGGGCCAGGCCGCCGGCGGACGCCCTGTCCCTCGCGGCCGGTTCGGCGGACTGGAGGGTGGAGCCGTCGGGCGAGGTCATCAACTTGGTGAGGCTGCGCGACCAGAGGAAGAGCAGGGCCGCCAAAGCGCCCACGGACACGGCCAGTTGGAGGGTCGCCAGGCCGTACGACCCTTTGCTCACCGAGTCCACCGCGCCGACCGCCGACGCGGGCGGTACCCAGCGCAACACCTCGGCCGCCGGGTCGAGTGGGGACAGTCCCGACGAACCCAGGCGCTGCGCACCGAAGTTGACCAACTGCGCCCCGACCGCGATCACCAGCCCGCTCAGCACCGCCAGGTCCCGGCCCTTCCGGCTGGTCAGCAGGCGGATGTTGGCGGCGGCGACGGCCCGCGCGAGGGCCACACAGACCAGCAGGGAGAAGGCGAGGGCGAGGACCGCCGTGACGTAGGCGGCGGCGCCGTGCGCGACCGCGATCACCGAACCGAGCAGCAGCACCAGCGTGAACAGCGGACCGATGCCGACCAGCGAGGCCGCCAGCAGCGCCCGTACGAGAGGCCCGGGCCGTAGCGGCAGCATCACCAGGCGGGTCGGGTCGAGGGTCTCGTCGCCGGTCGGGAAGAACAGTGGCATCACCGCCCAGCCAAGACCCAGCACCGACACCAGGACGACCACCACGGAGTCGGCGTGCGAGTCCCCGCGCAGCGTGATCAGCCCGAGCAACTGAAGCGCCGCGAACAGCAGCGCCACGACCGCCGACGCGACATACGCGGCCCGCCGGCCACCGGACTGCCGTAGCCCGTTGCGCAACAACGACAGCTTCAGGCGTACGACGACGGGAGTGATCGAGGCCGGGGGCGTGAGGGTGTCGGTCATCGGGTGCCGCCGCCCAGCCAGTCGAGGTCGGAGCCGTGGTCGCGGGCGCCCGCGCCGACGAGTTCGAGGAACGCCTGCTGGAGCGTGGGCGATTCGCCGCGCACCTCGGCCAAGGTGCCCTGGGCCCGGATGCGGCCGGCGGCCATCACGGCCACCCAGTCGCACAGCGACTCGACGAGTTCCATGACGTGGGAGGAGAAGACGACGGTGGCGCCGGAGGCGGTGTAGCGCTCCAGGACACCCCGGATGGTCTGCGCGGAGACCGGGTCGACACCCTCGAACGGCTCGTCCAGGAACAGGACTTCGGGATTGTGGAGGAGAGCGGCGGCGAGCCCGATCTTCTTGCGCATACCGGTGGAGTAGTCGACGACGAGCTTGTGCTGCGCCCCGGCCAGATCGAGCACGTCCAGCAACTGCGTGACCCGCTTGTCGACCTCGGCCCCGGGCAGTCCTCGCAACCGCCCGCTGTAGCCGAGGAGTTCACGCCCGGAGAGCCGCTCGAAGAGCCGTAGGCCCTCGGGCAGTACCCCGATCCGCGCCTTCACGGCCACGGGGTCACGCCAGACGTCGTGGCCCACGACCTCAACGCTGCCCTGATCGGGCCGCAGCAACCCGGTCACCATGGAGAGGGTGGTGGTCTTCCCGGCCCCATTGGGCCCAACCAGCCCAATGAACTTCCCGGCAGGCAACTCCAGATCGATCCCGGCAACAGCAACCTGCTGCCCGAACCGCTTCCAAAGCCCACGCACACGCACGGCAGCAGACGTCATACCTTGCAGCCTACGGTCAGGGGTCCCACCCAAGGGGCGCGGGGAACTACGCGACCAGCCCCCACCGGACCCGCACCCGCCAACGCTACCGATCCCGCCCACACGCATAGGCGAGCGGCGAGATCAACTCCTCCGCATCCGGCAACCACCGATTCGCAGCAGTAGGCCGGCACGCCCACTGCACAGCCCCCCGAGACCCGAACCGCGTGGGCGGCGCGGCCACATACGCACCTTCACCCAGCACCACGAGATCAAGAGTGGCGGGGGACCAGCCGATCTTCCGCACAAGATCCGGCACCTTCACCGAAGCCCCCGGCAGAACAAAGAACTCCATCCGCCGCGACGGCGTCAACGTGACAGGACCCAGCGTCAACTCCATGCGCTCCATCCGGGCCAGCGCGAGGAACCCGGCGGTCTCCGGCACGGAGATCGCGTCGAACGTCCGCCCGGTCGGCAGCAGAATCGATGCCCCCGGCTGCTTCTGCCACATCCGTCGCGCGACCGTCGCACTGCCCGTCGCCTGGGTCGCCCAGTCCTCACGCGCCGGATGTGCGCCGGGTGCGGCGCACGCGGGGTCCTCGCACGAGCAGCGCTGCACCCCGTCGACGGCTTCCAGCCAGGTGCCGGGGAAGACGTCCCAGTGGCGCTCCTCGGCGTAGCGTACGGCTGTCTCCAGCAGCGATTCCCCGCGCTGCTTCGGAATCTGAGCGGCTTCGGTGCCCGCGATCGTCTCTTCCACGCCCAACACAACTCCCGCACCCACCTCGGGTTACGGCTGTAGCGCGCGCGGGGGAGGAGCATCGATTCCGCAACTGGGGCGCATGGATGCATGTGCGGGGGCGCGCGGGAGGACCGAGGGCGGTATCGGGGTAGCCACGTGAGGGGCGGGCACGAGCTTTTACCCCGGCATTCTTCGCATGCTTCGCATTTTCGCCATGTTCGCTGGGCATTGATCTTCTCGGCCGGATCTTTTCGCTTCAGGGGTTGTTCCCAGGGGGTACGCCATGGCCGCAAGGCCACTTGTCGCGCGGCAGCCGAACGAACGGCTGCAGGCGCTCATCCAGGAGGCGGGGTGCTCGAACGCCGGGCTGGCCCGCCGGGTCAACATGTGCGGCGCCGAGCACGGTCTCGACCTGCGCTACGACAAGACGTCCGTGGCCCGCTGGCTGCGGGGACAGCAGCCGCGCGGTCGGGCTCCGGCGATCATCGCCGAGGCGCTGGGCCGCAAGCTGGGCCGTACGGTCACGATCGACGAGATCGGCATGGCCAACGGCAAGAACCTCGCGTCGGGTGTGGGCCTGCAGTTCTCGCCGACCGTGCTCGGTGCCATCGAGCAGGTGTGTGAGCTGTGGCGCAGTGACGTGGGGCGCCGGGACTTCCTGTCCGGTTCGTCGGTCGCCGCGTCCGCGCTGGTCGAGCCGAGCCGCGACTGGCTGATCTCCTCGCCGGACTCGCAGGTCGCGCGCGCGGCGGGGCCGAGGGTGGGCCAGTCCGACGTGGCGGCGGTGCGCGCGATGACGCAGGCGCTCAGCGAGCTGGACCACCAGTACGGCAGCGGGCATGTCCGCCCGGTCGTCGTGCACTACCTCAACAGTGTCGTCTCCGGGCTGCTGGCGGGCTCGTACCGGGAGGCCGTGGGGCGTGAACTGTTCGCCGCCGTCGCCCGGTTGACGGAACTCGCCGGCTACATGGCCGTCGACACCGGTCAACCCGGCCTGGCGCAGCGGTACTACATCCAGGCGCTGCGCCTCGCGCAGGCGGCCGGGGACCGGGGATACGGCGGGTATGTGCTCGCCGCGTCCATGAGCCATCTCGCCGCGCAGCTCGGGAACCCGCGTGAGATCGCGCAGTTGGCGCGGGCGGCGCAGGAGGGGGCGCGCGGGCGCGTGACCCCCAGGGCCGAGGCGATGTTCCACGCGGCGGAGGCGCGCGGGCACGCGCTGATGGGTGACGCGCGGTCGGCGCAGCTGGCGTCGGGGCGCGCGGTGAGCGCGCTGGACGCGGCGGATCCGTCGTCCGGGGACGACCCGGCGTGGATCGGGCACTTCGACGAGGCGTATCTCGCCGACGAGTTGGCGCACTGCCACCGCGATCTCGGGCAGGCCGAGGCGGCGGCCAGGTGCGCGCAGGAGTCCCTGGACGGGCACCCGGAGTCGCGGGCGCGCCGCCGGGCCATCGGGTACGTCCTGCTGGCGAGCGCGCAGGTGCAGCAGCGCGAGGTCGAGCAGGCCTGCACCACGGGCCTGAAAGCGGTGGAGTTGCTCGGTTCGCTGCGCTCCAACCGGGGCGCGGAGTACCTGGAGGACTTCCAGCAGCGCCTGGAGCCGTACCGGGACGAGCCGGTGGTGCGGGAGTTCGGGGCGCGGATGGAGTTGCAGGCCGCCGCGTGAACAGGGAGTGAACGAAGCGTCCGGTGGTGATCCGGTGGTGAAAGGAGGGCGTAGAACGGGATGTGGCGCGGATGAGGGGCCGGAGTTGTTACCGAGGTCACAAGTGGAGAGGTCCAGTCCAGTGCTGCGTGGCACCGGGCTCTGGGTACCCGGTAGCGTGAACCGACGATCCCGAAGGTCCCCCATTCGTAGGAGTCCCGGTGACGCAGAGTGGACAGGGCGAGGAGCCCTCGGCGCGGCCCGCGCGCGAAGGCATCGTGCTGCCCTCCGACGGAGGTGAACCCCTCCTTCCGGGTATGACGGGCGGACGCGGTAACCAGCAGTCGGCAGGGCAGCCGCCGAGCACACCCCCGGGCGGCCAGGCCTGGGGCGGGTCGTGGGGCCCGGACCAGCAGCCCGACCCGCAGCACCGGACCCCGGCCCCGCCGCCGGGCCAGGGCTGGGGCGACGCGCAGCAGCCGCAGCAGTGGGGCGCCGCCCCCGAGCAGCCGTCCCCGTGGGGCGCCCAGGAGGGCATCCCGAGCCAGCCGGGGGCCCTGCCCCAGGAGAGCGCCCAGCACGCGGCGTACGGCGTGCAGCAGCAGTCGTACGCCCAGGAGTACTCGCCGGCACCGGGATACGCCCCGGAGCAGTCCGCCGGGTACGGGACGGGCGCACCGGGCTACGGTTCGGGCACGCAGGACTACGGCTACGGATACGGAGCTTCCGGTTCGGGCGCCGCACCCCTGCCCCCCGCCGCCACGGCCTCTTCCTCGTCCGCGTTCCCGAGCGCCCCGCTGCCGCCCGCCGACGAGGGCGCGACGCAGTACATCCCGCCGGTGGTCAACATTCCCGGCGACGAGGGTGCCACCCAGTTCCTGCCGCCGGTCCCGGCCGCCCCGATGGACGAGGGCGCGACGCAGTTCATCCCGCCGGTGCTGCCCGGGGCGCTGCCGCCCGAGGTGTCCGGCGGTGCCGGGCCGATGCCGCCGGCCGCGCATCCCGACGCGCAGCCCACGCAGTTCCTCCCGCCGGTGCCCGCGCAGGGCGGCGCTCCCGGGTACGGGGGGCGGCCGGGCGGGGCGGAGGACCGGCAGCCGCCCGCCGAGTTCGACAACCTCTTCCGCACCGGCGAGGCACCGGCCGGGTCCACACAGCAGCTGCCGCGCTTCCAGCAGCCGCCGGCGCAAGCCCAGAAGCCGGGCTACGGCCAGCAGGGCCCCAGCCAGCAGGGCTATGGACAACAGGGCTACGCGCAGCCGCCGTACGCCCAGCCCGGCTACGCCGATCCGTCCTACGCCCCGCCCGGGCAGCACGACGACGACGGCCGGGGCGGGCGCCGTTCGCGGGTGCCGCTGATCGCCGGGGTCGGGATCGTCATCGCGATCCTCGGGGTCGGTGCGGGGGCGCTGCTCAGCGGTGGCGGGAGCAAGAGCGACGGCAACAAGACGGTCGCCGCGACCTCGCCCGCGACCGGGGGTTCCTCGGCGGCGGGCGGCGACGCGGCCAAGCAACAGGCCGTAGCGCTCGACAAGTTGCTCGCCGACAGCGGCAGCAGCCGAGCCTCGGTGATCCGTGCCGTGGGCAATGTGAAGGCCTGCAACAACCTCGACGGCTCCGCCTCCGACCTGCGGGACGCGGCCACGCAGCGCACCGAACTGGTCACGAAACTCTCGCAGTTGACGGTGGACAAGCTGCCGGACAACGCGGCCCTGACGACCGCCCTCACCAACGCGTGGAAGGCGTCGGCGTCCGCCGACAACCACTACGCGGCCTGGGCCGACCAGGCCGCCGGCAAGAAGGGTTGCAAGAAGGGCCAGGCCCGCACCACCGGCCAGACCGCGGCCGGCAACGCGGCGAGCGGCGTCGCCAGCAACCAGAAGACCAAGGCCGCCGCGCTCTGGAACACGATCGCGAAGACCTACGGCCTGACCCAGCGCCAGCCGACCCAGCTCTGACGAAACAGGAACGGACGGGCGCGGACCTCAGTCGAGGTTCGCGCTCTCCAGCGTCCCCGTCATGTCGAAGAAGCCTTTCTTCGCCGACACCAGAACGCCCTTGCGTACGACCTGAAGGGTCACCGAGGCGTTGACCAGGCGGGACAGGCCCACGGAGGCGAGATCGTCCTCGTCGGTGGAGCTCCACCGGAGTGTCGGCGTGAGCCCGCCCGTGGTCACCTTGACGCCGTCGTCGAGGGCGCGCCGTACGGTGTCGGAGGTCACCTCGCCGTTGCCGAGCGAGTTCACGACGGTCTTGAACGCGGTGTACGCGATCCAGGTCGTCTCCACGCCCGCGTCCGCCGGGTCGATGCGGTTGTCGCCGAAGGCCACCTCGTTGACGGCCTTCTTCATCGGGTCCCAGCGCGGGTCGCCCGCCACCGGGTACCAGCCGGTGATGTACGACCCCTCGTACGGCCCGGACTGCCCGCCCGTCGCGTTGATCTCGGTCTGGTCGACGCTGCCGAGCACGGTCGCGGTGCGCACGGCGGGATAGTCCGCGCGCTCGCGCCGGAAGGAGTCCATGAAGGTGTCGGTGCGGTCCCCGAGCGAGGGCACCACACACCCCTCCTTCGACGAGGTGCCGCCGGTCGCGCTCTCCAGCGCCTTCGTCGACTGCGTGGAGTACTCGGTGAGGTTGTCGGCCGCGAGCTGGTCGGTGGCCGCCGCGTGCCCGCCCGCCTTGAGTCCCGCGTTCAGCAGCGGGGGCAGGTCGTCGCCGGCGATGGAGTCGGGCCGTACCAGGGTGACCGTGCCGCAGCCGGGGGCGAGTTGCTTGCCGAGACCGGCCAGCAGCGCGGGCTGGCCGCCGTTGACGGGGTAGGACAGGGCGCGGGTGAACTCCTCGCTCGTCACGCCGTAGCCGCCGATGTACGGGATGCCGGCGCCCTCCAGCGGGGCGAAGAACGAGTCGCTGAACTCGCTGTAGGAGCCGACGACCGCGACGACGTTCTCCTTGACGGCCTGCCGGGCGCACTGCGCCGCGGAGACGCTGGTGTTGTGGTCGTTGCAGGTCAGAACCTTGAGCTTGCGGCCGTTGAGACCGCCGTGCTTGTTGATCCACTTCGCGTACGCCGTCGCCATGGCGGGCATGCCGGGCTTGTTGGTCGCGTTGGTGTCCCAGGGCGCCCAGGTCATGACGGTGATCGGGGAGTCCGCGGAGCCCGCGGTGCCGGGGATGACCCCGCAGCCGGCCGCGAGAGACGAACATGCCACCAGCGCCGCCGCCGACATGACGGTGGCTCTGACGCGCCGGGTGATCGTGGGGAGGAAGGTGCTGCGGTTGCGCCGACTGCCGGTCATGTACACACACGGTTCCGCCACACCACTAACCCGGGAGTGACTAGCGGTCAACGAATGGTGACGTGGAGGTGAATTACGGGGGGCGTTCCTGTGTGTGTGACAAGGAACGTACGATCGATGACCGTGCAAGCTCCGGAGAACTCTTCCCGTCGCCCCCGTCGCTCCTCCACCATGGGCGGCATGCCACTGAACGACATGCCGTGGTGGCGCTGGCGCAGCAACGTGCGTTCCGCGCTGCACATGCTCTCCGATCCGGTGTTCCAGCAGAACGTCTGGCTGGCCGGTGTCGACGGGTACGGGGACGTCACCGACGCCGTCTACCGCCTCGTCGAGGACACCTGGCTGGACAACTGGTCCGCCGAGAAATACGTCGGCACGATCTTCCGCGACTCCCAGGAGGCGGCCCTCGTCGACTCCGCCGTCCTGCGCGTGCTGCGGATCATGCACCAGGTCGGGCCCGACGCCCCGGTCTCCGCGTACGTCGACCACCAGGCGTGGCCCGAGGCGGTGCGGGCGGCCCGTGACGCGCACGTCCGCATGGCGTCCAGCGACGGGGAGGACCCGGACGCGCCGCCGCGCACGCTCGAGGTGCTGCAGATCATGACGCGGTCGGCGTAGACCGCGGGGCGGCTCGGCTACGGCCGCCCGGTTGCCGCCGGTCCGGGTGGCGGACGCCGGTCTCCCTGCTCAGGGGGATATGGGACCCTGTTCCGCATGAACGCGCAGTCCACCCGAGCCGCGGCGCCCGCCGACCAGTACGTCCTGACGCTGTCCTGCCCCGACAAGCAGGGCATCGTGCACGCCGTGTCGAGCTACCTCTTCATGACCGGCTGCAACATCGAGGACAGCCAGCAGTTCGGCGACCACGACACGGGACTGTTCTTCATGCGCGTCCACTTCTCGGCGGAGCCGCCGGTGACCGTGGACAAGCTGCGGGCGAGCTTCGCGGCGATCGGTGACTCCTTCCACATGGACTGGCAGATCAACCGGGCCGACGAGAAGATGCGCATCGTCCTCATGGTCAGCAAGTTCGGGCACTGCCTGAACGACCTGCTGTTCCGGGCGCGGATCGGGGCGCTGCCCGTGGAGATCGCGGCCGTGGTCTCCAACCACACGGACTTCGCCGAGCTGGTGGACTCGTACCACATCCCCTTCCACCACATCCCGGTGACGAAGGACAACAAGGCCGAGGCCGAGGCGCGGGTCTTGGACCTGGTCCGCGAGGAGAACGTCGAACTCGTCGTCCTCGCCCGCTACATGCAGGTCCTCTCCGACGACCTCTGCAAGGCGCTCAGCGGCCGGATCATCAACATCCACCACTCCTTCCTGCCGAGCTTCAAGGGTGCGAAGCCGTATCACCAGGCTCACGCCCGGGGTGTGAAGCTCATCGGGGCGACGGCGCACTATGTGACCGCCGACCTGGATGAGGGGCCGATCATCGAGCAGGAGGTCGAGCGGGTGGGTCACGATGTCACTCCGGACCAGCTGGTGGCGATCGGGCGTGACGTGGAGTGCCAGGCGCTGGCGCGGGCGGTCAAGTGGCATGCGGAGCGCCGGATTCTGCTCAATGGGCGACGGACGGTTGTGTTCGCCTAGGAGCTCGGGGGTTCGGTTTCGAGGGCGGCTGCGAGCCGGTGGGGGCCGTTCGCGCAGTTCCCCGCGCCCCTTGAGGGGCTTCGGTTTCGGAGCGGGTGCGGGTGGTTCGCGG
>NZ_BARG01000123.1 GCF_000376565.1 Streptomyces hokutonensis | reverse complement strand
AGCTTCCAGAGCCAGGGGGGGGTGGGCCGGGGCAGGAGCGGCGCAAGAGCAGGGGTCCAGGGGGAGGTGGAGGGGGAGGGGAGGCGGACGGGCCTCGCCTTGCCCTGTGCACTCCAGGGCTCGCGGAGTTCCATGCGGCGTGCGGGTGGCGAGCGAGGCCCCACCAAGGCCCCACCCCCTCCTCTCGTCGGCTCCGCCATGGGGTCTCCGACCCTCTCGCCATGGCCCAGTCGCCGGACCTGCGCGAGCAGAGCATCGGACGGCCGGCATCCGCCGCACAGGGCAAGGCGGCCTCCGCCCGGGGTGTTGGTCCTCCACCGGGACATTCGGGACACGCACACCCGGCAATAACCCCCACCAAGTCCAGGCCGAAGAAACACCTCACACGTCATCCCACGGCGGTCGAGCACCCCAGTCAGCCGTTGGCCGCTGAGCCGGCCCGGCGTGCCGGCGAGACGCGGACGCGCCCCGTAACACCGGCCGACAACGCAGCCCACGTAAGGGCCGGCATGCCTCGGCCACCCATTCCTCCCGGCCGCTCGCTCGCTTCTCCAACGGGCTGGAGCGGACCTAGTCAAGGGTGGAGCGCAGCGGAATCGCCGCAGGCGACGCGACCGCAGGGAGCGCCCTTTACTCGGTCCGCGGAAGCCCGACACTGGCAAAGAAGCGAGTGGCCCCACGGTGACTTCACAACACACGCAAGCACCACCCCACCCAAATAATGCAAGCACGCTTGATTGTTTCTGGCGGCCCTGCCATGCTCCCCCCATGTCCGATCCGACGCACGTGTTCGAAGACCTGCGTGAGGAGAGCGAGGAACTCGACCGGCTGGTAGCCGAGTTGAGCCCGGAGGGCTGGGCGAGCGCGACTCCCGCCGCCCGCTGGACCGTCGCCCACCAGATCGCCCACCTGGCCTGGACCGACCACTCGGCGTTGCTCGCCGTGACGGACGAGGACGCGTTCGGTGCGCTGGTCGAGAAGGCGCTCTCCGCCCCCGAGTCGTTCGTGGACCAGGGCGCGGAGGAGGGTGCCGCCAAGCCTCCCGCTCAGCTTCTTGCCGACTGGCGGGCCGGGCGGACGGCCCTGTTGGCTGCCCTGTACGCCGCGCCCACAAAGACTCGCTTCCCCTGGTACGGCCCACCCATGTCGGCCGCCTCCATGGCCACCGGTCGCCTCATGGAGACCTGGGCCCATGGCCAGGACGTGGCGGACGCGGTGGGTGTGGTCAGGACACCTACGGACCGACTGCGGCATGTGGTGCGCATCGGTGTACGGGCGCGTGACTTCGCCTTCGGGGTGCATGGGCTCACCCCGCCGAGCGAGGAGTTCCGGGTCGAACTCGTCGCTCCCTCCGGTGAGTTGTGGACCTACGGCCCCGACACCGCCCCGCAGCGCGTCACCGGTCCCGCCCTCGACTTCTGCCTTCTCGTCACCCAGCGAGCCCACCGCACCGACCTCGCGGTGGAGGCCGTAGGGCCGGATGCGGATCGATGGCTCGACATCGCCCAGGCCTTCGCGGGACCACCCGGCACCGGGCGACAGCCGAAGTCGAAGGGGGCCGGCCAGTGAGCCCCCACCCCGCCCCCCTCCGCATAGGCAACGCCTCCGGCTTCTACGGCGACCGCTTCGACGCCCTGCGCGAGATGCTCACCGGCGGACAGCTCGACGTTCTCACCGGTGACTATCTCGCTGAACTCACCATGCTCATCCTGGGCCGGGACCGGCTGAAGGACCCGAGTGCCGGGTACGCCCGCACCTTCCTGAAGCAGTTGGAGGAGTGCCTCGGCCTCGCCCACGAGCGCGGGGTGCGGATCGTCACCAACGCCGGCGGCCTCAATCCGGCCGGACTCGCCGATGCCGTAAGGAAGTTGGCCGACCGGCTGGGGATATCCGTGCGGGTCGCGCATGTCGAGGGGGACGATCTCGTCGCCCGGTATCCGGGGTCGCTCGCCGCCCATGCCTATCTGGGTGGGTTCGGTATCGCCGCCTGTCTGGGCGCGGGGGCCGATGTCGTGGTCACCGGGCGGGTCACCGACGCGGCCCTGGTGACCGGTCCCGCTGTCGCCCACTTCGGGTGGGGGCCCGCAGACTACGACCGGCTCGCGGGTGCCGTGGTCGCCGGACATGTGCTGGAGTGCGGGACCCAGGCCACCGGCGGCAACTACGCCTTTTTCACCGACCAGCCGATCGACAAGCTCCGTCGCCCCGGCTTCCCGCTCGCCGAGATCCATGAGGACGGTTCGTCCGTCATCACCAAGCATCCTGGCACGGGGGGAGTCGTCGACGTCGGTACGGTCACCGCTCAGCTTCTCTACGAGACGCAGGGGGCGCGGTACGCCGGTCCCGATGTCACCGCCCGCCTCGACACCGTTCGGCTGGGCGAGGACGGGCCCGACCGGGTGCGGATCGACGGGGTGCGGGGGGAGGCCCCACCGCCGACGCTCAAGGTCGGTCTCAACCGGCTGGGGGGCTTCCGCAACGAGGTCACCTTCGTGCTCACCGGGCTGGACATCGAGCGCAAGGCGGCTCTGGTCCAGGATCAGATGGACCTCGCGTTCAGCAACGCCAAGTCCCGGCCCGGTGAACTTCGTTGGGATCTCGCCCGTACAGATCACGCCGACGCGCCGACCGAGGAGACCGCCAGTGCGCTGCTTCGGCTTGTCGTCCGGGATGCCGATCAGGAGGTCGTAGGGCGGGCGCTGAGTGCGGCTGCCGTCGAGCTCGCGTTGGCCAGTTACCCGGGCTTCCATGTGCTGACCCCACCTGGAAAGGGTGCGCCCTATGGCGTCTTCGATGATGTGTATGTCCCCCATGGCGCCGTCGACCATGTGGCCGTCCTCCACGACGGGCGCCGGGTTGCTGTGGCCCCGGCCCACGACACCCTCGTACTGGAAGACGTTCCACAGCCTGCCCTCCCCGAGCCTTCGCCGGACGGGCCCACGGCGCGGGCGGCCCTTGGTCTGGTCGCCGGGGCCCGTAGCGGTGACAAGGGAGGGAACGCCAACGTGGGGGTGTGGGCGCGTACGGATGAGGCGTGGCGCTGGCTCGCCCATGCGCTGACCGTCGAGAAGTTCCGCCAACTCCTGCCGGAGACCGAGGAGTTCACAGTCGTACGGCATGTACTGCCCAACCTTCGTGCCCTCAACTTCGTCGTCGAGGGCATCCTCGGCGAGGGTGTCGCCGCCCAGCACCGTTTCGATCCGCAGGCCAAGGCCCTGGGCGAGTGGCTGCGTTCCCGTCGACTGGACATTCCGGAGGCCCTGCTGTGACCGTCCTTCCGTCCGCCCTGGACATCAACGGTCCCGACTACCGGGCCAACCGCGAGGCCATGCTCGCCAAGCTCACCGAACTGGACGCCGAGCACGCGAAGGCGCTCGCGGGCGGTGGGCCGAAGTACGTCGAACGGCACCGTAAACGCGGCAAGTTGCTCGCCCGCGAGCGCATCGAGCTGCTGCTCGACCCCGACACGCCCTTCCTCGAACTGTCGCCGCTCGCCGCCTGGGGAAGCGACTACGCGGTCGGCGCCGCGCTCGTCACCGGTATCGGGGTGGTGGAAGGCGTGGAGTGTCTGATCACCGCCAACGATCCGACCGTACGAGGGGGCGCGAGCAATCCCTGGTCGCTGAAGAAGGCCCTGCGCGCGAACGACATCGCGCTCGCCAACCGGCTTCCCTGCATCAGTCTCGTGGAGTCGGGTGGTGCCGATCTGCCGTCCCAGAAGGAGATCTTCATCCCCGGCGGCGCCATCTTCCGTGACCTGACCCGCCTTTCGGCTGCCGGTATTCCCACGATCGCGGTCGTCTTCGGGAACTCGACCGCCGGCGGCGCCTACATCCCGGGCATGTCCGACCACGTGATCATGGTCAAGGAGCGCGCCAAGGTGTTCCTCGGCGGCCCGCCCCTCGTGAAGATGGCGACCGGCGAGGAGAGCGACGACGAGTCGCTCGGCGGCGCCGAGATGCACGCGCGCGTGTCGGGACTCGCCGACCACTTCGCCGTCGACGAGCAGGACGCGCTGCGGCAGGCCCGTCGCGTCGTCGCCCGCCTCAACCACCGCAAGGCGTACGGCGATCCGGGCCCGGCCGCACCTCCCAAGTACGACGAGGACGAGCTGCTGGGCATCGTCCCGGGGGATCTCAAGACCCCCTTCGACCCGCGCGAGGTCGTCGCCCGCCTCGTCGACGCCTCCGACTTCGACGAGTTCAAGCCCCTCTACGGCACCAGCCTGGTGACCGGCTGGGCCACCCTGCACGGCTATCCGATCGGCATCCTCGCCAACGCCCAAGGCGTCCTCTTCAGCCAGGAGTCCCAAAAGGCCGCCCAGTTCATCCAGTTGGCCAACCAGCGCGACATCCCGCTGCTCTTCCTGCACAACACCACCGGCTACATGGTCGGCAAGGAGTACGAGCAGGGCGGCATCATCAAACACGGCGCGATGATGATCAACGCCGTCAGCAACAGCCGCGTACCGCACCTGTCCGTCCTCATGGGCGCCTCGTACGGCGCAGGCCACTACGGCATGTGCGGCCGCGCCTACGACCCCCGCTTCCTCTTCGCCTGGCCCAGCGCCAAGTCCGCCGTCATGGGCCCCCAGCAGCTCGCCGGCGTCCTGTCGATCGTCGCCCGCCAGTCGGCCACCGCCAAGGGACAGCCGTACGACGAGGACGCCGACGCCGCCCTGCGCGCCATGGTGGAGCAGCAGATCGAGTCCGAGTCCCTGCCGATGTTCCTGTCGGGGCGGCTGTACGACGACGGTGTCATCGACCCGCGCGACACCCGCACCGTCCTCGGCCTGTGCCTGTCCGCCCTCCACACGGCGCCCTTCGAGGGCGCGCGCGGTGGCTTCGGCGTCTTCCGGATGTGAGGCACATGACCGACATGAGGGATCACGTGATTTCGACAGTACTGGTCGCCAACCGGGGCGAGATCGCCTGCCGGGTCTTCCGCACCTGCCGTGAGCTGGGCATCAGGACCGTCGCCGTGCACTCCGACGCCGACGAGCACGCGCTCCACGCACGCGTGGCCGACGCGACGGTACGGCTGCCCGGAGCGACGCCCCAAGAGACGTACCTGCGCGGCGAGTTGATCGTGAAGGCGGCCGTCGCGGCGGGCGCGGACGCGGTGCACCCCGGCTACGGCTTCCTCTCCGAGAACGCCGACTTCGCCCGCGCCGTCCTGGACGCGGGCCTGGTGTGGATCGGACCCCCGCCCGAGGCGATCGAGGCGATGGCGTCCAAGACCCGCGCCAAGGAGCTGATGGGCATCGCACCCCTCGGCACGGTCACCGAGGCCGACCTCCCCGTCCTGGTGAAGGCGGCGGCGGGCGGCGGCGGACGCGGCATGCGCGTCGTACGCCAACTCGCCGACCTCGACGCCGAGTTGACGGCCGCCCGAGCCGAGGCCACCAGCGCCTTCGGTGACGGCGAGGTCTTCGTCGAGCCCTACGTCGAGGGCGGCCGGCACGTCGAGGTACAGATCCTCGCCGACACCCACGGCACGGTCTGGTCCCTCGGCACCCGCGACTGCTCCCTCCAGCGCCGCCACCAGAAGGTGATCGAGGAGTCCCCGGCACCGGGCCTCACCGAAGAACTCACCCAGCAACTAGCCGAGTTGGCCGTACGCGCCGCCCGCGCGGTCGCCTACGAGGGCGCGGGGACGGTCGAGTTCCTCATCTCCCCCGACGGCAGGCCCCACTTCCTCGAAATGAACACCCGCCTCCAGGTCGAACACCCCGTCACAGAGGCCGTGTTCGGCATCGACCTGGTCGCCCTGCAACTGAGGATCGCGGAGGGCGAGCCCCTGGAACCCGCCCCTCCCCACCCCCACGGCCACGCCATCGAGGCCCGCCTCTACGCCGAGGACCCGGCGACCGACTGGACCCCCCAGACGGGCGCCCTGCACCGCATAGCGGTCCCGGAAGGCGTCCGCCTGGACACCGGCTACACCGACGGCGACGACATAGGCGTCCACTACGACCCGATGCTCGCCAAGGTCGTCGCCCACGCCCCCACCCGCGCCGAAGCCATCCGCAAACTCGCCGGAGCCCTCGACCGGGCGACGATCCACGGCCCCCTCACCAACCGCGACCTCCTCGTACGCTCCCTGCGCCACAAGGAGTTCACGACCGCCACGATGGACACCGGCTTCTACGACCGCCACCTCACCGAACTCACCGAGCCGACCCCGGAGCCGTACGCCCCCCTCGCGGCCGCCCTCGCCGACACCCACGGCCGCTCCCGCTTCGCCCCCGGCTGGCGCAACCTCCCGTCCCAGCCGCAGACCAAGCGCTACGCCATGGGTGACACCGAATACGAGGTCCAGTACAGGCACACCAGGGAGGGCCTGACCGCGGACGGGATCCGCGTCGTCCACGCGGACGCCACTCTCGTCGTACTCGAAGTGGACGGCGTACGAAGGAAGTTCGAGGTGGCTAGCTACGGCACCGACCAGGTGTACGTGAACGCGACGACCCTGACGGCCCTGCCTCGCTTCCCCGACCCGACCGCCCAACTGGCCCCGGGCTCGCTACTGGCACCGATGCCCGGGACGGTGGTGAGGGTCGCGGAGGACTTGGCCGTAGGAGCCGCTGTGAGCGCCGGACAGCCCCTGATCTGGCTGGAGGCGATGAAGATGGAGCACAAGATCACAGCTCCGGTCACAGGCAAGCTGACGGCCCTCCACGCCGTACTGGGCCAACAAGTCCAGCTCGCTTCTCTACTGGCGGTAGTAGATCCGACCTAGGGGCGCGGGGAACTGCGCGACCAGCCACAACGAGGGAGCCACATGTCCACCACCGAAACCGAAGAACACAAAGCCCTACGTGCAGCTGTATCCGCCCTGGGCAAACGCCACGGCCGCGACTACGACCGAGAGCAACTCTGGTCCGAGGCAGCCAAACTCGGCTACCTGGGCGTCAACCTCCCCGAGGAATACGGAGGCGGAGGTGGCGGCATAGCCGAACTCTCCATAGTTCTTGAGGAGTTGGGAGCAGCAGGCTGCCCCCTGCTGATGATGGTCGTGTCCCCGGCGATCTGCGGCACGGTGATCGCCCGCTTCGGCACGGAAGAACAGAAACAGACCTGGCTCCCCGCCCTCGCCGACGGCACCCGCACCATGGCCTTCGGCATCACAGAACCCGACGCCGGCTCCAACAGCCACCGCATCACCACCACCGCCCGCAGGGACGGCACGGACTGGCTGCTCACCGGCCGCAAGGTCTTCATCTCCGGCGTGGACCTGGCCGACGCGACCCTCATAGTCGGCCGTACCGAGGACTCCCGAACGGGCCGCCTCAAGCCCTGCCTGTTCATCGTCCCGCGCGACGCGGACGGCTTCACCCGCCGCCAGATAGACATGGAACTCCAGGCGGTGGAGAAGCAGTTCGAGCTGACCCTGGACGACGTACGACTGCCCGCCGACGCGCTCGTCGGGGACGAGGACGCGGGCCTGCTGCAGCTCTTCGCCGGCCTCAACCCCGAACGCATCATGACGGCCGCCTTCGCGATCGGCATGGGCCGCTACGCGCTCGCCCGCGCCGTCGAGTACGCGCGCGACCGCACCGTGTGGGACGCCCCGATCGGCGCCCACCAGGCGATCGCGCACCCGCTCGCACAGGCGCACATCGACCTCGAACTGGCCCGGCTGATGATGCAGAAGGCGGCGTATCTGTACGACGCGGGCGACGACGTCGGCGCGGGCGAGGCGGCGAACATGGCCAAGTACGCGGCGGGGGAGGCGTGCGTGCGGGCCGTGGACCAGTCGGTGCACACCCTCGGCGGGAACGGCCTCACGCGTGAGTTCGGGCTCGCGTCGCTGATAACTGCCGCGCGTGTGGCTCGTATTGCTCCGGTGAGCCGGGAGATGATTCTCAACTACGTCTCCCACCAGACCCTGGGCCTGCCCAAGTCGTACTAGCCGCTCGGCGGCCCATGCCCGTTCGTGCCAGGAGGAACCATGTTCCGCAGCGAGTACGCAGACGTCCCGGCCGTAGAACTTCCCATCCACGACGCGGTGTTGGGCGGGGCCGCGGAGTTCGCGGACGAGCCCGCGCTGATCGACGGCACGGACGGCACGACCCTCACGTACGCCCAGGTGGACCGGTTCCACCGCAGTATCGCGGCGGGGCTCGCGGAGGCGGGCGTGGCCAAGGGGGACGTTCTCGCGCTGCACAGCCCGAACACGGTTGCCTTCCCGCTGGCCTTCTACGCCGCCACGCGCGCGGGTGCCGCCGTCACGACGGTGCATCCGCTCGCCACGCCGGAGGAGTTCGCCAAGCAGCTGCGGGACTCGGCGGCCCGCTGGATCGTCACGGTGTCCCCGTTTCTGGAGGCGGCCCGCCGGGCGGCCGAACTCGCGGGCGGCGTCGAGGAGATCTTCGTCTGCGACAGCGCGCCCGGACACCGTTCGCTGGCCGACATGCTCGCCTCGACGGCCCCCGAGCCGGTGGTCGACATCGACCCCGTGGAGGACGTCGCGGCCCTCCCGTACTCCTCGGGCACGACCGGCGTCCCCAAAGGCGTGATGCTGACGCACAGTCAAATAGCCACGAACCTGGCCCAGTTGGAACCCGCGGTTCCGACCGGCCCCGGCGACCGCATCCTCGCCGTCCTGCCGTTCTTCCACATCTACGGCCTCACGGCCCTGATGAACGCACCCCTGCGCAAGGGTGCCGCGGTCGTCGTCCTCCCGCGCTTCGACCTCGAGACCTTCCTCGCGGCCATCCAGAACCACCGCATCACCGGCCTCTACGTCGCCCCGCCGATCGTCCTGGCCCTGGCCAAGCACCCGGCGGTCGCGCAGTACGACCTCTCGTCCCTGAAGTACATCATCAGCGCCGCCGCGCCCCTCGACGCGAACCTCGCCGCCGCCTGCTCGCAACGGCTCGGCCTGCCGCCCGTGGGCCAGGCGTACGGCATGACGGAACTGTCCCCGGGCACCCATGTGGTCCCCGTCCAGGACATGCCCACGGCACCCCCCGGCACGGTCGGCAAACTCATCGCCGGCACCGAGATGCGGATCGTCTCCCTCGACGACCCCGACAAGGACCTCGGCACCGGAGAGACCGGCGAACTCCTCATCCGCGGCCCCCAGGTGATGAAGGGCTACCTCGGCCGCCCCGACGACACCGCCGCGATGATCGACGAGGACGGCTGGCTGCACACCGGGGACGTCGGCCATGTGGACGACGGCGGCTGGACGTTCGTCGTCGACCGGGTCAAGGAACTCATCAAGTACAAGGGCTTCCAGGTGGCCCCCGCCGAACTGGAGGCCCTCCTGCTCACCCACCCCGGCATCGCCGACGCGGCCGTGGTCGGCGAGTACAACGACGACAACAACGAGGTCCCGCACGCGTACGTGGTCCGCCAGAGCGCGGCCGTAGACCTCCCGGAACCGACTGAAGGCGAGGTCATGATGTACGTAGCCGAACGCGTCGCCCCCTACAAACGGGTCCGCCGGGTCACCTTCATCGACGCCGTCCCGCGCGCCGCCTCCGGCAAGATCCTGCGCCGCGAACTCCGAGGCCGCTCATGACACTTGTCGGCCGGACCCGCGAACGCGGCATCGAGACCCTGAGCCTGGACTCACCGGACACCCGCAACGCCCTGTCGGCGCCCCTGGTGGCCGAGTTGACGGACGCCCTCACCGACTGCGCCAAGGACACGGACGTACGGGCGATCGTCCTGACCCACACGGGGAACACGTTCTGCGCGGGCGCGGACCTACGGAACCCACCGCCCCCGGACGCCCTGGTGGCCGTACTCCGCCAGATAGTGGAAATCCCCAAGCCGGTGATTGCGAGAGTGACGGGCCACGTCCGGGCGGGCGGTCTCGGCCTCCTCGCGGCCTGCGACATCGCGGCGGCGTCCGGCGAGGCCACCTTCGCGTTCACGGAGGTACGGATCGGGGTCGCCCCGGCGGTGATCTCCCTCCCGCTCCTGCCCCGCACGGACCCCCGCGCGCTGGCCCGCTACTACCTCACCGGCGAGCGCTTCGGCGCACCGGAAGCGGCCCGGATCGGCCTGCTGACGACAGCGGGAGCGGACGTCGACGACTCCCTCGCCCCCATCCTCGACGGCCTGCGCCGCTCCGCCCCCGAGGCCCTGGCCGAGACGAAACGGCTGCTCACGGCTAGGGTGCTGGAAACCTTCGACCGGGACGCGGCCGACCTGACCGCGCTCTCGGCACGGCTGTTCGCCTCCGCGCAGGCCCGCGAGGGAATGACGGCCTTCCTCGAACGACGGGATCCCGCATGGCTGGTGTGAGCGCGGCGCCCGCGCCGGGCACGGTCGACCGCAGACCCAAGCAGGACCGCAGCCGGGCCACCCGGCAGCGCCTCCTGGAAGCCGCCGTGTCCTGCCTCGCCGAACACGGCTGGGCGGGCTCCACGGTTGCCGTCGTGGCCGAACGCGCCGGCGTCTCCCGGGGCGCCGCCCAACACCACTTCCCCACCCGCGAGGACCTCTTCACGGCGGCCGTCGAGTACGTGGCCGAGGAACGCTCCACAGCCCTCCGGGCCCTGTTCCCGGAGGGCGCGGAAGACCGCCGAGTGGTGGTCGGGGCCCTGGTGGACCTCTACACGGGCCCCTTGTTCCGAGCGGCCCTGCATCTGTGGGTAGCGGCCTCGAACGAGGATCAACTCAGGCCCCGGGTAACGGAGTTGGAGGCAAAGGTGGGCCGAGAGACCCACAGAATCGCCGTAGACCTGCTGGCCGCGGACGAGTCGAGACCAGGCGTACGAGAAACGGTCCAGGGCCTCCTGGACATGGCGAGAGGCCTGGGCCTGGCGAACCTGCTCACGGACGACAGAGGACGCAGGGAGCGAGTGGTGGCTCAGTGGTCTGTCCTGTTGGACGACACCTTGGGCTGAGGCTTTTGTCTTTAGGGGCGCGGGGAACTGCGCGACCAGCCCCCACCGGACCCGCAGTCGCCCACGAACCGATCCACCCCTTTCAGTGGGCGATATCCCCAAACCCCTCGATCGACTCGGGCCCCCGAGACGCGGGCCCCACATACCGCGCAGACGGCCGCACCAACCGCCCCGTCCGCTTCTGCTCAAGAATGTGCGCCGACCACCCCGCGGTCCGCGCACACGTGAACATCGACGTGAACATGTGCGCCGGCACCTCCGCGAAGTCGAGCACGATCGCCGCCCAGAACTCGACGTTGGTCGCGAGCACCCGGTCGGGCCGCCGAGCGTGCAGCTCGGCGAGCGCGGCCTTCTCCAACGCCTCCGCGATCTCGAACCGGGGCGCCCCCAACTCCCGCGCCGTACGCCGCAGTACACGAGCCCGAGGATCCTCGGCCCGGTACACCCGGTGCCCGAACCCCATCAACCGCTCACCCTTGTCCAGCGCCTGCCGCACATACGCCTCGGCATCCCCGGTCCGCTCGATCTCCTCGATCATCCCGAGCACCCGGGACGGCGCACCACCGTGCAGCGGCCCCGACATGGCCCCCACGGCCCCCGACAGCGCGGCGGCGACATCGGCCCCGGTCGACGCGATGACCCGAGCGGTGAAGGTCGACGCGTTCATGCCGTGCTCGGCGGCGGACGTCCAGTACGCGTCCACCGCGGCGACATGCTTCGGATCGGGCTCGCCCCGCCACCGGATCATGAACCGCTCGACGACGGACTGCGCCTTGTCGATCTCGCGCTGCGGCACCATCGCGTTGCCCTGCCCGCGCGCGGACTGGGCGACGTAGGACAGGGCCATGACGGCCGCGCGGGCGAGGTCGTCGCGGGCCTGCTCCTCGTCGATGTCGAGAAGGGGCTTGAGGCCCCACACGGGCGCGAGCATGGCCAGCGCGGACTGTACGTCGACGCGGATGTCACCGGAGTGCACCGGGATCGGGAACGGCTCGGCGGGCGGCAGCCCGGGATTGAAGGCGCCGTCGACGAGCAGCCCCCAGACGTTGCCGAACGAGACATGACCGACCAGATCCTCGATGTCGACGCCCCGGTACCGCAGGGCGCCGCCTTCCTTGTCCGGTTCGGCGATCTCCGTCTCGAACGCGACGACTCCTTCGAGACCGGGTACGAAGTCGGACATCAGGCGGCTCCTCATGCTGTGGCTCCACGGTCGCGGGGGACTCGCGGGCCGAAGGTAGAGACATCAGCACCATAACGCCGGGTGCCACGGATAGGGAGGGCTGCGGCACTCAGTGCCACCCGAACTCGTGGCGGCACCGGCCGTACGGCAAGATGACCGCCGTGACCGACCGCGACCCCGCCGCCCGTGATCCCCGCCTCGACCCCGCCGCGATGCGCAAGCAGTACCGGGCGGTGGGCCTCGACGAGAAGGACCTGGCGCCCGGCCCCATGACACAGTTCGGCCGCTGGTTCGAGGAGGCGGCGCTCCAGGACCTCGTCTACGAGCCGAACGCCATGGTCGTCTCCACCGCCGACCCGGAGGGCCGCCCCAGCTCCCGCACGGTCCTCCTCAAGGACTACGACGACCAGGGCTTCGTCTTCTACACGAACTACAAGTCCCGCAAGGCCCGCGAACTCGCCGCCAACCCGTACGTCTCCCTGCTCTTCCCCTGGCACCCGATGGCCCGCCAGGTCCTGGTCACCGGCACCGCCCGCCGCACCGGCCGCGACGAGACCGCCGCGTACTTCCGCACCCGCCCGCACGGCTCCCAGCTCGGCGCGTGGGCCAGCGCCCAGTCCTCGGTGATCGCCTCCCGTACCGAACTGGAGTCGTCCTACGCCGAGTTGACCGCCCGCTACCCCGAAGGCGAACAGGTCCCCGTCCCACCCCACTGGGGCGGCTTCCGCATCGCCCCCCAGACGGTCGAGTTCTGGCAGGGCCGCGAGAACCGCCTCCACGACCGCCTCCGCTACACCGTCGAACAGGACGGCAGCTGGCGGGTGGAGCGGTTGAGCCCCTGATCCCCCCGAGGTCTCCTGGCCCCGGACCTGGGTTAGGGTCCCTGACTTCGGCCGAAGGAGCGAGGGAGAGGGACGACGTGCGGTTTCGGTTTCAGTCGGGCGGGCCGAGTGGGCTGGGCGCCCGCCGATGGATCCTCATCGGAGTGACCACGTTCGGATCGCTGTTCCTGACCGTCGGACTGATTCTCGCCGGGGTGTCGGTCTCGTTCCTGACGGGCGCGGACCGCGCCCCGGGCACCGTCGTCTCCCTGGACTGGCGGGCCGGCCACAGCACCGGCACCTCCCGCACCCACCGTACGAACAGCGGCCCCATGGCGTACCCGGTCGTCGAGTTCACCCCGGCACACGGCACACCGCGCACGTTCCGCAGCTCCACGGGCTCGAATCCACCGTCCTACGACACGGGCGACCGCGTCGAGGTCCTCTACCACGCGAACTCCCCGCAGGACGCACGCATCAACGGCTTCGTCTCCCTGTGGCTGCTGCCCCTGATCTTCGGCGGCATCGGCCTGGCAACGGTCGTGATCGCGACGATCGTCGCCCGCCTGACACGCAGACGACCCGCGAGCTCAGGTCCCTCCGCCTCGCGGCGGGGGAGCCGGCCGGACGTACCGGCGAGCTCGCGGGTCGGGTGACTGCGTTGGGTTAGGCCGGTTGCGCGCAACTCACACGCGCGGGCCCGGCGCCGAACCGAGTACGACGGCGGGCCACTAGCCCGCAGTCACCTCTTCCGTCCGGTATCCATACATCTGCCGAACCACCTCCTTTCCGAAGTACTCGCCACCCTAAGAACCCCCTGCCGACGGATCAACCGCTTTTCGCGGACGGCATAGGCCACGGCAGCACCGTCAGCTCCGGCCAGGACTCCCGCCAGCGGGACGTCTTCGTGTCGTAGACCTCCTGTGGTGCCTGGACCGGGTTCGGGCGTACGACGAGGTTGTAGATGTCGGAGAGGCCGTGCGGGGCGTAGACGTGCCAGGTGCCGTCCTCCCTGAGGCGTACGGCGAGGCAGCAGGTGGTCGATGCGAAGGAGTCGATCGCGGCTTCGACGGAGTCGTAGGGCGGGCACGGGGTGCCGAATTTCTGCTCGTACCAGAGGTGGACGCGGGCCTCGTTGCGGATCTCCACCTCGGCGGGGAGGCCGGCGAAGGCTTTGCGGCCTGCGCGGATCGCCTTGTCCTCCGCTTCCCAGGAGAGGTCCGTGGCGTCGTAGTAGAAGACGTCGTAGTCCTTGATGCCGTGGGTGGGGGGACGGCCGGTGACCGTGTTCCAGATCGTTTGGAAGAGGCAGCCCGCGGTCAGGTACCAGTCGGGGAGTCCGAGGGCCGCGGTGCGGTCGAGGACTTCCAGGAGGGTCCGGTTGCGGGACAGCGTCGTCCGCAGCGCGGTGAGCTGTTCGTCGAGGGGGAGGCGGGCGGGCATCGGTCGAGTGTGCCGGTGCCGGAAGCGGTGCCGTACAACGATTCCCTCAATCTTTGGGAACGCGGTGTGTGCTGCGTCACGTTCGAGTTGAATGATGGTGAGTGAGTGAACCGACGCTCCGTGTCCGCGGACGCAGCCTGCAGCAGGGGGTCCAGGTGAGTGCTTCCCGGCGTAGTGGGACCACCGACGAGTTGGGTCCCGACGAGCCCGAGCGGGACGGTGGTCCCGAGGGGCCCGGCGGGTCCGATCTGCTCGCCGCGTTGCTGGACGGGATGGACGCGGCACTGTGTGCCTTCGACGCCGACGGCGTGCTGACCCACTGGAACCGCGAGGCCGAGCGCATCCTCGGCTGGACCGCTGCCGAGGCCGTCGGACGGCACGGGCTGGCCGGGTGGGCCGTACGGAGTGCGGACGCCGAGGAGGTCGAGGGGCGGCTGATGTCCGCCATGCAGGCTCCCGGGCGGCAGGTCAATGAGTTCGCCCTCCTTACCAAGGACGGTGGGCGGGTGCTTGTGCGGACCCAGTCCGCCGCCGTGCGCGGGCCCGACGGGAAGCCCGCCGGGGTCTACTGCGCCTTCAGTGAGGTGCATGCGCAGATCGACCTCGAGCGGTCGATCGCCCTCAGTGAGGCCCTCTTCGAGGACGCCTCCTGGGGGGTCGTGCTCGTCGACGCCGATCTGCGGCCCGCCGTCGTCAACGCGCATGCCGCGCGGGCGCTCGGCACCGGGCGCACCTCCGTCCTGGGGCGGCCTCTTGGTGAGCTGCTGGCCCAGGGTGTCGAGGAGTTGGAGGCCGCGCTCACGCATGTGCTGGCCGAGGGCGCGCCGCCGGCGCCGGCCGAGATCTGGGTGAGCGTACGGACGCCCGAGGGGCATCTGCGGCGCTGCTGGCGGAGCGGGTTCCTGCGGCTGGCCTCGCCGCTCACCGAGGAACCGGTGCCGCTCGGCGTCGGGTGGCTGTTCCAGGACGTCACCGAGGCCAAGCAGATCGAGCAGGAGGCCTCGCTGCTGCGGTTCCGCGCCCAGCAGCTGCACCGCGCCGCGCGCGCCGCCGCCGAGTGCGAGGACCCGCGCGACGCGGCCACCGTCCACCTGGACTTCGCCCTCGCCGGCTTCGCCGACCACGCGCTCGTCGACCGGGTCGTGGGTGGATCGTTGAACGATTCCGATGGGGTCCAGGCCGTGGCCGTACGGCTCGTCCGGGTCGCCGCCACGCCCACGGGGGCGCCGGGGCCCAGCCTCCTCACCGGCGCGGCCGGGCTGCCCGTGCGCTACGGAGAGGGGCATCCCGCCCTGCAGTGCGTCGAACGCGTCGGCTCCGTGCGGGCCAGTATCGGCGCCGCCCCGCCCGAACAGGCCCGGGAGTGGGCCCGGGCCCGCCAGTGGCCCCAGGACGCCGTGCACGCGCTGTGCGCGGTGCTGCGCAGCCGGGGGCGGACGCTGGGCGTGGTGACGTTCCTGCGCGGGGCGGGCCGCAGCCAGTTCGAACGGTCCGACTCGATCTACGCCGAGGACGTGGCCGTACGGATCGCGGCGGCGCTGGATCTGGCGGCGGAGGCGGGCGAGAAGCGGTAGGGGTGCCTCAGTACTGGTAGAAGATCCGGTCCCGGTACTCCTCGAAGACCCGGCCGTTCCACTCGTGGCCGCCGTCGACGTTCCCGGAGCGCAGCAGCGGCGGCTCGATGCCGCGGTCGGCCAGGGTCGCCGCCGCCGTCGCCATGACGGCCTGGAGGAGGGCCGCGGTGACGACCGTGGAGGCGGGGGCGAAGGGGGCCGGGATGCCGTCGTGGGTGAGTTCCGCGTCGCCGATCGCGATCTTCGAGTCGAGTACGACGTCGCAGTGGTCCTTGAGGTATGTCCCCGAGGAGTGCCGTGACGTCGTCTCCGAGGCGTACGCCACCGAGGTGACGCCGATGACGCGGACGCCGAGGGCGCGGGCCTTCATGGCCATCTCCACGGGCAGGGCGTTGCGCCCGGACAGCGAGATGATCACCAGGGCGTCGCCGGAGCGCAGCGGTGACGTCTCCAGGACCACGCCCGCGAGGCCGTCGACGCGCTCCAGGGCGGAGCCCAGCGTGGCCGGCATGACGTCGACGCCGAGGACTCCGGGGACGACGAGCAGGTTCATCAGGGCGAGTCCGCCCGCGCGGTAGACGAGGTCCTGCGCGGCGAGCGAGGAGTGTCCGGCGCCGAAGGCGAAGAGGCGCCCGCCGTCGGCCACGGTGTCCGCGAGGAGCGTGCCGGCCGCCCCGACGGAGTCGGCCTCTTCGTCGCTGACCCGCTGGAGCAGGGTGATCGCGGCGTCGAAGAACTGGCCGGCCGGCGTACGGTCGCTCATGCGGGAGCCCCCTCGGTGAGTTTGTGTCGCGGATCACCGTGCGGTCTGGACCAAGTGGATGTCAATACGGCGTCGAGGGCGATCCGGTCGGCCGCGGAGCGGGCGGAGAGGGGCTGTGCGGACCGCCGTAACCGGCTGGTTTCAACGGCGCGGCACGGTTGTCAGTGCGATGCGTCAGAATTGAGTCCAGGGCCAGCGCACGCGCCGCGGAGCCGTCGAGCTTCGGGCAGAGGTAATCGAGGGGCACGTATGTCCGGACTGATCGACACCACGGAGATGTATCTCCGCACCATCCTCGAGCTGGAGGAGGAAGGTGTGGTCCCCATGCGCGCCCGCATCGCCGAGCGGCTCGACCAGAGCGGCCCGACGGTGAGCCAGACGGTGGCGCGCATGGAGCGCGACGGCCTGGTGGCCGTCGCCAGCGACCGCCATCTGGAGCTGACCGACGAGGGGCGCCGGCTGGCCACGCGCGTGATGCGCAAGCACCGGCTCGCCGAGTGTCTGCTCGTCGACGTCATCGGCCTGGAGTGGGAGCAGGTGCACGCCGAGGCCTGCCGCTGGGAGCACGTGATGAGCGAGGCCGTGGAGCGGCGGGTCCTGGAGCTGCTGCGCCACCCCACGGAGTCGCCGTACGGCAATCCGATCCCCGGTCTCGAGGAGCTGGGCGAGAAGGACGGGGCCGACCCGTTCCTCGACGAGGGCATGGTGTCGCTGGCCGAGCTGGACCCGGGCCTGGACGGCAAGACGGTCGTGGTGCGCCGGATCGGCGAGCCCATCCAGACGGACGCCCAGCTGATGTACACGCTGCGCCGCGCGGGTGTGCAGCCCGGCTCGGTGGTGAGCGTGACGGAGTCGGCGGGCGGGGTGCTGGTGGGCAGCGGCGGCGAGGCGGCCGAGCTGGACTCGGACATCGCCTCGCATGTGTTCGTCGCCAAGCGCTGACCACGCCCTTCGCCCGGCGGGGCCGTCAACTCGTGGGGCTGGAGCGGCAGTTGTGGCGTTCTGCCGGACGCGGAGATTCCAAGATTCAGTGCGCTGAATCGCAGCGCGGGGACGCTTCGCGTGCCAGGCTGTCGCGTGAGGCATATGACCGTGAGGGGGCGGGAGGATGTGCCGCAGACATGGGGATGGCCCCGGCGCCGTGCGGCGCCGGGGCCTGTCCTCCCCTGTGCTGACCCGGAGCCCCGAGCTCTCAAGGTCATCCCCTTCGGACCGTTTTCCCCGAGCGGTCCGCCTCCCGGTGAAGATCTCCCCTCGGCGGCGGCGATCATTCCTTGAGCCGGGTCACTCGAACGAGGGGTGTTGCGGCCGGAGACCGCATTTTCGAATCTGTATTCGATAACCTGTGGGTGATGAAACGCGCGGGGCGTGACCTGTAGGAAGAGACGAGCAAGAGAAGAGACAGCAGCAAGAACGAACGGCACAAGCGGCAGAGCGTGGCTAGGGGGGTGCCAGGACCAATGGCGCGGCGCATCGACGTGACCGGAGCAGGCGGCGTACGCCTGGCCGCATGGGAGTTCGCGGACCCTCCCAAGCTGGGGGAGATCGAGCGGGCACCCGGAGTTCTCTTACTGCACGGCCTGATGGGCCGCGCCTCGCACTGGGCGTCCACCGCCCGCTGGCTCTCCGAACGGCACCGCGCGGTCGCACTCGACCAGCGCGGCCACGGCCAGAGCGACAAGCCGCCGCAGGCGGCGTTCACCCGTGAGGCCTACGTCGAGGACGCGGAGGCCGCGTTGGAACAGCTGGGGCTCGCCCCCGTCGTCCTCATCGGCCACGCGATGGGCGCGCTGACCGCGTGGCAGCTCGCCGCGAAGCGCCCCGATCTGGTACGGGGCCTGATCATCTGCGACATGCGCGCGTCCGCGCTGGGCGCGGCCTCGCAGCGCGAGTGGTCCGACTGGTTCAAGTCCTGGCCCGTGCCCTTCGCCACGCTCGCCGATGTGCGGAAGTTCTTCGGCGAGGACGATCCGTGGGTGGAGCGGCCGAACCCGTCCCGGGGGGAGTTCTACGCCGAGGTCATGCACGAGTCTCCCGACGGGTGGCGGCCGGTGTTCGAGCCGGAGCAGATGCTGAAGTCGCGGGAGACGTGGGTGTACGACGCGCACTGGGAGGAGCTGGCCCAGGTTCAGTGTCCTGCGCTGGTGGTGCGGGGGCTGGACGGGGAGTTGGGGCGGGCGGAGGCGCAGGAGATGGTGCGGGTCCTTCCCAGGGGGGAGTACGCGGAGGTGGGTGACGCGGGGCACCTTGTTTTCTACGACCAGCCTGAGGCTTGGCGGGCGGCCATTGAGCCGTTTCTTGATGGGGTGCTGGTGTGAGATCGCCTACGAGCTCGGGGGGTCGGGTCCGTGGGCGGGTGCGGGTGCGTTGTGGCTGGT
>NZ_BARG01000124.1 GCF_000376565.1 Streptomyces hokutonensis | reverse complement strand
GATGCGGTGTGGGGCCACGGTTATGCGACCGAGGCCGCGCGCGCTCTGCTGCGGTGGGCATTCGACACGCTCGACCTCAATCGCGTCCAGGCTGAAGCTGATACGCGCAACGTGGCTTCTGCCCGCGTGCTGGAGAAGCTCGGCTTCATGCGTGAGGGGACCTTGCGGGAAGATTGCGTCGTCAACGGCGAGGTCTCCGACTCATGGGTCTACGGGCTGCTCAGGCGGGAGTGGCGACCGGCGTCCGAGCCCGCTCCCGCCCGCTGAATCCCATCGCCCGGCACCTGGTATCGACGCCCCGAAGCACTGATCACTGCGCCTCATCCAAACTCAACGACGAACCGGGTAAAAGCTCACGTCTCGCCCTCTGAGGGTGATGGGCCACAGCTTCAACACGCGCTTCTAAGCAGCGGAAACCGCCCACAGCAACTGAAGTTCCTGGGCGGCTGTCCTTGGCCACGGAACTTGATTGGTGGCTGGTGACTCACTCTTCCAGCGACGACGGCCAGACATACCCGAAGGCTTCGGCGCACTCTCGATAGCCGCCGAGAACCACCGCGCCGTTCAGGGGGTGCGGGCGCCGGACGGCAGCGACGATACGTTCGGCCTGGAACTCGGGGCTCTCCTCAGTCACCGCGAACCCGATCTTCAACTGGATGAAGGGATCGGCGCTCTCACGCGGAACATGCAGGGAGACAAGGACCTGTCCAGGGTCCGAGTCCCACACTGAGACCCAGAACGTGTCACTGTTCCATGCGGCCAGGGGATTCGGCACGATGAGCAACTGCTGATGCACCAGGTCAGCGACATCCCACGCCAGCGAAGGCCGCTCTGCCAGAGCCACAGTGCTCCCCTTATTCGAACCTGTGCGCCCCGGCCTGGAGCGCACACGTGCCGCGAACATGATCGACCGCATCCTACCGACGTGGCGGCTGGTCACGCGGGCGAGTGTCTGAGCCGTCAAACCTCAGCGTCAAGGAAAGCGACCTCGCGCAAAGGCAAATCGCCGAGCCACCGGTGTCTCACTCAATCCAGTCCGCGCAGGTCAACACGATCCGGTCGACTAACTTCGTTGCGACCAGTCACTGACCGATCGTCTCTTTGATGACGAAGGGCCCTTGCCGCTTCACCGAACTGCGACGGCGGCGGGCCATTGCCCGCCGCCGTCCGTCGCGGCGTCTTCAGTCCCAGGGCTCGGCCAAGTTGTTGCGATAGGCGTAGCCGACGGCCTGGGCACGGTCGGCTGCGCCGATCTTGGTGAAGATGCGGTTGATGTGCGTCTTCACCGTGGCCGGGCTGACGACGAGCCGGGCACAGATCTCCGCGTTGGACAGGCCCCAGGCGATGAGGGTGAGTACCTGGGTCTCGCGCGGGGTCAGGCCGTCGGAAGGCGCGGGAGTTTGCGGCGTGGGGACCTGTTTTCGCTGCGCGGCGGGCGGTGCGACCTCGCTTGTCTGCACGGCCGCGACCAGGCGGGCCTGTACCTCGGGATCGAGCCAGATGCGGCCGTCGTGGACGCTGGTGATGGCGTCCTCGATCGCGTCGTCGTCGGCGTCCTTGGTGAGATAGCCCCGCGCTCCCGCCTGCAGTGCCGGGAAGACGGAGTCGTCGTCGGCGTAGGTGGTCAGCACGAGTACCTTGCAGCCGGGTACCTGCTCACGCAGTGCCGCAGTGGCCGCGACACCGTTGAGGACCGGCATGTTCAGGTCCATCAGTACTACGTCCGGGGCCAGTTGTCCGGCGAGCAGCACCGCTTCCGCACCGTCACGGGCTGCGCCGACCACCTCGATGCCGTCCAGCATGTCGATCAGCAGGACCAGGCCCTTGCGTACGATCTGCTGATCGTCCGCGACCAGTACTTTGATCTTCTCGCCGTCAGATGCCGTCTTGCCGGGCTCCGTCACGCGGGTATCTCCATCCGTACTTCCCATCCATGCGCTGTCGGCCCCGCGTGCAGGGTGCCGCCGACCCCGGTCACGCGTTCGCGCATGCCGGTCAGCCCCAGGCCGGAGCCTTCGGCCAGTGCCGCCCGGACCGGTCCCGGCCCGGTGCGGCGGTCTTCGACGGTCAGGATTGTGGCCCTGGGCTCGTAGACGAGCGACACCGTGGCCTGCGCGTCACGTGCATAGCGGACCGTATTGGTCAACGCCTCCTGCACACCGCGGTACAGAGCTTCACCAGCGTCGGGCTGCAGCTCCCGGTGCGGCCCGATCACGGACAGCGTCACGTCGAGCTCCAGGTCCACCCGATAGCGTTCGACCAGTTCGGGCAGCCGATCGAGAGAGGGCACGCGCTCTCCGCGCAGCGCCCGCACAGCCCGGCGCGCATCGGCCACACCCTCCTTGACCAGCTCACCGGCCCGGTCCAGCAGCCCCCGCAGATCCCCGCTCGCCCGGTCGCGCCGGGCCATCCGCCGGGCGGCCTGCATCTGCACGGCCAGTCCGGACAGGGTATGGGCGAGCACGTCGTGCAGATCCTGGGCGATACGGGTGCGTTCGGCCAGCGCCGCCGCCTCGGTCTCCGCCTCCCGGGCATCCTCAAGCTGGGCCAGCAGCACTGTGACGGCCACCTCGTTGATGATCGACTGCCGTACCACGATGCCCACGACGGCCAGGATGACGCCGAACAGGACCTGATGCAGGAAGTTGTCGGTACCGCCGTCCAACCCGACCGCCGCCGCGCCGGTCAGACAGCCCATGACGACGACCGCGAGCACAGTGGCCGCCCATCGCTCCAGGATGAGGAAGGCCGTCAGGACCACGACGGACGGTGGCAGGGTGGACATCGAGCCGGGCTGCAGGATGCCCAGAGCAAACCCGAAGCCGTCCACCAGCACGCAGAACACCAGGCAGCGGGCAGGACGACCGGTGAGGGGCCACAGGTTCGACGCGACCGCGGCCATGGGCAGCAGACAGCCAACGAGCACCAGGGTGACTGCCAGGTGCCTGCCTCTGACGCCGGGGGCGGGGGAAGCGTGCAGGGACTGGACGGCGATGGCGGCCATGACTCCCCACAACACCGGCTGCATACGCCGGCCCCTGCCTTCGCGTCGCTCCCGGGCACCGGCAAGAGCCACGGCCAGCCGTGGACTGACCGGGCCCGCCGGCTGAAGTATGTCCGTCACTTCTGAAGAATAGGTGCGCGCTGCGCCACTGATCGCAAAGCCCGGCCCGGGCCCGCGAACGCGGAACCGGGCCAGGGCGGAGTGTGTTGCGAGCGGCGGTCTGCCGGTTGCCACGCTTCAGGCCACGGCGGGGGTGACAACGGGGGAGGTAAGCCGGTAGGCCCGGACGCGCACCACCACCAGGCGGCACACCACCTGAGTGACGGCCATCAGCAGCAGCGCGGCGGTCCAGGCGGCGGCGCCGGTGATCAGGTTGTCGCGGCTGAACTGCGCAATCGTGTGAGCGCCGCTGTGCTCGGCCCAGTACACGAAGGCCGAACGCGCGCCCATGCCCAGCACCCACAGAAGGGCAGCCAGCCACCCGGCTTTGGAGTACGCGGCGCCGTCCTCGGTCAGGCTGACGCGGGTGGCCAGTCCACTGGCCAGCCCGAGCACTATGCCCATCGTGACGCCGAAGAGGTCCAGCTGAACGTCGTGACCCCCGGCCGGGAAGGAATGAAGATAGTGCGCAGCCGCGGCGCTGACGGACACCAGCGGCAGCAGGAGCGTACGGGGCGTCAGACGGCCGCCGCGCATCTGCGGAATCACCAGAAGGATCAGGGCGGCGGAGATGAGGTAGTCAGTCGTCGTCATGGCGAAGAGCTTGCCGCCCGCAGCGCCGCACGGCCTCGGCCCGCGGGTTGACTCCTGGTTTGATACCTGGCGTCAACCCACGGGTTGACGCACGAGACCGCCCAGGTCACGTCAGCCCGTGGCCGAGCAGGCAGAGCTCGCGGGCCGGGTCGTCCTCCCATGGCACCGGCACCGGGAGCCGTCCCCACGGCCGTACCGTCCCGCGATCACCCGTGCGGAGGCGCGCAGTTCGGCCTCTGGACCATGAATGAGTGGTGCGCATTGCGACGTTGTGGATCATGGGGCTGGTCTGCGCGAGCTTCGGGCTGGTCGGCCGCCGGTGTCCACGGTGGAGATCGGGGCGACGCCGATGATCAGCCTCAGAACGTCGACGGCCCGTGGACCTCGCCGAGGTAGCACTGCCGTTCCTGGACGAGTCGCGCAACCCGCCCTTGGTCAGTGCGAGCACGAACACACGCGCCGCTGGAGCCGGACGGCCAGCGGCTACGACGGGTCTCTCCTCGTCTTCCCGCAGTACAGCTGGGGCCACCCCGCGGTTCTGAAGAACGCCCTCGGCTTCCTCTACGCGGAGTGGCGCGACAAGCCCGCCTCCGTCGCCAGTTGCGGCAACCGTGTCGCCGCCCAGCTGCGCCGTGTGCTCCAAGGGCTGCACATGCACATCATCGACCAGAACCTCAAGCTGGTCGTCACCGACGAGGACAAGGACGAGTAACTTACGGACGTCGCCGCCACCTTGCAGCCGTTCACCGAGCAGGTACGACTGGTGGACGCCCAGCTGACCGAGCTCCTCACCGACGACCAGCAGTATTCGGCGGTCAGCAGCCGCCTGGCGCCAGTCGGGCAGAGCCCGGATGCGTCGGCCTCGATCCGCGCTCAGTCCGGCCGGTCCGTGGCCCGGAGGCCGTCCATCAGGAGGTTCAGCAAGCGGTCGGCCTGCGCTTCGCGCTCGGGTCGGGGGGCCACGGTGAAGATGCCGATGAGGGCGGCGGCGATGTCTTCGGCGGTGACGTCGGAGCGGAGGTCGCCCGCCGCGCGGCCGGCGTCGAGCATCCTGGTGATGGCCGTCAGGAGCTCGGTCCGAGTCTGCACATGGGCGATCTCACCCGACTCAATCATCGCGAGCAGCGTGTCGAGCATGCCGTTCTTGGTCGCGATCCAGTCCCCGAACAAGTCCATCCAGCGCCGCATTGCCGCAGCCGGGGCCAGCCGACCGAGCAGCTCGTGGGCGCCGGTCGTCAGCCGCCCGACCTGGTCCCGATAGACCGCGTCGACCAGTGATTCGCGGGTAGGGAAGTGCCGGTAGAGCGTGGCGATGCCGACTCCGGCCTCACGGGCGATCGCGCGCATCGACGGCTCGGCGTCCGCCGAGGCGAACACGCGAGTCGCCACAGCGAGCAGCTGGTCACGATTGCGGGCCGCGTCCGCCCGTGGCGCGCGCATCTCCGCGCCAGACGAAACGGAACGCGATCCGCTTATGTTACGGTCATCCATGTAAACGGAGCATAGTCCGTTTTAGTGCGTCCGCGCGTCCACCGCGTACGCAGGTCCAAGGAGACAGAGGAACATGCAGGAACAGAGCAATCAGATGCCGACGGGTCGCAGCAGGGCGGTCCAGCTCGATGCGTTCGGCGGCCCCGACGTCCTTGACGTCCGCGAGGTTCCCGCACCGCAGGCCGGCCCGGGACAGGTCCGCGTGCGGGTCACCGCGGCCGGTCTGAATCCGATGGACTGGTTCATGACCGCCGACGCGGACACCGCCGCCCGCTTCGGCCTGACCGTCCCGTCCGGCTTCGGGACCGACTACGCGGGAGTGGTCGACCAGGTCGGCGACGGGGTGAGCGGCTTCACGTCCGGCGACCGGGTCTTCGGGGGCGCCCTGTCCCGCGCGGTCGCCGACTTCGTGGTGGTCGACTCATCCGGGGACACCGCGGCGAACGAGGTCCACCACACGCCCGACGGCGTCGACGACCGCATCGCCGCCACCCTCACGATCGCGGGCCGCACGGCATCCGCCGCCCTCGCCGCGATCAACCCCGGTCCGGACGACACCGTGCTGATCGGCGGCGCCGGAGGCGGGGTCGGGGTGTTCGCCGTCCAGCTCGCCCGGATCGCCGGAGCGCGCGTGATCGGGACGGGATCGCCGTCCTCGGCTGACTACCTGCGCGAACTCGGAGCCGAACCGGTCGCCTACGGCGACGGCCTGGCCGACCGGGTCCGTGCCCTCGCTCCCGACGGCGTCACCGCCGCCATGGACCTGCACGGAGAGGAGACCGTGCACGTCGCACGGGAACTCGGCGTCCCGGACAAGCGGATCTGCACCATCGCAGCACAGATCGACGGCGTCACAGCGGCCAACGGCGCGAACGCGGCTCCCGGCACCCTGGAAGAGATCGCGCGCCTGGTTGTGACGGGTCGACTCCGCGTGCCCGTCGAGGCGAGTTTCGCGATCGAGGAGATCCGCCGGGCCGTCGAGCTCCAGGCCGGCCGACGCGTGAAGGGCAAGGTCGTCATCGACCTTTGAGCGGGCGGTTCGTGAGTCTTGAGTTGATCTGGTGATGTGTTCGGGTGAGTGAACACAAGCCGTATCCGAGTGACTTGGAGGCTGCACGGATAGGGGCGGTTTCGGGGGCGTCGGCTTGGGCTGTTGTTGCAGCGGTGGGTGCTCCAGGCACGGCGGATGAGGCTGCGCACGATACGCCTTCGATTGGCCCTTGCTTGGAGGTGCTCGCTCCAAGTCAGCGCACGCTCATCGTCCGGTCGTGGCAATGGCCTGTCTGGACTCAGATGCTGCGATGAAGGCTTGTAGAAGAGGACGGTCGTCTCCTCGGCGGGTGGCCATCAAGATCCGGCTCACGGTAGGAGGCCCGTCGAGTTCGAGCCTGCGGGCGCCTGCTGGGAGCAGCGTCGTGACGCTGTAGGGGGCGATGCTGACGCCGAGGCCGGCCGCGACGAACATGATGATGGTGTGCCAGTTCGAGCACTCCTGCGCGACCTGGACGTCGATGCCGGCGTTTCTCAACGGCTGCGTGTTCAAGTCGAACGCGTGAGTTCCTGCTGAACGCGGGAACAGGATCAGCGGGTCAGCGGCCAGCGCCCCTGCTTCCACGCGGTCACCCCTTGCGGCGGGGTGCTCTGTGGGGATGACGGCGACGAACCGTTCCGATGCCAGTAGAGAAAGTTCGATGGCGTCGCGCTCCTCGGCGTCCCGCACGATCCCGACGTCGGCCGTACCCCGCTCCAGGGCCGCCAGGACATCGGTGGTGAAACCGTCGTGAAGTTTGACCTGGACGTCCGGGCGGCGGCAGGAGAAGGCACGGAGGTGTTCGCTGACGATCGCCGTGGCGGAGGTGATGAAGGCGACGTCCAGACGCCCGGCCTCACCTCGGCCGACGCGCCCGGCCTCGTCGAGGTCGGCCGCCAGACGGCCCAGAAGGTTCCGGGCCCTTGGCTGGAACGCCGCTCCCGCCTCTGTGAGTCGAACACTTCGAGAGGTCCGCCGGAACAGCTCGACGCCGACGATCTTCTCAAGCTGCCTGATCTGCTGGGACAGGGCGGGCTGAGCGATGTGCAGCCGCTGGGCGGCGCGGCCGAAGTGCAGTTCCTCAGCCACAGCCACAAAGTACCGCAGATGACGGAGCTCGATTCGCTGATCCATAGTTTGAGCTTATTGATAGAGGCCAAGGTGTGTATTGGACACATGGGTGAGTGAAGTCGGAGGCTACGGAAAGCCACACCGGAAAGGGAACCCTTCGCATGCCGCACACCTCTGCCCCAACCATGATCTCCTCGATCGGCTCACAGAGTGACGCAGACGCGTTCTACGCGCTGAACGAGGAGTGGATCTCGCGTCTGTTCACGCTGCAGGAAGAGGACCTGGCCGTGCTCGGAGATCCGTTCGGCCGCATCGTGGGCCCGGGCGGCGACGTACTCATGGCGCGCGAGCCGGGCAGCGGCACTGTAGTTGGGTGCGTCGCACTTCTGGCCTATCCGGACGCCGTGTTCGAGTTGGCGAAGATGGCCGTGGCTCCCGCCGCACAAGGACGCGGCATCGGCCGCCAACTCATAGCCGCAGCGATCGACCGCGCCCGGGCACTCGATGGGACCCGGTTGTTCCTCGGCACGAACAGCATGCTGGCCCCCGCCGTTCACCTCTACGAGGACGCTGGGTTCGGCAGGATCACCCGCGACCGTCTCCCCGTGGCCGACTACTACGCCCGCGCCGACATCCTCATGGAACTGCATGACGGCGCTCTGTGATCACTGGGAAACCTGTGCCTGCGCTTCCCTCATGGCTGACCTAACCGCTTTGGGACCAATTCGCGACCCTGCTGCCGGTGCGGCCGGTCTACGATCCGGCCCACCCGCTGGGCTGCCACCGCCGCCGGGTCAGCGACCGGATCGTCTTCGACAAACTGCTGCAGGTGCTGCGTTTCGCCTGCTCCTACCAAGCCATCGCCGATTCCACCTGCTCAGCCACCACGATCCGAGGCCGTCGCGACGAGTGGATCCGGCTCGGCGCCTTCGCCCAGCTCAGGGAGATCGTCCTGAACGCCTACGACCGAATCGTCGGTCTCGTGCTGGAGCAGATCGCCATCGACGGGTCGATCACAAAGGCCCCCGGAGGCGGGGAAGCCGCCGGACGTTCGCCCGTCGACCGAGGCAAACGGGGCGTACGACCTGTCGGCCGCTGCTCAGTACGAGGCAAGCCGCCCTTCGTATCCGCCCGCGCTTTTCGACTTTGTCGAGGAGTCCCTGAGCCGTCCCCTGGCAGGTGCCCGCGTCGCCGACGTCGGCGCGGGCACCGGAATCGCGACCTCCCTGTTGCGGGAGCGGGGTGCCGATGTGGTCGCCGTCGAGCCTGGTGACGCGATGGCCGCCGAGTTTCGCCGGGTGCTCCCGGATGTGCCGATCCTCCGAGGAGACGGCAATGCCCTGCCACTCGCCGATGCCTCGCACGACCTCGTCACCTACGCGCAGTCCTGGCAGTGGACCGACACCGGCCGCTCCGTCCCGAAGGCCCTGCGGGTCCTGCGCACGGGCGGGGTGCTCGCGATCTGATGGAACACCACCGCCTTCGATGTGCCATGGATCCGCGCCCAGCATGAACGCATCACACACCACTGCGGGGTTCCCGCTCGCTCCGCGGCGCGCCCCGACGACGGCGAGGCCATCCGGCTCGCGGAGTTGACCGGACTGCTGGTTGTGCGCCGACAGATCCGCTGGCATCGGACCGACACCCTTGCCACCCGCCTCGCCATCAGCAACGGCTCGGCGTTCCTGGTTCTCGGCCAGACTGCGAACCGGGCCATCCTCACCGAGGAGCGCAGGCGACCGCGGGGGGATTTCCCTGACGAACTGGTGGCCGAGACCTATGTCGTTGATGTGTTGGTGGCCCCTCGACCGTGACCATGCGACGGGCCAGCAGACAGCTCAGGGCAGCACGGCTGCCTTGGCCGATCCTGGATCATTCCGTGCGTTCGGGCCGGCAGCCGTCCGTTACCGTACGCCCCATCGTCCACCACGCCTCGCCGAGTTCGGCGGGGAACCGAGTGAGAGGGCGTCCATGCCGACGACCGTCCCTGCCCCCACCGACAACTTCACCCACCCCATCGAGGACCGCTACTTCGAGGACTACGTGCCGGGCGCCGTGCACGTCTTCGGCAGCAGCACCCTCACCGAACAGGACATCCTCGACTTTGCCCGGCGCTTCGACACCCAGAGCTTCCACACCGATCCCGTGGCGGCGCAGGCCGGACCGTTCCAGGGGCTGATCGCCAGCGGCTGGCACACCACCGCCGTCATGATGCGCCTGTACGCCGACCACTACCTCAGCAAGGTCGCCTCGCTCGCATCCCCCGGTGTCGACGAACTCCGCTGGCAGCGGCCAGTGCGACCAGGTGACACCCTCTCCGTGCGGGCCACAATCACCCACACCCGCATCTCCCGTTCCAAGCCCGATCGGGGCATCGTGCACACCCAGGTCGAGGTCCTCAACCAGCACGGCGAAACAGTGCTCACCATGACCGTCATGAACATGCTGGGGCGCAGGCCGTAGCGGCTCTCGGCAGGGGCGCGCACAGGGCGACGGTGCCGGTCATCGCCACGGCCCGCAGCCGACGGGCTGCCCGGTTGTCACCCACCGAGGCAAAGCGCAACTGGTGATTCACCAAAGCGATCCGCACGCGTCCATCGACGTGCGATTTCAGCCGCTACCCAACCTAGGACGACATCTCTCCCCACGGGCTTAAGGAAGAGAGCACAGCACTCGAATCCGGCCCACCCCTGAGTGGCTGTGGACGCGAGAGTCGCGTACATGGCCACCTGAGGCTGCTGCCGCCGGTCCACTCCCCGTCGCTCTGATGCCGACCGCGTAAGGTCAACTCCCGTATGCCTGGCAAGTTTCGGCAAGTTCCTGGCTCCACGGCGCACCCACGGGCAAGCTCTGGCACAGAGATCGTTACCGGCATCCGAGGAGGACATCATGGCCCTGCGCAAGCTCGGTAAGGACCCGGAGAGTCCCAGTGGCGGCTCCCCCACCATCTACCTCGACGAGGAGAAGGACAGCTACCTCGTGCAGGGGCTGAAGGTGGAGGACATCGAGCGCCTCGGGCAGATGGACATCCCCGGCCACGAGTAGGTAGCGAAGATCCGCCAGTGCGTCGTGCAGTTCTTCCTGGAGGTGAAGAAGGTTGACGAGGACCCCGACGTTTGAGGAGCTGTTCCGCGACTGCCAGCGGACGGCCGTCCACCTTGAGATGCGCGACGCCTACATGAAGTCGGACCCGGCCTTCATCGACTGGAAGGCCGGCATCACGCTCGACCCGGCCGAGCGCTGGAGCGACTGGCACGCCATCGTCACCGAGGCGACCTCGCGAAGCGTCAAGGTCCGCCGGGCCCGCGTCGTCTCGACTCCCGTCAGCGAGTACATCCGTTTCGAGTACAACGTGACGGACGGACTCAACATCGCCGCCGGGGAGCACGTCCGCTGGCTCTCCAGGCGAAACGCCACGGACCTCGCACTCCCGGGCAAGGACTTCTGGCTCTTCGACTCCAACCTCGTCCTCGTCAACCACTTCGACGGCGAAGGCGAGAACATGCAGGTGGAACTCACCGACGACCCTGCGGTCACGAAGCTCTGCGAGTCGGCCTTCGAGGCCGTATGGGCGCGGGCAACACCCCACGCAGAGTTCCAGTTGGCCTGACAGCACCAATGACGCCTGCAACGCCGCCGATCACGTCCGTGCCGACGGCTCAGGGGCCAAGAGGTCCAACGCTTCCTCCCACTGGAAGCGGTCGGCGCCACCGCCCGCTTTGGGCTTGTGTGGTTCGTACGAACCGACCAGCACTCCCATCCCCCGCAGCCGTGCCAGGCTCTGCTGGTAAGCGGGGTGGGCGGACTGTGCCGCGTTCAGGTACGGCAGTACGGCGGTGGGGATACCCATGCCGTACGCCTCGCACAGGATGCCCAGGGCGAGAGTGTCGGAGATCCCAGCGGCCCATTTGTTGACCGTGTTGAACGTGGCCGGCACAACGGCGATCGCATCCGCGGGTGGCAGAGGGCGGGCCTCGCCGGGCGTGCGCCAGGCGGAGCGGATCGGGTAGCCGGTCTGGGTCTCGATCGCCTCGACATCGAGGAAGCCCAAGCCCTGCGGGGTGGCGACGACACCGACGTCCCAATGCCGTTCCTGCGCTGCGGTGATCAGCTTGCCGACGTCGCCGGCGATTCCGCACGCGCACACGACGACGTACAGGAAGGGCTTCTTGTCCGGGGTGTTCGGCTCGGTCACGCGGGGACTCCCAGTTGGCGGCTGAAGTGGTGCAGTTCGGGCAGCGTACGACGGCGGTCGCGGGAGGCCATGTCGGCGACCAGGTCGCGCACGGCGGGGCGGCGGACGTCCTGGGCGGCGCAGGTCTCGGCGATCCGCAGGGCCTGGTAGCCGTCGGAGAGGCGGCCCTGCTGGCTGTAGGCGCGGGCCGTCTCCACCCACAGGGCCGCTCGGCGTTCGGGGACGGGGATGTGCCGGCGCATGAGGGGCCGGGCCGCTTGCAGGGCGAGGCCCGCGTCGCCGAAGGCCACCAGGGAGCTGAGCTCGTGGAGGGCGACGTTGGTGGGGCTGAAGTTGGCCCAGGCGTCGGGACGGTCGAGGGAGACGTACCGGGCCACTTCTTTGGCCTCGGCGAGAAACTCCTCGGTTGCCGCGCGGTCGCCTCCGCCGCTGGCCGCGGTCACCCCGCGCAGCAACAGCAGCCCCACTGCGGCAAGGTATTTGGGGGAGCGACGGTCGTAGGAGCCGACGAGTTGGTCGGCTGTGTGCCGGACGAGGGTGACGGCCTGGGCGGTGTGCTTCTCGCGGGCCAGGACGTGGGCCTGCACGCGGACACTGGAGGCGAGGACCACTGGGTCGCCGGAGCGTTCGGCCTCGGCCATCGCGCGGCCGACCGCGAGCCAGGCGTTGCCCTGGTCGTGCTGTTTGAGCAGCAGGCTGGTCGAGGTCTGGTACGCGGTGGCCAGAAGCGCGGACAACGTGTCGCTGTCCGTCGCGGCACTGGAGGCGAGCCGCAGGTTGGCGATCAGCCCGGGCAGGGTGCGTTCGAGTTCCGTGTAGTCGCAGGTGTAGAAGAGCCTGCGGGCCGCGCCGACCTGCTCACGGAGTACTGCCGTGGCCAAGGGGGCGCCGGTGCTCGCCGGGTACAGGCCCGGCAGGAGCGCTTGTACGAGGTCGTCGTGGGCGGCGGCCGAAGTGGCCGGGGTCGCGAGTGCGGCGATGCTCGCGGCAAGGAAAGTGCGGCGGTGCATGTCTTCGGTTTCGGGGTCGGCGGTAGAGGGATCAGGGGCCGCAGCAAGACCCAACTGCTGGGGCGGAATCTTGAGTTCCTGAGCAACAGCGCGCAGGACGCGAATGTCCTCCGTGCCGCGTCCGCTCTCCAGGCGGCTCACCTTGGACTGGTGGTAGCCCAGCACGGCGGCGACGTCCTTCTGCGAGCGCCGCTGTAACACCCGTGCCTGACGGATCACTTCGCCGATCCGTCTCGCTTCGCCATGTCCTTCGGGCATCTGCCACGGCCCCTTCCGCCGTCGCCGATCCTGCCTGCCCAACCGAGCGTAGATCAGGCGCACTTCACCGTCATGCAGCTCCTGCATAACCGATGCAGCGCCGGCACCTGGGCTAACCACCCACCGCCACCGGCTGGTTGCGTGATGTGGCCGCACCTACCCCGGGAGGCCGCTCATGGCAGCGCACCAGCTCACCCTGTCCGTACCCACCACACCAACCGCGGTCACCACCGTCCGGCACCAGGCGATGAACGCGATAACAGGCTGGGAGGCGGAGCTGGACGACGAGCTGATGCACACCGTCGAGCTGCTGATCAGCGAGTTGGTCACCAACGCGGTCCGCCACGCCGGCCCCGGCCAGATCTCGATGACCGTGCGGCTCGTAGAAGCCGTCCTACGCGTAGAGGTCAGCGACTCCAGCCCCGCGCTGCCCCAGCTCGGTTTCCCGGACGAGTGCAGCGAGAACGGCCGCGGTCTGTTCCTCGTCGCAGCTCTGGCCGACCGGTACGGCGCCGAGCCGACGCCGACGGGCAAGCGGTGCTGGGCCGAGATCGACCTGTCCTCCGGCTCGAACCAGAAAAACGCCATCTCCCTTCCTCTGCAGAGGAGTTGACTGTGACAACCACCGCCTCCACCCCAACCCGGGCCGCAGAGGTGATCGCTGTACGCCCCGGACCTCCGCTCGCCGGCACCGTCACCGTCGACGGCTCCAAGAACGCCGCCCTGCCGTTGCTGGCCGCCGCGGCAGCGCTCGGTCGCCCGGTGCGGCTGACCAACGTCCCGGCCAACACAGACGTGCAGATCATGCTCGCGCTGCTGCAGCAGGCGGGTTGGCACGTAGCGCAGCCTGTAGGGGAGCCGAGCGCTGTGGTGATCCTGCCGACCCAGAGCCGACGTACGCACGCCGAGCTTCCCCAAGCTGCCCACATCCGTGCCTCCTACTACCTGGTGCCCGCCCTACTGGCCCGACACGGGGAGGCCCGGCTGCCGTGGCCGGGAGGCTGTCGAATCGGCGCACGTGGAATGGAACTGCACTTCACGGTGTACGAGGCGTTCGGCGACCGCACAGCAGTCGACGACTCCGGCTACCGCGTCGAAGCCGTCACGCCGCGCACCGGCACCGTCTCGCTGGTGTTGCCGTTCCGTTCGCGCGGGGCGACCGTGGCCGCCGTACTCCGGGCAGTCACGACCAGCCGCCCGTTACGACTGGGCGAGCCCAACCTCTCCCCGGAGGTCCTGTGCGTGCTCGACGCCCTGGAGACAGTGGGCTGGGAAACCCGGACGAGCGAGCGCCTCCTCACCCTCACGCCACCGTCCTCGGGCCTGATCGACGGCATCGCCTGGGAAGTTCCCGGCGACAAGATCGAGGCAGGCACACTGGCGTGCGCGATCGCGGCGACCCGCGGTACAGCCCGCATCGAGGGCGTGCACGGCAGGGACGTAAACCCGCTCATCGCTGCCCTCCGACGGCTGGGCATCCCTGCCGGCGCCGACGCCGGCATTCTCTCCGTCCGTACCCGAGACGCGCGACCGACGAGTCGTGGTCTGCGGGCCATCGCGTCCCTCAGCCCCGGCGGGCTGGACGCCGACTTCGAACCACCCCTGATGGCACTCGCCCTCAGCCTTCCCGGCACCCACCTGTTCGCCGACGCCATAAACCCCGGCCGCCACAGCAACCTGCTGCCCCAACTGGCCCGCCTCGGAGCCGACTTCGAGGAGCTCTCCCCCACCGAGTGCCGCCTGACCGGACCCCAACAGCTCACTGGGACAGGCGTGGAGGCCACCGACATCCGTACCGGCTCCGCTCTCATGGTCGCCGGCCTCACCGCCCAAGGCGTCACCACCGTCGGCGGCCTCGACCAGCTCCGCCGCGGTCACGCCGACCTTCCCGGCAAGCTGCGCGCCCTCGGTGCCGACATCTGCGAGGTCACTCCATGACGCGTCATCGCACCGTGCGGCAGATCGTGGCCACCACGGACGTGCACTCCTCCTTCGACAACACCGCTCCCTTCCTGGCCCATCTCCATGCCCTCCGCCCTACGTCACTCGTCGTGGACTGCGGAGACTTCTTCGAGGGCAGCGGCTACTACCGCCTCGCCCACGGCACCGTCGAACGCGACATCCTGCTCAAGCTCTACGACGTACTCGCACCCGGCAACCACGGCTGGCCCCACCACTTCGAACCCGACCTGCACCGACTCACCGTCTGCGCCAACGCCGTCGACGCCACCGGCCAAGCGCTTTTCCGCCGCCTGCACACCACCCGCATCGCAGGACGACAGGTCGCGATCACGGCCGTGATCGGACAGCAGGCGTTCAACGCCATCCCTGCCGAGCATCGGACCGATCACCGCGTGACCGACCCCGTCCAAGCCCTGCGCGAGGTGACGCGCACCCACCACCACGAAGTCGACGACTGGATCCTGCTCAGCCACTCCGGCTTCGACGAGGACCTCAAGCTGGCAGCCGCCTGCCCCTTCCTCGACGTGATCTTCGCCGGGCACTGCCACAGCGCCCAATACGGTCCTGTCCGCGCCCGAGACACCCTCATCGTCAAGGGCCGCGAACTCGCCGACGGATACGCCATCGCCACACCCGTCGGACAAGGCTGGGGCGCCGCCACCACTCGCTTCTCGGACCGTGCTCCGGCCCGTGTCCCGGCCGAACTAGCGCCGCTGGAAGCAAAGATCAGCAGACTCAGGCGGCAACTGACCGCCGTCCTCGGCCCCGTGACCGGGGCGTATCGACACCGGACTCCCGATCGCCACGACCTGCTCGTCGACCTCGCAGCACGCCTTCGCACAGGACTCGGCATCGACGCGGTCATCCTCAACGAAACGGTGCTGCGTCCCGCCCCGCTCGGCGACACCCTCACCCTGGGGGACCTGCTCGCCATCGAGCCCTTCGACAACCAACTGGTCCACGCGAACATCCCGGAGGACTTCCGCAAGAACCTTGATGGCCTGCTGGCCCATCTCACCGAACAGGCCGGCCCACTCGTGACCGCACCGGATCCCCTACCGGACGGCATCACCAGCGTATTGACCACCGACTACCTCGCCGGCACCTGCCTCGCCGGCCGCACCCACGCCGCAGGGCTGCTGCTCAGCCAAGCCGTCAAGCACGTCCTTACCGCGCCGGCCCACGGAGGCACTCGATGATTCTCACGGGCCCCGAGATCACCGCAGCCGCCCAGGACGGCCGCCTCCGCATCGCCCCCTTCGTCCCCGACCAGGTCAACCCGAACAGCTACAACGTCCGACTCGGCCCCACTCTGCTCACCTACACCGCCGACGTCCTGGACGCCCATCAGCCCAACCCCACCGGTGAGTTCACGATCGGCCCGGACGGATACGTCCTCCAGCCCGGCGAGTTGTACCTGGGTCACACCCTCGAAGAGGTCGGCTCCGACACTCTCGTCCCGCTGCTGTTCGGCCGTTCCTCGGTCGGGCGACTCGGCCTGTTCGTCGAGATCACCGCCCCCATCGGAGACATCGGCTTCCACGGCCAGTGGACCCTGATGCTCACACCGATCCGCCCCCTGCGCATCTATGCGGGCATGAGGATCGGACAGATCATGTTCTTCGCTTCCGTCGGACCGATCGCCCTGTACCGCGGCAAGTACCAGGCAGCAGACGGTCCGCAGCCCTCCGGCTACTGGCGCGACGTGACAAAACTTCGGACGGTGGCCTCGTGATCCTCACCGGACCCGGCATCGCCGCCGCCCGAGCCGCGGGTGAGATCACCATCGAGCCGTACGAACCAGCCCGCCTCTCCCCCAACGCCTACGACTGGCGCCTCGGCGACACCCTGCGCATCTGCGACACCGACCTGGACGCCGCGACCCCCACCCCGTACTCCGAGACCACCATCCCCGCGTCCGGGCTGGTCCTGGAGCCCGGGGTGCTCTACCTCGGCGTCACCCACGAACGAACCGGATCAGAGACGTACGCCCAGTTCCTCAACGGCGACCGCACCATCGGCGCGCTCGGCATCTGGGTCCACGTCTCCGCCCCACTCGGTCACCAAGGCCACGCCATCCACTGGACCTTGGAGATCCGCGCCGCCAGACCCGTCCGGGTCCGTCCCCGGATGACCTTCGGCAAGCTCGTCTTCCTCCACTGCCTCGGCACACCGGCCAGCTACCAACTGCACGGCCTCAAATACACCGCGACCGCAGGCATCGACATCTCCCGCCTCTACGAAGAGCTCGCCGGAGGTACGACATGAGCCCGCTGATCGCGACCGCCCTCGACCTGCCCTTCGGCAGCGCCGGCGGAAGTGTCGAGCTCTTCCTCGACCTCTATACCGGCGAGAACCCTCTCCTCCCTGCCCGCGCTTTCATGCTCGCCCCGCGGCCTCGTCCACCACGTCTGCCTGCGGGACTGGAGTTGATGGACGTGCCGGGCAAGTGCCTGTCCGGGCCGCCGTTCGCCCTGTACGTCAACGCTCTGCGCAGGGCTTTGTCCCAGCTCATCGACCCGGCGGACATCGATGTGCTCCACCTCCAGCACCTCACCTTCGGCGGCACACCGGCCCTGATCCGCGCGCTGCCCACCCGCCCACGCATCGCACTCGTCCACGGCACCGACCTGCTCTTCGCCGAAGCCCGAAACGACCAACTCCGAGTCCTGCGGGAGAGCACCCGCGCCGCCGACACCATCGTCGTCCCCACCGGCGCCATGGCCGATCGACTGCTGAAGCTCGTACCGACCACCAATCGACGGAAGATCACGAACATCCCGTGGGGCATCCCCGACCACCTGCTCACCGAGCCGCCACCGCGTCCCGGGAGGCGTCCAGCCGGACATTTACGCCTGCTCTACGCCGGTCGCCTCACCTCCGAGAAGGGCATGGAGACCCTCCTGCGCGCATTGCCCGCGATCGAGGCAGTCGAACTGAGCATCGCCGCACCGCCCCACCAGTTCCGCACCTTGACCCCGCTCCTGCGTCTGCTCAAGGTCCACGTCCGGTATCTCGGCTGGCTGAACCGCCCGCAACTGTGGAACACCTTCGCCGACCACGACGCCCTAGTCATGCCGTCGACCACGCTCGAAGCCATGGGGCTCGTCGCCCTCGAAGCCCAAGCCTGCGGACTGCCGGTCATCTACCAGCCCGTCCCCGGACTGAGCGACGTCCTTGCCGCGAGTGGCCACAGCACCGACTTCACCAACCCGACGGTCCTCGCTCATGACCTCACCCGGCTCCGCACCACACCTGGCCTGCTCCCGGCACTCCAGGCCGCAGGCCGCGCGAACGCGGCTCGCTATCCCCTCACCGCTACTGCAGCCGCCCTCACCGACCTGGGCAAACAGCTCATCTGACTTGCCCGCGCCGCAGTCAGATCCGTACCAGCGCCTCACTACGCTGACCCACGGGACATCACACGGCCCACGATCGATCGGGAGACCATGGCGCTCGACCTCGACACCGACCCCATCCACCAGCTCCTCCACGACGGGGTCCGCGACAGGGTCTACCCCGGTGCTGTCTGGGCGATGGGCAACAGCCACGGGATCATGGCCAGCGGCACCGCAGGCGTCCTGGATCCCGATCAGCCGGACGAACCGATGCGGCACGACACCGTCTTCGACGTTGCCAGCCTCACCAAGATCCTCGCTGTGTGGTCGACCATCGGCTGTCTCGTCGAGGACGGAAAGCTCCAACTCGACACACCGCTGGGCGACTTCTGGTCCGAGGTGAGCGGACGTCCTTTGGGTCAGGTGACCGCACGTCACCTCCTCACCCACACCGCCGGCGCCCCCCTCCGGGCCAACCTCAGGAACCTCTACGGCACCGATCCCCAGGACGTCCGAGACGGCGTCCTGCGCGAAGCCCTGCACCGGCCGCCCGGCGAGGCCGTGGAGTACACCGACCGCGCCGCCCTCATCCTGGGGTACCTCGCCGAGTACCTCGCCTGCCAGAGCCTCGACGTACTCGCAGCCGACCGCGTGTGGCAACCCCTCGGCATGACGCAGACCCGCTTCGGTCCGTTGCCCGCCGACGCAGCCGCCCGCTGTGCACCAACCGAACTCGACGACAACACGAAGACCCACCTCAAGGGGTCCGCACACGACTTCTCCGCCCGCTTGCTCGGCGGGGTCTGCGGTATCGCGGGCGCCTTCTCCGTCCTCGACGACCTCGCCACGTTCCTGCGCTATCTTCTCGCCCCAGCCCAGGTGAGCGAGTCACCCCGATTCGGCGTCTCCTGGATCAAGGAATCCCTGCAGGTCCACACAGGTGAGCTCACCCCGCCCCGTGGCCTGTTCTGGCACCCGGCCCCGGGCACCACACCCAAGACCGACGACGTCTGGGTCCACTACGGCTTCACAGGCACGGGCATGTGGATCTCCCCCGGCAAGGACCGCTGGGCGGCTCTGCTCACCAACAAGCTCTACTTCACCCGTGACCGCGAGCCGCTCACCCAGGTCCGCAATGCATTCCGGTCACTCGTCTTTGCCTGAGCCGGGCCCGTTTCAGGCTTCGAGCAGATGACTGCCAAGCTCGCGCTGACGAGGTGCTCGTAGGCGTCAGCAACGCCGATTACAGCCCCTCCTGGCCAGAGTTGTCGAAGTCCCGCAACACGACGCCCTCAGCTGCGAGTTGCTTCGTATGGGGCACAGACGCATCACTGGTGATCTTCCTGGATGTCTCGCAGAGCCGACCGCAGCCGACTCATGCCGCTCAACCCAGGCGCGGGCCAAAGCCGACCTGTTCACAATGATCCGAACGCGTCCTCGTCATGGCCAGGACGGCTTCGGGTCCGTGGCCAACCGCGCATGGCGCTCGATGTCATAGCGAACGCCTCCGTACTCCAGTTTCTGCCGCTCGGTACCCTGTACGGCAAAGCCAGCGGCTCTGGCCACTCGGCGGGAAGGCGGATGGTTGACCCGGTGGCCCAACTCCAACCGGAACAGTCCGACCTCGTCGAAAACCCAGCAACCAGCTACTGGCAGGCCCGTGACGCAACCGCCCTGGCTCCGGCCGACAGTGCCGTCCCGCACGACACCCAGCCGGTCCGATGGCGCCGGTTCACCATGCTCACGGCGACGTTGCCCAACACCATGTCATCGGTGTCGACTACGGCGAAGCGAAGGCAGTACCTGCTGCCCACTGATCGGCTTGAATCGCGAGCCATCGGCCAGCTGTCTCCAGCGACGCGATCGGCTCGCTGACCTGCCGGATCATCGATGGGTCCGCGAGGGCGGCCAACACCGAATCTCGTTCGAGGCGGCCATGGGCCGAATCACGAGCCGATTCGCCCGGTAAGAGCCCCGCTTGCGCGCCGGGCGGCTGGTGCTGGGCCTGCTGTCGGACCTACCGCCCAAGAACTGCTGGACGAGGGTCCCCAGGCAGACATTGTTCACGCCGACGTTGCTCGGGACCATCCACGGAAGGACTGGTTCTAAGCAACCGCCTCGCCGCCGAGGTGCCGTGCCGTGCGGACAGGGCACAGCACCCCGGACAAGGAACGTCCGGGGTGCTGTGCCCACGGTGGCCGCTTCATTACACCGCGGTGATGCCCTCCATGCCGGACTCGGCGAAGGGAGGCAGTCCGGTGGTCGTGCCGATCTTGGTCAGCGCGCCGTTCCGGCCGATGCGGAAGCCGTCGACAGTGCCCGAGGTCGCGTTCTGCACGTACAGGAACTTCTCGTCGTCTGTGACCGCCAGGTCGATGACGCCCTGGGACTTGGCCGACGGCGGAGTGGCGACGCCGACGTCATTGGTGAGCGCCAACTTGCCGTGGCGGTCACTGCGGTAGCCGGTGACGGTCGAGTTTCCGGTGTTGCCGCCGTAGAAGAAGTCGCCCGCGCGCTCCAGCCAGCACAGCGTGTCCTGGCCGTTGGGCAGGCTCTTTTGGACGACCTTGAGGGTGCCGTCGGCGCGGACGTTGTAAGAGCTGACCGTCGACTCCTTGGCTTCGGCCACCAGCATCCGGCCGGCCTTGTCGAAGGTGATCGCGAACGGCACGCCACCGGCCGAGTCGTTGACCACCGCTCGCCGCGCGGGCCGACCGTCGCGCGTCATCGGGAAGACTTCGAGGGTGTTGGTGGACTTGGTGGTGACGACCAGTTCACGGCCGCCGGGGGTGAACGCGACCTGGCCGGGTGAGCTGCTGAACAGCGGCACCTTCTTGTTGTCCAGTCCGAGCGAACGGTGCGTGTCGTTCAGCGGTGCCAGGCCCTTGGCGGTGAGGCGGAACCCCTGGACGCTGCCCGCGCCACCCGCGTTCATGACGTACGCGAGCCGTCCCGAGACCGCGATGGAGGAGGGGAAGTCACCGCCGGAACTCACCACTTGACGGTTCATCAGTTTCTGTCCTTCGACCCGGAACGACGTCACGGTGCCACTTCCCGCGTTCACGGCGAGCAGCAGCCTCGACCGTTTGTCGTAGACGATCGAGCCCTGGGAGGCGAGCGAGTCGGTGGGCGCGTCGACCTGGTCGCCGCCCTTGCCGCCGGTCGCGTAGGTGCCCGCGGCGCTCAGGCTGCCGTCCTGTGCGCGCTTGAAGACGTGGATCGTGTTGCCGTCGAGTTCGTTGCCCTGGACGAAGACCGCGTGGTCCGCACCGGCCTTCGTCCCGCCCGCTGTGCTGTGCCCGCGCGCCGGCTCGTCCGCCGAGGCGACGGTCACTGCCGTCACGCCTGCCACGGCGGCGAGAATGCCCGCTCCGGCGACGGTCAGCCTGACCTGTAACGGAGACCTTCGCCTGGTGTGCCTGCTCATACGCGACTCCTCGGGTCTTCGCCACGACCACCGATCGGTGGAGGGCGGGACCAGAGTTGTCCATGAGGCGAGTGGGACGGGAGCGGTTCGACGGCTGCGTCAGCCTTCCGTAACAACTGCGCTCATCCCCCGGTCAGTTCAGTGTCGCCACCGGTTCCTCGCCCTCGTGCGCCTCCTCGGCCGGCCGCGACCTGGCGTCCCGGCGGTCCAGCAGGCTCAGCACCGGAACGGTCATGACCGTGGTGACCAGGGCGACGAGCACCAGCGCTGCGAACAGCTCCTCGCTGACGATGCCGGCCGCCAACCCGATGTTGAGGGCGATCAGTTGCATGAGCCCCCGGGCGTTCATGAGGGCACCGACCCGGACGGCCACCGAAGCGGGTTCTCCGCGCAGCCGGGCGGCGGCCCAGCAGCCGCCGAACTTGCCGACCACGGCCAGGACGACCGCAGCGGCCCCGAACGCCGTCACGGACGGATCGGCGAACACGTCGAATCGGGTATTCAGGCCGGAGTAGGTGAAGAACATCGGTACGAACACGACCTGGGTCACGGACTGGACGGTCCGCACCAGGCGTTCGGACGCCTCGCCGCGTGGCATGGCCATCCCGATGCAGAACGCCCCGAACACGGAGTACAGGCCGATGATGTCGGTGAACCAGGCGGCGCAGAACAGCATGGCGACGGTGAACAGGATCCTGGTGTCGGCGCCCAGCCCGGGCCGGGTCACGATCCAGGCCAGCAGGCGGCGTCCCAGCAGGAACAGTACGGCCACGAACAGTACGGAGCCGCCGACGGCCTTCAGGACGGGCTCCACCTTGCCGGAGGCCACGCTCAGCACCCCGGCGAGCATGATCCAGGCGACCGCGTCGTCGGTGGCCCCGGACGCGAGGGCGAGCGAGCCGAACCGGGAACCGGCCAGCCCCCGTTCGGTGATGATCCGGGCCAGCATCGGGAAGGCGGTGATCGCCAGGGCGACACCGACGAACGCGGCCGTCACCCAGACCGAGACCCCGCCGACGAAGATGCCGACATGGCCATGGGCCACGAGGGTCAACCCCACGCCCAGCACCAGCGGAATCCCCACGCCGGCCGAGGAGACCGCGACGGCAGTGCCCGCCAGGCCGCGCCCTGCGTGGGCCCTGAACTCGTAGCCTGCGGCGAACATCAGGGTCACCAGGCCGATCTGGCCGGCCACGTACAGCACCGGCTTCAGCTCAGGTGGGAAGACGTCGGCGGAAATGCCCGGGGCGACCAGTCCGAACAGCGACGGGCCCAGCATCACCCCGGCGATCATCTCGCCGACCACGGGCGGCTGACCTAAACGGCCGGCCACCAGTGAGACCAGACGGCACGTCAGCAAAACGACGACGACGGCCAGGAAGAAGGCGGGAGCGAGCTCCACGGGAGTCATGGTCGCGCTCCTCTCAACGTCCGACGGTGGCAGAGGCGGCGGTGGCGCCGCCGGCGGGCGTGGCGAAGTAGTTCCGGCACAGGCCCTGGCGTCGGGCGTCCCACACCATGTAGCTGCCGAGGACGAGTTGGGTGACGCTGCGGGGGACGGCAGCCCAGCGATCGGCGAGGCGCATCACAACGAGCCGGGATCGCCTGCGGACCGCGGCCCCGGCGCGCGGGATCAGCAGGCAGGGACCGCGACTGGGCAGCGAACGGGTGTGTTCCACCGAGGAGTCGAGCCGGAAGCGGCGCAGGACCTCCTCGGCCGCGACCCGCATGGTGAGGACGGCGAAACCCCGTGCCGGGCAAGGCCGGTTGGCAGTTACCCCGAACGGGATGAACGCGGACGGCCTGGTGTCGGGCTCCAGCCAGCGGTCCGGGTCGAACCGGTCTCCTCCGGACCCCTGGTACTCGGGGTAGTTGAACAACAGGACGGAGCCGGTCGGAATGGGGTCCCGCCCGTCCCGGGAGATCTCTCCGGAGGTGATCCGGTGGGCCACTCCGAACAGCGGAAAGTGCTGCAACGTCTCGTTGATGACCCGGTCCAGGAAGTCCGGGTCCTCCTCGCCGGCCAACAGGCGTTCCTGGACCGGCCGGTGTGTGGCGAGGGCGAGCAGCAGATGGGCCATCGCCTCCGACATCTGCACCACGGCGGTGTTGAAGAACGTGCCCTGCAGGTAGTACGCCTGCTCCGACGCGGTGAGCGAGGACGGCAGCGGCACGGGCGGGGGGTCGTGCGCCAACCGGGTCCGCAGATAGTCCGTGAGTCGGGCCCGCCGGTCCATGTGCCTGAGGCGGGTGCACTTCAGGGCACTCACCACGTCGTCCGCGTTGCCGGTGATCAGGTCCCGGACGTGGCGCGGGCAGGGTTCCCGGAAGACCACCTCGTAGTAGACCTCGGCCCAGACGGGCATCATCAGGTCGCGCAGTCTGACCCGGTGCACGCGCGCGTGGCCGTCGAGTTCGTCGAGCACCCGGCGGGTGCAGCGGCCGACCAGCTCCGTCCACTGCTCTCTGGACAGCCCGGCGAGTATCTGCCGCGTGGTCCGGGCCACGTCGTCGTAGCGCGGGCCGGGCTCCAGGTGCTCCTGGTGCACCTCCGGGCCGGGCGAGAGCCAGTACCAGAACAGATCGGACAGCGCGGCGCCCCGGCTGCGGCCGTTCGCCGCCGGATGCCCGTACACCTTCTTGAACTCCTCGGCGGGCACCTCGCGGCCCGGAGCCCGGACCCCCTCCTCGCCGCCCACCCAGGCGAAGATCCGAACCCGCAGCGCGACGACGATTCTGGGCAGCCAGTACGGCAGACCGGCGACCAGGACCACCACCGCGCCGGTGACCAACCATCCGGTGGGACTCACGCGACCACCCCGCCGAATCGTCGGTCCGCCCCCGGAGCCACGGCGGGGCCCGGCGCGGGCCCCCACGTAGGCACGCGGACCAGATCTGGCGTCAGGTCGGCGAGCCCGGACGCCCCGCACAGGGCCAGGGTGTCGTCGAGTTCGTCGCGCAGCAGCTCCAGCAGCCGCCGTACGCCCTTCTCGCCGCCCTCGGCCAGCGCCCACATCACGGGCCGGCCGATGCCCACGGCGGACGCGCCGAGCGCCAGCGCCTTGACGGCATCGGTGCCGCGCCGGATCCCGCCGTCCAGCACGACCGGGATGCGGCCCGCGACGGCCGCGAGGATCTCGGGCAGCAGCTCCAACGTGGCTGGCACGGTGTCGAGTTGACGGCCGCCGTGGTTGGACAGCAGCAGCCCGTCGACGCCGTGCTGTACGGCGATCCGGGCGTCCTCGGGATGCAGTACGCCCTTGAGCAGGATCGGCAGGGAGGTGGTCCGGCGCAGCCAGTCGACGTGGTCCCAGTTCAGCTCCGGGGACATGGCGATCTGGCGTACGTGGCCGCGCTCGCCGTCGCGCAGGTCGACGAGGTTCTCGCAACGCAGGCCGGGCGGCAGGTCGTTGAAGCCGTTACGCCGGTTGCGTTCGCCCGCGCCCAGCACCGGGGAGTCCACGGTGACCACCAGCGCGGTGCACCCGGCGTCCGTGGCCCGCTTCACCAGCGTCTCGGTGATGTCCAGGTCCGGCTGGATGTAGAGCTGGAACCACAGCGATACGTCGTCACCCGCCGCGCGGGCCGCGTCGGCGATCTCTCCCACCGCCACCGTGGACGCCATGGCCACGATCATGATGGCCCCGGCCGCCGCCGCGGCCCGAGCCGTCGCCAACTCCCCCTCCGGATCGACCAGTTTGTGGAAGGCGGTCGGGGACAGCAGCACCGGCATGCTCGCCCGGCTGCCGAGCAGGGTGATGCCCAGCTCTCGTTCGGCACTTCCCCGCAGCACCCGGGGCAGCAGTTGCAGGCGTGCGAACGCCGCCTCGTTGGCCCGTACGGTGATCTCGTCGCGGGCGCCGCCCGCGATGAAGTCGGCGTACACGGGGTCGAGTTGGGCGCGCGCGGCGAGTTCGAAGTCGTGGACGGTGTACTGCACGCCACTCACCGCCCGGCCGGAGCCGACCGGCGGCCCAGCTCGCGGGCGAAGAACGCGGCCAGCGGGGCGTGGTGAGCCTCCGGGCTGTCCCAGTGGTTCTCCAGGTTCTCGGCCATGTGATGGACGCCGAGGAGTCCGCCGCCACCGTGGTGGCGGATCACCGGGTGGAGGTACGCCGCGTCGAAGGCGTCGTCGACCGAGTTCTGGGCGGTACGGCGCACGGTGATGTCGAAGGGGTCGACCTTGTCGTGGTCGGGGCCGTACTCCAGCGTGACGGTGAAGGAGTCGCCGCTCGCGGTGAGTTGGCTTTCGTGGGCGTACGCGACCGGCACCTCCTCGTGGTAACCGGCCGGTTCGCCGGGCGCCGTGACGATCAAGTCCCCGATCACACCGAACTGTTGCCAGAGCGCCGAGCTGCGGTTGACCCGGGCCACCACGGCGTCCGCCAGCGCGGCCGGGCTGCTCTCCAACTGCCGGTGCGGCCAGGGCCGTTCGTGATGGCGTTCGTCGAGGATGCGGCTCAGGGCGCGTACGGCGTACCGGAAACCGTGGATGAAGCCACCGGTGGACTTCTTGAAGTCGCGCTGCTGCATGAGCGTTCCGGCGAAGTAGAGGCCGGGCACGTTCACCGACTCGTACGCCGTGGAGAGTTCGGCGAAGCGGTCGTCGATGACCAGGGCGGGACGACACTCCGGGGCGAACATCGAGGCGTCGAAGCGGAATCCGGTACAGACGATCACCCGGTCGTAGCGCAGCTCCTTCACGACCTCGTCGGCCCGGGAGAAGCTGAAGCGGACGCGGTACATGCCGTCGCCGGGGCCCTTCTCCACGGAGAGCACGTTTCCGTCCAACAGGGCGTTCTGCGACTTGAGTTGGTAGGTGTCGAGGAAGTTGTTGTTGACCGCGCGGAGATGACCGACGTAGTGGCTGTTCCAGGCCATGCGGATGGAGTGCGGGCCGGCAACATGGATGACCGCGGCTGTCTCGACAAGGTTGTCAGCGGTCTCCAGGGCGGAATTGCCCTTGCCGATGATCAGAACGCGCCGGTCGGTGAAGTCCTCGGGGTCCACGGAGACGACGGAGTAGTCCTCGGCGGTCTCGATCCCGGGAATGTCCGGGGTGTTGGGCCGGGTGAGCCCGGTGGCCATCACGAGGCGTCGGGCGTGATGCTCCTGCCCGTGCTGGTCGGTGACGGTGAAACCGGCGTCGTGACGCCGGATCCGCTCCGCCCGGGTGTCGTAGGCGATGTCCAGCTTGAACGCCTCGGCGAAGTCGGCGAGATAACGCACCAGATCGTCGGCGTGCGGGAAGTAACGCTTGCTGTAGCGGGTGAACAGCATCCGGTCGTCCGGGGACAGCAGGGAGTTCCAGTCCATCCGGAGATTCAGCTCGGGATCGTCGGTGCCGTTGTAAATCTTGTTGATGGAGATCAGCTTGCGGTGGCGGGGGAACGTACGGAAGAAGGTGCCGGGTGCTCGGCCACTTTCCAGGATCCGGTAGCCGTGTCCGGCCGCCTGGAGTAACTGCCCGAGCTGGAGGCCCGCGGGGCCGCCGCCGATCACGAGGTAGTCGAGAGGCTCGCTGTCCGTGGAGTTCATGGATGTCTCTTTCCGCTCCGGGCGGGGCCGGCCCGAAGGCTGGTGGGGGGTGAGAGCCGGCTGGGCGCCGGTCAAGTGGTGGCTCATGGCGGCCGGGGGCTGTCCCCGTATCGGGCGCGTCGCGGGCCGAAGTGCGATGGCAGTGTGGGTACTTGAGTGGGCTGTGGCCTGGAAGGTCCAGCCAATGTCGTGGCACGCGACGCAGTGACAAGCCCGGCCGAATGGGGCTGAGCCGCGGGAAAGGCGGGGATCTTGTCTTCAAGGCGGCGTCAAGCGAGGCGCGGTCGGCCGGAGCGGGGGCCTGATCAGGGGCCAGGTGGAGCAGTTCGGGAAGCAGTCGCAGCCGGAAACGGTGCAGTCTGGGGCTCTGGCAGGGGCATGACAGACCCTTCCATCGGATTTCCCTGTGAAATCTCCATGAGCACCGTAGTGACGGTCGACAGGAAGGGGCAACAGCCGCTTGAGGGATGACAGGGTTTCGACAGGATTACCGGGCGCCCGTCGATCTTGGGAGCGGGAGGAGGAAGGTCCCCGGCGGACAGAACGCGCGTCCGGACCACATGGCTGACACCCCTCCGCCCCGACCCACCCAGGAGGTCCCGACCCACGCTCTCCCCATCAGCCAGGCACAGAGGTACCAGCTCGGCGCGAGGGATGACACGCGGTACCTCGCGGGCGCACGGCGGCCACACGGACAGCAGCGGCCGTCAGGGCCGCTTCACCCTCGACTCGATGTGATCGAGCATCGAGTCCAACGCCACCTCCAACGGTCTGACCTCACGCTGGATCTGAGTGAGCAGGAGACCCCCCTGAAGTGCCGCCAGGGTGGCCAGTGCGAGGTCGTCAGGGTCGCCGTCCAGCTCACCTCGCGCATGCATGGCCCGCAGCCCGTCGCGGATGGCCGTTTCCCAGCGCAGGAATCCGGAAGCCACCGCGAGCCGGGCCTCGGGATTTGTCTCGGCGACCTCGCTGCCCAGCGATCCGATCGGGCAGCCGCCACGGCACTGCAGCCGCCGCTGGTACTCGACCAGGGCGTCCCGCCACCGCCGTAGGCCCGCCATGCTGTCGAGGTCGGCGAAGAGCGACTCCTGCATGCCCAGAACGGCCTCGGTCTGGTGCTCGATCACGGCCAGGAGCAGCGCCTGTTTGTCGGCGAAGTAGTGGTAGATCTGCGAGCCGCTCACGCCGGCGGCGGCCCGGACGTCTTCCAGCGTCGCCTCGGTGACGCCCCGCTCGTACATCAACTGTGCCGCCGCGGCCACGATCCGACGCCGGGTCTCCTGCCCCTTGCGGGTCAGCTTCTTCTCCGCGGGCCGTCGCGTCTCGGTGCTCATGACCGACAACGCTAGCAGATTCTGGATTGGACAACCCATTTTTTGCGCGTAATTGTGGGTCAGGTAACCCAGTCGGGCCGCGTTCAGCGGCCGGAAAACCTGGAAGGACCCAGCATGGAACTCTCCGACAAGGTCGCCCTCATCACCGGTTCGACCGGTGGCATCGGCGCCGAAACGGCCCGGCTGATGGCCGGGG
>NZ_BARG01000125.1 GCF_000376565.1 Streptomyces hokutonensis | reverse complement strand
CCGGTGGAGGGTGGGCAGTTGAGGGCTGACGATGGCGGTCGTCCTGTGGGGGCTGGGCAGTTGTTGCCCGATGACGCCGGTCGTCCGGTGGAGGGTAGGCAGTTGCTGCCCGACCATGCCGGTCGTCCAGTCGGGGCCCCGCACTTGCTGCCCGACAACCCGGGGCATCTGCTCTGGGCCGCGCAACTCCGCCCCGACGGCCGCCCCGGCCCCGGTGTCCGTGTCTTCCGGCGAGGCTCGGCGACCGCCGTGGTCAGTCCCGGGCTGTCCGGGCGGGACCGGATCGCGGTCGGCGGGGAGGTGGACGACGCGCTGGTCCTCGTACGGGACGAGGTTCTGGCGGAGGTCGGGCCGGGCTACCGTCCGTTCGGGGACGCGGAGTTGATCGGCGCGCTGGTGCGGGGGATTCCCGGGCTGGTGGGCGCCGGTGGTCCCGGGTTCCTGTGGATGGAGACGGCGGAGTCGCCGTCCGTCGTCCCGGAGGGCGTGGGGTGGCTCGACGCGGAGGGGGAGCGGGAGGCGGTGGCGCTCTTCGAGGACTCGTTCCCCGGTTCGTACGCCCGACCCGGCCGCCCCGGAGCCCGCCGCTGGGCCGGTGCCTACGGCCGAGGCGGTGTGTTGCTCGCCGTGGCCGGGGACGCCTGGTCCGGGGGCGGGTGCGGCTTCATGGCCGGGGTCGTGACGCGGCCGGAGGCGCGGGGGCGTGGGCTGGGTGTGGCCGTGTCGCGGTTCGTCGTCGACGCGCTGGTGCGGGAGTACGGGCGGGCCGCGCTGATGGTGGACGCCGACAACCCGGCCGCGATCGCCGCGTACCGGCGGGCCGGGATGCGGGGCCGGGAGTTCGCGGCGGCGGCCCGCGCCCGGGGGAGCGCGGAGCCGTCGTAGAGCCGGCCGGTACCGGTGCGGGCGGCGGTCAGCCGTTGGAGGGCGTGCGGCCGAAGCAGCGCTCCAGCTCGTTCAGGTCGTAGAACTTGCTGCCCTTCGAGACCGGACGGCAGCCCGCCTTGAACGCGGTCTCCTTCTCGTTGTAGAGCATGCGCACGAGGTAGGTGCTGCCCTTGCGGTAGACGTCCCACTGGATGTTCGAGCCGAGCGGGGCGACGGCGGCGCCGCGCCAGGGGTTCGTGGCGTACGTGTACGGCTGCTCGACCGTGACGGCCTTCGTGCTCCCCGGCAGGCCCATCAGCGCGGCCAGCGGGATGATCTCCTCGGCGTGGGTGAACCGGAGTTCCGCGCCCAGGTCGCTCGTGCCGTCGCGCTTGGCCTCGACCTTCTTGAAGAAGTCGTCGAGCAGGACGCCGGCCATCTTGTACGTGATGTCGCTGTCCGCGAAGCCCGGCCCCTTCTCGTAGAAGTCCTCGGCGTCGGAGACGTACCCGAACCAGTCGGCGTCGCGCGCCGAGATGTACCGGTCCATGCCCCAGCCCTTGCCGCCCGGGCTCTCCTCGCTCATCGCGGGGGCGATGGCGTAGAGGTCGTAGACGGCGGTGGCGGCCTCGACGTCCGTGCCGATCGACGCGAACTCGCCCGCCGTGATCCGGTCCACGAACGCGGGCTTGAAGAGCTTCCTCAGTACGTCGCGGGCGGCACGGTGGGTCCTGGGCTGGTCGGTGATGGACGTCAGGGTGGTGGCCAGCCGCTGGTCGTTGGCGATGTAGTCGCGGTACGCGGCACCGCCGGCGGCCTTGTGGAAGTAGAGGAGGTCCTTGTCGGTACGGGTCGCGCCGATGAGGGAGGTGAGGTCGGGGTCGCTCTGGGCGAGGGCGGCGCCGTAGAGGTTGGCGCTGTCGACGGCGCGTCCCTGTCCCGAACTGACGACGTCGATGGGCTCCTTGTCCTTCGCGATCGAGGCGAAGAGGGTCGGCAGCCGCTTCGCCATGCGGGTCGCGGTGGCCTGGATCTCGGCCTTGCCGCGCGCGCTGAGGTTGCCGTAGCCGATCGTGCTCATCGCGGCTTCGAGGGCCTGCGTCTTCGGCCCGAACTCCCGTCCCTTCGCGGTGAGTTGGCCCTCCGCCTCGGCCTTGTTCCACAGCGCGAGGATCAGGTCGCCGTCCTCGCTGTCGGTCGCGGAGCGCGAGCCGTGCCGGGACACGTTCTCGGTGAAGACGGGGGTGAAACCGGCCGGGGCCTTCTGATACGACCGGGAGTCCTGCTCCGGCGCGTACACGGCCTTCGTACCGTAACTGTCGGTGTGGGCGCTGCCGCCGGGGGCGGCCTGAGCGGCGAACGGGGTGGCCAGCAGCGCGGCCGTGCCGAGGACCGCGGCGAGGGTGACACGTCTCATGAGCCGCATGTTTCGCGGGGGATGTGAACGCCGGGTGCACTGGGAGTGACGTCGGGTTCAGGGCCGTACGGCGCTCTCCGCACTCTCGACCGGGGCGAACAGGTGGGCCATCGCCTGCCAGAGGGGCATCACGCGGGGCGTGGAGCGCGGGGTCCGCCGGGGAGCGGCCGCCGACGGCTGGGCGGTGCGGGTGTTCTTCGCGAGGGAGACGGCGGTGGCGTGCGGCATGTCGGGTTCCTTCCGGTGGGCCGTTGACCTCGGCCTTGGCTCTGGCCTTCTGAGATCTACGATCCCGCCGGCGGGGCACCGCCACGAGGGGGTGGGCTACCGGGTGGGGGGTGTAGGTGGCTCCACCGTCACGGCCGTGGGAGAGGAGAAGGACCACGCACGAACGCCCCGCCGTGCAGAATGCACCGCGTGTTCGGACCCACGCCGCTCCAACGACTGTCCCTGCCCGAGGAGTTCGCCCTGCTGTCGTACGGCGAGAACGGCAGGGTGCCCAACTCCCGGCAGACCGCAGCCGGCTGCGCGGCGGCGGAACTCGGTGAATTGGCCCTGCGGAGAAGGCTGTTGGTCAGGCCGAGGAAGACCAGGAAACTGGGCGTCGACATCTACCAACTCCGTGGCGAGATAGAGCTGTCGCCCAACACGCCCAACACGCCCAACACGCCCCACGCAGGCCTGACTTGGGCGGAAGACCTGCTGGCGGCCCTGTGGACCCGTACCTCCGCCCTCACCCCTCGCCCCCTCACGGTGACCCGTTGGCTAAGGGAACGCGGCCGGGAAGCACTCGCGCTGCACACGAGCGCACTCGTCGAGCGAGGCGTACTACGGCACAGACCCGGCACCCTGCTCACCAGAACACGCCACCACCCGGACACCGCCCTCCACACCGCCCTGATCGACGGCGTCTGTGCCGTCCGCGCCGAACAGGTGCCGCTGGACGAACACATGCTGTTCCTCTGCGACTTGCTGGACGGCGCCGACCTGACGAAGGACTTCGGCCTCACCATGACCCGCCCCCAACGCCTCGAACGCGCCCGGGGCATCGGCGCCGCAGGCGCCCTCCCGGAAGCCCTGCGCGACACGAGTACCGTGCTGGGCTTCTCACTGCCGGGCCGACAGGGCAGAACGATCACGGTGGGCGACTAGCGGTCGCCCACTACCTATCCTTCCGGGCCACCCCGCCGTAGATGCCGATCGGTGCGGCGCCCGGGTCTGGAGTCTCCTCGGGCCGCCAGTGCGTGACCCGGACCAGGCCCGGGTCCACGAGGGTGAAGTCGCCGAAGAAGTCCAGGACTTGGGCGTGGGTGCGGAGGTTGAGGGTGGCGGTGGCGCGGTTGTAGACGGACGCCGCCTCCTCGCGCTGGTCCTCGTGGACGTCACCCGTGGCGTGGGACAGGACGAGATAGGAACCGGCCGGCAGCGCGTCGCGCAGGGTGGCGACGATGCCGTAGGGGTCCCCGTCGTCGGCGAGGAAGTGCACGACCGCCACCAGCAGTACGGCCACCGGTTGGTCGAAGTCGATCGCCTTGCGGACCTCGGGGTGGTCGAGGATGGCGCGGGCATCGCGCAGGTCGGCCAGGATGACGGAGGTGTCGGTGCCCTCCATGAGGGCCATCGAGTGGGTGCTGACGATCGGGTCGTTGTCGACGTAGACGATCCGCGTGTCCGGGGCGACGGCGTGCGCGATCTGGTGGACGTTCGGCTCGGTGGGCAGCCCGGTGCCGATGTCGAGGATCTGCCGCACCCCGCCCTCCTCCACCACGTGCCGGACGGCCCGGTGCATGAAGCGCCGGTTGGCCCGGACACCCTCCCGCACCTCGGGAGCGGCCTTGATGAACTGCTCGGCGGCGTCCCGGTCGACCGGGTAGTTGTCCTTCCCCCCGAGGAAGTAGTCGTACATCCGCGCCGGGTGGGGCTTGCTGGTGTCGATGATCAGTGGCTGGGCGCCACTGCCGTCCCCGCTGGGAGAGGTCATGAGGCCAGGCTCCGTCTTGGTGAGTGGCTGTCAGATCATCATCCTGACACGCCCGCTGTCGTCCGGGCGACGACTCCGCCGGATCGGGAATTGACAAAACGGATTTCGATATGTCCTCGGCGGATTTATGAAACGGTCCGCTATTTCTCTTGAATTAGTTGACAGGTGAGGGGTGGTGTGGTCCCTGTAACTTCCTCTGGGGGTGCGCTGGTTCATGAGGGAATGGAATTGACAGGAGGCTTTTCGTTCCCTACCTTCCAGGCGTCAGTTCTTTATTCGAGCGCACCCGAGGTTGTTTCTTCGTGCAGGCCACTTATCTGCCCGACCGGCACATGTTCGCCCTGTGGAACTGGTCGGGCGGGGCCGTCTCCACGGCCCCGCCCGCCGATGACGTCGAGGCCATCGCTCTGGTCGTCCCGACCCCGGACCTCGACGGGTTCGAGGTGACCGACGTCGACTGCGCGCTCCTCGAGCCGGACCGGCTCGCCGACACGCCCCTCGACGCGCCCGGCCGTTCGGTGGCTGCCTGGCGGCAACTGCTCGCGGGCGGCGACGCGCCCCTCCCGATCGCGGCGCACGCCGTCCCCGACGCCACCGGTGTCGCCGTCACGTCCGCGGCCCACGCCGTGGCCGTCTTCCGCCACACCCGCGCCGTAGCCACCGAACTGCGCGCCGCACTCACCGCCGCGCTACGGCCGTACCAGGTGCGCGGGGTGAGCTGGCTGCGGGAGACCGCCGACGCGCACGGCGGCGCGGTGCTCGCCGACGAGATGGGGCTCGGCAAGACGCTCCAGGCCATCGGCTACCTCACCGGACGGGCCGCGGAAGGCCCCCAACTGGTCGTGTGTCCCACGTCGTTGGTCGGGAACTGGGCCCACGAGATCGAGCGGTTCGCCCCCGCCCTCCGGACGACGACCTGGCGCGGCGGCCCACTGGAGACGGTGGCCGCCGGCACGGTCGTCCTCACCGGCTACCCGACCCTGCGCCTCCACGGCCCCGCCCTGACGGAACAGCGGTGGATCACCGCCGTATTCGACGAGGCACAGGTCCTGAAGAACCCCCGTACCCAGGTGTCGAAAGCCGCGCGGACCCTTGTGGCCGACACCCGGATCGCCCTGACCGGAACACCCGTGGAAAACCACCTCGAAGAACTCTGGGCACTGCTCAACCTGGTCGCACCGCACCAGTTCGGAAACAGGACGCAATTCCGCCGCCGTTTCGTCCGGCCGATCGCGGAGGGCTCCGTCGCCGCCGCGGCCCGACTGCGCGGGGTGATCGAACCGGTCGTCCTGGCGCGGAAGAAGGCCCAGGTCGCCGGCTCGCTCCCGGCCAAGATCCACGCCGACCTGATCTGCGACCTCACCGAGGAACAGCAGCGGTCGTACGACCGTGTCCTGGACCAGGTCGTCGACGACGGCTTCGGCAGCGGGGCGCAGCGCCGCACCAAGGTGCTGGCGGCCCTGACCGCGCTCAAACAGGTCTGCAACCATCCGGCCTTGCTCACCGACGACCTGGACGGCGGGGACGGCGGGGACGGCGGGGACGGCGGGGACGGCAGGAACGGCAGGAACGGCAGGGACGAGCTGGCGGGCAGGTCGGGAAAGCTCGACCTCTGCACCGACATCGTGGCCAACAACCTCGAAACCGGCTCGCCCACCCTGATCTTCACGCAGTACGTCCGGACCGGTGAACTGCTGGTACGGCACTGCGCGGAACAGTTCGGGATCGAAGTGCCGTTCTTCCACGGCGGTTTGCGACAGGACCAGCGCTCCGACCTCGTCCGCCGCTTCCAGTCCCCCGACGGCCCGCAGGTGATGGTGCTCAGCCTGAAGGCCGGCGGCACCGGGCTCACACTCACCCGCGCGGCCGACGTCATCCACTTCGACCGCTGGTGGAACCCGGCCGTCGAGGCCCAGGCCTCCGACCGCGTCCACCGCATCGGGCAGACCCGCACGGTCACCATCACCACACTGACCACCGGGACGACGGTCGAGGAGCACATCGCGGCCATGCACGCACGTAAATCCACACTGACCGGCATAACCGGTACGGCCGACACCACCGACACCAGCGACATGGCCGGTGTCGCGCAACTGGCGCTCCTCGACGACGACCGTCTCATCGAGGTCCTGCGCCGGAAGCGGGCCAACTGACCATGCCCGACAGCGATTTCGGCTACACGGCGTGGGGCAAGGACTGGGTCCGCCTCGCCGAGCCGCTACGCCAGACCCGCCCCGACCCACAACTCCCGCGTGCCCGCAGACTCGCCCGCGACGGCAAGGTCGAGCTCACGATCGACGGCCGAACCGTACGGGCCGTCGTCCACCACGGCCGCACCACCTTCACGGCGAACATCGAACTCGAGCCGATGCCCCCCGAGACGAAGGCCGCCATCTCCCACCACCTGTCCGGCCCCCGCCCCACCCTCACCGACGACCTGTACCGCACCCTGACCACCGACGGCCACCGCCCCGCACCACACGTCACCACCACCGACTGCACCTGCCCGGTCGCCACCCCCCGATGCGTCCACGTGCTGGCCGCCTACTACGAGACGGCCCGCCGCGTCGACGACGATCCACGGGTCGCGCTCGAGGCGCAGGACTACTTCCGCGCGTCGTCGCAGGGGGCCGACGTGAGGGCCGCCGCGACACCGCAACGGTGGGTCGCGCTCAACGCTCTGGAACCGGACGACTACTTCTGACACATACCGGAGCCGTCCCGGTGGTCGGTAGCGTCCTGTATCAATCTGTCGGCGTGGAAGCGATCGATGATCGCGGGAGTCGGATCACGGGGGTGGGAACGCATGACCAATCAGCCGGTGTTCGTCCTGGGCGAGGAACTACAGGCCCTGGAGCGGGCCGAGTTCGAGACCGAGGCGGAGTTCCAGGAGTTGCTCGCGCGTCATCCGCGCGTGCTGGACTTCGGCTCGTTGGCGGACGGCCGTTCGCTGCGGCTGGTGCTGGTGGCCCGTGAGATGGGGGTGCCGACGAGCACGGAGAGCGCCCCCGCGTACTGGCTGGACCACCTCTTCGTCGACGCCGACGGCGTGCCGACCCTGGTGGAGGTCAAGCGGGCCACGGACACCCGGATCAGGCGAGAGGTCGTCGGCCAGATGCTGGACTACGCGGCGAATGCCGCCCGTTACTGGCCGGCCGCCCTGCTGCAGCACTCCTTCGAGGACACCTGCGCGAAAGACGGCCGGTCGCTGGAAGAGGCGTACGGGGAACTCCTCGGCGACCAGGGCGACCGGTCCCGGGAGGATTTCTGGACGACGGTCGAGGAACGGCTGGCCGCCGGGCAGATGAGGCTGCTGTTCGTCGCCGACCGAATTCCCCTGGAGCTGCGGGCGATCGTCGAGTTCCTGAACCGCCAGCTCCGGCAGACCGACGTGTACGCGGTCGAGCTGACCCAGTACCGCGGCGACGGCGACCTCCGTGTCCTCGTGCCCCGCGTGCACGGCGAGGTCGCCACCGCGGCGAAGTCCCCCTCGGGCCACCGCACCACGCAGCGGACCACCCGGGAGGAGATGGACAAGGCGATCGCGTCGCGCTCCGACCTGGACGTACGGCGGACCGCGACGGCCCTGCTGGATCACGCGGCGGCCGAGGGGCGGCTGGAGTGCGGTACGGCCAAGTACCGGAGCATGCGCATCTACTACCGCGTCTCCGGCCGTGACGTGCCGATCGCGACGCTCTCCCTGCGCGAGGACCCGGCGAAGGACGACCTCTCCTTCGCCTTCGGCTCGATCGCCTATCACCTGGGCCACGAGCGGGCGGCGGCGTTCGCGGCCTCCCTGCCGACCCTCCCCGGCCTGGCCGAAAAGCTGGAGGCCCTACCGGCGAAGGGCTACAATGGCTGGCCGTCCGTCGCCCTGACCACCCTCGCCACCGAACCCACCGCCGTCGAGGAAATCCTCTCCGCGATCCAGCGACTCGTCGACGGCCAGGAGTCCACCGCCTGACGCCGTGCGGCCGGCGTCCCGACGAACACCTACGCCCCCCTGAACCGAAAAGGCGGGGTCCGAAAACCCCGCCCACCCCATCCCGCGACCCCTCAGCTCACGGCCACACCAAGCAGTACGGCTGATGCCCCGCCTCATGCAACCGATGGCTGAAGTCCTGCCACTCGTGCAGCAGTTGGTACACATTGAACGCGTCCCGAGGCCCGCCCCGGTCCGGGACCGTGGACCAGATGAAGGCCGCCGCGCCCACCGCCTCCTCGCCGATTCCGCGGAGGGGGTCGACGACCGTCATGGGGAGTTTGACGACGGCGTAGTCGGGGTGGAGGACGACGAGTTCCAGTGGGGGCACCTTGTTCAGGGGGACGCCCTCGATGCCGGTGAGGACCATCGCGGCCATCGTCTCCGGCTTGATCTTGGTGAACATGCCGTTCATCCCGAGCTCGTCGCCGCCGAGTTCCTCGGGGCGCATCGAGATCGGGACGCGGGCCGCGGTCGCGCCGTCGGGCGCGCCGAAGTATTTGTACGTCACCCCCACCCGACCACCATTCCTGCTCCCCGCCCGCAACTGATCGATCCGACGTTCGATACGTCGCTCGTCGCGATCCGACTCATCCGAACCCACACCGGATCCGGCGGATCCACCGGACCCGGGACCACTCTGCCGTGCCGCCTCGGCGGCCTCCTCCGCGTCGCGTCGGTGCTTCCCCCGCCGGGCACGCCGAGGACCCAGATCGTCAGTCCCCTCGCCCAGTCCGCCACCGCGATGCATATCTCCACCCGACTGCTTTTCTAGGACGCGTGGCCCCAGCCGCGCAACCCGATCATCGTGTCAGTGACCTCCCCCACGGCCGCCCGCCGAAACGTGCGCTGAAACACCTGTCCGCAGGATCTGCGCAAGCCCTGTACACCGGCGCCCGCATGAGCTGTGTGTGTCTGTGTGTATCACCTCCCAGTCTCGCAGATGGGTGGGGGCCCGTGCCCGCGCTCCCGCCGCCTACCCTGAGGAGGTAACTGAGGTCCCGGAGTCCGAGAAGTCGGAGAAGTCGCAGGTCATGAGCCAAACGCCAAGCGAAACGCCAAGCGAACCGGCAAGCGAACCGGCAGGTGTACTGCCCAGCACACTGCCCTATCCCTACGAAGCACCCGTCTCGCAGGCTCTTTTCGACCGTGCGTCGGTCGTCACACCGGGCGGCGTGAACTCCCCGGTGCGCGCCTTCCGCGCGGTCGGCGGCACGCCCCGGTTCATGGTGTCCGGCAACGGTCCCTATCTGACGGACGCGGACGGGCGCGAGTACGTCGACCTCGTCTGTTCCTGGGGGCCGATGATCCTCGGGCACTCCCAGCCCGACGTGATCGCCGCCGTGCAGGACGCCGTCTCGCGCGGGACCTCCTTCGGGACCCCCGGTGAGGGCGAGGTCGCGCTCGCCGAGGAGATCGTCGCCCGGGTCGGGCCCGTGCAGCAGGTGCGGCTCGTGAGCAGCGGGACCGAGGCGACCATGTCCGCGATCCGGCTCGCCCGCGGGTTCACCGGGCGGCCCAAGGTCATCAAGTTCGCCGGGTGTTACCACGGTCACGTCGACGCGCTGCTGGCCGCCGCCGGTTCCGGTGTCGCCACCTTCGCGCTGCCCGACACCCCCGGCGTCACCGGCGCCCAGGCCGGCGACACCATCGTCCTGCCGTACAACGATCTCGAAGCCGTGAACGAGGCCTTCCACCGGCACCCCGGTGAGATCGCCTGCGTTATTACCGAGGCCTCGCCCGGGAACATGGGCGTCGTGCCGCCCGCCCCCGGGTTCAACCAGGGGCTCAAGGACGCCTGCTCGAAGAACGGTGCCCTCTTCATCTCCGACGAGGTCATGACCGGGTTCCGGACCAGCCGGGCCGGGTGGTTCGGGATCGACGGGGTCGTCCCCGATCTCATGACCTTTGGCAAGGTCATGGGCGGCGGTTTCCCCGCCGCCGCGTTCGGCGGGCGTGCCGACATCATGGGGCACCTCGCTCCCGCCGGGCCCGTCTACCAGGCCGGCACCCTCTCCGGCAACCCCGTCGCCACCGCGGCCGGTCTCGCCCAGCTGCGGCTCCTCGACGACGCGGCCTACGAGACCGTGGACGCCGTATCGGCGCAGATCCAGGCGCTGGTCACCGAGGCGCTCTCCAAGGAGGGTGTCGCGCACCGGCTGCAGAACGCCTCCAACATGTTCTCCGTGTTCTTCACCGACCGGAGCGTGCGCAACTACGAGGACGCCAAGGCGCAGGAGTCGTACCGCTTCACCGCCTTCTTCCACTCGATGCTGGCGCAGGGTGTCTATCTGCCGCCCTCGTCCTTCGAGTCCTGGTTCGTTTCCACGGCCCACGACGAACGGGCCATCCAGCGGATCGCCGACGCCCTCCCGGCGGCGGCCCGAGCGGCGGCGGAGGCCACAGCAGCATGAGCGACAACCCCACTGACAACACCGGTGACATCACCGTCGTCCATGTCATGCGGCACGGCGAAGTCGCCAACCCCGAAGGGGTGTTGTACGGGCGGCTGCCCGGCTACCACCTCTCCGAGCTCGGGCGGCAGATGGCCGACCGGGTCGCCGAGCACCTCTCCTCCCGCGATGTCACGCATGTCGTCGCCTCCCCGCTGGAGCGGGCGCAGGAGACGGCCACGCCGATCGCCAAGGCGCACGGGCTCGACCTCGCGACCGACGGGCGGCTCATCGAGGCCGACAACGTCTTCCAGGGCAAGACCTTCGGCGTCGGCGACGGCGCGCTGAAGAAGCCGGGGAACTGGAAGTACCTGGTCAACCCGTTCCGGCCGTCCTGGGGTGAGCCGTACGTCGACCAGGTCGTGCGGATGGTCGCCGCGCTCGACGCCGCCAAGGACGTGGCGCGCGGGCACGAGGCCGTGCTGGTCAGCCATCAGCTGCCGATCTGGATCGTGCGGTCCTACGTCGAGCGGCGGCGGCTGTGGCACGACCCGCGCAAGCGGCAGTGCACGCTCGCGTCGCTGACGAGCTTCACCTACCGCGGCGACAAGATCGTGTCCGTCGGCTACACCGAGCCGGCCCGTGATCTCGTTCCGGCGCATCTCCTCGCGGGCGCGAAGCCCGTGAAGGGGAAGAGCAAGGCGTTCGGCGCCTGAATGTCGTAGCTGTCACGATCCGGTCACCCGTCAGGGCCAGTTGTCGAGACAGGCCTGTGACATTTGTTTCGGAACCCACATGGTTCCCGGCGAACTTTCCCGTCCGTCGCGTCCTCTCACAGGTAGACCACAGAGGATGCGACGGATGGGGAAGCAATGCGGAGTCTCACTCGACGGGGAGCGCTCGGAGTCGGTGCCGGCGCCGCGGCAGCCGTAGGACTCGCGGGGTGCGGCACGCTCGGCTCGAACGGGTCGAGCCCTTCCGCCGGTTCGACCAAAGGCCACTCCGGCGGCCCCACCAAGTCGATGGAGCCCCGCGCCAAGCCCATCGGTGACGGCTCCACGTCCTTCACCGGCACCCAGCCCAAGCAGCCCGCCAAGCCCGTGCCGCTGGAGGCCGGGCAGACCCCGCCGCAGTTCGTGATCTTCTCCTGGGACGGCGCGGGCGAGGTCGGCAACGGACTGTTCCCCCGCTTCCTCGACCTCGCCAAGCAGCACGGCGCGAGCATGACCTTCTTCCTCTCCGGCCTCTATCTGCTGCCCGAGTCGAAGAAGCGCCTGTACAACCCGCCGAACAACCCGCGCGGCGCCTCCGACATCGGCTACCTCACCGACGCACACGTCAAGGCGACCCTCACCAACGTCCGCCGCGCCTGGCTCGAGGGCCACGAGATAGGCACCCACTTCAACGGCCACTTCTGCTCCGGCTACGGCACCGTCGCCAACTGGACGCCCCAGCAGTGGCGCAGCGAGATCGACCAGGCCAAGTCCTTCGTCAAGGAGTGGCGCACCAACACCGGCTGGCACGACCTGCCGGCACTGCCCTTCGACTACGACAAGGAACTCGTCGGCGGCCGTACGCCCTGTCTCCTGGGCCAGAACCAGCTGCTGCCCACCGCCCGTTCGCTCGGCTGGCGCTACGACGCCTCCTCGCCCGGCGGCCGGCAGGTCTGGCCCGACAAGAAGAACGGCGTGTGGGACTACCCCCTCCAGGCCGTCCCGTTCCCCGGGCACAGCTTCGAGGTCCTCTCGATGGACTACAACATGCTGGCCAACCAGTCGGTCAACTCCACCAACGCGCCCGCCTACAACTACCCGGGCTGGCGTACCCAGGCCGCGCAGGCCTACATCTCCGGCTTCCAGCGCGCGTACGAGACCAACCGCGCGCCCTTCTTCATCGGCAACCACTTCGAGCACTGGAACGGCGGCATCTACATGGACGCCGTCGAGCAGGCCTTCAAGCACATCGCCGCGGAGAAGGAGAAGGGCGCCGACGTCCGCATGGTCTCCTTCAAGCAGTTCACCGACTGGATCGACGTGCAGAAGCCCGAGGTGCTCGCCAAACTGCGCGGCCTCGACGTCGGCCAGGCCCCGGCCGGCGGCTGGAAGTCCTACCTGGCCGCGAGCCCCACCGCCTCGTCCACGGCCACCGGAGACGCCGCCTGAAATGCGGGTTTCCGCCCGCGAGGCGCCCTTGAGGGGGGCGCGCAAGATCCCCAGAACGGGCATGCGAAACTTTTCACATGAGTGCCGCCAGTCGCGCCCGTAGCCGCGCCGTCCTGTCGACCGCCGGCGTTGCCGTCGCCGCGTTGGTGCTTTCCGCGTGCAGCTCCGGAGGAACCTCCGGAGGCTCCGGCAACACCAACTTCATCACCGGCTCCGACGGCATCGCGACCGTCAAGAAGGGCGACCGCCAGGCCGCCCCCGACCTGTCCGGCAAGACCATCGACGGCAAGACGCTCGACACCGCCGACTACAAGGGCAAGGTCCTCGTCGTCAACGTGTGGGGCTCCTGGTGCTCCCCGTGCCGCGCCGAGGCGGACAACCTCGTCCAGGTCGCCAAGGCCACCGCCGGCAAGGGCGTCCAGTTCGTCGGCCTCAACACCCGCGACACCAGCACCGAACCGGCCGTGGCCTTCGAGAAGAAGTACGCCGTCCCCTACCCCAGCCTGTACGACCCGACGGGCAAGCTGATGCTCCGGTTCAAGAAGGGCACGCTCAACCCGCAGGCCATCCCCTCCACGATCGTCATCGACCGGGACGGCAAGATCGCGGCGCGCGCCCTCCAGGCACTCAGCGAGGAGAAGCTGCGCGAGATGCTCGACCCGGTCATCGCGGAGAAGTGAGCCGACGTGCTGCTCGCCGCCGTTACCGAGCCCAACACCACGGTCAGCCACGGGGCCCTGCTGCTCGCGCTGCCGATCGCCGTCCTCGGCGGACTCGTCTCCTTCTTCTCGCCGTGCGTCCTGCCGCTGGTCCCCGGCTACCTCTCCTACGTCACGGGAGTCACCGGCACCGACCTCGGTGACGCCCGGCGCGGGCGGATGGTCGCGGGCGCCTCCCTCTTCGTCCTCGGCTTCACCGTCGTGTTCGTGTCCGGCGGGGCCCTGTTCGGCTTCTTCGGGCAGACGCTCCAGGAGAACAAGGACGTCCTCAGCAAGATCCTCGGCGTGCTCATGATCCTCATGGGTGTGTTCTTCATGGGGATGATGCCCTGGCTCACCCAGCGCGAGTTCCGCTTCCACAAGCGGCCGGCCACCGGGCTCATAGGAGCTCCGCTGCTCGGCGCGCTCTTCGGGATCGGCTGGACCCCCTGCATCGGACCGACCCTCGCGTCGGTGCAGGCCCTCTCGATGGACCAGTCGAGTGCCGGTCGCGGCGCCATACTGACCGTCGCGTACTGTCTCGGCCTGGGTGTCCCCTTCGTCCTCACCGCGGTCGCCTTCCGCAAGGCCCTCGGTGCCTTCGGCTGGGTCAAGCGCCACTACGTCTGGGTGATGCGCGTCGGCGGCACCATGATGATCGTGACCGGCGTGCTGCTGCTCACCGGTGCCTGGGACGCGCTGGTGCAGGACATGCAGAGCTGGTCCGACGGCTTCACTGTAGGGATCTGATCGATGAGCAAGACGACCACCGACACGTCCGCCGCCGAGGAGCAGGACCTCGGCGCCGCCGGCTCCCAGCTCTCCACCGCCCCCGTCGAGACCGCCGTGCCCGGCTCCTTCGGCGGCAACCGGAAGCCCGGCCTCACCGGCTGGCTCGCCTGGACCGGCCGTGAAGTGCTCGGCTGGGCGCGCTGGTTCTGGCGGCAGCTGACCTCGATGCGGGTCGCGCTGATGCTGCTGTTCCTGCTGTCGCTCGGCGCGGTCCCCGGCTCGCTGATCCCGCAGTCCGGCACCGACGCGCTGAAGGTCTCCGAGTTCCAGGCCGCGCACAAGACGCTCGGCCCGATCTACCAGAAGCTCGGCCTCTTCCACGTCTACGGCTCCGCCTGGTTCGGCGCGATCTACGTCCTCCTGTTCGTCTCCCTCATCGGCTGCATCATCCCGCGCACCTGGCAGTTCGTCGGCCAGCTCCGCGGCCGCCCGCCGGGCGCCCCCAAACGCCTCAACCGCCTTCCCGCCTACGCCACCTGGCGCACCGCCGCCGAACCGGAGCAGGTCCGTGAGGTCGCCCTCGCGGTCCTGAAGAAGCGGCGCTTCCGCGCCCACGTCGCCGGGGACGCCGTAGCCGCCGAGAAGGGCTATCTGCGGGAGACCGGCAACCTGCTCTTCCACCTCGCGCTGATCGTGATGCTGATCGCCTTCGCCTGGGGCCAGCTCTTCAAGTCCGAGGGCGACAAACTGATCGTCGAGGGCGACGGCTTCTCCAACACCCTCACCCAGTACGACGACTTCAAGTCCGGCAACCTCTTCAGCGACGACGACCTCGTCCCCTTCAGCTTCAACCTGAAGAACTTCGTCGGCACCTACGAGCGCACCGGCCCCAACCGCGGCACCCCGCGCACCTTCCAGGCCGACATCACCTACAGCCTCGGCGCCTACGGCAAGGCCAAGAAGCACACCATCAAGGTCAACGAGCCGCTGGAGATCGGCGACTCGAAGGTCTACCTGGTCAGCCACGGCTACGCCCCCGTCGTCACCGTCCGGGACGGCAAGGGCAACGTGGTCTTCCACCAGGCCGTGCCGATGCTGCCGATCGACTCCAACGTCACCTCGCAGGGCGCCATCAAGGTCCTCGACGGATACAAGAACGCCCAGGGCGTCAGCGAACAGCTCGGTTTCGCCGCCGTGTTCGTGCCGACGTACGCCAAGAGCAGCGGCACGATGTTCTCCCAGTACCCGGGCCTCGACTACCCGGTGCTCAACGTCACCGGCTACCACGGCGACCTGGGCGTCAACGCGGGCATCCCGCAGAACGTGTACCAGCTGGAGACCAAGAACCTGAAGCAGTTCAAGGACTCCAAGGGCAACATCCTCAAGCAGCAGCTGCTGCCCGGCGAGACGATGACCCTGCCGAACGGCGCCGGGTCGATCACCTTCGACAAGCAGATCAAGGAATGGGCGGGCTTCCAGGTCGTCCAGCAGCCCGGCACCGACTGGGCGCTGGCCGGCGCGCTCACCGCGATCTTCGGTCTGGCCGGCTCCCTGTTCATCCAGCGCCGCCGCGTCTGGGTGCGCGCCACCACCGGCGACGACGGCAGCACCGTCGTCGAGATGGCCGGGCTCGGCCGCAGCGAGTCCGCGAAACTCCCCGAGGAACTCGGCGACCTGGCGGCACTCGTGCACGACCGGGCCCCGACGAAGACCGACGACGAACCCTCCGTACCCCCCGAAGGGGCTGAGCAGCAGTGAATCTCGCCGCCGCCACCAACGAACACCTCGCCAATGTCAGCAACACGCTGATCTACTCCTCGATGGCCGTCTACACCCTGGCCTTCCTGGCGTACATCGCCGAGTGGACCTTCGGCAGCCGCAGCAAGATCGGCCGTACGGCCGCCGCGCTGACCGGTGCCGCCGCGAAGAAGGCGGCCGCACCCGCCGTCACCGTGCAGAACGCGGGCGGCACCGCCGTCCTGGAGCGGCCGAAGGTCGTCGTCCGGGCCGCGTCCGGCTCGCGCGACGTGCCGGACGGTCCCGGCGCGCACGGCGGGGACGAACAGGGCGACCTCTACGGCCGTATCGCCGTGTCCCTCACGGTGCTCGCGTTCCTCGTCGAGCTGAGCGGTGTCCTCGCCCGCGCGGCCTCGGTGGAGCGGGCGCCCTGGGGCAACATGTACGAGTTCAACATCACCTTCTCCACGGTCGCCGTCGGCGTGTACCTCACGCTGCTGCTGCTCAGGAAGAACGTGCGCTGGCTCGGGCTGTTCCTGGTCACCACGGTCCTCCTCGATCTCGGTATCGCCGTCACTGTCTTGTACACCGCCAGCGACCAGTTGGTTCCCGCTCTCCACTCGTACTGGCTGTACATCCACGTCTCGACGGCGATCATCTGCGGCGCGGTCTTCTACGTGGGCGCGGTCGGCACGCTGCTCTACCTCTTCAAGGACAGTTACGAGAACAAGCTCGCCAACGGCGGCACCCCCGGCGCCTTCGCCACCTCCGTGATGGAGCGGCTGCCCGCCTCCGTGAACCTCGACAAGTTCTCCTACCGCGTCAACGCGGCCGTCTTCCCCCTCTGGACGTTCACGATCATCGCGGGCGCCATCTGGGCCGAGTCCGCGTGGGGCCGCTACTGGGGCTGGGACCCGAAGGAGACCTGGGCGTTCATCACCTGGGTCGCCTACGCCTGCTACCTGCACGCCCGCGCCACGGCCGGCTGGAAGGGCCGCAAGGCCGCCTACCTGGCCCTGATCGCCTTCGGCTGCTGGCTGTTCAACTACTACGGCGTCAACATCTTCGTCGGCGGCAAGCACTCGTACGCCGGCGTCTGAAGTCCCGTACGGCGAAGGCCGGTTCCGTGTGACGGGGGTCACCGGAACCGGCCTTCGCCGTACGGACAGGTAGAGGGGTGTGGATACGCATCTGAGGTTGAGGAATCGCATCCGCGCGGGGGACCACGACGCCTTCGGTGAGCTCTTCGACGCGTACGCACGCTCCGTCTACAACCACGCCTTCCGGCTCACCGGGAACTGGGCACAGGCCGAGGACATCGTGTCCCTGACCTTCCTGGACGCCTGGCGGCTGCGCGGCACGGTCGACGAGGAGGGCGGTTCGCTCCGGCCCTGGCTGCTGGGCATCGCCACCAACGTCACGCGCAACACCCGCCGCGCGGCCCGAAGACACGCGGCGGCCGTCTCCCGGCTGCCCCCTGCCGAGGCCGAACGCGACTTCGCCGACGAGGTCGCCGCCCGTCTCGACGACGCGGCCGAACTCGCCCTCGTACGGACCGCGTTGGCCACCCTGCGCCGTGCCGAACGCGAGGTGCTGGCCCTGTGCGTCTGGTCCGGCCTCGACTACCGGGCCGCCGCCGAGGCGCTCGACGTGCCCGTGGGGACCGTACGGTCGCGGCTCTCGCGGGCCCGCGCAAAGCTCGCGAAACATGTCAAAAGCGCGGAACTCCCCACCGGGGACGGACAGATGACAGGTGACCGCGACACCGCGGTCGGGCCCCTGAGGGAGGACAAGCGATGAACCAGCTCCCGGAACTCCCCGAGAGAGACCTTCCGCCGGGCCGTCACCGACTCCTCAAGGAGCATCTGATGACCGAGATCCGGTACGAGGACGCTGCGCCGGCCCACCGGCGGAGCAAGTGGCTGCGGCCCGCGCTCGCCGCGACCGCCGTCGCCACCGCAGCTGCCGTCGCCTTCGTCGTCCTGCCGTCCTCGTCCGACCCGGGCACGCCCGCCCGGCCGCCGAGCCGTTCCACCGTCGCCCTCCTGGAGGACATCGCGCTGGCGGCCGAGCACGAGAAGTCCTACGGCACGGTCCGCGACGACCAGTTCGTGTACGTGGAGAGCAAGGTGTCGTACACCCACTCCGGCGAGGGAGCGAAGACCCAGGTCGATCCGCTGCACCGGCAGGAGGTGTGGATGTCGGTGGACGGCCTGCACACCGGGCTGGTGCGGCAGGCGGGCCTCGGTGAGCACTCCGTCCCGCCGGACGTGAAACCGGGCAAGGCCGGCTGGGACGTCTCCTCCTTCTACAACCACGTCAGGACACTGCCGACCGACGCCGACGCGATGTACGACTACCTCGCCAAGTCCGCCCGGAAGTACGGCGGTCAGGAGCAGAACCAGGCGATGTTCGTGCTGGTCGGCGATCTCCTCCGCGATGCGATCGTGCCGCCCGCGCAGAGCGCGGCACTCTTCCGCGCGGTGGCCAGGATTCCCGGCATCACCACGGTCGAGCACGTGGTGGACGCCGTCGGCCGGCCCGGGATCGCCGTCGCCCGCAACGACCCCGACAACCCGCTCCGGGACGAGTGGATCTTCGACGCGAAGACCTACGAATTCCTCGGCGAGCGCGAGGTGGCCACCAAGGACAACGCCGGCGTGAAGAAGGGCACGGTCACCGCCAACACGGCCGTGTTGCGCCGGGCCGTGGTCGACAAGGCGGGCCAACGGCCGTAGGAGACAGGGCTGTTCAGGCCGGAGGCAGGCACTCCTTCGACGGGGGCCTGCCCTCCGGCCAGGCGAGTTTCACGAAGCGGGCGGCGCCCTTCGGGGTGAGTTCGACGATCGGTACGGCCTTGTCGTACGGGTTGCCGTGGACGTCCAGGCAGATCCAGCCGCTCGCCCCGCTCACCCGCAACGAGCCCTTCACCTGCGGCCATTGGAGGCCGACGTCGGACAGCGGCGGGATCTTCTTCTGGGCCGGGGTGGCCTCGCGGACGCCGTGGACGGCGAGTTGCATCGCGTCGTAGGCGATGATCGACTGCCCGTCGGCGAGGGCGACCGTGCCGATCGGACCGACCGGTGCGGCCTTCGCGGCGGCGAGCAGCTTGTCGAGTTCCGCCGAGTCCTGGGCCGAACCCCCGGTCGCCGGGGCGTTCTTGAGCCACGCGTCCGGGTGGGCGAGCGCGGTGTAGCGGACCGAGACACCGTGCTGGAGAGCACTCGCGTCGAGCCGGCTGTCGCCGGTCAGGTAGGAGCCCTCGTCGCCGGTGAGCACGGTGAACTTCCGTGACTGGCAGCCGCGGCGGCCCAACGCGTTGATGAACTGGCGCAGTTGGGTGTGCCGCCCGGCGAAGAACACCGTGTCCAGCTTCACGTCCGTGTCGCAGACGAGATCGGTGATCTGCCGGAAGGTGTTGGGCGTACTGCCCTCCTGGCTGCGGTCCGCGGGCGGGGTGAACGGCCAGGAGCCGTACGGCGATCCCTTCAACAGCGTGGTGAAGGCCTGTTGGAGCGTCTTCGTGTACGGGTCGCCCGGCTTGTCGTAGACCAGCAGCGCCCGGTCCGCCGTCACCTTGGCGAAGGAGGCGAGCGCGCGGGCCTCGTCGGTGTTGGTGGGGGAGACCCGCGCCAGACCGGGGTAAGGGTCCTTGCCCCGCTGCCCGTTGGCGAGGTCGTCGGCGGTGATGGAGGAGCCGACCACCGGGACGCCGAGCCGGGTCAGCTCCGCCACGGCCTTCTTGTTGTTGTCGGTGCTCGTCCCTATCCCGGTGACCGCCCGCAGCCGGTCCGACGACTTCGTCATCGCCACGATCCGGTCGACCGCCCGCTCCCAATGGGCGCCCGTGGCACCGGGGTTGGCGAGCACCAGCCGGATGTACGGGGTCTCGCCGTTGTCGTCGTGGTTGGCCGCGTACTGCGCGAGATAGGCGCCCTGCAACTCGTGCAGTACGTCGTTCATCGTGTCGGTGTCGGTCGCGGTGAACGGCTCGTAGAGCGCGACCGAGACGTAGGTCCCCGCCTTCAGGGTGCCGTTCTCGCGGGCCACCGCCCTGATCGTGTCGGCGAGCCTGCGCCGGCCGAAGTCGAACGCCGACGTCGACACCCCCACGCACTCGTCGCTGCCCTCGGGACGGGCCACCCCGGCCGCGCAGGACCGGTCCTCGTGCAGCGCCGTACGGACCAGCACCACCAGGCCCGCGACCAGGACGGCCGCCACCACCAGGGCCGTGTACCGGTAGACCGGAATGGTCCGGATCTCCTCGAACAGCTCGCGCAGCCGTCGCCTCACCGCAGCCCCCCGCTTCCGTCGTCGCCGTCCGCCCCCGCGGGCACCCGCAGCGCGCGCCCCGCCAGCGCGTCCTCCGGCCACCGCTGCGCGGCCCGGTACAGCAGCTCGCTGCCCGCCGGCCACACCGTCGACAGCTGCTCCAGATCGAAGTGCATCCGGTCCGCGACCTCCCCGTCCGGCAGCACCAGCGGATCCGTCACCTGCCACACCGCGTGCAGCAGCCGCCGTACCGTCAGATGCAGGACCGGGTCCACGCCCTCCGGCGGCCGCTCCTCGGCGTCCGTGCGCGCGAGCGCGACGGCCTTGCGGTGGTCGCCGGCCGCGCCGATGTCCCGGCCGTGCGGATCGTGCGCGTGGTAGTAGGGCGCGGCGGTCACGAACAGCAGCGTCTCCAGCCAGGCCCGCGGCGGGATGAGGCGGAAGTTGTCCCGCAGGTACTCCACCGCGTCCGCCGTGTCGCCGAGGGCGAGTTCGTGGTGCAGCCGGTAGCGGGCGCGGGCCGGGGCGTCCGGGCTGCCGGGCAGCCCCTCGTAGTGCGAGAGCAGCGAACGGTGCACCGCCCGCCACCGCCCGTGGTCCGCGTCGTCCAGATGCAGCCGCAGCAGAAGCAGCGTGCGCAGGAACGGATCGCCCACGAAATAGCCCGCCGCCGGCGGCAGACCCTCCGAAGTGAGCTGCGTACGCAGCCGGTTGACCCCGGACGCGCCGAAACTGTCCCGCAGCCGCCGCCCCTGGGCCAGCGCCCGCGCCGACTCCCCGTCGTGCGCGGTGGCCAGCACCGCCAGCTCCTCCGCGATCCCCGGCGCCACCAGCCGGTCCAGCAACTCCCGGTACACGGGCTTCGGATCGCTCGTCACGTCCCCCTCGGGCTTCAGCCCGGCGGTCAGCAGCTCCCCGGGACTCACCGCCCCCACCGGCCGGGTCTGCCGTACGGCCTCCCCGAGCAGCGCCGCCCCCAGCGGACTGCCCGCGGTCAACCGGTGGATGGCGTACGGCAGTTGGGGCGGCACCTCGACCCGGATCTCCTCGGTCGCGCACACGTCCGCGATGACCCGCCGGGTCTCCTCCGGAGTCAGCGGCGGCAGTGTCACCAGCAGGGCCCGCGAGGACGGCGAGGCCCCCGGCACCCAGCCGCTCGCCCGCCCCACCTCCGGCAGCGGATGACGCACCGCGTCCGGCAGATCGGGGTGCCGGTCGCCGCGCAGCGCGGCGAAGAAGGCCACCTGGTCGCCGACACCGTCGGAACGTTCCTTCAGTACGGCCTTCATCAGCCCTGGACCCGGCCCCGACTGCACATTGTCGACGAGCACGACCGGCCGCCCGACCCGGCGCATCCGCTCCCACCGGCGCCGGTAGGTGTCGCCCAGGTCGGCCAGCAGCGCGCGCAGCAGCCAGCGTTCGGCGTCCGTGCGGGAGGTGCCGTCGGCACGGAAGTCCCGGGCGATCTCGATCAGCCCGCGCTTGGGGTCACCGCTCGCGCCCGGATAGTCGCGATACCAGTCGGCGCCCGCCTTCAGCAGCCCGTTCGGCGTCCACACCAGGTCGAAGAGGGTGTCGAGGGTCGCCTCGATGAAGGCCTGGCCGACCGGACCCGTACCCGACACATTGGCGATCAGCCGGGAGGCGACCTTCGTCGCCCAGCCCTGCGCGATCACCGACCAGCGCCGGGCCGGATCGCTCAGCAGCAGGATCCGCCGGGCCTCCTCACGGGCACTGTCCTCGTCCCGGGCGTCCCAGCCGGTGGCGCACACCGCGAGCAGCCCGGCCTCCAGACGCGGGAAGTCGATGGCGCCGGCGCCGTGCACCACCGGCTCCCGCAACTGCTCCGCGACCGTGGTCAGCGCCTGCCACACCGGCGACCAGGTCGCGGCGGGCCGCCCGTCCGGCAGCCTGGTCAGCCGGTCGGCCTCGCAGTCGATCAGCGCGACCGGCGTGTGCCCGCGGTACGCGGTCCGCAACTCCTCCAGCACCGTGCTCTTGCCGAGCCCGCGCGCGCCCGCGAGCACCACGAAGGGCGGTTCCGGGTGTTCGTACGGCGTGGTGAGCAGCTGGTAGGGGCGCAGCCCGGTCAGACGCGAGGCGAGACCGGGCGGCTGTGCCTCGAACAGCGCCCCGCGGCCGTGCAGCCCTCTACCCACCGCATCTCCCCCTGAGCGGTCGCCCTGCACACCGGAACCTGTCTATCAACACCAGGGTAAATAGGGGGAGTTGGTTCGGACTAGGTCACGTGGTGTCCGTTGGGTTACGAAAATGTCGGAACAGGGGCCTATTCGACGGTGATCGAGTCCAGCTTCTCCCGCAGATAGACATGCGAGTCGACGGCCTCGTACGCCACCCGCCCGACCGGCGCGGGCACCGACTCCACGAGCGTGCCCGGGGTGCACTCGCCGAAGTACACCAGCGACATCAGCTCCTCGGCGGGCGCGTCGGCGGGCGGCGGCAGCACGCGGTGCCGCCCCGAACGCCACCGGTCACCGGTCCAACGAGCCATCAGATCGCCGATGTTGATGGTGAACGCCTCCGCGTCGAACGGTGCGTCCTCCCAACCCCCCTCATCGGTGAAGACCTGCAAGCCCCCCTTCCCGGCCTGCCGGTCGAGGATCGTCACCGTCCCGAAGTCGGTGTGCGGCCCGATCCGGAACTGCCCCGGCTCCGGCTCCCCGACGACCTCCACGCCCGGATACCAGTTGATGTTGAACCCGTACGTCGGATGGTCCATGTGCCGCGAGAAGAAGTCGCGTTCGAGCCCGAGCGCCACCCCGAGCAGCGACAGCAGCTGCTTCTCCAGCTCGCCCATCCGGTCGAGGTACTCCTCGCAGAGCTCCTGGAGCCCCGGGATCTCAGTCGGCCACACGTTCGGCGCGTACCACTCGGCGTTGATCACCGGGTCCTCGAACGGCCGGTGCGTCGCGAAGGTCAGCGACTCCTTGAGATCCGGCGGGGTCTCGGTCCCCTCCGAGTACCCGTTGGCCTCGGCGCCGGGGCCCAGCCACCCGCGCCCGCCGACCTTGGCGGAGTACGGCTCTTTGACATCGACAGGCAGCGCGAAGAAGGCGCGCGCGGCCTCCCGGATCCGGGACCGCAGCGCCGGATCGACCCCGTGCCCGGTGACGAGCAGGAACCCGGCCGTCTGGAGGGCGCTGTCGACGGTACGGGCGATGTCCTTGCGGGTCTCCTCGTCCCCGTCGATCCAGGGACGGAGATCAATGGTCGGAATACGGGGCTCAGTCACCGATGTCCTCGTTCCAGAGTGCCGGGTTGTTCTTGATGAAGTCACGCATCAGCTGGGTGCACTCGGCATCGTCGAGCAGAACGATCTCCACACCGTGCTCGGCGAGCCAGTCGTGCCCGCCGTGGAAGGTGACGGCCTCGCCGACGACGACACGCGAGATACCGAACTGGCGGACCAGCCCCGAGCAGTACCAGCACGGGGAGAGGGTCGTCACCATCGTCGTGCCTTTGTACGACCGCTGCCGCCCCGCCGCCCGGAAGGCGGCCGTCTCCGCGTGCATCGAGGGGTCGTCGTCCTGGACGCGCCGGTTGTGGCCGCGCCCCAGGAGGGTGCCGTCGGCGCCGTAGAGCGCGGCACCGATCGGGATGCCGCCCTCGCCGAGCCCGGCGCGGGCCTCCTCGACGGCGGTGGCGAGCCAGGCGCTCGCTTGTGCCTGATCCAAAGGCTTCATGTGCTCACTCTCCAGTGGCCGAAACACGAGGGCAACGTGCGGAAAGTACTCTCCCCGCAACCCGTACCCGGACGAACTGTCCGCGCCTCTGGAGGTTCCCGTGCCCGCACTCACCCTCCGTGAGGTCCTGGCCCTCGACCCGGTCCGCGCCTCCGAGCCCGAACTCCTGGCCGGCGAGGCCGCCCTCGACCGCCCCGTGCGCTGGGTCCACTCCAGCGAGGTCTACGAGGGCGCGAACTTCCTCGACGGCGGCGAACTCCTCCTCACCAACGGCTTCGGCCTCACCGACACCGCCGCCGAGATCCGCCGCCGCTACGTCCGCGAGCTGGCGGCCCGGGGCGCGTCCGGCCTGGCGGTCGAGATAGGCCGCTCCCTCCCGACGATGCCGCCGGAGGTCACCGACGAGGCCCGCCGCCTCGGCCTTCCCCTCCTGGCCCTCCACCGGGTCGTCCCCTTCGTACGGATCACCGAGGCAGCCAACCGGGCGATCGTCGCCCGGGGCCTGTCCGGCCGCTCCGTCGTACGGCCGTGGGGCGACGACCACACCGCCGCGCTCCTGGCCGACCTCGCGGACCGGGCCGCGCTGAACCAGCCGGAGGTCGAGGCACGGTCCGCACTCGCCGGCTTCCACCCCGGCCCCGGCGCCCGCCTCATCGGGGTCTCGGTGCACGGCGCGCGCGAGGTCTCCTCCGTCGACCGGGCGGCACGGCTGCTGGGCGGGGCGAGTGTGCTGCGGGCGGCGTTCCCGGGGGACGTACTGGCGTTGTTCGCGCTTCCGGGCGCTGTCGCGGGTGACCCCGTCCGCGCGGTCCAGGAGGCCTTCCGTACGGCCGCGGACCCCGGGCTGACCGTCGCGGTCGGGCATGTGGTCGAGGCGAGCAGCGGCTGGCTGCGCTGGAGCGACACCCTGCGGGCGGCCCGTACGACCCTGGAACTCGCGCTGACGGTCCCGGCCGCCGAACCCGCCGCACCGGAAGGCCCGTTGGTGACCTCGGCGCGGGCACTGGCACTGGAACGGGAGCTGACCCGGGGCGGCGTCGACGCGAACCGGGACCGCCTGGCGCGGCTGGTGCAGCACGCGCTGGGCCCGCTGCTGGCGTGGGAGGCGGCCCATCCCAGCGACCTGGTGCGCACGTTGGAGGTCCATCTACGACACGGCTGCTCACCCACCCGCACGGCGGCGCTGCTGCACATCGGCCGTCAGTCGCTCTATCAACGCCTGGAACGCATCGAGTCGTTGCTCGGCCTGGAGATCGACGACCCCGATCTGCTGGGGGAGTTGCTGGCTGCGGTGTGCGCGCATCGGGTGGTGCGGGGGATGGGGGCGGCTCAGGTACGGGGGCTGCGGACCGTGGCCTAGACGATGCCGGCGCGCAGGGTGACTTGGCTGGGTCCGTTGAAGGGGGCGTAGCAGGTCACCGTCGGCGGGGTGCGCAGGATGTCGTCCTCGGTGAACAGTTCCCGTACGGCGTCGAAGGTGACCTCACCGCTGACGACCGGGGCGACACGGTCGTAGAAGAGGCGTGACGACTCCGGCAACGGCTCTCCGGGCTTGCCCTCGTCCTCGCTCCAGACGTCCCAGAGGAGGGTCTCGACCTTGTTCAGGGCGGCGAGGTCGAGGCGGATGTTGCCGGCGACGAACCGCTCGCCCCAGAACGGCCCCTCCTCCGGCGGATGCAGTCCGAAGGTCGCCGGGTCCGCGCCACCCGCTCGGATGGCCTGCCAGGCCTCGCCCGCGACGAGGAAACGGTCGCGGGGTACGTCCATCGGGTCGAAGTCGATGTTCCAGTGGTCCGCGATGACGGGGTCGGCGAGCTGGGAGTCGGCGAGCAGCCAGCCGCGGTCGTCGTGCCAGTACTCGGTGACGACGTGATCGCCGTGGAAACGGCCGGAGCCGCTCCCACTGAAGTAGTCGGCGAAGCCGGAGCGGGTGCGGGCCGGGATGCCCAGGTGCCGCAACAACGAGCAGTGCAGCAGCGAGAAGTCCCGGCAGGTCCCGACGAACCGGTCAGTGATGTCGCGTCGTTGAGTGAGCGGGGCGTCGTTCCGGCCGACGAGGATGCGGAGGATGTCGTCGATGTAGCGGGTCTCGGCGTCGTTGTGCAGGCGGTCGGTGGGGTGGACGTGGTCGTAGAAGCCGGCTTCCAGGCGGTGGACGATCAAGTCGCGTGTGATGCGGGCTAGTTGGGCGGGGTCGCGGGGGAGGCCGGCGTAGCGGTCGGTGAGCGCGCCGGGGTCGGAGTAGGTGCTCTGGGTGGCGTAGAAGGTGCGGAAGTCGAGGGCCATGACACGGCACCGTGTCAAAATTCGCCCCGGATTGTCCATAGTCCAGGGGCACTTCACTTCGGGTCGGCGGCGACGGAACGCCAGATCCGATCCGGGAGGACGCGGGCGGCGACGTCGAGGTCGAGCGCACCACTGTTTGTGTCGACATCGATGTCGATGTCGGAGAGCCAGCGTCGGATCACGCCGATCAGCGGGCCCAGGACGAGTGACTCGACGAGGGCTGGTGGGAGCGGAGCCAACTCCCCTGAATCCACATGGACTTGAATCCAGTGGGCGAACACCGACAGCCTGGCCTCCTGGGAGTCGCGCAGCTCCCTGGCCTGGGTCATGTTGCGCTGGTCGGTTCTGGCGGAGTGCAACAGCAGGGCGGCGTCCCGGTGTTCGCGGACGAAGCTCAGATACGTCCGTACGATCGCGCGGATGCCGGTGCGGGCGGTGCGGGTCGTCTGCAGCGCGGTGACCAACTCGCCCAGCAGCCGGCTCAACCAGCGTTGCGTCAGGGCGTCGTAGAGCCCGTCGAGACTGCCGAAGTGGTGATACAGGCTGCCGAGACTGACACCACTGGCCTTGGTCACGGCGTTGACGGTGAGGCCCTGTTCACCCTGTTCCGCGAAGACGCGCAGCGCGGCGTCGAGGAGCAGGTCTGCGGTGACCTCGCCGCGGTGTTGCTTGGGGCTCATGCGGGACAGCGTATTGGTGGCTCGGTTCTAGAGTGAATTTCTAGAGCAGATTTCTGGAACCCTCTTTCGGTGTGGTCATGGGGCGATCCAGACTTGGAGGTGTTGCCGGGCCTGCGTCCGTCTGTCTCGGGGGATACGGACGGCCGTGGGTCCGGTGAGCGTCGGTTGGGATGGTGCGGGTTGGCCACTCGCTTCTTTGCCAGTGTCGGGCTTCCGCGGACCGAGTAAAGGGCGCTGCGCTGCGCTCCGCGTCGGCTCCGCCGATGACCCTGCGGGTCACCCTTGACTAGGTCCGCTCCAGCCCGTGGGAGAAGCGAGCGAGCGGCCGGGGAGGAACGGGTGGCCGAGGTCCCTTGGCCCCTCACGTGGGCTGCGTCCGTACCCGGCGGAGCGGATGCGCGTCCGCGCCTCGCCAGCACGCCGCGTCGGCTCAGCGGCCAACGGCTGGTGGGTGGGGCGCGTTCGCGTCTCTCCGGCACGCCGGGCCGGTTCAGCGGCCAACGGTTGGCGGACGGGGCGCGTCCGCGTCTCGCCTGCACGCCGGGTGGGCTCAGCGGCCAACCCCCGGTGGGGGGAGAGCGGGCAGGGGGCGGGGGGTCTCCAGAAGCTGTACACCAGACTAACCACTCCCACCACCATGACTGGTTAGAAAAGACCACAGCTTCCAGAGAGGTGGGTCGGGGGCGGCGGGAGGAGCAGCGCAAGAGCCGGGGCCCAGGGGGAGGCGGAGGCGGAGGCGGGGGTCGGCGGCAATGGCGACAACGACGGCGGCA
>NZ_BARG01000126.1 GCF_000376565.1 Streptomyces hokutonensis | reverse complement strand
ACGAGCAGACCGGCGCCGCTGCCAGCACGCCGGCCGACCGTTCCGGACCGGCCGAGCCGCCGTCACCGTAAGAGACACGACAAAATCCGGTCCCGCAGTGTAAGAGGGCCGTCAGGGGCCCGCGCGTCGGGACCGGGGCGGCCTACGGTCGGCCTCATGCGGCACAGCACCCCACCACCGGACCCGACCGGCGACCGCCACTGGCGCGGCGACGCCCGGCTGGCGGCGGGCTGCGCGCTCGGCTTCCTCGGGATGACCCTGCTGGTCGACTGGAACGCCGGAACCCTGACCCTGACCCGTGCGCTGCTGTGGTTCGCCATGTCGGCGGCGCTCTGCGCCGTACTGCTCCCGCACCGCGTCACCGCCGGCCCCGGCTGGCTCACCGTGGACAGCCCGCTGCTGCGCCGCACCGTGCACACGGACGCGCTGACCGTCGTACGGCAGTACGGCGATGTCTCCGCGCGCCTGGTCCTGCGGGACACGTACGGACAGTGGCTCGAACTGGACCCCCGGGTGCTGGTCGCCAACCCCCTTCTCTGGCACGAACTGGACACGGGCATACGGCACTCGATGGAGCGCGGCACACTGCGCCAGGGCACCGATGTCCGGCGTCACCTGGGCCACCTGGTCGACGACGAGACGGCCCGCTCGGTGCTCAGGGCGTCGGGGATTTCCTGACCTTGCGCCGCGTCCGGCGTATCAGGACCTTCCCGAACCCCACCTGCCCGACGATCTCTATCCGCAGGTCCACCGGAGTGTCCAGGTCACCGGGCCCGCGCGTCTTGACCTTGCTGTAGTTGAGCACCAGGTCGTCGGTGCTCACGGCGACGCCCGGCGGGAGCAGCAGCCGTAGCGCGCCCAGGTGCATGTCCAGGTCGATACGGAGCGTGGCCTGGCTGATCACCGCCTGGGTGAAGTCGAGCGTCACATCGCCGAGGCGGGACTGGATCTCCAGCCGGCGCGGCACCACCCAGCCGTCACCGCGGCGCGTCGAGCCGCCGTTCTGCTCGATGCGGGCGACGTCCTTCACCTCGACCGGAGTCGCGCCCGCCACCACCGGAAGGTCCGCCGTCAGAACCGCCAGCTCCCCCAGCGTGCGGGCGGACAGCGCGGCCTCGACGCGCTCGTCGAGTTCCTCGGCGGTCAGCCGTCCGTCGCCGGCCGCGCCGGTCAGCACGTCCACGACACGGTCCCGGTCCGCGTGCGAGGCCCGCAACCCGGTCGTGCCCATCAGCTCACCCGACATACCCTCACCCCGATCGACGGACTGACGCTATATCGCGTTATACCCCAGAGCCAACCCCCCGTCCACCGACTTCCGTTTCTCCCCCTAGGGTGGCGCGTATGCAGTCCTACACAATCGGCCAGGCGGCGCGGCTGCTCGGCGTGAGTCCGGACACCGCGCGCCGGTGGGCGGACGCGGGCCGGGTGACGACCCACCGCGACGAGGGCGGCCGACGGCTCATCGACGGGGTCGATCTGGCCGCGTTCTCGGTCGAGTTGGCGAAGGCGGGCGGTGTCGTGGAGGACCCCTCCTACACCTCGGTGCGCAACGCGTTCCCCGGCATCGTCACCGCGATCAAGCTCGGCGACGTCGCCGCCCAGGTCGAGATCCAGGCGGGTCCGCACCGGCTGGTCTCGCTGCTGACCCGGGAGGCGGTCGAGGAACTCGGCCTGGAGGTCGGCATGGAGGCCACCGCCCGCGTGAAGTCGACGAACGTACATATCGACCGCGTGTGAGGCGCGCGGCGGCCCCCGTCGGTCACCGCGTCACTTGTTGACCGAGTAGGAGTGCGCGCCGGTCCCCGCCAACGCGCCCCCGTCCACGATCAGATACTCGTCGCGGATCGGCCGCCCCGCGAAGAACGCCTCCAGGATCTCCCGGGTGCCCGCCGCGTACCGGGCCTGCGCCGACAGCGAGGACCCGGAGATGTGCGGGGTCATCCCGTGGTGCGGCATGGTGCGCCACGGGTGGTCCGCCGGAGCGGGCTGCGGGAACCACACGTCACCGGCGTACCCCGCCAACTGCCCACTGCGCAGCGCCCGGTCGACGGCGTCCCGGTCGACGATCTTCGCCCGCGCGGTGTTGATGAGATACGCGCCGCGCTTCATCTGCGCGAGCAGTTTGTCGCCGAACAGCCCCTCCGTCTCCGGGTGCAGCGGCGCGTTGATGGTGACGACATCGCAGTGCGGCACCATGTCCTCGGCGCTCTCGTGCCAGGTCAGCCCCAACTCCCGCTCGACGTCCTCGGACAGCCGGTACCGGTCGGTGTAGTGCAGCTTCACGTCGAAGGGCGCGAGCCGCCGCAGCACCGCGAGCCCGATCCGCCCGGCGGCGACCGTCCCGACGTGCATGCCTTCGAGGTCGTACGAACGGGCCACGCAGTCCGCGATGTTCCAGCCGCCGTCGAGCACGACCTGGTAGGACGGCAGGTAGTTGCGCACGAGCGACAGCGTCATCATCACGACGTGTTCGGCGACGCTGATGCTGTTGCAGTACGTCACCTCCGCGACCGTCACGCCGTGCGAGATCGCCGAGTCGAGGTCGACGTGGTCGGAGCCGATGCCGGCGGTGACCGCGAGCTTGAGGTTCTTCGCGGCGGCGATCCGCTCGGGGGTGAGGTACGCGGGCCAGAACGGCTGCGAGATCACGATGTCGGCGTCGACCAGTTCACGGTCGAAGACCGAGCCCTCGCCGTCCTTGTCGGAGGTGACGACCAGGGTGTGCCCGGCGCCCTCCAGGTAGGCGCGCAGCCCGAGTTCACCGGAGACACTGCCGAGGAGCTGCCCCGGGGTGAAGTCGACGGCCTCGGGGGTGGGGGTGGTCTGACCGCCCGGGTAGTGGTCGATCACGGGCAGGTCGTCGCGGGCGTACGAGGTCGGGTATCCGTCGGTCGGGTCGTCGTACAGGACACAGAGAACCTTGGCCATGTCGCGGCTCCTCAACTCCGTTGTCGGAAGGTGCACTTCACGATCCTCGGGGTGAATCGCCCTGGTCAAAGCGAACGTTGCTATGCCGGGATAGACCGCTTCTATCAGCGATCGCTGTCGAGGTAGGTGTGCAGGAGTTCGTCGAGCGCGTCGCGTACGCCTGCCTCCCTCGCCACCTTCAACAGGGCTTCCGCGAGCACCGATTGGGGCTCGGTGCGGGCGACGACCAGTCCGACCCGGGGACCGTGCGCGGGCCCCTTCAGCGGCACCACCCGCATCCCCTCAGGTACGTCGAACATGTGCAGCCAAGCGTGCGAGATCACGCTGGACCAACGCCCGCCGGGCAGCAGCGTGTAGAGCCCGGCGACGCTGTCCGACTCGATCGCCGGGGAGGCCGTCGCCCCCTCGGCGGCGAAACACTCGTCGATGATGCGGCGGTTGCGCATCCTCGAGTTGAGCAGGCAGAGCGGGAGGGTGGCCGCCTGTGCCCAACTGGCCTTGGAAACACCGGCAAGAGGCCCGTCGACCGGCGTGAGGAGCACATACCGCTCCTCGTAGAGCGGGAAGCGGTGGACGTTGCGCAGGCTGTCGTCGTCCAGGTACGTCATCGCCGCGTCCAGCTCGAACTCGGCGAGCCCGTGCAGGATGTCGACGGACGACAGCGACTCCAGGGCGACCCGGGCCCGGGGATGCCGTTCACAGAACGGGGTGGTGAGAAGGGAGGCGGCGGGCAGCGCGGTCGGCACCACACCCAGCCGCAGCGTGCCGGCCAGGCCGCCGCGCAGGGCGGACAACTCCTGGTGCAGGGCGTCCCGTTCGGCCAGGATGCGGTGCGCCCAGGCGAGCACCACCTCGCCCTCCGGGGTCAGCCCCTCGTACCGCCGGCCGCGCCGCACGATCGGCACGTCCAACTCGTGCTCCAGGCGCCGGATCGCGGCCGACAGCGAGGGCTGCGAGACATAGCAGGCCGCCGCGGCGCGCGCGAAGTGCCGCTCACGGGCGAGCGCGACGAGGTACTCCAGCTGACGCAACAGCATCCCTGACCTCCCCTGTGACGTGCAGGCTAGGCGCTGTCCGTCCGGCACAACAGGGCTGCCCACAGGTCGAGTCGGTCGTAGAGGCGGGAGAGGTCGCGCCCGGTGAAGTGCTCGATGCGCCCGATGCGGTAGTGCACGGAGTTGACGTGCAGATGCAGCGCCTCCGCGGTCCGCGCCCAGGAGCCGTCACACGCGAGGAAGGTCTCCAGCGTCTCCAACAGGACGGCGTTGCCCCGCAGTTCACCGAGAACGGTCCGGCTGAAGGCGGTACGGACCTCGGCCGGCACACCGGTGAGCAGTGCGTCGAGCCCGGTGAGCGCCGAGGCGTCGACGAGCGCGGATCCGTGGCGCGCGGTGCCGCGCGCCGAGCTGAGCGCGTAACGCGCCTGCGCCAACGCCCCGTCGAGACCCTTCGCCTCGGCCACGGCCGCCCCGGTACCGCCGTAGAGCGGCACGGCCGCTTCACCACCGGCGACGAGCGACCAGACCTCGCGAAACGCCTCGGCCTCCCCCTGGGTGACGACCGCGAACGCGGTACCGTCCGGCAACCGTCCTACGGCTCCCGCGCCCGGCACCAGACCATCGGCGAGCACGGCGCCACCCGACGCCCACTCACCAACTCCCGCTGTCGCCACGCCGTTCGACGACCGTTCCGCGGCCCCCGCACCCGGAGCGCCGCCCCGCGACCGTCCCACCGCGTCCGCCACAGGCGTACCGCCCCGCGACCGTCCCACAGCTCCCGCGACGGCCGGGCCGTTCGACAATTGCCCAGCCCCAGCCCCAGCCCCAGCGCTCAACCTCGCCGCCGACACCGCCCCCGCAACCCCACCCGCGGCAGCCGAACCCACCCCCGCCACCACATGCGCGACCACCTCCGCCAACGCCCCCTCCGCCAGCCCCGCCCGCTGCGCCCCGGTCTCCGCGACCAGCACGCGGTACGGCCCTTCCTCCGGCAGCCCACAGGACCGTAGCGCCGCCACGACCGAAGGATCCGTACCGGGCACGGCGAGCAGCGCCCCCAACTCGTCCGCCGTCTGGCGCTCTTCGGCCCGCGACCGGACCCGCGCCTCCTGGCAGCGTCCCAGCACCGAGGCCAGCTCGTGCAGCATGCGCGGCGGGGCGTCGTCGGGGTCGGGAAGGCAGAGGTGCCAGCGTTCGTACGGCGAGACCCCGTCGGCGTCGACGGGCAGGGCCTCCGCCAGCAGCGCGGTGGCCTCCCGCGCGGATATCGCGGCCGCACCCGGAGTGGCCGCGACCGTACGCCCGGACGGTGTGAGGACGTACGCGACGGCCCGTTCGAGGTGGGCGAAGGCCGTCGCCACGATCGCCTCCGGGCCCGCACCCTGCGCGGCCATCCGGCTCAGCCGCCCCCGCACGCCGTCCGGCAGCGCGTGCCGACGGCTCAGTTCGCCCCACTTCCCGAGGTACACGGTGTCGGTGATCGCGCGGAACATGATGTGCGCCGGTACGGCGGCCACCGGCAGCCCGTGCCGGACACACGCCTCGACGAGGTCGTCCGGCACCGAGCCGTGCGTCTCCTCCCCGGCGAGCAGCGCGGCGGCCCCCGCTCCGCGCAGCGCGGACACGAACCGCTCGGCCCGCCCGGGCCCGTCCTCGGCCGACCACCAGACCAGCCCGCTGAGCACCACCTCGTCCCGCCGCACGAACCGCGCGGGATCCTCCAGGTCGGTCACGGTCACCCCGCTGATCTCCCGCGCCAGCTGGGCGTCCTCGGCCCACAGCAGACGCAGGCCGAGGGACTCGTCCTGAAGGAGGTGTTCGACGTGCATGGTTCCGGCTCCTCGCATCTCGCATTCGCCAGGTGAACACGAGTGATTGCATGGTAAGTGCAAGACCAATCACCCGAAACGCCTCTTGGTTGATCCTCCAATGCGAAGCCTTGGAACATCGGCGTTTCCGTGCTGTGAACCAGTCGTCCCGGCCCGGCCCGCGTTGCTTCACTGGCGGTCATGGACCTGAACACGGTGGCCGAGATCCTCGACGCCCGGCAGCCGACCCCTTGGCGGCCGGGCGACGCCTGGCTCGGCGGCGGCACCTACCTCTTCTCCGAGCCGCAGCCGCACCTGCGCCGCCTGGTGGACCTGAGCCGCACCGGCTGGACCCCCGTCCAGCACCTCCCGGACGGCTCCCTGGAGATCGCCGCGACCTGCACGATCGCCCAACTCTCCCGCTTCGCGAGGGAGTTGACGACCGAGGCGGCCCCGCTGTTCGAGCAGTGCTGCCGCGCCTTCCTCGCCTCCTTCAAGATCTGGAACATGGCGACGGTCGGCGGCAACCTCTGCAACGCCCTCCCCGCAGGCCCGATGATCTCCCTCACGGCCGCCCTTGACGGCGAGTGCCTGCTCCTGTCCCAGGACGGCGTACACCGCCGGGTCCACGTCACCGACTTCGTGACCGGCGCGGGCCGCAAAGACATGGCCGACGGTGAACTCCTCCGCTCGATCACCGTCCCGGCCCGCGCCCTGACCTGCCGTACGGCCTTCCGCCAGGCCTCCCTCTACGGCCTCGGCCGCTCCGGAGTCCTGGTCATCGGCACCCTGGACCCGCAGGACGGCTCATTCGCGCTGACGATCACCGCCTCGACGGTCCGCCCGTTCCGCCTGTGGTTTCAACTGCCGCCGACCGCCGAGGAGTTGCGCACGGCGATCGCCTCCACCGTCGACGAATGGTTCGACGACATCCACGGGCTGCCGGAATGGCGCGCGCACATGACGTTCCACTACGCGGAGGAGATCCGCCGGGAACTGGAGCTGGGAGAGGCGGCAGCATGAAGATCGACGTCAACGGCCGCTCCTTCGCCGAAGAACCCCGCCCGGGTCAGTGCCTGCGCACCTATCTCCGCGAGCGCGGCTGGTTCGGCGTGAAGAAGGGCTGCGACGCGGGCGACTGCGGCGCCTGCACGGTCCATGTGGACGGCGAGCCCGTGCACAGCTGCCTCTACCCGGCCTTCCGCGCCGACGGCCGTACCGTCACCACGGTCGAGGGCCTGGCCGGCGAGGACGGCGAACTCCACCCGGTCCAGCGGAAGTTCCTCGACGCGCAGGGCTTCCAGTGCGGCTTCTGCACGGCCGGCTTCCTGATGACGACGGCCGCCCTCGACGAGGACCAACTCACCGATCTCCCCCGCGCGTTCAAGGGCAACCTCTGCCGCTGCACCGGCTACCGCGCCATCGAGGACGCGGTACGCGGGGTATGCCACGCCGAAGCACCCGGTGCGGGCGAGGCGGTGGGTCGCAATCTCCCGGCCCCCGCAGGCCCCCAGGTCGTCACCGGCACAGCCCGCTACACCTTCGACATCGACATCCCCGACCTGCTCCACATGAAGCTCCTCCGCTCCCCGCACGCCCACGCCCGCATCACCGCGATCGACACCACGGCAGCCCTCCAAGTCCCGGGCGTGCACGCCGTGTTCACCCACTACGACGCCCCCGAACGCCGCTTCTCCACGGCCCGCCACGAACACCCCACCGAGGACCCCGACGACACCCGCGTCCTCGACGACACCGTCCGCTACGTCGGCCAGCGCGTCGCCGCCGTGGTCGCCGACAGCGAGGCCGCCGCCGAGGAGGGCTGCCGACGCGTCGAGGTGACGTACGAGATCCTGCCCGCGGTCCTCGACCCGGAGGAGGCGATGCGCCCCGGCGCGCCCGTCGTCCACGACAAGGACGCGGCCACGGCCCGCATTTCACGCCCCCAGGACAACGTGGTCGGCGAGGCCCACGGCGAGATCGGCAGCGTGGAGGCAGGCTTCGCGGAGGCCGACGCGATCTACGAAGACACCTACCGCACCCAACGCGTCCAGCACGCGAGCCTGGAGACGCACGGCGCGGTGGCGTGGTTCGACGAGGACAACAGGCTTATGGTACGCACCAGTTCACAGACCCCGTTCCTGACCCGCCGCGCCCTCTGCGCGCTCTACGACCTCCCCGAGGAGCAGGTGCGGGTCATCGCCGGCCGGGTCGGCGGTGGCTTCGGCGGCAAGCAGGAGATGCTCGTCGAGGACATAGTGGCCCTCGCGGTCCTGCACCTGCGCCGCCCGGTGAAACTGGAGTACACCCGAGCCGAGCAGTTCTACGGCGCGACCACCCGCCACCCGTTCACCATCAACGTGAAGGCGGGCGCCCGACGCGACGGCCAACTCACCGCACTGCAACTGCGAGTTGTCTCCAACACAGGTGCCTACGGCAACCACGGCCCCGCCGTCATGTTCCACAGCGTCGGCGAGTCGATGGCCGTCTACCGCGCCCCGCACAAGAAGGTCGACGCCTTCTCCGTCTACACGCACACCGTCCCGGCGGGCGCCTTCCGCGGCTACGGCCTCGGCCAGGTGATGTTCGCCGTGGAGTCGGCCCTCGACGAACTCGCCCGCCAACTGGACCTGGATCCGCTGGAATTCAAGGCCAAGAACATCATCGGCCCCGGCGAGCCGATGCTCTCCCCCGGCGGCGAGGAGGAGGACCTGCACATCGCGAGCTACGGCCTCGACCAGTGCCTCGCGATCGTGCGCCGCGCCCAGGCGGAGCCCATTTCCGAACTCCCCCCAGATGGCTGGCTGGTGGGCGAGGGCACCGCCCTGGCAATGATCGCGACCGGCCCGCCCGGCGGCCACATCGCCGACGCGAAGGCAGGCCTCCTGCCCGACGGCGGCTTCGATCTCGCCGTGGGCACCGCCGAGTTCGGCAACGGCACGACGACCGTCCACCGCCAGATCGCCGCCGGCGAACTCGCCACCACCGTCGACCGGATCACCGTCCGCCAGTCCGACACGGACGTCGTACGCCATGACACGGGCGCCTTCGCCTCCACGGGCACGGTGGTGGCGGGCAAGGCCACGCTGCGCGCATCCCGCGCCCTCGCCGACCAGTTGCTCGACTTCGCCGCCGCCCATCTGCAACTCCCGCGCGCGGACTGCCGGTTGGCGGAGGAGGCCGTACTGCATCCTGGTGGCCGGCTGTCGTTGAAGGAGCTGCACGCGGCCGGTGCGGCGGTCGGGGTCGAGTTCACCGCAGACGGACACTTCGGCGGCACCCCGCGCTCGGTGGCCTTCAACGCGCAGTGGTTCAGGGTCGCCGTGGACCCGGACACGGGTGAGATCCGCATCCTGCGCAGTGTGCACGCGGCCGACGCGGGCAAGGTGATGAACCCGATGCAGTGCCGGGGGCAGGTGGAGGGCGGGGTGGCCCAGGCGCTCGGCGCGACCCTCTTCGAGAACGTCCGCATCGACGGGCAGGGCACGGTGGAGACGGCCGCCTTCCGTCGTTACCGGCTCCCGCAGTACGCGGACGTGCCGCGCACCGAGGTGCACTTCATGGAAACGGCGGACGCCATCGGGCCGTTGGGCGCCAAGTCGATGAGCGAGAGCCCCTTCAACCCGGTCGCGCCCGCCTTCGCCAACGCCCTGCGGGACGCGACGGGCGTCCGCTTCACCGAACTTCCGCTGACCCGCGACCGGGTGTGGCTGGCACTGGCCGACTCGCCGCGCCGTACCCCCCGTCCACCCGTATCGCACTGATCCCACTGATGTGCCGGGCCCCGCAGCGGTCCTGTGGAAGCACCAGTTGCGGCCCGGCACGGTCGAGCGGGGTGTCGTCGATGCTCACAGCGAGCAGAACAGGGGCATGAGCGAAGTCGGGATCGATCTCGGCCCAGGACAGCAGCGCATGGTGCCCGTCCGTACCGCTCACCGCGATGAGGAAGCGCAACCGGTCCTTGCGGCGGACGGGGTCGAAGCCGGGACCGGCCGCGGACAGGACGTCGTAGAGCCGGGGTCCCGCGAAGCGGTGGACCTGGGTGCCGCTGGTGGCGCACTCGAAGCTGACCCGGACCCGGTGCAGCGGCCAGTTCAGCAGGTCCGGCACGGTGAGCCGGGCGGGCCGGGCGAGGTCCCCCGTCAGGTCGAGCTGCGCGAGCGTCACGAGCCATCACCTCCCGGAATGTGGTACCCGGACGGCAGTCCCGTACAAACGCACATGCGCACCCCACAAGGGAATGGCGCAGCTCATGCGATGCGACAGGAGACTTACACCTTGCATATGCGGCAGTATCATCGCGGCACGGCCGTTGCGGCCGGGCAAGGGCGCGACAACCCCTTATCGGCAGAATCAGAGGAGTAGAACCGTGATGACCCGTTCCGCGCGTCGGACCCGCCGGACCCTGCAGGTCGCGGGGGCCGGAGCCGCCGCGCTGCTGGCCCTGAGCGCCTGCTCCTCCAGCGACGACTCGTCCTCCTCGAAGTCCGACACCTCGGCGTCCGCGTCCCCGAAGATGTCCGGCACCGTCACCGTCTTCGCCGCCGCCTCGCTCAAGGAGTCGTTCACGACCCTGGGCAAGGAGTTCGAGACGGCGCACCCCGGCACCAAGGTCACCTTCAACTTCGCGGGCAGCGACACCCTCGCCGCGAGCATCACCAGCGGTGCCCCGGCCGACGTGTTCGCCGCCGCGAGCCCCAAGACCATGGCGATCGTCACGGACAAGGGCGACGGCGTGGGCACACCGGCCACCTTCGTCCGCAACCAGCTGGAGATCGCCACGCTGCCGGGCAACCCCGACAAGGTGACCTCCCTCAAGGACCTCACCAAGTCCTCGCTCAAGGTCGTGCTCTGCGACAAGACGGTGCCGTGCGGCGCGGCGGCCCAAAAGGCGCTCACCGCAAGCAAGTTGAAGCTCACCCCGGTGTCGTACGAGGAGGACGTCAAGTCCGCCCTCAACAAGGTGGTGCTGAAGGAGGCCGACGCGGCGGTCGTCTACAAGACCGACGTGCACGCGGCCGGCAGCAAGGTGGAGGGCGTGGAGTTCCCCGAGTCCGCCGACGCCATCAACGACTACCCGATCGTCCTCCTGAAGAACGCGCCCAACGCCGTCGCCGCCAAGGCGTTCATCGCGCTCGTGCAGTCCGCCGAGGGCCAGAAGGTGCTGTCCGCGGCGGGCTTCCTCAAGCCGTGACCCAGCTCGACACCTCCGACGCCGCGACCGAGACCCTGAAGGGCGGGCCGCGGCGTCGCCGCGTCCGGATGACCGGGCGCGGGGTGCCGCTGCCCCTGCTGGTGCCCGCACTCGTTGGTCTGGCGTTCCTGCTGCTCCCACTGCTCGCCCTGCTGGTACGTGCCCCTTGGCGGTCGCTGCCGTCCCAACTCACCAGCACGGAGGTCTGGCAGGCCCTCCAACTCTCCCTGCTGAGCGCGACCTTGGCGACTGCGGTGTGCCTGGTCCTGGGCGTGCCGCTGGCCTGGCTGCTGGCCCGCACGGAGTTCCCCGGCCGCCGCTTCGTCCGGGCCCTGGTGACGCTCCCGCTGGTCCTGCCCCCGGTGGTGGGCGGTGTGGCGCTGCTCCTCGCCCTCGGCCGCAACGGCGTCGTGGGCCAGTGGCTGGACTCGTGGTTCGGCATCACGCTCCCCTTCACCACGACCGGTGTCGTGGTCGCGGAGGCGTTCGTCGCGATGCCGTTCCTGGTCATCAGCGTCGAGGGCACCCTGCGCGCCGCCGACCCGCGCTACGAGGAGGCCGCCCAGACCCTCGGCGCCTCCCGCTTCACCGCGTTCCGCCGGGTCACACTCCCCCTGATCGCCCCGGGCATCGCGGCCGGATCGGTCCTCGCCTGGGCCCGCGCACTGGGCGAGTTCGGCGCGACGATCACCTTCGCCGGCAACTTCCCCGGCCGCACCCAGACCATGCCCCTCGCGGTCTACCTCGCCCTCCAGAACGACCCGGAGGCGGCGATCGCCCTCAGCCTGGTCCTGCTGGCCGTGTCGATCGCGGTCCTGGCGGGGCTCCGGGACCGCTGGATGACGACCTCATGACCCCACCTGACAAGGGCCTCGACGCCCATCTCGTCGTGGAACGCGGCACGTTCCGCCTCGACGTCGAGCTGACCGCGGCACCGGGAGACGTCGTCGCCCTCCTCGGCCCCAACGGCGCCGGAAAGACAACCGCGTTGCGAGCCCTGGCCGGACTGGTCGGCCTGACGGACGGTCATCTACGGCTGGACGGCGCGGAGTTGGACCGTACTCCCCCGGAGTCGCGCCCGGTGGGTGTCGTCTTCCAGGACTATCTCCTCTTCCCGCACCTCACCGCCCTCGACAACGTCGGCTTCGGCCCCCGCTGCCAGGGCGCGACCAAGGCGGAGTCCCGCGCCATCGCAGCCGAGTGGCTGGAGCGGATGGGCCTCGCCGAGCACTCGGGCGCCAAGCCCCGCAAACTCTCCGGCGGCCAGGCCCAACGCGTAGCCGTGGCAAGGGCGTTGGCGACCCGCCCGCGCCTGCTGCTCCTGGACGAGCCCCTGGCCGCCCTGGACGCCCGCACCCGCCTGGACGTACGCGCCCAACTCCGCCGCCACCTGGCAGAGTTCGAGGCGGTGGCCGTCCTGGTCACCCACGACCCGCTGGACGCCATGGTGTTGGCCGACCGACTGGTGGTGATCGAGCAGGGCAGGATCGTCCAGGAGGGCACCCCCGCCGACATCGCCCGCCACCCGCGCACGGACTACATCGCCCAACTGGTCGGGCTCAACCTCTACAAGGGCAACGCCGACGGCCACACGGTCACCCTCGACACAGGTCCCACGATCACCACCACGGAGGACCTGACCGGCGAGGTCTTCGTAGCGTTCCCACCCAGCGCGGTGACTCTCTTCCGAGACCGCCCGACCGGCGCCAGCGCCCGCAACCTCTGGCACTGCGAGGTAGCGGGCCTGGAAACCCACGGCGACCAGATCCGCGTAGACCTGACCGGCGAACTCCCCCTGGCGGCGGACCTGACGACGCCGGCAGCGGCCGAACTGGATCTGCACCAGGGCGCGTCGGTCTGGGCTGCGGTAAAAGCAACCCAGACTCACTCATATCCCACCTGAGCTACAGCGCCCCGATAGGGGCGCGGGGAACTGCGCGACCAGCCACAACGGGCCCGCAGCCGAAAAACTCAGTCCTCGTACGCATCCAAAGGCGGGCAGGAGCACACCAGATTCCGGTCCCCAAACGCCTGGTCAATCCGCCGCACCGGCGGCCAGTACTTATCAGCAACGGAGACACCGGCCGGGAAGACAGCCTCCTCGCGCGAGTAAGCGTGCCCCCACTCCCCACCAAGCGCGGCAGCGGTGTGCGGCGCGTTCCGCAACGGATTGTCCTCGGCCGGCCACTCCCCCGACCCGACCTTCTCGATCTCCCCACGAATCGCGATCATCGCCTCGCAGAACCGGTCCAGCTCGATGAGGTCCTCGGACTCGGTCGGCTCGATCATCAGCGTGCCGGCCACCGGGAACGACATGGTCGGCGCGTGGAAGCCGTAGTCGATGAGCCGCTTGGCGATGTCGTCGACGGAGACACCGGTCGCCTTGCTGATCGGCCGCAGATCGATGATGCACTCGTGCGCGACGAGCCCGCCGGGCCCGGTGTAGAGCACGGGGTAGTGCGGTTCGAGCCGCTTGGCGATGTAGTTGGCGCTGAGGACCGCCACCTGCGTGGCCCGCTTCAGGCCCTCGCCGCCCATGAGCCGGACGTAGGCCCAAGAGATCGGCAGAATCCCGGCGGAGCCCCACGGCGCAGCGGAGATCGGCCCGACTCCCGTCTCAGGACCGGCGGCAGGCTGAAGCGGATGGTTCGGCAGATACGGCGCGAGGTGCGCGCGCACGCCCACCGGCCCGACGCCCGGACCGCCACCGCCGTGCGGAATGCAGAAGGTCTTGTGCAGATTCAGATGCGAGACATCGCCGCCGAAGTGCCCCGGCTTGGCAAGCCCCACAAGGGCGTTGAGGTTGGCGCCGTCGACGTAGACCTGACCGCCGGCCTCGTGGACCTGCGCGCAGATGTCGGCGACGTGCTCCTCGAACACCCCGTGCGTGGACGGGTAGGTGATCATCAGCACGGAGAGTTCGTCGCGGTACTGCTCGATCTTCGCCCGCAGATCCTCGACGTCGATCTCACCGTCCTCGGCGGTCTTCACGACGACGACCTTCATGCCGGCCATGACGGCGCTCGCGGCATTGGTGCCGTGCGCGGACGACGGGATCAGACACACGGTCCGCTGCTCGTCGCCGTTGGCGCGGTGGTACCCACGCACCGCCAGCAGCCCGGCCAACTCGCCCTGCGAACCGGCGTTGGGCTGCAGCGACACCTTGTCGTACCCGGTGACCTCGGCGAGCCGCTCCTCCAACTCCCGGATGAGCGTGAGGTATCCCTGCGCCTGCTCGGCGGGCGCGAAGGGGTGCAGCTGGCCGAACTCGGGCCAGGTGACCGGCTCCATCTCGGTGGTCGCGTTGAGCTTCATGGTGCAGGAACCCAGCGGGATCATGCCCCGGTCGAGCGCGTAGTCACGGTCGGCGAGCCTGCGCAGGTAGCGCAGCATCGCGGTCTCGGAGCGGTGGTCCCGGAACACGGGGTGCGTGAGGTACGCGTCGTTCCGCAGCAGCGCCTCGGGCAGCGTGTCCTCGGCGGTCGCGTCGAGCGCCTCGATGTCTCCCTCGACCCCGAACGAAGTCCATACGACGGCCAGTTGGGCACGCGTCGTGGTCTCGTCGCAGGCGATGGACACCTGGTCCGCGTCCACGAGGTGGAGGTTGACGCCGTCCTCGCGCGCGGCGGCGACGACCTCGGCGGCCCGGCCGGGCACGCGTGCGGTCAGCGTGTCGAAGTAGCCGCCGTGCACGACCTCGACACCGCCGGCGGCGAGCCCGGCGGCGAGGATCGTGGCGTACCGGTGCGTCCGCTGCGCGATGCCCCTGAGCCCGTCGGGCCCGTGGTAGACCGCGTACATGCCGGCCATGACGGCGAGGAGCACCTGGGCGGTGCAGATGTTGCTGGTGGCCTTCTCGCGGCGGATGTGCTGCTCGCGGGTCTGGAGGGCGAGGCGGTAGGCCTTGTGTCCGTCGGCGTCGACGGAGACGCCCACGAGCCGCCCGGGCAGGCTGCGTGCGAACTTCTCGTGCACGGCCATGTATCCGGCGTGCGGCCCGCCGAAGCCCATCGGCACCCCGAAGCGCTGCGTCGTACCGACCGCGATGTCCGCGCCCAGCTCGCCCGGCGACTTGAGCAGCGTGAGGGCGAGGAGATCGGCGGCGACGGTGACGAGCGCGCCGAGCGCGTGCGCCTGGTCGATCAGCGGCTTGATGTCGCGTACGGCACCGGAGGCGCCCGGGTACTGGACGAGCACGCCGTTGATCTCACGCTCGGCGATCTCGGCCGGGATGCCCTCGCCGAGGTCGGCGACGACGACCTCGACGCCGGCCGGCTCGGCGCGGGTCTCGATCACGGCGATGGTCTGCGGCAGCGTGTCCGCGTCGACCAGGAACAGGCCCTTCTTGTTCTTGCCCATGCGCCGCGACAGCGCCACGGCCTCCGCGGCGGCCGTGCCCTCGTCGAGCAGGGAGGCGCCGGAGGTCGGCAGCCCGGTGAGGTCGGCGACCATGGTCTGGAAGTTCAGCAGGGCTTCGAGCCGCCCCTGGGAGATCTCCGGCTGGTACGGCGTGTAGGCCGTGTACCAGGCCGGGTTCTCCATGACGTTGCGCAGGATCACGGGCGGGGTGAAGGTCCCGTAGTACCCGAGCCCGATCATCGAACCGAGGACCTCGTTGCGGTCCGCGAGGGAACGCAGTTCGGCCAGTACCTCGGCCTCGGTGCGGGCGCCCGGCAGGTCGAGGGAGTCGGCGTTCTTGATCACATCAGGGACCGCGGCGGCCGTGAGCTCGTCGAGCGAGCCGTAGCCGACCTGCGCGAGCATCTTGGCCCGCGCTTCCTGGTCGGGACCGATGTGGCGCTGCTCGAACGGGATGCCCTGTTCGAGCTCGGAGAGCGAAGTGCGAGGGGCGGTCATTAGGGAGGCCTCCTGGTCGGACACGACCTTCGAGGGCACCACGACAGTGGGGTGCCGGACGGCCTCCCCCTCTGTCATCTCAACCTGAGAGCTTCACCGGCAACCCGAAGGTCACCGGCTTTCACCGTCGGTGAGAGCGGGGGCCGTCGCCGACACCCGCCCTGCTTTCCAGAGTGACCTCGTCCGTGCGGTACGTGAGCCTGAGAGATTCCGGGGAGGATTTGCTCCTTCGGCGCCTCCGATGAAGTTTGGAGGACTCTCCCGCACGGGGTCAGCAGCCGCTCGCCAGCCTACCAGCGAGCGGTGAAGCCGAGCTTTCGAGTGGCCACCGGCCCGATTGTGCTCTTTTGTAGAGTTTACGAATGAGTTGCGACCAGGAGGAGGGCCCGTGGAGACCGATATCGATCCGCGCAACCTGATCGGCCGCAAGGCGTTCGACCGCACCGGCGCCAAGATCGGCACGATCGACGAGGTCTACCTCGACGACGCGACCGGTGTACCGGAGTGGGCGGCCATACGCACCGGCCTGTTCTCCAGGGACGCCTTCGTCCCCCTGGAGCCCAGCGAACTGATCGAGGGCACCCTGCACATCCCCTTCGACCGCTCCCTGATCAAGGACGCCCCCGACTTCGGCGTGGGCCGCCATCTCTCCCCCGACCAGGAACTCCAGCTCTACCACCACTACGGCCTCGATGTGGCCCCACCGCCCTCCCTCCCGGACCGCGACTTCGGCAGACTGGCGGGCTCGGACGACACCTGAGCCGAGGCGACGGGAGGGTCGGCGGGTCTTCGATTCTCCGGGAGCGGCGCCACCAACTGCCCTGATTCTGCGGCCAGTTCACCCGCGTCCCGGGTCATCAACGGCAGCGGCTCCGCCAGCTCCAGCTCGGGATCGTCGGTCCGGAAGGTTCGCACGCGCCCGGGCCCGGCATCCTCCGGCGTTTCGAACCGCACGGTGACCCGGCCAAGACCGCTGCCCTGCACCCACCCGTGCCCGAACCCGGAGTGGCGCACATCGTGGCCCGCGGGCCAGCGCCGCTCCACGGGCGCAGTCTGCTCCCCGCCCTCTTCTTCCTGCGCGTGCTCCTCCTCAAGAAGGTCGACCTGCTCCCCCGCCGCCTGCGCGAACAGGTCCTCCTGCGTGTAGTCGGCGAGCCCGGAAACGCCCACCCCGAGCAGCCGCACCCCGCCCGTGGTGTCCACGGAGTCCAGCAATCGCGCCGCGGCCTCCCGCACCACCCCCGGATCGTCGGTGGGCCCGCGCAGCGTCTCGGACCGCGTCAGCGTCGAGAAGTCGTAGCGCCGCACCTTGAGCACGATCGTCCGCCCCGACAGCCCGGCGCCCCGCAGCCGCCGTACACACCGGTCGGCGAGGCGCTGCACCTCCAGGCCCACCCGGATCCGGTCGTGGATGTCCACGTCGTAGGTGTCCTCGACGGAGACCGACTTGGTCTCCCGCTCGGCCACCACGGGCCGCTCGTCGTGCGCCAGCGCCATGGCGTACAGCGCGTGCCCGTGCGCCTTGCCGACCAGGCGTACGAGCTCGTCCTCGCCCGCCTCGGCGATCTCGTCGACCGTGGTGATCCCGGCCCGCCGCAGATGGTCGCCCGTCGCCGGTCCGACCCCCGGCAGTGCGCGCACCGACAACGGTCCGAGCAGTGCCCGCTCGCTCCCCGGCTCGATCAGCACCAGTCCGTCGGGCTTGGCGCGCTCGGAGGCGATCTTCGCGAGCATCTTGGAGGCGGCGAGGCCGACCGACCCGGTGAGCCCCGTGACCGCCCGTATGTCGGTTCGCAGGCGCTCCCCGGCCCGCCGCGCCGACTCGGCGTCCCAGGCCGCCTCGCCGGCCTCCAGGTCCACGAAGGCCTCGTCCAGGCTGAGCGGCTCCACGAGCGGCGACAGCGCCCGCAGCAGCGCCATCACCTGCTCACTGATCGACCGGTAGAACCCGAAGCGCGGCACGAGATACGCGGCGTTCGGAGCGAGTCTGCGTGCCTGGGCCATGGGCATCGCCGAGTTCACCCCGAAGACCCGTGCCTCGTACGAGGCGGTGGCCACCACCCCGCGCGGCCCGAGCCCGCCCACGACGACGGCCTTCCCGCGCAGGCTCGGCTTGGACGCCTGCTCCGCCGAGGCGAAGAAGGCATCCATGTCGAGATGCAGGATCGTGGGCGCGGTTCTCACATCTCCGATGCTGCCCTACGCCACTGACAATGCCCCGCTACGGCTCCTGCCGGGCCCTCAGACGGCCCGGTTGCGCCGCCTGGCCAGCTCGTCGGCGGGGTTGACCCCGAGGAGCGTCTCGCCGGTGTCGACGCGCTCCCCGTGCAGCTGCGACAGGGCGCTCTCCACGTCCCGCCACACCACGCCCACGGCGATCCCGAAGACGCCCTGGCCGCCCTGGAGCAGGGCGTGGACCTCGTCCGGCGAGGTGCACTCGTAGACCGTGGCGCCGTCGCTCATCAGCGTCATGCGCTCCAGGTCACGGAAGTCGCACTCCCGCAGGTGCAGCACGGCGCTGCGGATGTTCTGCAGCGAAACGCCCGTGTCGAGGAACCGCTTGACGATCTTCAGGACGACGACGTCCCGGAAGCTGTAGAGCCGCTGCGTACCCGACCCGTGTGCGGGCCGCACACTGGGCTCGACGAGCCCGGTGCGTGCCCAGTAGTCCAGTTGCCGATAGGTGATGCCTGCCGCCGCACAGGCCGTAGGGCCCCGGTAGCCGATCTGCTCGGACGCCATGGACGTCGCCCCTCCGCTGCTCGGCACGGCAGTGGGTCGATGCGGAGCGTGATCGGCCGCACTGCCATGAAGCGGGTACGGGCCACTGTCCCCGAAACTGCGTTCCGGGGCACCCCCAGCCGTACCGTCGCCGCTGCTTCTCACGCCGACCTCCGTCCTTGACCTGCCTTCTCGACGGTAGGCAGTCACCAGGGGTGCGTCAACGATCGCCACGCTAGGCACGCCGAGTGATAATCACCCTAGGAGTGGTTTCCCGTACCCCACCGCGGGGAAAGGCTAGCCGAATGCGCTCGCGGCGGGCCGCAGGACGCTCTCACACGCCGGTGGCAAATGCCAGCATTTCTCTGCCGGCCCTCGATCTCACTGGCTGTTGGTCCCGAAGTCCTCGGGCGAGATCTGGTCGAGGAACTCGCGGAACTTCTCCACCTCGTCCTCCTGCTCGTCCGGGATCGCGATGCCGGCGTCGTCGAGCACACCGTCACTGCCGTAGATCGGCGTCCCGGTGCGCAGTGCCAGCGCTATGGCGTCGGACGGGCGGGCACTCACCTCGACTCCGCTGGCGAACACCAGCTCGGCGTAGAAGACGCCCTCACGCAGATCCGTGATGCGTACTTCGGTCAGCTCCTGGCCGACGGCCTCCAGCACGTCCTTGAACAGGTCGTGGGTCAGCGGTCGTGCGGGGGCCATGCCCTGCTGCGCGAAGGCGATCGCAGTCGCCTCCCCGGGCCCGATCCAGATGGGGAGGTAGCGGTCGCCTCCCACTTCACGCAGGAGCACGATCGGTTGGTTGGAGGGCATTTCGACCCGGACACCTACGACATCGAGCTCGTTCACACAGCAACCCTAGGCCGTGCCCGGGACGTTTGGGTAGTCGGGCCGGGATCGGGTGACCGATCAGCGGCCGTAATCCCGCCCGGCTCAGGGCAGGCGCACGCCGAGCGCGGTCTGCACCAGGGCGGCGTGCAGCTTCACCGTGAGCCCCGCCAGTTCCTTCGTACGGGCCTCCGCGTGGGCCCTGGTCTGCGGATTGCGGTGCCGCTTCAGCGGCGCGACCACCTGGTCGACGAGCCCGGCCTCGCGGTCCGCCGCGGCCTTCATGGCGCGCAGGTGCCGGGGTTCGATCCCGAACCGCCCCAACTCCAGGACGAGCCCGGCCACGGTGACGGCTTCCGCGTCGTACACGCCGTCCGGCAGTGGAGCGATGAGTCCGTACGACTCCCACTCGTCGAGCTCCTGGTCACCAATCCCGGCGGCGGCCAGCAGCTCGGCCCGCCCGATCCGGGCCGCTGTGGGGCCCTCCACGGGCTCCAGGACGACTTCGCCGTCCCGTTGACGGCCTACGGTGGGCAGCGGGGCGGCCTCCCCGCGCTCCATGGCGTCGAGGTGCTCGCGGATCACCTTGAGCGGCAGATAGTGGTCCCGCTGCATCCGCAGGACATGGCCGAGGCGCTCGACGTCGGCGGGGCTGAACTTGCGGTATCCGGAAGGGGTCCGCTGCGGCTCGATGAGCCCCTCCGACTCCAGGAAACGGATCTTGGAGATGGTGACTTCGGGGAACTCGTCGCGCAGCGTGTTCAGCACCGTGCCGATGCTCATCAGCCCGGTGTCCGCGGCGGCGGTACCGTGCCCGGCACCGCCGCTCGGTGTTTGAAGCATGGACCTTCCTGGGGGAATCCCCCGGACACAGTCCGAGGGAGGGTCAGTAACCCCGCTGGCTCGCGTAGAACACCAGCCGGTACTTGCCGATCTGCACCTCGTCACCGTTGGCCAGGGGGACCGAGTCGATGCGCTCGCGGTTGACGTACGTGCCGTTCAGGCTGCCGACGTCGGCGACCGTGAAAGCGCCGTCGGCGCCGCGCCGGAACTCCACATGGCGGCGTGAGACCGTCACGTCGTCCAGGAAGATGTCGCTCTGCGGATGACGGCCGGCCGTGGTCAGCTCGCCGTCCAGCAGGAAGCGGCTGCCCGAGTTCGGACCGCGCCGCACCACCAGGAGCGCCGAGCCCAACGGCAGCGCGTCGACGGCCGCCTGCGCCTCCGGAGAGAGCGTCGGCATCTGCGTCTGGCCGGTCACCTCGGCGTCGTAGGCCTCGAGACCGGAGATGGAGATCGTGGACGTCGTCTCGGACGCACGCTCCGGGGTCACACCGGGGCGCAGTGGCGCACCGCAGTTGGAACAGAAGCGGCTGTTCTCCGCGTTGCGGTTACCGCACCTCGTACACACCAGGGCCGACATAGGGGAAAACCCTCCACCCGTACTTGAGGTTGACGGTTGCCCGAAACCTATGTCGCCGGACTGCGCAGGGTCAACCGACGGCGCGCCCTGACCAGCGACCTGGTCACGGAACAGTGGACGCTGGCCCTCCGCGTCCGGTTGTGCGCGATGGCGAGCGGTCTGATTGTCGCTGCTCTCTTTCGCACTCTTGCCGAACAACTTCGCAAACAACTTCACGGGCGATTCCCCTTGACCGAAACAGACCCGCCCGTGGGGCAGGACGAACCCTGATTGAACACACCGGTCGACCCGGACATCCTCACAACGTCCGTATCCACCAGACAGTTTCCACCACGCACCACCCAATCGGTGCGTCGACCCCCCGCAACCTCATGCCCTCGCCGGACGGTCCCCATGCACCCCCGGTTCACCGGGAGGACGACCGAGCGTAGTCAGGCTGCTTCGCGGCCCGCAAGGCATCCACAACGATCTTGCTCGACCGCCCGACGGTGACGGTGGCCTGCTCCTTCTCGAGAGTCTGCACCACGCCTCCGGGGATGTTGAGCGCCGGTTCGAGATCCTGCGGCTTGCCGATGACCTTGAAACGATAGGGGGCGTTGATCTTGTTCCCGTCGACACTCACGCTCTTGTCGGAGTCCGTCAGATAGGTGCCGGCCACCACACGTACGCCGTTCACCTGGATCGCCTCCGCGCCGGCCGCGCGCAACTCCTGGACCGCATCGAGCAACATGTCCGCCTCGACCGTTCCCTTCGTGTCGTCGATGGTCATCGTGATGCCGGGTCCCTGCGCGGCCACGGTGCCCGCCAAAATGCCGAGTTGCTTCTCCTTCTCGGCCGTCTGTTTGCGGGCCTCCTCGGCCTGGTCGGAGCTGTTCTCCAGCTCGTCGCGCTGTTTCTGCAGACCCTGCTTCTCGTCCTCAAGACGCTGAGTACGGTCGTCCAGTTCATCGAGAATGCGCACAAGATCTTCCTGCCGGGCCCCGCGCAGCGCGCTGTCACTGTTGCTGTTCGAGGCGACCTGCACGGCCAGCCCGAAGCCGAGGCCGAACAGCAGCACGGCGACGATGAGTTGGGCCCTGCTGGCGCGCGGCGGCCACAGCCCCTGCACCAGCCGCTGCCGGCCCGTGACGGTGGGAGCGGGCGTCTCCTCGGCGACCGGCGCCTCCGCAGATGCAGACGCCGGTACCTCTTCGGGCAGTTCCCTGCGCAGCCTGTTCTCCGGCTGCTCGTCCTCGTTGCTCATCGACGTCACGCCCGGAAGACGTGCCGGCGAATGGCCGCGGCGTTGGAGAAGATCCGGATCCCGAGAACGACCACGACACCCGTGGACAGCTGGGCACCGACGCCCAACTTGTCGCCCAGGAACACGATCAGGGCGGCCACGACCACGTTCGACAGGAACGACACCACGAAGACCTTGTCGTCGAAGATGCCGTCGAGCATCGCCCGCAGACCACCGAAGACGGCGTCGAGCGCCGCGACGACGGCGATCGGCAGATAGGGCTCGACAACCACCGGCACCTCAGGCCGGACCAGGATTCCGGCCACCACTCCCACGATGAGGCCCAGTACGGCGATCACGATGTGCCCTTCTCAGTTCTCGGCTGTGCTGTTCGTACGATCACACTCGGCGCGGCGGGCAGCCGGAGATCGCTCTCCACGGCGATGGTCGCCCTGATGCCGTAGTTGTCTTCCAGAGCGTTCAGATAGAGCCCGTCGGCGCCGTTCTGGAACCGCGTACTCAGACGCTTCCCGTCCCCCACCGCGAGCACCGTATAGGGCGGCACCAGTGGCCTGTTGTCGACCAGTATCGCGTCGCCCGCGGCCCTGATCGCGGACAGCGCCGTCAGCCGCTGCCCGTTGACGGAGACGGCCTCGGCGCCCGCCGCCCACAGTCCGTTGACCACCCGCTGCATGTCGCGGTCGCGCACCCGCCCGGTGTCGGAGAAGTCCGCGGTCTCACGCGGGTCGTCGCCCCCGCCGCTGCTGGCTTCCTTGGCGTCGTCGACGACGAGCTTCACGCCGGGGCCGTGCACCGCGGTGGCGCCGGACAGCATGCTCACCAGGTCCGCCTGGCCGCTGCCGCCGCTCGTCTTCAACGCCGCCCGCTGCCGCGCGCTCACGTCGTCCCGGAGCGTGTCGACGTTGTCTTCCAGCTTGTCCGCCGACTTGGTCTCTTTGTCGATACGGTCGATCAGTTCCTGGCGCTCCTTGGCCACCACGGGGGCGGCCACCCGCGCCTGCGCCGCTCCCAGGGTCACGACGAGGGCCGCCAGCACCAGGCCGGCGGCGAGGCCGAGCTTCGCCTTGAGGGGCTTCGGCATGCCGCTCGCGCCCGCGGCCTTCTTCCGGGCGGCGGCCTCGGTGTACCCCTCGTCGAGGCTGTGGTCCATGACGTTGGTGAGCAGCGACATGGATGCGTCCGGACGCGCAGGGCGCGTGGGTGTGCTCCGAACGGGGGGCTGCTGCGGCATGCCGCACATCGTCGCACGTGGTGGCCTGTACCTCCGAATGGCCCCACCGGCGTGCCGGACAGGCCCCCTTGGGGAGACATGTCCGACACGCGCGCGTGGTCCGCGTTTTACCGTCCGGCGCTGTCCACGACCGCCGACCACTCGTCCAACAGGGCCTGCGCGGAAGCGTCGTCGGGCCCTTCGGCCCACAGATGGGTGACCGCCTCGGCCGGGTCCGGCAACACCATCACCCAGCGCCCGTCGGTCTCCACGACCCGCACACCGTCCGTCGTATCGACAAAGCGATCACCGGCCGCTTCCACGACCCGGCGCATCACAAGTCCCTTGACGGCCCAGGGAGTCGCGAGATCCCGCTTCAGGACATGCGCCCGCGGAATCCGGGCATCGATCTGGCTCAGCGTGAGTTGAGTCCGCGCCACCAGCCCGATGAGTCGTACGAAGGCGGCTGCACCGTCGAAGACACTGCTGAACTCCGGGATGATGAAACCGGCCTTGCCGTCCCCGCCGAAGATGGTCGTCTCGTCGCGACCGACCCTGGTCAGGTCGTCCGGCGAGGTCGTCGTCCACTCGACCTGGGTCCCGTGATAGGCCGCCACCTGCTCGGCGATCCTCGTGGTGGTCACCGGCAGCGCCACCCGCCCGCTGCGCCGCTCAGCGGCCACCAGGTCGAGCATCACCAGCAGGGCCCGGTCGTCCTCGACGATCCGCCCCTTCTCGTCGACGAGCGACAACCGCTCGCCGACCGGGTCGAACCGCACCCCGAACGCCGCGCGCGCGGAGGCCACGATCTCGCCCAGCCGCACCAGCCCCGACCGCCGCGTGTCCGCGGTCTCCGTAGGCCTGGACTCGTCCAGACCGGGATTGATCGTCAGCGAGTCCACACCGAGCTTGCCGAGCAGGCTGGGCAGCACGAGCCCGGCGCTGCCGTTCGACGCGTCCACCACGACCTTCAGGCCGGAGTCGGCAATTCCGGTCGTGTCGACATTCCGCAGCAAGGATCCGGTGTACGAGTCGAAGACGCTGGCCGGGAAGTGCAGGTCCCCGATCTCACCGGGGAACGCACGCCGGTACTCCTGCCGCGCGAACACCCGGTCCAGCTTGCGCTGACTCCCCTGCGAGAGGTCGGCGCCCTGACTGTCGAAGAACATGATGTCGACGGAGTCCGGCACCCCGGGTGTGGTCCGGATCATGATCCCGCCGGCACTGCCCCGCGCGGTCTGCTGCCGAGCCACGGGCAGCGGTACGTTCTCCAGGTCCCGTACGTCGATGGCGCTGGTCTGCAGGGCGGAGATGACCGCCCGCTTGAGCGCACGGGCGCCTCGGGAGTGGTCGCGGGCCGTGGTGACCGTGGAGCCCTTCTTGAGGGTCGTGGCGTAGGCGCCGGCGAGACGCACCACCAGCTCCGGAGTGATCTCCACGTTCAGGATCCCGGACACACCACGCGCACCGAAGAGGTGCGCCTGCCCTCTGGACTCCCAGATGACCGACGTGTTGACGAAGGCGCCGGCTTCGATCGTCTTGAACGGGTAGACCCGCACATTGCCCTGCACGATCGATTCTTCACCGATCAGGCACTCGTCACCGATGACCGCGCCGTCCTCGATCCGAGCCGCTCGCATGATGTCGGTGTTCTTTCCGACGACACAGCCACGCAGATTGCTGTGCTGGCCGACGTACACGTTGTCGTGCACGACCGCTCTGTGCAGAAAAGCCCCGGTCTTTACGACGACGTTCGAACCGATGACGGTGTGCTCACGGATTTCGGCGCCGGCCTCCACCTTGGCGTAGTCACCGATATAGAGGGGCCCGCGAAGAACCGCGTCGGGATGCACCTCGGCACCCTCGGCCACCCATACGCCCGGCGACAGCTCGAAGCCGTCGATCTCGACGTCGACCTTGCCCTCCAGGACATCGGCCTGCGCCTTCACATAGCTCTCGTGAGTGCCGACGTCCTCCCAGTAGCCCTCGGCGACAAAGCCGTAGACCGGCTTTCCCTCCTTCATCAGCTGCGGGAAGACATCGCCGGACCAGTCGACCGGAACATCGGCCTCGACATAGTCGAAGACCTCGGGCTCCATCACATAGATGCCCGTGTTCACCGTGTCCGAGAAGACCTGCCCCCAGGTCGGCTTCTCAAGGAAACGCTCGACCTTTCCCTCTTCGTCGACGATGGTGATGCCGAATTCCAGCGGATTGGGCACCCGGGTCAGACAGACCGTGACCAGCGCACCCTTTTCCTTGTGGAAATTGATCAGTTCGGTGAGGTCGAAGTCGGTCAGGGCATCACCGGAGATGACGAGGAAGGCATCGTCCTTCAACGCCTCTTCGGCGTTCTTGACGCTTCCGGCGGTACCGAGTGGCTTCTCCTCATTGGCATACGAGAGCTCCATGCCGAGCTCTTCGCCGTCCCCGAAGTAGTTCTTGACCAGTGAGGCCAGGAACTGCACGGTGACTACGGTCTCATTGAGCCCATGCCTTTTGAGCAGCCTCAGCACGTGCTCCATGATCGGTCGATTGACCACGGGCAACAGTGGCTTGGGCATGCTTGAGGTCATGGGGCGAAGGCGTGTGCCTTCGCCTCCGGCCATCACGACGGCCTTCATGTCGGAAGCGTCCTCCTCTGAGAGACGACGGTCTAGCCGACTTCACCAGTCCAGATTGTCCCGCACTTTTGCGCAGCGGGCCATCGAGCGACTGTTACCGCCCCATCGGCAAGGTCAGTCGGCCGTGGCATCCGCACGCAGCAGGCGGCGGACTTGTACCACGTAGAGGACTCCTGCCCACCAGTACAGCGTTGTACCCCATCCGGCGAACGCCCATCCGAAAATCGCTGCGAGTGACGGAAGCCATCCACTTCCGTCACTGAGCAACAGCAACGGGAACGCGTACATCAGGTTGAACGTCGCGGCCTTACCCAGGAAGTTCACCTGCAGCGGCGGATAGCCGTGACGCCTGAGGATGCCCACCACCACCAGGAGAACCAGCTCGCGCGCCAGAAGTACGGCGGTCAACCAGATTGGCAGAATCTCGCGCCAGGTGAGTCCGACGAGAGTCGAGAGGATATAGAGCCGGTCCGCGGCGGGATCAAGAAGCCGGCCAAGGCTGCTGATCTGGTTCCAGCGCCGCGCGAGCTTGCCGTCCAGGTAGTCGCTGATCCCGCTCAGCATCAGCACCAGAAGCGCCCATGTGTCGCTCTTGGGGCCTCCGAACTCGGGCCTGAGGATCAACCACAGGAAGATGGGTACGCCGACGAGGCGCGCCATGCTGAGGATGTTCGGGATGGTGAGCACCCGGTCTGTCTGGACGCGGGTCTCCTGGACCTCCACCCGGGGGCCTCCTGTGGGGAAAACGAGCCAACGATGCTCCCTGACCTTACCCCAACGCAAAAAAGCTCTGGCTCTTGGGCTGCGTGCCCAAGAGCCAGAGCTCTAAAAGGA
>NZ_BARG01000127.1 GCF_000376565.1 Streptomyces hokutonensis | reverse complement strand
TCGACAACAACCCGAAGAGATCAGTAGTCCTCTTCACGGCCGCTGGGAGCGGTCCACAGTCGGCGCCGCAGGGTCAGTCCGCGCGGCCGGGCGGGGGACGCGCCGAGCGAATGGACTGCGGCGCGGTCAGGCCCGCCTCGTAGGCGAAGGCAACGGCCTGTACGCGGCTGCGGGCGCCGATCTTGACGAGGACGCGGCAGGCATGGGACTTGGCGGTGGCCGGGGCGATGGACAGGTGTTCGGCGATCTCGGTGGTGCTCCGGCCGAAGGCCAGGGCGCCAAGAACCTGGCGCTCACGGTTCGTGAGCGTGCCGAGCCGCTGCACCGGAAGGGACGTGGAGGCAGGTGACCGTTGTCGGACGATGTCGATGAGCCGATGGGTGAGGTTCGAGGGGATGACGGCGCCCCCGGCCGCGATCGCGCGGATGGCGGCGGTCAATTCGTGCGGGGCGGCGTTTTCCGGAAGCAGTGCGTCAGCGCCTGCCCGAAGCGTGGACCACGCGTATTCGTGGAATCCGGCGGGGGCAAGGACCAGAACATTGGAGCCGGCCCTCGCGCGCGATGCGGCGGACGGTGTCGATCGAGTCCCTGGTGGGTTCGAGGATGTGCATGAGGACGACGTCCGGGCGGAGGGCGTTGGTCATGCGGACCGCTTCGGCACCGCCGGCCGCCTCGCCGACCGGGCTCAGGTCCGGCTCGGAGTCCAGCAGGAGGCGGTAGCTGAGGCGCTGCAGTGTCTGGTCGTCGACGATGAGAACGGTGGGCATGGTGCCGGGGTTCTTCCTGTGGGGAGGGATACCGGCGACGAGCGCGGTGGGGTGGGACAGTTCGGACGGGCCGGCCTCCGGAGGCTGGAAGTTCCTGTCTCCTGCGGGCGTTCAGGTGCCGATCGCACGGAGCACGGCGTCGGCCATGCCTTTCTCGCCGTGCGCGTTCGGGTGGACGGCGGCTGCTGGGCTGCTGGGCTGGAGGGGCTCTATCCAGCGGGTCTTCTCCGCGGAGCAGGCGTCGTGGCCGAGGGACGGGGAGTAGGTGTCGACGTATGTGGCTCCGGCGGTCTCGCTCTGTTCGCGCAGCATGGTGTTGAGCTGCTTCTCCTTGTTGTGCAGGTAGGTCGCGTCACCGGGCGCGAGGGGCAACTCCTTGCCGCAGCCTTTGGCTTCGGCGGGCAGGATCGCCGGATAGCCGACGACGTAGACATGGGCTTTCGGCGCACGACGTTCGATCTCGGCCAGCGCAGCGGAGAGCTTTCGGCCGGTTGCCTGGATCTTCTGTGCCACTTCGTCGGTGCCGCCGCCGGCGTACTGCTTCTTGCAGGGAGCGTTGTCGGAGAAGAGGCGGCCGCTGCCGATCGCGCGGTACATCGCCCCCATCGTGACGCATTTCGTGACCGTCGAGCCGAACCCGATGTCGTTGCCGCCCATGCCGAGGGTGACCAGCTGCGTCCGCTTCGAAAGGGCCGAGAACTGGGCGGGGTTGGTGCCGTTGGACGTCTTCTGCGGCGCGGTGAGGTCCGTGATCGTGGCGCCGCTGCAGCTGATGTCACGGAAGTCGGCAGCCGGGACGCCGAGTTGGCGAGCCACCACCGCGGGATAGTTGTGGTCGGAGCGGTCGCATCCGGCCGGACTTCCGGACTGTCGGGGGATCTTCGGACCGGTGGTGTAGGAGTCGCCGAGAGCGACGTAGGGTCCCGGCTGCGGTCGCTCGCTCACGGAGCTTTCGCGGTTGCCGTCCGGCCGTGCGACGAGGACGACGGTGAGCAGAACACCGCAGCTCACGATCCCGGCCAGACCTGTGCGTGCATACGGTCCCATGGGTTTCTCCTGTCGTCGTCACAGATGACCAACTGCTGGGCGGCCACCGCTGCGCAGGGCACTGCGGGCGATGGGCGGCGGTGCCCTGCGCGGGACCGGCAGAGCCGACCGGGAGAGGGGGAAGGTTTGCCCGGATCACGGCGGGGACGAGGGCGTATGTGAACCTGTCGTCAAACTAGGCGCCAAAACGCGCTTGCCCTTGGCACCGAGGGACCGAATACGGCAGGGCCGAGTAGTACTGAGGTAGGGAGGCACGTCGACTTGCGGCGAGGCACGGCCGCGGCCGGCCGGGCGAGTTCCAGGTCACGGGCCGCACGCCGATCCGGCCAGGCGGCGCCATCGGCCAGGACGTCGCGCTCGCGCCAGGCAGGCCGGTCAAATGTGGGTCGGAGTTCGACCTCGCGCGAGACGAGCCGCGCTGTGCGGGTTTCCGGCAGGCGTCACGGCACGGAGGGTGCGATCACCACGCCGCCGGTGACCGCCCTGATCCCGCCATGAGTGCGCCCGGGAGGGTGTCCGCGAGCCGGAACCCACTGGCTCCGGTCCGCAGCGTGTCGTCGGCGTACCGGTGCAATGCGCGTCCGGTCGCATCAAACGCTGGGAACCCCAAAGGAGTTGACGATGTGCGGAGTGGTCTCGATTCCGTCCATGCCGGGCATGCGGACGTCTGTCAGGACGGTGTCGGGGCGGCGTTCGGGGTGTGCCGACTTGTGCGCCGGTGTCCGCGGCCTTGCAAGGACGGTGTGGCTGCGCCGGGGCCCTGGCGTCATGCTGAAACGCCAAGCCGCGGCAGGGCTTGGCGCTTCGGCCAGGAAGAAAGTGTCAAACGGGGCGTTTCTCCAAGGAGCCGACAGATGCGTCGGGAACGAGGAGGGCGTGAACGGTCCAGCCGCCCTCACGGTTGGGTCCGGCGGTGACCTCGCCCCGGTACAGGGCGGCGCGCTCGCGCATACCCACCAGGCCCCGGCCGCTGCCCGTCCCGCCACGGCGTGCGTGGGTGCGGAGCGGGCCGGTGTCCTCCACGGTGATGCGTACGACACCGGGGTCGACGGCGATGGAGACGTGGACCGACGTGTTGGAGGCGGCGTACTTGACGGTGTTGGTCAGGGCCTCCTGGATGATGCGGTACGCGGACAACTGGATCCCGGTGGCCAGGCTGGTGAGGTCGCCGTGGGCGTACAGGGCGACGGTGGGGCCGGCGGCGCGGACCCGGTCGAGCAGCGCGTCGAGGTCGGCGAGGCCGGGCTGTGGATCGAGCAGTACGTCGTGCGACCGGCCCTGACCTTCGCGGTCGTCACCGATGACGGCGAGCAGGCGGCGCAGCTCGGCCAGGGCGTCGCGGCCACTGGCGCTGATGATGCGCAGCGCCTGCGCGCCGCGTTCGGGCTTGGCCTCGGTGAGGCCGGCGGCGCCGTCGGCGAGGCTGACGACGACGGCGAGGGTGTGGCCGAGGATGTCGTGCATCTCGCGCGAGAGGCGGGCGCGTTCCTGTGCGGTGGCGAGACAGGCCTGTTGGTCGCGTTGCTTCTTCAGGGTGTCGATGTAGGCGTAGGCCAGTCGCAGGAGCAGGCCGAGTGCCGCGAAGGCCACCACGGCGACCATCACCATCAACGTCACGGGCTCCGGTCGTGTGACGTACTCCAGTTGCTGGCCGCGCCAGAAGAAGTAGGCCCATGCGACGAGTTGTACGAGAGTGACGCCGGTGGCGACCGCCAGTTGGCGCGGGGTGCAGTGACGGCCGACATTGAAGAGGGCGACTGCCCGGGCGAATTCGGCGCCCGTCAGCACGCCCAGGGGAAGAGACACGATGGAAACGGCCGTGGTGAGGGCGAACACCAGCATGGGGCGTCGTTCCCGCCACAGCAGCGGGATGCAGAAGGCGAGGATGATCGGCAGTTGGGGGTCGCTGACGTTGTGGGGATTGGTGTAGGCGTCGCTGCCGACTGCGAAGCAGAACACCGGGATCCCCCACCGTCGGACCCAGGGACGGATCTGGTCGGCTCGCCGCCACGAGGCGAGCCGGGAGACGACCGAGACGATCACTCGTTGCTCGGGATCGTTCGTCAGGGCCAGAAGGAACTGGCGCTCGTCCGGGTGTGGGGCGGGAAGGGGGGCGCTCGGTGCGGTCACGGGGAGACCCTTCGCGAAGTCGGGCCGCCCGCCGGCCCGGGGGGATCGGACCGACGGGCGGGACAGGGGAGACGGCCGTGGAGAGTCGGCCTCCATGTCAGGAGCCGTGCGGGACGCCGGTGCTGTGGCTCGCTCTCGTCAACTTCTGCGGATCGGGTTCTTCAGCAGCTTCTTGCGTACCGGTGCCTGCGACTCCGTCGAGTCGGCAGGGGTGGTGGCTTCGTCGCCTCGTGCGAGGCGCTGCTTGAGCCTGGTCAGTCCTCGCGCCTTCCCGGAGGCCTGCTGGGCAGGGGCCGGAGTGTCCGTGGCGCCGGAAGGGCGGACACCGGTGAAGGCACGGGAGGCGCTGTGGCCGTCCGGGCCCGCGTGGGCCCCGGCGGCGACACCGGCGGGTACGGGCGCGGAGTCCGGTTGCTCGGCTTCGAGCGCGTGGCGCAGTTTCTCGCCCTCGACGTCCACGTTCGGCAGGATGAGGTCCAGCCACGTCGGCAGGGCCCAGGAGCGGTGGCCGAGCAGGGCCATCACTGCAGGGACGATGGTCATCCGGACGACGAAGGCGTCGATGAACACGGCGGCGGCGAGCCCGAGGCCGATCGACTTGATAAGAACGGCGTCGTCGAGGAGGAATCCGGAGAAGACGGAGACCATGATGATCGCGGCGGCGGTGACCACCCGGCCGCTGTGCCGGAAACCCTGCACGATGGCCTGGGTGGGCTCGGCGCCGTGGACGTACTCCTCTCGCATCCGGGAGACGAGAAAGACCTCGTAGTCCATGGCGAGTCCGAACACGACGCCGACCAGCAGGATGGGCAGCAGGCTGACGATGGGTCCGGTCTGGTCGATGCCGAAGAGATCCTTCAGCCAGCCCCACTGGAAGACCGCGACCAGGACACCGAGGGTCGAGACCACGCTGAAGAGGAAGCCCAGAGCGGCCTTGAGCGGGATCACGATCGACCGGAAGACCAGCAGGAGCAGGACCAGGGCCAGGCCCACGACGATGGCCAGGTAGGGGATGAGGGCGTCGGAGAGCTTGGCGCTGACATCGATGTTGACGGCGGTCAGGCCGGTGACCATCAGTTCGGCGCCGGTGTCCCGGTGCAGGACGGCGCCGTGGCCGCGGATCTCGTTGACCAGGTTCTTGGTTGCCTCGCTGGTGGGGGCGCTCTTGGGGACGGCGCCGAGCAGGGCCACGTCGCCGGCCTCGTTGAAGGAGGCGGGACGGACGGCGGCGACATCGTCCAGCTTGCTCAGCATGGTGTACGCGTCCTCGGCGGCTGCCTTGGGATTCTTGCTGTCCCGGGCGTCGACGACCACGGTGAGCGGTCCGTTGAAGCCCGGTCCGAAGCCCTTGCTGAGGGTCTCGTAGGCGACGCGCTGGGTGCTGCCGGGGGGCTTCATGGAGTCGTCGTTCAGGGCCATCTTCAGGGACATCGCGGGGATGGCCAGCAGGGCCAGGCCGGCCACCGAGACGGCGAGCACCTTGACCGGGTTGCGGGTGACGAACTTTGCCCAGCGCACGCCCATCGACTCGCCCTCGCCGCGCTCCAGCGCCTTCATGCGGCGGGTGTGCAACTTGCCCTTCATGATCCGCGGGCCTGCGAAGCCGAGGACGGCGGGCAGCAGGGTCAGTGCGATGACGACGGCGACGGCGACCGCGAAGGCGGAGGCCAGGCCCATGGCGGTGAGCGTGTCGATGCCGATGACGGTCAGACCGCTCAGCGCGACGATCACGGTCAGTCCGGCGAAGACCACCGCGGATCCGGCGGTGCCCAGCGCACGTCCGCAGGCTTCCTCGGGTTCGTGGCCGTCGCGGATCTCGTTGCGGTAGCGCGAGACGATGAACAGGGCGTAGTCGATGGCGACGGCAAGGCCCAGCATCAGTGCCAGGGTCGTGGACGCCGAGGCCAGGTCGAAGAAATGCGTGGCGAGCGTGATCGACAGAACGGCCGCGGCCACTCCGAGGATCGCGGTGAGCAACGGCAGTCCGGCCGCGATCAGCGAGCCGAAGGTGATCACCAGGACGACGGCGGCGACGCCGACGCCGATCAGCTCGGCCGCCTTGCTCGCGGCCTTGTCCTTGACGGCGTTGCCGCCCAGGCTCACCTTCAGTCCCGCCTTCTCGCCCTGCTGGACGACGTCGGTCTGGACGGCATGGGCGGCGCCGCTGACGTCGCCCTGGGCGACCTTGTAGGACACCTGGGCGTAGGCGATGGTGCCGGACCTGCTGACCAGGCCGCTGGTGAAGGGATCGGTGACGCCCGACACCTGCGGCGACTTCTCCAGTTTCGCCACCAGGGACTCGACCTCGGCCTTGTTGGCGGCGGACGTGAGCTTCTGCCTGCGCGGCGCCTCGAACACCACACGCGCGGTGGCGCCGTCGGCGGAGGCCTGCGGGAACTCCTTCTGCAGCAGGTCGATCGCCCTCTGCGATTGCGTGCCCGGAACGCTCAGGGCCCCGGAGGATGTGCCGGGCGCACTCATGGCGCCGATGCCGAGGGCGGCCAGGGCGGCGATCCACAGCATCACGACGACGCGTCGTTGCCGGAACGCCAGCCGGCCGAGCCGATAGAGGAAGGTGGCCACGATTACTCCCACCAAGAGAAGAGATCATTGGGTGAGCTGGGCCTGACTGACCCGCGATCTCAACGTAGGAGCGGCACCGGGCGATCATCCGGTACGGCGGAACGGAATCCGGCGGAACTCGCTAGTACCGCAGTACCAGTGACTTCGGACGGCGTCCGGGACCGACTTCGCCCGGGCGTCCTCGACGAGGTCGCCGCGGTATCTCCGGCGTGAACATGCACGACACCCAGGGCCTGGAACCGCTCGCCCGCTTGGAAGAGGCCGCCGGGGCCCAGCTGCGCCTCTGACCGAGAACGCCTCAGGGCACCGCATGGCGAGAGCACCCACGTCGCGTTGGCGAGTGAACCTCGTCCGCCGTTCCGGTCTTTGACAGCACGAGGCGATGCCGGATGGGCATGTTGGGTACACACCCCATGTTCCTGTCGGGTTGACGCTCACCCGCAGCGCCGACGCCGTAGAGCCTGAGGTCGGTGAAGGTTTTGGTCCATTCACTGAAGGTCTTGTTCGAGGTCGGGATGATCGAGCCCTTCTCGTAACGCTTGGAGATCACCTGGAAGACCAGGTTGGCCTCGGCGCGTTCGAGGGGCTGGTAGCCCACCTCGTCGACCACGGGGACGCTCGGCCGCAGATAGGTGCCGAGTCTGTAGCGGGGAGACCCGTTGGCCTACGGACGCGCCTGACCGGTCCCGCCCCGGAGGAGTACGCGTTCGAAGGACGAGCGGTCCACGGCGTGCGGGAGCTGCCGGTGAGCTGGTGATTGTTCAGAGGGATGGTCTTGTCTGTTCGGTCAAGGTGTGCGTTCTTGATCGGGCAGCTTGTCCGTGTGTCGGTTCGTAGATGACGCGGTGTTTGAGCAGGGCGGGCAGGACATCGACTCGGCGGCGAGGGAGGCGAACTGGCCGGTCGCGCAGGTCATCCAGTGACAACCGGCACCTCGGCACCCTCGGCCTGTGCCGGTACTCTCGGCGGCTGTTTCCCCGCCCTCTGAGGCTTCTGGACGACTGTCGGCACGAACTCGGGTACAGAGATGGCCGTTGTCCATCCGGCGTGCTCGCCGCTCTGTGTCTCTGGTAGCTCACGGACGACCGCGTCCACCAGACCGACGATTGAACCGCCGTAGCGTGGTCCGGTGTCGGGGTGGGCGCGGATGACGGATCTGGTGTAACGAAGCAGTGCCACGCTGTCGCGTAGGAGGGACAGACCGCCTGTGGCCAGGAGCGGCAGCACGATGTGGTGGATGCCGTCCCATCGGTTCTGACCGAGCCAGGCGGATGGGTGGCGTGCGGCCTCCCGCAGGACTTCGTCGTCGCGCCGGTGGTGCCACTCAAGGAAGTCGAAGGCCCTGTCGGCCAGTTCCTCGGTGTAGGGGGCATTCCTACTCCAGGCTCGTATGGCATGGCCGAAGGCTGCGCGGTCTTCTTCTGGGCGGCCTTGGCACAGCTGTGTGAGCGCGAGGCCGCTCCTGGCCCATGCGTAGGTGGGATTCAACAGCACAGCGCGTTGCAGGTTGGGTAATGCTTCCGCGTAGCGGCCGGATCCCCAGTACACCCATCCCCCCGGCGGCGGCCGGCCATGAGTCGTCGGGCTCCGTATCCACGGCCCGATTGAGGTCGTCCAGAGCGGCGTCGCCCTGGCTCAGCCGGCAGTACGCCCACCTCCGCCAGGTCAGCGCCCACACGAACGTCGGATCGGATTCCAGCGCGCGGTCGAAGGCCTCGATTGTCTCCGCAGCGTGCCCGAGTCTGCAGAGCAGGAAGCCATGGTTGGCGTGCACATGGGCTTTGTCGGGGTCGGGTGCGAGTGCGTGCCGGATGTCGTGGAGCCCCTCGTTGGGCTGGTCGGCGTCGAAGCGGCATGTGGCTCGTTCGAGGAGCACCACGCGGAATCCGGACGCCGTACCGCGGCCTGGTCGAAATCGGCGAGCGCTTCGAACCTCAAACCGCGTTGAACCAGTGCCTGGGCGTTGCCTGGCGCTTGCGAAAGAACGTGGTCGAGGTCCTTCAGGGAGTCCTGGTGACGCCGCATCAGTCTGAGGACAAGCCCTCGGCGTATCAGCCCTCAGGGACTGTCGTGATCGAGTGATCGAGCGCGGCAATGCGGTTTGCGGCTTGGGGACGATGCAGCTGGCGGCGCGCACCGTGATACCCGTCATGGTGAAGGCCGTGATGAGGCTGGCCGGGGCAGCGGATCCGTAACGCTGTTGATGTCTGACAGTTTGGGGAGAGGGGAGTACAGGCTGTCGTCGGGCTGATCTTTTTGTGGCCGCGGGATGTGCGTTGTCGGGTCCGGTGGGTCTGGTGTCTGGTGAGTCCGAGTTCGACGGGCTGGGCCCATGATCATGTCGGCGGGGGCGGTCGTTGGCGGGACGGCTTAGGGTGGCGCGTTATGGGGAGACCACCAGGACACGGTCCGGACTATGAGGTCAGGCGACAGGACATCATCGACAAGGCGGCGGCGCTGTTCGCGCGGAAGGGGTACGCGGCGACCGGCATTGTTGAGCTGGGCACCGTGGTCGGACTGGCGAAGGGTGCCTTGTACTACTACATCGGCTCGAAGGAGAACCTTCTTGTCGAGATCCAGGACCGGGTCATGAGCCCCCTGCTGGCCTCCGCGCGCCGGATCGCGGACGTGGAGGCCGACCCGGTCCTGAAGCTGCGGATGCTGTCGCAGACACTTGTGGAGAACATCCTGGCCAGGCTCGATCACGTCTGGGTCTACGAGCATGACTACCGCAACCTGGACGGCGCCAACCTGGCCCGGCTGCTGGGCCAGCGCCGGGAGTTCGAGGACATTGTGCAGGGGCTTCTCGTGCTCGCGATGGAGGACGGTTCGTTCCGCGAGCTGGACCCGAGGCTGGCCACGCTCCAGTTCCTCAACATGCACAACCACACCTACCAATGGGTCAGACTCGACGGCGAGTGGGATGCGGAGTCCCTTTCCCGTGAGTACTGCAAGACACTCTTCCGCGGCTTCGCGGCCCCAGGGCGGGAGTTCGAGGAAGTCGAGGACCTCATGCGCGAGGTCCTCGCCAAGAGGGTGACGGCCCCGCCGGCACCGCTGGAGACGTCCGCGGACTGAAGCACCTCGTTTCCCCGGAGAGTGGGGCTTGGCAGTGGCGGCGGCTGCGCCGGTGGCGGAATGCGGAAGGGCATAAGTCGCCGTGTCGGCGTTCGTGGAGGCGACGGGGGATCCCGCAGCGGCACGGCGCCGGGTCCAGTTGGAGGGCCTCTGCGTCGGGTGCGGGTTTGGACCGCCGGATGGTCTGCCTGGGCACGCAGGTACGCACGCTTGACGGTGGTCGGGGTGCGGGCGTTCGTGAGCGCTCTGAGGGAAGTGCTGCTGGGCGCCGACCGTGGCGCAGCCGTTCGCTGGACTTCGTTCCGGTGATGCGCAGCATGCCACGGCGCCACCGCCGGAAGGGTGGGTCGTCCGTCCGGGCCGCAGCAGGCGCAGGTGCTTGCGATGCAGCCCGCAGGGTCCGGAGCGGGTCAGTGACAGGCGGCTGCGCGAGGGACGGACCCGGCCGCCGGAAGACACTCGACCTGATGATCCTCACCCGGACCTTCACGACCAGAGGAGTACCCCAGGGGTGGCGGGCCCTGGTCGCGCTCCTCGCGTGGTCGGGTTCCGCCAGCTCGTTCATCCTGTGCGCGGCTGCTGCGGCGCAGGTGGGCGATTCCGTCATCGGCGTCGTCCACCCCGTGAAGGGACGGTGATCGCGGGTGCCTCGTTTCTGACCGCAATGCACCTGTCCATGGCAGTCGTCGCCGTGTGAGTGTGGCTCGCTCGCGACAGGAGGTCGGATGGATTCCGCAACCGGTACCGCTGGCCGTGGTGCCGGGGTCCGGCCCCAGTCGCGTGTTCCGGGCGTGCTGGCATGTTGCGTTCGCGACGACGCTGCTGGGACTTGTGCTCGGCCCCGGCCCTGGCGGCACACCGGGCACGCCGCCGACAACTGTGGGAGATCTGGGCGGCGCGGGGCGGAGTCGTCTTCGTGGGCTTGGGCGGTGTGTCGGCGGGTCTGTACGCCGGTGGAGTCGACCGCGTAAACCAGGCGGTGTCGCGCGTCGTGTCCGTCTGTGTCCGGGCGGCACGGTGGATCCGCTCGAGGGTGCCGCATGGCCCGGCGGGGGAAGCGGGTGTGCAGGGAGTACGGGGTGTGCCGCGGACCGTTCGGCTCGGGCACGTCCCGCCCCACCGGTGGACGAACCGGTGTGCGAGAAACCCGGGATGTTGTGGCATTTGTGAGAGGCCCGCCCGTGTGGATCCGGCCAGGCCCGCCCGGGGCCACACGGGCATGTCCGGCCGGGGCGGACTCTGCTCAGAATGACGACATCTCTGCCAGCACCTTGCCGTCGGAGCCGTACGCCCGGAAGACGGGACGGTTGGCGCGTTGCCCGCTCCTCTGTTCCTACGGGATGTTCCCGGGGGCGACCGCGTAGGTGCTCACGTAGGCGGGTCGGCCGTCCAGCCGCACGATGGGGAGTTCGGTCATCCGGCCCTTGAGGGTCATGGTGGCAGGCTCTGGCCCGTACATGGTCTGGATCTTGGTCGTGAACTGGGCGAAGCCGGAGTTGGAGAGGGCCCCGCTTAGGACCGGGCGTGATGCGCGAAGCCGGGAGGATGAAGAGATCTTCTTGAAGTCGTCTACCTGGGGGCGCTGACCTGCGGTGATGCGGTTCAGGTCGTCTCTGGCCTGCGCGGATGACTCTTTCTGTGCCTTTCAGTGGCATGCCGCGTTATACAGCTGATTCTCCCCAGGCGCTCCCCAACGCCGCCCGTACTCCCCAGATTCTCCCCAGAGAGCCGCCCATGGGCGTCCGGGGATGATGCTGCGCCGGTACGCAAGATGTGATGGGCACCCTTCACCTCGCGTTACCGCCAGGCTCGCGGCGGTCTCTGGTCGTTCGACGGAAAACGGCCAGCCTCATTGCGCGGCAAAGCCGTAACCTCGCGCCCGTCGCGGAAGACGAACTGACTTTTTGCGACACGAAGATCAGGTGCCGTCTCAGTTGGGCCGTCGGAGAATTCGGTCGCTCACATGTCGGCGAGTTCGAACGGTGGTCGGGAGTGCTCAGGCGGGAGGCGAGAGCAGCACCATGCCGCTCTCGCCGACCACAGCGATGTTGTCTCCGACTGCGGCCATGTTCCAGCCGTCGAAGGGAAGGTTGAGAGGCGGGCGCACTGGGGTCATGGTCCGCGTGTCGAACAGGTGGAGGCCCTCCTTTCCGCGCACCGCGAGGAGTGCCCGGCCGTCCACCGATGTGACGGGGCAGACCGGCCGCTCGAACCGGCCGGTGGCGGCGGGGCCGATTTGACTGGCGGTGGCGGGGTCCCAGAGCAGGAGGCTTTCGCCGGTCTCGTTGAGTACGGCCACCACCTCCCGTCCGTCGGCGAGCCGGAAGGCAGCCAGGTCCGACACCTCCTTGCCCGTCTGATATGTGGCCAGGCAGGAGCCGGTGTCCGGGTTCCACACCTTCAGATGCCCCTTGCGAGTGCTGCTGATGAGCCGGGGCGCAGAATGGGGCCCGGTCCACGAACACACGGCGTCCACCGGTTGCTTGTCCGCCTCGATGGCGGGTCCCGCCGGTGTTCCCTCGGGGGCGTTCCACAATCGGATGTGACCGGAGCTGTCGCTCGTGGCTAGGAGCAGACGGCCCTGGGCGTCGGTGATGAAGCACATGCCCCACAGCACGGCGTCGTCAGGGATCTCGGCGAACCGACCGAGGGGCTCGCCCTCGGCGGCGTCCCAGAAGCGGACGACACCGTCGCGGTGGCCCACGGCCAACAGAAGAACACCGTCGGGTCGCCGGTGGGTCCGCAGGAGTTCGATGCGTTGCTTGAACTCCCAGGCCAGTTCGGGGCCGACAGAGTTGCCGGTCAGGCTGTCCCACGATCGCACCGTTCCGCCGAGGTTCCCGGTAGCCAGGAGCGGGGGCCCGGAAGTGGTGGGCAGCGCGGTGGCACACGTCGCACCGATGTCGCGGGTACGGCTGTTGCCCTGCTGGGCCGCGAGGGGATCGTGGATCAAGCGGATGCCGCCCTCGCCGGCGACGACGAGCAAAGGCGATCCGCCCGGGTCGGAGAGGCCGACAACGCCGGCCGCCTCCACACCACCCGGGCCGGCGCCGAGGGTGCGAAGAAGACGGCGGTTGGCCAGGTCGTAGAAGCGCACGGAGCCGGTCACCTCACACCCCGCCAGGAGTGCCGTGCCTGCCGAAGTGGGCAGGGGGCACAGCCCGTCGAGATCCTCGCCGCCCTCCAGAAGGCGGCTTGCCGGGCTGCCGGTGACCGGGTCCCAGCAGCGCACGGTTCCGTCGTCCGAGGACGAGACGAGTAGCGGGGGGCCCTCGGGGGTGGGCATTGCGGTCAGCGACCGGATCTCGTCCGTGTGCCCGGCCAGCTGGGCGGTGTAGTGACCCGTGCCTGTGTCCCACAATCGCAGCTCGCCCTCCAAGTCGCCGACGGCGAGCAGGACTTGGCCGTTGGGCAGGACTAAGCGGCAGGTCGTGTTGGGGTATGACCACAGCGTGAACGGCGGCTGCCACTCGGTTCCCGTGTCCGGATCCCAGAACCTGACCGTCGAGTCGTCGCCTACCGAGCACAGTCGGTCCCGCCCGGGGTGCGCGGGCAGTGGGTGGACCGCGAGTACCTCGCTGGTGTGTCCCCGCATCGGATCTCCGACCTGGGTGCCGCTGTCCAGGTCCCACAGCCGGACCGTGCCGTCGAAGCCGGCGGATGCCGCCCGCAGGCCCCGGTCCGTGCGGACCGTGCAGATGGCGGTGACCAGCCCTTCGTGACCGCGCAGCACCTTCGGGTCGACGACGCCGGAGAACGGGTCGAAGAGGCGGATGGCGCCATCGGTGCCCCCTGTGGCCAGCAGCGCCCGGGTGTCGTCGCAGCGCAGCACCGTAAGACAGTGCAGATCCTTGCCGGGCAGGAGGCCGAATTCCACGGGTTCGGCGAGGAGCCGCGCCATGGGCACTTGCCACGTCTCGCCAAAGGGTGCGGTGGGAAAGGTACGGGTGCCGTTGTGCCGGGCCATGGCCACGCGACGAAGCGCTCGCCGGTCGGCCGGAGGGCAGGTGTCGTGCCAGGTGCCCAGCAGACCGAGGATGTCGGCGGGCAGCCGTTGGCCCGCGATGCTGAGGGCTCGCCAGGCGTAGCGGCCGGTGGCGGCCGGGTCGAGACCGTCGAGCACATTCTCGTGGTCGGCCAGGCGTTGCCAGGCTGCCTCCCCGGCGAGCAGGCAGTGGTACCCCAGCTCGTGCGAGACATACGGATTGAGGGCCGCGCCCGGTGACGTCTCCGCGAGGTCTATGAGAGCGTCGACGATCCGTAGGTGCAGGCGTTCGACGGACGCGGTTTCGACTCTCGTGAGCCCGCGTGCCTCGGGGTATCGCAGGCGCACATGCTTCTGCCCGTACCGGTCGGCCTCCTCCAGCAGGGGCGCGGCACGGCTGAGGAAGTCCGAGATGGCGAGTTGGTCGGCGGGGGCGGTGCCGGCGACAGCACCTCCCATGACTGCCAGCACCCGGTCGGTGACCGTGACGCCTGCCTCGGGAGCGAGGGACAGGGCCTGAAGGAGCGGTTCGAACAATGGGGTGGCCTGCACCAGATGGCGGAGGGCATCCGCCAGTGCCCGTCGGCGTTCCCCGGGCGGCAGCGTGTCCAGGTCAAGGAGCGGGTTGGGCGGGGCCGGCAAGCAGTCCGTGGGTGTCCAGGCGCGGTTGCGCACGAGGTTCAACTGGTCTCCGCTGTTGACCTGGCCGGTGGTCGGCTGGGGCATCCTGCGGGCCAGGAGCCCTTCACGGACGGCCGTGGCGATGTCCCGCATCGACAGGAGCTCCGAGGACGAGGGCACCCCCAGGGTGATCGTCGTCAGTAGTTCCTCGGTGAAGGCGGTGTTTCGGCGCCCGCTCGGCGCGAGCGAGACGGCGTTGCCGGCGGAGGAGGTGAAGGTGAAACCCTTTGTCTGATCGAGCATGGGGGCCAGCGCTGACGCAACATCGCTCTGAGTGTGTGCCAGTCCGCTGTAGCAGCAGTCCAGGACGGTGAGGGTGTGCAGGGCTTGGCGCTCGCTGACGGCCCGTCGGACCGTTTCGTAGTGCACGGCGGCGAAGTACGCGTTGTCCGCAGTGGTCGAGGGCAGGCACAACGCCAACTGGTTGTCGAAGAAGAGGCCGTGGCCCGCGTAGTAGAACAGCAGCAGGTCTCGCGCCTCTTGGGCCGCCTGGTGCAGAGCCCAGTGGACCCTGCCCGGTTCGTCGGCGTCCTGCAGGACCGTGCAGTGTGCTTCCGGCAGGCCCCACAGATCGGGTGCGGTGAGCGCGTGCTTGAGGTCGGCCAGATTGTTCGCGACGGCGGGGAGGTCAGTGAGCCCGTCCGCCGTGTAGGTCGTCGTCCCGATCAGTACAGCGCGCGACAACGCAGGGTCAGGAAGCCTCGTCACTCTCGATCTCCCTCAGAGCGGTGTGCAATGTGCTGAGCATCCGTGCCAATTCAGCGGTGTCCTGGACCGAGCGCGCCGTCGTTTCGACCTCGATCCCGCCGACGCGGAAGACCAACGTCGTGGTCGGCTTGCGGGACCGGAGCCAACTCAGTGCTTGCTCGACGACGACGATGCCTACACCACCTGCGCCGAAGGAGATCAGCAGCAGGTCGCCGAGCGTGCTCATCTCGTCCGGGCTGGACCGGGAGTCGGCTGTCCTGATCGCGGTGGACCGCAACCGCCCATCCCTGCGCATCAGATGTCTCAAGGCCCCGGCTTCGGCCTGCGGGGTGTCGGCCATGACCTGAATCGTCATCTCCATCCCGAAATGCTGCCCGTCCCCGCGCCCCCACTCAACCCAGTCGGGCAGACCGGTGAAAACAGGTAACCGCGTTCCGGTAGACCAGTCGCCCATCGCGCCGTCCCCCTGGCCCGGTGGCTCGGCCACTCGGACTCCGGGCTCACGCTCAGGAAGTACACGTACTTCCTGCCCAGTGCGGGAGCACGCGGCGGAGCCGCCATCGACGCCGTCCCGCCGGGAAACCGGTCGGTGGCGCTCCGGAACCAATCCGCCCCGTGCCTCAGGATCGGATTACGTCCGGAGATGTCCCGCTCACGAAGGATCCTTGTGAAAGAAGCCATCAGTATCGGTGGAAATCCCTCGATGCAACCAGATCTGCAGGAGCTGGTGGGCCGGGTCGCGCTGGGCGACGAGAAGGCGTTCGCCGCGGTCTACGACGCCGTCGTGAGCCCGGTTCTCGGGGTCGCCCGGGCCGTCCTGCGCGACCACGCGCAGTCGGAGGAGGTCGCTCAGGAGGTCCTGGTGGAGGTGTGGCGCACCGCTCCGCGCTACCGCTCCGACAGGGGGACGGCGATCAACTGGATCCTCACCCTGGCCCACCGCCGCGCCATCGACCGGGTCCGCTCGGTGGAGGCCGCGGCGGCCCGGGACAACAAGGCCGCGCTGCTCGCCCGTACGCCGGAGTTCGACGAGGTCACCGAGCAGGTCGAGGCCCGGCTGGAGCGCGAGCAGGTGCGTCGCTGTCTGCGCACGCTGACCGAGATCCAGCGCCAGGCCGTCACCCTCGCCTACTACCGGGGGCTGACCTACCGCCAGGTCGCCGAGGCGCTCACGTTGCCGCTCGGCACGGTGAAAACCCGGCTGAGGGACGGCCTCATCCGGCTCCGCGACTGCCTGGGAGTGACCGCGTGATCACCGACGACCTGCACCTGTTGACCGGTGCCTACGCCCTGGACGCGCTGCCCGACGACGAACGCGAGGCGTTCGAACGGCACCTCGCGGGCTGCGAGGCGTGCGCCCAGGAGGCCGCCGAACTGTCCGCCACGGCAGCCCGGTTGGGCCTTGCCGTGTCTGTGGAACCCGACCGGGAGATGCGCGGGCGGGTGTTGGGCCGGATCACCGCCGTACGCCAGGACGCGCCGGGCGCGTCGCCGGTGATCCGTTCCGGGCGGGCGGCGCTGCGGGCCCGGCTGGTGTCGCGGTGGGCGCTGGCCGCGTGCCTCGCCGCTGCCGCCGCGCTCGGCGGGACCGCCGTATGGCAGCACCAGCGGGCCGAGGACGCACTGGCGCAGGCGCAGCGGGCCGAGCGGGGGAGCGAGCAGGTCGCCGCCGTGCTCGCCGCGCCGGACGCCCGGACCCGGGCCGTGGTGCTGCCGGGGGGCGCGATCGGCACGGTGGTCGTCTCGCACGGCCGGGACCAGGCCGTCTTCGCGGTCTCCGGAATGGCCCACCCGCCCTCCGGCAAGGTCTACCAACTCTGGTTCGACGACAATGGCATCATGCGTTCGGCCGGCCTGATGAACCCCGGCCGCGCCGACCAGGCCGTCCTGCTCCGGGGCGCGGTGGACGGAGCCTCGGGCATGGGAATCACGGTCGAACCGACGGGCGGCTCGAAACAGCCCACCAGCGCGCCGCTCGCCCTGACACGATTCCCCGCCTGAGCGGACCCGGCCCCGGGGTCGGGCGGGGGGCGGGTCCGCCGTCAGGCGATGCCTCGCGGCAGATCGGCCCAGACCGTGTGGCCCCGGCGGTGGTGCCGGTCACCCCACGAGCGGGAGAGCGCCTCGACCAGCAGAAGCCCACGGCCACCGGTGCTCAGGGTCGAGGACGGACGCGTCCACCTTGCCCGGACCGCCTTCGTGTCGAACCCCGGGCTCGTGTCGCTGACCTGGATCAGCAGCGACTGGTGACCGGCCTGTTCGTGCAGAGCGAGCGAAAGCCGAACCGGCGTGGTGCCGTGCCCGAAGGCGTTGCCGAGCAGCTCGCTGACGACGAGTACTGCGTCCTCGGCGAGTTCGCCGTGCCCCCAGCGTGTCAACTGGTCGCGCACGGCACCGCGCACGGGACACAGTCCGTTCTCCGGTACGGGAGCGAAGCTCACATATGAGCGTTCCATGACACACCAGCTCCTTTCATTCCCGCAGGTAATCCGTCACACACACTGCGGTGGACGGGTGCGGAGAATGGAATTCCTGGAGGGTCCGTATCCCCGCGACCCAGATATCCGTAGCCGGTCAGGCCGCGGATTGGTGCGGAAAAAAGATTCATCCGATCCGGCGGACGGCCAATCCGCCGGGCTTTCGGAGCCGGATTCCCCATGTGACCGACGACGAGAAGCAGACGCGACAACGCCTCACCTGGGCGCGCCTGACCCTGGGTGCGTGCAGTGGTGTGCTGGCCGGCCTCGCCTCGCTCGGCGTCGCTGAGCTGGTGTCGGCCGGGGTGCGTCCGCAGGCCGGTCCGGTCGTGGCGGTCGGCGGGGCGGCGATCGACCGCACCCCGGCCGCTGTGAAGGACTGGGCGATCCGGCACTTCGGAACCAATGACAAGTTGATTCTTCAGCTCGGAATTCTCGCGATGCTGGCGCTCTTCGCACTCGTGCTGGGAATTACTGCGGTGCGTTTTCGGCGCAGCGGTGCCGCCGGTGTTCTGCTCTTCGGAATTATCGGGGCGGTATCGGCCACCAGTCGGCCGGATTCGACAAGCCTCTCCGACGCGCTGCCCTCCGTGGTGGGCGCGATCGCCGGAGCCGCGGTGCTCTACGTCCTGGTGGGCGGCCTCGCCCGACGGGAGCCGTGCCCGGAACCGGTGGACGGCGAGCGGAGCGGTGCGTCTTCCGGAGCTGATTGGGACCGTCGTGGCTTCGTGATCGCGGCGACGGCGGTCGCCGCCGCTTCCGCCGGGGCGGGGGTGCTGGGCCGGACGCTGAACAGCGCGAGCGGCCAGAGCGCGGTCGCCTCACGCAACAGGGTCGTCCTGCCCCGTCCCGCCTCCGCGGCCGCAGCCGTTCCCAGGGGTGCCGGGCTGCGGATTCCCGGGATCAGTCCCTTCACCACACCGAACGGTGACTTCTACCGCGTGGACACCGCTCTCGTGGTGCCCAAGGTCAACGCCACGACCTGGGCACTGCGCATCCACGGCAACGGCGTCACCCGGCCTGTCACCCTCACCTTCGACGACCTGCTGCGGCGCGAGCTGATCGAACGCGACATCACCCTCACCTGCGTGTCGAACGAAGTCGGCGGCCCCTACGTCGGCAACGCCCGCTGGATCGGCGTACGACTGTCCGATCTGCTGGCCGAGTGCGGGGTGAGGCCGCCGTCGAAGGGCGGCCCCGCCGACCAGTTGGTGGCCCGTTCCGTGGACGGGATGACGATCGGCAGCCCGGTCGAGGACGTGATGGACGGCCGCGACGCGCTGCTCGCCCTCGGCATGAACGGTGAACCGCTGCCCTTCGCGCACGGCTTCCCGGTCCGCATGGTGGTGCCCGGCCTGTACGGCTTCGTCTCCGCCTGTAAATGGATCAAGGACATCGAACTCACCACCTTCACCTCCTACGACCCCTACTGGGTCAAGCGCGGCTGGGCGCGCCGGGCACCGATCAAGACCGAGTCGCGCATCGACACCCCCAAGCCGTTCGCCCGGCCGAAGACCGGGACGGTGATGGTCGCCGGGGTCGCCTGGGCCCAGCACCGCGGCATCGACAAGGTCGAGGTCCGCGTCGACGACGGCCCCTGGCAGGCGGCCCGGCTCGCCGCCGAGGACACCCGCGACACCTGGCGCCAGTGGTCCTTCCCCTGGCAGGCCGCCAAGGGCGGCCACACCCTCACCGTCCGCGCCACCGACCGCACCGGCCGGGTGCAGACCGACAAGCGCACCCGCACCATCCCCGACGGCGCCAGCGGGTGGCACTCCGTGGTCGTCACCGTCGACTGACCCCTCAAGCCACTTTTCCCCTTCCCCGTATCACCGCAGCTCAGGCTGCACCGACCCGCAGGAGAAACACCATGAGTACTCGTATCCGCCGTACCGCGGTCGTCCTCGCCGCCTCCGCCGTGCTGCCGCTGGCCCTCAGCGCCTGCGGCAGCAGCGGCAGCGACTCCGCGAAGTCGGACCCCTCCACCAAGGCGTCCGCCAGCGCTTCGAGCGACGACATGACCGGCGCTGGCGCCACGATGTCCGACCAGCCCTTCGGTACGGCCTGTTCCGGTGTCCCGAAGAGCGGTGCCGGTTCCTTCGACGGCATGGCCAAGGACCCGGTGGCCACCGCCGCCTCCAACAACCCGGCGCTGTCCACGCTGGTCGCCGCGGTGAAGAAGGCCGGCCTGGTCGACACCCTCAACAACGCCCAGAACATCACGGTGTTCGCGCCGACCAACGACGCCTTCGCCAAGATCCCGAAGGCCACCCTGGACAAGGTCCTGGCCGACAAGGCGCAGCTGACGAAGATCCTCACCTACCACGTCGTCGGCCAGCAGCTCACCCCGAAGGACTTGGAGAAGGGCTCCTTCGACACCCTGGAGAAGTCCAAGCTGACCACCTCCGGCTCGGGCGACAACTACATGGTCAACGACTCCGCCAAGGTGGTCTGCGGCAACGTCAAGACCGCCAACGCCACCGTCTACATCATCGACACCGTCCTGATGCCCACCAGCTGACGGACCACCAGCAGGGCCGGGCACCGACATCAAGCTGCCTGGCCGTACGACTCCTGTGACGGGGAGACGGTGAGGGGCGGGGCAGTTGCCCCGCCCCTCACCGCTGTGTCCCCTCACCGCCGTACCGATGAGAGATGACGGAGCTCAGCACATGTCGGCACTCTTCCGCGTTCGCGTCCTCGCCGTCTCGAACACCCGTCTGTGGTGCGCGGTGGCAGGCACACTGACCGCGAGCACCGGCCCCACCCTGCGCGCCGAGCTGACCGCCCGATGCGCCGACGCGACGTTGGTCGGGTTGGATCTACGTCAACTCAGGTGTCCCACGGACGAGTTCCTGCCGGGACCACCGTGGCCGGACGGACCCCACACCGTGCATATCCTGGCGCCGGAACAACTGCGCTCCCGTACGGCCGATGACGGACGTCTGCACTGGCACACCGATCTCCAGAGCGCCTGGCAGGCGTGGTCCGCGCTCTCGCTCTGAGCCCCGTCACGTCCCCGACCCCCGGCCTGTTCCGGTCGCGTGCCATTTCGCGTTCCGCGTCCACGCCATCGGGCGTACCCGTCCGCTACCGCGCGGTCCGATCGCCACCTGGGAGTACCGCTTCGAGCCGGCCGGTGAGGGCACGCGCGTGACGGAGACCTGGACCGACGACCGGCGCGCGTGACCGGCGTTCCTGATCGACGCTTTCGACCGGCTCGTCACCCCGGCCAGGACCTTCGCCCAGTTCCAGGTCCGCAACATCGACAGGACCCTGCACAACCTCACGCGCGAACTGGAGCGGGAGCACGACCACTCCGGATGAACGGCGCCCGTCCCAGGCGTCGGAACGTCCTGGCGGGCGGGCAGTCGGGCCGGAGTCACCCGAAGGTGAAGGAGTACGCCTGGATGCCGGGGGTGAGCCCGGGTGCGAGACGCGTGGTGCGGGCCGTGTTCTCGTCGATGAGCCGGTGAAGGGGAGACAAGCGCTGTCGCCTGCGGCGAAGTACTGGTGCCCGGCCGTCCAAGTGCCGTCCAAGTGCCGTCCAGGGTGAGACGGTTGACCGGGAAGCCGCTCGCGAAGCGGTAGGTCTTGGGCTTGTCGGCGTCGAGCAAAGTCGCCACGAGGGAACACCCCTGGGACCGGACACAGACGACGGCTCAGAGGTCTTGTCGGAAACCCAGTGGGTCTGCGGCATGGCGCCGTTACTCGATGACGATGACGTCTCAGTCGCCCGTCTTGGTCCAGTGACCCGCGTCACACCCAGGTCCTGTCAGCAATTGGGGTGCTGTCTCGTTCGAAGGGCACGCGAACGAGACAGGAGCAACGCCATGAAGCACCGCATCGTCGTACTCGGTGCCGGATATGCCGGGGCCTTCGCCGCCGGGAACCTGGCCCGCCGGCTTTCCCCCTCGGATGTCGAGATCACCGTCGTCAACGCCGTGCCCGACTTCGTCGAGCGGATGCGACTCCACCAGCTTGCGATCGGCCAGGACCTCGCGTTGCGCAAGCTCGCCGACGTGTTCGAGGGCACCGGGGTACGGCTGCGCCTGGCGCGCGTCACCGGCGTCGACCCAGGGCGTAAAACCGTTGCCGTGACCGGTGAGGACGGCGATGGCGAGCTCGCGTACGACACGCTTCTCTACGCGCTCGGCAGCTCCGTGGCCGACCACGGCGTCCCGGGCGTGGCCGAGTACGCCTTCGATGTGACCGGCCTGTCCTCGGCGCTGCGTCTGCGTGAGCGCCTGGCCGGCCTGGGCGCGCGCTCCGCGGTGCTGGTCGTCGGTGAGGGGCTGACCGGCATCGAGACCGCCACCGAGTTCGCCGAGTCCCGGCCCGACCTCTCGGTCGCGCTCGCCGCCCGCGGTGAGTTGGGCGCCTGGCTCTCGCCGAAGGCCCGCCGTCACCTGCGCCAAGCCTTCGACCGGCTCGGCATCACCGTCCACGAGCACACCGGCATCGAAGCGGTCGAGCCGACCCGGGCGGTCGCCGTCGGCGGTACGTCCGTCCCGGCCGACGTGACCGTGTGGTCGGCCGGGTTCGCCGTGCACCCCATCGCGGCCGCGAGCGGCCTGGAGGTCGCCGGGACCGGCCAGATCGTCGTCGACCGCACCATGCGCTCGGTCTCCCACCCGGACGTCTACGCCGCCGGTGACTGCGCGTACGCGATCGGCGAGAACGGCCGGCCGCTGCCCATGTCGTGTGCCTCGGCCGGTGTCACCAACATGCAGGCGACCGCTGCGATCATCGCGCGCCTGACGGCCCGTGACGTGCCGGCCATCGGCCTGAAGTACTACGGCAACCACATCAGCCTCGGGCGGCGGGACGCGATCTTCCAGATGGTGGACGGGGACGGCCGGTCGAAGTCCTGGTACCTGGGCGGCAAGGTTGCCGCGCGGCTCAAGTCGGGCGTGCTCAAGGGGGCCGGGTGGGGTATCGATCACCCGACCTTCGGCATGCCGAAGCGCGAGCGCCGCCTGGCCAGTGCGCCTGACCGGGCCGGTGCAAGGGCCGGTACGAGGGCCGCTGCATAGGCTGCTTCGCATGGACAGCGCGGCCATCGATCGGTTCGAGGCCAGCCGGGGCCGGCTGGCCTCGCTCGCGTACCGTCTGCTCGGCTCGGCCGCCGATGCCGAGGACGCCGTGCAGGACACGTTCCTGCGCTGGCAGGCCGCAGACCGCGAGCATGTCGTGGTGCCGGAGGCGTGGCTGACCAAGGTCGTCACCCATCTCTGCCTCGACCGGCTCCGCTCGGCGCAGGCGCGCCACGAGCGGGCGGCCGGTGCCTGGTTGCCCGAGCCGCTTCTTGAGGGCGATCCCATGCTCGGCCCGGCCGACACCTTCGAGCAGCGCGAATCGGTGTCCCTCGCCGTCCTGACCCTGATGGAGCGGCTCTCGCCGGTCGAACGGGCCGTCTATGTCCTGCGCGAGGCTTTCTCCTACAGCCACGCCGAGATCGCCGGGATCCTCGACATCAGCGAGTCCGCGAGCCAGCAGCACGTCCACCGGGCCCGGATCCGGGTCGCCGCCGAGCGCCGCCACGGCGGCGAGGCCGACCCCGCGTCCGCCCGCCGGGTCGTCGAGGAATTCCTCGCCGCCGCGATGTCGGGGCGTACGGATCGGCTGGTGGCCCTGCTCACCGAGGACGTGACGGCGGTCTCGGACGGCTACGGACTCGCCGGGCGGCTGTTGCGGTACGAGACGCGCGAGCGGGTGGCTTCTTACGTGCGGGCCGGCTTCAAGCCCACGCCGGCGAAGCTGCGGCTGGCCGGCGGCTCGCCCGCAATGCATATCGCCCTGGTCAACGGTTCCCCAGCCGTCCTCGCCGTGGTCGACGACCGGGTCGTAGGCGCCGTGGCGTTCGAAGTCGCCGACGGCAAGATCGCGTCCCTGCGCGGCATCGCCGCCGCGGACCGGCTCGCGCGCCTCAACGAGGGCTGGCGGCAGTACGAACCCGACGCACCGGTCATCGAGGGATGGTGGCCTCGCCGGTGAGACGGCGGGCCATCAGGTCGGTCATAGAAGTCCGTGGCCGACGCCAGCGGCCGGTGGCGGCGACGTCCGCCAGTAGCTGGGTATGGCCGTTTCAGGTACTGCCCGGGTATTTCGTGCCCCATCACGTCACCCCTTCGCTCCTTGACGCGCCGGTGACGGCTTCTTAGCGGCGGTCGGCATCCAGACCTTTGTGAACTCTGCCGGGAACCGGCAATGCGCGGATGCACCCCTGACGTGCACGATGACTCAAGGGGAGCACGGCGGACGGCCCCGCTGCCGAGTACCGGCAGCGGGGCCGACGGGTGCCCGTACCAGGATCCGAGGCGAGCCTCCCGATTGGGCGAACTGCGCGGAACGGTCGCCGAGGAGCAGGCGTCGCGCCGAGTGGAGTTGAGACGGCGTGCGTCCTCGCCGGCCTTCTGCCGCCCGGACAGAGATCGTCGTCCAACGCTAAGAGGTCCTCGACGAACCCTCCGCGAGAAAGGCGTGGATCCGTTCGGAGATCAAGGGCCAGTCCCGGCCGAACCAGACGAGGTGGTTGTCGGCCAGGCTTTCGAGCAGCTCGGCGTGCGGGAGGGCGGCGGCGAGTGCCTGGGCGTGCACGAAGCGCACTGCCGCGTCCTGGCGGGTGGCGATCACCAGGGCGGGCTGGGAGACCCGGCCTGCATGACGCAACAGATCTTCGGGTGCCGCAACTTCCTTGAGATCGCGTGTGAATCCTCGCCCCGACCGCATCCGCGAGAACAGTGCGACCAACCTCGTCCGATCCTCCGGGCGGAGGTTCGCCACCACAGCCCGTACGGGCAGGACGGTGAGGTCGCGCAGCAGTATCCGCAGGCCGGCGTCGGGTGCGTACCGCATGAGGGAGTGAACGAACGACCAGGAAACGCGCTCGGTGTGCGGCGCGAAAACGATCCGGGCGCCGAGGCGGGTGCGGCGGTCGGGCCAGGGCAGCGGTCCTACGGCGCTCTGCAGGAGCAGCCTTTGGACCAGGGCGGGATGGCGTGCCGCCATCGCCACCGCGGTGGGTCCGCCTCCCGATACGCCGACCACGGCGGCGACTTCGGTGATCCCCAGGTGTGCGCAGAGGGCGGCCGTGACATCGGCGAACCCGGCGGCCGATTCCCCGGTCGAGACCGGCGTACGGCCATACCCCGGGCGGGACGGCACGAGCACCGAGTATCCCGCTTCGGCGAGCACCTCCTCGCCCAGCGAGAGCCCCGCGCGCATGTGGCCGCCGTAGAAGACCACGACGGTGACCGGACCGCGCCGGTCGAAGCGGTACTCGACGCGGCCGGCGGCCAACTCGGCCAGCATTGTGGGGTGTTCGTCCAGGCCGTGACGTCGGGTGTTCGTCACGGCGACTCCTCGCTCCGCCCCGAGACGTGCGAGGCCGAGGACGAGCAGGCACTGCGGGATCCGGGCCGTGTGCCGGCGTCGGGGTAGCTGCTTCCTGCCCGGGAAAGAGTCACCTTCGCATCGTGCCACCGTTCGCGGCCGGTGCCCCCCGACCGGCCTGCTCTCCGCGTCGTAGGCCGCCGGGCAGGCCGGTTGTATCGTGCGAAGAGCCGTCCCGGCAGTGTGTCCGCATCATCCGTATGACGGTGGCCGTCGGGACTTCGAGAGTGAGACGGGAGCCGGGCGTGCGGGCGCGTGACTTGGCGGTGGAGTACGAGACGGTCGGCCTCGACAGCGATGCGATGGACGCCGCGCGGCTGATGGCCGAGCACCGGCTGCCGGCGCTGCTGGTGGTGGACGAGCGGGGTGCGCCGAAGGCGATCCTGCCCGCCTCGCAGATGGTCAAGATCCTGGTGCCGGTGTACGTGGTCGAGGATCCGACGCTCGCCGCCGTGGTCGACGAACACCACGCCGACCGGTTGTGCCAGGCGCTCAAGGGCCGCAAGGTCCGCGACTGCCTGTCGAAGACCGTGCCCGCGCCGCCGGTCGCCGCTCCGGACGACACCGCGCTGGAGGTGGCCGCGCAGATGGCGCGGGTACGCAGCCCCCTGGTGGCGGTCGTGGAGAAGGACGCGGCCGGTGGCCGGCTCCTCGGTGTGATCACGGCCTCGCATCTGCTGGAACGGTTGCTCGCCGCTACGGCCTGACCGGCGGCGTCAGGCGGTGTCCGGGCAGTCGCCCTCGTAGAGGTCGAGGGCGCGGGGCAGACCCAGTTGGTTGAGGGTGGCCCGTGACTGGGTACCGGCGTGGGTGACGATCACCCGGGTGCCGTGTGGCCGGGCTGAGAGCAGCGCCATGAAGAAGGCCGCGCCACCATCAGGACTGAGGTAGGTCACCTGGGCCAGATCGACCTCCAGGACACGGGGCGGTGCCCGCAGGGCCTGCTGCAGCCTCGCTCCTACGTCCCGCGCGTTCTTGACGGTGATGTCTCCCGAGAGCCGTACGACGACATGGCCGGCGTGCGAAACCGTGCTGCCGGCACCACGGCCGAACGGATGCCGCAGACGGTTGCCCAATCCCGCCGGCCGGCTGTGGGCGCGGGTTCTACGGGCGGGGGACGAGTCCGGCATCCGGGCCTCCAGGGCAGGGGCGGCCACTGCCGACCAGACTTCCCGGCGCACCTGAACATCACCCTAGGCGTAGGCGTCCTCGGCCGCCGTTCGAGAGGCCGACGACAGGGCCCTCTGATCAGGGAGCGTGGCGGTCCTTTGTGCCGGAACCCGGCAGAATCCCGGCCCCGACCTCGCTCATCAAGAGCTGTTAAAGAAGCGTCAAGGACCTGTATGGTTCCCAACGGTGTGCCGGGAAGCCTGGTCGGCGAGTAGGGGATCACTCTCTCTTCCGATCGGGGGCGCAAGCCATGGTGCTCGTGATGATGTCCGGTGCCGCGCTGCTCTCCGCCTCCCTCCTCTTCCTCGTCGGCGGACTCCTGGTCACCGACGGCATGCAGGTCTTCCTGCCCAAGCCGCCCACCGACTTGAAGCACCCCGCGCCCGCGCCGGGGCTGACGGAGGTCCCGGCTGCCCGTGCCCACGCCTTCGCACTCCGCAGCGACTGCTGCCCGGACGGTGCGGACACCCGGCACCCCGCCCCACAGCCCATGACCGGCTCAACCGCCGAACCCGTCTCTGGACCCCGCGGAGGATCGTGAACGACTGGCACAGCTGGGCGGCGATCGTCGTGTTCGTCGGTGCGTACGCCCTGATCATCAGCGAGAAGATCCACCGCGTCGCTGTGGCCCTGGGCGGCGCGGGCCTC
>NZ_BARG01000128.1 GCF_000376565.1 Streptomyces hokutonensis | reverse complement strand
AAGGTGCGCTCGACGACCCAGCGTCGCGGGATCACTTTGAATCCCTTTACGGCGGGGTCACGGTGGACGACGTGGACGTCGATGCCGAGGCGGGCGCCGTGCTCGATGGCTTTGGTGCGGTAACCGGTGTCGGTCCAGGCCTTGGTGACGTGCGGGTTCGCGTTGGCGATCCGGGAGAGCAGGTGGATGCCGCCGGCGTTGTCGGAGACGCTTGCGGCGGTGACCCAGACGGCCAGGAGCAGGCCGAGGGTGTCGACGCCGAGGTGGCGCTTGCGGCCTGCGATCTTTTTGCCTGCGTCGATGCCCTGGTCTGCGGCCGGCACGTTCGCGGAGGTCTTGACGCTCTGGGCGTCGAGCACGCAGGCGGTCGGTTCGGCGTTCCGGCCTTCGGCTTCACGTACCAACTGGCGTAGGAGGCCGTTGAGTTGGTCGAAGATGCCGTCCTTCTGCCATGCGGCGAAGTATCCGTAGACGGTTTCCCACGGCGCGAAGTCGTGCGGCAGATAGCGCCAGGCGATCCCGGTCCGGTCGACGTACAGGATGGCGTCCATGATTCGGCGCAGGTCGTGCTGCGGCGGGCGCCCGATGTCCAGGCCCTTTCCCCTGCGTTCGGTTCGCCAGGATGTCAGGGCGGGCTCTATCAATTCCCAGCGGGCATCGGACAGATCACTGGGATACGGGCGCTGTCGCGTCATGTTTCGTTAGTACCGTCGGGGCCCTTGTGCCGGCAGGGCGCAAATGGGCGCCAGCGGGGGCGCCTTGGGATCAGACGGGAGCGATCAGACGGAAACGGACGCTGGTGTGTGTCAACGGCATCACCCTGCACGCGAGATATCTCCAGCCTCACCACCCCTGAATCGACTTGCCAGCCAAAGAGCCACCAAACGACATCACCAGGACAAAACACTCTTTCAGAGCCTGTTTCTGAGCCTGCCATGCCAATGCAACTGGCTTCCTTGTCGTACTCGGTTAATGGACCACGGTCGGGTTTCGGACTGGCACGCGTACGGCGACGGTGGCGGGCTATGGTGCGAATTCGGCGGGCCGAGGCGGCGGGATGTCCCGTCTCGAATGATCTGATCCCGGTTCACGGGCCTGAGCCGTAGCCTCGGCGCGTGGCTTGCGAGCTGCTTGTGGCCACACCCCTCCTCTGATCGCGTGGTCCTTACCTGGCACGGCTTTGGAGGAGGAACGGTGGCGTTCCGGATTCACTTCACACACGATGATCTTCTTCGCGTGTCCCTCGCAGAGGGCATCGATCCCTTAAATGAGACGGTGGTCAGTTTGCAGCTTCTGCAACAGCCCCGGCCGGGCGCCATGCTCGGGCCGTGGCAGCGCTGGGCGCGCCAACGAGTCCCCCGCTCCGTCCACCTCCTGCGCTCGCTAGTGATACCCCGCAAGTACTGCCCGGACTTTCTGACACCCTTGAACACCACCGATCTCGACGCCGGCCTGGACGCACTCCTATATACGCCGAAATCTTCTCTGCGTGCCGACCTGGAATCGTTCACCCTCTTCACTCGCAGGCCGGTGCCGGGATGGGCAGTTGACCTCGCCGACGGTTCCCCGCGCGCCTTGGAGGCCCTGAGCGGCGCGATACGCGACTGGCACCAGGCGGCAATCGCGCCCATGCAGCAGCACCTCCATACCCATGCCGAGGCCGCCCGATTATCCGCGGCGCGCACGCTGCTCGCCGAGGGGCTGGACGCGATGTTCTCCCGTCTGCACCCGACGATCCGCTGGACACCTCCCGTACTCGAACTCGCCCGCCCCGAACTCAACGAGGACTTCCATCTGGAAGGGCGCGGTCTGCACCTGGTTCCCTCCCTGTTCTGCCGCGCACCCGGCATCACCCTGCACGCCGACCTGCCCGTCCTGGCGTTCCCCGTTTCCCACAACAGCGTATGGACCCCTGAAGCCAGCCTTGCGCTGGAGGCTCAAGGCGGCACGCTGGGCGCACTCCTGGGGCCCACCCGCGCCGCTCTCTTGCAAGCCGTCGTCGCCGGACACGGGGTCACCACTAACGTCCTCGCCCACAGCGCCGGCATCTCGCCGGCCACCGTCTCCCACCACACCACCGTGCTGCGCGACGCCGGACTCATCACCACCCACCGCACCGGCACCAGCGCCCATCACCTCCCCACCCCCCTCGGCACCCAACTCGTCAGCGGTGCGCCGTCCCGTCGGTGAGTACTCGCAGCGTTGAAGCTGCCAAACACCGGGCCCGCGCGCGACCAGCAGCCTTTGAACACCATCGAAGCTAATAGGCGAGAGCAGCCGAATCGCCAACCATGAGAATGCCTGCTGAGGCCGGAGGAAGCTCGGGGGGTGCCATATCTTCCGACCTCAGCACGCGGAGGAAAGAAGGACACACGAGCCAGAAAGGTCAACAGCTATGACAGTTCCGGCAAATATGCCATTCGTCTCACGGAAAGGGGTGCTGGCCTTATTCGCCACGCTCATCGTCCTACTCTCGGTGCTCTCGATCACCACCTCGCCAGCGCGGGCAACGGGAACGAGAGACGATGGACGCTCGAGCGCGCCTGGCGTCGGGGCGATGGTCCGGTACCCATCGGTGAGCCCGCTCGACTCCACCGTGGAAGGCGTGCGGCCGGACGTGAGCACGGCAGAACGCGACTACGAGCTCAACCACTGTCCGGCCGGATATCTGTGCGTTGCCGCCGGTCAAGGCGATGGCCGACACACCCTATTCCGCCTCTACTACTGCGGCCAACGTTCCATATTCAACTTCCTGGGCGCTGGCGCCGTCACCAACAACCAGACCGGCAGCGCATCCGCCCGCCTAAAGAACCAAAACGGAATCGTCGTCTCAACCATTCCGGCAGACAACAAGCCATACCGCATCTATTGGGATGCAGTATGGTATATCGACCCATGCTAACGAGTGCCTTCGATGGCTAGGCTCGATTATTCATGAGTCTCCGCCAGTTTTCTGCCCTTCATGATTGGCAGCCCACTCTTGTTGGCGGCCAATCATGAAAGCCTCCTGCAGGCAAGCCTGAAACCACGGGCTGGGCGGATGGAACCGATGGCCGTACGGTGTCCGCATGGACAGGGACGGTGTTCCCCGGCTGCGGCTGACCGTGGTCGTGGATGCTGAATCCGGGCCGCGATTGTGCCGGGGTGCGGTGGTCCGGGGATGTCGACGGCAGTGTTCTGTGAGGACGCGTGCCGTTCGCGTCACTGGCGGCGGATGCAGCGGGCGTGGGCGCGGACCGAGGCGGTGAAGGCCGGTGTGACGGCCTCGTGTCCGCAGTGCGGGGCGGTGTGGACGACCGGGATCAACCATCCGGTCTCCGGGGTGTTCTGCTCGCCCGCCTGCCCCAAACGGGCCTGGTACGCGCGGCGCGCGTCCTCTGGCGGGGTGTGAGCCTGCGCGTTCGGTGCCGGTGAGGTTGCTTCGGGCGTCGGGGCCGTACGCCCTCCTCTGCCAGGCAAGGCTGTCGGATGGTGCGAAGTGACGGGTTTCCAGGGCGAATTGACGGCACGCGAGTGTGTCGTCCCTGAGGCTCGTGGGGGTGGTGTCCGGATGACCGGAATGGTCAGCAGTGTGCCCCGGCAGCCGCCCGCGGCTACGACCTTCACCGGGCACCGCGGCCGCCAGGTCGACCGGGACCTCATCGGATGGGCCGACACCGTCCTCGCCATGGACCGCACCGTCCTCGCCGCGCTCCAGGACCTGGCCACCCCGCCCGACCTGCCCAAACTGCGCCTCTACCTGGACGGACAGGACGTCCCCGACCCCTACGGCGGCGACACCACCACCTTCGCTGCGGTCGTCGACGCAGGCGCCGACCGCCACCTGTAGCCGCGCCCCTGGGCCGGGCACAAAAGAACCCCCGAGAGACGGATCGCCTTCCGGGGGTCCCGCACGCATGGCGCACAGCGGTCGGGATCCCGGCCGAATCCACCAGCTTCACCACGGCGTCGGCAGGCCCGGTCGCCTGCATAGTGACCGGGACTGCCCGCCAGTCCCTGCCCCGGTCCCCCACTGCCGCCTCCGACAGGCGGGCGCGGGGCCTCAGTTCCTGTGACCAGCCGGAGCGGCGTGACGCCGCCGCCCCTCACACACCAACACGCGTTCCGGCCTGCGGTAACGGGCGTCCAGGGCCTTCCGATGCTCTCCTGCGGCCGGGGTCAGCCGGACGCGGCGGACAGGATCACGTCCACAAGTCTCTCGGCCGCGTCCGGCCTCCCGTGTGCGCGGGCCCGCTCCGCCATCGCCGCCCGCAGCGCCGGATCGGCCAGCAGCGGCGCCAGTGCACCGGCGAGAGCCTGCCCGGTGACACCGTCGGTCAGCGCCACGGCGGCGCCGGCCTCCTGGAGGTAACGGGCGTTGTGGTACTGCTCGTTGCCCGCCGAGGACGCCAGCGGGATGAACACGGCAGGCCTGCCCAGCGCGGTCAGCTCGGCGAGCGTGCCCGCCCCGCTGCGCGAGATCACCACGTCCGCGAGCGCGAGCACGTCGGGCAGCTCCGACCCCACGAACCCGCTCACGTAGTAGCGGCCGACGGACTCCACCGGGAGCGATGCCGCCCGGCGGCGCAGGCTCTCGACATGGTCGGGCCCGCACTGGTGGACGACGTTCGCGTGCGTGAGCAGCCAAGGCAGCACTTCCGCCACGACCTCGTTGATCTGCTGGGAGCCCTGGGCTCCGCCGGTCACATACACCGTGGGCCGCCGACTGTCGAAGCCCCGCAGGCCGAGCGCCTCGACCGCCTTCGCGCCGTGCCCCGACAGCACCTGAGGCCGTACCGGATTCCCGGTGACGACGGCGATCGCCCGGGGGGCCGCAGGCAGCAGCTCCAGCGTCGACTCCGAGGAGACCGCGATCGCGGTCGCCGACCCGGCGAGTTTGCGGTTGGCCAGGCCCAGACGCACCGTCTGTTCGTGCAGCACCAGCGGCCGTCGACAGATCCGGGCCGCGAGCCCGGCCGGAACGGCCACGTAGCCGCCGGTCGCCAGGACGACGTCCGGCCGGAAATCCGCAATGATCTTGCGGGCCTGCGCTACCCCGAGCGGTACCCGCGCCATGTCCGTCATGTTGGCCGCCGACAGCATCTTCAGCGGATTCGCCGACCGCCGGATCTTGCCCGTGGCGACCGTCGTGAACGCGATCCCCTCAGCGGGCGCGACCCTGGCCTCCAGACCGCCCTCCGTGCCGATCCACAGCGCCTCCAACGCCCGCCCGGACACCGCCAGCCGTTGCTGAAGCGTCCGCACAGCCGTCAGCGCAGGATAGGTGTGCCCCCCGGTCCCACCACCCGTCACAACCAACCGGAAAACGCCAGCCGACACGTCGTCATGAGAGCTGTTCAACAAGGGATCCCATCTCGCCTGCACGGAGAACGCTCGTACCGTAGCGGACCCGGTGGGCCCCGACCCCGTCACGTGCAACGGAAGCCAGCTCCAGACTGTCGTGACCGAGATCCCCGCGGACGGTGTCGGGCACGGCCCGCAATGGATCGAAGTCACTGATCATCTGAAACAGTTGGTTGTGGACGCCGGGCTCGCCGTAGGCGAGAGCGACGGTCACGGGCTTGCCCGCGTAGACGTCGTCCAGGCAGGCGGGGATGTCCCGGTCGGGGTCGCCCGGTCCGGATGCTCGTCGTGCTGCGGGGTGTCACCGTCTGGGCTGACACCCGGACGAGCCGGCTTCGCCGCCCTCTCCACCCGGTTCCCGGTCGGGGGTGTTCTTGCCGCCATCCCTCTCCAGGTTCAGATCGACGACCGTGACGACTTCTTCACCGTGAGCTGAGGTCCCCACTGTGTGCCTCCTTGGTGTTCGAATGGATGGGTCCCGTGTACGGCCATGCGTCTGGCGGTACCGGTGGAGAGGTCAACGAGATGCCTGGGCCGTCGACGGCCCCTGTGCGGTGACGTGTGTTCGGCCACGGCGGGTCTCAAGGTGCCCTTCTTCGCTGAGCTGGTTGATCGCCCACCGCACGGCAGTCGGGCCAACGCCGAGTTCCTGCGCAAGCTCCGGCGCCTTCGGCATTGGTGTGCCGGGCGCGTACACGCCCTGCTCGATGCGGCGGCGCAGGGTATTGACCAGCTCCTGCTTGTAGTTCGCCACAGGCTGGCCGGGTCTGACGCGTACGACAGTGAGGGCGTCGCCCGGGGGTGTTTCCAGGAGGCCTTCGCGGAAGAGAGCCTTCCTCGCCATCCAGACGGTGTACTGGCCGAGGCCGAAGGTTGCTTCCAGTACGGATATCGCGGGAAATACGGATCCAGGTGGGTACGTGCCGTCAGTGATGCGCTGGCGTAGTACTTCGGCGAGAGCTTCGTGGGCCGGCATACGTGATGCCCTTTCGGGAGAGCGCTGGTGGGGGGCAATGCGGCTGGTCATCCAGCTCCTCGTGCGGTCTCGTTCACCGTCGGTGCCGCCTGGCGAAGGATCAGGGAGATCTGCCGAGCCAGGTGGGGATGGCGCTGGGTGTCGTCCAGCACGGTGAAGCGAGTGCGGTTCACAGATGATCCTGTCGAGAAGTGATCGGTCTGGTCGGTTTCGTGGGGCCCTTCGTCCCCCGGGCCACCGTCTGGTCCCGGGGAACGAAGGGGGTTCGGCCCCCTCGGCGCCAAGTACGGAGCCGGTGCTGCGCACCCGGCACCGGCAGGGGAGAACCCGTACGCGAGGGCAAGCCCTAACTACGCTGCCGCGCACAGGAGTTGGGTGCCGCTCAGGCTGTGGCGAGTCCTCTGCGTAGGTCGAGGTCGGTCACGGTGGTGCGGTGGACGGCGAGTTCGTGGCGGGCCGCGTTCTTGTAGTGCGAGGCCACGTCCGGGGTGAGCAAGTCCCCTGCCGGCAGCGGGCAGTCGGGGAGGGCGTCGAGTGCCTCCTGCAGCGATCCCGGTACGGGTGGTGCCTGGGGGTCGTCGAAGGCGCTGCCGATGTAGGGCTGGGGCGGCTCGGGTTTGTGGTCGAGGCCGGCCAGGACGGCAGCGAGGGTCGCGGCGAGCGCGAGGTAGGGGTTGGTGTCGGCGCCGGGCAGACGGTTCTCCAGGTGGAGGTTCTCGCCCCGGCCCACGACGCGGATGGCGCAGGTGCGGTTGTCGCGGCCCCAGGTGAAGGTCGTGGGCGCGAAGGTTCCCGGGACGTAGCGTTTGTAGGAGTTGACCGTCGGCCCGTAGAACACCCCCAGGTGCGGCAGGACATCCAGGAGGCCGCCGGCGGCGTAGCGGGCGGCATCGGGCATCCGGCCCTCGGTCTCGGCGAACAGCGGCACCTTGTCGCGGCCTTGGAGGGAGAGGTGGATGTGGCAGCTGCTGCCGATGCCGGTCGCGGGTGCGGCCATGAAGTTCGCCACCAGCCCGGTCTGCTCGGCGAGGGTCCGCGCGGCGTGCTGGAACAGCAGGTGGAGGTCGGCCGCCCGCAGCGGATCGCCGTAGGGGAACGTCACTTCCACCTGACCCGGGGCACCCTCGGTCTTGACCGCCTCGACGGGCCACCCCATGGCGCCGAGGCACTCCTGCAGCTCCTCGAAGAAGCGGGTCAGCAGGCGCGGGTGGTCGAGGGCGTAGTCGAGGTTACGGTCGAACACCGGCCGCAGTCTGCGGTGGTGGGAGTCCGTGGCGTCGGCGTAGCCGAGCAGGAACTCGGTCTCCAGGCCGACCCGGGCGGTGATGCCGCGGGCGGCGAGCCGGTCGAGCTGCCGTTGCAGGATCTGCCGCGGGGCCACGCTGACGGGCCCTGCGTCGCGGCCGATGGCGTCGGCGAAGACCAGGGCGGTGCGCTTCATCCAGGCCAGCTGGTAGACGGCGCCCGGGTCGGGAAGCAGGCTCACGTCGCCGTAGCCGGTCTCGGCGGAGGCCAGGGCGAAGCCGTCGAGCGCCCGGTTGTCGACATCGGTGGCCAGGACGTAGGCGCACACGTCGCTGCCGCCGAACGCGACACGGTCAACGAAATGGTGCGCGTCGATCCGTTTGCCCTTCAGCCGGCCCAGTATGTCGGGCACGGCCAGCAGCACGGTGTCCACGGCTCCGCGGTCCACCAGTTCGCACAGGGCCGCAAAGTAGGGGGCCTCCGGCCGGCGAGAGGTCTCACTCATACGAGGTCCTCCCCCAACAGGGCGCGCTCCTTGGCGGTCCCGTACGCGGGGATGCCGTAGCTGCGTCGGCCGCGGGTGGCCCATCCGATGGTGGCCAGGAGCAGGACGGCCGCGAGCGCGACGGGGGCGTAGTTGAAGGAATCCTCGGTGACCGGGGAGACCTGCGGGAGGCAGAACACGGTGCTGATGAAGGCCACCCAGATCACGGCGATCCAGCCGATGGGTTTGCTCCAGCGGCCCAGAGACCAGGGACCCGGGACGAAGCGGTCTCCGGCGCGCAGGCGCAGGTAGACGGGGATGGCGTAGGCGGGGGTGATCCCGATGACGTTGATCGCGGTGACCGCGTAGTACGCGGTCAGCGAGTACAGCGACGGCAGGGCCAGCACGAAGGGGACGGCCACCGACAGCCACACGGCCGCCACCGGCGTCTTCGTGCGGGGGCTCAGCCGCTGCCAGGTCGTGGAGAAGGGCAGGGCGCCGTCGCGGGAGAACGCGAACACCATCCGGGAGGCGGAGGCCAGTCCCGCGTTCGCGCAGAACAGCTGGGCGACGATCACAACCAGCAGGAGGATCTTCGCGCCGGTCAGGCCGAGGGCGTCCAGGAAGATCTGCGCGGGCGGTACCCCGGTCGCACTGCCGAGGGTGCCGGCGTAGTCCTGGATCGCGAACAGCATCCCGGCGAGCAGGACGAAGCCCACGATCCAGGAGTAGAAGATGGAGTTCACGATGCCCTTGGCGGCGGATATCTGGGCGTGGACGGTCTCCTCGGAGAGGTGGGCGGAGGCGTCGTAGCCGCAGAAGGTGTACTGCGCGAGCAGCAGCCCCAGCGCGATCACGTAGAGGTGGTCGCCCCACCCGGTGGTGTTGGCGAAGTGGGTGAACACGAAGCCCGCCGACTGATGCCGGGAGGGGACGAGGGCCAGAGCACCGACGATCACCGCGACGCCGCCGATATGCCACCACACGCTGACCGAGTTCAGCACGGACACCAGCCGCACCCCGAACAGGTTCAGCACCGCCAGCAGTAACAGGATGGCGCCGCAGATGGCCAGCGTCCGCCCGGGGGTGGGTGTGAAGCCCCACTGGAGGTTGAGCCACGCGCCGACGAACAGCGACATGCCGTAACTGCCGCCGGCCATCCCGCCGAGCAGGCCCAGCAGGTTCAAATACCCGGTGTAGAAGCCGCACTTGGGGCCGCCGAGTCTGCCGGCCATGTAGAAGAGGGCTCCGGCGACGGGGTAGGCGGAGGTGACCTCGGCGAGCGCGGCACCCAGGCACAGCACGGTCAGGCCGACGAAGGCCCAGCCCCACAGCATGACGGCCGGACCGCCGGTAATGAGCCCGAACGCGAACAGGGTCATGCACCCGGACAGCACCGAGATGATCGAGAAGCTCAGCGCGAAGTTCCCGAACGGGCCCATGCGGCGGGCCAGTCGGGGCTGATAGCCCAGCTGCCGCAACATGTCCTCATCGCTCGGGGCGCGGCGGTGGGTGGTTCTTGGGGAAGACAACGGATGTACCTCCACAAACGGGGGTGGGGACGGTGAAACGACCAGGGGGGCCGACGGTGGCCTGCGGGGTGAGGGAGGGTCGGCGGGGCGGTGCGCGGCAGGTGCTGCGGTGGCCGGTCACCGGCGTCGCACGATGTACCGCGTACCGCCCACCGCAGTCGCACGGCATTTGACGCGGGCGCGTTCGAACTGCTCCAGCCACAGGTCCGGCGCCTCGGCGATGTACTTCCACGGCTCGGGAGTGACGAACGGTCCGATCGCCTCGAAGACCGGGGCAGCCTCCCGGTACAGGCCCGAGGAGAACAGCGCCTGCGCAAGGTGGTTCAGATCCTGTGCCGACCACGAGGTCCGGTCCGCGTACCAGAACCACCCCGCCAACGCCCGCCACGTGGCGTGGGAGACCGCGTCGGTGGTCCAGTACAGCGGGGTGAGCGCGCCACGGGCGCGCTCCTTCGCGTAGTGCTCGGCATGCAGATAGAGCGGCAGCAGCAGCAGCGGCGACCCATCCGGCGCCCACGAGCAGATCCACCGGACCACGTCGCGGACATTCGCCCCGTACGCCCGCAGCGCCTGGATCATGCGGTGCCACGCCTCACGACTGCCCGGATCACGCTTGTCGGCCTCGTGCAGCAAAACCCACGGCCCGGACGGCAGCATGTCCTCGGGGGGCTGGACCCGGTGCTCGGGACGCCGCCGCCCCTCCTCGGGCCAGTCCAGTTGCGCGAGCGCCACCAGACACACCCACGGCACCGGATCAGCGGGCCCATAGCGCGCCGCCTCAAAGCACGCCGCCCGGGCCCGATCCGCGAGCACCCCCACACCGCGCTCCCCCGCGCGGTACGCACCCAGCGCCTGCTGCACCCTCACCCGCGCCCGCATCATCAACGCCTCCGCGCTCGGCTCCTCCTGCAACCACGCCTCGACCGCATCCCCCTGAGCGGCCACCACCGCCGCCGCCAGGACCTGGCTACGAGCGGTACGCACCCCCCAGGTGCGGCAGGTCCTCAGCAGTTCTCTCGTCGACCGCCACCGGCCGGCACGGATGTCGTCCAACGCTGTCCGCAGCGCGCCGTCGAATCCAGCCGGGTGAAACTGGGGCGGAACAGCGCCGTTCATCGGCAGATCCCGTTTCTGCGCGGGCGCTCCGGAGTCTCTCCCGTGGCGAAGGCACGTCCAACGGGGAGCGGGGCTAATGGCCTGGGACGGGTTAGGAGCACCGGCAAGGGGGTCATCGGAGCCTCAAAAGGGGTTATGAGAAAGGGAGTTGGCCGCCGGGGCGGGCGCCTCGACGGGGGAGGCAAGGCGCACAGCACCCCGGCGGCCGGTCAGGAGGACGGCGTACGGCACGGGTTAAGCGGGCAGTGCGCGCGGCTTGATCACGGCCTGGACGACTTTCCCGTCGTCCACGGGGGCGTAGGCGATCTCCGCTCCGCGCTGGCGGGCGATCCACAAACCGCGAGGGCGGTCGCCCTCGGCCGGCTCCCACTTCATGGCCTCGTCGAAGTCGGGGAAGTCACGACGGCGGTCACGCACCTGGATGACCACGTCACCGGACTTCAGGAGCGCCCACTCCACGGCGATCTGGGCGTACTCGGGCACACGCGCATGGCGTACGGCGTTGGCCATCAGCACGCCAGCGATCGCGCTCGCATCCTCGATGTCCACGAAGACGTGCTCAAAGTCCGCATGCAGGTAGAGACGGGTGTAGCGGAGAGCGTTCCCGGCCGAGTGACGGTTGGCGGGAAACTCCTCTTTCCAAATCCACCTGGTCTCTTCGCGCATGAGATCAGGGATCACGGACACGCCGCGCTGTTCCATGTCGTCGTTCCTTCTCAAAAGGGGAGGGAGCACCAGGTCGTCATGCCGTCAGGGCTGACGCCCCAGTCGTCGGCGATGGCGGAGACGAGGAAGAGGCCGCGGCCGGCCTCGTCATCGAGAGCGGCATTGCCCAGCACGGGAACTTCGGGAGAACCGTCCCGTACCTCGATCAGGAGGTGCGAGTCGGTGAGGTACAGGCGCACCCCGACATCACCGCGCCCGTGTTTGAACGCGTTCGTGACGAGCTCGGTGACGAGCAGATCGGCGGACTCGATGAGCCCCGGCCGTCCCCAATACCGAAGCGCGGCCCGGACGATAACGCGTGAACGAGACGGCACGGCGCGGTCAGCCTCGGCGATCACACCAGCCGTGGAACCCTCGCTCCGCCTGAAGGACATGTCGAATCCGGGGTACGCCCGAGGCGGAGGGAAAATTCGGGGGCGAGTTCGCGCGACGGTAGCAGTCGGTGTCATGCCACTTTCTCCATGCGTCCTCAATTTGGCGATCAGTGTGCGGGAGCAGCAGCCGGGGGCTCACCCACCCGGAGTGCTGGTGCGGGCTCCTACGGTTTCAATCAGGGCAGTTGACGTCACGGGCACGCGTGACCAACTTTTTTGGACACACACCGACTCGCCGACCAGGAGCAATCGCCTTTTCTGGACGACCGGTTGGGCTGCATATCCACGATCTCCCGGTTCGTGCCCGCCCAATTGATCGATGACGCGGCTACCTTGAGTTCACGACACCGCATAGGGAGCACGCCCATGAACGCCCCCACGAAACCCGGTTCCAAGGCAGACCGGGATGCTCTCCGTCAGGACATGGCGGCCATCGCCGGATGCACACTCGCCGATATCGCCATCGAGATGCGCACTCGATTCAGGATGCGTCCCAGAGAAGCGTGGCGACATGTCCACGGTTGGACACTTCAAGAGGCAGCGGACCGCATCACCCAGGCAAGTGTCCGACGTCCCGGCGAGTCCGTGGCCGCCGACGCTTCCCTTGTGGGCAAGTGGGAGAAATGGCCAGGGCCATCCTCGCGCCGCCCCAGTCTCCCGGTCCTGTTCGCCATGGCGAGTGCCTTCTCGTGCCGCGTAGAGGACCTGTTGGACCTGGAAGACCGGCGCGCGCTGCCCGAAGCAGACCTGAACCTACTTACTCATCGCCCGTCAGCCATCGCTTCGACAGTCCCACCATCCGTGCCATCGCTCACGGATGCCCAGCCCGAAGCGACCGGAACCGATCTCGTGCGTCTCGCCGCCGACGAGTCTGCGTCCTGGGCACAGTGGGCGGAGGCCGCGAACGTCGGCGATATCGCCCTCGAACAGCTACTGGCCGAGACGCGGACGCTCGCGTCCGACTACCTGACCTCAGATCCTGTCGCTCTCTTCATCCGGACCCGGGCGCTGCGCGACCGCGTCTTCGCCCTCCTTGAAGGACATCAATACCCTCGCCAATCGGCCGACCTGTACGTCGCGGCCGGCTATCTGTGCGGGCTCCTGGCATGGATGTCTTCCGACTTGGGACAACTGCGCGACGCGGATACACAGGGTCGGACTGCATGGTTGTGTGCCGAGCTATCAGGACACAACGACCTGCGCGCGTGGGTACTTTCGACTCGCTCCAAAGTGGCGTTCTGGGACGGCCGTCGTCGTGAGGCGGTGAACTTCGCTCGACGTGGCAGCACATACCGAACAACGGGAACGGTTGCAGTACTCCTCGCCTGCCAGGAAGCCGATGCCTGGTCTGAGCTGGGGGCTAAGGACGAGGCCCTGGCGGCTCTCGCCCGTGCGGAGGACGCGCGTGTCGCAATGAGCGGCAATGATGACATCGGGGGCATCTTCTCCTGCCAACCTGCTCGGCAGGAGAACTACGCGGCGGCCGTCCAGTTGCGTGTCGGTCGCCCCTCCGATGCCTTGCGATCTGCGGACAACGCCCTCACGCTCCTGTCGGCGCAGCCGGTCAGGGCGTACGGCACCGAGGCACAGATCCACATCAGCCAGGCGGCGGCGTACATGGCCGCCGATGAGGCGGAAGGCGCTCTAGATGCCCTTGCTCCTGTTCTGGCACTTCCACCGGATCACCGTCTGGCGCCTGTCACTCGTCGCCTCGGCGAACTCAGCTCGGGCGCCGGACAGCCCTCCGACACCGGTACCGCGGCCGTTGGGCTGAAACAAGCAATCGAAGCGTTCTGCGTGGACTCAGCCCCGCGGCATCTCGCACTCTCGCCAGGGGAGGGCTCCGCCTGATTTGATCGTTGACTATGAGCACTCAACCCGAGCCCATGCGCAACCACTGGTGGTGGCGGTCCGGCTGGAGCGAAGGCCGCCGGTTCTATACCTGGCACCTGACATTCGAAGGCCAGGACGACGTACACCGGCTTGCCGCCGAGTACCGGTCCGCGCTCGCTCCGCTGGGAGACGCGTTTACCCCGATCCCCGACCGGTGGCTGCACCTGACCATGCAGGGCATCGGCTTCGTTGGCGAGACCAAGGAGCAGGACGTCCACGCCATCGTGGATGCAGCCCAGGCGCGGCTCGCTTCCGTTCCGGCCTTCGATGTCCAGATCGGGCCAGCCGTACTGGACCCCGAGGCCGTGCTCCTGCACGTCCATCCTGATGGTCCTGTCCACGCCATCAGGGGCGCCATTCGGGAATCTATCGGGGATGTCCTAGGAGAGGTTCCGGAGAAGGCTGAAGGCTTCACCCCGCACGTATCCGTGGCTTACAGCGCCGCAGGCGGTCCCGTTGAGCCAATAGCGCAGGTTCTCACCGGCCTCGACCTAACTCCGGCGCAGGCACGCATTTCCAGCGCGGAACTCATCGTGATCCACCGGGACAACCAGATGTACGAGTGGGAGACCTTCGCGAACGTGCCACTCGGCTAACGTTCCCCTACTCAACATCTGACCATCCATGAGTACGCAACACGCGTCAGCTGGCCTGCTGGTGGACGGCGGCGGGCAGCTCGCCAAGGGCAAGTAGGGGCGCCGGGCACCGCGCCATTCATCCCGACCGTCCAACGGCGCCTGGGCGACATCGCCGGCCGCCGTGCTGTTCCGCGTGAGGGACCGCCCTGGTGGGCGATCGCAGTCTCGGAGACGCCCGGCATCACCGTAGAGACCATTGCCGTGGTGTTCACCGTGGTCGCGTCCGTGCAGCGGCATCGACACGGTCTTCGAGCTCAAGGTGGCGCCCTCGAAGCCGAGCATCGAGGTGACGGGCATGGACGCGAGCACGGCCGGGTCGTTCATTCCCGCCGTGCGCTCGCGCCCGTGCGGACGGCGTCGTCCCGCCGTATTTCAGGTGTTCCGCGTAGTCAACGGGTGTCTCTTCGACTGCGCTGACACCTCGTCACCGCTTCTGGCCTAGGGGTTCACACTTCGCCTTCCAGGTACGTCGTCGTAGTTGCCGGGGGGAGCACGGAACCGGCGGAGTCACGCGGGGTGGCGCCGTCATCAGGGACATGGAGAAGACCAACGTGACCGAGTCAGCGACAAGTTCAGGACCTCGCAGGCAGAAACGCGAGATCTCCAACCTGTTCCAGGGCCGCCTTCGCAAGTCCGAGATCACCGAGGAGGAGGCCAGGGAGAAGATCCTGAACCTCCTTCACGAGCGCAGTTCCTACTGGCTCGCCTTGGTCAGGCGGTTTATGCCGGATCACTGCGCGGAGGACGTTCTCCAGAACGTCTCCATAGAGATCTTCACGTTGCTCAGGCGTATGGACACGCGCGAGATCACGTCCCCGAGGCCTGGATCACGACCATCCTTGCCCGGCGCGCGATAGACGCGGTGAGGCCGAGGCCCGGGCCCTGCAGAAGCACGGCCTGCCGCGTCACCGAGAGCGGGCCCGCGTCGGCGCCGCGCGGCCTGCAGTCGGTCGGTGGGCGGTGTCCGGAGCCATCGTCAGTGGCTCCGGACACCGTCGGCCGGCGCTCTGCCCGGCTCAGTAGTCCTCGGGCGCGCGCGGGGCGTCGGGGCCGGCCCGGTCGTAGAGATCACGGATCGCGTCCACGAGGTCCTGGTGGTCGCCGAGGTCGACGTTGTCGCTGTCGATGGCGTAGCCGACCAGGCTGAACATCTGGTGGATCAGGCGGGCGTACTTGACCGGTGTCAGCGGGGCGGGCGCCGGGTTCGGGGGTGCCTGGACGGGGTCGGCGGCGAGTTCCCGCAGTGCCGCTTCGGCTTCCTGGTGCGCTGCCTGGACTGCGACTGTCTCGATGAGTTTGTCCGGCCAGGGTGTGCGCAGCGGGGGCGGATCGCTCTCGCCGTTGCGGCGTGCGTGGAGGATGGCGACCTGGTTGGCGCGGGCGACCTTCGGGCAGGAGTCGGCGCGCCGCTGGAGGTCGGGGAGGGCGGCCAGGCGCCGGCCCACGACCGCGATCTCGGCGTCGTGCCGGTGTGCCCACTGCTGTTCGGCCCTGCGGTTGCGCTGGGTGCGGGCGGCCTCGACCCGGTCCCCCTGGGTCAGGCAGTGGCCGATGGCGCCGTCGATGTCCTGACGCAGCTGCAGATACCGGCGTTCGGCCGACTGCCGGCTGCGTACTTCCAGGGCCGGGGCGAGGCGGGACCACGTGATGTTCTTGCGGCGGGCGGCCGCGATCAGCCGCGGTTCGTCGATCTGGAGCTTGTCGCGCAAGACACGCTGGACGAGCAGGGCCGCGAGCAGCTCGGTTTCGCTGAGGTCCTCGATGACGCCGAGCTCGATGAGTTCGAGGATCCGGTCGTACTTCCTGGCGACCTCCGTCAACGTGCCGGTGTGGTCCAGGATGCGGGGAATTTTGGCGAGTTCCCCCAGCCAGGTGTCCGGGTCAATTACCTCGGCCGTTTTCAGATGGCTCCAGGCCCCAATTCGATGTGTTTCCGCTTCCGGCTGCCGTTGTGTCGTCTTACGGACGACTTTTTTCGTCGTCCGTAAGACGACGCTGTGCGGTTCGAGCACGGATACCTCCGGTGAAATCAGATGTGGTGAATTCATTCGCTGTTGCCGGCGGCGGTTTCCTGGTCCAGGCGAAGCCGCCTGCGCCGGCGCCAGGCCCTGGCCAGGGCGCCGGTCGCGGCACCGGTGGCCAGGACCAGGACGCCGGCGACGTACTCGGTCCAGGCCTGGGCCATGAAGTTGTTCAGCATTGCAGTTCAGAGCGCATGTGAGCGCGCCCGCTCCTTTGCTTGGCCGGGGGAAGAACTTCGCCCTTCCCGTGTCGTCGGTCCGGCTGCACTCCGTGATGCTTGTTCGTGGCCCGCCAGGAATTTCCCCTCGGCGGGCGGTATGGAGCCGGTACCGCCGAACATTCTTAAGCCATAGGCAAGTGCCCCACCTCCGGTTGCCGGAGATTGGAGGGGTGGCGAACGGTGGCGATTAACCACCTGGCACAGAAACGTCCGATAGTTCCGATTTCGCATTCCCTGGGGAACCTGAAGCGGAATTCCCTCTTCAGGGTCCAGCGGGTCGCGCGCGGTGTGACTTACCGTCCGCGCGAGTGACGTACTGAAGAATCGACGGGCGCGGCGGACACCGCCCCGCTACGAAGATCACGACCGTTTGTGATCTTCGAGAGGGAACCCCATCGTGCGCTTCGTCCCTGCCGCCCGTACAGCCGTCGCCGCGCTGTCCGTGCTCGCCGCCCTGCTCACCCCGGCCACCGCCCACGCCGCCACAGCCGAGCCTGCCGCCGCCCCCGGCGACACCGTGACCCTGCCCGTCCGCGACGCCCTGGCCGCACTCCCCCTCCAGAGCGAGAACCGCACCGGCTACGAACGCTCGAAGTTCCGCCACTGGATCGACGCGGACCGGGACGGCTGCAACACGAGGGCCGAGGTCCTCAAGGCCGAAGCCGTCACCGCCCCGGCCCAAGGACCCAACTGCGTTCTGACCGGCGGAAGTTGGTACTCCCCCTACGACGACCGCTACCTCGACAGCGCGAGCAAGCTCGATGTCGACCACCTCGTCCCGCTCGCCGAGGCCTGGGACTCCGGCGCCTCGACCTGGACGGCGAAGGAGCGTGAGGACTACGCCAACGACCTCGGCGACGCCCGTGACCTGATCGCGGTGTCCGCGGCCAGCAACCGGTCCAAGGCCGACAAGGACCCCAGCGAGTGGCTGCCCCCGTACGCGGGCTACCGCTGCCAGTACGACACCGACTGGATCGCCGACAAGACCCGCTGGGGCCTGAGCATCGACGCCAACGAGCGCGACGCGCTCACCCAGCAGCTCGCCGACTGCCCCGACGGGCCGATCACCGTCACCCTCGCCCGCTGAACGCGGACTCCGGCCTGTCGCTGCGGTGCCACGAAGAAGGTAACTGTGATAGTCGAACTGCGGCCCGGGTTGGGCTGCTGCCAGGCTCGGGGCCGACGTTCCGGCATGACCCACAAGGTAATTGGCGGCTCGTTGCAGCCTGCCGTTCGCCCGAGTTGTCTGCCGGACGTCGGCGTCGGCCTGGCCCACCCCGTTGGCTTGATCAGCAGCTTGTCCGCCATCTCGACGTGACTCATCACAGTTCTGCCACGCGGTGACTCCACCCAGGCCGACGCCGACCACGGCTGTCCAGAGCCCGAAGGAGAACAACCGCGTGACCATGCTTGCAGAACAGGTTGACGGCGTCATCGGCGTCGATACCCACCGCGACACCCTCGCTGCCGCAGCTGTGTCTCCGATCGGAGCCGTCCTGGCCACCACGGATTCCCCGGCGAACGCGCGGGGCTACCGTCGCCTGCTGGACTTCGCCCGACAGCATGTCCCCGGTCGCCGCTGCTGGGCTCTGGAGGGCGTCGGCAGCTTCGGCGCCGGCCTGGCCGCCTTCCTTGACCAGGCCGGCGAACAGGTCGTCGAGGTTCTACGGCCCAAGCGGCCTGCCGTCCGCGGTGGACGCAAGACCGACATGATCGACGCTATCCGGGCAGCCAAGGAGGCCCTGTCCGCCGAGCATCTCATCCAGCCCCGACTCAGAGGTGAGCGCGAGGCCCTGCGCGTCCTGCTCGTCACCCGCCACGGCGCGGTCCTCGCCTCCACCGCCGCGATCAACCAGCTCAAGGGCCTGATCGTGTCCGCCCCCGACGACCTGCGATCCGAGTTGCGAAAGCTCAAGCGCCCGGCCCAGGTCATCCGTTGTGCTCAGCTTCGGGATCGCCCGACGCACGGCGTCGAGCGCCGGATGACCGCCCGGGCCCTGCGCTCCACCGCCCAGCGCATTCAGGCCCTGCAGGTCGAGGCCAAGGACCTCGAGAACGAGATCCTCGCGCTGGTACGGCAGTTGGCCCCCGACCTTCTCGATCTGCTTGGCGTTGGACCGATCACCGCAGCTCAGGTCCTGGTCAGCTGGTCGCATCCGGGCCGGTTCCGCTCCGAGGCGGCTTTCGCCTCCTTCGCCGGTGTCGCACCCATCCCCGCCTCCTCCGGGTTGACCAACCGGCACCGGATCAACCGCAGCAGCGACCGCCAGCTCAACCGGGCCCTGCACACAATCACGTTGATCCGGATGCGGCTCGACCCGGCCACGAAGACCTACGTTGCCCGCAGAATCGCCGAGGGCAAGACCTCCCGGGACGCCCAACGCTGCCTCAAGCGAGCCATCTGCCGACAGCTCTTCAAGACCCTCGAACGCTCCCACCAGAGCATAGGGATGAAACCCAAGGATCTTCCTCAAGCGGCTTGACGCGATATAGCAGCCTCGGGGGGCGTACCCGAGGCGTACATGCCCGACCGGTTCGGCGCCGGCGCTCGCGGGACGAGGCAACTCGTCCCACACTCAACTCGCCAACTCGGCGCTCAGTCTTCGGCGTCCCGGTTCTACGGCTCTTCTTCGTCATCGTGTTCCGAAGCACGGCTGTAGGCGAGGTCCAGGACGTAGCGTTCGGTCACTGGGGGGGTGTTCCATGCCTGGGTGAGGTGGTCTTCGAAGGTGTCGTCAGTGGGGTGGTCGAGGGTGGTCTGGTAGTAGTCCCCGGTGGCCTGGCGGTTTTCCCACCAGGCGTGTCCGGTGTAGACACCTGAGCGAGGGAGGGTCATTTCCCCGGCGGGGCCGTATTCGACTTGGTTCACCACGAGAATCGCGGTCTCCGACTCAATGCTGATGGGAACCGAGCCCTCGGCTCCGGCGGGAGGAGAGGGAGGGCTGTCCCAGAGCCGGATGGCGACCTCGACGTCGATGTCGGGCTGCAGGCTTTGGATGTACAGGTGGTAGCCGTTGCCGGCTACCACCTGGGTGCGGGCGGCGGCCATGGCGTCGTCGTCACTGAGGTAGGCGTCCGCGTCGTAGATCTCCACGACGCGGCGGCCGGGTGTGGCCTTGCACCTGTATTCGGCCAGGAGCGCCATGATGCCGCTGCCCTTCTGCTAGTCGGTGATCTTCATGTAGAAGGCGTCGCCGTCGAGGATCCGGTTGAGGGTGTACATCTGGTCGAGCCTGCGACCGCCGGTCTCATTGTCGGTGCCGTCGATCAGCCGGACGGAGAACCGGTTGTCCCCCTTGGTCGAGCCCTCCTTGGTGGAGGCGTACGGGTACTCGTCGCACTGAAGATCCGTTCCCTTGTAGTCCCCCCACACCTTCTCGCATTCCTTGATCGATCGGGCACGGTTCTTCTTCTGTTTCTCCTTGTCGACCAGACGGTGCAGGGGCTCCTTCACGCCCGGGACGGTCTTGCCCGGCCAGGAGGGGAAGGTGCGTTCCGGTCGGTTGAGGGCGTCGTAGATGTGCATCGCGCTCTCGTTGACCGCCGGATCCTTCTGGCTCAGCACGAGTTCCACCCGGGCCTGGGTGAAGACAGTGCCCAGGAACTTGCCGGCGATCTTTCCGGCGTAGTCGTAGCGGACGCTGGAGGTGTAGACATCGCCGCCTTCGCTGTAGGGCGCGGCGTTGGGAGAGCTGGCGCTGAGGTCCATCGACACGGTCGAGAAGACCTTTTGCTGGTTGCCCTGGTCGTACAGGGGGCCCTTGTCCGGGGCCGTGTAGGAGAGGTTCCAGTGCGGCTGGGTGTCCCAGACGCCGAGCAGTTCGTCGCGGTCGGTGGTCTGCGGCGCGGTGACCTGGGGGTCCGGGTCGCTCGTGGAGGCGTTGACGCTCTGGCGGAAGTGCTGGCCCAGCCGCCACTTCGTGGCGTCCTCGGTGGGGAGTGGCTGGACGATGATGTTCTCGATGCTGGCGAGGTAGTCGACGCGCCGGCTGCCGTCGTAGGCGAAGCCGAGAACCCACTGGTCGAACTTGAGGCGGCCCAGGGCGGTGGTGCCCCTGACGTCACGCAGGACCAGGTCGAAGGGACGCTTCTGGCAGCTCTCGAACCGTGACTTGATCCACCCGACGGCCGTTTTGGCCTGCGCCGCGTGTGCCGCGCATTCCTGGCGCAGGTCCTGCTCGTCGTCCGGAGCAGTGACCGGCGCGGCGGTGAGCGATGCGGACTTCGCGTGGTGGGACCGGGCGTACTGGGCGTACGGGAGGGGTTTGCCCAGACCTCTCAGGTCCTCAGCGGGCAGGGACGCGGCATCGACGAACCTGGTACCAACCTCGGGGCCCGGGTCGTTTCCTGCAGGTGCGGCGTGGCCGGCTGACGTGGCGGTGGCCATGAGAACCGCCACGGCTGTAGCGGTGGCGGTTGCGCGGGCCAGACGAATGAGGGTGGTGCGTATGGTCACCAGTGGACTCCTTGCGGGCATGGGGAAGCTTCAGGGCACCTGCGGCTCGTAGTGATCACGGAACGTCGCAGAGTTCGCCCCAGCACGCGTCCACCAGTGCACCGGTGTGCGGGCTGTAGCGGGCGGTGAATCCCGCGAAACGGTGATCGCCGCGCTGCAGTCCAGGAGTGGAGCTGGAAGACGAGACCGTCCAGACCCCGTCACCACCGTCGGAGACCGCGCGCGGGCCGGCTGCCGGCGCAGCTGGTGAAGACGCGGGCGGCTCTACGGCGACGTCGTCGCCCGGGACGTCGAAGGCCGCGGCAGCCCGGGCCCGGATGTCGGCGGCGGAGACGTCCGCGTCAGCTGCAGGGTCTTCGGCCGGGCCGCCGGCAGCGAGCGCGGCGGCGTTGCAGACCCGTACGGTGACCACGCACTGCGACAGGCCGGGCACGGTGGCCAGGCAGTCATCGGCGTCGTTCTCCAGGCAGGACTGCAGGGCGCCCTGGTCCACGCCGTTGAACGTGGCGGGCAGATCGGGCGGGAGTGTGTCGGCGGGGTGTGTCCGGGCGGCAGGCGTGCTGGGTGGAGATGCCGCGGCGGCGGCCTGTCTGCGGGGCTTGCTCACCGTCCACTGGGTGAACTTGCTGCTGTCGGTCAGCTTCGTGGTGAAGCAGCTCGGCGGCTTGTGGGTCGTGCTGCACGCGGGGAGCGTGACCGATTTGGCTACATTGCCGGTTGCCACCTGTTGCCACACCTTGTTGCCGGTCATGAACTGCATCCGGTCGGCGATGGAGGGGACATCGACATACGTCGGCCCCGATACCTCAAGGCCGACGTCAACCCGGTTGGTGTTGCCGCCCACCACCTTGAGCTGCTTGGTGGTGGAACCGACTTTGTTGAAGTCGTAGAGAACATCCCACTGGTTGCCGCTGTCCTGGCGGACCGTCATGTAGGTGTGGTTGCGCTTGTCGGCCTTCGTCGGGTTGACCCCGGCCCGTATGGCGGTCGTCCGCCCGCCGCTCGTGGTCATTTCCGTCCATCGCGGCCCGTAAGTGTGCGTGGCCCTCCCGGTCTTCTCCGCGTAGAGGCCGATCTCGATGTTGGGAGCGGCCAGCGGACTGCCGGACGTGTTCGGGCTGACACGGAGGTAGTTGCCGACCTGCACGGTTGCCGATCCGGTATCGACCTGATCGAAGGTGATCGGCACGTTGCGCCATGTGGCGAAGCTGCCGATCATCGGCTCCCCCGGCTGGGCGCACGCCATTCCCCAGTACGTGATGCGGGCGTTGTAGAGGAGGCTGCACGCCTCCGCGGGAGCGGAGGCGTGCGCTTGTGGGGCGGTGCCGAGAACAGTGAGTGCGGCGACCCCGGCGCTTGCCGAGGCCAAAAATCTCGCGCGCGAACGCGACAAGGTTCCCCCTAGAAACGATCAAGAATGGTCACAGGGAACCTATCGCCTGGCTTCCGCCGACTTGAACGGTTATCAGACCAGTTGGCTTAATTTGCATGCATGATGCGCATCACAGTTGCACAGCAAACACATGGAGAACGGACAGATTCGAATCTCCGCATTCACCACTGCGCCACCCAGTCGGCACACCGGAACACCCTGCTCAAGGTCCTCGGCTACGGTCCCACCGACAAGAAGATCACGTTCGGGGAGCTCTCGACAGCGTCCAGAACGCCTCCCCCGCCCCACTACGCACGGCTTGACAGAGCATCACCGCCACCGAACGCGACGCGCTCGGACCAGCAGCTCGCCGGCCAACCTGCCGATCACCGCCACCGTCACCCTGGCCCGGTGAATCAGGTCCGGCCCACCGCTACGGGGGGAAGCGGCGGGCCGGATGACCGTACGGTCTCATACCGTCACCCCGGCGCGCCGCCTCCGGCGGAAAGTTGCGCGTCGCCAGGGCGAGTTGTGGCTCGATCGCCTGGTGTGGTGCTCAGGTGAGGTGGAGGGTGGCCAGAGCGGTGGTCCAGTCGGTGACGATGGCCTTCTGCGCGGCGGCGAGGGTGACCTGGCCCTTGCAGACCGCGGTGTGCAGCTTCGTCTCCACCGGATCCTTCGCGTTGTTGACCCCGGAGCCCTTCTTGTGGCCGGGGTCGGCCGGCTCCACCCACAGGTTGCGGTAGTCGTTGGGATCCCCGCCCAGCTGCAGGCTGATCAGGTGGTCGTACTCGGCATCCGACATGCTGCCCGTGAAGCCGTACGAGGCGGCATTGAGCTTCTTCTCCTTGCCCGTCACATACGCGGACGGACGCACCCCCGAGGTGTAGCCGCCCTTGCGGCAGATCGTCGACTTCAGATTCGACTGCGTGACCGCCGGGGAGACCGCGCCCGGCGTGCACTTCGGATCCTCCAAGGGCTCCCCCTCGAGATAGCGGTAGTGGCAGGACCCCGCGGCCGGCTGCTGCTGCACCGTGTAGTGCTTCTGCGGACCCGCCCCCACCGCGATCGCCCGCCCCGAGCCGGCCGGCGCTCCCGCCGCAGGACTCTGCGCAGAGGACGACGTCGACGTGCCGAGCGAGACGGGCGAACAGCCGGCCAGCAACAGGCCGGTGAACAGGACGGGCGGCACAGTACGGCGGACAGAGCGCATGACGGTTCCTCACGAGCAGACGGTGGCTGAGCAGATGCTCCCCCACCCGGGTGCCGTCCTACCGCCCGGGGTACGGCGCGAAGGCGCACCCCGTCTCGTACACGTGTGGCCCCACACCGAGTTGCTGCGCCGGTGCAGGGCCACATGTCTACGGGACTACGCGTGATGCTCGACGAACCGCCGGTGCCGCTGCCCCGAATCCCTCCGGGCAGCGGCACCGGTGCCGTCTACCGGTACCAGTACTTGACGCCCCGGTGGTGCGAGCACGTCCCGCGGGCGTGGGCACTGTAGGAGTACGAGCCGTCCTTGCACTTCGCGGTAGCACCGCGCGGATGCGGCGAGTTCGCCTTGCAGACACCCGTCGTGTGCCGCGCACACGACGCGGCCGCCGCATCGGTCGCCACGACTACAGGCACCAGCAACGCCCCCATCATCATCGCCGCCGCAACCGCACCCCGGACTTTCGTCAACATGACCTGCCCCTTCTGATGGTTCGAAGAGGCGAGCATCCATCCGCCGACCGCGGCACCCGGGCCGACCGGACGGACCGTCGCACAGCGGTGACCGTCGTAGCAAGGTCATCGCACTGGGTTCGAAACACGCGAACAAGTGAACGGGCTACAGGCTGGGGGACGGACAGTTCGCGGCCTGCGTTCGGGACGATCGCAAATCGCTTGTAATGATCCGATCGGGCGTCGTACGGTCGGCCTCCGATGAACGAGACGCCCGAGGTTTTGCCGTTGCCGGACCGGAAACCGGTCGACGCGGCGGTGGCGGGCAGGTTGATCACCGCGCAGTTCCCGCAGTGGTCCGACCTCGAGGTCCGGCCGGTCGATACGCAGGGTTGGGACAACTGCACCTTTCGCCTCGGTGACGAGATGCTGGTGCGGCTACCGACTGCCAAGGAGTACGCGCTGGCGGTAGAGAAGGAGCACCAGTGGCTGCCGGTGCTCGCCCCCGCGTTGCCGTTGGACATCCCGATTCCGATGGCCAGAGGCGTCCCCGGTGAGAGCTTTCCACACGACTGGTCGGTCTATCGGTGGCTCGGTGGCGAGCCCGCGGTCCGTGCCGTCGTCGAGGACACGACGGCGTTCGCCATCCACCTTGCGAACTTCCTCCTGTCCCTGCAGCAAATCGACCCGACCGGCGGACCGGGCCCGGGACTGCACAATTGGTTCCGAGGCGGACCACTGACAACCTACGACGGGTGGGCCCGGGCAGCCCTGGACACCTTGGACGGCCTGATCCGGACTGAAACCGCCGAGAAGATCTGGGAACGGGCGTTGCGAGCCCCGTGGGACGGCAAGCCAGTCTGGTTCCACGGCGACATGGCCTCGGGAAACCTTCTGGTGAAGGACGGCGCGCTCGCGGCCGTCATCGACTTCGGCACCTGCGGAGTCGGAGACCCAGCCTGCGACCTGGCGATCGCCTGGACGATGCTGACAGGCAAAAGCCGGGCCGCGTTCCGCGATCGGCTGCGGGTAGACAAGGCGACCTGGGAGCGTGGACAAGGCTGGGCGCTCTGGAAGGCCCTGGTCGCCTGCGCCGGAACGGTTCGCGACGGCGACGGCCTGCCGACGGATGCATCGTTCGTTCTTGAAGAGATCCTCGCTGCCCCTTAGCAGCAGGTCCGAACGACAAGTTGATGACAAGTCACGTGGATAACGACATCTCTGTTCGGAACCTACACCAGATGTGGGTTCTCACTTTCGGTGTCAGGCGCCGCCACTGTGACCAGGACGTTTCCCTTCAGTCTCACGACGTGTCGGCCAGTTGCTACCTCATGGAGAGATGTGAGCTTTTACCCGGTTCGTCGTTGAGTTCGGATGAGGCGCAGTGATCAGTGGTTCGGGGCGTCGATACCAGGTGCCGGGTGATGGAATTCAGCAGGCGGGAGCCGGGTCGACGTCGACCTCCTGCAAGATTTCCCAGACTGTGGATGCTGCCACCTTCACCCCGAGTACGAGCAGCTCACCGTGCAGGCGCCGACAGCCCCAACTTGGATTTTTCCCTGGCCAGGCGCAGCACCAGCGCCCGGATCGAGTGCACGGTGCGGGGCCGGCCTCCGCGCTTCGGCCGGGACTGGGAAGCGTGTCGGCGGGCAATGACGTTGTGGTGCCAGCACAGTACAGTGTCCGGCCGCACCAGCAGCCGCATCCGGCGCGGCACTTCCCGTGGCAGGCCAAGGAGGAGCGACGCCAAAAAACGCCCGGTGGCTCGCGTGGAACCGGACCTGCTGCCCGTTCAGCTGCCGTTCCATAACGCCGATCTGGTGGCGCAGAGCGAGGATTTCGACATCGTTCTCCCGGTCGCTCATCGGCAGCAGTCGCAGTATCGCGAACGCGTTCGTCACACCTAGGTACGCCAGTCTCAGCAGCACGACCGATCATCATGCCGCGCCAACCAGCGCCGCGCGATACCGGCGACTCGATCGGCCTCGGCCAACGCCCAAACCCTATCCCACCTGCGCGGATGAGGTACTCGGCAAGAGCAGCGTCCGTCCCATCTGCGAAGTCCGGAGCATCCAGGTCGGCGGCCTCGTCCGGTTCGGAGTCGAAGCGCCCGTGTTCGGGCCGCGCGCTCGCCGGCGACACGTACTTCGGCAGTGGAGGCAGCTGAACCTTCCCCGGGACCCGTTCGACGAGTCGAAGCCCAGCGGGTCCGAGCAAGTCACCAATTTCGGTGTCAGTCAGAATCACGGCAGCACAGTAACCCCAAGTCACACCGCTCACACCGGATTCAAGGGTGCGCCAGGAGCCCAGGCCGCTACGACCCGCTGGTCACGAGTTCCCTCAAAACGAGCCACACCCTTACGAATTCAAGGTCAGTAGAGGGCGTCTGAAAAGCCTGTCAGCGGGCTGATCTTGCGAGGCGGCGCACGAGGAGCATGACCATGGAGAGGTAGATGGCGTTCTCCGAGCAGACGCGCAGGTACTCGTAGTCCTTCGACAGGCGGCGGCACCGTCCCAGCCAGGC
>NZ_BARG01000129.1 GCF_000376565.1 Streptomyces hokutonensis | reverse complement strand
CGAATATCCGCAGCTCATCCCCCGCTAACCCAGCAGAGCGAATACGCTTCTCGGCAGAAGCCGGACCAAGATCCGGCTTCTGCTCTGCATGCGCTGAGACCTTGGAGGCGTACATGGCGGCATGGATCTGGCGGTTCGAGAAGTCCGACGGGACCGAGGTCGAACCCGCGGTCCCGCCGGAGGAGTTCACCACGCAGGGGGACGCGGAGTCCTGGCTCGGCGAGGTGTGGAAGGACCTCGTCGCGGGTGGCGCGGACCAGGTACGGCTGTTCGAGGACTCCACGGAGATCTACGGCCCGATGAGCCTGCACGCCGAGGAGGCGTAACGGGGGAGGGGGCGGCCGGAGAAGCACCGGCCGCCCCCTCTCTCACTGCTCGCCCAGCGTCACATCGACCTTCTTCGACGCACCGTTGCGCGTGTACGTCACCGTCGTCTTCTGCCCCGGCTTGTCGGACGCCAGCGCCTCCGACAGCGAGGTGATCGTGCTGATCCCCGTGTCGCCGAGCTTCGTGATGATGTCGCCGGCCCGGATGCCGGCCCTGTCCGCGGCCCCGCCGCTCTTCACCGCGACCACGGCGACCCCGGCCGCCTGGTAGCTGTCGTCGACGACCGTACGGCCGGTGATGCCGAGCGCGGCCCGCCCCGAGTCGGTCACCTTGCCGTCCTTGACGATCTGGTCGGCGACCGTCTTCACCATCGAGGACGGGATCGCGAACCCGATCCCGGGCGCGGCACCGCCCCCGAAGTTCGGGTCGGTCGCCGCGAGCGTCGGGATGCCGATGACCTGCCCGTTGAGGTTGACCAGCGCGCCCCCGCTGTTGCCGGGGTTGATCGCGGCCGAGGTCTGCACCATGTTGGCGATGGTCGCGCCCGTACCCCCGTCGCTGCTGCCCTCGCTGACGGTCCGTCCGGTCGCCGACACGATGCCCTGCGTCACGCTGGACGACAGTCCCAGCGGCGAGCCCATGGCGAGGACGATCTGCCCGACCTCGACCTTGGCGGAGTCGGCGAAGGTCGCCGCCTTCAGCCCGTCCGGCACCTTGTCCAGCTTGACGACGGCCAGGTCCTGCTCGGGATACTAGTAGACGAGCTTGGCGGTGAGCACGTCCTCGCTGTTCGCGGTGGTCACCTTGAAGGTCTTCTCGTTCCCGACGACGTGCGCGTTGGTGACGATGTGCCCCTGGCCGTCGTACACGACCCCCGACCCCAGATCACTGCTGGCCTGGATCTGCACGACCGACGGCAGGACCTCCCTGATCACCTTCTGGTAGTCGCTCTGCAGGTCGTCGCTCGCCATCGGCACGGCGGCCTGGGCGGCCTGCGCGGTCGAGGTGTCCTTCTTCGAGGAGGACCCGGAGCCGCCGCATCCCGCGACCAGCGCGAGCGAACAGGCGAGAAGAGCCATGGGCCCGAGGGCACGCGTACGGGTTCGGGTACGGGAAGAGTCCATACGCCGAGTGTCTCTTTGGGGTGAATGTCCGGCTCGTGCTGCTCGCCCGAACGGGCCCTCAGCGAGGGACGTGCGCTCAGCCCCGCACGCCGCACAGATGCAGCAGCGCGGCCACCGCCCGGTACGGATCCGTCCGCCCGGCCCGCTCCTCGGCGGCCAGCAGCGGTTCGACGTCCTCCGGGATCTCGACGCCTTCCGGAGCGGTGTCGGTGAAGACCCGCACGCCGTACCAGGCCTGCAGCGGTGCCCCGATGCCCGCCAGCGTCGCCGTCAGGGTGTCCAGCCGGTCGGCCCGCACATCCAGGCCCAGCCGGTTGCGGTACGCGGTGGAGTCGAACGCGGTCAGCGCGGTCGCCCAGTCCCAGGACAGCCCGGGCCGCATCGCCAGCGCGTCGGCGTTCCGCACGAGCAGCGACAGCAGCCCGCCCGGCGCCAGCATCCGGGCAAGCCCCGCGAGCAGCGGATCGGGCTCGGAGACGTACATGAGTACGCCATGACAGAGCACGACGTCGAAACTGCCCGGGAGGAAGTGCACGCCCGTGTCCCGGCCGTCGCCCTCGATGATCCGCACCCGCTCCCGGATGCCCTCGGGCTCGCCGGACAGCGCCGCACGCGCCGCGGCGATCATCTTCGGTTCCTGTTCGAGCCCGGTCACCTGATGCCCGGCCCGGGCCAGCCGCAGCGCCTGCGTGCCCTGCCCCATCCCGACGTCGAGCACCCGCAGCCGCTGCCCGACCGGATACCGGCCGGCTATCTGCTCGTCGAGCTGCCGGGCCACCAGTTCCTGGCGTACGACATCCCGCAGCCCGCCCAGCTTCGCCAGCCAGGCTTCCGCCGCGCCCCCGGAGAAGGAGTCCGCGCTCAGGGCCGCTCTCCGCGCTTGACCTGCGGCTTCGGCAGCCGGAGTCGACGCATCTGGAGGGAGCGCATGAGCGAGTACCAGGTCGTGCCCTTGGTGTCCTGGCCCGGGAAGCGCTCGGCGAGCTGCTTGCGCAGCCGGAACACGTTCAGGAACGAGTCGACCAGGATCAGGATGATGATCACGAGCCACAGCAGCAGCGCGATGTTCTGCAGCGCGGGCACCTGCACCACGCTGAGCACCAGGATCACCACGGCCATCGGCAGGAAGAACTCGGCGACGTTGAAGCGCGAGTCGATGTAGTCACGCGCGAACTTGCGGATCGGACCCCTGTCACGGAGCGGCAGATCCCGCTCGTTGCCGCGGCCGGACAGCGCCTGGCGCTGCTTCTCCAGCTGCACCCGCCGCTCGTCGCGCTGGCGCTTGGAGGCGTCCTTGCGCGTCAGCGTGGTGTTGGCCACGCTGCGGCGCTGGGTCTGGGCCTCATTGCGCTTGGGCGTGGGCCGACCCTTGGGGGCCTGAGGGTCTCGGGGCTGCTTGGAGTCGGTCGGCGAGGCCTGGTCGGCGGTCGCGGCCTTCTCTTCCTTGGCACGGCTACGGAACACAAAACCCAAGCTTACGGGGTGGATGCGGTTGGACCCCAGTCCGGTGGGGAACGATCCGGCAACACCAGTCGTCTGTAGGGGGACAAGAGAGACGTCGCAGACGGTCGGCTCCGGGTTGTTACCCGGGGAACACCTACTCCTTACGCCGGAGCAGGACCGTAGGCAGTCGTCCTTGGGGATGAGCGCATCCGTCCCCGAACAGTGCGGTAATGGATGCAGGGCCCGTACTGTGGGTTCTGTTGCAGTCGCTGGAGCTGGAGTCCGTCAGAAGGGGGCGCGCGAAGCCCATGAGCGGTGTCATGAAGCGTATGGGGATGATCTTCCGCGCGAAGGCGAACAAGGCCCTTGACCGGGCCGAGGACCCGCGCGAAACCCTCGATTACTCGTACCAGAAGCAGCTGGAGCTGCTTCAGAAGGTGCGCCGGGGTGTGGCCGACGTCGCCACGTCACGCAAGCGTCTGGAGCTCCAGCTCAACCAGCTGCAGTCGCAGTCCTCGAAGCTGGAGGACCAGGGCCGCAAGGCGCTCGCGCTGGGCCGTGAGGACCTGGCCCGCGAGGCGCTCTCGCGCCGGGCCGCGCTCCAGCAGCAGGTGACCGACCTGGAGACACAGCACACCACCCTCCAGGGCGAGGAGGAGAAGCTCACCCTCGCGGCCCAGCGCCTCCAGGCCAAGGTGGACGCCTTCCGTACGAAGAAGGAGACCATCAAGGCCACGTACACGGCGGCCCAGGCACAGACCCGGATCGGCGAGGCCTTCAGCGGCATCTCCGAGGAGATGGGCGATGTCGGGCTTGCCATCCAGCGCGCCGAGGACAAGACCCAGCAGCTCCAGGCCCGCGCCGGCGCCATCGACGAACTGCTCGCCTCCGGAGCCCTGGACGACCCGACCGGCATGGCCAAGGACGACATCCAGGCCGAGCTGGAACGGCTGTCGGGTGGTACGGATGTAGAGCTGGAACTCCAGCGGATGAAGGCGGAGCTGGCCGGCGGTTCGGCGTCGCAGCAGGCGATCGAGGGCGGCAAGGACCAGTCCCAGTCGCAGTCGTCGGCTCAGCCGCAGGACACCCCGCGCTTCGACAAGCAGTGACGTGATGATGTGACGGCCCACGCCTGAGGAGGGCGACATGATCGTACGGATCATGGGGGAGGGGCAGGTGAGGCTGGCCGACGGCCACCTCACCGAACTGAACAAGCTGGAAGACGTACTCCTGAGAGAAGTACAGAACGGCGACGGCCCCGCCTTCCGCGAAACCCTCCAGGCCCTCCTGGCCAAGGTCCGCGAACTGGGCGACCCGCTCCCCGACGACTCCCTGGAGCCCTCCGAACTCATCCTCCCGTCCCCGGACGCGACCCTGGAAGAGGTCCGGGACCTGCTGAGCGACGACGGCTTGATCCCGGGGTGAGGACGGGTTCTTCGGGGGTTCCCTTTCAGCGCCGGTCGATTGTCGGCCCGTCCGGCGTTTGAGGACGAGGCCCCTTCAGGGCCGACCGGGGGCCTGGGGGCGGAGCCCCCAGAGACGCCCACACCAACACCCCGCACAAGTACAGGGAACGTACAGCTGCCCCCCGTTCCGCCCCCCGCAGGGACCCCGTACGGTTGCCAGAATGAGCGTTCTCGACCGAGCCCGCTGCCAAGCGAAGGCACACCCCTCCGCGCTGGACGCGGTGCTCGCCGCCGCGGTGCTCGTGTGCATGGTGGCGGGGTCGTTCGTGGACCCGCACGGCGGGCACGGCCTCAGCTGGGGCATCCGTACCCCCGACCCGCTCAGCCTGGTCCTCATGGCGGTCGCCGCCGCCGCGCTCGTCTGCCGCCGCCGCGCCCCCATGCTGGTCCTCGCCGTCACCGGCACCGCCTCCCTCGTCGAGAGCGTCACCAGCGACCCGCGCGCCCCGGTCGCGATGTGTGCCGTGGTCGCCCTGTTCACCGTCGCCGTCACCACCGACCGCTCCACCACCTGGCGCGTGGGCCTGCTCACGATGACCGTGCTGACCGGCGCCGCGATGCTCGGCGGCCCGCTCCCTTGGTACGCGCAGGAGAACCTCGGCATCTTCGCCTGGACCGGCATGGCGGCCGCCGCCGGGGACGCCGTACGCAGTCGTAAGGAGTTCGTGCACGCCATACGCGAGCGCGCCGAGCGGGCCGAACGCACCCGCGAGGAGGAGGCCCGCCGCCGGGTCGCCGAGGAGCGGCTGCGTATCGCCCGCGACCTGCACGACGTGGTCGCCCACCACATCGCCCTGGTCAACGTCCAGGCCGGGGTCGCGGCGCACGTCATGGACAAGCGCCCCGACCAGGCGAAGGAGGCCCTCGCCCACGTACGCGAGGCCAGCCGTTCCGCGCTCAACGAACTCCGCGCCACCGTCGGCCTGTTGCGCCAGTCAGGCGACCCCGAGGCCCCCACCGAACCGGCCCCCGGCCTCGACCGCCTCGAAGAGCTCGCCGGCACCTTCCGCAGCGCGGGCCTCCAGGTCCTGGTCGCCCGCGCGGACAACGGCACCACCCTCCCCGCCGCCGTGGACCTGGCCGCCTACCGCGTCATCCAGGAGGCCCTCACCAATGTGCAGAAGCACGCCGGCATCGAGGCGAAGGCCGAGGTGAGCGTCGTACGCGTCGGCCCGAACGTCGAGGTCACCGTCCTCGACAACGGCTCCGGCGAGGACCACGACCCCGACTCCGGCGGCGGCCACGGCCTGCTCGGCATGCGCGAGCGCGTCACCGCACTGCGTGGCACCCTCACCACCGGTCCCCGGTACGGAGGCGGCTTCCGCGTCCATGCGATCCTGCCGGTCAAGACCCGCCCACGCGCCTCGGGGGACCCCGTATGACGACGATCCGTGTCCTGCTCGCCGACGACCAGGCCCTGCTGCGCAGCGCCTTCCGCGTACTCGTCGACTCCGAGCCCGACATGGAGGTCGTGGGAGAGGCCTCGGACGGCGCGCAGGCCGTACGGCTGGCGAAGGAGGAGCGGGCCGACGTCGTACTGATGGACATCCGGATGCCCGGCACGGACGGCCTCGCCGCCACCCGCATGATCAGCGCCGACCCGTCCCTCGCCCATGTCCGCGTGGTCATCCTGACGACCTTCGAGGTCGACGACTACGTGGTGCAGTCCCTGCGCGCGGGCGCCTCCGGCTTCCTGGGCAAGGGCTCCGAGCCCGAGGAACTCCTCAGCGCGATCAGGGTCGCCGCGGCCGGCGAGGCCCTGCTCTCACCTGTGGCCACCAAGGGCCTGATCGCCCGCTTCCTCGCCCAGGGCGACCTGGACGAGGACCGCGACCCCGCCCGCGCCGAACGCCTCGAAGCCCTCACCGTGCGCGAACGCGAGGTCCTCGTCCAGGTCGCCGGCGGCCACTCCAACGACGAGATCGCCGAACGCCTGGAGGTCAGCCCCCTGACGGTGAAGACCCACGTCAACCGCGCCATGGCCAAACTCGGCGCCCGCGACCGGGCCCAACTCGTCGTCATCGCCTACGAGTCGGGCCTGGTCCGGCCGAGAGTGGAATGACCCGGCAGGCCTACGGCAGCGCCAGCATCCGCTCCAGCGCCAGCTTGGCGAAGGCCTCCGTCTCCTTGTCCACCTCGATGCGGTTGACGAGGTTGCCCTCGGCGAGGGACTCCAGGGTCCAGACCAGGTGGGGGAGGTCGATGCGGTTCATCGTCGAGCAGAAGCAGACCGTCTTGTCGAGGAAGACGATCTCCTTGCCCTCGGGAGCGAAACGGTTCGCGAGCCGGCGTACGAGATTCAGCTCGGTGCCGATGGCCCACTTGGAGCCGGCGGGGGCCGCCTCGAGTGCCTTGATGATGTACTCCGTCGAGCCCACGTAGTCGGCCGCGGCCACGACCTCGTTCTTGCACTCGGGGTGGACGAGGACGTTGACGCCCGGGATCCGGGCGCGCACGTCCTCCACCGACTCCAGCGAGAAGCGGCCGTGCACCGAGCAGTGGCCGCGCCACAGGATCATCTTCGCGGACCTCAACTGGTCAACGGTGAGGCCCCCGTTGGGCTTGTGCGGGTTGTAGACGACACAGTCGTCGAGGCTCATGCCCAGGTCCCGCACCGCCGTGTTGCGGCCGAGGTGCTGGTCGGGCAGGAACAGCACCTGCTCGCCCTGCTCGAAGGCCCACTCCAGCGCGCGCTGCGCGTTCGACGAGGTGCAGATCGTGCCGCCGTGCTTGCCCGTGAACGCCTTGATGTCGGCGGACGAGTTCATGTACGACACGGGCACGACCCGCTCGGCTATGCCGGCCTCGGTCAGCGCGTCCCAGCACTCGGCGACCTGCTCGGCGGTGGCCATGTCGGCCATCGAGCAGCCGGCCGCGAGGTCCGGGAGGACGACCTTCTGGTCGTCGCCGGTCAGGATGTCAGCGGACTCCGCCATGAAGTGCACACCGCAGAACACGATGTACTCGGCCTCGGGGCGCGCGGCGGCGTCCCGGGCCAGCTTGAAGGAGTCGCCCGTGACGTCGGCGAACTGGATGACCTCGTCGCGCTGGTAGTGGTGGCCGAGCACGAAGACCTTCTCGCCGAGCTTCTCCTTGGCCGCGCGGGCCCGCTCGACCAGGTCCGGGTCGGACGGCGAGGGCAGGTCGCCGGGGCACTCGACACCGCGCTCGCTCCTCGGGTCGGCCTCACGGCCGAGCAGCAGCAGGGCGAGGGGCGTCGGCTGAACGTCGAGCTCCTGGGTCTGGGCGGTGGTCACGACACGCACCCTTTCTGTTCTGACAGACAAGCCTTTTCGTCGAATTGACGTTATCTATCATAACCGCTTCACGTCAGTTTGACGATGGCCATAGCGTCGATGTGACATCAATCCCGGCAGATGCTCGATACGCGCTCAGCGGGGGACCTTGCGGGGGTGTGCGAGCATGGAGAGAGGTGCCGGGGAAAGACACCGGGCACGGCCCGGAATGAATCCACGGCCCCGGCGGTTGACATCGTCGGCAAGCAGTCTCCGTACAACCCGGGAGAGATGTAGATGTCCGTATCGGACGAGACCAGCACCGTCACCGACGGCATCCTTCTGTCCGACGCCGCCGCGGCGAAGGTCAAGGCCCTGCTCGACCAGGAAGGCCGGGACGACCTGGCCCTGCGCGTCGCCGTGCAGCCCGGTGGCTGCTCCGGCCTGCGCTACCAGCTCTTCTTCGACGAGCGCTCCCTCGACGGCGATGTCGTGAAGGACTTCGGCGGCGTCAAGGTGGTCACCGACCGCATGAGCGCCCCGTACCTGGGCGGCGCCTCGATCGACTTCGTCGACACCATCGAGAAGCAGGGCTTCACGATCGACAACCCGAACGCGACGGGCTCCTGCGCCTGCGGCGACTCGTTCAGCTAAGCCGGCCGGCCCTGACAGGGCGGTTGAGTACGGCGAAGGCGGCGGCCCCCTCCGACAGGGCCGCCGCCTTCGGGCTTTTCCGATGCCCGTGCGGGATTGCTCAAGTACCTACCGGGCCAGCGAGGGCCCCGCGCCCGCCGTCGGCTGTGTGCTCTTCTCCACGGGGATCGCCTTGCCGTCCGGACCCACGACCTTGCGGTCGCCGAGCGGCGCCTTCAACTCCACGTTCTGGTGGTAGATCTTGGCGATCATGATGCAGACCTTGTTCGGCCACGGCGTCGCGGTCACCGTGACGGTCACCTTGTCCGAACTCTCCACGGCCGTCGTCCTGTAGTCGGCGCACACCCCGCCGGTGAAGGCCACGGTCAGGGTCTTCCCGTCGGCCGAGTAACCGTCCGCCTTCACATCGTGCGGAGCCGCGGTCGCCGTCGAGGTCGGCGTCGGAGTGGGCGTACCGGCCGAGGCCAGATACTTCGGATCGATCGCCGGATACGTCACCGTGAAGCTGTCCTGCGTGCCCGACTGCCGCACCTCGAACAGCCAGGACGGCACCAGCGCCTGCTTCCCGTCCACGGAGTGCGCGGCGAGCCCGAACACCGCGTGCTCGACGGTGGCCGAAGCCTGCGTGGGAGTGCCGGTGGACTGTCCGCAGGGCGCCTCCAGCCGGTCCTTCAGCGGTACGGGACTGGCGCAGCCGCCGATGCCCATGCGGTGGTCGGTCCCCGGCGCCGCGTTCAGCAGCGCCAGCGTCTTCTGCGCGCTCAGCACCGGATAGACGTCACCCTTCATCGGCGCCGCCAACTGCCCGCTGCCACCGACCACTTCACCCTGGGCGCTGACCGTCAGCCCGGTCGTCCAGCCGTGCGTGGGCAGCCCGCCGACCAACGGTTCGGCGTTCACCACCCGCTGCGCGCCCATGAGTTGACTCGCGTCCACCTTCGCGTCGTCCTGGCCGACCGCCTTGAGGATCGGGGCGGCGGCCTGCTTCGCGACCGCGACACTCACCGGGTCGGTGGCCGAAGTACCGGGATCCTGCGCGCACTTGAGGGTGTCGGTGCAGTTGTCGGTGCCGGGCGCGTAGCGGTTGAACGTCCACAGGCCCGGCGCCGCCTTGTTCACCTGGAGACTCGGCCCGCTGCCGTCCTGCCCGCCGACCTTCCAGTACTGCCCCTCGGCCACCGGTGTCCCCACGACAGCGAGCGCCTTCGCGAGCCGGGCGACGTCGTCCTTCGCGACTTGTCCCTCCGCCGAGTAGACGGCCGCGGAGCCGGGCCCGGTGGGCAGGGTGCCCTGGGCCTTGTAGGTCACGCCGTACGGATTCGGCTCCCCGGACGCGATCCCGCTCGTACCGCCCGTCGCGTATCCGTCGAGCGCGAGCGCCGGGGGAGTTCCGCCGCCGGACGCCGCGGACCCCGTCCCGTCGCCCGAACCTCCGGAGGACGAGGAGGAGGACGCGAGGTACGCCCCGCCACCTCCGACGAGGAGCACGGCGGCGGCCACGGAGGCGATGACGAGGGGGGAACGGGAGCGGGATCGCGCCGGGTGTTCGTCGTCGGTGTGGCCGGAGATCTCGGAGGCGTCCGAGGTTTCCGGCTGGTCGGGCTGGACCTCGGACGTCACCGGGGTGGGATGTTCCGAAGAGGCGGCTTCTACGTCGGACGCCTCGGGCTCTGTCTCCTCGGGCTCCGTCTTCTCCGGCCCCGCCGTCTCCGATCGGCCGGCCTCCTCGGAAACGGCACCCTCGTCCACGTCCTCGACCTCGGGCCCCTCAACGGCGCCCTTCACGGCGTCCCCCACGCCCGGCACATCATCGGAGGCGCCGGTCGCGTCCTCGTTGTCGGGTCGCTCGGTGTTCACCGCATCGCTCCTTCGGCTGCGCAACTGTCCCATGACCCTGACCAGCCCCTGTCAAAGAGGCAGACGGAAGGGTCGTATCCCGCATCCCCTTTACGGGGGACAGCGATGGGACGCAGCGGGGGAGCGCACGGTTCCCCCGAGAGCGCCGATCGAGCCGACGAGCTCCGGACTCAGTTGCCGTATTCCCCCATCGCGTCCAGCAGCCGGGCCGACTTCGACGGTACCGACACGCCGTGGATGAGGGACGGGGACACCGGAACGGCAACGATCCGGTCGGGAACCGCCCAGTGGGGAGCCATCCGGGCGCAGTCGCCGCGCAGCGCCGCGAGATCCGCCTCACCTTCGCCTTCGAGGTGGGCCGGAACGGGACCGTCGACTTTGAGGTTCGTCATAGCGGCACCGTAGACACGCTTTACCTCGCGAAGAAAGATCTACTATCGGGTAGTTTTGGCCGCTTCAGAGCCGCCGGGCCGACCGGGTAGCGTGAACTGTCAACGCAGCCTCCCTCAGGAGAGTCCTCGCCGTGCGCATCGCAGTCACCGGCTCCATCGCCACCGACCACCTCATGACCTTCCCCGGCCGCTTCGCCGACCAGCTGGTCGCGGACCAGCTGCACACGGTGTCGCTCTCCTTCCTGGTCGACAACCTCGACGTACGCCGGGGCGGCGTCGGCGCCAACATCGCCTTCGGCATGGGCCAGCTCGGCACCGCGCCGATCCTCGTCGGCGCCGCGGGCTCCGACTTCGCCGAGTACCGCGACTGGCTCGACCGCCACGGCGTCGACACCGGCTCGGTCCGTATCTCGGAGACCCTGCACACCGCCCGCTTCGTGTGCACCACCGACTCCGACCACAACCAGATCGGCTCCTTCTACACCGGCGCGATGAGCGAGGCCAGGCAGATCGAGCTGAAGACCGTCGCCGACCGTGTGGGCGGCCTCGACCTGGTCCTGATCGGCGCCGACGACCCCGAGGCGATGCTCCGCCACACGGAGGAGTGCCGTACCCGCTCCATCCCCTTCGCCGCGGACTTCTCCCAGCAGATCGCGCGCATGGGCGGCGACGACATCCGCATCCTGCTGGAGGGCTCGGCGTACCTCTTCTCGAACGAGTACGAGAAGGGACTCATCGAGTCCAAGACCGGCTGGAGCGACGAGGAGATCCTGGCGAAGGTCGGCCACCGCGTCACCACGCTCGGCTCGCGCGGCGTCCGTATCGAGCGCGTCGGCGAGGACCCGATCGAGGTCGGCTGCGCGGAGGAGGAGCGCAAGGCCGACCCCACGGGTGTCGGCGACGCGTTCCGCGCGGGGTTCCTCTCGGGGCTGGCGTGGGGTGTCTCGCTGGAGCGGGCGGCGCAGGTCGGCTGCATGCTCGCGACGCTGGTGATCGAGACGGTTGGTACGCAGGAGTACCAGGTGTCTCGTGGGCACTTCATGGAGCGGTTCACCAAGGCGTACGGGGACGACGCGGCGGTGGAAGTACGTAAGCACCTGGGCTGATCGGTCGTCTGCGGGCGCGCGGGGGCTGGTCGCGCACACGCGGCGGTAGCCGCAAATCGACACAGCCCCGCGCGCCTGGGTTTCTCAGCTCACCCGGCGGATCAAGTACGCCGGGCCCTCCTCCTCGCCCACGTACTCCTGGCCCCGCATCTCGCACCATGCCGGGATGTCCAGCCGGGCCGCCTCGTCGTCGGACAGGACCCGGACCGTGCCGCCGATCGGCACGTCCCCGATGACCTTGGCGAGCTCGATGACCGGGATCGGGCAGCGCTTTCCGAGCGCGTCCACTACCAGCGAGTCCTCTTTCACGACGGCTGCGGGCACCCCCGCTCCCAGCTTCTCCCGCACCCCCGCCACCGCCCCCGGCAGCACCGCGAGGAAACGCTCGACGTCCTCCTCCGTCGTCCCCGGCGGCAACGACACCCGCACGTTTCCCTCACTCAGCACGCCCATCGCCTTCAGCACATGGCTGGGCGTCAGTGTGCTGCTCGTGCAGGACGATCCGGACGAGACGGAGAAACCGGCGCGGTCCAGTTCGTGCAGGAGAGTCTCTCCGTCGACATAGAGACAGGAGAAGGTGACGATCCCGGGCAGCCGCCGTACCGGATCGCCGACCACGTCCACGTCCGGCACCAGCTGCGGCACCCGCGCCCGGATCCGCTCCGTCAGCTCCCGCAGCCGTAGCGCCTCCTCGGCCGCCTCCGTGCGGACCGCGCGCAGGGAGGCCGCCGCGGCCACGATCGCCGGGATGTTCTCGAAGCCGGGGGAGCGGCCCGACTCCCGTTCGTCGACGGGGCCTTGGGGCGCGAAGCGCACGCCCTTGCGCACCGCCAGCAGGCCGACCCCGGCCGGCCCGCCCCACTTGTGGGCGCTGGCCGCGAGCAGCGACCACGCGCCCTCGACCGGCCCCCACCCCAGCGACTGCGCCGCGTCGACCAGCAACGGCACCCCGGCCGCCCGGCACACCTCGGCCACTTCGGCGACCGGCTGCACGGTTCCCACCTCGTGGTTGGCCGACTGCAGACAGGCCAGCGCGGTGTCCGGGCGCAGCGCCTCGCCGTAGGCCCGCGCGCTCACCGCCCCCGTCCGGTCCACGGGCACCTCGGTCACCGAACCGTCCGCCGCCACCAGGCTCTCGGCCGAATGGAGCACGGAAGAGTGTTCAACCGCTGACACGATCAGGTGACGTCCGACGCGCCGCCGCCCTGCCAGGGCCCCCGCAATTCCCGTGTGCACGGCCCGAGTACCCGAGGTGGTGAACACCAGCTCGTCGGCCCGGCACCCGACGGCCTCGGCAGCGGCCTCCCGCGCGGCATCGAGCAACAACCGTGCCTTACGTCCCTCCCGATACAGCCGAGCGGGATCCGCCCACCCGTCGTCGAGAGCGGCCAACAGCGCCTGCCGGGCGACGGGATGAAGGGGAGCGGAGGAGGCGGCATCGAAGTAGGACACACGGCAACGTTAAATCGCGGGCGAGTAACGCAGGGGCGCGGGGAACTGCGCGAGCAACCACAACGCATCCCGCACCCGCCCAAATCACCTGAACCCCCGAGCTATTAGGCGCCCGGAGTAACCCCCGGCGCGTATGCCACCCTCCCCGCGAACCCCCGGAAGGCGTCGGCTAGGGTTTGGTCCGCATAAACATCCAAACCCCTGCCCGACGCAGGGCGGCGACCGACCCGCGTGAAGGCAGGCCGCAGCCAATCCGCGCGGGCGAGACTCTCGGGAAGGCGCTACGTGAGTCCCAACGGCTCCGACCGCTCGCCGCGGCGCCCGATGCGGCGGAAGCTGCTGCAGGCAATGACTGCGGGCCTGGTCCTGGCGACCGCGACCGGTTGCACATCCAAGGACTTCCCTCGCCTTGGTTTCCCCACCCCGACCACGGAGGAGGGTCCGCGGATCCTCTCCCTGTGGCAGGGATCCTGGGCTGCCGCGCTCGCCGTCGGCGTCCTGGTGTGGGCCCTGATCATGTGGAGCGTCGTGTTCCACAGGCGCAGCCGCACCAAGGTCGAGATCCCCCCGCAGACCCGGTACAACATGCCCATCGAGGCGCTGTACACGGTTGTTCCGCTCATCATCGTCTCGGTGCTGTTCTACTTCACGGCCCGCGATGAGACGAAGCTCCTGAGCCTCGACAAGAAGCCCGACGTGACGGTCAACGTCGTCGGCTTCCAGTGGAGCTGGGGCTTCAACTACATCGAGAACGTCGACGGTGTCAGTGGTGACGCGACGACCGACAAGAACCTGGCCGCCATTCCGGACCGGTTCAAGAAGGACTTCCCGGCGAACGCCGGCGGTGTCTACGACGTCGGTACGCCCGCCACGAAGAACCCGCAGACCGGCAACCCGGGTCCGACCCTCTGGCTCCCCAAGGGCGAGACGGTCCGCTTCGTCCTCACCTCGCGTGACGTCATCCACGACTTCTGGGTGGTGCCGTTCCTCATGAAGATGGACGTCGTCCCGGGTCACACCAACGCCTTCCAGGTGACCCCCACCAAGGAGGGCACCTACCTCGGCAAGTGCGCCGAGCTCTGCGGCGTCGACCACTCCCGGATGCTGTTCAACGTGAAGGTCGTCTCGCCGGAGCGTTACCAGCAGCACCTCAAGGACCTCGCCAAGAAGGGGCAGACCGGTTACATCCCCGCTGGCATCGCGCAGACGAGCCACGAGAAGAACCGGGAGACGAACAACCTGTGAGCATCCTCAACGAACCTCAGGGTGCCGCGGCAGCAGAGTCCCACTACGCGGATGAGCTGCCGGTAAGGCGCAAGCAACCCGGTAACGTCGTGATCAAGTGGCTCACCACCACCGACCACAAGACGATCGGCACGCTGTATCTGGTCACGTCCTTCGCGTTCTTCCTGATCGGCGGCGTCATGGCGCTGCTGATGCGCGCCGAGCTGGCACGGCCGGGTCTGCAGATCCTGTCGAGCGAGCAGTTCAACCAGGCGTTCACGATGCACGGCACGATCATGCTGCTGATGTTCGCGACGCCGCTGTTCGCCGGCTTCACGAACTGGATCATGCCGCTGCAGATCGGCGCGCCCGACGTGGCGTTCCCGCGGCTGAACATGTTCGCCTACTGGCTGTACCTGTTCGGCTCGACCATCGCGGTGGGCGGCTTCCTCACCCCGCAGGGTGCGGCCGACTTCGGCTGGTTCGCCTACTCCCCGCTGTCGGACGCGGTCCGCTCGCCGGGCATCGGCGCCGACATGTGGATCATGGGCC
>NZ_BARG01000130.1 GCF_000376565.1 Streptomyces hokutonensis | reverse complement strand
GCCGGTGCCGTCGTCGATCACGGCCAGCTCGGCGCCGACCTCGACGGTCTCGTCCTCGGCCACCTTGATGGAGGCCAGGACACCGGCGACGGGCGAGGGGATCTCGGTGTCGACCTTGTCGGTCGACACCTCCAGCAGCGGCTCGTCGGCCTCGACGCGCTCGCCCTCGGCCTTCAGCCAGCGGGTGACAGTGCCCTCGGTGACGCTTTCACCGAGCGCCGGAAGGGTTACGGAAACCGCCATGGTTTCGGTTGCTCCTTACGAATTGCGGAAGTCTGTGTCGTCGTCCGACCGAGGGGGTCAGTCGTGGGAGTGGAGAGGCTTGCCGGCCAGCGCCAGGTGGGCCTCGCCGAGCGCCTCGTTCTGCGTCGGGTGGGCGTGGATGAGCTGCGCGACCTCGGCGGGCAGCGCCTCCCAGTTGTAGATCAGCTGGGCTTCGCCGACCTGCTCGCCCATGCGGTCGCCGACCATGTGGACGCCGACCACGGCACCGTCCTTCACCTGGACGAGCTTGATCTCGCCGGAGGTGTTGAGGATCTTGCTCTTGCCGTTGCCCGCGAGGTTGTACTTCAGAGCGACGACCTTGTCCGCGCCGTAGATCTCCTTGGCCTTGGCCTCGGTGATGCCCACGGAGGCGACCTCGGGGTGGCAGTAGGTCACCCGGGGGACACCGTCGTAGTCGATCGGGACGGCCTTCAGGCCGGCCAGACGCTCTGCCACCAGGATGCCCTCGGCGAAGCCGACGTGCGCGAGCTGGAGGGTGGGGACGAGGTCGCCGACGGCGGAGATGGTCGGGACGTTCGTCCGCATGTACTCGTCGACCAGGACGTAGCCGCGGTCCATCGCGACGCCCTGCTCCTCGTAGCCGAGGCCGGCGGAGACCGGGCCGCGGCCGACGGCGACGAGCAGCAGCTCGGCTTCGAACTCCTTGCCGTCGGCGAGGGTGACCTTGACGCCGCTCTCGGTGTACTCGGCCTTCGAGAAGAAGGTGCCCAGGTTGAACTTGATGCCGCGCTTGCGGAACGCGCGCTCAAGAAGCTTGGAGGAGTTCTCGTCCTCGAGGGGGGCGAGGTGCTTGAGGCCCTCGATGATCGTCACGTCGGCGCCGAAGGACTTCCACGCGGAGGCGAACTCCACGCCGATGACACCGCCGCCCAGGATGATCGCGGACTGGGGCACGCGGTCCAGGACGAGGGCGTGGTCCGAGGAGATGATCCGGTTGCCGTCGATCTCCAGGCCCGGCAGCGACTTCGGCACGGAGCCGGTCGCCAGCAGGACGTGGCGGCCCTGGATGCGCTGGCCGTTCACATCGACGGAGGTGGGGGAGGAGAGCCTGCCCTCACCCTCGATGTAGTGCACCTTGCGGGACGCGATCAGACCCTGCAGTCCCTTGTACAGGCCGGAGATGACACCGTCCTTGTACTTGTGGACGGCCGGTACGTCGATGCCCTCGAAGGTGGCCTTGACGCCGAACTGCTCGCTCTCGCGGGCCTGGTCGGCGATCTCGCCCGCGTGGAGCAGAGCCTTGGTGGGGATGCATCCCCGGTGCAGGCAGGTGCCGCCGACCTTGTCCTTCTCGATCAGGGCGACGTCCAGTCCCAGCTGGGCCCCGCGCAGCGCCGCGGCGTAACCGCCACTACCACCGCCGAGGATCACTAGGTCGAAAACGGTGCTGGCGTCGTTCGCCACGTCACGTCCTCCATGCATGTGCGCCGTACGCCGGTCGTCAGCGACCGGGCGGCGGCTGGTGTCCGGCCGCTCTTTCTTCGGCCCTGTGGTGGGGGCCCTGTCCTGCCGAGCCCATCTTCGCACTTGTCGAGGCCCAACGAGACGCCGGGCCCGGGTGTGAGACGCCACACGCTCACATGAGAGACGTTGAATTGGTGAGACACCTGGGTGCGACCCCCTAGGGGCGCGGGGAACTGCGCGACCGGCCACAACCGACCCGCAGTCGCCCACGCACCTAAAGGCGTCGAGCTATTGGGCGAACCTCAGCCCAGGTCACCCGCAGCAGTCAGCTCCGCAAGCCGCACCAGCGTCCGCACAGCAGACCCGGTCCCACCCTTGGGCGTGTACCCGAACGGCCCGGCCTCATTGAACGCGGGCCCCGCGATGTCGAGATGCGCCCAGGTGATCCCCTCGCCCACGAACTCCCGCAGGAACAGCCCCGCGACCAGCCCGCCACCCATCCGCTCACCCATGTTGGCGATGTCGGCGGTGGGGGAGTCCATCCCCTTGCGCAGGTGCTCCGGCAGCGGCATCGGCCAGGACGGCTCGCCGACCTCCTCGGCCGCGTCGACGATCGCCGCACGGAAGGCGTCGTCGTTCGCCATGACCCCGAAGGTCCGGCTTCCCAGAGCCAGGACCATGGCACCCGTCAGCGTCGCCACGTCCACGATCGCGTCCGGCTTCTCCGCCGACGCGGCCCACAGCGCGTCGGCGAGCACGAGCCGGCCCTCCGCGTCCGTGTTGAGGACCTCGACGGTCTTGCCGCTGTACATGCGCAGCACGTCACCGGGCCGGGTCGCGGAACCGGACGGCATGTTCTCGGCGAGCGCCAGCCAGCCGGTGACGTTGACCTCGAGCCCCAGCCGCGCGGCGGCGACCACCGCGGCGAACACGGCGGCCGCACCGCTCATGTCGCACTTCATCGTCTCGTTGTGCCCGGCCGGCTTGAGCGAGATGCCGCCCGAGTCGTAGGTGATGCCCTTGCCGACGAACGCGAGGTGCTTGGTGGCCCCGGCGTGCGTGTACGACAGCTTCACCAGGCGCGGACCGGCCGCGGAACCGGCGCCGACGCCGAGGATGCCGCCGTAGCCGCCCTTCTCCAGGGCCTTCTCGTCGAGCACCTCGACCTTGATGCCGTGCTCCTTCGCCGCGGTCTGCGCGACGGCGGCGAAGGCCTCGGGGTCGAGGTCGTTCGGCGGGGTGTTGATGAGGTCGCGGGCGCGGTTCAGCTCCTCGGTGACCGCCAGCGCGCGCTCCACGGCCGCCTTGTACTCCTTGTCGCGCGGCTTGCCGCCGAGCAGGGCGACCTCGCCGAGCGGGCCCTTGCCCTTGGCGTCCTTGCCGTTGTCCTTGTACGCGTCGAAGGAGTACGCGCCGAGCAGCGCGCCCTCGGCGATCGCGCCGGCGTCGGCCGCGTCGGCGAGGGGCAGCGCGAAGGCGGCCTTCTTGGCACCGGTCAGGGCGCGGGCGGCGACGCCGGCGGCCCGGCGCAGCGCCTCGGCGTCGTACGCGTCGCCGTCCTTCGGCTCGGCGCCGAGGCCCACCGCGAGCACGAGCGGCGCCTTGAAGCCGGCCGGGGCGGGCAGCTTCGTGATCTCGCCTTCGGCACCGGAGGCGCCCAGGGTCTCCAGGACGCCGGCGAGCCTGCCGTCGTACGCCTTGTCCACGGCGTCGGCGCCCGGTGCGACGACCGGGCCCTTGCCGCCCTTGCCGACACCGATCACGATCGCGTCGGCCCGCAGGCCGGGCGCCGCGGCGGTGCTGAGAGTGAGAGCAGTCACAGTGGTGAATTCTCGCTTCCGATGTGAAGTTTCCGCGGTCGAACGGGGTGGGTCGACCGGGCCCGACAACCGACCCTATTTCCGACCTGCGGCGGCGGTGGACACAGGGGGCTGGTGACGGCCCAGAACGGAGCCTACGCGCGTGTGCGCGACGGAGCGTTCGCGCGGGGGGCCTCGGCGCACCGCGCGCCACCGGACCTGGGGGACCATCTCCGGGTCCCCCGCCCCGCACCCTGGAGCCCGCCCCGCGAGACGCCCCACCGCGCTGTTCCCCCTGTCGGCGGACGCCTGGACACCTCCGTCGACGTCCCGGTCAACGAACAGTGCGCCCAGGGCGGTCTTCCACGTCGAGTACGAACTCCCGCCGCCTGAAGCTGAGTTCACTGGAGAAGAAGTACGAGCTGGGAGCCTGGCGCAAGGCCTGTTGAGCAACTCCGGTCCTGTCGAACACGCCTAGGGGCAGCCCACTAGGGGCGCGGGGAACTGCGCGACCAGCTCCCACGCACCCGCACTCACTCACCCGCCCAACGAAAGCACCACAAGCGCAGTCGTAGCCGCAGTCTCCGCAAGCCCCCCGAACACGTCCCCAGTGACCCCACCAAACCGACGCCTACAGTGCCGGAGCAGGAGTTCGGCCACGACCAGCGCCACGACAACCGCAACAACCGCCCGCACCCTCCCCTGCCCCCCGAAGAACGGCCCGAGCGCCGCAGAGATCACCAAGTAGGACAGGGTCACGGCCACCGCACCCCCCACCGGCACAACCCCCGCGACCGCGGCCCCCAGCCCCTCCGGCCGAGCCGCAGGCACCCCCGTACGGGCGCCCCAGGTCAACGCGAGCCGCGCAGCGGCCGCGGACACGATCGCCGCAGCCGCCCCCCGCCCCCACGAGTCGCCGTAGAGCTGCGCCAGCACGGCCACCTGGGCCAGCAGAACGAAGACAAGGCTGAGCACCCCGAACGGCCCGATGTCCGACTGCTTCATGATCCGCAGCGCGTCCTCCGCGGGCTTCCCGCTGCCGAGCCCGTCGGCGGTGTCCGCGAGCCCGTCGAGGTGCAGCCCCCGGGTGAGCACGGCGGGCACGGCAACCGTGGCGACAGCCGCGAGCAGCGCGCCCGCGCCGAGAAACAGCAGCAACAGCCCGAGCCCGGCCGCACATCCGCCGACGACCACCCCGACGACCGGCGCCGCCATCATCCCGGCGCGCGCGGCATCACGGTCCCAGCGAGTCACCCTGACCGGGATGACAGTCAGCGTGCCGAACGCGAAGCGGAGGCTGCCGAGAGCCGGGGTCTTGGACACCGGCGCAGGTTACCCGGCGGTCCGGGGAGCGGTGACGGCGGCCATCGTTAAAGTGCACATATGGGACATTGGCTGCACCGCAACATCGTCGAGCCGGGCAAGCTGCCCCTGCTCCTCGCGCTGACCGCCTTCGTCCTGACGTTCGTCATCACGCGTGTCATCACCCGGCTGATCCGCGCGGGCAAGGGCCCCTTCGGCAACATCAAGGCGGGTGACGTGCACATCCACCACGTCGTCCCGGGCGTGGTCCTCTCCGTGCTCGGCGGCTTCGGCGCGGTGGCCAGCACGCGCTACGGCGTCGGGTCCGCCCTGTTCGCGATCGTGTTCGGGATCGGTGCGGGCCTGGTGCTGGACGAGTTCGCGCTGATCCTCTATCTCGACGACGTGTACTGGACCGAGGCGGGCCGCAAGAGCGTCGAGGCGGTGGTGCTCACGGCGGCCCTGGTCGGTTTCGTCCTCGCCGGCTTCTCGCCCTTCGGTGTCAACGACCTCTCCGCCGCCGAACTCCACGACCGCGCCGGCGTGATCGTCAGCGTCGGGGTCAACTTCCTCTTCTCCCTCATCGCCCTGAGCAAGGGCAAGGCCCGTACCGCGGTCTTCGGCGTCCTCGTCCCGCTGGTCGCCCTCGTCGGCGCGATCCGGCTGGCCCGCCCGGGTTCCCCCTGGGCCAAGCGCTTCTACCGCAGGCGCCGCCACCGGGCCCGGGCCCGCTCGACCCTCCGCGCCTACCACCACGACCGCCGCTGGGCGGGCCCGCGCCGGGCCATCCAGGACTGGATCGGCGGCAAGCCGGACCCGGTACCGGCACGCATCCCCGGCCGGCAGTGACCGAGCCTCACCCGGAACCCGCACGGATCCCCGGCCGCCGGTGACGGAGCCCGGCCGCGCCTACCGCACGCGCAGCCGCCGGTGCCGTAGCGCCGAAGCCAGGCACAGCAGACCCACCGCGATGATCGCCGCCAGGTGCTCCTTGCCCGCGAGGTTGCCCTTCAGCATGACCTCGATCGCCATCGCGCCGGTCACCGCGAGTGCCGTCGCGTACGCGCCGTAGCGCCACGCGACGAAGACCGCGAGGCCGACCACCGCGGCCGAGGGGCCCGTGTCCACGACCAGGCGGTCGGAGCCGGGCAGCCCGAAGGGGTTGTCGAAGCCGAGCCAGATGCCGAGGCGGGCGTAGAGCGTGCCGGCGAGGGTCGCGGCGTAGGCGATGACCAGGGTGCGCCAGCGGCCGATGCAGATCTCCGCGATGCCGAAGACGAAGAGGATCTGGGCCAGGGCGCCCCACACCGGGAGGTCCAGCGCCGGGACGAAGAGGGAGAGCGGGGTGCGGAGGAGGGCCAGCCACAGCGGGTCCTCGGCCCGTACCGCCCCCGCGTCCTGCACCAACTGGTAGCCCCACGACTGGTTCTGCACGAACTGCAGTGCCGCCGTCAGCAATACCGCCCCGATCGTCATCGGGATCGCCCGCCAGCGCTGCTTCAGCAGTGGCTCGCGCACGGTGACGTAGAGCAGTCCCCATTCGGCGCGGGCCCAGCGGGCGAGGCGGTTCATCTGTGCGTCTCCAGGTGCTTGCGGTGCAGCCACTTCGGCAGTCCCGGCGCCTCCAGGAACCCTTCCGCGCGCGCCGACGCGAGGCCGATGCGCAGCAGGTCCGCGCTCTTCTCGAAGAGCAGGAACCGGGGTTCCCAGATGGGCCGGTACTTGGCGTTGGCGCGGTACAGCGACTCGATCTGCCACCACCGGGAGAAGAAGCTGAGGAGTGACCTCCACAGCCGCAGCACCGGTCCGGCGCCGATCCGCGCCCCCCTTTCGAAGACCGAACGGAACATGGCGAAGTTGAGCGACACCTGGGTGATTCCGATTTCCTGGGCGCGGCGCAGGAGTTCGATCACCATGAACTCCATGAGGCCGTTGTCGGAGTCGCGGTCCCGGCGCATCAGGTCGAGGGACAGCCCGTGCGGGCCCCACGGCACGAAGGACAGCACCGCTCTCAACTCGCCCTCCCCGTCCGTGCATTCGAGCATCACGCACTGCCCGTCGTCCGGGTCCCCGAGCCGCCCCAGCGCCATGCTGAACCCGCGCTCGGTGGCCCCGTCCCGCCAGTCGTCGGCCCGCTTCAGCAGGTACGCCATCTCGTCGGCCGGAATGTCCTCGTGACGGCGGATGCGGACCGTGTACCCGGCGCGCTTCACCCGGTTGTAGGCCTGCCGTACGGTCCGCATGGCACGCCCCTCCAGCGTGAAGTCGGCGACCTCGACGAGGGCTTCGTCCCCGAGTTCGAGGGCGTCGAGCCCGTGTCGCGCGTAGACGGTGCCGGCCTCCTCGCTCGCGCCCATGACGGCCGGAATCCATCCGTGAACGCGGGCTTCCGCGAGCCAGGGCTCGATCGCGCCGGGCCATGCCTCGGGGTCGCCGATGGGGTCGCCGGAGGCCAGCGACACCCCGCCCACGACCCGGTAGGCGACGGCCGCCTTGCCGGTCGGCGACCACACCACGCTCTTCTCCCGGCGCAGCGCGAAGTACCCGAGCGAGTCCCGCTCGCCCTGCCGCTCCAGCAGCGCGCGCAGCTTCTTCTCGTCGTCCTCGGTGAGCGGGTCGACGGCGCGCCGGGAGCGGAACGCGGCGTAGAAGACCGCGAGGACCAGGACGGTGCTGAGCACGTTGATGGCGACATTGACCCAGTTCGGGGTCCAGATGCCGGGGAAGCGGTTCTCCGGGGCGGCGATCGACACCAGCCGGAACGAGCCGTAGTGCCAGCGCTCCAGGAACGTCGAACGGGACGCGTCGTGCGCCTGGTTGGTGACCGTCACCAGCAGCGCGGCCAGCAGCGAGGCGGCCAGCGTGCCGCCGACGGCGACGACGGCGGCGAGCCGGGGGTTGGACCGGTCGCCCTTCGCGTAGAACTCCCGGCGGCCCACCAGCAGTGCGGCGACGAAGGCCGCGGTCAGCGCCAGGGAGATCCAGTTCTGCGCGTACTGGCGGATCTCCTGGAACGACATCGCGAACCCGAACAGCGCCAGGAACAGCCCGCTGACCACCAGGTTGAGAATCCACGCGGCGCGTTTGCGGCGGCGCATGGTGATGGCGAGGAACGCCGTGAACACCCCGGACGCGAAACCGGCCGTCAGCAGATACGGCGTGAAGAAGTTCTCCTGGTTGTGCCGTCGTACGTCCTGCCCCAGCGAAACCCACGCCGCGCTGAGGAAGTTGATGAACGCGACGGCCCGCAGATACCAGACGGCGAAGGCCGCGGCCCGCCGCGAGGCGCCTGAGCTATGACGTTCTTGAACGGGCCCGACCCGGACATCTCCCATGAAGGAGGATCATATGGGTGTTGTTGCGGCGAACGTTTCTTTTCCGTCGCCGCAACGATCACGCTCGGATCACTCCTCGGGCTTCTCGGCCTCTTCGGGCTCCGCCGGTTCCTCCGGCTTGAGCGGGAGTTCGGCCGCCAGCGCCGCCGCGGCCTGCACCAGCGGCAGCGCGAGCAGCGCGCCCGCGCCCTCGCCGACGGTCACCCCGTGGTCGAGCAGCGGCTCCAGCGCCATCCGGTCCAGCGCCTTCGCCTGCCCCGGCTCCCCGCTGTTCTGCCCGGCCAGCCACCAGTCCGGCGCCCGGAACGCGACCCTCTGACCCACCAGCGCACAGGCGGCGGCCACGACTCCGTCCAGGATCACCGGCAGCTTCCGTACGGCACTCTGCAGCAGGAACCCGGTCATCGCGGCGAGGTCGGCGCCGCCCACCGTCGCCAGGAGCTGCAACTGGTCGCCCAGCACCGGCCGGGCCCGCCGCAGCGCGTCCCGGATCGCCGCGCACTTGCGCATCCACGCCAGGTCGTCGATCGCGAGGCCGCCCCGCCCGGTGACCACGGACGCGTCGGTGCCGCACAGCGCGGCGATCAGCACGGAGGCCGGGGTCGTACCGCCGACGCTCACATCGCCGAGGACCACCAGATCCGTACCGGAGTCGGCCTCGTCGTTCGCGACGGCGACACCCGCCTCGAACGCGGCCGTCGCCTCCTCCAGAGTCAGCGCGTCCTCGATGTCGATCCGCCCGCTGCCCCGCCGTACCCGGTGCTTCACGACCTCGTCGGGCAGCGAGTCCGGCTCGCAGTCCAGGGCCATGTCCACGATCCGCACCGGCACCCCGAGCCGCCGGGCGAGCACCGCCGCCGGGCTGCCGCCCTCCAGCACCGACCGCACCAACTCCCCGGCGCTGCCCGCCGGTCGGGCCGACACACCGAGTTCGGCGACCCCGTGGTCGCCCGCGAACAACACCACCCGCGGCCGTTCGACCGGCCGCACCGGCACGGAGGACTGCGCCGCCGCCAGCCACTCACCCAGGTCGTCGAGTCGGCCCAGCGACCCGGGCGGCACGATCTGACGTTCACGCCGCGCCTCGGCGTCACGGCGCACCCCACCGTCGGGGCGCTCGATCAGATCGGTGAAGTCGTCGAGATTAAGCGAGCTCATTCGCCGAACAGTACCGGCAGCGATCGCGCGCGACAGAGCCACATGGCCACCACGCGCCCCGGACGTCCTTGCCTCCAAGATCGGTATCCCGTACGTATCGTTTTGTGCCGTTTTGCCGTACGTTCCCGGGAGCCGCCATGAACAGCCTGCGCACCCGCGTCAGCGCCCTCGACGAGCGCCGCCGTCACCGGATGCTGGCCCGCGCGATCCTGCGCCTGCTCCCCGAACCGGAGAGCTGGCTCGACGTCGGCACGGGCGACGCCCACTTCCCCGAGACCGCGAAGGAGCTCTTCCCGTACACCTCCTTCGACGGCCTCGACCCCACCCCCCGAGCCGTCCGGGCCCGCGCCGCCGAACGCATCGAGGAGGCCTACGCCGGCCATCTCACCGACCCGCACATCACCTCCGCCCTGCACGCCCGCTACGACGTCGTCAGCCTCCTCCGCGACCGCACCCCCGCCCCCGACCCCGCCGCCGAACTCCACGCGGCCCTCACGGTCCTGCGCCCCGCCGGCCTCCTCCTGATGGAAGGACGCCCGGACGACCTGCGCGCCCAACTGGAGCCCCACGACTGCGAGATCGTCCCGGAACCCCGCCGCCTCCCGGACCGGCTCCCGGCCCCGCAGCGGCTGATCGCGCGCCGGAAGCCGTCAGCCCCGTAGTGCGATCGCCTGCCCCGCGACCACCAGCAGCACGTGCTCGCACTCGCCGGCGATCGCCGCGTTCAGCCGGCCCAGCTCGTCGCGGTACCGGCGCCCGGACGCGGTCGCCGGCACGATCCCCGAGCCGACCTCGTTCGACACGGCGACCAGGGTCCGCCGGGTGGCCCGCACGGCGGCGGTCAACTCCCTTACCCGCTCCCGGAGTTGCTTCTCCCCGCCGTCCCCCCACTCCGTGTCGTCCCACGCCCCCACGGAGTCCATCGCGTCCGTCAGCCACAGCGACAGACAGTCGATCAGCAACGGCGGCCCGTCCTCCGCCAGCAAGGGCACCAGGTCGCACGTCTCCGCCGTACGCCACGACCCCGGCCGCCGCTCCCGGTGCGCGGAGACCCGGGAGGCCCACTCGGTGTCCCCGTTGCGCGAGCCGCCGGTCGCGACGTACAGCACATCGGGAAAGGCCTCCAACCGCCGCTCGGCCTCGACCGACTTCCCGGACCGCGCCCCGCCCAGCACCAGCGTCCGCCGCGGCACATCGGGCACATCCTCGTAGACCCCCACGGTCAGCGTCGACCCGTCCGGCACGGCCCGCGCCCCCACGGCGGCCAGCCGCCGCGTCAACTCCGCGCCCGGCGGAACGTCGTGGTCGAGATGCACGGCGATCACATCGGTCGCGGGCCCCATCGCCCCCACCGCCCGCAGCTTGGCCAGCGCGTCCGGTCGCCCCACGACATCGGCGAGCACCATGTCGTACGACTCGACGCTCCCCTCCTCCAACCCGGCCGGCGCGGCCCCCGGCGGCAGATACAGCACCCGCTGCCCGTCGGGCCCCGTGACGGCGTACCCGGTACCCGGCGCGTCCATCGCCACCGCCCGCACCCGGTGCCCGGTCAGCAACGCCAGCTCCCGCCCGTCCGGCACCCGCCCCGGCTGCGGCAGCCCCACCGGCACCTCCACCGCGGGCCCGTCGTGCGGATGCGACAACAGCACCTGCCGCACACCCCCGAGCGAATGCCCGGCCCGAGCCGCAGCGAAGGCGGCCCCCGGTGTCAGATCCAGCAACAGCGTCCCGTCCACGAGCACAGCGGTGGCAGCCCGGGCATCCACCCCGAGCGACACGGCACAGGCAGCACAGGGACAGTCGAGGCGGGGGAGTCCAGCGGGGGCACCGGTGCCGAGCAGAGTGAGTTCCACGAATCCGATTTTCACCGTTCACCAGTGAACATGCGCACCCTGGACCCACGTAGGGGCGCGGGGCTGTGACATTTGC
>NZ_BARG01000131.1 GCF_000376565.1 Streptomyces hokutonensis | reverse complement strand
GCAACGGACCCGCACCCGCACGACGGCGGGGCGCAGCCCCACAGCCACAACGGACCCGCACTCGCACGACGGCCGGGCGCAGCCCTACAGCCGCAACGGACCCGCACTCGCACGCCAGCCAGGCGCAGCCCTACCCCACCCGCCGCAAAGCCAACACCGCGTTGTGCCCCCCGAACCCGAACGAATTGCTCAGCGCCAGATCCCCACCCCCCGGCAGCTCCCGCCCCACCCCCACCACCACGTCCAACCCCAACGCGTCGTCCAACTCCCCGCCCCCCACGGTCGGCGGCACCACCCCGTGATGCAGCGTGAGCACGGTCGCCACGGCCTCCACCCCACCGGCCGCGCCCTGGAGATGCCCGAGATGCCCCTTGAGCGCGGTGACGGGCACGGGCCGCCGCCCGAACACGGCCCGCAGCGCCTCCGCCTCCGCGAGATCACCCTCGACCGTCGCCGTGGCATGGGCGTTCACATGGACGACGTCGACGACATGCCCGCCCGCGTCCCGCACAGCCCGCCGTACCGCGAGAGCCACCCCGGCCCCCGACGGATCCGGCGCAGCCATGTGATGCGCGTCGGCGGACAGCCCCCACCCGGCGGCCTCGCAGTAGATCCGCGCCCCACGCGCGCGTGCGTGCTCCTCGGCCTCCAGGACGAGCACCCCCGCACCCTCCCCGTTCACGAACCCGTCCCGGTCCTTCCCGAACGGCCGCGACGGCGACGAACCGTCCGCCACCCCGCGCGTCGACAACGCCCGCATCGCCGCGAACGACGCCATGATCGCCGGCGTGACGACCGCCTCGGCCCCGCCCGCGAGGGCGATGTCGACGCGGCCGTACCGTATGCGGTCGATGGCCGCCCCGATCGCCTCGGTGCCGGAGGCGCACGCGGCGGTGACCGTGCGGGCCTCGCCGGTGATGTGCAGGTCGAGGGAGACCTGGGACGCGGCCTGCGAGGGCACGGTCATGGGGGTGGTGAGCGGGGAGACCGCGCGCGGTCCCTTGTCGCGCAGCTTGCGGTCGCCGCCGACGAGCACGGACGCGTCCCCGAGGATCGCCCCGAGGCTGACCCCGACCCGCTCGGGATCGAGCCCGCTCTCCCGGGTGCCGCCGACCGCGAACCCGGCGTCGTCCCACGCCTCCCGCGCGGCGAGCACGGCGAACTGCGCGGCCCGGTTCATCCGCCGCGCCGCCGCCCTCGGCAGCAGCTCCGCCGGGTCGACGGGCACGGTCCCGGCCACCCGTACGGGCAGCTCCGCGAACTCCTCGCCGTCCAGTTCCCGGATCCCGTGCCGACCGTCGAGCAGCCCCCGCCACAGCTCGCCGACCCCGACCCCGAGCGGCGTCACGGCCCCGAGCCCGGTGACCACCACCCGCCGCGGCCCGTTCACGGTCACCTCCCGCTCCGGCCGCGCGTGATGCCGTACGACGTACTCCGCACCGCCCCGGCCACGGACCTCGGCATCGGTCGCGACCTCGTCCGTCGCCCCGTCGAGGTCCCGGTGCCACACACCCCAACGCCGTACGTACGACACCTCGTCGGCGCGCGGATCGACGACCCGCAGGGTGGTCACCCGGTCGCCGTCGCGGAACTCGACCGCCCCGAGATCGTCGGAGTCGAGGCGGGGGATCGCCCCGACGTCCATCCGGTGGCAGGCGACGGTGACGCGCAGGTTCCGGCCGAGCACCTCGTCCCGGTCGGCCCCGCCGAGCGGCGGACGCAGCGCCAGCCGGATCGTCTCCGGGGTCTCGGGCAGCGTGTGCATCACGACGTACCAGCAGTCGCGTTCGGCGTCGTCGGGGGACAACGCGATCAGGTCGCCGGGGATGACCTCGGCGGCGCTCACCGGGTGAGGAGCGAACGGAATCTCCGACGAATAGGGCGAATTGGACATACCTCTACACACTCCCTGTGCTCAGAACGGACTTATGGTGCGCGGCAAACGATCCCGAGTGAACTGGACCAAACCGGAAAAAGCCACGGTTGAACGGTGAACCTATTGCGGCTCGGGAGCCCTCAAGGTCGGCTGGAATGGGCCGAGTTGCCGGATTCGATCACCGGGCTTATGTGTGGAACGTCACTTTTGTGGCCGCGGTCGCCGTCCCTGCCCCCACTTGTTCCCTGGATTTAACGCGAGGCCCTCTGGCAACTCCCTTTCTACGCGCGTAACTTGAGCCGACTCCCCACAGGCACCGGTATCGGCAGCTACACGAAGTACGAGGAGACCGCCAGCGTGTCCAGACCTGAAGGGCGCAGATCCCGCGCCCGCCGCACCGCCTGCTCGATCGTCTCGGTGGGCGCGGCGGGAGCGTTCGCCTTCACCGCCCTGCCCGCCGCGCACGCCGCCCCGTCGGCCTCGGCGGTGATCGCCGAGGTGTACGGCGGCGGAGGCAACTCGGGAGCCACCCTGACCCGGGACTTCGTGGAACTCGGCAACGCCGGTTCCACGGCCTACGACCTGTCGGGCTACAGCGTGCAGTACCTGCCCGGTTCGCCTTCCTCCGGCTCCACTTGGCAGGTCACCGCCCTCACCGGCGCGATCGCCCCCGGCGCCCGCTACCTCGTCGGCGAGGGCACCGGCAGCGGCGGCACCACCGCGCTGCCCACCACCGACGCCAGCGGCTCGATCGCCATGAGCGCCACCACCGGCACGATCGCCCTGGTCTCCGGCACCACCGCGCTGACCTGCAAGACCGCCGCGGACTGCGCGGCCGACACCCGGATCGTCGACCTGACGGGCTACGGCACCGCGGTCGTCCGCGAGGGCAGCGGCCCGGCCACCGGCGCCTCCAACACCGCGTCCGTCGCGCGTGCCGACTCGCTCGCCGACACCGACGACAACGCGGCCGACTTCACCGCCGCCACTCCGTCCCCGGTCAACTCGGCAGGCCAGACGCCTGGTTCGGGCGACGGCGGCGGTGGCGACGGCGGTTCGCCGACCGACCCCGGCACCGTCCGCGTCCACGACATCCAGGGCACGACCCGCCTCTCGCCGTACTCCGGCCAGACGGTCACCCGCGTCCCGGGCATCGTCACCGGCGTCCGCTCCAGCGGCTCGCTCGGCTACTGGATCCAGGACCCGACGCCCGACACCGACCCGCGCACCAGCGAGGCCGTCTTCGTCTACACCGGCTCCACCAAGCCCACGGTGGCGGTCGGCGACTCGGTCCTGGTCACCGGCAAGGTCAGCGAGTACTACCCGAGCAGCACCAGCCAGTCGAACACCGAGATCACCGGCCCGACGACGACGGTCCTCTCCAGCGGCAACGCCCTGCCGACCGCCGTGACCCTCGACGCCACCTCGGTCCCGGACGCCTACATCCCGACCGCGTCCGGCGGCAGCATCGAGTCCCTCGCGCTCCAACCCACCGTCTACGCCCAGGACTTCTTCGAGTCCCTGGAGGGCATGCGGGTCACGTTCTCGGATGCGCGCGTGGTGGGTGCCTCCGACGCGTACGGCGAGCTGTGGGTCACGGTCAAGCCCGACGAGAACGCCACCGCGCGCGGCGGCACCCTGTACTCCTCCTACGACCAGCCCAACACCGGCCGTATCGAGGTGATGTCGCTCGACACGACGTCAACCTTCCCCGCCGCCAACGTCGGTGACGAACTGTCAGGTGTCACGACCGGCCCCCTCGACTACTCCACCTACGGCGGCTACAACGTCCAGGCCACCCAGCTCGGCACCCTCGTCGACAACGGCCTGAAGCAGGAAGTGACGCGCAAGCAGAAGAAGGACGAGCTGGCGGTCGCCACGTACAACGTGGAGAACCTGGACGCGCTCGACACCCAGGAGAAGTTCGACCGGCTCGCCGAGGGCGTCGCGGTCAACCTCAACTCCCCCGACATCGTGGCCCTGGAGGAGATCCAGGACGACAACGGCGCGACCAACGACGGCACGGTGACGGCCGAGGCCACCCTCAAGCGCTTCACCGACGCGGTCCGCGCGGCCGGCGGCCCGGTCTACAAGTGGCGCTACATCTCCCCGACCAACGACGCGGACGGAGGCGAGCCCGGCGGCAACATCCGCCAGGTCTTCCTCTTCAACCCTAAGCGGGTCTCCTTCACCGACCACCCGGGCGGCGACGCGACCACGGCCACGAGCGTGGTGAAGACCCGCAAGGGCGTCGAACTCACCTACTCCCCGGGCCGTATCGACCCGACCAACGCGGCCTGGGAGGACAGCCGCAAGCCGCTGGTCGGCGAGTTCACCTTCCAGGGCGAGCAGGTCTTCGTCGTCGCCAACCACTTCATCTCCAAGGGCGGCGACCAGCCGATCCACGGCCGCTACCAGCCCCCGGCCCGCAGCTCCGAGACCCAGCGCGCGGCCCAGGCGGCTGAGGTCAACACCTTCGTCAAGTCCCTGCTGGCGGTCGACAAGAACGCCAAGGCGATCGTCCTCGGCGACCTGAACGACTACGAGTTCTCCCAGACGGTGACCACACTGACGGCCGACAAGGTCCTCAAGCCCCTGATCACCACCCTCCCCGCCGCCGAGCGCTACACCTACGTCTACGACGGCAACTCCCAGACCCTGGACCACATCCTGACCAGCCCCGCGGTGACGTCCTTCAACTACGACGTCGTCCACATCAACGCGGAGTTCGCGGACCAGGCGAGCGACCACGACCCGCAGATCGTCCGGATCGACCTCTCGAAGTGCGGTAGGCACTAGCACGGTTGACGTCTGATGGGGCGGGACGGCGTAAGCCGCCCCGCCCCATCAGCCTCTCGGTGCCGGCCGGGGCACCCCTTAAGGGGCGTGCCGTCCCGATGCGGCCGGGGCACCCCTTAAGGGGCGTGCCGTCCCGATGCGGGCAGGGCACCCCGTGAGGGGCGCGCCTTTGCGATGCCGGCCAGGGCAACCTCCTGAGGGGCGCGCCTTCGCGATGCCGGCCAGGGCAACCCCCCTGAGGGGCGCGCCCTCTCGATGCCGGCCAGGGTAACTTCCTTAGGGGCGCGGGGAACTGCGCGACCAGCCACAACGCCCCCGCACTCGCAAGACAACACAAGCCACTCAGACGCTTAGGCGCACGCCCCGATCCACCGCACTCCGCCCCGTCACCATGACCAGCCCAACCCCCACGGCCAGCCCCAACGCCGGCAGCACCGGAAACCGCCCGCCGTAGGCGAACCCATGCCCCGCGAACCAAATCAACGCACTCACACTCGCGGCCAGCCCGAGCCACAACGCCCAAGGCCTGCGCGCGAGATCACCCGGCCGTGTCCGCTCATAGACGGCCGCCAGCCCGCGCTCCAACGGCCGCAACGCCCCTACGACCCCCACCAGCACGACCGTGAGCACAACCAGCCACGGCACCCGCAGCACCCACCAACTCCCGGACCCATAGGCCGGTTCGGGTGCGAGCCCGGTGAGATAGAAGGCACCGGCGACGATCAGCACGGGCAGCATGTGCCACAGGTAGAGCGTCATGCTGATGCCGCCCAACGGCCGTACCAGCCACCAGAGTTGCGCGCGCTCCAGCAACCGCCGCAACGCGGGCGCGAGCAACAGCGCCAGCCCGACCTGCCCAACCGCCCACGCCAACATGGCCGCCGACGGGGGATTGGTGTTGCTGGGACTCTGCCCGGTGACGAGGATCAGGCTCACCGGGAAGGGCCCGAGCCAGACCAGCGCGGCGAAGCCGACCGCACCGCCCGCGGCCATGAACGCGGGGACGGCGGACCGCTCGGTGAGCAGCATGTCCCGCCAGCAGAAGCCCAGTTGATAGGCGACGCCCCAGACGAGCACGTAGTTCAGCAGCCCGACACCGGGCGCGTGCGCGGTGACCACCAGCGCGTCGGCGACCAGGGCAACCGCCCCCATCACCACCGGCACCCGCAGCCCCCACCGCCGATGTGCCGTGTGCAGCACCGGAGTTGCCGCGCTGAGCAGCAGATACACCGGCAGGAACCAGAACTGCATGGCCATCGCCCACCCGACGAGCGCGAGGGTGTCGGCGTCCACCCCGACCGCCGCGCAGATCGCGACGGCGACCAGCACCAGCCCGCTGTACACCCCGGCCGGGAGCAGCAGCCGTAGCGCCCGCTGCCCGACCCAACCGGTCGCGCTACGGCCGTCGGTCCGCGCCCGCGCCCAGGAGCCACCGGCCGCGTGTCCGCCGGCCAGGAAGAACAGCGGCATGATCTGGAAGCCCAGGGTGAGCCACTGGGTCCAGGGCGCGGCCGCGAGCAACTCCGGTGCGCTGATCGCCCCGTTGGGCTCGCGCACCAGCCCGGTGATCAGCCAGTGCCCGAACACCACCAGCACGATCGCCCACGCCCGCAGGAAGTCGACGTAGCGATCCCGGCCCCCGCTCAAGTCCCCCATGGGACGCCATGGTGCCGGGGGAGTACGGCAGTTGGGGCTGACGTGCGCTCTCCCGCAACCAATCCGTGCCCGTCACGACACCCACGCGCGGCTCCCGTCTCTCTTGACCCGCCCTTGCCTTGACTGGCCCCTGTCAACGCTGCTTCCCTGGGCCCACACATCGAATTGGTCTGCACCAATATCGATCAGGGATTGAATCGATTCACCCCCCACTGGAGGACGCTGCATGCGCACCCGATCGAGATCCCGCTCCTTCCTTTCCGCCGCCCTGCTGACCGGCGCCCTCGCCGCCGCAGGCCTCACCACCGCGGCCCCCGCGTCGGCGGCCTCCGCCCCGAACGCCTGGCCCGCCCACGTCTTCGCCCCGTACTTCGACGCGGGCTCGGGAAACGTTTCCCTCACGGACGTCGCCAACAACTACGGCACCAAGTTCTTCACCGCCGCGTTCGTCGACGGCCCCGGCTGTCAGTGGCAGGTGCCGGGCCAGTCGGCCCTCCAGTCGCAGATCGACGGCATTCGCGGCCTGGGCGGCGACGTCTCCGTGTCGTTCGGCGGCTACACATCCGACACCGCGCTCACCGAGATCGGCGACTCCTGTTCCAGTCCGGAGGCGGCGGCCGCGCAGATCGAGAGCGTCATCACCACCTTCAACCTCTCGCACGTCGACTTCGACATCGAGTCGGCCTCCCTCACCAACTCGGCCGGCATCGACCGCCGCGACAAGGCCCTTGCCCAGGTGCGGAGTTGGGCCGCCAACAACGGCCGCTCCCTGTCGATCTCCGTCACCCTCCCGGCCCTCCCCGGCGGCCTGTCGGGCGACGGCCTGAACGTGCTCAACAACGCCCGCTCCAACGGCTTCACCCCGGACGTCGTCAACCTGATGACCATGGACTACGGCTCCTCGGGCACCGACATGGGCAACGCGGCCAACACGTCCGTGGACGCGGCGGCTGGCCAGGTCGCGAGCGCGTTCGGCATCTCCACCTCCGCCGCGTACGCCAAGCTCGGCAACACCCCGATGATCGGCCAGAACGACAGCGCCGGCGAGGTCTTCACCCTCGACAACGCCCGCAGCGTGGAGGCCTTCGACGCCTCGCGGGGGATCGCGCTCACGTCGTACTGGTCGCAGAACCGCGACAACGGCGGCTGCGCGGGCTCGACTTCGGCCCAGAGCACGTGCAGCGGAGTCAGCCAGAACTCCGGTGACTTCGCCCGCATCTTCCAGGCGTTCACCTCCGGCAGCAGCAGTGGCGGTGGCGGCACCGGCTCAACTTCCCAGTCCCTGCCCGGGACTTGGGCCCAGTGCGCGAGCGAGAACGGCACCTGCGCGGTCAGCGGGATGACGGCCGTGGCCTACGGCGCGAGCGGCAGGTTCAACTACGCGACGGAGACCGGCTCCACGCCCTGCACCAACGCGGTCTTCGGCGACCCGATCTCCGGCACGGCCAAGTCCTGCTACGGCCAGACGGCCCCGCCCGCGACCGATGTCTGGACCTCCTGCGCCTCCGAGGGCGGCACCTGCGCCTTCTCCGGCGTGATGACGGTGGCGTACGGCGCCGGTAGCTCGTTCAGCTACGCGACGCTGCCGGGCGGTACGGCGTGCTCCAACGCCGTGTTCGGCGACCCGGCCTCCGGCACGGCCAAGTCCTGCTACCTCGTCGGCGCCCCGCCGTCCTTCGCCACATGGACCAACTGCGCGGCGGAGAACGGGACTTGCAGCATCTCCGGCACCCACGAGGTGGCGTACGGGGCGGCCGGACGGTACGTGTACCGGTCCGTCTCGGGGTCCACCGGGTGCAGCAACGGGGTCTTCGGTGACCCGATCTCCGGGACCGCGAAGTCCTGCTACGTGCAGTAGCTCCCCTCTCTCGAGTCGCACGAGCCTCACGAAATCTCACGAGGAAGGCCGGACGATGTTCAGATCACGGACGATGTTCAGACCGAGGAAGACCGGCACGACCGGACGATCCTTGCCTCTGCGGCAAGTGATCTGGCTCGCGGCCCTGACCCCGGTCGTGGCGCTGCTCTACGGCGCCACGACCGCCCGGCCCGCGACGGCGGCCGCGCCCGGACCACCCTCCGGCTGGTCGACCGTCTTCAGCGACGACTTCGACGGGGCGGCGGGATCGGCTCCTTCGGCGGCCAACTGGAAGTTCGACACCGGACCGGGATCGAGTTTCGGCACCGGTGAGATCGAGACGATGACCGACTCGACCGCCAACACCCACCTCGACGGCAACGGCAACCTGGACATCACCGCGCTGGGCTCCGGCAGTTCATGGACCTCGGGGCGGATCCAGACGCCGACCGCGAATGTGGGCGCACCGGCAGGAGGCAGGCTGGAGGTCGCCGCGTCCATCCAACAGCCAAGCCCGGCAAGCGGGTTGGGCTACTGGCCGGCGTTCTGGATGCTGGGTCCCGGCCAGTGGCCGGAGAACGGCGAGATCGACATCATGGAGGACGTCAACGCCCTCTCCGACGTGGCCGGCACGATCCACTGCGGCACCTCCCCGGGCGGCCCCTGCAACGAGGGCACCGGAATCAGCAGCGGTCTGCGCGCCTGCCCCGGCTGTCAGAGCGGCTTCCACACGTACTCGATGATCCTCGACCGCACGAACACCTCGGCGGAGACGATCACCTTCTACCTGGACGGCAGCGCCTACTACACGGTCACCGAGGCCCAGGTCGGCACCGCCACCTGGCAGGCGGCCTTCGACCACAACCAGTCGATCATCCTCGACCTGGCGATGGGCGGCGCGTTCCCCAACGCGGCGTGCGGCTGCACCAGCCCGAGCGCCGCGACCTCCTCCGGCGGCACACTGAGCGTCGACTACGTGGCCGCGTACACCACGACGGGAAGCGCCGTAGGCTCCACCACCCAAGCCCTGCCCGGCACTTGGAACCAGTGCGCGGCGGAGAACGGGACGTGCGCGGTCAACGGCACCTCGGTCGTCGCCTTCGGCGCGAACGGCCGCTTCAACTACACGACCGCGACCGGCTCGACACCCTGCACCACCGGAGTGTTCGGCGACCCGGCCTCCGGAGTACTGAAGACCTGTTACGCGGAAGCGGCACCCCCGGCAGCCGCCATCTGGGCCCCGTGCGCGTCCGAGAACGCGACCTGCTCCTTCTCGGGCGTGATGACGGTCGCGTACGGCGCGGCGGGTGCGTACCGCTACGCGACCCTGCCGGCCGGCACCTCCTGCACGAACGCGGTCTTCGGCGACCCCATCCCGGGCACCGCGAAGTCCTGCTACCTCGTCGGAGCACCCCCGACCTTCACCACCTGGACGAACTGCGCGACGGAGAACGCCACTTGCTCCTTCTCCGGCACCCACGAGGTGGCGTACGGGGCGAACGGCCAGTACTTCTACGGCTCGTTCGGCGGCGGCACTCCTTGCACGAACGGAGTGTTCGGTGACCCGGCATCAGGAACGCCGAAGAACTGTTACTACCAGTAATGAAGTGCAGGTGAGCGGCCCGCCGTTACCCACTTTCGGGTGACGCCCCCGGCGGACCCGGGGTGGCGCACCCTGGCGATCACGATCTTCGGGTCAGTGCCCGCAGGGATTCGGGGCGTCAACCTGGTGCATCATGCGCATAAATGGACGGTACAGGCGACAATCACGGAAATGCGACCGACTCGTAACGCGATTCACGTATCGCTCATATCCCGTCTGCACGGTGGAGAAGGTGTGGGTGTGCGGCCAACAGGCCGCCACCCGCACACCGCACAGCCCGGGTCCGGCCGTTGCCGTATCCCGGGATGTGCCCGCACCATGCTGGGGGAACCCGTGACCTCTTCACCTTCCGTGTCCGTCCGCCGTCTGGCCGCAGCCGCGCTGGCTGCCGGCGCTCTCGTCGGCGCGGCGGCACTGCCGGCGACCGCGGCCGACCACGCGGCCCGGCCGAGCGTGGAGATCAGCCGCGTGCAGGCCGACTCGCCGGGACCGGACGACCGCTCCGCCCGTTCGCTGAACAACGAGTGGGTGGAGATCACCAACCACGACCGCCGCGGCGTCAACCTCGACGGCTGGAAGCTGACGAACAAGGAAGGCCAGACCTACACCTTCCGCCACTACCGCCTCGCCGGTCACGCCACCGTCCGCGTCCACACCGGAAAGGGCCGCGACACCGCCCAGGACGTCTACCAGGACCGCCGCGACTACGCCTGGGACAACCGCTCCGACACCGCCACCCTCCGCAACGACCACCGCCGCCTCGTCGACGACAAGTCCTGGGGCGGCCGCAACGGCGGCGGCCACGAGGGCGGCGGTCACAACGGCGGCGGTCACGGCGGCGGGGGCCACAACGGCGGCGGCGGCCACGAAGGCGGCGGCCACGAGGGCGGCGGCCACGGGGGCGGCGGCCACGGGGGCGGCGGCCACCGCTGACCACCACCGGCACTATGGCTTCCGGCCAGTGACGTCTCGGTAGTGACGTGACATCCACGGCGCGCCGTCCCATCCAGGGGCGGCGCGCCGTTCGGGTCTACAGCGCGCTCCAGTCCAGCGTCGTACGGGCCAGGTCCGCCACCTCGGCGAGCAGGGCCAGCCGGGCCGCGCGGACCGCCGGGTCGGGATCCATCACCAGGACCTCGTCGAAGAACGAGTTGATCGCCGCCACCAGCGGAGCGGAAACCTCGATCAGCGTGGCCAGGTCGTCCTCGTGCCCCCGCATGGCCAGGCGGACGGCCTCGGCGTCCTCGGAGAGGCGGACCTCGCAGGGCGCGGTCAGCAGGGACCGGTCCACCGTGCCGGCGCCGTGTTCCGACGTGTCCTTCGGAAGGATGCGTACCACTCGCTGGAGCGCGGCGGCGAGGGCGTCGAACCTCTCGCTGCCCACGTGGCGCTCCAGCGTCGCCAGGGTGCGGTCGCCGTGAGCCGGGCGATCGGCCCACACCAGGACGGCCTGCACCAGGCGGTGCTCGTGCCCGGCGTCCGCGAGTTGCTGCTCGTAGCGGCGGGCGATCAGTTCGGCGGCCTCCGCGAGCCGTTCGGCCGGCACCTCCACGCCCTGGGCGGCGTAGCGTCCGGCTGCCGCGCGCAGCCCGTCGGCCACTCGGATGCCGGCTGTCCCGGGCGCGTTCCGCAACACGTTGAGCAGGCCGATGGCGGCCCGGCGGACACCGTACGGGTCGGAGCTTCCGGTGGGTGCGGCGCCGATCACGAACATGCCGGTCACCAGGTCGAACCGGTCGGCGAGCGACAGTACGGCGCCCGCCTCGCCGGTGGGCAGGGCACCGCCGGCGGACCGCGGCAGCTCCATCTCGGCCAGGGCCCGCGCGACCTCCGCGGACTCGCCCGCGTGACGGGCGTACTCCTCGGCCATCACTCCGGCGAGGCCGGAGAACTCGACCACCATCTGTGACGCCAGGTCGAACTTCGCCAGCTCACCGGCGCGGACCACGGTGGCCAGCGAGTCCTCCGTGAGCCCGGCGAGGCCGGCCAGTTCGAGGGAGATCGCCGCGATGCGGTCGGCGCGGTCGGCGACCGTACCGAGCCGGTCCTCGAAGGTCAGCTTGTCGAGCCGGCGGCGGAACTCCTCGGGGGACACCTTGAGATCCGCGCGCCAGAAGAACGCCGCGTCCTCGTAACGGGCCCGCAGTACCGCCTCGTTGCCCGACCGCACCACGTCGTCGTCACAGGTGCCGTTGGCGAAGGTGACGAAGTGCGTCGTGAGCCGGTCGCCGTCCAGCACCGGCAAATAGCGCTGGTGCTTGCGCATCACGGTGGTCAGGACGCTCGCGGGCAGCTCCAGATAGCGCCGGTCGAAAGACCCCCGGACGGCGTGCGGGAACTCCACGATGTCGGTGATCTCGTCGATCAGCCCGCTCTGGGCGTCCACGTCGATGCGCCCGCCCACCTCGGCCGCCGCCTCCCGGGCGTCGCGCACCACCGCCGCCCGCCGGACGTCCCGGTCCAGCAGGATGCCGTGCGTGCCGAGGAATTGGGCGTAGCCCTCGGCGGACGTCACCTGGACGACCGGGTCGGGGGCGGTGCGGTGCACCCGGGTGGTGTCGCCCGAGGCGAGTGCGGAGACGGCCACCGGCAGCGGAGTGCGGCCGAGCAGGGCCAGGACCCAGCGGACCGGGCGGGAGAAGGAGAGGGCCGGGTCGTTCCAGCGCATGTTGCGGGTGGAGCGCAGCCCGGCCACGACCTCGGCCAGCAGCTCGCTGAGCACCTCGACCGCCGTGCGGCCCGCCTCGTCACGGGTGAACGCCACGTACTCGGCCCCGCCGACCTCGACGACCCCCAGGTCCGAGGGGTCGAGGCCCTGGCTGCGGGCGAAGCCCAGCAGGGCGGGGGTCGGGGCGCCGTCCCGGTAGGCGGCGGACACCTTCGGACCGCGCACGGTCCTGGCGGTGTCGGCCTCGCGCGGTGCCACACCCTCGACTGTGACGACGACGCGGCGCGGCGTTGCCATCACGGTGACGGCGCCGTGCCGCAGTCGGGTGGCGGCCAGCTTTGTCGTGATCGCCTCGCGTACCGCCTCGGTGGTGGCCCGTACATCGGCGTGCGGGAGTTCCTCGACGCCGATCTCGAACAGCAGCGTCTCGGTGTCGTTCACCGTGGGCAGCGCGGCGCGTACGACCGGGGCCGGCGCGGGTGTCACCCCGAGCGGGTACTCCAGGGCGGCGCGGCGCTTCTCCCACAGCTTCGCGGACTCGTGCGTGAGGCCGCGCATCAGGGAGAACGCCTTGGCACGTTCCGTGGTGCTGATGGCGCCCCGCGCGTCCAGCACATTGAAGGTGTGGCTGCACTTGAGGACATAGGTGTACGCCGGTACCGGCAGCTCCAGATCCAGCATGCGGCGCGCCTCGGCGGCGTACGTGTCGAAGAGCAGCTGGTTGGCGTCGACGTCGGCGTCGTCGAGGTAGTAGCGGCTCATCTCGTACTCGTTCTGACCGAAGACCTCGCCGTAGGTGATGCCCGGCGCGTAGACGATGTCCTTGAAGTGGGACACGCCCTGGAGGTTCATCAGGATGCGTTCGAGACCGTAGGTGATCTCCACCGACACGGGGGACAGCGCGACGCCACCGACCTGCTGGAAGTACGTGAACTGGGTGATCTCCATCCCGTCCAGCCAGACTTCCCAGCCCAGTCCCCAGGCGCCGAGCGCCGGAGAGGCCCAGTTGTCCTCGACGAACCGCACGTCGTGCGCGTTCAGGTCGACGCCGAGCGCCCGGAGACTGCCCAGATACAGTTCCTGCGGGTTGCCGGGGTCGGGCTTGAGGATCACCTGGAACTGCGTGTGGGTCTGCAGGCGGTTGGGGTTCTCGCCGTAGCGCGAGTCGTCCGGTCGCACGCTGGGTTCCACATAGGCGACGCTCCACGGCTCGGGGCCGATCACTCTCAGCGCCGTGGACGGGTTGGCTGTACCCGCCCCCACCTCCGTGTTCAACGGCTGCGTGATCATGCATCCGTTGTCGCTCCAGTACTTCTGCAGGGTGAGGATGGCGTCCTGCATGGTGAGCGCCGTCTGGCCGTTCTTCATGGTGTTCGAATCGCCTGTTTCCCGAATCGGTTCGGCAAGGTGGGTTTCCGTACGGGCGCCGTCCGAGCGCCGTCACCCGGGCGGCGGCCCAGGGGGTGGTCATGATGTCACAGCGCCAAACGCCCCTGACGTGCTGCTCTTTGGCTCTGCGGGGGACCCTGGCGAGCCCGCGGGGGAGCCTCCGCCGACCCGTTCCCGGCCCGCTGCGAAAGCAGTTCACCTACGCCCGTCGGTCTGCGGGTCCGGGCCACCTCGGACTGCGTGTTCATGGCACACGGCACCGCCAAGAATGGCCGACTCTTCGCCAGTGAGCGGGGCAACGCCGTAGCGGCCTCGTCGTACTCCAGGAGCATGACATGAACGACAGGACTCTGAAGGGGCCTGTTCCAGGACCGGCAGCCTTGGCCGACTCCCTTCACCGAGTACGCGGTGAACAACAGCGATATGGAAGAGGTGGCTGTCTCCACCGGTCTGGTCGACTGGGAGTACGGCATCGAAGCGGAGGACCCGCACGCGGTACGTGACAATGGCTTCGTCCCAGGCCGCTCAACTGCTGACAGTCGTCGGCCGGATGCCCGGCACGACGTCCATCGCGCTGGGCTGTTCGATCTCTCAGCACCCCGAGATCTCGTCCGTCTCCTGCATGCCGTCCTGTTGGATGCGTCCTCAGAGGTCACCCTGTTTGCGGTCGCCCCTGGCCCTCCCCGCGTGAAGGACCTCGTCGCCTCGCTGTCCGGCTCGTCCAGGCCGGGCCTGCCCCCGGTCCTCAGGGATGCGGAGGTCTTCGTCGACCTGACCATCGGTATTGATGTCGACTACTACGACGCGGTCTCGGTCGCCTCCCCTGCCGAACTCCAGCCCCGGCTTGACGCGTTGACGATCGATTCCGCACGACGGATCGAGGCCTTTGCAGGCTGTGCGGACAACCTGACCGACGTGGGCGCTTTCCTCAGTGCCATCCCCGAGCTTTCAGGGATCGACCTGGACGCCGAGCGAACATGGGACGGGCTTTCAGCGGCACCCACCCGCACAAACGCGAAGACCCCGTCCTCAGCTGACGCGCTGACGGCGGGGTCTCTGGGCACCAAATGCAAGGTGCCCCCGGCAGGATTCGAACCTGCGCACACGGCTCCGGAGGACGGACGGTTCCCACAGGTTTCGGCAGGTCAGTGGCCTACCTGACTGGCCGTCAAGCGTGCCGTCCCGCGCATGTCCCGCGAAAGTGAAATGCCTTGTTTGGCCGTCTTGTGACCAACTTCAGTCTGATGCTCGTCAGTTCCGCCGTATGGGGAGGCGTTTCGGGCTAGCGGGCAGGTCCTACGGCTTCTCGTCCTGATGGGCCGGGGCGTGTGCCCATACCGAATTTTCGGCTTTCGGGGTCGATGACTCAAGGTCGGCGCGGCGGTATGCGGGCGGGGCGTCGTTATTGATCAAGCGGGTGGTGTGCCCTCAGATCTTGATGACGGTGACGCGCCCGTGGCAGAGCGCAGCGAGGTCCTCGGGGTCAGAGGTGAGAACAGTGACGGGTCCGGGGGCGGCCAGCGCCGTGGCGCTGAGCATGGCGTCGATGGCGTACTTGTGGCCGTGCAGGCCAGTGTCGGCGAGGAGGGCGGCGGCGTGGCGGGCGACGGGCTCGGTGACCGGTTCGATGACGAGGCGGGACAGGGTCCATTCCAGGGCTGGGCGATTGATCCGTGGATGGATCACCTCCACGAGGGTGGCTGCGGAAGTGATCACCCGCAGGTCGTCGGCGCGGGCGAGGGCGAGCCAGCCGGTGACCGTGCGGTCGCGCAGAACGGCCTTGGCCAGCCCTTCGCTGTCGAGAACCAGGGTGCCACCGGGGGCGGCGGGGGAGGGGGTCACGCGGCGTTCGCCCCGCCTTGGGTTTGCTGCTCTCGGGCTTGGTGGAGTTGGTCGCGCAGAGCCTGAACCTCTTCGTCACCGATGGGGCCGTGTTCGGCCTCCGCCACCGTGATGAGTTCGTTGAGGTTGTCCCGCTCGATCTGGCGGGCGACGGCCGCGGCGACGTAAGCGGACAGGCCGGAGGGGCCGCTGCGGGCCTTGGCGGCTTCGGCGATATCGCGCGGCATGGTGATCGAGTACTTGCCGGTAGGCTCACTCATGCTACCTATCCTACTAGGCATCCTCCCTTGCTCGATGGTGCTGGCGCGGGGGATCAGCAGTGGCTTACCACAGGGCTGCACGGCTGGGATCGGCTGGTAGGCCTTTGCTCCGGAGTGCATGGAGATGAGGTGGCCGCTGATCGCGGCGAAGACCCGGGAAGGGACCGAGGGTGCGCTGCGCGCGATCATCCGGGCGATGCTTCGGGATTTGTGGGGCCGTCCCAGCGATGAACAGCTGCGGCGGGCGATGCGGGGCTGGGCGTTCGTCGTCCCGCGCCCGGAGCCGCGTCAGTTGCCGGCTGACGTCCGGCCGGCCCTGCGACGGATGGCGCGAGCCTCACGTCCGCCGGCCGATCTGATGGATCCGGCAGTGACGCGGGTCCTGCTGACAGCGCTGCGGCTCCATCAGGATGGCGCGGTGACGGCGGCCGAGACGCATCGGCACAAGCCAAGGTCCTGGTCGACGCCGTGCGGTACTCGGTCGAGCAGCGCAAGTGGCCCGCCGATCCGCTCGCTCCCATCAAATGGAGCGTGGTTGCGGCCGTGGACCAGGTCGATCCGCGAGTGGTCGCCAACCCGGGCCAGGTGCGTGCGCGGTTTCCTGCGCCGGGTTGTGCCCCTTCGAAGCGGTGGGGGTGTCTCTGCCCGACTGCGGGCTGGACCGACACCGGAAGAGCCCACGACGAACGCGATCTCAAGAACAGTCCAGCAGGCGACGCAAACCCGCTTGTGGGATTGAAGCGGCAACGAGATGCAGGGGGACAACCTCTGATCGCTGTCTCGTTTGTCGCTCCATTCACCGCAACAGGGGAGCCGTCTTGTCGCATTCCTCGGATGCATCCCGTCTGCCCGAAAAGGGATGGGGGACCCTGACCCTTCGCGCGATGCGCCCGATCTCAGCTGGCACGCCGGCCATTCGTCGGAGGTCATTCATCGCCTGCGGAGTGACCTCAAGGGATCTGGTTGTGCAGCTCCATTTTCGCAGCACGGACGAAGAGTACTTCTTCCTCGTTGAATTGACGAGCAGCATCGAGGTATCTTCTGCTAAGCATTGGAGGACGTGGTGAGTGTCCTTCGATAAGTGTCTCGAACTCTTCGTGGTCGAGCGCGTTGGATGGCAGGGCGCTCCTGGCCTCACGGCAAGAGCGTTCCTGGGCTTGGGTTTCGTGGGTCTCGTCCGGATCGGCCGAATCGGAAGAGACCGCTGAGCGGAGACTGCGCAGACGAGAAAGTTCCTGTATGAGGTTTTCGGTTGGGGAACTTGCGGGTGGCGTTTGATCATCCAGAATTCTGTAGAGCTTTCCCAACGCTCTCTCGAAAATGGCCTGCTTACTCAAGCAAATCGACATCACCTGAGCGGCATTGGTCATCCCTGCGGCAGGTGCGGCTACGTCATCCGGGCCCTCGAGTTCGACGATCGTTTGAGCTGCTTTGAGCGCCGCGAGAGCATCATCGATAGCAGTCTTTCCTACTCTGATGCTATCCAGTGGGAGTTCTTCCTCATTGTCGACGGCAAATCGCTCACCCACCTCTAGCACGCGATGCACGGAAAGCAGGAAGGAGGCGTAAGCCTCGCGCTGGATGCCGCGGCGCCATTGCGTATGAGCGGCGTATGTCTCGGCGCGGACAGCGTCCAATGCTGCACGATACGAAGCCTGTGCTTGAGCCATGCCTGCTTCGCTGGTGGCCTCCGCAGTGCGCAAGGCGGCTTTCAGCTGCCAACGGCCTGTGAGCACTGTGGCGGGTATCCCGATAAGCGCCACGCCGGCCGCGGAGAGCGCCCCTATCCCCTCAAGATCCATGCCCGTCATGGTGCCGCACGGTGCCGCACCTCAGGGCAGTTGGGGCGAGAGGCTTGGTCATGCACGCCGAGGTTGTGTCCCCGCACGCTCTTCACACACAAACAGTGCGCAGCAACGAAAAAGAGCGGGAGTCAGTGAGACTGACTCCCGCTCTCTCATGCTGGCATCCGCACAGGTCAGACCCTGGTTTTAAGTCTCTGACTGGCGAGTGCCCCCGGCAGGATTCGAACCTGCGCACACGGCTCCGGAGGGCATGACTGGGGCCTCCGATAAATGGGCTCTGACCTGTATGTTCTCCGTGGTAGGCGTCGGGAGAGGCTGATCTCTATCGCATACCGTGCGCGTTACGGCTCAGCCCCGCTCTGATAGGTGTAGGCGCCGGCGGGCTGGCGAGTCTCTGTCCGCAGCTCGAACGACGTTACCCCCGAGCGGTAGTCCTCCACCCTGGCCACTTGCTTGGCGCATGTTGGTGATCAGGGCACGCGCGGTCCACCTGCAGCAGGCCGCTGCTTGGCTTCGGCCAGCGAGGGGCGGACCCATTCGTCTGCAGGCCACGGGACGGCCCACGGAGCTCCTTCGCCGTCGCGTAGCAGGGTCATCAGGTACTGCCCGTCGAACAGGTCCTCCACGGGCTGGCCGAAGGCCACGGCCAGGACGTGGGCGAAGTCCTCAGCTTCGAATGGGTCATAGAGCGGCTTGAGCGACAGTCCTCCCAAGGGCATCGTGAAAACCTCGACGTGGTCCCCGGCGGCATGGATCAGATGCTTGGGCACGCGGTTGAACAGCGAGGCCGCGTAGCCAGCGATTGCTGCCACTTCGCGGAACTGCTGGGGATGCAGGTCAAGCACTTTCGCGGCCTCCAGTGCAGGCAGTTGCACCGCATGTTCCAGCGCACCCCAGTCCTGCAGGGCGGACACCACAACTGTGCTGCCGACCCGGATCGCCAGGAACGGGGCCTGAATGACGTCGAAGTAGTCGAAGCAGTCCTTGGGCCGACTGGGTTCTTGAGCACGGAAGACGAAGATCGATGCAGGGAACTGGTCCTCCCGCCACCGCACCACGCCCCGCGCAGCTTGCATCAGCAGGTGGTGCATACGGAATTCAGACAGAAGCTCTGGGGGGACGATCGTTCCCGCCTCACGGTCACGGCGGTCTTGCAGCAGGAACAACTCACGGAACAGCAGCCCGTAGTAGATCTTTCCCATCCAGAGGAACAACGTCGCGCGGTCCAGGGCCGCGACGGCCTCGGGGCCCGTCTCGAAAGCCTTGCTGACCTTTTCTTCAAGACGGGAGAGGTACTCGTTGTTGCACACCCGGCAGCACGGGATCAGCATCCGCGCGTACGGCATCGAGGTGCCGTTCAGCAGGTTCACTGTCTCCCGGTAGAGGTCGAAGCGTCGGAGTAGCCACTGCGGAAAGACGTGCTCGTCTGTGCGGGTCGCCGCATCCAGCGCGACCCCACACAGGAAGCACCGCCCCTCTGTGAGCGCCTGGGCCTCCCCTAAGCGGTACACGAATCGGCTCAGTTCGTCTTCCGCCGCCCCGCCATCGTCGGTCATACCTCAAGCGTAGGGTGCGACCGCCCTCGGAGTATGACGCCGGCGACTTCCACTGGTACCTCCTTGTAGCCTGCGGCCTCCAGCGCCTCGCGATCAAACCAGTTGGCCGTACATGGCTGAAGAGGGGCGACCGGCTGATTCTCTTGACACGGCCATCAAGATCTTTTAGAAGGCGAGCCTGCGAAGGGGTCTCGAACGCAACGGCCTCGTTGTGGTCGCCTTCTTTACTGCTTGTTGCACAGGAAGTGTTGTGGTCCGCGAGCGGCCTCAGGCGATCGACGTCGATGCAGCGTTGGCCGCTGACCGTGTGGTCGTCGTTGGTCGCCTTGGGCCGCCCTTCGACGGCCCCGCTGATGCGCATCGGCAGATCTACAGCGGGCTGACTCATCCGCTGCTGACCAGCCACTTCTCCTTCGTCAACTCAACTCAGGGGACACCTGGAGGAAGCCGTGTCATGGCTGGGGATACACCCCGGTCATCCCATGCCGTACACCTCGATGCTCCTGGGATGCTTCTACCCTTGCGTGCGGTGGTGCCCGGCCTGTTTACGGGCAGCACGCCCGTCACAGCACGATGAAGCTGTTCTTGACCTTGTCGTAGGTCTTCAGGGCCTGGGTCTCCACGCCCGGCTGGTACCAGGTGTTGATCTGGTACGCCTTCCCGCCCTCGTCGAAACCGAGCAGCCGGGCGTGCCAGGCGGTGCCCTTGAGCGTGAACGTGTACTCCCAGATCACCGCCGGATAACCGCGGAACGTCGTCCTGTCGAGCCGGATCTTCCGGTAGCCCTCCCCCTGGTGCGAGTTCCGCTCCGAGGCCTCCCAGGTCTGCATCAGGTCGCCTCGGGCGATGGCTGACTTGCCGACCAGTTCCTGGGTGCCGTCCGGGGACGTGTAGTGCACCTCCGCCACCGTCTTCAGATCCCGCCGCCACCCGGTGGGCGTCGCCCACCCGAACCCGCCCGCCTCCTGATGCGTACCCGAAGGCAGACTCGGGGTGCGGGAGGTTCCGGTTGCCTGGCCCGTGGGCGCCAGTGATGCTGCCGCGCTGGGCGTACCGTAAGCGGTGGGGTCGGAGGTTCCGGTTGCCTGGCCTGTGGGTGCCCGTGACGCTGGCCCGCTGGGCGTACCGTACCGCTCGAATGCGGACGTCAGCAGCCACGCACTGACCGAGGCAGCGACGACGAGGGCAGCGACGACCACGAACGCCAGGAGAGGCCGCCCCTTTCTCCGTATCGCGGCCTCCGCCCCCACATAGACGGTCGAGTCGAGCGTGTAATAGGCAGTGGACGTCGGCGCATCCCGCACCACCATCTGCTGATCCAAGTTCTCTGTCTCGACCGCCTGTTGCCCGATCACCTCGACATCGAGCAGCGACGCGAGGTACCTGCGCCACAGGGGCAGGTCTCGTCGCCGCCCGTGTTCAATCAGGTGGTCCAGCGCTTCAGGACGGAAGTCCGTCAGCGATGCCCAGTAGCGCTCGGCGAGCCGGCTCATTGCTCAAGCACCTCCGTGCCGCTCGGCATGCCCACGGCATCCTCACCACCCGCAGGAGCAAGCACGGCAGGCGCGACCGCCTGGGGAACAGCCCCACCGATGACCGCCTGAAGGCTCCGTGCGCTGCCGAACTGCCGCAGCAGCGCAGGAGCCGACGCACCCACCGCAACTGTGGCGAGCGCCCCCGTCAACTGCGGGGCGAATAGCAAACCAGCTCCAGCACCGAGCGACACCCGCGTAAGTGCGGCCAGCGCGTCAGAGGCAGGATCAACGTACTTGCCAAGGCGCGGCAGTTGCTTGCGCCGCTTGTTGCTCGTGAGGGCCTGATGCCGGGCCGCCTGCCATGTCGCGATCCGGCCGTAGAAGACCACGACCTCCACGACAAGGCCACCCAGCGCGCCGTACGTGATGGACATCGACCAATCCATGGCCGTCCCCCTCGGCAATGGCGATACGCGCGGCTCGATTCGTTCCGCGTGATGCAGCATCCCAGAACGGGGCTCCATCCGGGAGGACAACGACACAGGCGGTCAAACCTACGCACGGCGCGTACAGCGGCCGACAACAGATCGTTCGCTGTTGTCGGCCGCTGTTGGCCATCCCGATGATGGCGCGCGGCGGCGACAGCACTCGAACCCGAGAAGGCTGAGCCGACAGATTTACAGTCCCCCCAAGATCACGCAATGACACTCCATCTGACCTGGTGTTTCATGCGCTTCGGGAACAGGGAAGCCACCCCTTGTCCACGTCTCGTCCTGATCTTGGGCTCGATTGGATCACCTCAAGCGCGACCGTCCACAGAGAACGCACTTGGGGATACCAGACCTCATCGACCCCGGTGCTGCACCAGGCATCCTCCGGATGCCGACCACGACGGGTCGAGACGCCACTCCAATGGGTGCAACCAGCGTGATCTTTGGGGCGCAAACAGGCAGGCTGACCACTGTCGACCAATAGCGGCAAAATCCAGATATTCGGGCCCTCCGCCCTCTAGGCTCTCTGGTCTGCCATGGCAGACGAACCAGACACCCTGGAGGAAGCGTGACCGCAGAGGCCGTTGTCATGAATAAGTCGGCAGTTGCAATGGCCGCAGACAGTGCGGTGACCATCTCGGGCGGGCGAAGGGGAATCAAGACATACGACACAGTGAATAAGCTCTTCGAGTTGATTAAGGGCGTCCCTGTCGGAGTGATGGTGTACGCCAACGCAGAGCTGAGCGGCATGCCCTGGGAAACAATCATTAAGAGTTATCGCGAAGAGAGGAGAGAGGTTAAATTTGACACACTCGAAGAGTATGCGGAGAATTTTACCGAATACCTTTCGTCGGACGGAGGAATGCTCGGAAAGGAAAACGACGAGTACACGGCGGTATCGCGCGCGCATGCAGCATTCATGATCGTGTTTGCGCAAATCAAAAAGGACCTCCCTGGCTGCCTCACCTCAAACGGACGCATAATTAAGACAAAGTTCCGCCAGGTCATTCAGAGGGCTATTGACAAGCTCGCCGAAGAGGTGGATTCGATGCCGAAAGCACCATGGGCTGACGGAACTACCCTTCGTCAGCTAAAAAGCGCCTACGAGGGCGCCGTCCTACACCTTGCCGAAGACCTGTTTGAGAATTTCGAGCTCACGAAAGCACAGAAGTCAAAGCTCGTCGCAACAGCTCTTGAGTCACTCCGTAGATCACAGCGAGAAGCTGGCTCTTCGGGTCTCGTCGTAGCCGGATTCGGCCAGAAAGATTACTTCCCCAAGGTAGTTTCAAGCACGATTTCCGGACGCACCCTTGGAGTCCTTCGCGCAACACCGCTCTCAGTCAACGAGATCACCATTTCTTCGCCTGGCCACCTGGAGACATTCGCCCAAGACGAGATGGCTTGGGGGTTTCTCTCAGGAATCAATGAGCGGGTACGTAAGAGCATCATGGACCACTGGAGTCAGTGGATCGACGTGAGCGGTTCGGTCATGCGCGAGAGGATCTCTAAGGAAATTCCCGAACTCACTCCCGAACAACTGGCGATCGTAGAGGAATCCGCTAAAGAATCGACCCATGAGAGGTTTCACGAGTTCCTTGAAGAAATGCAAAGACGAGAGGAAGAGCTCTACCTTGAGCCCATTTGGCAAAGCATCGCCATGCTTCCCAAGGATGAATTGGGCGTTGTGGCCGAAAGCCTTGTAAACCTAACTTCACTAAAACAGAGGATGAGCATTCACGACGCTCAAACGGTTGGAGGCCCCATCGACGTAGCACTCATCTCTAGGGGTGATGGCTTTGTTTGGATTAAACGAAAGCACTACTTCTCTCCGGAGTTGAATCCCGCCTGGCACTTGACTCATCATGGTAACCTGTAATCACAGAGACATGGCGGTAATGGACGAGGGGGTGAAGCTTTGAGTACCAAGGTCAAAGGCTCGAATGTTGGGCCTACTTCGGACGGACTGGCACCATCGAGTGAAACCGTAGAGAGCGCAATTGACGACTACTTTCCGCAAGAGGTCAGAGACATCCTTGAGCGGCGAGACAAGCTAGAAGCTGAAAGCGACAGGCGTCCGGATTATGCACTGACTCACGCCATCCGCAGGATCTACTCATCTTCTTCAGGCGTGCAAGCTGATTCGTGAAGTTGACGCATGTGCTTGCGCGTTCATCGCCTTGCCCCAGTTTCTATGGGGGCAAGGCGATGCTTGTGT
>NZ_BARG01000132.1 GCF_000376565.1 Streptomyces hokutonensis | reverse complement strand
TGCATACGTGTGAGCTGAATGGGCGCGGACACCCGTACTCCCCTCCCCTTGCATGGTCTTGCGCGGAACAGGGTGGCACATGTGTGCGGCGTCCCGGGTGCCGGTCCGCCAGGAGCCCGGCACCGAAGAGGGGCCGGGCTCCGTCAAAAGGCTTGGCTGACCTGCGAGTTGAGGGTCAAAAACGGTGTAGATGTGACGGTCAGCTCTTCTTGCTCGCAGAAGCGGAAGGAGACGCTTTCGACGCCGACTTGGACGGCGAGGCGGAGGGGGACGCCGACTTGGAGGGCGACGCGGACTTCGAGGCGGGCGCCGAGGGCGTGCCGCCGCTGCCGTTGGCCGACGTGACCGCCGCCACGGCCTCCTTCACGGCCTTCTCCGCCGCCTTCGTCAACGTGTCCGCGCTCGGCGTCTTGTCGCCCGCGAGGCCCGCGCCGTTGTAGTCGACCGTGACGACCACGTTCTCGACCCGCGCCACCACCGTCTGCTGCTTGAAGGCGCCTTCCTTCTTCTTCAGGTCGTAGCGCACCGCCGTGGCCTCGTCGCCCGCACCCGCGACCGGCACCGACTTGGTGTTCTTCGCGCCGGTGACCGACTGCGCCTCCTGCACCTGCTTCGCGTAGTACGACGCCGCCAGCTTGTCGCCCTCGCCCTGCGTCTGCGAGGAGTCGAACCGCAGCAACGACACGTTCAGCCAGCGGAACTGCGAACCCTTGACCCCGTTGTTGTCCAGGCTCGTCCAGGAGCAGCTGCCGCGCGACGCGGTGTCCGTCGACGTACCCTCCTTGCCCGACTTGGCCCCCTCCGGGACCAGATCGGTCAACGTCTTCTTCGACAGCACCGCACACGGCTCCGGCAACTTCTTGTACGCCGCCGCCTGCACCGTCGGAGCGGCCGTGGCGTCCGCCGAGGTCGTCGCGCCGAGACCGGCCGTGTCCTTCGCCGAGCCGCCGTCCGAACCGGAGTCCGAGGAGCAGCCGGCCGCGATCAGCATCACCGGGACCGCCGCCGCGCAGACAAGGACGCGGTGGAGACGCTTCGCTCGCTGGTGGGTCTGCTGGTCACGCTGTGCTGGTTGATGCATTGTTCCTTCACTCATGACGCTCGTGGTTCCTGCCGTCGGATCGGGTCCGAGGGGCCACGGTACGCGGTGAGTCAGCTGTGCGGTCTCCGTTCACGGGCTTTGAACGGGGGCCCGGAACCGGCCGTACGAGCCGCTAACCGTTGAGCGAGTCGGCCAGCTGCGCGGCCAGTTTCCGCGCCCTGTCCTGCATCTTCTGGCTGTCCGGGATCACGCCGACCGTCGCCGGCTGCTCCTCGTACTCGATCGTCACAATGACGTTGGACGTGCGAAACACCACAGTCACCGTCCGCTGCTTGGCCGTCGAACCGGAGCTGCTCAACGCGTCGTCGAGGAACGCCTCGTCACCGAGATCGGAGAGCGTGCGGGGCTGGAGGGCGGACGGGGTGGTGGAGTCCGAGGGGGAGGCGGACGTGGACGCGGAAGAGGATGCGGTGGGGGTGGCGGAGGCCGACGTCGAGGCCGAGGTCGAGGGGGTGGCCGAGTCCGACGCGCCGCTCGTGCCGGCGGCCGGCTCCGGGAGATCCGCCGCCGTCTCCTTCGTCGCGAAGATCGTCTTCGCCTGGCTGTCGTCGCTCACGGCGTTGTCGTACGACACCACCCGCTCGAAGTCGACCAGCAGATGGTCGGTCGCGTCCGTGGACTCCACCTTCCAGCGGCAGCCCACCTTGCGGTCCGTGTCGTACGTCAGCGTCGCCTCGCCCGCGTAGGCCGCCGCGCGCTGGTCCGCGTCCGTGATCTGCTTGATGCCGGGGAGCAGGGAGTCCAGCGTGCTCTGGCTGACGGCTCCGCAGGGCTCCGGAAGCGTGCGGTACTTGCCCGGCTGGGCCGCCGCGGTCGCGGTACCGGCGTCGCCCGGATTGGCGTCGTCCGTAGTACCCCCACTGCCCGAACCGCTCGTGCAGCCGGCCAGCAGCGCCACGAGGAGCGTGGCGGCGCCCGGTACGTATGCCTTCCGCTGCACGGTCGGGCTCCTCTCGACGACGATCAAGGGCTCTGCACGATGATCAAGGGTCCTGCCAGTGTCCCCGCTGGTTAATCGCTTGCCGCACCGGGGGACCCCCTGGAGACAATGTGTATCGCACGCACAGCCGTGAACGCCGGTCCGGTGTCCCTTTCGTTGACCTTGGCGCCGGTTTTGCGATTTTAGACTTCTGTTGTTTTTCGGGGGAATGAGGACGAAATGTCGTACGTAGAGATACCGGGCGCGAAGGTACCCATCCGCATGTGGACCGACCCGGCGTCGGTCGAGGAGGGCGCCCTCCAGCAACTCCGCAACGTCGCCACCCTCCCCTGGATCAAGGGCCTCGCCGTCATGCCCGACGTCCACTACGGCAAGGGCGCGACGGTCGGCTCGGTCATCGCGATGCAGGGCGCGGTCTGCCCGGCCGCGGTCGGCGTCGACATCGGCTGCGGAATGTCCGCGGTCAAGACCTCCCTCACGGCCAACGACCTCCCCGGTGACCTGTCCCGCCTGCGCTCGAAGATCGAGCAGGCGATTCCGGTAGGGCGGGGGATGCATGACAGTCCGGTGGATCCGGGGCGGATGCATGGGTTCGCTACTGCGGGGTGGGACGACTTCTGGGGGCGGTTCGAGGGGGTTGCGGATGCGGTGAAGTTCCGGGAGGAGCGGGCTGCGAAGCAGATGGGGACGCTCGGCGGAGGGAATCATTTTACCGAGGTCTGCATAGATATGCAGGGGGATGTGTGGCTTATGCTCCACTCCGGATCCCGCAACATCGGCAAGGAACTGGCCGAGCACCACATCGGCACGGCGCAGAAGCTCCCGCACAACCAGGGGCTTGTCGACCGCGACCTCGCCGTCTTCATCGCGGACACCCCGCAGATGGCGGCGTACCGCAACGACCTGTTCTGGGCGCAGGAGTACGCGAAGTACAACCGCACCCTCATGATGGCGCTCCTGAAGGACGTGATCCGCAAGGAGTTCAAGAAGGCGAAGCCGGCCTTCGAGCCGGAGATCTCGTGTCACCACAACTACGTGAGCGAGGAGCGGTACGAGGGCATGGACCTGCTCGTCACCCGTAAGGGAGCGATCCGCGCCGGTTCCGGCGAGTACGGGATCATCCCGGGCTCGATGGGCACGGGTTCGTACATCGTGAAGGGCCTCGGCAACGAGAAGGCCTTCAACTCGGCCTCCCACGGCGCCGGTCGCCGTATGAGCCGCAACGCGGCCAAGCGCCGTTTCTCGACCAAGGACCTGGAGGAGCAGACGCGGGGTGTGGAGTGCCGCAAGGACTCCGGCGTCGTGGACGAGATCCCTGGCGCGTACAAGCCGATCGAGCAGGTCATCGATCAGCAGCGGGACCTCGTGGAGGTCGTGGCCAAGCTGAAGCAGGTTGTGTGCGTGAAGGGTTAGCTACATCGGTGGGGCGCGGCGGAGGAGCCGTGCCCCACCGTGCTGTTCAGTTGGGTAGAGGCACCGTGCCTTCGAGCAGTTTCGTGAGCCGCGCTCGGCACGCGTTCCGAGAATGGCCCAACTCGGCGCAGGCGTCGTCGATTGTTGGCGCGGAGAGCAGGATCCTGTCCTTGTCGGAAGTCCATTGGATCCGCTCCGGCCCTGGCTTCCTGCCGGCCGGACGGACCCAGGCCGCGACGCTGTCGGCAGCTGACTGCTTGCGCTTCAGCGACAGGCGGTTCGAGTAGTAGAGGTGCTCAGTCAGAGAGCGGGCAGCCTTGCCCACGTAGGTGATGTTGTAGACGCCGTCCCGCTGGTTGCGCCGCGAATGGCGATCGACACCTGTGATCTGCCATGCGTAGAAGCACAGGTAAGTGCCAATGGCTGTACTGGCCGTAGTCAGAGAGATGAAGGGGGTGCCCTTGTTCGTGTGCCCCACCGAACCGTCTGCGTCGATGGGTCCTCGGAGGTAGTCGCGACTTGAGAACTCGCCTGTAGGAGGGGCGACGCTCTTGGACTTGCGACCGTAAGGCAGCCCCAGCTCATTGACCCTGGTCCTGGCTTCGAGGGCGCAGAGACTCCAGACCGCCGAGTGTGCGGTCTCGATGAAGTTCGTGGACCGTGTGCGCTCGCGGACGCTGCTGTAGTACGGCGTCAGTTTCTGGAACTCGCGCAGTAGATCGATGTCCCGCGCGTTGAGCTCGACGGACAGACGGCCTTTCTGCCCGGCCCCTTGGTAGAGATGCCCGTCCGCCTGCAAGAACCCGAACATGTACGCGTACTCAGGGACTGTCAGGTCCATGAACCGGTGAGCGATAGGCTCGCAATCAGCCACAGGGAAGCCCTACTTCCGTGCTGGTCAGGCCCTCGGTCGGGATGCCAGTCCCGGTCGAGGGCCGTCGTGTTGATGTTGTGGCGCGAGCCTGGATCGACCGTTCGGACGACGTGCTGGTGATCGATACGGTTCACCCTTGTGGGTGAACCCAGAGATGCGTGGCGGCCCTCCGGCCGCCTCCCGTACTGTGGCTCCGCATGATCGAATCCGAGAAGGAGATCAGCGAGGACCTGGTGCGCGGCCTGCTTCGGGAGCAGCATCCGGATCTGGCCGAGTTGCCCATCCGTGAAGTGGTGGGCGGCTGGGGCAATCAGATGTGGCGGCTCGGGGACGAGTTGGCCGTTCGGATGCAGCGGATGGACACGAGCCCCGATCCGCAGTTCAAGGAGCGCCGGTGGCTGCCGGTGCTGGCCCCGCGTCTGCCGCTGCCGATTCCGGTGCCCGTGCGGGACGGTGTGCCGTCCGAGCGTTTTCCCAAGATGTGGACCGTGATGACGTGGGTCGAGGGCACGCCGTTGGACCACGGCTCGATCACTCTCGGCGACCACGCGGCCGACACCCTGGCGGGCTTCCTCGGCGCGCTGCACGTGGAGGCACCCGCCGACGCACCGGCCTCCGCGGACTTCGGTGCCCACCCCAAGCACTGTGCGGACGGCTTCGAGCACTTCTTCCAGGCCGCTCCCGCCGACCTCGCCGACGGAATCCGTGACGTCTGGGGAGAGGCGGTGGCGGCCCCGGAGTGGGAGGGCCCGCCTATGTGGGTCCACGGCGATCTGCATCCCGCGAACGTCGTCGTCGCGGACGGGACACTGGCCGGTGTCGTCGACTTCGGCGCGCTCTTCGCCGGCGACCCGGCGTGGGACCTGGTGGCCGCGTGGCTGCTGCTCCCGGCGGGTGGCGCCGCACGGTTCTTCGACAGGTACGCGCGGGCGGACGATGCGGCGGTGCGACGGGCGCGCGGGCTGGCCGCGATGAAGAGCCTGTTCCTGATGTCGATGGGTCGGAACGGCGACCTCGGCCTGCCGGGCGGCAAGTCGAACTGGGGGCCCGTGGGCCGGTCCGCACTCGATCGTGTCCTGAAGGGCCTTTGACGTCGGCGGATCCCAGGATTCGTGACCACGAACCCAAATGTGCTCTGAGGACTCTCTGAGATCGCTGTGAATTCGCGCCCTATTTCTGTGAATTCACGGCGACTGGCGCATTTTAATTGGTGTGCCGTTTGTGAAAGCATTGGTTGCGCGCGTTCCTTATTGCTGGCCTCGAATATCGCTGTGATGCTGCCTGGGTGTTTCGCCAAACCCACCCGCAGCGTCTCGGAGGACAGCACATGTCTGAGCGGTACCAGAATCAGAGCGAGTTGAGCCGGCGGACCGTTGTGGCCGCCGGTGCGGCGACCGCGCTCGCGGCGACCGTGGTCGGCGGTGCCGGCTCCGCGCAGGCCGCCACCAAGGCGGCGGCAGGGCTGAAGGTCGGTGCCGGCAAGGCCGCGTTCACCCCCGCGGCCTCGCTCCTGCCGCTGGACAACTTCACCGCCGTGCACGACGACCTCAACGTCCGTGTGCTGCTGGTGGAGTCCGGCTCCCGCCGGATCGCGCTGGCCGTGCTGGACCTGACCTCGATCAGCGCGGAGGCGATCGCGCTGATGCGGACCGCGATCACCGCGGCCAGCGGTGTCACCGCCGCGAACATCATGGTCACCGTCACGCACTGCTTCTCCGCGCCGCACGTCCAGGCGAGTTCGTCCTCGGCGGGGGCGGCGGCCTATGTCCAGAACATCGTCGCCGCCACCAAGTCCGCCGTCGCCGACGCCGTCAAGAACCTCCAGGACGCCGAGGTCGGCTACGGCACCGGCCGCTCCGACGTCAACGTCAACCGCAACGTCTCCACCGCCGACGGCTACTGGCTCGGCGTCAACGAGCAACTCCCGTCCGACAAGGGCGTGTACGTCGCCCGCTTCAACGACCTCGACGGCAACCCCATCGCCGTCCTGACCAACTACAACGTGCAGTCCTGCGTGATGCAGGACTCCGTCATGGCCGACGGCACCCTGCCCATCACCGCCGACCTCGCCGGCGCGGCCGTCGCGCACGTCGAGACCCAGTACCCCGGCGCGGTCGGCTTCTGGCTCGTCGGCGCGTGCGGCGACCAGTTCCCGGCCTACCGCTCGAAGCGGTACACGATCGACAAGGACAAGGGCTGGACCTACGGCGTCGATCTGCACGACGCCGGCTTCGCGCTGCTCACCGCGCAGGGCGAACGGCTCGGCAACGAGATCGTGCGGGTGGCCCAGGGGATCAGCAAGTACGAGAGCGGCAAGAAGGTCGTGGTGCGGCTGGTCACCGACGACATCACCACGACGCAGGTGACGGGCCCGCAGGCCGGCGCGCCGACCAAGACCGTCACCTTCACACCCACCGGCTCCGCCCAGGTGCCGATCTGGGTCTTCCAGGTCGGCAAGGGCGTCTTCGCCGGTGTGGAACCGGAGTTGTCCACGACCACCGCGAACACGATCCGCGAGAATTCGTCGTTCTCCAGCACTTTCGTCATGTCGATGTTCGAGGGCGGCGCCAAGAACATGCCCGACACATGGAATTTCGACCACGTCACCTACGAGGCGGTCGACGGCTTCTACATCCAGGGCACCGCGGAGAAGGCCGCCACCCGTATCGGGCGCATTATCAAGTCCCTGGACTGAGGTGCGGAAAATGACGACAAGGCGCGCATTCTTAGCGCGGGTCGTGGGGGTGGGGACGACGGCGGTGGCCGCCGCGTCGGGCCTCGCGGCCTGCGACTCCGACAGTGACAGCGGTAGTAGCAGTGGTGGCGGGCAGGTGAAAGGCGCCACCGCCATCACCCAGGTCTACGGCGACGGGCAGAAGTTCATCGCCGTGGCCGTCGAGTACGACACCGCGATCGACAACGCCACCCTCACGAAGACGTCCTTCACCGTCGAGGGGCGGACCGTCACCAAGGTCTACGCCAACACCGGCGCGGCCCTCGCCGACCAGGGCAAGGACGGGCCGTACGTCATCGTGGAGCTCTCCCCGGACGACGACGGCGCGTTGTTGTGGGGAGGCGTGGGCGGGGGTGCGGCGGGGAGCGCTCAGCCGTCGGCGTCGGCTTCGCCCGCTGCCACTGGCAGCCCCTACGTCATCCCCGGTCCCCAGGTCGGCTCCACCGGCGGCCCCGCCACCATCAAGGCGGCGAAGGCCACCGTCGTCCAGTCGGGCACCGTCACGACGACCGGCGGCACCCGCTACACCGCCGCCGCCGACACCAAGGTCGCCACCGGCCACACCGTGAACCTGATCGTCGACGACTTCCGGCAGTTCACGTACAAGGACCCGAAGACCGGCAGGTCACTGCCGTACAACCTCTACGTCCCGAAGGGCTACGACCGCACCAAGTCCTATCCGCTGGTCCTCTTCATGCACGACGCGAGCCTGATCAGCACGACCGTGCGGGCGACGCTGGTGCAGGGTCTTGGCGCGGTGTGTTGGGCGGCTCCGGAGGAGCAGGCGGAGCGGCCGGCGTTCGTGCTGGCGCCGCAGTACCCGGAGGTGGTCGTCGGCGACGACTACAAGCCGACGTCGCTCTTCGACACCACCGCCGACCTGGTCCGGGAGCTGACCGGCAAGTACAGCATCGACACCGAACGGCTGTACTCCACCGGCCAGTCCATGGGGGCGATGATGACCCTCGGCCTGAACATCAAGTACCCCGACCTCTTCGCCGCTTCGTGGGTCGTCGCCGGCCAGTGGCCCGCCGCCCAGGCCGCGCCGCTGGCGAAGAAGAACCTCTGGGTCACGGTCTCGCAGGGCGACACCAAGGCGTATCCGGGCGAGAACGCCATCATGGCCGTCGTCGAGAAGGCCGGGACCAAGGTGAGCCGGGCGGTCTGGGACGGCCAGTCCACGGCGGCGGAGTTCGCCGCGGACGTCAAGGCCATGGCGGCCAAGGGCACCACGGTCAACTACGCGACGTTCAAGAAGGGTTCGACCCTGCCCGGAGGCCTGGCCAACGCGCACGGCGTCGAGCACAACTCCACCTGGCCGATCGCGTACACCATCGAAGGCGTCCGCGAGTGGATCTTCCGCCAGCGCACATAGGCACCACCGGCCGGGTCCTGGCTCAGCCGCCGAGCCGCTTCTCCATCAGCGTCACCGCGTACGGGCTCCCCAACCCGCCGTCCTTCGCCCGCTGTTCGCCTACGACGGTGTAGCCGGCCGACTCGTAGTAGGCGCGCAGACGGGGGTTGGCGGAGAGGCAGTCGAGGCGGGCGTACGGGCGGCCCGTCGCGGTGATACGGGACTCCGCCCGCGCGAGTAGCCGTCGTCCCGTGCCCGGCGGTGCCGTGTGCGGGGTTGTCATCAGGCGGTGGACGTAGCCCGCGTCGGGCGGGCGCGGGCCCCAGGCGGCCGGATCGTCCCACCAGAGTTCGCAGGCGCCGGCCAGGGCCTCGTCGGCGTACGCCAGCCACACCTCGCCCTCCCGCACGCGCCGCAGGAAGTGGGCCTCGTCCTTCTCGCCGGGCTTCCACTGGTCGATGCCCCGGGCCAGTTGCCACAGGGCCGCGCTGTCCCGGAGGCGGACGAGCGCGACGGCGTCCGCTTCGGTGGCCTTGCGGTAGGTCAACTCCGGCCAGCCGGTGGGCTGTTCCTCAAGCAGCTTGTCGCGCAGGGTGGTTGAGAGGGCGGTGGCGTCCAGGGACAGGGCCTTGGTCACATAGCCCTCGACCGAGCCGTAGCGGCTGGTCAGTCCGGCAAGGAACCGGCGCATGACCGCTTCCGGGGCATGCCCCCAGGCCGGCCAGACCGGGCTGCGGCCGCCGTTGCGGGCCTGCCAGGCCAACAGGAGGGCGGGGGTGGCCAGTTCGGTGAGGGTGAAGTCCTCGACGATCGTCTCCTCGGGGACGCCGAGCAGGCCGAGGACCAGTGCCGCGAGCAGGCCGGTGCGGTCCTTGCCGGACGCGCAGTGGAAGACGAGGGGGGTGCCCCGCTCGGCCGCCTCCGCGATCAGTTCCAGCGCCCTTGCGATCTCCTCCGTACCGTCCTCGGCCACCTCCGCGTACCGCTCCGCCAGGTACGGCCCCGGGTCGATGTCGGGGGTCAACACCGCCTGGTCGTAAGGGCGATGCTCGATGCTCAGGTTGTGGTACGTGAACGACTCGTGCTCCGGGACACGGCCCCTGCGCTCGATCTCCCAGGGGTAGCGCAGGTCGATCACCGTGCCGATCCCGAGGCCGAGGAAGCGGGTCCAGTCGTCCGTGTTCTCGGTCAACTTGCCCAGGGAGTCGGCCCGGTAGAGGAGCCCGGGGCGGACGCGGCGGCCGTCCGGGGTCGGGTAGCCGCCCAGGTCACGGAAGTTGGGGAGCTCGTCGAAGGGGAGGTGTCTGTCCACGGACGGTGACTTTATGCGTCCGGCCGCCGCGCCTCACTTCCTTACTTGTTCGGCGCGTGGATCACCGCGTAGATCATCACGAACGCGACGATGTGGATGCCGAAGAGGAAGTAGGCGAGGAAGTACCAGACCTTGCGCTCGTTCCTGGTCTCCTCGGCCAACCGGCGCTTGTCCAGGGCCTCTTGGGAGTTGTCCGGGTTGCCCTTCTCGTCGGGCATCACAGCTCCCGGTGGACCTTGGTGTTCGAGGCCTGGGCGCGGGGGCGGACGACGAGGAGGTCGATGTTGACGTGGCTGGGGCGGGTGACCGCCCAGGAGATCGTGTCGGCCACGTCGTCCGCCGTGAGCGGTTCGGCGACGCCCGCGTAGACCTTCGCCGCCTTCTCCGCGTCCCCGCCGAACCGGGTCAGCGCGAACTCGTCCGTCTTGACCATGCCCGGTGCGATCTCGATGACCCGGACCGGGGTGCCGACGATCTCCAGGCGCAGCGTCTCGGCGAGGACGTGGGCGCCGTGCTTGGCGGCGACATAGCCCGCGCCGCCCTCGTACGTGCCGTGGCCGGCGGTGGAGGAGACGACCACGACCGTGCCGTCGCCGCTCGCGGTGAGGGCGGGGAGCAGGGCCTGGGTGACGTTCAGTGTGCCGAGGACGTTCGTCTCGTACATCGTGCGCCAGTCGGCGGGGTCGCCGGTCGCGACCGGGTCGGCGCCGAGCGCGCCGCCCGCGTTGTTGATCAGCACGCCGATCGTCTTGAAGGCGGTCGCGAACTCGTCGACCGCGCTCCGGTCGGTGACGTCGAGCTCGTACGCCGTCGCCTTGTGGCCCGCCTTGTTGATCTCCTCGGCCAGCGCCTCGATGCGGTCCTTGCGGCGGGCGGTGAGGACGACGCGGTAACCGGCCGCGGCGAGCCGGCGGGCCGTGGCGGCGCCGATTCCGCCGCTCGCCCCGGTGACGACCGCGATACGGGAGGCGGCGGACGGTGCGGCGGTGGCCATGGGCTGCTCCTCGGGAGGGATCAACTGGTTCGTGCGTACGACTCCGTCCAGGATAGGCGGGGTCGGCGGCGGCTCAGTTTCCGCGTGGTGCCCACATGATCACGGCCATCCCGGCCAGGCAGATCAGGGCGCCGGTGATGTCCCAGCGGTCGGGCCGGTAGCCGTCCGCGACCGCGCCCCAGGCCAGTGATCCGGCGACGAAGATCCCGCCGTACGCCGCGAGGATGCGGCCGAAGTGGGCGTCGGGCTGGAAGGTGGCGACGAAGCCGTACACGCCGAGGGCCATGACCCCGCCGCCGATCCACAGCCAGCCGCGGTGTTCGCGCACCCCCTGCCAGACCAGCCAGGCGCCGCCGATCTCGAAGACGGCGGCGAGGACGAAGAGGGCCGCGGAACGAAGTACGAGCATGACCGCCACCCCATCACACGGGCGTCACCCGACCACACGGGTGTCACCTGATGGACGGCGCCTGTCGCGTGCCCCGCGTGGGATACATCCGTACGACCCCGGCGGTGGTGCACGGGCGTACAGAGGAGTGGATGGCATGCGAGCAGTCGTACGGGTACTACGGGTCGGCGCCGTAGTGGGTGCCGCGTTCGCGGTGATGGGAGCGGCGCCCGGTCTTCCCGACGCGTCGGCTCCTGAGGCGGACCTCTCCTATCACGGCTCCGTCGCCATGACGGCCGGCCGGATCGACGTGCGGTTCACCCCGCGCAACCACGGCCCGTCCGCCGTCCCCGACGCGACCGTACGGCTGCGCTGGTCGAAGCCGCTCGCGGACCGGCAGACGCTGCCCGAGGGGTGTGCGCGGTCGGGGGAGCGGGCGGTGGTGTGCCGGACGGGGGCGCTGGCGGCGGACGAGGTGGGCGAGCGGATCGAGCTGCGGGTTGGGCTGCGGGACGCGTCCTCCGAGGTGCTGCTGGAGCTGGACACGGTGTGGGGCGGCGGCGCGGTGGACGGGAACCGGGCCAACGACCAGCAGCGGGTCCTCGTCCTCGACACCGGTGACACCTACTACTTCTGAGCCACGCCCCTAGTACCCCTGAGCCACTTGGCCGAGCTCGTCGTACGATCTCGATCTCCGCACGGCACAGGCGACGAGGGGTACGACATGTCCGGGAACGCGCGGGCGCGGCTGCTGGACGAGTTGTCCACCGTCTCGCGCCGGTACATGGCGTCGTACGCCCTGTTCAACCAGGCCGTCGCCGACCGCCTCGGGCTGCACCCCACCGATCTGCAGTGTCTGAACCTGCTCACGCTGGAGGCGGGGCCGGTGACGACGGGCCGGATCGCCGAGCTGACCGGGCTGACGACCGGGTCGGCGACGCGGCTCGTGGACCGGCTGGAGCGGGCGGGGTACGTCGTCCGGGAGCGGGACGCGGAGGACCGGCGGCGGGTGCTGGTGGCGACCGTCCCGGAGAAGATCACCGAGTTCGGGCGGATGTGGAACCGGCTGGGCGGTGGCTGGTTCAGGCTCTTCGACGACCTCGCCGACGCCGAACTCGCCGTGATCGTCGGGCACATGAGGCGGACGGTGGAGTTCAGCGGGCGGCAGATCGCGCGGCTGCGGGCGGGGGAGGTCTAGGCGGGCGCCAGGCCTACGAGGGCGTCCCGTCGTCCCCGTCGTAGCGCCCGCGCGCCTCGTGGACCTCCTCGATGTGGGTCTCCGCCCAGGCCTTCACGGCGAGCAGCAGCATGCTCAGGCTGGCGCCGAGCGGGGTGAGTTCGTAGTCGACGCGGACCGGGACGGACGGGGTGACCGTGCGGGAGAGGATGCCGTCGCGTTCCAGTGAACGGAGCGTCTGCGTCAGCATCTTGGGGCTGACGCCGGCGATCTTGCGGGCGAGGTCGCTGTAGCGCATCGGGCCGCGGGACAGGGCGGCGACGACGAGGCTGACCCACTTGTCGCTGATGCGGTCGAGAAGCTGGTTGGTGGGGCACTCGCGGATGAACGCGTCGTACTCGACACGTGCCTGATCGCGCTTCTGGGCCGCTGTCATGGTCGCCATGGGCCGTGGCCTCCGTTCACTTCCACTCACTTGCGGGGTAGGTAGGCACCTTCGGGTAACTACTTCCCGATGGATAGTAGCTCTTCCTAGGGTTGTCGGCAGCTGAGGAGATACCGAAGCGAACACCCCATACGAGGAGCTGTCCGGCATGCGTGCTGCAGTGGTGACGACGTTCGGCGGGCCCGAGGCGGTTCGGGTCGTGGAGACGGAAATTCCCGAGCCGGGCGCCCGGCAGGTACGGATCAAGGTCGCGGCGGCCGCGCTGAACCCGGTGGACGCCGGGGTGCGCGCGGGCGCGTTCGGGGGCGCGGGCGAGCGGCTCGGACTGGGCTGGGACGTGGCCGGGACGGTGGACGCGACGGGTGGCGCCGGCGCGTGGCAGGTCGGCGACGAGGTGGTCGCCCTGCACTACGGCGCGGTCAAGCCGCTGGGCACGCACGCCGAGTACGTCGTCGTCGACGCGGACGCGGTGGCGAAGGCACCGGAGGGCGTGGACGCGGTGCACGCCGCCACTCTGCCCCTGAACGCGCTGACCGCCGTACAGGCCCTGGATCTACTGGAATTGACGCCGGGTCAGACACTTCTGGTGACGGGCGCGGCGGGGGCCGTCGGCGCCTTCGCCGTCCAACTCGCCGTGCAGCGCGGGGTGTTGGTGACCGGGCTCGCCCGGGCCGGTGACGAGGAGTTCGTACGGGCCCTGGGCGCCGCCGAGTTCACCAGCGAGGGCGTACCGGCGGGCAGCGTCGACGCGGTGCTGGACGCGGCGGTCCTCGGGGAGCGGGCGCTGGCGTGGGTGCGGGACGGCGGCGCGTACACGGGGGTGATCCCGCAGGCCGCGCCGGCCCCGGAGCGCGGGGTGCGCACCGGCGCGGTGGAGGTGAGCCCGGACGGCACCCGCCTCGCCGAACTGGTCGCCCTGGTGGAGAAGGGCGTACTGACACTGCGGGTGGCGGACACGTACCCCCTGGCGGACGCGCCCGCAGCGCATGCACGACTCGCGGAGGGCGGGGTGCGGGGACGGCTGGTGCTGGTGCCGTAGGCGATTCGGTCCCCGCGACGCCCGACTCCGTCGCCTCCACCGGCTTCCGGCCGCTTCGGTACCCGGTCGCTTCGGTATCGCCTCTCCTCGGCTTCCGGTCGCTTCGGTATCGCCTCTCCTCGGCTTCCGGTCGCTTCGGTATCGGCTCTCCTCGGCTTCCGGTCGCTTCGGTATCCGCTCCCTTCGGCACCGGCTCTCACCGGCTTCCGGTCCCCCGGGCACCGGGCTGCCTCGCGCCTGCCTCGCTGGGCGCGTGGCCGCCTGGCCCATTCGGTGCCGGGCCTCCCTGGCATTCGGTCCCGTTGGCGTCCGTCCCTGGGCATCCGGTCGCCTGGGCATCCGGTCCTTTCGGCACCGGGCTCTCCTCGGCTACCGGTCCCGGTGGCGCCCGGCCCTTCGGCACCTGACCCTCTTGGCGCCTGGCCTCCCTCGGTTTTCGGCCGTCTTGGCGCCTGGCCGCCTGGCTCGCTCGGGTGCCTGGTCTGCTTGCTCCTGGCTCATTTGGTACCGGGCCTCCCCGGCTTCCGGTTCCTTTGGCACCGGGCCTCCATGGCTTCCGGTTCCTTCGGCACCGGCCCTCACCGGCTTTCGGCCGCCTGGGCACCGGGCTGCCTCGCGTCTGCCTCGCTGGGCGCGTGGCCGCCTGGCCCATTCGGTGCCGGGCCTCCTTGGCATTCGGTGCTGTTGGCGTCCGTCCCTGGGCATCCGGTCGCCTGGGCATCCGGTCCTTTCGGCACCGGGCTCTCCTCGGCTTCCGGTCCCGGTGGCGCCCGGCCCTGGGCATCCGGTCGCCTTGGTGTTCAGTCCCCGCGCCCCCGGCCTTCCTGGGCTTGCGGTCCCGTTGGTGCCCGCTCCTGGGCCTCCGGTCGCCTTGGCGTGCGGCAGTTCCTCGGCTCCCGGATTCCTTGGCGCGGGGGCTCCTCGGCTTTCGGTGGTCCTCGATTTCCTGATGCCTTGGAGGTCGGCTCCTCTCGGCGTCCGGCCCCCTCCGCCCAGACCCCCGAGCCGCCCCTAGGGGAAGGCTCCACCCTGTGTCTCCACCCGGATTTCCACCCGTGGGTCCGGGAGGTTTTTCGGTGTCGGCGGGAGAGTCGGTCTCAGGAAAACGCGTGGCGGGGCGACCGCCGGAGACCGAGGAGTGGGACGTCATGACGGACATGGAGCAGGCGCTGACGATCAGCGGGGGCATCTTCGCGGTGATGATGCTGACGCAGTACGGGCGTCGGAAGTACGACCTGCACAAGGTGCTGATGCCGATCGGCACGGTGTCCGCGATCGGCTACTTCTATCTGAAGGGGATGCCCAGCCAGGACGTCGACATCGTGGTCTATCTGGTGGGCGCCGCGATCGGGCTGGCGTGCGGAGTCGTCGCCACCCTCACCACCGGTGTCGAGCGGGATCCGGTCTCGGGCAAGGTCCACACCCGCTGCGGCGTCGGGTTCGTCGCGATCTGGACGGCCGTGGTCGGCCTGCGCATCGCCTTCATCTACCTGGCCGAGCACAACACCTGGTTCCGCGACCACCTCGGCACGTTCATGGCGGAGCACCACATAGTCGAGGACGCCATCGCGCCGTTCTTCGTCATCATGGCGCTGGCCATGGTCCTCACCCGGGTGTTCCTGCTCCTGGCCCGCGTGCGCCTCCTGGCGCCGGCCGTCGCCCAGGGGCAGGCCCTCACCCAGGTGTCTTGACCAGTCCGTGGACGAACGCGTACTGCACGGCATGCGCCCGGTCCCGCAGATGAGCCTTGGAGAAGAGGTTGTTGATATGGGTCTTCACCGTGGCCTCGCTCACCACCAGCCGCTCGGCGATGCCCCGGTTGGTGAGCCCCTCGCCGATCAGCGTGAGCACCTCCACCTCCCGGGGGGTGAGGTCCGGGGCGAGTCCGGCGCCCGGCCGCTGGACGGGGGCACCGCCCCGCGCGGCCGCGGCGACGAGCCGGTCCCGCACGGCGGGGTCGAGCACGGACTGCCCGGCGGCAGCCGCCCGCACGGCGCGGGTGATGTCCTCCCGGCCGGACTCCTTGGTCAGGTAGCCGCGGGCGCCGGCGCCGAGCGCGGCGAGGATGTACTCCTCGTCGGCGAAGGTGGTGAGCACCACGACGGCGACCTTGGGGAAGCGTTCGCCGATCAGCCGGGTGGCCTCCACCCCGTCCACCCGGGGCATGTTGAGATCCATCAGGATCACATCGGGCGCGTGCTCCTCGGCCGCCCGCACGGCCTCCCCGCCGTCCTTCGCGGTCGCCACGACCTCCACACCGGACTGCAGATCCAGTACGGTCGCCAGCGCCTCGCGCACCGCGGTCTGGTCGTCGGCCACAACCACCCTGACAACAGGCGGCTGTTGGCCCGGCCCCTGCCCCCGCCGCTCGTCGCTCATCCCGGGATCACCACGCGCACCTGCCAGCCTCCTGCGTCCTCGCCGTCCACGATCGGCCCGGCCGTCACCGTGCCGCCCACCAGGTCGAGCCGCTCACGCATCCCGACCAGACCCATCCCGCTCCCCGCACCGGCCAAGGGCCGCGAGCCTTCCGGCGGCGCGGAGTTCACCACCTCGAAGACGGTCTCCTCAGCCTGCTGTCCCGCATGCTCCAGATACTCCAGGCGCATCCGGACCGGGGCGCCGGGCGCGTACTTGTGCGCGTTGGTCAGCGCCTCCTGGGCGCAGCGCACGATCACCTGGGCGAGGCGGACGGGCAGTTCACGCTGCGGCCCGTCGACGGTCAGCGTACCGGCGTCGGAGGCGGACGCGAGCAGCGAGCGCAGCGTCTCCACCAGCGGCAGCGCGTCCTCACGCAGGTCTCCGACGGTGCGCTGCACCTCGGTCAGCCCCGAGCGGACCAGACTCTGCGCCCGCCGGGCCGCCTCCCGGGCCCGGTCGATGTCACCGGACTCCAACAGGGCGTCGGTGACCTCCAGTTGCATGTTCACCCCGGCCAGCGAGTGGGCCAGCACGTCGTGCACGTCCCGGGCGATCCGGGCCCGCTCGGCCAGCGCCTCCGCCCGCGCCACGGCCCGCGCGGCCAGCTCGGCCTGCTCGGCGGCGGCCCGCGCGGAGCGCAGCGCGGCGGTGTGGGCCCGGTTGGAGATACCGACCAGCACACTGACACCGGTGAAGGCGCCGACGATCCACGAGGTGCCGTGGGCGCCCCACGGCAGCAGCAGCACACCGGCGCACAGGGCGCTGGTGGCCGCCGCGAAGGGCAGTGAGCGGCGGCTGTCGAGGCGGTAACCGGCGTGGCCGGTGGCGAAGTACGCGAACAGCGCCGAGGCCCCGGAGCGGTCCAGGCCCATCAGCGCGGCGGCCCCCGCCGACCAGGCGCACAGCACGGCGAGCTGCGCACCCGGTGAGAAGTGGCCTTCGGGGATGAGCCGGGTGCACAGCAGCAGCGACACCAGGACGAGCAGACACAGCACGGCGAGCCCGGTACCGGACGCCCCGGTCGGGCGTACGGTGACCGCGCCGACGGTGACGGCTACCGCGGTGCCGAAGACCTGGACGGGGTTGTTGTCCGCGGTGGACCAGCGGACCAGGGCCTGAGCTCGGTTCATCAGGTCTCACTCCCCGCTCTTGTCCGACCGCTGCGAAAACTATCAGCGTGCGGTGGACCCGGCCCCGCAGGTGTCGGTCAGCGCCCGCCCGGCGCCCCCTGTGCGCTCTGCGCGTACGCCGTGGGGGACACCCCGACCGTCGACGTGAAGTCGCGGACCAGGTGGGCCTGGTCGGCGTAGCCCAGGTCGGCGGCGAGGCCCGCCCAGTCCACGGGTTCGTCGGCGCCGGCGCGCTCCAGGGCCTCGTGGATGCGGTAGCGCAGGATGACCCACTTGGGGCCGACGCCGACGTACGCGGCGAAGAGGCGCTGGAGCAGTCGTACGGACAGGCCCTCGGCGCGGGCGAAGTCGGTGACGCGGCGGATCGTGCGGTCGGCGCGGATGCGGTCGACGAGGGTGGTGGCCAGTTCGGCCTGCGGGTCCGGGCGGGGGCCGAGGGCGAGCAGGAAGGCGTCGAGTGCGGCGACGCGGTCGCGTTCGTCGGGCGGGTCGAGGACGGTGGCGGGGTCGGTGTCCGGGAACACCTCGGGCTGCCGCACCCGCGCCCCCGTCCACTCCGACACCGGGCGGTCGGGGGCGACGGTCCGGAAGGCACCCGGCCGGAACTTGATCCCGCACACCCGCCCCCGCCCCTCCAGCTTCTGGGCGAAGAGGCCGTGCGGGATGCCCGCGATCTCGACGAAGGCGTCCTCGCCGGCGAGCCGCTGGAAGACGATGTGCACGGCCGGGTGCGGGACGACGTGGGAGACGTAGGGCTCGGTGAGGTCCCAGTCGATCAGCCAGTAGTGCTCGACGTACGGGCGCAGGGGCGGGGCGGGTTCGGGGCGGCGGAAGCGGACGCGGGTGAGGAGTTCGGCGGGGTCGACGATTCCTCGGGTGTCACGGCGTGCGGCGGCCATGTCGGGATCGTAGGACGAGGCACTGACAGTGGGCGGAGGGCCGCGTCCCGGGGGCCGGAATATGTGCGGCGGGGTGGCCGTTGGAGGGTATAGTTGAATAATCAACAACCTGGAGGGTGAACGACCATGCAGTTCGGGATCTTCAGCGTCGGCGACGTCACACCGGACCCGACCACCGGACGGACGCCGACCGAGCGTGAGCGCATCAAGGCCATGGTCGCCATCGCGCTGAAGGCCGAGGAGGTCGGGCTCGACGTCTTCGCGACCGGCGAGCACCACAACCCGCCGTTCGTGCCCTCGTCCCCGACGACGATGCTCGGCTACATCGCGGCCCGCACCGAGAAGCTGATCCTCTCCACCTCCACCACCCTCATCACCACCAACGACCCGGTGAAGATCGCCGAGGACTTCGCGATGCTCCAGCACCTGGCCGACGGCCGGGTCGACCTGATGATGGGCCGCGGCAACACCGGCCCGGTCTACCCCTGGTTCGGGCAGGACATCCGGCAGGGCATCAACCTCGCCATCGAGAACTACGCCCTGCTGCGCCGCCTGTGGCGCGAGGACGTCGTGAACTGGGAGGGCAAGTTCCGCTCCCCGCTCCAGGGCTTCACCTCCACGCCCCGCCCGCTGGACGACGTACCGCCGTTCGTCTGGCACGGCTCGATCCGCTCGCCCGAGATCGCCGAACAGGCCGCCTTCTACGGCGACGGCTTCTTCCACAACAACATCTTCTGGCCGGCCGACCACACCAAGCGGATGGTCGAGCTGTACCGGGAGCGGTACGCGCACTACGGCCACGGCACGCCGGAGCAGGCCATCGTCGGCCTCGGCGGCCAGGTCTTCATGCGCAAGAACTCCCAGGACGCGGTGAACGAGTTCCGCCCGTACTTCGACAACGCCCCGGTCTACGGCCACGGGCCCTCCCTGGAGGACTTCACCGACCAGACCCCGCTGACCGTCGGCTCCCCGCAGGAGGTCATCGAGAAGACCCTCGCGTTCCGGGACTACGCCGGCGACTACCAGCGTCAGCTGTTCCTGCTGGACCACGCGGGCCTGCCGCTGAAGACCGTCCTGGAGCAGCTCGACCTGCTGGGCGAGGAGGTCGTACCGGTCCTGCGCAAGGAGTTCGCGGTGAACCGCCCGGCGGAGGTGCCGGAGGCACCGACCCATCAGTCGCTGCTCGCAGCCGCTTCGGAGAAGGTGACCGTCGCATGAAGCTCGTAGTCGTCTCGGCGGGGCTGAGCGTCCCCTCGTCCACCCGTCTGCTGGCCGACCGGCTGGCAGCGGCGGTGGACCGCCGGACCCCCGTCGACATCCAGGTCGTGGAGCTGCGCGACCTCGCCGTGGAGATAGCGCACAACTTCACCAACGGCTTCCCCGGCCGTTCCCTCGCCGCCGCGCTGGACGCGGTGACGGAGGCCGACGGGCTGATCGTCGTCACCCCGGTGTTCTCCGCGTCGTACAGCGGACTCTTCAAGTCCTTCTTCGACGTCCTGGACAAGGACGCGCTGACCGGAAAGCCGGTACTGATCGCGGCGACGGGCGGCAGCGCACGCCACTCGCTGGTACTGGAGCACGCCCTTCGCCCACTGTTCGCGTACCTGCGGGCCGTGGTCGTCCCGACCGGTGTCTACGCCGCCTCCGAGGACTGGGGCGCGGAGGGCCTGCCCGAGCGGATCGACCGGGCGGCGGGGGAGCTGGGCGCGCTGATGTCCGGCCTGTCGACGGCCCGCCCGGAGAAGAAGCAGACGGTCGTACCGTTCGCGGAGCAGCTGGCGGCGCTGTCGGTTTCGTCGGGCGCGTGACCTTCGGGCGCGCTTCTGGGCACCGGCTGGCATCATCCGGCCCGTCCGATGCGTGAGGTCGAGGTCCCGCCGTCCCGAACCCCCAGCCGCCCGCTGGGGGGCGCGCATTCTCGCCCGGCCGGCACCCTTTGATCCCGGCTGGCGAAATCCGGCCTGTCTGGTGGGTGAGGCCGAGGTTCCGTCGTCCCGGATTCCCGCCTGTCCGCTGGGGGCGTGCCATCTCGTCCGGCCTGCGCCCTCTGTTCCCGTCCGGCACCCTTTGATCCCGTGCGGCACTATCCAGCCCGTCCGGCGTTTGAGGACGAGGCCCCTTCAGGGCCGATGGGGGTCTGGGGGCGGAGCCCCCAGGGACGCCCGCACCAGCCGACCGTGAGAAGACGGTAGGAGCTGGCACCGGGTTGCGTCCACCACGGTGAGAGGCAGGTAAAAAGGGTGATCGTAGACCTGCCCCCACCGGTCAACCGCCGGAGGCCTTGGCACACTGGGGGACGTGCCCCAGACTGTGCTGCTCGCCGAAGACGACCGTGCCATCCGTCATGCCCTGGAGCGGGCCCTGACCCTGGAGGGCTACCAGGTGACCGCGGTCGCCGACGGTGTCGAGGCGCTCGCGCAGGCCCACCGCACCCCACCGGACGTGCTGCTTCTCGACGTCATGATGCCCGGCATCGACGGCCTCCAGGTCTGCCGGGTACTGCGCGCCGAGGGCGACCGCACCCCGATCCTCATGCTGACCGCCCTCGTGGAGACCGCCGACCGCATCGCGGGCCTGGACGCGGGCGCCGACGACTACGTGGTGAAGCCCTTCGACGTCGAGGAGGTCTTCGCGAGGCTGCGCGCCCTGCTCCGCCGCACCAGCCCGGTCCCGGCGAACGGCGTCCCGGGCGCGCCCGGCGACGTACTCCGGGACGAGCCGCAGTCCCCGTCGCCGTCCTCGCCGTTCTCCTCCTCCGCCTCCGACAAGCAGATCTCGGCGGCCGGTCTGCGCATGGACCTCCAGGCCCGCCGCGTCTGGCGCGGGACCCGCGAACTGGAGCTGACCCGCACCGAGTTCGAACTCCTCGAACTGCTGGTGCGCAACGCGGGCATCGTCCTCGACCACTCCACGATCTACGACCGCATCTGGGGCTACGACTTCGGCCCCGGCTCCAAGAACCTCGCCGTCTACGTCGGCTATCTGCGCCGCAAGCTCGACGAGCCCGGCGCACCGCAGCTGATCCACACGGTGCGTGGCGTGGGTTACGTGCTGCGGGAGGACTGAGTGGGCCGCCTGCGGCGGCTGGTGGCCGCCCGGCGGCCGAGACTCGTCTCGCTCCGTACGACCTTCGTGCTGTCCTTCGCGGCGGTGACCGCCGCCGTCACCCTCCTCGTCGGCGTGCTCTCCTACGGCGCGGCGGCCCGGCTGGTCCGCGTCGACCAGGAATCCGTGTTCGACCAGGTCGTCCAGGACCTGCAGGACGAGGTGCGCACGCACCAGATGACGCCCGACGACTTCTCCTCCTCCGCGCCAGGCCACGACATCGTGCGGCCGGCCCGTACGGACGTGCAGGTGCTCGGGCCGGCCGGCGGTGTCCTCGACAGCGGCAGCCCGGCGCTGCCCGTCACCGGTGACGACCGGGCGGTCGCGGGCGAGAAGGTGGCCGGGAAGACGGTCGAGCACAAGGACGTCGCCGTCGCCGAGGACGTGTACCGCATCGCGACCGTCTCGCTCGGCCGCGGGCAGGGGGCGGTGCAGGTGGCGCAGGAGTTCAGCGACACGGAGGATCTGCTGCGGGCCTTGCAGCAGCGGACGTTCGTGCTGATGGCGGCGGTCGTGGTACTGGCCGGCCTGTGCGGCTGGTGGCTGGCCAGGCGCATCACGCGCCGCCTCATCATCCTCACCGCGGCGGCCGAGGACGTGGCCCGCACCCGCCGCCTCGGCGTGCAGGTCCCCGTCACCGGCTACGACGAGGTGGGCCGCCTGGGTCGCGCCTTCGACCGGATGCTCGGCCGGCTCGCGCAGTCGGAGGAGGACCAGCGCCGCCTGATCCAGGACGCGGGCCACGAACTCCGCACCCCCCTCACGTCGTTGCGCACGAACATCTCCCTGCTCCGCCGCATGGACGAACTCCCGCCCGGGACCCGCGAGGAACTGGTCGCCGACCTCTCGCAGGAGGCCCGCGAACTCACCGACCTCGTCAACGAGTTGGTCGACCTCGCGGCCGGCCAGTCCGACACCGAACCGCCCCAGCAGGTCGACCTCGCCGACATCGCCGAGGACGTCGCGGTCCTGGCCCGCCGCCGCACCGGCCGCGACATCACCGTCCGCGCGAGCGGCGACACGACGACCGACGGCCGCCCCGGCATGCTCCAGCGCGCGATCTCCAACCTGGTCGAGAACGCGGCCAAGTTCGACCGCGCGGGCCAGACCCCGATCGAGATCGCGGTCTCGGGCCCGGCTCGCCCCGGCACGGTCCGCGTAGAGGTCCTGGACCGAGGCCCCGGAGTCTCCGAGACCGACCTCTTCCGCATCTTCGACCGCTTCTACCGCGCCGCCGACGCCCGCTCCCTCCCCGGCTCCGGCCTCGGCCTCTCCATCGTCCGCGAGGTGGCCCTCGCCCACGCCGGATCCCCCTTCGCCCTACGACGCGAGGGCGGCGGCGCGGTGATCGGGTTCACGGTGGGGGGAGTGGTCGAACCGCGCGCGGGGGCGGGGGTACGTGGCCGAGGCTGAGGGGCTCCACGACAAGGGCGAAGGGCTTCACGACGAGGGCGAAGGGCTTCACGGCCGGGGCGACGGTCCACGGACCGAGGCTGACGGGCTCCACGGCGACGCCGAGGGCGTTGGGTTTCCGGTGGAGGGTGGGCAGTTGGGGGCTGAGGATGTC
>NZ_BARG01000133.1 GCF_000376565.1 Streptomyces hokutonensis | reverse complement strand
CGGTCCTGGCTCCGGTCTCGATCCCGCCCCGGCCTGCCCCGGCCTGCCCCGGCCTGCCCCACCCCGGCCCACCCCGGCCCGGCCCCCGGCCTCGGGACCGGTCACGGCCAGGTGACCGGCCCCGCCTCGGCCTCCGGCCCCAGTTGCCGGTCCCCGGTGGTGACCGCATAGTCGATCTGGAGCCGGGTGACGATCTCGATCACCGTCGGTGAGCCGTGTCCGAGGCCGTCCCGAGGCCACTGAACTCGCGGCGGCCTCCACGAAGGCCCGCAGAGGCCAACAGGTGGTGCACCGCCATGACGGAGCGTCAGGAAGTACTGGAAGCCGAAGCCGCGGTGGCACCCGAGGACTTCCGGGCCGCGATGGCCCGCTTCCCCTCGGGCGTGGTGGTGGTCACCACCCGCTGCGGGGACGGCACACCGCGCGGATTCACCGCCAGCTCCTTCTGCTCGGTCTCGCTGGAGCCGCCGATGGTGCTGGTGTGCCTGGCCAACTCGGCGGACTCGGCACCGTCGTTCGAGCGCTGCGACCGCTTCGCGGTGAGCGTGCTGGCCCCGGCCCACCGCCCGCTCGCCCTGCGTTTCGCCACGAAGGGCACCGACAAGTTCGCGTCCGAGGGCCTCGGCCTCAGCCCGGACGGACTGCCGACGGTCGAACGCGCCCTGTCCGAACTGGACTGTGCCGCACACGCACGACACCCGGCCGGGGACCATACGGTCCTGATCGGCCGGGTGACGGGTGTGCGACTGGGGGAGGGCTCCCCGATGGTGTACTACGACCGCGGGTTCAGGACGCTGGCCTGAGCCTCGGCGGCCGGGGGCTCCGGCCCGTGGCTCAGCGGGCCTTGCCGCCGCCCTTCGGGAGCTTCATGCCCTTCGGCATCGGGCCCTTCGGCAACGGCATGTTGCTCATCAGGTCGCCCATCGCGCGCAGACGGTCGTTGGTCGCCGTCACCTGCGGGCCCGTCAGGACGCGCGGCAGCTTCAGCATCGTCGTACGGACCTTCTTCAGCGGGATCTGGCCCTCGCCGGTGCCCACCATCACATCGTGCACCGGGACGTCCGCGACGATGCGGTTCATCTTCTTCTTCTCGGCGGCCAGCAGGGACTTCACCCGGTTCGGGTTGCCCTCGGCCACCAGCACGATGCCGGCCTTGCCGACCGCGCGGTGCACCACGTCCTGGCTGCGGTTCATCGCCACCGCCGGAGTCGTCGTCCAGCCCCGGCCGATGTTGTCCAGTACCGCGGCGGCTGCGCCCGGCTGACCCTCCATCTGCCCGAAGGCGGCCCGCTCGGCACGTCGTCCGAAGACGATCGCCGTCGCGAGGAAGGCGAGCAGCAGGCCGAGAATGCCCAGATAGATGGGGTGACCGAGCAAGAAGCCGATCGCGAGGAAGACACCGAAGGTGACAATTCCGACAGCCGCGAGTACAAGACCGATCGTCTTGTCGGCCTTGCGCGTCATCTTGTACGTCAGGACGATCTGCTTGAGTCGTCCGGGGTTCGCAGCGTTGTCCGCTGTCGTGTCCTTCCTCGCCATGCCACGAGTCTACGTGGCTCCCGGAGCGCCGACGACGGCGGTGCCCGGACGAGGGGGAGTCAGGAGTGCGAGGTGAGGGACTGCTCCAGGACGAGCTGTGCCTCGACGCGGTCCTTGGCGCGGCGGCGGTCCTCCAGCACGGAGGTCCAGGCGTTGCGGCGGGCGGTGCGCTGGCCGCCGCTCATCAGCAGCGACTCGACGGCGCGCAGGGCGTCGGTGACGGACGGGATGGCGGTGGCGCGGACGGGTGCGGCCTGCATCGTGGAGGTCCCCCCTCGGAACGGCTCTGGGTATGGGGCTACGTGCTGTAAGTCGAGTGTCACTGTTTGGTGTTACCAGGGCGTGACCGACCGGTCAAACGCCAATGAAGCCTTGATGCGGAGGGCCGAAACGCTGACGCGGCCCTGATGAACGCCCTCAACTGGGAGGACGGTCAGGACCGCGCCGACGGTGGGCGCTACTGGCGAGTAGCTGCTTGTGCGCGAATTCACACGGCCTTGCTTCAGACCGCCTGGGAGGCGACGTACGCGCCGCGCTTCTCGATCGCCATCTGGTAGAGGCGCCCGGCCCGGTACGAAGACCGCACCAGCGGGCCGGACATGACACCGGAGAAGCCGATCTGCTCGGCCTCCTCCTTGAGTTCGACGAACTCGTGCGGCTTCACCCAGCGCTCCACGGGGTGGTGACGCACCGAAGGCCGCAGATACTGCGTGATCGTGACCAACTCGCAGCCCGCCTCGTGCAGTTGGCGCAGCGCCTCGCTGACCTCCTCGCGGGTCTCGCCCATGCCGAGGATCAGGTTCGACTTGGTGACCAGGCCGTAGTCGCGGGCCTCGGTGATGACCTTGAGGGAGCGGTCGTAGCGGAAGCCGGGGCGGATGCGCTTGAAGATGCGCGGGACCGTCTCGACGTTGTGCGCGAAGACCTCGGGGCGGGAGGAGAAGACCTCGGCGAGCTGCTCGGGGACCGCGTTGAAGTCGGGGGCGAGCAGTTCGACCTTCGTACGGCCGCCCTCGCGGGACTCCGTCTGCTGGTGGATCTGACGGACCGTCTCCGCGTACAGCCAGGCGCCGCCGTCCTCCAGGTCGTCGCGGGCGACGCCGGTGATCGTGGCGTAGTTCAGGTCCATCGTGACCACGGACTCGCCCACGCGGCGCGGCTCGTCGCGGTCCAGGGCCTCGGGCTTGCCGGTGTCGATCTGGCAGAAGTCGCAGCGCCGGGTGCACTGGTCGCCGCCGATGAGGAAGGTCGCCTCGCGGTCCTCCCAGCACTCGTAGATGTTCGGGCAGCCGGCTTCCTGGCAGACCGTGTGCAGGCCCTCGCTCTTCACGAGCGCCTGCATCTTCGTGTACTCGGGACCCATTTTCGCCCGGGTCTTGATCCACTCGGGCTTGCGCTCGATGGGGGTCTGGGCGTTCCGGACCTCCAGGCGCAGCATCTTGCGTCCGTCGGGTGCGACTGCGGACACATCGGCTCCCTGTAGCTTCGATTCTTCGGCGTACACCAGGGTACGCCCGTGATTCCAGCCCCCCGCCTTGAGGCCAACCTCAGGGCGGAAAGTCACATTCCCGGGTCAGGCGGTCGCCTTCTCCACGATCCGCGGTTTCAGGTCCGCGTGCTCCAGTACGTCCTTCAGGTGACGCTCGACCACCGGCAGGACCTCGTCGATCGTGACGTCCCGGCCCAGCTCGGCCGCGAGCGAGGCCACGCCCGCGTCGCGGATGCCGCACGGGATGATGCGGTCGAACCAGCGGTTGTCCGGGTTCACGTTCAGCGCGAAGCCGTGCATCGTGACGCCCTTGGCCACGCGGATGCCGATCGCGGCGATCTTGCGGTCCTCGCGGCGCTGGCCGGCGTTCGAGGGCGCGTACTCCGGGCCGTTCATCCGGGGGTCGAACTCCTCGTCATGGAGACGGGGGTCGAAATCGAGGGACAGCCCGCCGATCGACGGCCGCTGCTCCACCGGATCGCCGAGCACCCACACCCCGCTGCGGCCCTCGACCCGGCTGGTCTCCACGCCGAACTCCGCGCACACGCGGATCAGCGCCTCCTCCAGGCGGCGGACGTGCGCGACGACGTCCACCGGGCGGGGCAGCTTCTGGATCGGGTAGCCGACGAGCTGGCCGGGGCCGTGCCAGGTGATCTTGCCGCCGCGGTCGACGTCGATGACCGGCGTGCCGTCGAGCGGGCGCTCGTTGTCCTGCGTGCGGCGGCCCGCCGTGTACACGGGCGGGTGCTCCAGGAGCAGCACGGTGTCGGGGACCGCGTCCTCGAAGCGGGCCGCGTGCACCCGGCGCTGCTCGTCCCACGCCTTCTGGTACTCGACGGCGTCCGCGCCGAACCCCATCCGGACGAACCGCAACTCACCCACGGCAAGCGCCTCCCTCACAGCACCCACGAGTCGTAAGGCACGAAACATGCCTACGCCACTGTACGACCGACCGCTGACACCCCACCGGGCGGCCGGGACCGTCAGCCCTACGACCAATCCTCACACGATCGGATGAATGCACGTCGGAATGTGCGACGAGCCGCTTACGCTCCGCTACATTCGCGCCGTTCACGAGGCCAAAAGGGCTGCTCACAGGCAATCCGGGCAGCAGGGGTCGCATCGGCCTCTGTGAGGCCCGAAAGGCAGGAGACCGCACCGCAGATGACGGAACGACCCGCGCAGCGCACTCCCAACCGTCAGCTCGCCGCGCTCATCGCAGAAGCGGGGTTCTCCAACGCAGGTCTCGCCCGTCGCGTGGACCAGCTCGGTCTTGAGCACGGACTCGACCTGAGATACGACAAGACGTCCGTCACCCGATGGCTGCGCGGCCAGCAGCCCAGAGGCACCACCCCCGCCCTCATCGCCGAGGTCTTCACCCGCCGGCTCGGGCGCCGGCTCACCGCGCAGGACCTCGGCCTCGACGCCTGCGCGCCGGTGTACGCCGGGCTCGAATTCGCCGCGACCCCCGAGGAGGCCGTCGACATCGTCAGCGGGCTGTGGCGCAAGGACTCCGGCAGCCACGCCGAGCTGCGCAAGATCGCCTTCACCCCGGCCGGTCTCGTCGTGCCCAGCCGGGACTGGCTGATCGGCCGCGCCGACGAGCGGGTCGGCCGCGCCGAACCCGCCAACCGGGTACCCCCGCAGGGCCGCCCCGCCGTACCCCGGCAGCGCGGGGCCGGCGAGCGCGGCCCCGGCCAGAAGGTCACCGGCGGCGACATCTCCGCGCTCCGCTCGGTCGGCGAACTCTTCCGCACCCTCGACAACGCCTACGGCGGCGGCCACGCCCGGCAGGCCCTCGTGCGCTACCTGGAGCACGAGACCGAGCCGATGCTGCGCGGCACCTACGGCGAACAGACCGGCCGACGCCTGTTCGCCGCGGCGGCCGACCTCACCCGGCTCGCCGGCTGGACCTCGTACGACATCGCCGCGCACGGGCTCGCACAGCGGTACTTCGTGCAGGCGCTGCGGCTCTCGCAGGCGGCCGGGGACCGGGCCTACGGCTCGTACGTCCTCATGACCATGAGCAGGCAGGCCGTGTACCTCGGGCACGGGCGCGAGGCCGTGCAGCTCGCGCGGGTGGCGCAGCAGGGGGTCGGTACCAGCGCGCCCCCCGTCGTGCAGGCGCTGCTGCACTCCGTGGAGGCGCGGGCGCACGGGGTGCTCGGGGAGGTGCGGGCGTGCACCTCCGCGCTCGTGCGGGCCGAGCGCGCCCTCGAGGCGGCGCGGGCCGGGGACGAAGTGCCGTACTGGGCGCGGTTCTTCGACGAGGCGCAGCTCGCCGACGAGTTCGGGCACGCGCACCGGGATCTTCAGCAGTTCCGGGCCGCCGCACAGCACGCGGAGCGCTCGCTGCAACTGCGGGCGCCCGCGTTCGCCCGCAGCCGGCTGTTCTGCCGGGTCGTGCTCGCCTCCGCGCGGCTCGGGCTCGGTGAGCTCGATCAGGCGTGCGCGCTGGGGGCGGAGGCGGCGGGGCAGGCGGCGGAGATGCGGTCGGTGCGGGCGATCGAATATGTGCGGGACTTCGAGCGGCGGCTCGAGCCGTACAAGGACGCTGCGCCGGTGCGGGGGTATCGCGACAAGGTCGCGGCGTTCGGGTGAGGCCCTCGCCGTGACGGTGGCGGTGCGTGGGGCCTGCGCGGGTCCGTTGTGGCTGGTCGCGCAGTTCCCCGCGCCCCTGGGGCGTTTCAGGCGGCCTGTGTTGCCTGGATCTGTTCCGCCCTGTGCATCGAGCCCGCCGCGCCCAAGTCCGTCAGCAGTGCCTTCGCCGCTCGGTGTCCCGAGTGCAGTGCGCCCTGCACCGTGCTCGTGTCCCGGTGGTCGCCGCACACGTACAGGCCGGCCAACAGCCGTACGGGGCGGCGTAGATCGTGTGGTGGGCGCATCGCCGGGACGGCTGTGGCGGTGTGGTGGACGGCGAGGGTCTCCCAGCGGGCGGTCGAGGTGCCGTAGAGGCGTGCGAGATGCGTGCGTACGGCGGTCTCGACGTCCGGCGGGGGAGGGCCGAGGACCGTCGAGGAGACGAGGGCGCGGCCGGCGGGGGCGCGGCTCGGGTCGACCTCGCTGACGATCGCGGTGTGCGCGACCGGGCCGCCGCGGTCGGAGTCGACGAGCAGGGCGGCTCCGGTGGCGGGCGGGTCGTCGGTCGTGTGGTGTACGACGGTCACCTGGTGGAAGTCCGGTACGCGCAGGCCGGGCAGGAGTTCGGCCGCCGCGCGTGCGTCCGTCGCGACGAGGACGGCCCGGCAGTGGATCTCGCCGTGTTCGGCGGTGGTCACCGAGGTCGTCGATACGGCGGTGACGCGCACGCCGGTGTGCACGGTGCCCGGCGGCAGCGCGGCGGCCAGCACCTCGGGCAGCATCTCCGCGCCGCCCTCCGGCAGGCACAGCCGCCCGCCCGCGAAGGCGCGCAGCGCGAGGTCGGCGCACCGGCTGGAGGTGGTCAGCTCCGGGTCGCACAGCAGCGCGGCGAGCAGCGGGCGCAGAAACCCGTCGATGGTCCGCGCGGGCACCCCACGCGCCGCGAGCGCCTGGCCGGCGGGCAACTCGGGCCGGGACAGCAGCCGTTCGACAGGCGTCGCCGCGAGACGGGTGAGCGCGGCCCCGAGCCGGGCCTGGTCGACGGGGCCGCCGAGGGGGGCACCGGTCCGGGAGCGGGGGACTGCGGCGGCCCTCCGGGTGCCCACGGGGCGGTCCTTGAGCGCGGGGCCGCCCCAGGAGGAGTCCGTACGGTCCCTGAGCGTCGGCCCGCGTCCGGAAGCGCCTGCCCCGCCCCACGCGGACCCTGTCCGCACCCGCGGTACCGCCCCCACCCTGGGGGCGCTCGCCAGGGCGCGTACCGCGTGGAGTGCGCCCCATGCGCTCCCTCCGGGCGCCGGGGTGCCCGCGCGGTGGTGGCGGCCGTCGCTGTGGAGGAGGACGCCCGGGGCGAAGGGGCGCAGGACCAGGGCGTCGAGGCCCGGGGTGAGGCGTAGTTCGGGGTATGAGGTGGACAGGAGCTGCCCGATCCGGTCGAGCCGGAAACCGTCGACCTTCTCGGTCGACATACGGCCGCCCACGTAAGGGGCGGCCTCCAGGACCACGGTCGTTACTCCTGCGCTGATCAGCCGATGTGCCGCGGCGAGTCCGGCGACCCCGGCCCCCACGACGACGACGTCCGCCTGGTACGCGTGCTCAAGCACGTGCCCCTCCTCAGGGTTGCGCGGCCGGTGGAAGCGTCATGCCCCCAACAGCCTCCAGGGATACCCGAGTTCGCGTCGAGGTTAGGGCCGTGATCGGTGAAGGGAAGTCGCGCATACGCAGGGCACGGTCGCACGGCGGTCGCATACGGTCGCCGTGCGTCACCATGCGCGGTAGGTCGGGTCCCGGACGGTCACAGAGCCGCCCGGATCGCCCCCTCGATCTCCGGGAACGCGAAGGTGAACCCGGACTCCAACAGCCGCTTCGGCAGCACCCGTTGGCTCCCCAGCACATCCCCCGACATCTCGCCGAGCACCAGCTTCAGCGCGGGCGCCGGCACCGTGAAGAGGGACGGGCGGCGCATGACGCGGCCCATCGCGGCCGTGATCTCACGGTTCGTCAGCGGATTCGGGGCGGTGAGGTTGAACGGTCCCGACAGGCCCTCGGTGTCGATGAGATGCCGGATCGCCGCGACCTCGTCGTGCAGCGCGACGAACGACCAGTACTGCCGCCCGTCGCCGAACCGCCCCCCGACACCAGCCTTGAACAGGGGGAACAGCTTGGCCCACGCTCCGCCGTCCTTCGCCACGACCAGACCGGTCCGCGCGAACACGGTCCGGACGCCCGCCTCCTGCACGGGCGCCGTCGCCTCCTCCCACTCCACGCACAGCGAGGGCAGGAAACCGTCGCCCGGAGGCGCGTCCTCGTCCACGGCGCGGTCGCCCGTCTCGCCGTAGAAGCCGATCGCGCTGCCGTTCACCCATACCCGCGGCGGCCGGTCCAGCGCGGCCACGGCCTCCGCGAGCGCCGCCGTGCCGAGCACGCGGCTGTCGCGGACCGTCTTCTTGTAGGCGTCCGTCCAGCGGTGGTCGCCGACGCCGGCACCGGCCAGGTTGACCACGGCGTCGCAGCCGTCGAGCGCCGCCGCGTCGACGTACTCACCCTCGGGGTCCCAGCAGACCTCGTCGGCGCCCCGGGCGGCCCGCCGCACCAGGCGCACCACTTCGTGACCGTCCGCGGTCAGGGACCGCACCAGTGCGCTGCCGATCAGACCGGAGGCGCCGGTCACCGCGATTCGCGAGCGTTCCATGGCGCCCATCCTGCCTCGTTGATCCATAAAAGCCCCATGAGGACGGCACGGCCCCCGCCGTAGTGTGGCTCGTATGTCCGAGCCGTACATACGCACCGCCCTGCCCGACGACGACGAGGAACTCGGCGCGCTGGACCGCGCGACCTGGTCGCACCTGCACGCGGTCATGCCGCGCCCGCAGCCGCCGTACGGCCCCTTCTTCGACGAGCGGCACGCGCCCGAGGACCATCTGGTCGCCGAACTCGACCGCCGGATCGTCGGCTACATCCGGCTGGCCTTCGCCAGCCCGCTCGCCTGCAACACGCACGTCCGGCAGATCCAGGGGCTCGCCGTCGCCGAGGACGCGCGCGGGCACGGGGTCGGCCGGGCGCTGGTCCGGGCCGCCGTCGAGGAGGCCGGGCGGCGCGGCGCCCGGCGGCTCACGCTGCGCGTGCTCGGGCACAACACCCCGGCGCGGAAGCTCTACGCGGCCGAGGGGTTCGCGGTCGAGGGCGTGCTGCCGGAGGAGTTCCTGCTCGACGGGGAGTACGTCGACGACGTGCTGATGGGACGGTCCTTGTGACCTACGAGGTGACCAGGTCGCCCGTGTCGACCTCCGCCGTCGCGGTCGCCGCGCTCTTCGCGTCCCCGGAGACCTCGTCGGCCGTCAGCACGTACCCCGTCTCGTCGTCCGAGGTGGAGCGGGCGAAGACCACGCCGTAGACCTTGCCGCCGGTCGTCAGGAGCGGGCCGCCGGAGTTGCCGGGGCGGACCGTGGAGCGGATCGAGTAGATCTCGCGGGTGACGGTCCCGTCGTTGTAGATGTTCTGCCCGGTCGCGTTCACGCGGTTGGCGACGGTCGCGGCCTGGAGGTTCAGGTCGCCGTCCTGCGGATAGCCCGCGACCACGGCCGAGTTGCCGCGTTCCGCGCTGTCGTCGAAGCGCAGGACAGGTGCCTTCAGCCCCGGCACGTACAGCACGGCGACGTCCTTGTTCGGGTCGAAGAGCACCACCCGTGCCTCGTACGACCGGCCGACCCCGCCGATGCGGACGGTCGGGTCGTCGATGCCCGCCACCACGTGCGCGTTGGTCATCACGTGCTGCGGCGCGTACACGAAGCCGCTGCCCTCGCGGCCCTGGGTGCCCGAGGAGCCCTCGATCTTGACCGTGCTCCGCTTGGCGGCGTTCGTCGCGCTCGCCGTCACGCTGTCGCCGGTGGGCTTGGCGACCTCGGCCGTCGACTCGTTCTCGAACGGGTTGAAGACCTGTGGGAAGCCCGCCTCGGTGAGCGCGGAGGTCGCCCGCGAGAACCACGCGGGTGTCGTGTCCGGCATCAGCTTCTGCACGCTGCCCAGCAGCGTCGAGTCCCGGATCGCCGTCGTGACCATCGCCGACGAGGAGGCGCCCAGGACGCTCGCGGCCACCCACGCCACGATCATCACCGCCACCGAGTTCGCCGCCGCCCCGCCGATCCCGTCGGCCACCCGCAGCGGCCCCCGGTCCAGCTCCTTGCGCAGCTTCAGCGCCAGCCGCCCCGCCAGTTCGTGCCCGACCACCGCCGGCACCAGCACGGTGAGCACGGCGGTCACCGTCGCCGCCGTCGTCCCCGGTGTCACCAGATCCATCACCCACGGCAGCACCCACACGCCGACGACCGCACCGCCCACGAACCCGGCGAGCGACACACATCCGGCGACGAGGCCGCGCCGGTACCCGGACGCCGCGTAGGCGAGGATCACCAGCAACAACAGCAGGTCGAGCAGGTCCACGGAGCCGCCTTTCTCTCGGAACCCTTAGTACGCGAGGAACGGGCCCACTGATCAGTCACGCGCGCGTGGCCCACGGGAAGCCGCCACGCGTGCGTGTACCCCCAGAAACGTGCCGGACCAGGACGATGGTTCCACCGGGTGGCACAGCACACATCGCGGACTGAGCGTTTCCGGCCGAGAGTGTGATCATGCGTGTTCCGAGAAGAGCGCCGGGTGCGCGAGGACGGCGGCGGGTGCGAATACCCCGCCCGGTGCTCGTACTGCTGGCCTGCCTCCCCGGCCTCGCCGCCGTCCTCGTGCTGGCGCTGTGCGCCGACGGCATCGGCCGCCGTGCCACCGCCGCCGTGCACGCCCCCGTCGCGGCCCGTCCCGCGGCGCTCCGGCACACCGCGCCCCGGCCGCGCATCGTGCCCCGCTCGGCCTGGCTCGACGCGCTCTCCCGGCACGCGCAGCCGCCGCCGCGCTACGACGACAAGGTCGTCGCCGTCTTCGTCCACCACACGGATTCGCCGAACGGGTACGACTGCGCGGACGCGCCCCGCATCATCCGGTACCTGTACGCCGGTCAGACCGGGGTCCGGGACTGGGACGACATCGGGTACAACTTCCTCGTCGACCGGTGCGGCACGATCTACGAGGGGCGCGCGGGCGGTGTCGACCGGGCGGTCACCGGGGCGCACACGCAGGGGTTCAACCACCGTACGACCGGGATCGCGGCGATCGGGACGTTCACCTCCGGGATGGCGGTTCCGAAGGCGATGACGGATGCGATCGCGGCGCTGGCGGCGTGGAAACTGGGGCTTGCGGATGTCGATCCTCGCGGCAGGGCGCGGCTGGTGTCGAGCAACAGTCTCAGTCGGTACCGCTCCGGTACGACCGCGGTTCTTCCCGCTCTCGCGGGGCACAAGGACGGGTACATGACGAGTTGTCCGGGGGCGGCGTTGTTGGCGCGGCTTTCGGGGGTTCGGGAGGTGGCCGCGCGGTTGCAGGGGCGGTGAGCTCGCCCCCGCCGCCCCTGCCCGTCCCGTCCCCCGGGGGCTGCGCCCCGGACCCCCGCTGGGTTCGTTGTCGGGTGCGGGTTCGGTGGGGGCTGGGCGCGCAGTTCCCCGCGCCCCTTAGAAGCCTTATCTGCGGCCTAGATAGACCGCCAGCGCCCGTTGCAGCATTTTCCCTTGGGCGCCCACCGGGCGTTCCCATTCGCCCAGGTACTCCACTGCCTGGCCGCCCGCGCCTGTTTTGAAGAGGAGGCGGCCTACTAGGCGGTCCTCGGCGACGAGGGACGGGGTGATGGAGCGGAGGTCGTAGGTGTCGGCGCCGGAGTCCAGGGCCTCGCAGAGCATGCGCCACAGCAGGATGCTGCTGGGGCGGAGTTCGCGGCCCCGGCGGCCGGAGGCGGGGTAGGAGTGCCAGACCCGGGGGCCTACGCCGATCATGAGGGCAGAGGACAGGACCTCGTCGTCGTACTCGGCGAGGTAGATCCGCATCCGGTCGGACTCCTCGGCGTTGAGCGCCTGCCACATACGCCGGAAGTAGTCGAGGGGGCGGGCCTTGAAGCCGTCCCGTTCGGCGGTGGCGCGGTACAGGCGGTGGAAGGCCGGCAGATCGTCGGCCGAGCCCCAGAAGACCCCGACACCGCCCCCCTCGGCGGTCTGCAGGGCCTGCAGCCAGTGCGGGGCGAGTCCGCGACGGAGTTCGTCGACGGACCGGCCGGTCAAGGGAATCCGACAGCCGTAGCGGGGCTGCCCGAGCCCGAAGCCGCTGTTCTCGTTCTCCTTGCAGCGTCGCCAGCCGAGACGTTCGAGGCGGTCCGCCGCGTCCAGGGCGTAGCCGTCGATCCCGTCCGTCGGCAGATCCCGCAGATGCCGTACGGCGGGGTCGGCGACGCCCGCCGCGACGGTGGCCGCGTCCCAGTGCCGGACCACCAGCGGCGGGCCGATCCGGACCGAGAACGCGCCCTCCTTCTCCAGGTGCGCGAGGAGCGGGTCCAGCCAGCGTTCGAGGCGCTGGCTCCGCCAGTCGATGGCGGGGCCGTCGGGGAGGTAGGCGAGGGAGCGACCGGTGCCGGGGAACGCCCGGTACAGCACGAGGGCCACGGCGACCAGCGTGTCCCCCTCGAACCAGCCGACGCTCTCCGCGGTCCAGTCGGGCTTCACGTCGGCCCACTCGGGGATCTGCAGATGGCTCGCGTCCGGGTGCAGCCGGAGATGCGCGAGGTGTTCCTCGCGGGTGATCCCCTGCACGTACGGGCTGGTCATGGGCACGGCGCTCCTGTTCGGCGGCGGCCACCGTAAGCCGGTCAGCACGGCACGGGTCAAGACCTCAAGTCTGTGAACTGCGCGAACACTTGGCCGCGCCGCGCTCACAGGTTTCTCGCAGGCAACTCACCGGGTCCCCCGAGGCACGCTCCCTATCGTCATGCACACGCACTGACTGGAGGTGGGGAAAATGAACAGCAGTCACACCAACACCACGGAGAAGTCTGCCGGTTGGACCAAGTCCGCCCGCGGGCCCTGGGCCGTCGTCTGCGCGGTCGCGACCGTGATCCTCGGCCCGGCCGCCGTCACGGCCTCCGCGCTCGACCAGGCCAACGCGGCCCCGATGCACCACGCGGTACGGGCCGACCAGAACCAGGCCTACATCCCGACCGACACGACCCGTCGCCGCAGCGCCGCCTAGAACGCCCGGAGCGGGACCGCCTTCTCAGACCTGGTCGGTGGGGCGGATGACGATCTCGGCGACGGCCCGGCGGCGCGGGCTGGTGACGACGTACTCGACGGCCTCGGCGATGTCGTCGGCGCGCAGCTTCTCGACATCGGCGAACCTGGCGGCCATGCGCTCCTGGACCGCCTGCTGCTGGTGGACGAACAACTCGGTCTCGGTGAGGCCCGGTTCGACCACGGAGAAGCGGACGTCGCGCCGCGCGTACTCCTGCCGCCACGCCTCGGTCGCCGCGGTGACACCGAACTTGGTCGCGTTGTAGACCGCGCCCGCGGGGATGGCGAAGCGGCCGGCGATCGAACTGATGTTGACCACGTCGGCGACCTGGCGCGGACTCGTGGCGGCGGCCTCGATCAGATGCGGCAGGGCGGCCTTGGTGACGTACAGCAGTCCCTTGACGTTGATGTCGACCATCTGCTCCCAGTCGCGCAGCGGAGCCCGCGCCGAGTCCCCGGTGAACATGACGCCGGCCGCGTTGACCAGGACGTCCAGCCGGCCGAACCGCTCGACGGTGGTGGCGACGACGGCGGCGGCCGCGTCGGCATCGGTCAGATCGGCGGTCGACGCGACCGCCCTGCCGTCGTCTTCGGCGATCTCCTCGGCCAGTACCTCGATCCGGTCCTGGCGGCGGGCGACCAGCACGACGGTGGCGCCCTCGGCCGCGAGCCGGCGGGCGGTGGCCTGCCCGATACCGCTGCTGGCGCCCGTGACGAGGGCGACTGTCGACGTGAGGCTCATGGTGGTGGGCATGGCGTGACCTCCGGAACGGTGCTGTGCGGCCTTGACAGCCCCACTCTGCGGCCCGGCTCATGGGGGTGCCAGAGCGTGGTTATCCAGGTATCCGCAACAACTGGTAACAGGCTTCGAGCGGTGGCACAGTGGACGCATGACGACGTCCTTGGAGGCCGGGCGGGACCGGCCGACCGACCAGCGGCTCAGGCGGCGGGAACTGTCGTCCTTCCTGCGCAGCAGGCGGGAGCGCATCTCGCCCGAGCAGGCGGGGCTGCCGGCCACGGGCCGGCGGCGCACCCCGGGGCTGCGCCGCGAGGAGGTCGCGCAGCTCGCGGGCGTGGGCGTGACCTGGTACACGTGGCTGGAGCAGGGCCGGGACATCAACGTCTCCGAGCAGGTGCTGGCCGCGATCGCGGGCACGCTGCGCCTCGATCCGTACGAGCGCGTCCACCTCTCCACCCTGGCCGGACACCCCGAGCCGCCGGTCGACCGCGACAGCAGGGCCGTCCCGGGCGCCATGACGGTGATGATGCGCCAACTTGAGCCGATCCCGGCCGCCGTGGTCAACGCCCGGTTCGATCTGCTCGCCTACAACCGCACCTACGAGTGGATGGTCGGCGGACTGGAACACCTGCCCCGCGAGGACCGCAACCAACTGCTCCTGGTGTTCACCTCACCGAGGTGGCGGACCGCCACCCTCGACTGGGAGGACTCCGCCGCGCGCCTGGCCGGACGCTTCCGCGCCGGCATGGCCGCGCACGCCGCCGAACCCGGCTGGAAGAACCTTCTCGTACGGCTGCGGCGGGAGTCACCGGACTTCGAGCGCCTGTGGGAGCAGCACGACGTGCGGGCGCCGGAGAACTTCACGAAGCGCTATCTGCACCCCGAGGCCGGCCTGTTGACGCTGGACTACACGCAGTTGTGGTTCGGCGAGCGCTCGGAGATCAAGCTCACCACCTACACCCCCGCGGACGAGGAGACCTGGGCGAGGGTACGGCTGTCGCAGCGGGACCCGGCCGAGGGGTGATCCGGCCGCTCAGTGCCGGCCCAGTTCCCAGTACTGCTCGCCCACCGGGTCGATGTCCACGCCCAGGCCGTTCAGCAGGCCGGCCAGCATCGTGTAGTACCCGACCGTCGTGATCAGTTCGACGACCTGACGGTCCGTGAAGTGTTTGCGCAGCGAGCCCAATGTGTCGTCGGTGAGCGTGCGCCGGGCCAGCAGTTCCTCCGTCGCGGTCAGTACCGTCGACTCGGCCGCGTCGAACTCGCCTTCCTCCGCCCGGAGTTCCACGATGGCGTCCAACTGCTCGGCCGTCACCCCCGCGTGCAGCGCGATCGGGCGGTGCTGCACGACCCCGTACGCGCAGTCCGTGCGCGCCGCCACCGCCACGATCACCAGCTCGCGCAACCGCACCGGCAACGAGGACCCGAGCACCGCCAGCCCCAGGTCGATCGCCGGGCCCGTCAGCTCCGGGGCGTGGGACAGCATGCGGAACGCGTTCAGCGGGGTGGGGAGCTTGTCGAGGGCTTCGGCGGAACGCTCCGGGTACGGTATTCGAGCCACGGTGACCTCACGGGGATCAAGTCTGTCGGCGGACGGGGCACCCTTCGCCGTACCCCGCTCACTCCTGCCGGAACCTCTCCCGCAGTTTCGGGAAGCGTTCCGCGAGCACGGCCTCGTTCTCCAGGTCGAGCGGCGCACCCAGCGGCTCGGCGGGCGCCGGCGGAATCCCCAGGTCGGGGGCGACGGTGCCGGTGAGCTGCTCGTACGCCTCGTCGGCCGCGTACCCCAGCTCCTCCCCGTCGCCGTCGATCTCGTCGTCGAAGTCGTCGATGAGGTCGGCCAGTGAGTCGGCGTCGTGCACGGCACCCTCGTAGACCTCGCGGCCCTGGCCGATCAGCCAGCACCGGAAGAAGTCGAACGCGTCGTCGCTCGCCCCGTCGAGCAGCACCCACGCGGCGCCCCACAGGTCCCAGGTGTACGCGCGGTTGTAGCGGGCCTCGAAATGACGGGCGAAGTCCAGCACCAGCTCCGGATCCAGCAGGAGCAGCCGGTCCACGAGCAGGTCCGCCTGCTCCTCGGGGTCGCCCTCGGCGGCCTCGCGGGTGGCGTCCACCAGCTCCCAGAACTCCGTCTCGTCCATCACGGGTCAAGCATCGGTCCTGGACGGGTGGTGCGCACGTGGAGTACAGCGGATTGTCACCAGGAGAGGGGCAGATCGTTATGGGCGGTACGGCGCCGCCGGCCACGGTCCGGACTCCGCGAGCCGGTCGGCAGGTGATCTCCCTGGTGGAGCGGAGCGCGTGGTCACGTCCCGTACAGCGCACCCAGTCGCGCCGCGTCGCGCACGAACCGTGCCCGCAGACTCGGCGGCGCCAGCACCTCCACCTCGGGACCCAGCCCCGCGAGCTGGCCGTGGGCCACCTCCTCGGACTCCACCGGCAGGGTCACCGTCACCCACCCGTCGGCGTCGTCGTGCGGTGCGGCCGAGAGCTCCAGCGCCTCCCTCGCGGCGGTGGGATCGACGGCGTACGGCAGTCTCCGCGCGCCCTCGGGGGAGACCCGTACCACCACCTCCGCCCGCAGGATCGACCGCGCGAACTGCTCCGCCCGGTCCTCCCAGAACGCCGGGAGGTCGAAGTCCTCGCGCCGGGTGAAGCGTTCGTCGGACGGCGCCGGGTCGACCGCCGTGAAGCGGTCGATCCGGTACACCCGGAAGGAATCGTGGTCCGCCACCCGTGCGCACAGGTACCAGACGCCCGCCTTCAGTACGAGCCCGTACGGCTCCAGTTCCCGTTCCACGTCGGAGTCCCCGCGCCGGTACCGGGCCACCACCCTCCTGTCGTCCCACACCGCGTCGGCCACGGCGGGCAGCAGTTCGGGGGTCTTGGGGTCCGTGAACCAGCTCGGCGCGTCCAGGTGGAACCGTTGGGCCGCCGCTCGGGAGGCGTTCGACAGGGACGGGAGCAGGGCCGCGGACACCTTCAGGCGGGCCGCCGACGCGGCGTCCTCCAGCCCCATCTCGCGCAGTGCGCCCGGGACCCCGCTCAGGAACAGCGCCTCCGCCTCGCCCCGGGCCAGCCCGGTCAGCCGCGTCCGGTACCCGCCGACGAGCCGGTATCCACCGGCGCGCCCCCGCTCCGCGTACACGGGAACCCCCGCCTCGGACAGCGCCTGCGCGTCCCGTGTCACCGTCCGCTCGGACACCTCCAGCTCGCGCGCCAGTTCGGCGGCGGTCATGGAGGGGCGGGACTGGAGCAGCAGCACCATTTTGATGAGACGGGCAGCGCGCATGCCTTCATGATGAGGGATCTCGCCCCCGCCGCCCCTACCCGTCCCGTCCCCGGGGGCTGCCGCCCCCAGACCCCCGCTTCGGCCTGAACGGCCTCGTCCTCAAACGCCGGACGGGCTGAAAATCAGCCCCTCCGGCGTTTGAGGAGCGGGGTCTGGGGCGGAGCCCCAGGAGGACGGGACGGGTAGGGGCGGCGGGGGCGAAAAACCCCTACAGCCCGTAGCGCTCGCGCGCCTCCTTCACCGCTGTCGCCTTGACCTCGCCGCGTCGCGCCAGCTGGGCCAGCGCCGCCACGACGATCGACTCGGCATCGACACCGAAGTAACGGCGGGCCGCGTCACGGGTGTCGGAGAGACCGAAGCCGTCCGCGCCCAGCGAGGAGTAGTCCTGCTCCACCCACTGCGCGATCTGGTCGGGCACCTGCCGCATGTAGTCGGAGACCGCGAGCACCGGCCCCTCGGCCCCGTGCAGCGCCTGCCGCACGTACGGCACCCGCTCCTCCCCCCGCAGCAGCGCCGCATCCGCCTCCAGCGCGTCCCGCCGCAGCTCGGTCCAGGACGTCGCCGACCACACGTCGGCCGCGACACCCCAGTCCTCGGCGAGCAGCTGCTGCGCCTTCAGCGCCCAGTGGATCGCCGTACCGGAACCGAGAAGCTGGATCCGCGCCGCGTTGGCGGCCGGCGAAAGCCCCGCCGATTCCGCCGTGTTGAAGCGGTACAGCCCCTTGACGATGCCCTCGTCGATACCGAGCCCGGCCGGCTTCGCGGGCTGCGGGATCGGCTCGTTGTAGACGGTGAGGTAGTAGAAGACGTTCGGGTCCTCACCCGGCGCCGACTCGCCGTACATCCGGCGGATGCCGTCCTTCACGATCGCCGCGACCTCGTACGCGAACGCCGGGTCGTACGACAGCGCCGCCGGGTTCGTCGCCGCGATCACCGGCGAGTGACCGTCCGCGTGCTGGAGTCCCTCGCCCGTCAGGGTCGTACGGCCCGCCGTCGCACCGACCAGGAAGCCGCGGCCGAGCTGGTCGCCGAGCTGCCACATCTGGTCGGCCGTGCGCTGCCAGCCGAACATCGAGTAGAAGATGTAGAAGGGGATCATCGCTTCGCCGTGCGTCGCGTACGACGTCGACGCGGCGATGAAGTCCGCCATCGAACCGGCCTCGGTGATCCCCTCGTTGAGGATCTGGCCGTTCTTGGCTTCCTTGTAGTACATGAGCTGGTCGCGGTCGACGGGCTCGTACGTCTGGCCCTTGGGGGAGTAGATCCCGAGGGACGGGAACAGACTCTCCATGCCGAACGTGCGCGCCTCGTCGGGGACGATCGGCACCCAGCGCTTGCCCGTCTCCTTGTCGCGGACCAGGTCCTTGACGAGCCGGACGAACGCCATCGTCGTCGCCACGTTCTGCGTGCCGGAGCCCTTGTCGAAGGACGCGAACGCCTTCTCCGAAGCGGACGGCAGCGGAGCGATCGCGTGCGTACGACGGGCCGGGGCCGGACCGCCGAGCGCCGCGCGGCGCTCCTGGAGGTAGCGGACCTCGGGGGAGTCGGCGCCGGGGTGGCCGTAGGGCACGACACCGTCGATGAACTGGGCGTCGGAGATGGGGAGTTCGAGCAGGTCACGCATCTGCTTGAACTCGTCCGTCGACAGCTTCTTCATCTGGTGGTTGGCGTTCTTCGACGCGAAGCCCTCGCCGAGGGTGTGGCCCTTGACGGTCTGGGCCAGGATGACGGTCGGGCCGCCCTTGTGGTCCAGCGCCGCCTTGTAGGCCGCGTACACCTTGCGGGACTCGTGACCGCCGCGCGAGAGGTGGAAACACTCGAGGATCTTGTCGTCGCTCAGCAGCTTCGCGAGCTCGACGAGCGCCGGGTCCTTGCCGAAGAAGTCCTCGCGGATGTAGGCCGCGTCGCGGGTCTGGTACGTCTGCACCTGCGCGTCGGGTACCTCGCGCAGGCGGCGTACGAGCGCGCCCGTGGTGTCGAGCTGGAACAGCTCGTCCCAGGCGTTGCCCCACAGCGACTTGACGACGTTCCAGCCGGCGCCGCGGAACTGGGCCTCCAGCTCCTGCACGATCTTGAAGTTCGCGCGGACCGGACCGTCGAGGCGCTGGAGGTTGCAGTTGATGACGAAGGTCAGGTTGTCCAGACCCTCGCGGCTCGCCAGGGCGAGGGCGGCCGTCGACTCGGGCTCGTCCATCTCGCCGTCGCCGAGGAAGGCCCAGACGTGGGACTGGGAGACGTCCTTGATGCCGCGCGCGGTGAGGTAACGGTTGAAGCGCGCCTGGTAGATCGCGGAGAGCGGGCCGAGGCCCATCGACACCGTCGGGAACTCCCACAGCCAGGGCAGCCGGCGCGGGTGCGGGTACGACGGGAGGCCGTTGCCGCCGGCCTCCTGGCGGAAGTTGTCGAGGTGCGCCTCGGTGAGGCGGCCGTCGAGGAAGGCGCGGGCGTAGATGCCGGGGGAGGCGTGGCCCTGGATGTAGAGCTGGTCGCCGGAGCCGTCCGCCTCCTTGCCCTTGAAGAAGTGGTTGAAGCCGGTCTCGTACAGCCAGGCCGCGGAGGCGAAGGTGGCGATGTGGCCGCCGACGCCGTGTTTCGCGCCCCGGGTCACCATGGCCGCCGCGTTCCAGCGGTTCCACGCGGTGATCCGGCGCTCCAGCGCCTCGTCACCGGGGGCGGCGGGCTCGGCGGCGGTCGGGATGGTGTTGACGTAGTCCGTCTCGAGCAGCTTGGGCAGCGCGATGCCGTTGCCCTCCGCGCGCTCCAGCGTGCGGCGCATCAGATACGCGGCGCGGTGCGGGCCGGCAGCCTTCGCGACGGCGTCCAGGGAGGCCTGCCATTCGGCGGTCTCCTCGGGGTCGCGGTCCGGGAGCTGGTCGAGCTCGCTCGGCTGGATGGCGTAGGGGTCGGTCATAACGCCGCCTTCCTCAGTCGAAGGGGGGTTCCCTCGTCGGCAAGGGGTTTTCGGGGGTGCCCTTGGTCTTTGGCAGGACAGGGCGGCGGGCCCTTGTAGGAGCCCGTCGGTGACTGTAACTCCCTGATCGATGATCGATCAAAGGTTCCCGGGCAAAATATCTTGATTACGAGAAAGTCGGCACGGGGTGCCTTTTGTGAGGGCACCCGGTGCCGTGATTTTCGCCCATTTCCCGGGAGTTTTCGCAGGTGAGCATGGCTGCGCTCGGCTGCGAACCCCCTCGCTTCAAGGGCGCGGGGCGCAGCCCAGAACGTGCGCCTTCACCAGCTCCGCGATCCGCGGATCCCGGCGCCGGAACGCGGCCACCAGCTCCTCGTGCTCCTCCGCGTACGACTGCTGCACCGTCCCCAGCCAACGGATCGACAGCGCCGTGAACACCTCGATGCCGAGGCCCTCCCAGGTGTGCAGCAGCACCGAGTTGCCGGCCGCGCGCACCAGCTCCCGGTGGAAGCCGACCGTGTGCCGGACCTGGCCCGTCCCGTCCGCCGCGCGGTCCGCCTCGTACAGGGCGGCGACATGCGGTTCGAGCGCCGAGCAGTCCTCGGCCAGCTTCTCGGCCGCCAGCTCCGCCGCGATGGCCTCCAGGCCGGCCCGCACCGGGTAGCTCTCCTCCAGGTCGGCCGCCGTCAGATTCCGGACCCGTACGCCCTTGTTCGGCGCCGACTCGATCAGCCGCAGCGACTCCAGCTCGCGCAGCGCCTCCCGCACCGGCGTCTGGCTGACCTCCAGCTCGGTCGCGATCCTGCGCTCCACGATCCGCTCGCCCGGCTTCCAGCGCCCGCTGACGATCCCCTCCACGATGTGCTCGCGGATCTGTTCGCGCAGCGAGTGGACGACGGGCGCGGTCATGAGAGCTCCTTAAGGGCGTTTGACGTTTAGACAATAAGGCCGCACGCCCGCTCAAGAGGGGCGCACGGGGGCGCTTTCATGCAGGTGAGACGAGACTTACACGCTGGTGGGGCGGGTGGTGCGGTCGGTCCTCGGCACATCGGAGACGCGGTGAGCAGCGGACTCCGGGAGCGCGAGGTCGGGCCGGTGGCTGTGGCGGTGTCGCCATGAGGGGCGACCGGGTCTCGGCCGACGTCCGTCTCGCGCGGCCGCGGAACGTGGCCGACGCTGCGGCCCCGGCGGCGCCCGCGTCTTCGTGAGACCGGACGGTACCCAGGAGTCCGGCCGTGTCGGCAGGGGCTTCCACGTTCTCTGTACGGACGAGCGGGAGCACAGCACCGTCGCCGTGCCGCGCGCACAGCCCGGCGGCGACATCGGCACCCGGCGCTCGACGGGATCGTACGCCCGGATGCCGGTGAAGTGCCGAGGGCCCGTGAGGACAACCGGATGTCGGGCGGCGCGCTCGCACGCGGCGGGGCGCGCGGGCTTGCGGGAGTACGGAGGTGACATCGGCGTCCGGCGCCTGACGGGATCGTTCGTTCGGTTGCTGGGCGGAGCGCCGAGGTCGTGCTGGGGCGCCCGGGTGCTGGTGGGCGCGCTTGGACGCGGCGGGGTGCGGGGGTCGGTGGGAGTGCGGAGGCGATGTCGGCGTCCGGCGCCCGGCGGGATCGTACGCCCGGATGTCGGGTGAAGTGCCGAGGGCCCGTGAGGATGGCCGGGTGTCGGCCGGTGTGCTCGCACGCGGCGGGGCGCGCGGGCTTGCGGGAGTACGGAGGCGGCATCGGCGTCCGGCGCCTGACGGGATCGTTCGTTCGGTTGCTGGGCGGAGCGCCGAGGTCGTGCTGGGGCGCCCGGGTGCTGGTGGGCGCGCTTGGACGCGGCGGGGTGCGGGGGTCGGTGGGAGTGCGGAGGCGATGTCGGCGTCCGGCGCTCGACGGGGTCGTACGCCCGGATGCCGGGCGAATCGCTGAGGCCCCGTAGGGGAGACGCACGGCGCCCCCGACCGGAGAGTCCCGGACGGGGGCGCTGTACGGACGAGGTGGGTTACAGGCCGAGCTCGACCTCGAACTCGCCCGCCTCGAGGATCGCCTTGACAGCCGTCAGGTAACGGGCCGCGTCGGCGCCGTCGACCAGGCGGTGGTCGTAGGAGAGGGTCAGGTACGTCATGTCGCGGACGCCGATGACCGTGCCCTCCTCCGTCTCGATGACGGCGGGGCGCTTGACCGTGGCGCCGATGCCGAGGATCGCGACCTGGTTCGGGGGCACGATGATCGTGTCGAAGAGCGCGCCGCGCGAACCGGTGTTGGAGATGGTGAAGGTCGCGCCGGACAGCTCGTCCGGGGTGATCTTGTTCGCCCGGACCTTGCCCGCGAGCTCGGCGGTGGCCTTGGCGATACCGGCGATGTTCAGGTCGCCCGCGTGCTTGATGACCGGGGTCATCAGGCCCTTCTCGGAGTCCACCGCGATACCGACGCTCTCGGTGTCGAAGTAGGTGATCGTGCCCTCTTCGACGTTGATCCGGGCGTTGATGGCCGGGTGGGCCTTCAGCGCCTGGGCCGCCGCCTTCACGAAGAACGGCATCGGGGAGAGCTTGACGCCCTCACGCGCGGCGAAGGAGTCCTTCGCCTGGCCGCGCAGGCGCATCAGCCGCGTGACGTCGACCTCGACGACCGAGGACAGCTGCGCCTGCTCGTGCAGCGCCTTGACCATGTTGTCGCCGATGACCTTGCGGATGCGGGGCATCTTCACGGTCTGGCCGCGGAGGGGAGAGGCCTCCAGGGTCGGCGTCTTCTTCGCGGCGACGGCGGCCGGAGCGGCTGCGGCGACGGGCGCCGGAGCAGCGGCTGCGGCCTTCGCGGCCTCGGCGGCGGCGAGGACGTCCTGCTTGCGGATACGGCCGCCGACGCCGGTGCCCTTGACGGTGGACAGGTCGACGCCGTTCTCGGCGGCGAGCTTGCGCACCAGCGGGGTCACGTAGGCGCCGTCGTCCGTGGCCTGCGCGGCGGCGGGCGCCGGAGCGGCCTTGGCCACCGGAGCCGGAGCCGCGACCGGCGCGGGCGCCGGGGCGGCGGGGGCGACCG
>NZ_BARG01000134.1 GCF_000376565.1 Streptomyces hokutonensis | reverse complement strand
AACAGACCGCCACCCTCGATCACGGCCTTCGAGCCTGAACACCGACAACGCCACACACCTCGACGTGCCACAGCCAACCGTGCACGAGGTCGTTAGGGCGCGCAGACACCGAGGGCTTGGCTCATGTCCCCCCGCCAACCAAGGCGGAGGTGACCGGTGCCGACCAGGCTGAGACCTCGCCATCAGATCAGCCAATCAGAGTGGAAGTGCAGCAGAGCCTCGGCACGACGCTCGGCCTGGCCCCGGTTGCGGTCACTCGCCTCGCCGAACCGATGCTTTCAACGGACCCGCTACTTCTGCGTGACTTTCGATCGGCGCGTAAGGCGGCCCAGCACGGGCACTTTCTGACGCATGTCCTTAACCCCGCCAAGGCTCCAGGCCAGCTCTACTCCGTTGTGCTCCGAGTCACGCCCGACAAGAGCGCCATCGAGAAGGTGCGGTCGGCATCGTTCTTCTTCGGGAAATACTGGGGGAACAGAGTCTTCGAGGGCCAGCGTGGAGTGGACGGGCGACTCGGTATCGTCACCGAGGCCTACGGACCCTTCCTCGCGCTATGCGAGTTCGAGAGCGGCTGTCGCGTCTTGCTGGACCATTACTGCGACTTCGATATGGCTGAGCTGCTGCGCTAGATGCTCTGCTTCGAGAGGTGGGGCCAGTGCAGCAGGTGCACTTGGTACACCTCGACGCACCGGATCCGTGACTCCAGCTGGATGCCTCGCCTGACTGTTCGTGACCCATCTGCGTCTCACGCCCTGGACGAGATTGAGTTCGCGCCCATGGAGTCGGCGGATCGCCTCGCCATAGTCACTTTGGACGAGGCTCGCGATCTGCGCCACCTGCTTCTCACCGTCGCACTGACAGGCAGACCGGCGGGTCCGTGAACTTGCGGCATGCGTCCCCTCGGAGGACTGAAAAACTGCCCTGAACTCCGGACCTTCTAGGCCGGCAATTCCGCGGCCATCAGCATGACCTCGGGTGTCGTTACCCCTCCCGGATCATCATACGGGGCATATGCCTTATACCTATGTTTCGATGGTTGATGGCCAGCGGACGCTCGCAGTGACACCGCCCCCGCTCTGACTGGTCCGTGATGCCTGCGCGAGCCGTCCCCCCGCTTTCGGCGAAAGGACATCGCTCCATGCCTACCAACAACGGAAGCGAGCCGCGTCGATCCCCAAGGGGTCGGCGTCCTCCCAGGACACAAGCTCATCGAGTCCCTCAAGCAGTACATCCGCACGCGAGGGCTGGACCTGCTGGCGGATCCGAACGTATCGCCCGTCGGCAGGTTGCGCTGCAGTTCACAGTCAGTCGAGGCCCGCGCGCACGTCCGCTTCCCTACAGCCCTGCACAAGGGTTACCACCTGCTCGTCCCCGAGTTGGTGACCGAGCGGACGCCGCTGAACGACCTTAGCGACATCAACTGGGACTGACCGGACGGCTTGCTGGCGTGTCCCATCCAGCTTCAGGGGCGGGGCACACCAGCCCCTCACCGTTTGGTTCGGACCAACCAACAAGCGGTCGGGCCTGCGTTGCACCTTGAGCAGCGGGTTGGAGCTGATGACGTTCTTGCTGCTCCTCGTGGCGCCAGGCCTCAGCCACTAGATCAGGAGACCCCAGTGCCCAGCAGGAAGTACCGCCACCGTGGGTCGGGCAGAGTGCCCTTCGCGCTAGCTCTGCTCTGTGCCGGCGCCACAGTTCTCGTCGGTTGCTCTTCAACTGACGACCAATCACCCGAGCCGCACTCTTCGTCGAACGGTACATGGACCCCTACGAGCGATGAGCAGAGGCAAGAGCTAGAGAAACGAAAGCAAGAGGAGAAGGAACGCGAGAAGCACTCAGGGGACTTCAGCCACGCGGGACGCCTGTCAGACGGCTTCAGCGGGGTATGGCCGTTCAACTACACCAAGGGCGTGACCAACCCATCGACGAAACAGTACGTGGGCACGATCGGCGTGGTGGACTGTACTCCTGGCGAGGCAAGCAGGGCTGCTATTCCACCGAGCCGGACCGTCTACGTTCCGCCTCAGCAGACCGTCAAAGCGGAGTTCAGTTTCTCGGACGAAGGCGTGAACTCGACGAGACAGACGCGTCTACTCTGCGTGACTTTGAGTGACGACGGTGGCGTCAGAGGCAGGGCCACTGAGGAAATCGATGCCCAGGTCGCACCGCAACCCGAGCCAGACACGACCGAACCGGACCCGAATCCCACTACAGAGCCGGTGACGCCATCACCTACCGAGGACTCGACACCCCCGCCAGAGCCTGAGCCCGACCCGTCCGACGACGGGAGCTGAGTCAGTCTTCAGGAAGAGGCAAACATGTCAGACGGCGACCCGGACTCACGGACACCCGTTTGGGGCAACTGGGTCAGCACGCTAGCCACATTCGTTGCACCAACCACGTTCATCGGGGCCCTACTGCTGTACTTCGGCTTCGCCTATACCGATGCATTTTACGAGTACTTCGGGGTCGATGCCGCGACCCTCGGCTTCTCGACCCAGGACTACGCGCTCCGCAGCGCGGGGGCGCTGTATGTGCCAGCCGGGGCCGCGCTCACCGTGGCGTTGGCAGGTGTCGTGGTTTACTACGTAATTCGATCTGTTGGGAGCCAACCCGCGCCACCTTTCCGCGGACTTCGCTGGTTTGCCTACGGGTTGTCAACATGGGGGGGATGCCTCTTCCTCCTCGGTGCGCTGGGCGGCTTCGCCGTGTGGCCGGCAGGAGCGATGGGCACACCGCTTCTGCTAGGCGGAGGCCTTGTCCTGGTGGTGTACGGGAGAGCGCTGTCCTTCAAGCTTGAAGGCGCTAACTACCCAGCGGCACGTGAGCGATTGGCGCTCGCTCTTGTCGCGGCAATGGTTGCACTTTCATCCTTCTGGGCAACCCATGCATATGCCAAACAACACGGTTACGACGATGCCAGAGACTTGGCGCACCACCTGTGGCTACGCCCGGGCATGACGATCGACACCCCCGACCGCCTCCACTTTCCCGACCAACAAGTCCACGAAACTGCTTTTCCCGCAGACACGCACCAGCGATTTCGGTTCCGCTACCAGGGTCTACGCCTTCTTGCAGAATCCAACGGTCGGATGTTCATCATCCCAGAGAACTGGGAGCCGATCACCGGAAGAATCCTCGTCCTCCCGACCGATTCAACCGTGCGGGTGACATTCAGCCCAGGTTAATATCGGCACCCCATCGGGCAGATGGGCTTTCGAGGACGTGCAGTATGAGGGCGATTGCCGTCGTGAGTGGCGATGGTGCGCATTATAATGAGATCCGGGTGGGACTGGCGAACTTTGTCACCGCCAACCGAGGTTCTCCTGATTACTGCCCCTTGCGGTAGCGGTTACCCGCAATTAACGCTACGACCGTCGCGACCCCGCCACCCAGCATCCCTGCGTTGGCCTGGCCGTGATCGATGGCGTACTTGGCCAACCAGACGAAGCTGATCAGGATACCTGTGCCAACGGCTACTCCCACACCCTGAAACCAAAGGTCGATGATCTCCAAGCGGCGTTGGTGCGCGGCATCTTTGACCTGCTGGTCCAGGAGCCGGCATTTCAGCTCGAAGTCTTGCTCGACCATCTTCATCATGCGCTCTGGAGAGTCCGGAACCAACTGATTCCATCTTTCGGCCTGCTCGGCGAGCGGAAGTTCTCGATGCTCAGCAGAGGTCTGTGATCGCCGCTCTGGCTCCGGGGACGGGGGCGGAACTTGGGTGCTCACCGTACGTGCCCATTGCCGTCGGGGTGCATGGGCAAGTTGGAATACATCCGCACCAACAACTCCTCGACGGCCGCTCGGCTCTCTTCCCAGGCGGGCGGTTCGGGCGGCACAATCATGGCAGGTGGGTGCCGACGAGGGCTCAGTCCAGCAAACGACCATGCCTTCAACATGCCCTCCAGGAAGGCACGTCGATGCGAGGCCGTACTGAGGGCCGACGACCGACGCTGTCGTAGCGTCGACAATCCGATGGCCGTCAGCACCATCCACAGCACAAGCAGTGTTCCGGCCCACCACCAGCCCCGGGCTGTGGGCAGCCAACCCAGCAGGGTGATGAGGCCACCCGCTACTGCGCCGATGCCCACACTGAGTAGCTCGGTGGACCACCGCCATGACCGTTGGCCACGCAGCTCTACCACCGACGCGGCGCTGCCGTCCGCGAACTCGGTCGGCGCGGCGCTACTGGCCGCGAACCGGGCGACGAGCTGGGCAGCCGTGGGGCGTTCCGCCGGGTCCCTGCGCAGACAGTCGGCGATGACCGATCGGACCGGCTCCGGCACCGCCGTGAGATCCGCGTCGCGGGTGCACACGGCGACGAGCACCTCGTAGTCGCTTTCCCCGTCGAAGGGATGCCGTCCCGTGGCGGCGAAGTACAGGATGCCGCCGAGGGAGAACACGTCGGAGGCGGCGGTGACCGGGAGCGATTTGACCTGCTCGGGCGACATGTACGCGGGGGAGCCGAGCACACTGCCCAATGTAGTGACCGCCGACTCGTGCGACCGGTCGTCGCGGGCGATACCGAAGTCGATGATTCGCGGGCCGTCCGGGGAGAGCAGGATGTTGGACGGTTTGATGTCCCGGTGTACGACGCCCACCCGGTGTATCTGTGCCAGCGCGTGCGCGACGGCCAGCGCCAGGGACTGTAACCGCCCGGAAGACAGTGGACCGTTGGTTTTCACATGCTCGTGGATCGTCGGCCCTGGGACGAACTCGCTGATGATGTACGGGTGTCGCCCGGACAGGTCGGCGTCGAGGACTCGTGCCGTGGCCAGCTCACCGACCCGGCTTGCCGCGCCGAATTCCCTGCGTACGCGGGCGAGCGCGACCTCGTCGTACTCCTTGCCCGGCAGCAGGAACTTCACCACGACCTGCTGCCCCGCCCGGTCTCGGGCGAGCCACACCACACCCTGTCCGCCCCGGCCGAGCTCGCGCTCGAAGATGTATCCACCCACCGACAACTGCACCCGCGGATCCATGCCCCGCCCCCAGCCCTGCCCCGGTACACGGTTGCCCTTGAGCGTATCGACTCCCCGGACTGCGGCAGGCATCTTGGCCAGGTTTCCCGCAAGAAGACCTCATCTCAGGATGCCGGGCGAGCCCGGAACGGCGGCGCTCCCCGCGACCATGTCCGCGGCGTGGCATCGTGCCCGCGAATCGCTCGCCGCGCGGCACCAAGCCGAGCGTCCACCTCGGCAGCACAGTTCGCGCCAAGGTGTGGTTCATCGTAACGAGTACCTGTTTGCCGGCTACGGGTGACGGTGTTCGCCGCTACCATCGCGACATGCCGGGGGAAGCGATGCATCAAAAAGGGGCGGATGGCGCAAGGCGGGCGAGGCTGTGGCTCATCTCGACAACGCGAGTGAGCCAGTCATGGACCAACGAGGACGCCGTCCAAGCCGCCCGCCTCGAATTCAACTGGCCTCATGGTGAGCAACGACCGTACTCGTTCGACGTCGGCGGCATCCTGAGCGGTGGAGAATTTGACGGGCACTTCTTTGTGGCGGAATGCAAGAACTACAGCACCGCTGGCGACCAGGGTACCCATTATGACGACTGGGTAGCAAAATGCTATCTCATGCGCCGGGATCAGCGGCGGTGGGCCGATCACTTCATGTGGATCACGTGGCATCCATTTCGGCAGGATACATGGAAGGAACTTCGCACTCCCGCAGCGGTCACCAAAGGGCTGCTGGTATCGCGTAATTTGAAAAGAGTCTTCGATGCCGAAGATGAACAAGCGGCCCGAGAGAAAATTGATACAGAGATCGTGGCCGAGGTGGCAGAGCGACTGTGGGTGATTGTTCTGTCTGACAAGCAAGAGAAGCTAGTAATCACACCCAAGCATCGTGGGCTTCTGCTTTCACATCAAGCCGAGATGGGAGAGATCTGATGAGTGAGTACAGTGTCGCCATCGCTAATCTCGTCGACGATGACCCATCTCGCAACGTGCAATCGATTAAGAATGCGGTCATCGCGAACCTTCTCTCCTCCGACTCGTCTGTCAGAATCGAGACGACGGAGTATTTCAATCACACCTATGCTCCCGACCTGATCCTGAGATGGGAAGGAGTCAAAGAGGAGCGTCAGGTATTCCTCAGAACAAACACAAACCCGCAGTATCTGCGAGAAGATGTTGAAGTCATCTCCGAGAAAAAACCCATTCTAATGCCCCTCGCTCCGTTGGCGGATCCCAGAAGTCACGAGGAATTGGGTCGTGAGTCAGCTAACGCCAGAACACTTGTTGCGGACCCTGACAGCTTGTATGCCTTCTCAGCGGAGGGCCGTGGGCAGCCAGTTCTAGGACTGTTTTCACGTGCTGTGCTTCAAGGCGGCAAGGGTCTGGTCGACCAAGAGCGGGCCCGGTCTACCAGTGATGCAGTCGGTCTCGGGTTTGCTGGCGCTCAGCGCGCGGAGGTTGACCAAACACGTGAGGCCGTAGAGGTGACCGAGTCGCTGCTGGACTCGTCCCACGCTGATCAGTTCACCCGCTTGCTGCACGCCGTGTGGTTGGGGTCGGGAGCCTCCCCAGCGAGCTTCCCTGGTGCTACCGGCGTTAGGGCAGATCTCGACGCACCCGCTTTGAAGCTGCTGCTTGACATCGCCGTAGCAGAGGAGAGTGATTTCTGGAGGCGGATCGGCGGCGGCGTCACCTTGAGCCAACTGTGCACAATTGATGTTCCCGCTAGTTCCGAGAACCTGCAGAGGCTCGTGAATGTGAACCTAGATTGGCTCAAGGCGAAGAGCTGTCTTGTGTCTGACGCCGCGTTGACCGAGGAGTATGGGTACAAGCCACGGTGGTTCACGCAGTCCGGACTCCTGGGATACACCACTGATAGGTATCAGACCTTTTTCTCGACAGGCCGGACCTCGTCGTTGCCCTCGGTCGAAGATGCCGAGAGCGGAGAGACAGACCTGCCAGAGCTGCTCGACAGGGCCCATGTCGCTGGGCTGAGCATCAGCGAACTCGTGATTGAGTCTGCCGCGGGCGGTCAGATTGAGTACACGGCACCGCCCAACTCGGGGTTCGGTCACGACGAGATCCTTGAGGACCTAGGGGGTGCGCTAGGACGACGATCATCCGTGAAGGCGGTAGCCATCGCTCTGGGCGGGGGAAGCCGGCATCTGTGGTGTGACCTGACCCATCGAACCGCGTCCGGTCGCACGAAGGCCACCTTCCCGCTTGCAGATTTCATGGCCAGCGCCATCCCAATACTCAAGAGTCTCCGACGTGGCGAGTATGCAGAGATTTCAGGGCTGGTCGAGCCCCTGGACCTTCCACAGATTGGGCTCCAGGCAACCGATGAGGAAGTCGAAGAGTAGGCCAAGACGGCAAAACGGCATAGCTCTTCCGGCAGGCGCTACGTCGCAGCGTCAGGTCGAACCGCAGCCAGGCTCGCCGTGACCCGCTTGGGCCTGATCCCGTTGACTCAGTCATGGACGACTACGGGCATCTCGACCTGGATGAGTTCGACTTCGTCTCATGGAGCCGATGACGGATCGGCTCGCGTTGCTCACCTTGGAGGAAGTACGCGATCTGCGCCTGCTGTTACTGGCTGTCGCAGAGGAGCACGGACCCGAGTCAGCGAAGGCAGGCGGTCGGTCCACTGGCCTGTTCGGGGCCAGTGGACCGACCTTTGTCGGACGCTTGATCCGCTGTCCGTTGCGCGCATGGGCTCGCCCAGCGGCTTAGCCGTTCACTTCAGGCCTTGCTGAACACCACCGTGATTCCGGTCGTGGCCAGGGTCCTGGTGTAGGTACGGGGCAGGCCGGCCGCTTCGAGGGCGTCGTTGAGACTGTCCACGAAACTGGTGAGCTGTGGCGTCTGCCCGTAGTAGTCGCCGGATTGCAGTTGAGTGGACGCGCAACTGGGGTCAAGCACGGCGCAGGCCATCGTGTAGTGGACGGCTCCGGGGTAGGTCGCGGTCTTCGTTCCTACGAAGACCTGGGTGTTCACGCGGCAGGCCGCGAACAGGTATGGGCTCGTGACGGTGGTCTCGATATGGGCTTGGTCGTTACCGGGGTAGTAAACGACATGGGCCTTGGCCTGACAGCCGCCGTTGAAGTCGCTTACCCAGCCGGTGTCCACGGTGTAGCTCGACGGTGGCGCGGTTGCCGCCTGTGCCGGGCCGGCGAACCCGAAGGCCAAGCTGGTGATGAGTGCCGAGACCGCCCCCGCCGTGGCGAGAGCCTTTCTGGTGATGATGCTTTTCACGGACTTCGTCCTTCCGGGATCGTGTTCGTTCGGGATGCCCCAATCCTTTGCCTCGCGGGCCTTGGCGTCGTCCGCTGTCCGGCGTCACCGTCGCGTCAGCGTCAGGGCGCACAGACTGCTTCCGAATACGTCATCCGGCCTATGGTCGACCCCCGCTGCCTGCGCACACACTGCTGACGTCAGGCTGTCCCGTCTCCGCGAGATTCCCGATCGAGCACGGAGAACTGTGATGCCCAAACTCTGCGAGCCTGTGGTCTCCATCCAGCGGGCCGATGTGTTCGATCCCGTCGAAGGGCACCTGGCCTGGGGTGTTCTCATGGACCGGGACTTGGTCGCCGTTCCCGGTCCCCTCGAGTGGCTCCGGGACGAGACGATCCCGTTGCAGGTGCTGCTCGCTTCGTCAGGCGGGGGCACACCAGGTGTCGTCGAGCGGATCAGGCTAGAAAGTGCTCGGATCGTGGGTCTCGACACCCATACCGAGGGCGCCGTGGCCCTTGTCCGCCTGTCTCAGCCTGCGCTGCATCGGCCCGTTAGGGAGGCCTTTGACAAGCGCGCCTTCGAGGCAAGGCTCGCAGCGGATCCCGATGTCTGGACGGCACTCGAAGAGACGCGCGGCGTTCCGCCCGGTATCCGGGAGCTGCCTCTAGACGGCGTGCTTGGGCCGGTCCGGGACTGGGAGATCGAGCTTCGACGCGCTCTTGTGCAAGACGACAGTCGCCCCACCCCCGGAGAGATCGGCACTCTGTGGTGTTCGATCTCCCCGTGGTGCGACTGCCCTGGCCCATGGTGGTGACCTTCACCCCACTCCCATGGCGGACCCGTCTGGATCCCGCGCTCGTCATCCTGCTGTGCCTGCTCGACCTGGTCGTTTCCTGGGACCGCCGAGGCGGCGGTGTGCTGCCGGAATGGGCCACACCTGGATATGCAGCAGTGGGATATCTGGTGCTGTTGTGGCGACGGCGATTCCCGGTCCTGGTCCTATTGACTGTCGCCGCGCACAGCATGCTGGCTTGGGTCGTCGAACCCGGCTACGTGCCCAGTCTCGGTCTGTGGCTGGCGCTCGGCACCGTGGCCTTCTATTGCGACCGCCGGGCAGCGGTACTCGGGTTGCTGGTAGCACTGGCGCCGACTGCGCTGAATGCGGCGGACGAGATGCGGCGCGCCGCGCCGGATGATCACATTAATGCGCTCGTCGTGGCAACCGTGCTGGGTACTCTGGTGGACCTCGCCGCCTTCGGCGTGGGCCGGTGGGCAGCGTGGACCGTACGGAACCGCCGCCTCGCGGCCGAACGCGCCGCGGCCGACGCAGTGGCGGCCGAACGCCTCCGAGTCGCCGCGGACCTGCACGACATCGTGGCGCACGCGGTGAGCCTCATGGTGCTCCAGTCCGCCGGAGCGGCGCGGGTGCTGCGCAACGACCCCGAACGCGCCGAGGAAGCCCTGCGCCACGTTGCAGAACTCGGCCAACAGGCGATCGTCGAACTCTGCCGTATGCTCAGCCTTCTCGCTTCGGGGGCCAGCATTCCCGACCGGCCCGCCGGACCCCCCATTCCCGGACTCCAGGACGTCGGTGTCCTTCTCGAACGCGCCAGGGCCGGCGGCCTGACGACCGAGTTCGACGTCACGGGCGAGCCGGTCCCTCTCGACCCCGGCGTGGACCTGTCCGCCTATCGGATCGTGCAGGAGGCTCTCACCAACTCGGCCAGATACGCCGATCCCGACCTCCCCGTACGGGTGGAGATGCACTGGCATCCGACGGAGATCCAGATCCGTGTGAGCGACCGGAGCCCGGTCGGCCGACGCCCTTCGCGGCATCCGCTCTCCACAGGCCAGGGCCTCATCGGCATGCGGCAGCGAGCAACCGCCGTCGGAGGCAGCTTCCGTGCCGGGCCCCGACCGGACGGTGGTTTCCTTGTCGCAGCATCATTCCCCATCGACAGGCGGCCGTCCGCAACTTCCGAACGGACCGCAACCGGACAGCTGCCGCACGAAGCCGCCGAGTTGGAGCCATAGTCATGATGGTGAAGACCGACGATCGCTCCGCCCACTGCATTCATGTCCTGCTCGCGGATGACGAGCCACTTGTACGAGCCGGCCTGGCCATGCTCGTGACCACCGAGACAGACATGATCGTGGTGGGAGAGGCAAGCGACGGCGGACAGGCTCTCGAGATCGCCGCGCGTATCCGCCCCGACGTCATCGTGATGGACGTACGCATGCCCGGTATGGACGGCGTGGAAGCCACCCGAAGACTCGCCGAGGACGCGCTCGTCGACATCGTCGGCCACACGCCAGCTGTACTGATGCTCACCACCTTCGATGATGACGAAGCAGTGTACGCGGCGCTGCGCGCGGGTGCGTGCGGATATCTGCTCAAGAGCGCAGCTCCCAGCGAACTCGCGGCGGCCATAAGGTCCGTGGCAAGCGGCAACGCATGGCTCGCCCCTGCTATTGCCCGCAAACTTATCGCTGACTTCGCAAACCGCCCCAGCTCCGTGCTGCCCGCGCCGGAGCAGATGCGACGGCTCACCCACAGGGAGCGGGAAGTGTTGCTGCTGATCGCGCATGGGCTGACCAATGAGGCCGTTGCGGCGCATCTCATCGTCAGCCAAGCCACTGTCCGGACACATCTGGGGCGGATACTTGTGAAACTTGGCCTGCACGATCGTGCGCAGGCCGTTGCAGCGGCCTACCAGTGCGGCTTGGTTCGCCCAGGCGACGGGCTCCCCCCTCCGAAGGGCCGGCCCTGCAACGGCTGACACAAAGAGGTGGATCGGTCCTGATGGCCGTGTCCGGGACGGGAGTTGAGCGTTCGGCCCGATGTGGGAACGTCGCCGTGGATCGTGTCGGATGAGCTGTGTGACCGTCAGGAGCCTTCGCTGCCGCAGCGGTGAACCTAGCTGGTGATTGCCAAGGCGAGTGATGGCCGAACTTGGATGGGTGCGGCTCTCTTGTAGTGAACTGGTGATGCCGTGCGCCGTTGCCGTTCGTGGTCGGACGGCGGATCGTCGTGTCCCAGGACGTGGTCTTGGAGGCGGCGATGGTGTCGTGGTTGGAGGAGCTCGATCGGCGGGAGGCTGCCGCACGGGAGGACATCGCCGAACTGCGTGACCGTATCGAGGAGTTGAGCAGGCGTCTGGCTGAGCGGGAGGAAGTGGTGTCCCGGCTACAGATCACGCGGGAGACGATGACGGAGATCCTGTCCGGCGAGGAGACGGTCTCGGTTGCCGGGGCGGAAGCGGGCGCGGGCGAGGCGGAGACGGAGGAGCACCGGTTGCCGGCGGGGTCGCCGGTCGGGGTGCGGCTGGTGCCGCAGTGGACGCCCGGGCTGGTCGTGGGGGTGCTGCCGCGTTCGTACCAGGACATCGTCGAGGTGCTCGCGGATGCGGTGCATCCGATGCGGGCGCATCACATCTGTGCCGCGCTGGGCCTGTCGACGGACAAGAGCAAGGTGGAAGGCTTCCGGTCGAGACTGAAACGGCTGGTTGAGCGGGGCTGGCTGACGGAGGCGGAGCCGGGACTGTTCGCGTCGCAGCCCGCGGTGATGGCGGGTGCGGTTGCGCCGGAGCAGGGCGGCACGGAGGGTTCGCCCCGCCGCGCCGGTGTGGGGTCGGGCCCTCGTCCCTAGCGTCGAAGGTGCCACCCATTCATCCGCCCGAAAAGCGAGAGCCCGATGACCGCAGGCTATGCGGCCGCCGCGACGGCTGACCCCTTTGACCGAGCCGCTTCTTTCCTCACTTGTCTCATCGATTCCCTCTCCCGTCCCGAAGCATTGCTCCTGCCCCACGAACGAGTGGAGGAATACGCCGAGAACGGGGCGAGGGAACTGGCCCGCCTCCTCCTGCAGGGCCACTTCGACCTGCGCGCCCGCCGGGAGGAAGCCGAACTGGCGTCCCTCGACGCCGACGGGCGGGCCCAGCTCGCTGCGGGCCGGACCCGCCTGGAGAAGGGACATCGGCGCCAACTGGCCACCGTGGTCGGGCCGGTGACCGTCACCCGGTGCGCGCTGCGCGCTGCGCGCCCCGGGCCTTGCCAACTGCTATCCGGCCGACCAGGTGCTGGGGCTGCCGCGCGAGCGGCACAGCCTGGGACTTCGGCGTCTGGTCGTGCTGGAAGCGGTCCGCGGTTCCTACGATCACGCCCTGGAGGCGATCGAACGCCGCTGCGGGACGCGGGCGGTGGGCAAACGCCAGGCCGAACAGCTCGTGCGGGCGGCCGCGGTGGACATCGCCGCTTTCTATGCCGCCCGCACCCCTGCCCCGGCAGCCAGTACGACGCTGTTGGTGCTCAGCGTCGACGGCAAGGGGATCGTGATGAGGCCAGATCATCTGCGGGAGGCAACAAGGAAGGCGGCGGAGCGCGCGACACGCACGTTCCGCACCCGTCTGTCCACCGGAGAGAAGACCTGCCGCAAGCGGATGGCCACCCTCGCCGTCGTCCACGACGCCGATCCGGCTCCGCGCCGGCCGCACGACATCATCGCCCCGCCCGGCGGCCGCACCACCCGCCGCACCCCGCGCAAGGGGCCCAAGGCCCGCGCGAAATGGCTCACCGCCTCGGTCCAGCACGACGCGGACCAGGTCATTGCCGCCGCGTTCGACGAAGCCGAGGCCCGTGACCCGCAGCACCGCCGGTGCTGGGTGGTCCTGGTCGACGGCGCTGAGCACCAGCTGGAGTTGATCCATGCGCAGGCCGCCCGACGAGGCGTCACCATCCATGTCGTCCTCGACATCGTCCACGTGATCGAGAAGCTGTGGTCGGCCTCGCGGTGCTTCCACACCGCCACCGATCCCGACGCCGAGACCTGGGTCGGCACACAAGCCGCCCGGATACTGGCCGGCGACGCCCTCGGCACCGTCACCGGCATCCGCGCACAAGCCGACCGGCTGGACCTGTCCCCAGAACAACGGGCCGCAGCGGACCGGGCCTGCCGCTACCTGGAGAACAACGCCCCCTGTCTCCACTACGACCAGGCCCTCGAGGCCGGATGGCCGATCGCCAGCGGCATCATCGAAGGAGCAGCACGTCATCTGGTGGCCGACAGACTCGACATCACCGGCAGCAGGTGGACCGTCCCCGGCGCCGAAGCCGTCCTCACCCTGCGGGCCCTCATCAGCAACGGCGACTTCCCGCAGTACTGGCACTTTCACACCCACAGAGAACGCGAACGCCTCTACCCCCGGCCCGACCAGCACAACTACGAACTCCTGGCCTGACCGGCAAGCTCACTCCACGAGAGCCGCACCCAACTTGGATTCCTCTCGACGGCTCATGTTTGCCCCGAAAGGGTGGGTAGGCCAAGGCTCAGGCCCTAGAACGGCCTTTGGTCTTCCGGGATTTGCACGGTGATGGTGGCGCGTTTGTCGGCGGCTGTGCTGCCTTGGCGTGCGGCCCAGGGTTCGTCGGAGCGCATCCAGGCGGGCAGGCCGGGTGGCAGGTCGCCTTCGGGGATGGTGCCGAGATCGGCGGGCGTGAGGCTGTCGCCGTACGGCGTGAGGGGACGCTCGGTGTCGGGGGTGATGGTGGTGTGCAGGGCGGTCAGGGCGTTGTTCCAGTTGGTGGTGAGCTGCTTCATGGCGGTCGCGGCGTCGTGGCCGGAGGCGGCTGCGCTGTCGGGGTAGGTGGGGTGCAAGATGTGCTGGTAGGCGCCGTCGTAGGCGGCGCTGCCGGGCGCCTTGCGCCAGGTGTGGAACGCGCTGTCGGCCAGGCCACCCAGCGCGATGACGGCTCGATCTGGTTGTGAGTGACCAAGGCGTCGAGCCAGGCGTGGCGGTAGCGGGCGATGTCGGGGTCGGTGGCGTGGGCGGTGCCGCCATGTTGGCCATAGACGCTGTACAGGAACGTGTTGGTCAGGACGTAGCTGCTGTCGATGCCCAGCTTGCCCAGGAAGCCCTGGAAGCGGCGGCCGGCGGTGCCGACCAGGATGCGTCGGGTGATGGCTTCGTGGGCGGCGGGGTCCTGGCCGATCACGAGGACACGGGCGGTGCCGTCGAGCCGGCCGCGGTGGAAGATCGGCCCCCATTCGACGCGGAAGTCCTTGGCCGGGTAGATCTCCGGGCCGGGGTAGTCGCCGACCAGGGCGGCGTACGGGGGTTGGGCGTAGCCGGGGTCGAATGGATGCATGCCGGTCTCCTACTCCATGCGAGTGAACGTTGATGACTCACCGTAGTCATCCAGTGACTTTACGGCATTTCGCCTGTTAGGTGGCGTTCACCGGTCAACGAACCTCGACAGAGGTCGGGCGAGGGGACGCCAGATGCCGCGTAGAACCGACGAGCCGACGAAACGCTTCGCACTGCGGGGCCGCCTGGTCACCCTGAACAGCCGCAACAACGTCATCGACGACGGAGTCCTGTACGTCGATGGCAGCCGTATCGCCGCAGTGCTCTCCGCCGACGCTCCCGCCCCGGCAGGGTTCGAAGACGTCGTGCCGATCGCCACGGGTGGCACGGTGTACCCGGGGCCGATCGAGCTCCACAACCATCTGCCCTACGACGTCCTGCCGTTGTGGGCCGTGCCGAAGAAGTACGGCAACCGCTCCCAGTGGGGCGGCGGTAGCAACCCGGCCTACCACACGCTGGTGACTGGCCCGATGAGGGTGTTGGGCGAGGATCCCGAGTTGATGCCCGCCGTGGTGCGGTACGTCGAGGCCAAAGCATTGGTCAACGGCACCACGACCACCCAGGGCATCGCCCTGTTCAGCAACGCCGGGGCCCGCCGGATGTACCGGGGCATCGTTCGCAACGTGGAGGCCACCGACGATCCCGACCTGCCGGAGGCCTCCTCCCGGATCGCCGACGTCGAGGCCGCGAACGCCGACAAGTTCCTGGCCCGCCTTCAGCAGCCGCACCGACTGCTGCTCCACCTGGCCGAGGGCACCGATCAGGCGGCTCGGGACCACTTCCTGGCCCTGAAGCTCAAGGACGACCAGTGGGCGATCAACGAGAACCTGGTCGGCATCCACTGCACCGGCCTGAAGGCCGAGGACTTCCAGGTCCTGGCCGGCCACGGCGGCTCGATGGTGTGGTCGCCGCTGTCGAACCTGCTGCTGTACGGGCAGACCGCCGACATCGCCGCCGCGCGCAAGGCCGGCGTGCTCATCGGGTTGGGCTCGGACTGGTCGGTCTCCGGCAGCAAGGGACTGCTGGGCGAGCTCAAAGCCGCCCGCCTGGCTGCCAAGGCCGGCGAAGTGGAGCTCAGCGACCGGGACTTGGTGGCCATGGCCACCCGGGACGCGGCCCGGATCCTGCGCTGGGAGGACGCCCTGGGCTCGCTGCAACCCGGGATGCGCGCCGACCTGCTCGTCACCGCCGGCATCACGGGGGACCCGTACACGGCGCTGGTCAAGGCTACGGACACCGACATCCGGCTGGTCGTCATCGACGGCACAGCCCGCTACGGCACCCGTGACTTCGTCGGGGCGATCCACCCGCACGCAGCCGTAGAAAACGTGCCGTCGGAAGGGGCGGTTGAGCGCGTCGTCCACCTCCAGGACGCGAACGCCGACCCCATCGTGGCCGGGCTGTCCTTGGCCGAAGCGGCGCACCGGCTGGCCACAGCCTTGGCCGACCTGCCTGCCCTCGCTGCTCGCGCCGACGGAGCTCCACCCCTGGCAGGCTTCGCGGCAGACGGCGTGCGCTGGCAGCTGGCCCTCGACGAACTCGCCCCCACCGGAGCCGAACTGCGCCCGCGCCTGCCCCTGCTCACCGCTGCCGGAGACACAGGACCGACTGGACCCGAGGTAGGTCTCACCGCGGCGGCACCTGTGACCCCCGTCGCCTTGGACGGCCTGACTGCTAGCGCCGATGCCACTTTCCTTTCCGTCCTGGTCGGAGAGGACAACCTGCCCGCCGACTACGGCAAGCACCTGTCGCAACTACTGACCTGACGCTTCCTCCCTTCCACGCCCAGTGCGACGGCGCCGGGTGCCGATTCGACAGAACAGGAGCCCAGCATGCTCGTCATCAACCTCGCCCTGGTGTCCCAGACCAGCCAGATCAACGCCTCCCAGCTCAATCGCGTGGCCGCGGCCCTCCAGAAACAAGCGTCGCGGGACTTCGCTCCCATTTGGAAAGTCCATGCCACCGTCGACGCCTTCGACTCCCTGCACGACGTTCCACCCGGCTACTGGCCCATGATCGTCAAGGATGACATTCAGCAGCCAGGCGCCGCCGGCGTCCACCTTGACCACAACGGGCAGCCCCTCTCCTTGATCGAGTACAGCAACAGCTGGTCACTGACCGCCAGCCACGAAATGCTCGAAATGCTCGGCGACCCCAGCGCCAGCCGACTCGTCGCCGGTCAATCTCCCAAGTCGGACCAGGGGGTCGTGGAATTCCTGGTCGAGGTTGCTGACCCGTCGGAGGCCCCGGAGAACGGCTACACCATCAACGGCCTGCTGGTGTCGGACTTCTTCACACCGCACTTCTACGACCCAGTCGCCGCCCCGGGGGTGCGGTACAGCTTCACCGGCGCCATCGACGCCCCCCGCAAGATTCTTCCCGGTGGCTACATCAGCTGGCACGACCCGGTCAGCGACCACTGGTTCCAGCAGGTTTGGTTCAACACCCCGCAGCCGACCTTCCGCGACCTGGGCCGCCTGACCGCCCGGGCCGGCAGCCTGCGCTCGGCCATCGACTCCCGTACCGAGACCATCTCGCGCATCGCCGCCAGCGGCCCGCAGTCTGAGCTCTTCGCCACCGCCGTCACCCGGACAGCCGCGGTGAGGGAAGCCACCGCCGCGCGGGCCGATCGGTGGAGCAGCCGCATCGAGGAACTGCAGACCCAGCCCGTCGTCGAGGGCACCTGGGAAAGCGGCGAGTAGAACAATGCCCAGCAGCACCAGGCCGCCCAGGACGGAGGGCGCACCATGGCAGGTGATGAGAAACGCGGCCAGGACCGCGCAGACGAGCTCCAGGAAGTAGTCGACCAGCTCACCTCCGGCGCGGCTGCACCGGGTGGCGCGGCGCCGACCGGGCCTCACGGTGAAAGCCTGCGCGAGATCGTTCACCACCGGATGCAACAACTGGACGCCGAGGCCAAGGCCGAGCAGGAGCGCACTGCGACCGCGCCGGAATCGGACGACGACTCCTCGTAGGTTCCTTGATCGCGGCGGTATGGGCTGTCTCAGCTCGTACCGCCGCGATCGAACGGCTCGTCACCTCCTGCTCGGCGACCTCGTCCCCGTTGGCGACAGCACATGGCGTTACCCAGCACGACCCACCTTCAAGGAGCGGCTCGTATGCCCTCGACGGAGAATCCACAGCGCCGGATCGAAGCAACTACCGCGTTTTTCTGGGCAGTTGGCGCTGTCCTGCCAGCGGTCGGCGGCCTCTGGTATTTCCTGGCCGAGGCACCACGAGTGGGCCTGGCCCGGCTGCAACTGGCAGGATCGGCCGACCAGGCCTTCGCCATCTGCGAAAGACGCCTGTCTGCTTGCCAGGATGCACTGACGGCGTATTACACCCTCGTCATGTGCTGCACGATCAGTCTCCTGTTGATCTTCTGGTTGAGCTATTTCACCTTCCCCAGCAAGCGCGGACGGCACGTCGCAGTGCTAGCGATGATCGTGACGGCGGTGGGTGGCCTCTGCGGTGTAGGGGAGAACTCCCTGATCAAACACGGCTTGGGTCTTGGCCAGGAGCAGGCCGGAAACGGCTGGTTCGCCATGGCGGCCGGACTGGCGGCCCTCAAGTGGCTGATCGCCATGCTTACGATCCTGGCCCTCTACCAGTGGCTCATCTCCTTGTCGCGCGCTGGACGCGTAGCCCTTCCGACTGTGCGGCGACGGCTGCGACGTCAACCGCAGGCAGACCCGACTACCGAGACCGTCACTTGCAAAAGACGCCATGAGAGCGACCGTCCGGCCGTGGTTCCGTCGTGGCCCGTTGCTCTGGAGCCGGACGGAACACCGTGGCCGACCATCCCCGAGGACAGGTACGACGCTCCGCAGGCGACACCGTCACACTGGCGCTATGAGGGCACGACAGCCCCCGGACGCCAGAACGCGGACACCGGCATCTGCGTCTCCGGAGGCGGCATCCGATCCGCCTGCGTGACGCTGGGCGCCCTCCAGTCGCTGCGAAAAACACTAACCAAGGCCGACTACCTGGTCTCGGTCTCGGGCGGCGGCTACGCAGTTGGCGCCATGCAGTTGGCGCTGTCCGACAAGGAGGGGGAAAGCGTCGGCCCGTCGACCGGGAACACCTGCGAACCCGGATCAGTCGAAGAAGACCATCTGCGCCGGCACTCCAAGTACGTCGCCGACGGCACGGGGGAGTGGCTCGTCGCGCTCGGCGTGCTGCTGCGCGGTCTGCTCGCCTCGTTCTTCCTGCTGGGTACCGCCACCGCCCTGCTGGGCCTTGGCCTGAGCTGGGCCTATCACCTTGTACCGGTCACCGACCTGAATCACCTGGCCGCCCCCGGCATCCACTTCTGCCCGGGCCACTGCACCCCGCCTCCACGGCCCGCTTTTCGGCATCCGGCCGTGGGGGCCGTCCTGGGCCTGTTCGCCGCCGCCGCTGGCAGCTGGCTGATCTGGCTCTTCGCCACAACCTGGTCCCGCAAGGAAAAACTCGGCATCTTCTTCGCCAGAGCATTCCGCCTTCTGGTCGTTCTCGCCGTAGCGCTGGCCACCGCCGTGATTCTTCTACCGCTGCTGGCCTGGTGGACTGTCCACCTTCAGCTCCAGCTCAAAGTCAGCCGCCCTCAGACAGGTGCGGGCATCGGCGCGACCGTCCTGATCAGCTACGTGATCGCGCTCATCACCACCTTGTGGAGGCGGCGGCAGACGCTGCGCAGCGGCCTGTCCAAAATCACCGACCTGCTCCGCGGCAAACCAGGCCTGGCACGAGCCGTCCCCAATGGCTTTACCCAATACCTGCTGGTCTGGGCCGTCCTCGCCCTGCTGACAGCTGCCTTCCTGCTCTTGCTGGGATGGTCCATGGCCACCGGATGGTCCTGGCCGACGTGGGCACAGATCGCCGTTCCCGGGATCCTGCTGCTTCTCGGCTCCAGCCTCGACCAGACCTGGATGAGTCTGCACCCCTTCTACCGCCGACGCCTTGCCTCGTGCTTCGCCGTCCGGCGCAGCACGGATCCCGCTCAACCGGGCGTCCAGATCGCCGAGCCGTACAACTTCGACACCGAGACCACGACGCTCAGCACTTACGGTGGCAAGCGTTCCAAGTTCCCCCAGGTCATCTTCGCCGCGGCAGCCAACCTCTCAGGCGCCAGCCGTACGCCTCCCGGCCGGCGAGCCGTGTCCTTCACCTTCTCCCACGACTACGTCGGCAGCCCCGATGTCGGCTACGCCTGCACCACGTGCTTGGAGACGCACACCAAACTGCACATCGCCCGAGACCTGACTGTCCAGTCCGCCATGGCGATCTCCGGGGCCGCCTTCGCCTCGGCCATGGGCGCTCAAGCCCGCGCCTTCCAGACCTTCTTCGCCCTCTCCAACGCTCGCCTCGGCAGCTGGCTACCGAACCCCTCCGCGTTGGCCGAGCGATGGGCAGACGACGCCCCGTGGTGGCTGTCGCCTCCACCCACGATCCGGCGGCTGCCCTATCTGCTGCGCGAGGTCTTCGGCCGCTACCCGATGGACGACCGCCTGCTTCTCGTCACCGACGGCGGCCACTACGAAAACCTCGGCCTCGTCGAACTCCTGCGCCAGGGCGTCCGAACGGCGATCTGTATCGACGCCAGCGGCGACACACCACCCTTCGCCACCACCCTGGCCGAAGCCATTGCCCTGGCTTATGAAGAACTCGGCGTCACCATCACCCTGGACCACCCAGAGACGCTGATCCCCGGCAGCGGGGAACCACTCTCGCCGCACAGCGTTTTGTCGGACATCAACACACGATTGTCCAAGACAGCCGTCATCACTGGAACGATCACCTATCCCAAGAACTTGGAGATCAAGGACGAGCAAGGCCAAACCATGTGGGCAGGCAGAGAGGGAAGGTTGATCGTGGCCCGCGCGACGCTGACCAGGGATCTGCCATACCAACTGCTTTCCTACGCGGCGGCTCACCCGGTCTTTCCTCGCGACAGCACGAGCGACCAGTGGTTCGACCACGAGCAATTCGACGCCTACCAGACCCTCGGACACTGCATCGGTAAACGAGTCCAGGGCCTGCTGGATCAACCATCGCCAGCGCCTGCCACATGAGAAGAGGCAGTGGAGGCGCTGGCGACCAGACGAACTGGCTACAAACGGCTTTGGGTGCGGATCCTTTGAAGTGACGGTCGGCTCGGCGTGACCTGCTGGTCAGTGTTGGTCGTCTTGCCTGGGTCGCGTGCTCAGGAACTGGTTGGCAGCCTCGACTGCTTCCCGTCTGAGCTCTTCGCGAGAGATGCCCCAGCTCTCCTCCCAGCCGTCCAGATTGATCGCGCAGGAAACGAGAGATTGCAGGCTCTCTGGATATCCGAGGTCGTAAGCGATGTCTGCCCAGATGAGGTGTGTCCCGGTGGCCGGGTCGAGCGACCCGTCCGCGATCTGGCCGGCGATCCAGTGGGCCATCGCCCACTTCGCGGCCCGGGGGTCGGCTGGCGGGTGAAAGGCGAGCCCCAGTTCCTCCAGCACCTGTTCGAAGAGCTCGGGTGCTTCGGGCTCCTCGCTGCGCAGGAGTCCCGCCAGCATGGCGAGTGAAGGGCTCTCGACGTCGGAGATCAGTGCGTCCAGTCCGGCCTGAATGAGGCGGTCGGATCCGACATGCCTTCCGAATGCCCTCTCGCGCGCAAGGTGGCTGAGCTGCTTGAGTGCCTCGTCGTGCGTCATCTGGGCCTTCTTCATCGGTGCCTTGGGACGGCAGCCTCGCATGCCCGTCGCGTCAGTGCCAACGGTTTCGGGTGTGCTTCCTCTCGGAGTGGCTGACCTGGGAAGATGCTCATTGGCAGGGTGGGAGACGGCGGCTTGCTTCTACCGTTGGAGAGTGGAGGTGGGGCGCCATGGTGTCGTTGCCGGAAGAGCTCCAGGCGCGGGAGGCCGCGGCTCGGCAGCGGGTGGAAGAACTCCAGGCTGAAGCTGCGGAGTTGGCTGCCCGGCTGGAGAAGGCCCGGGCGGATCTGTCGCGGCTGGAGATCACGCGGGAGACCGTCGCGCAGGTGCTGGCGGAGTTGTCGGCCGCCCAGGAAGCGCCGGAGGCAGAGGTGTATGAAGCGCCGGAACCCAAGGAGGCGCAGGCGCCTCACGGTATCGGGGTGATGGCGGTGCCGCCGTGGCGAAAGGGCCTGGTCGTTCAGGTGTTGCCGGATGTGTACCGCGACATCGTCGAGATCGTCGCTGATGCTCCGGGTCCGTTGCAGGCCAAGCAGATCGTGCCGCGGATCGGGCTGGAGGCCACCACGGCGAAGATCGAGGGGACGCGGGGGAAGCTGAAACGTCTGGTGGAGCGGGGCTGGCTGGCCGAGGACGCGCCGGGACGCTTCACTCTCGCCCACCATGACGGGGATGCCGACCGGGTCAACTCCCGGTGACCAAGGGGCTCTTCTCCGTAGATTCGAAGGTGCCAACCGAACGAATCGCAGAAGAGCCGAAGAAGAGCCCCAGATGGAACCCTATGACGCCTTATCCGGG
>NZ_BARG01000135.1 GCF_000376565.1 Streptomyces hokutonensis | reverse complement strand
CCCTGCCTGGCCTGCGGGGGCGGTCATGAGCGGGGGGCTCCACCTCGGCACTGTCGTGGTCGCGCCGAATGCCTCGGCCATGGCCACGCTCGGTCTGCGGGGGCGGTCATGAGCGCCCGGCTCTGGCACCTCGGCAACGTCGTCGTCGACCTCGTCCTGGAGGTCCCCGTCCTCCCCGAGCGCGGCGGAGACGTCCTCGCGACGCGCACCGAACGCACCCCCGGCGGCGGCTTCAACGTCATGGCCGCCGCCGCCCGCCAGGGCCTCCCGGTGACCTACGCCGGAGTGCACGGCACCGGACCCTTCGGTGACCGGGCCCGTGCCGCGCTGCGCGCCGAGGGCATCGACGCCCTGCTCGGCCCGCGCCTGGAACCGGACACCGGCTTCGTGGTCTGCCTGGTCGATGCGGACGGCGAGCGCACCTTCGTCACCAGTCCCGGCGCCGAGGCCACCCTCGCCGCCGCCGACCTTGCCGAACTCCGGCCCGGGGCGGGCGACTTGGTGTACGTCACCGGGTACAGCCTGCTCTACGACAGCAACCGGGCCGCCCTGCTCGACCTCCTGCCCCGACTGGGCCCGGCCGTCACGTTGGTCGTCGATCCGGGTCCGTTGGTGGCCGAAATCCCGCGCGCCGCCCTTGAGTTGCTGCTCGCGCGTGCCGACTGGTGGAGCTGTAACGCCCGCGAGGCCGCGCTGCTCACCGGCATCGATGACGTGGTCGAAGCCGCCCGCGTCCTTCAATCCCGTCTGGGGCGCGGCTCGGTGCTTGTCCGTACTGGCCCCGATGGTTGTCTCGTGCGCCATGGCGGACGTCTCGTCCCCGTCCCCGGGTTCGCCGTGGACGCCGTCGATCTCAATGGCGCGGGTGACGCGCACACCGGTGTCTTCATGGCCGCCCTGGCCCGGGGGCTCGACCCGGTGGCCGCCGCCCGCCGGGCCAACGCGGGTGCCGCCCTGGCGGTCGCCGCAGCGGGCCCGGCGACCGCGCCGGACGCGGCGCGACTGGACGCGTTCCTGAACTAGCCGTCCATGAAGGTCAGTTGCCGTCCCGGCGAGAGACCTCGACGTTCTCCAGGATGCCGATCGCGTCCGGCACCAGGACCGCCGCCGAGAAGTAGGTGCTCACCAGGTAGGAGATGATCGCCTGCTCGTTGATGCCCATGAACCGTACGTTGAGGCCCGGTTCGAGCTCGTCCGGGATGCCCGTCTGGTAGAGGCCGATCACGCCCTGGTCGTCCTCGCCGGTGCGCATCGCGATGATGGACGACGTCCGGGACGCGCCGACCGGGATCTTGCCGCACGGCAGCAGCGGTACTCCGCGCCAGGCGGGCAGATGGTGGCCGCCGACGTCGATGCCGCTGAAGTAGACGCCCCGCTTGTTGCACTCGCGGCCGAACGCGGCGATCGCCCGTGGATGCGCGAACAGGTAGCGGGTGTCGCGCCGCATGCTCAGCAGCTCGTCCAGGTCGTCGGGGGTCGGCGGTCCGGAGTGGGTGGAGATCCGCTGGTCGTAGTCGGCGTTGTGCAGCAGCCCGAAGTCCCGGTTGTTGACCAGTTCGTTCTCCTGCCGCTCGCGCAACGCCTCGACGGTCAGCCGGAGTTGCTGCTGGGTCTGGTTCATCGGCTGGTTGTAGAGGTCGGTGACGCGGGAGTGCACCTTCAACACGGTCTGGGCGACGCTGAGTTCGTACTCGCGCGGGGCCAGTTCGTAGTCCACGAAGGTGCCTGGCAGGTCCGGCTCGCCCACATGCCCGGCGCTGAGCGCGATCGCCGCCTCGCCGAAGGTGTTGAGCGGACCGGGCTCGTCCGTGGCACGCGCCTCGACATGCGCGCGCAGCTCCGCGTGCCGGTCGGCGACGGCCTGGTAGGACGTGTGCGGCAGCGTCAGCACCGTCGTGGCCGTCGCCGCGCGGGCCGTGAACTCCCAGGCGCCGTCGGGTTCGGCGAGCACCTGGCCGCCGAAGGTGTCGCCGTCGGCCAGCAGCCCGACGACCGCCTCGTCGCCGTAGGGGCCCTCCCCGACCCGCTCCACCTTGCCGTGCGCGACCAGGTACACCGAGTCGGCGGGCTGGCCCGCCTGGACGATCAACTGCCCCGGCGCGTAGTCCCGTTGCTCGAAGCGCTCGGCCAGCGCGCCGAGCGCGTCGCCGTCCGTGAAGCCGCGCAGCAGCGGGAGTTCTGTCAACTCGGCCGGGACGACCCGCACTTGCGCACCGGTCTGTACGAACGTCACCCGTCCGTCGCCGCGCGTGTACGACAGCCGGCGGTTGACGCGATAGGTGCCGCCGGGCACGTTCACCCAGGGCAGCATGCGGGTCAGCCACCGGGAGCTGATTCCCTGCATCTGGGGTTCGGACTTGGTCGTGGTCGCCAGAGTGCGTGCCGCGGCGGTTCCGAGGCTCTGCTGTTCCCGCTCCTCGGCGCCCGCCCCGGGCGCGGTACCGGTCTCGACCGACATGGTGCCTTCTCTCCTGTCGCACGGATGACGGAATGCCTGCGTCCCGTCACGTTCCGTGCGTACAGCTACCCGTCTTCGGTCACGACGAGTGATGATCCCGGGCGGCGGTCGAGGCACATGCCGATCGCACGTGCCTCCGCACCACCCCCGGTTGACCCGGGATCACCCGTTCGAGGTATCCGGTCAGGGGCGGCTCAGAGCGTCTTGCCGGGATTGAGGATCCCGTACGGATCGAAGGCGTCCTTGAGCCGTCTCTGCAACGCGTGGGCGGTGGGCCCGAGTTCGTCCGCGACCCACTGCCGCTTCAGTACGCCCACGCCGTGCTCGCCGGTCAGCGTTCCGCCGAGCCGCAGCGCCAGCGCGAAGATCTCGCCGGCCGCCTCCCAGGCCGCGTCCGGCAGCCGGTCCAGGGCGGGATCGACCACGATGATCGGGTGGAGGTTGCCGTCCGCCGCGTGCGCGAGCGTGTAGACCGGCACGTCGTGACGGGCCGAGATCGCGCGGATCTCGCGGACCGCCTCCGCGAGCCGGGAGCGCGGCACCGCGATGTCCTCGATCAGCGGCCGGCCCAGCCGCTCCAGCGCGGGCAGGGCGAGCCGGCGGGCCGCGAGCAGCGCCTCCGCCTCCACCGGGTCGGCGGTGGTCTCCACGGTCGTGGCCGTCGCCGCGAGCACCCGCGCGACCTGCTCCGCCTCGGCGCCCGCCCCCGCGCCGTCGCACTGCACCAGCAGCAGTGCCGCCCCGCGCGCGCCCAGCGCCGGGTCGACGGCGTGCAGCACCGGCCCGTCGAGCAGCTCCGCGAGCGCCGGTACGACCCCGGCCCGCCCGATCGCGTACGACGCCTCGGCCGCCGCCTCGAACGAGTCGAAGTAGGCGGCGATCGTGGCCGTCGCCACCGGCACCGGGCGCAGCCGCAGGGTCGCCGAGGTGATGACTGCGAGGGTGCCCTCGGAGCCGGTCAGCAGCGCGGTGAGGTCGTAGCCGGTGACCCCTTTGACGGTACGGCGGCCGGTGGTGACCACCGTCCCGTCGGCGAGGACGGCCTCCAGACCGAGCACGCTGTCCCGCGTCACCCCGTACTTCGCGCACCGCAGCCCGCCCGCGTTGGTCGCGATGTTCCCGCCGATCGTGGAGATCGCCGCACTCGCCGGATCGGGCGCGTACCGCAGCCCGTGCTCGGCCGCCGCCCGGTCCAACTCGGCGGTGATCACGCCCGGTTCGACCACGGCGAGCTGGTCGTCGACCGAGAGTTCCAGGATGCGGTTCATCCCGGAGAGGTCCAGCACGAGCACGCCCTCACCGGCCGACGCCCCGCCCGAAAGACCGGTGCCCGCTCCCCGCGGCACCACCGGCACGCGCAGCGCGTTGGCGTGCCGGAGCGTGACGGTCACGTCCTCGGTGCGCCGGGCGTGCACCACGGCCAGCGGGACACCGTCCGGCCGGGTGCCCGAACGGTCCGTGGCGTGCGCGGCCAACGTGCGGGGATCCGTGGCCAGTTGGTCGGGCGGTAGATCCCGGGCGAGCAGACCGAGGAGCCGGGCGGCGGCGGTGGTGGTCGGGGGAGCTGTGGTCACGGGTTCCGTACCTTCACTGTGCGTGCCTTCACGGATTCAACGCCTTCGTTCCGATCGCGAGCAGGGAGATGTCCTCCTGGGGCGCGTGCACGGGCGCGCACTGGATGTCCCGGAAGTGCCGCTCCAGCGGATTGCCGCGCGCGAGCCCGGGATTGCCGAGCAGCCGTACCGCCAGCTCCACCGCCCGCACACCGTGCCGGTCGGCCAACACCCTTGCCCCCAGGGCCTGTTCGGGGGTGTAGGAGGTGTCGGCCGCGTCGACGCGCGCGGCTCCGCCGAACACCAGCTCCTCGGCTGCGGTCAGCAGCACCTCGATCTCCCCGGCGGTCCTGCGGAACCGCTCCGTACGGGCCACCGGATGACCGAGGTTGGCGGGCACGCGCTCGTGGGCGAACGTGTGGAAGAAGGACTGCGCGGCCCGCGCGACCCCCAAGTAGAGTGCCGCGAGGGGGAGATGGAGGGGCGCGCCCGCCCGGTTGTCCTGCTCGGCCGCCGCGCCGTACGGGCTGATGCCGATGACGTGTTCGTAGGGGATCTCCACGTCCCGGAACGTCACGTCGTGGCTGCCGCTGGCCCGCAGTCCCAACTGGTCCCAGCGGCCGGTGATTTCGATCCCGGGGGAGCCGCCCGGCACCAGGAAGGTGCCGACGCGCGGCTCGGGTTCGTCGGTGGTGGCCCACACCAGGAACCAGTCCAGGCCCTCCGCGCCGGTCACGAAGCGCTTGGTGCCGCTCAGCGACCAGCCGTCGGGGGTGCGCCTGGCGAGGGTCGAGGGGAGTCCGCCGCGTGCCGGGGAGCCCAACTCGGGCTCCACACGAGCGTGGTTGACGAGCACCGGCCGCTCGAAGGACTCCTTGACGAGCCGCGCGTACAACTCCTCGGGCCAGTGCGGCTGTACGGCCTGCCGGGCGTGCGTGTTGAGGGTCATCGCCGCGATCAGGGCCACGGACGGGTCGCCCTGCCCGATCCGGTGGAGGATGCGCGCGCTCTCCTCCACGCGGGCGCCCTGCCCGCCGTACTGCTTGCCGATGGTCGCGGTGAGGAGTCCGGCCTCGTGGGCGATCCGGAGGGACTCGGCGGGGAAGGCGCCCGACTGGTCGTAGCCGGCGGCCAGTTCGGCGATGCGGGCGGTCACAGGGCCTTCTTCAGGTCGGAGTTGAGTGCGGTGGTCCAGAACGACTTCACGTCCAAGTGCTCCTTCAGCGCGCCGAGTTCGGTGAACGCGTCGGCCACCTTCTGCTGCGAGGCGATCGTGTCGTCGCCGACCGTCCTGGCCTGCGTCGGGCGCTGCTTCTGCGCGGCGACCAGGTCCGACTTCGCCTGCGCCACCGGCTGATGGGTGGCGTCGGCGGTGACCTTCGCGAAGCCGTCCACGTGACCGTCGCGGACGTAGGCGTAGGCCTTGGTGATCCGGGCGATCAGATCGGCCGCGGCGGCCTTCTGGGCGGGGCTCTTGAGGACGCTGTCGCGGGCGGACCAGAGGAAGTTGCCGGACAGGATGTCCGCGCCGGAGCCGACCGTGCGGGCGCCCTGCTGGTGGGCCGTGATGATCGACGTGCCGTAGGAGGCGAAGGCGTCGATGGAGCCGCCGTTCAGGGCCGCGAGGCCGTCGTTGGGCAGCAGCGGCTTGGCGTCGATGTCCGACCACTTGAGGCCGGCCTGCTTCAGCAGCTCGTAGAGGAAGTAGTGGGCGGTGGTGTTCTGGACGTAGCCGACCTTCTTGCCCTTCAGACCGGCGATGTCGGTCACCTTCGAGCCCTTGGGGACGACGACTTCCTGGTTGAGGGTGGTGCCGCGCTGGACGGCGACGACCTTGAAGTTGGGTTTGCCGTCGGCGGCCGAGAAGATGGGCGGGATCTCGCTGGAGGAGGCGAGGTCGAGTGCTCCGGCGCGGACGGCCTGGAGCTGCTTGTCGCCACCCTGGAAGAGGTTCCACTTCACCTTGTACGGGGTGTCGTCGAGGTGGGCGTACTTGAGGACGGCCTCGTCGACCTTCCAGCCGGTGTCGCCGACCCGCAGGGTCACGGAGGAGACGTCGGAGGTCGAGGAGTCTGCCGTCGCGCTGCCGCCGCAGGCCGCGGCGAAGGGCAGGAGGAGGGCGAGGGCGGCGGTGGACGTGCGCAGGGCGCGGGGGAACAACACGGAGTCTCCATAGGGGTGTTCGCAATCAGCAGGTGAGGGACGGGTCAGGCGGCGTGCGAGGTGTTCGCCCGGTGGGCGAGTTCCTGGCGGACCAGGGGCAGGACGTGCCGGGCGTAGTCGATCGCGTCGTTGAGCGGGTCGTAGCCGCGGATCGAGAGCAGGTCGCAGCCGATGTCGACGTAGTCGAGGAGTGCCTGCGCGACCGTTTCGGGCGTGCCCACAAGGGCGGTTGAGGCGCCGGCCGCGTTGGTGGCGACGGCGGGCGCGGTCCACAGGCAGCGGTCCTGGACCTCGCCGCGCTCGGCGATGTCGAGGAGGCGCTGCGAGCCGACGTTCGCCGGGCGGCCGGTGGTGCGGTAGTGGCGGAGCAACTCGGTGTTCTTCGCCTGGTCCTTGAGGACGCCGAGGGTGCGGTGGGCTTTCTCCCAGGCGAGTTCCTCGGTGGGCGCGATGATCGGGCGGAACGACACCCAGATACGGGGATGCGGGCGCCCGGCGGCGTCGGCGACCGCGTTGACGGCGGCGATCTGCTCCGCCGTCTCCTTCAGCGGCTCGCCCCACAGCCCGAAGATGTCGCCCTGCCGGCCGCCCACCCGGTAGGCGTCCTGCGAGGAGCCGCCGACCGAGATCGGGACCAGCCCGTTCACCGGCTTCACGTCCGAGTAGTAGCCCTCGAACCTGAAGTACTTGCCCTCGTGCGAGACGGGCCCCTCGGCCTGCCACACCTTCCGCAGGATCTGGATGTACTCGTCCGAACGCTCGTACCGCTCCTCCTTGTTGAGGTAGTCGCCCTCCCTGCGCTGCTCCTCGTCGCTGCCCCCGGAGATGATGTGCAGGGTGAGCCGGCCGTTGCTGATCTGGTCCAGGGTGGCCAGGGCGCGGGCCGCGTGCGTCGGGAAGATCACGCCGGGCCGGTGGGCGAGGATCGGGCGGATCCGCTCGGTGTGGGTGGCGACGAACTGGGCGATCTGGAAGGCGTCCGGCGAGGCCGAGTGGTAGGCGACCAGGGTGTGGTCGAAACCGCCGTCGTCCAGCGCGCGGGCGTACTTGCGGAGGTGGTCGACGTCGAGACCGGTACGGCTCGACGCGGCGGGCCCGGAGGCCCCGGAGTCGGTGTGGACGGCGCTGATGAACTCGACAGGCATGAGCAACTCCTAGGACGTGAAGGTCACTTGATCAGGGAGGCGTCGGTGGACTTGGCCACGTCCACGTTCGGGTCGAGGACGCCGATGCTGTTCATTAGGTCGGCGACCTGCTGGACGGTGGTGTTGACGTCCGAGGTGATCGGCAGCACCTGGCTGTAGGCGGCCGAGGCGAGGGCCTTCGCCACCGAGGCGTCGGCGCCGTTGCGCTGCTCGATGGCCTTGGCGTACGCGTCCTGGTGGGTGCTGGTCCACTTCAGCGCCGTGCTCAGGCGCTGGAGGAAGTCGCTCAGGGCGGTCTTCTTCGCCGAGTTCGCGAGGGCCTTCTCGGAGGCGTTGACGAAGCCGATGCCGCTGACCCGGCCGTCCCCGCCGTCGACGAGCAACTTGCCGCCCTGCTCCAGACCGACGGCCTGGTAGACACCGAAGGTCGCCCAGATCTTGATCTTCCCGGAGGCGAACGCGGCCTGCGCGTCGGTCGGCAGCAGGTACTGCACCTTGACGTCCTTGTAGCTGAGCCCGTTCTGCTTGAGGACGTTGGCCAGCAGATACTCCGAGACGCTGCCCTTCGCGGAGGACACCACGACCTTCTGGCCCTTGAGGTCGTTCACGCTGTCGATGCCGGAGTCCTTGCGGACGACGATCCCGACGTGCGTGCCGTCGTTCTTCAGGGCGGCCACGTTCTTGATCTTGACGCCGCCGCTGAGCGCCTGGAGCGCGGGCAGGTCGGCGGAGAACCCGGTGTCGGCGGCGTCCGCCTGCACGGCCTGGTAGAGCGGGGCCGCGCCCTGGAACTCCGCCCACTTCACCTTGTACTTGGCGCCCTTGAGCGCGTCCGAGGCGGCGATGATCGTCTGGAGGGTCTTGGCCTGGTCGCCGATGGTGAGGGTGACCTGTCCACCGGAGGCGGTGTCCGCCGAGGAGTTGCCGCCGCAGGCGCTCAACGCCAGCAGGGCGGTCAGGCTCAGGGAGGCGGCGGCGAGTCTGCGGATCACGAGGGGGTTCCTTCCAGGGTGCGGGTCACGCCGAGCCAGTTCAGGAGGCGGGCGCGCAGGGTCACGAACTCGGGGGCGGTCAGATCACGCGGGCGGGGCAGATCGACGGTCAACTCGTGGGCGATACGGCCCTCGTCCATCACCAGCACGCGGTCGGCGAGCAGCAGCGCCTCTTCGACGTCATGGGTGACCAGGAGGATCGCGCACCCGTGCAGCCGCCACAGCTCGGCGACGAGCGCCTGCACCTTGCCCCGGGTCAGCGCGTCCAGGGCACCGAACGGCTCGTCCAGGAGCAGCAGTTCGGGCTCACGGACCAGGGCTCGGGCCAGCGACACGCGCTGGGCCTGACCGCCGGACAGCGTCTTGGGCCATACGGTCGCGCGCTCCGCGATGCCGACCTCGTCGAGCGCCTTGAGGGCGAGGTCCCGGTCCGGGCGGCCGGGCAGGCCGAGCACGACATTGCGCCACACCTTCAACCAGGGGAGCAGACGCGGCGATTGGAAGGCCGCGCTGCGTCGCGCCGGCACGGTCACCTCGCCGCCGATCTCGTCGTCGAGCCCCGCGAGGATCCGCAGCAGTGTCGACTTGCCGCAGCCGCTGTGCCCGAGCAGGGCCACGAACTCGCCCTCACGGATGTCCAGATCCAGCTCGTGCAGCACGGTGTTGCCGTCGAAGGCCCGGGAAAGGCCCCGTATCTCAACGGAGTTGGCCATCTCTACGCCTCGCCCTCGAAGTTGGCCCGCCAGGTCAGCAGGCGGCGGGACAGGATCCGTACGGCGAAGTCGCAGGCCAGCCCGAGCAGCGCGTACACGACGAGGCACAGCACGATGACGTCCGTGCGGAAGTACTGCTGGGCGTTGCTCATCAGATAGCCGAGCCCCGCGTCCGCGTTGATCTGCTCGGCGAAGACCAGTGCGAGCCATGCGGTGGAGAGCGCGTACCGGAGTCCCACGAGTGCCCCGGGCAGCGCGCTCGGCAGGATGACGTACTTGATCAGGCCGAGTCGGCCGAGCCCCATCATCCGTGCGGCCTCGACGAGTTGGGCGTCGGTGGAGCGGATGCCGCCGTAGATGTTGAAGTACAGCGGGTAGGTCACACCGAGCGCGACCAGGGCGATCTTCGGGGTCTCCTCGATGCCGAACCAGACGATGAACAGTGGGATCAGACCCACCCAGGGGATCGCCCGGAACATGCCCATCGAGGAGTCGATGACGTCCTCGCCGAGCCGGAACAGCCCGGCCGTCAGCGACAGGACGAGCGCGACGCTCGCGCCGATGAGGAATCCGATGGCGGCACGGCGGCCCGACGCGGCGATGGCGCGCGGGAGTTCACCGTCCTTCGTCAGGTCGACGGCCTGTCGGATGACGTCGACGGGGGAGGCCAGCACGGACTCGGGCAGCACCCCGGTGGCGGAGGTCAGGAACCAGAGCAGTACGAGGCCGACCGGTCCGGCGGCACGCCGCACGGAGCGCGGGACGGTGAAGCGGCGGGCGGTCTTCGCCGTGCCCCGGATGGTGACGCGGGCCGCCGCTGCCGGGGCCCTGTCCTCGGGAGCCGGCTGCGCGGGCAGCACCGCCGCGTTCAGCGGTTTCGTGGTCACGGCCGGCCTCCCGTCGCCGCCGGGCGGGCGGGGTCGGTGGACCAGGCGGACCAGGAACCGGGAAAGAGCGTCGCCTCGAACCCGGCGATCTCCAGCGCCGCGATCTGATGGGCGGCGGTGACCCCCGACCCGCAGTACACGCCGATGCGTTCCGCGGCCCCGGCACCCCGCTCCTCGAACCGCTTGCGCAGCTCCTCGGGCGAGCGGAAGGTCCCGTCCGCCGTCAGGTTCTCCCCGGTCGGCGCGGACACCGCCCCCGGGATGTGCCCCGCGCGCGGGTCCACCGGCTCGACCTCGCCCCGGTACCGCTCACCGGCGCGGGCGTCCAACAGCAGCCCGGACACGGCGAGTTCGGCGGCGCCGTCGGCGTCGGTGATCGGCAGCGCACCCGCGCGGAGTACGACGTCACCCGGTTCCGGATCGGCGGGGATCCCGGACTCCAGCGGCAGCCCGGCCGTGCGCCAGGCACCCAACGCCCCGTCCAGCAGCGTCACTTCGCCGACACCGGCGTAGCGCAGCAGCCACCAGGCGCGGGCCGCCGCCGTGTTGCCCAGGTCGTCGTAGACCACGACGGGCCGCCCGCTCCCGATGCCCCAGCGGCGCGCGGATTCCTGCAGTTCCGCGAGGTCCGGCAGCGGATGCCGACCGCCCTCCGGGCTGGCCGGCGCGGCCAGTTCGGTGTCGAGGTCGACATAGACCGCGCCGGGGATGTGTCCGTCGGCGTAGTGGTCGCGGCCGTAGGGATCACCGAGAGCCCAGCGGACGTCGAGGAGCACCGGCGGCTGCCCGGAGCGGAGGAGTTCGGCGAGCTCGGGGACCGTGGTCGTCACGCGGGGGCTCATGTCAACTCCTCGGCGATCGCGGGGAGTTCGGGGGAGAGGCGGAGCCGTTCGAGGAAGAGGACGACCGTGGCGGCGACGGTGCGGTGCAGGGCGTCGTTGAGGACGTCGTGCCGGCCGTCCACGAAGGTCACGGTGCGCACGTTCGAATGACCGTCGTAGATGCTCAGCGCCCGGTCGAGCGGGCTGATCGTGTCGGCCTTGCCGTGCAGGGCCAGCACCGGGACGCGCACCAGGTCCAGGCGCGGCTCGGGCAACTCGGGGTTGCCCTCGATGGCGCCCCGGCGGAACTCGGGGTCGTTGGTGAGGCGCCCCCGATGGGTCGGGCAGGCGGTGCGCGCCGCGGCCTCCTCCTCCCAACTCCCCGCCGTCCAGGCGCCGGTGGGCAGCCCGGCCAGGATCAGCGCGTCGACGCCCGCGGTCTGCTCGGCGGCGAGCTGCAGGGCGTACCGCGCTCCCGTGTCGGAGCCGACCAGCACCTTCGGGCCCGGCAGCGACTCGTCGGCGAGCAGCTTGGCGGCCTGCTCCAGTACGGCGGGGTCGGCGGCCGGGTCGCCGAGGGCACGGACGCGGTAGGCGTCGTAGCCGAGCCGGCGGCCGAACCGCTCGTAGACACCGCCGTGTTCGCCCCGCCCGGCCAGCACGATCAACGTGCCGCGCGCGGCGAGGCCTTCGGGTTCGTCCCAGGACGAGACGGAGTGAGAGGGCATGGGGTGACAACTCCCAACGAGGCGAAAGGGGAGGGGAATTCAGCAAGGGGGGGGAGGAAGTGAGCAGGCCGGAGCCGCCGTCACGTGTCAGTGCGCAGGGCGGACGTGATCAGCGAGAACTCGGGAAGGGTGCCGCGGAGAGGCGGTTGGTCAACGACAGCGCGCGCTGCACGCCACGCCGAAGTCGATGACTCGGCGCTGCGTCAGAAGGGCAGCGAAAGCGGTCGTGTGCAGCATGCGCCCATCATGACCGGATCCGGCCGATCGCGTCCAACGATGATTCCGCATCGAAATCGATCAGCTATCGCGATCGATGCCCGGAACGGCTACCGTCACCGGCATGCCCCAACCTGTCCTCGACATCGTGGCCCTGCGCAGCCTGACCGCGATAGCCGACTGCGGCGGCTTCCATCGCGCGGCCCGGGCCCTCGCCCTGAGCCAGTCCGCGGTCAGCCAGCATGTGCGCAGGCTGGAGAAGACGCTCGGTCTGCCGATCGTCGAGCGGGAGGGGCGCGGCACCCGGTTCACGCCCGAGGGGCGGCTGCTCCTCGAACAGGCCCGGCGCATCCTCGCCGTGCACGACGAGGCCGTACGCACCCTGCTCGACGTGGACGGCGACACCGTCACCATCGGCTCAACCGAACACGCGGCCGACCAGTTTCTGCCACGGCTGACCGCGGCCGTCCAGGAGGTACGGCCCGGCTGCCGGGTCCGCTTCCGCATCGACCGGTCGGCCCGCCTCGTCGAGGCCGTGGAACGCGGCAGCGTCGACGTCGCGGTGTACGTCACCGAGGCCGCCGCCACCGAGGGCACACCGGTCGGCGGCCTCCCGCTGACCTGGCACGCGACGCCCGGCTGGCGGCCACCGGCCGCGCCCGCGCCCGTCCCGCTCGTCGCCATCGAGGACCCGTGCGCGATCCGCCGCCGCGCCATCTCCACCCTCGCCGCGCACGGCGTACCCGCCGCGGTCGTCGGCGACGCCGGCTATCTCGCGGGCGTCCTCGACATCGCCCGCACCGGCCAGGGCGTCGCCCTGCTCGCCGCCGTCGGATCGGCCCCGGACGGGCTGACCCCGTACGACGGCCTGCCCTCGGTCACCCCGATCCCCATGAGCGCGCTCGCCCGCCCGGGCGCCGACCCGGCGACGGTCGACGCGGCCTTCGCCGCCGTACGGGATCTGCTGCGCTGAGGCGGCGCCCCGGTCGCGCAGATCGGCCGGAACTGCCCCCTGTGATGGGGTAGTCCGGCCCGTTTCGGAGGAAAGATCCCCCGGGGAGATTTCGGTGAGGCGATTCCGACGCCGATTCCGATTCCGATTCCGCAAGGGGGCGCGATCGTCGTGAGGGTCGTCCTGCTCGGTACCGCCGCCGATGGCGGTTTCCCGCAGTGGAACTGCGCCTGCGCGCTGTGCGCCGCCGCCCGCGACGGGAAACTGCCCGCGCGCACCCAGGACTGCGTGGCCGTCACCGGCAACGCGCGTGACTGGTGGCTGCTCAACGCCTCGCCCGACATCCGCACCCAGCTCGCCGCCACCTCCGCGCTCTGGCCGGGCCCCGGCCCGCGCGACACCCCCGTGCGCGGGGTGCTCCTCACGGACGCCGAGCCCCACCACGTGGCCGGACTGACCGTGCTGCGCGGGGCGGCGGGCCTCAAGGTGTACGCCCCGCAGCCCGCCCTCGCCACGCTCACCCCGGCGCGGGCCGTCCTCGACCGCTACACCCCCTGGGAGTGGGCCGACGGCCTCGCCGAGGACGGGTTCGTGCTCGCCGGAGGGCTGGTCGTCACGGCCCATCCGGTGGGCGACAGACCACCCGAGTACGTTCCGCCCCGCCGGCCGGACGACCGCTGGGCGGTCGCGTACCGCGTCGAGGATCTGGCGACCGGCGGAGCGTTCGTCTACGCACCACGCATCGCCGCCTGGACGGAGGCTTTCGACGACCTGTTGGAGACGGCGGACTGCGCGGTGCTGGACGGCACCTTCTTCGGTACGGACGAGGTGGGCACCGGACATGTGCCCGTCACCGGGCCCGGCGGCAGCCTCACCGCCCTCGCCCGCCACTCGGGTGTCCGCCGGATCTACACCCACCTCGACAACACGAACCCGTTGCTCGACCCGAGCTCGACCGCGCGGGCGCAGGTGAACGGAGCGGGCGTCGAAGTGCTCATGGACGGAGCCGAGTTCGTGGTGTGAGCCGGGCGGCTACTCCTGCGCGCTGTCCAACATCCTTGCCAGCACGTCCCGTTGGAGCGGCAGTACCTCCGCGTGGAGGTCGCGGCCCTTGCGGGTCAGCGCGACCCACACCCCGCGCCGGTCCTCGACACACACGGAGCGCTCCACGAGGCCGTCCTTCTCCAGCCGGCCGATGAGCCGGGAGAGCGCGCTCTGGCTGAGATGGACCCGTCCGACCAGGTTCTGCACCCGGCACTGGTCGCCGTCCCGGGGCGCCTCGGACGCGAGCATGTCCAGCACCTCGAAGTCGCTCGCGCCCAGCCCGTGCGGGTGCAGCACACGGTCGATCTCGCACATCGTGCGCGCGTGCACGGACAGGATGTCCCGCCACTGATCCTCGAGTTGCCCGGCCCCGGCCGACTTCACTGCCATACCTGCACGGTAACACCGAACCGGCCAATCGTTGAGTCTGCAACTAGTGCGCGTGCAAGTAGTGCGGGTGGGCGGCCGGGCCCGTGCGGCAGAGGTGTCAGGCGGCCGGGTTCTGGGTCAGCCCGACGAAGTTCCCGTCCGCGTCCTTCACGAAGGCGATCAGCTTGCCGCCGCCGACGTCCTGGACGTCCTGGACCAGCTCGGCCCCCGCCTCCACCAGCGCCGCCACCCGCGTCCGGATGTCGTCCACGGTCCAGTACGGCACCGGTCCGGTCATGCCCCGGGAGTGCCCGTTCGGGTCGAGACCGACGTCCTGCCCGGCGGCCTTGTAGCCGACGTAGTACGGCTCGTCCGCGTACGGCTCGACCCCGAGCAGGGCGCCGAACAGGGCCTTCGCGCGGTCGAGGTCCTTGACGGGGTAGATGATCGTGTTCAGACCGTCGGTCATGGCGAGCTCCTCCGTGAAGCGTGGTCCGGCGGAATTCGCCGGTGAGTTCAGGCTAGGGCGGGGGAGCGGGCGGAGGCTTCTCCAATCCTGACCGGCTGCCGTGCCGGGGCGACGCGTCGTCCGGGGGAGGATCATCTCCGTGACCCGCGACGTGGAGGTCGCGGTGAGGCCGTAGCACCGGAACAGGGGGCACACCGTGGTGCAGCAGGACGAGACCGAACTTCCGCCGCCCGCGCCCGGCGGCGCGCTGCTGCTCCGGCGCCGTCCGGCCCGTCCCAGGGCAGCCGTCCTGGTCCTGCACGGCGGCCAGGAGACGAGCCTCCGCCCCGCCCGGCCCTGGCAGCTCGCCGCGCTGCGGATGGGGCCGTTCGCGCGGGCGGTCTCCGGCGACGATGTCCTCGTCGCCCGGGCCCGCTACCGCGTGCGCGGCTGGAACGGCGAGCGGGCCGACCCCGTGCGCGACACCCACCGCGCGCTGGACGAACTCGCCGAACTGGCGGGCCCCGTACCGACCGTGCTGCTCGGCCACTCCATGGGCGGCCGGGCAGCCCTGCGCGCCGCCGGTCACCCGCAGGTGCGCGGAGTGGTCGCGCTGGCGCCGTGGTGGCCGCCGGGCGAGCCGGTGGAGCAGGCGGCGGGTCGGCACGTCGTCTGCCTGCACGGCGACCAGGACCGCGTCACCTCACCCACCGAATCGGCGGACTGCGTGCTCAGGGCGCGGGCCACGGCCACCCGCACCGGAATGGCCCTCATCGGCGGCGGCGACCACGGCATGCTCCGCCGCCACCGCGTCTGGCACGACACGGCAGCGGCCCTCGTCGCCCACCTCCTCGACCCCGTCGGCGTACCGGATCCACTGCCCGAGGAGAGCTACGGGACGGCCGACTTTCCTGTGCTGTGAGCGGGTGACCGAGGAACCGGATCGCCCGGCGTCGCGGCCAGTTCCGCCGCGAACTGCGCCCCCGTGAGCAGCGCCAGGTTCGACAGCCACAGCCAGACGAGGAAGACGACGATGCCGGAGAGCGAGCCGTAGAGCCTGCTGTAGGCGCCGAGTGTCGAGGCGTACGACGAGAAGCCCGCCGAGACGGCCAGCCAGAGCGCGGCGGCCAGGGCGCCGCCGGGCAGGGTGTGCCCGCGTCGGCGCGCCGAGGTCGGGCCGGTGTGGAAGACGACCACGACCAGCAGGACCACCAGGCACAGCAGCACCGGCCAGCGCAGCAGGCTCCACGCCCAGGCCGTGGTGGTGCCCATGCCGAACATCCGGCCGACGACCTCCGCGAGCGGGCCGGTCAGGATGAGGGTGAGTGTGCCGACGAGGAGCAGACCGAGCAGCAGGAGCGCGGTGAGCACGATGCGGGGCGCCTTGCGCCAGGTCGAACGCCGGTCCTCCGTGCCGTGCATCCGGTGCAGGGCGCGGCGGAACACGGCGAGATAGCTGGAGGCCGACCACAGCGCGCTGCCCGCACCGGTCACGAGCAACGGCCAGGCCGTGCCGTCCGCGGCCAGCGCGTGGGACAGGACGGTGTGCAGATCGGCGCCCGAGTCGGCCGGGGCGTAGGCGGCGACATGGCTGATGAACTCCTGGGCCGTGTCCGGGCTGATCATCCCGAACCCCAGGACCGTCGCCAGCATCGCGGGGAGCACGGCCAGGATCGCGTAGTACGTCAGCGCCGCCGCGTAGTCCGTGATGTCGTCGTTCCACAGCGCGACCGGCGTCCGCCGCAGCGCGGGCCACCACGCGGCGGGCGGCCGGACCGCGATCAGTCCCGCGAACGGTGTGCTCATGCCCACCCGCCTCTCACCTGGTACCCCTTCTGCCCGTGTTGAGCAGGTCTACTCCACATGGGCCCAGCGGCGGATCGGTCAAGAACTGTTAAAGAAGGGTCAAGAACATGTAAGGTTCACGGAGATCCGCGAGGAACAGGGGGACGCGTCATGGGCACTCCACGCGTGAGCAGTACGCCGTTGCCGGGCATCGGCGTCCGCTACGACCTGACGACACGTGAGCAGCGCGTCCTGTCGGTGGTCGCGCACCGGGACGGCGAACGGACCCTGAACGCCTACCGCTCGGACGACCCGGACGCCTGCGCCCTGTCCGTACGGCTCACCACGGCGGAGACGGCCGCGCTCGTCGACGCCCTGCTGCCCGAGCACCACAGCCCGAACCTGCTGTCCACCACCGAACTGGGCCTGGTCGCCGAGCGCATTCAGCTGTCGGCGCTCTCGTACTGGAACGGCCGGGTGCTCGGCGAGACCAGGATGCGCACCGAGACCGGTGTCTCGATCGTGGCCGTGCTGCGCCGGGCCGAGGCCGTGCCCTCCCCGACACCGGACTTCCGGCTGGCCGGCGGGGACACCCTGATCGTGATCGGCACCCGCGAGGGCGTCGAGTCGGCCGCCGCGATACTCGGGCGGGAGTGAGCGCGATGCACTCCTCCGCGAGGTTCCTC
>NZ_BARG01000136.1 GCF_000376565.1 Streptomyces hokutonensis | reverse complement strand
GCCAGGTCGATGGCCTGGATGCCGGGTGCGGTTGCGAAGCCTTCCTTGAGAGTGGCGACGATGTTGGAGCCCATGGCTGTCAACCACCACAGGGTCCGGTCACGTTTGGTGAGATTCTTCAGGGTGGGACGGCCACTGGGGGTCAGGCCTGCGGTCTGGGTGGGCATCGTGTCCAGGTCCTGCTGCCGCATCACGACGGACAGCACCGAGCCCTCCACGCCGACTGCACAGCCGGCGGCGGGATTGTCGGAGAACGCGGTGTTGACCGCCTCGCAGACAGTGGCTTCGTCGTTGGCCAGCAACGCGTGCCACCACGCTCCTGCCTCGGTGACCATCTGTTCACGGACGGCGTGTAGACGCGCGGACTCCGAGGCCAGGTACGCGGGAGCGTCCGCCTGCGCACGCTGTTTGGCGGCAGCTCGTTCGGCACGTGCGAGTCGGCCTACTCCTTGCAGGTGGAAGGCCTGGGCTTCGGCGAGTGCCCATGGCAGGCCGAGTTGCGGAGCACCTGGGATCAGAGGCGGTTGCGCAGCGGCGAAGGTCTGCAAGTGGACACTGGTCATTTGCAGCCTGAGTTCTTGCAGTTGAGCAATGGCGGCGTCGCGTTCCGCCTCCTGCTGGGCTCGTTCGGCCTGGCGGCGTGCTCGCTCCAACTGACCGGCCGACGGGGCAACCGACCGAGTCTGAGCGGTGCGACGCGTAGTGGTCCGGCGCCGACTGCCACTGAGTGAACTCGACGCGTAGAAGGGACCGAGTCCCGTCGACACCCTTGCGCCGCCACTGCCCACACTGAGCCTCGCCGCACGAGGACCGACGGACGTTCGCACGCCTCGTGTGGAGACACGAACACTCAGCCCAGGCACACCGACACGGAACCCGAATCCCATGGCCCACCTCTTTCCCCGGGGGCACAGTGTGGCACCAACAGAAACTTCGGGAGTACGTGTCAGGCTCATTCACCCCTGGGAGGTTGGTCATCTGGAGCGAGGAGCGGGGACTGAAGTCATCTCAGGGGCGCATTCCACCCAAAGCCGAGACGGTCGAGCACCAGCGGACTACCGTTTCCCTCTCAGCGATCAAGGGGGGCGAAGGATGCGGTCGACGTCGTTGCGCAAAGGGGAGAACCAGGCGCTGCTGGCGGCACCGGTGGTACTGACGGTGTCGGTTCAGGGGTTGACCGCGGATGTCTCGGCGCTGTTGCTAGGGGCGGACGGCAAGGTTCGCAGCGACGACGACTTGGTCTTCTACAACCACCCGTCCCAAGACGGTGTGTCAATGGCCGGCTCGGCGGTCACGGTGGATCTCGTCCGTGTGCCAGCTGATGTGGACCGGGTGGTCGTTGTGGTGAGTGCTGATCCGCTTCAGCCCGGCGCGGTCTTCACCCGCGCTCCGCTTCTGACGATTACCCAGTCAGCGGCGTCCGCCATGTCGTTCATCGCGCCGGACTTCACATCCGGCGAGACGGTTGTGGTCCTGGCGGAGCTTTACCGGCGGAACGAAGGATGGAAGATCCGCGCTGTAGGACAGGGGTATGCCTCAGGCCTAGCTGGTCTGGCCACCGACTACGGAGTGGATGTCGACCCCGAGCCCATTCCCACACCCGTGTCTCTTCCCGCCCAAGGGCATCCGAATTCGAGTTCAGCGGGGTCTGCGGTTGACTTGTCGAAGGTCGAACGACTGGCCCCGGCGCTGCTGCCCCCAGCTCGTCAGGCCGGCAACGCCCTCGTGGACCGGGGCATCTCGAACCGGCGCGCGGCCGTGTACCTGATCCTGGACCACGACTGGCACATGGAAGAGCTGTACGAGTCGTTTGCCGTGCAGGCCTTCGCAGAGCGTGTCCTCGCGCTGTCGGCCAACCTTGACGATGACGGCACCGTGCCCGTGGTTTTCTCCAGCGGAAGAGAACCTTTTCTGGAGGAGATCCGTCTCGACAACTACCGCGGGCGTATCGGGCAGTTGCACACCCAGGTGGACTGGGGCTGGGGCAATGTCGCCGACGCCATGCGTCGCGCAGTGGGGCACTACCAGGAGTCAGGAGCGGCTGACCCGGCCTTCATCGTGACGCAGGTCGGAGATGAGCCATGGGACAAGGCCGAGGTCCGCTCCTTGCTGCAGAACACCGCATCGCTCGGGGTGTTCTGGCTGTTCGTCGGGTTCGGACGCGGCAAGCTCGCGTTCTACAAGAACCTCAACGCATCCGCCTCCGCCACCTTCTCCAACGTGGCCTTCTACGATGCGAGCAAGAACCCGGGATCGGTGCCCGACGAGCGGTTCTACGCCGGCCTCATCGACGCCTTCGCGCTCTGGTTGCGGCGTTGAGCCAACCGCCACTTGCGCACCGACTGAGCAGCCTCATCGCCTCTGATCAGGCCGTGCCCAATCTTCGGCGCTACTTCGGCATCAGCTTGGACCTGGAAACAGTGCCATTCACGGGCAGTCGTTTCGAGCATTTGGCCGGCAGAGGGGATCGTCAACCGGTAGCGAATGTAGTGACCGCCGATGATCTTATTGCTGTTCAGACCCTGTCGGTCAGGATCCCTGCGCAGGTCGCCCTGGACCTCCTGGAAGGCGACCTTGGTCTCCGAATGTCCGAACTACTGGGCAGAGTTCCCCATGACGTCGACATGGTCGAAGCTGAGGTCACCGACCTGGGCGATGGGGCACCGGCCCACACTGCCTGGCGTGTTCTCTGTGACCAACCCGGTGTCGGGTGGGTGACGGCCGGCAAGCTCCTCGCCCGGAAGAGGCCGCGGTTGTTGCCCGTCTACGATCAGGTCGTTCGCTGTGTTCTCGAGCGGCCGAAGTCATTCTGGCTTGAGTTGCATGGCGCACTGCGTGCCGACAACCAGGCGTTGCACCGCGAGCTGATGGCTCTACGACAGGCCGCTGGCCTCCCTGCGACCGTCAGCGCGCTTCGAGTCTGCGATGTGGTGTTGTGGATGCATCACCGTGCGGATCATCAGAAGGGACGTTGCACCGAGACCTGAAGTTCCCGGCGAAACATCCTCTGACCTGCGGTGTACCAAAGTGCCAAATATCTCTCTGATTCCGTACTTCCAGTACCAGAAGCTAGTTGGCATCAGCGCAGGTCACGAACGCCTTCTGGTGCCAACTATCGGTCCTGGTCACATGCCCGCGGCCGGTCACAGCAACCGGTCGACCAGCCCGTCGACGTAGTCCGGGGTGAGTGGGCCGATGCCCAGCAGGACGCGGATGTACATCGGGGCCAGGATGTGGTCCAGGACGCCGAGCGCGTCGGGGGCCCGCTCGCCGCGGTCGATGGCGCGGTCGAGCATGGACTGCAGTTGGCGGGCGCGTTCGGCGAGGAGGTCGTCGCGTGCCCGCAGGCCCTGGTGGCCGGTGCTGGACAGGGCGACGGAGAGGCGCAGCAGGGCCAGGCCGTCGGGGCCGGTGATCTCTCGGGCCACGTTGGCCGCATAGGTGCGCAGGTCGCCGGCCAGGCTGCCGGTGTCGGGCATCGGTGACTGCGCGTTGAGGCGGGTGAGCGCCACGTCGCCGAGCAGGGTCTCCAGGCTGCCCCAGCGGCGGTAGATGCTGCTGTCGGCCACGCCCGCGCGCGCCGCGATGTCGCCGACGGTGAAGTTGCCGTAGCCGCGCTCGTTGATCAGGTCGGTGACGGCCCGGTGCACCTCCGCGCCGACGCGGGCGCTGCGCCCGCCGGGCCGCCGGGCGCGCGTTCGCTCGTTCATGCCTCCAGATTAACGCAGTCGGTACTTGCGTTTATGAGGCGACCCTCCCTACAGTCTTTTAACGCAGCCGTTGGCTGCTTTAGTGCGCCCGGAGGCTGACCGCGTCAGTCGTGGAGGGGCGCAGCCGACGATCGAGAGGAATCCCCATGGCTGCATCGCCCGCGGCCCCAGGCGGTCGATCGAACCGGGCCGTGCTGCTCACGGTGACCTGCCTGGGCCAGTTCATGGTCCTGCTCGACAACACGATCGTCGGGGCGGCGCTGCCCGACATGCAGCACCGGCTGCACACCCAACTGACCGGTCTGCAATGGATCGTCGACGCGTACGTCCTGCTCGTCGCCATGCTGCTGCTGTCCGGCGGTGTCTTCGCCGACCGGTTCGGCCGCAAGCGGGTGTACCTGGCCGGCGTCGCGGTGTTCACCGCCGCGTCGGTGCTGTGCAGCTTCGCGCCCTCGGTCGGCTGGCTGCTCGCCGGCCGGGTGCTGCAGGGCATCGGGGCCGCGGCGCTGAGCCCCGCCTCGCTGGCCCTGCTCGCCGCCGCCCACCCCGTACCGCAGGATCGGATCAAGGCGATCGGGCTGTGGGCCGGATTCAGCGGAATCGGTCTGGCCGTGGGCCCCGTGGCCGGTGGCGTGCTGACGGACGCCTTCGGCTGGCCCGCGATCTTCCTGGTCAATCTGCCCATCGGCGTGGTCCTGCTGCTCGTCGGTCTGCGCAGCCTCGAAGAGTCCCGTAATCCGGACGCCCCCGCGATCGACGTCCCGGGCACGGCGCTGTCCGCTCTGGGGGTGGGCGCCCTGACCTACGGGCTGATCGAGGGCGGTGCCCGCGGCTGGACGGCGCCGGTGATCCTGGGCGCCTTCACCGTCGCGGTGATCCTCCTCGCCGCCTTCGTCGCCGTCGAAGCGCGCCGCTCCGCCCCGATGCTGCCGCTGCGGCTGTTCCGGCAGCGGCTGTTCACCGTGTCCAACACCGCCATGGTCGTGGTGGGGTTCGCGCTCATGGGCTCGTCGTTCTTCTTCTCCCAGTTCTTCGTGTACGTCCAGGGCAGCTCGATCCTCCGCGCCGGCCTGCAGACCCTGCCGGTGTCCCTCGCCATGGTGGTCGTCAGCCCGTACGCGGGCCGGCTCGCCGCCCGCTACGGCTTCCGCGTCCTGGTCACCACCGGCCTGGCCCTGGCCGGCCTCGGACTCCTCGCGCTCGGCACGGTGCGTGCCGACACGGGCTACGGGAACGTGTGGTGGCGGCTGGCAGTCGTCGGCGTCGGCTTCGCCCTGACCATGTCCCCCCTGACGGGAGCCGCCATCCAAGCGGTCGGCCCACAGGAAGGCGGCCTCGCGTCGGGCATCAGCAGCACCACCCGGCAGATCGGCGCGGTGCTCGGCGTGGCGGTACTCGGAGCCGTCGTCCGCACCCGGCAGTCCGACGGAGCCTCCTTCGGGGCCGGCCTCGACACCGCCTTCCTCGCCGCCGGCGCCGTCACACTGGTCACCGCCGCGTTCACCGGCCTGTGGCTGGTGAGGTCCAAGCCCGCGGAAGACTCCGCTACGCCGCAGCGCTCCACCGAGCCGGGCACGGTCACCACGTCGAACGGGGCGTCAGCGAACGGGCGTTGACGGCGACAGCGGGCGTGGCCGGGAGGGGGTTCCGCTGGGTAGAGGCAGTTGATGCGGCCGCTCTCCCGCGCAGGACTGGGAGATCATCACTCCGTGCGCCTGAGCGAATGGTGACGTCGACGGTCCCGCTACTCCGCCCCGCCACCCTCCAGCGCCGAAGGATTCAGCGAAGCCAGCAGCTTCAGCAGCAGTGCGTGCGCCTGTTCCTGCTCGGCCGGTGTCAGGGCCTGGAGCGCCTCCGCGTGGGCCGCGTCCACCGTGTCGGCGGCCTGGGCCGCGAGGCGTACGCCGGCCTCGGTGGCGTGCAGGCGTTGGGTGCGCCGGTCGCCGGGGGTGGTCCGGCGCTCCAGCATCCCCCGCTCCACCAGCCCGTTGACCGCGGTCCCCATGGACTGCGGGGTGATCGCCGCCCGCCGTGCCGCGGTCGCGCTGGAGACCCCCGGATCGAGCACGGCCTGCATCAGGGCCCGGTGCTGGGCGAGGGTCAGCCGGAGCGGGCGCAGGGCGCGCTCCATCCGGGCCGCCATGATCTGGCCGATCTGCCAGGTGACGTAGCCGGTGCGGCGGTCGGGATGGTTCACAGGGTGGACCTCTTTTGTAAGGCGGCTGATTGTGATGTACAAATAATATCAGTTGCCTTCTAATCTAGGACCGCTCCGATGTCCCAGCAAGTCGCACCCCGAGCCACCGGCACCACGGGCACCCCCCGCCCCCCGCACAAGCACGCCCTGGACGTGGCCCACCCGCCTCCCGGCCCCGGAAACACGCGCGCCGTCCTGCTTCCGGTCGCGGTCGTGCTGCTGATCGGCACCGTGTTCGTCAGCGTCTACCTCGCCGCCTTCCATGCCCCGCGCCCGCACCAACTCCGCGTCGGCACAACGGAGATAGGCACCGCGCAGACCCGCCTGAACCAGGACCTGGAGCGCGTCGCCCCCGGCGGTTTCACCGTCGAGACCTACCCCGACGAGAACGCCGCCCGGAACGCCGTACAGGACAGGAAGGTCTACGCCGCCTACCTCGGCGACGGCGAACTCCTCTACGGCAGCGCGAACGGCGCCGCCGTCACCGCCACCGTGACCACCGCCTTCGGCTCCGTCGCCCACGCCGAGCACCACGAACTCGCCGTCGAGGACGTGGCCCCGGCCGCGGCCGGCGACACCCGCGGCCTCTCCGTCTTCTACGCGGCCTTCGGCCTGGTCCTCGCGGGCTACCTCTTCGGTATGACCACCTACCAGCTCGCGCCCCGCCTCCAGTACCGCTGGCGGATGGCCAGCCTGGCCCTGTTCGGCATCGTCGGCGGACTGCTGATCGCGACCATCGCCGGCAGCACCGGTTTCGGCGCGCTGCCCGGCTCCTTCCTGCCGCTCGTCACGGTCATCGCGCTGATGGGCGCGGCGGTCGGCGGTACGACCATGGTCCTGCTGCGGCTGTTCGGCTCGGCCGGCGTCAGCCTCGCCTCGATCCTCATGCTGATCCTCGGCAACAGCAGCAGCGGCGGCATCATGCCCGCGGCCTACCTCCCCGGCTGGCTGCGCCCGCTCTCCGAGATCCTGCCGGTCGGAGTCGGCGTCCGCGCGATGCAGGGCCTGTCCCGCTTCCAGAACGACGGCCTCACCCGCGCCCTGGTGATCCTCCCGGTGTGGATACTCGGCGCCGCCCTCGTCCTCTACCTCAAGGACGTGTACCGGCGGGGCACTCCGGCCACCGCAGCGGCCGCACCCGCCTGAAGGCGTCAACTCCCTTGCCCCGGCGCGGACTAGGCTCGACGCCGTACAGCCGTACAAGGGACCGGGCCGCCGGTGCCGTCACCGGAGTCTCGACCCGAGGGAGCCCACCATGCCCACAGAATTCGCCGCCAGGGTCTTCGCCCTGGTCGACGGGACCGACGCCGTAGGCTTCAGCCGCCTGTTCGCGTTACACGGCCGGATGCGCTTCGGGAACGCGGCGCCGATGACCGGACCCGAGGAGATAGCGGCCGGCATCGGCGCCTTTTTCGGCACCGTCAAGGGGCTGCGCCACAACGTCGTCCGTGAGTGGTACACCGGCGCCGACGCCATCGTCGAGGAGACGGTCGACTACTTCCTGCTGACCGGCGACACGGTCACCGTCCCCGCCGTCACCATGTGGCACGTCGACGAGACCGGCCTCATCGACGACTTCCGCGTCTACGTCGACCTCGCCCCGCTCTCCGCCTGAGCACCGCAGGACGGCGGGCGCGGTGAGTGAAGTCCCGTACGCCTCCAGGACTTTGCCCGCTCTTTACAACCCGCTCTCCCGCTGCCTCGTCTCTCCGCTCGATCCGTAACCCGCCCCGCCGGTGCACCACCGGCGGCCCCGGCGGGCCGGCAGACGAGAGAGAGCGATTCATGCGCCGAACTGTCCTCAGCGCCATGGCACTCGCGTGCGGCGCCGTACTGGCGAGCACCGTGCCCGCGTTCGCCCACGGGGCATCCGCGTCGCCCAGCCGCGCCGCGACCGCCGCGCCGACCACGGCGCCCAGCGCGGTCCCCAGCGCCACCGCCGCGCCCACCCGGAGCGCCGAGCCCTCCGCCGAACCGACCGTCGCGCCCAGCCAGGTCGCCACCGTCCCCCGCGGCGCCCCGGACACCGGTGTCGCGCCGGAGCCGAAGTCGTCCGACCTGTCGACCACGCTGATCGGCGGGGGAGCCGCCGCGGCCGTCGTCGGTGGCGGCGCCTTCGTCGTCGTACGGCGCCGGAGGGCGACCGGGGCATGACCTCGCTCTCCAGGCGCGCCTTCGTCACGGCCTCGGCGGCGGCCCTGCTCACCGGCTGCGGCGGCGGAAACGGGACCGCCCCGGCCACGAACTCCGCCGCGAAACAGGGGAGTTCGGAGCAGGGAAGCCCGACACCCGCCGCGCCGTCCGCCGCCGCGAAGCCGGTGCACGCCCTCGCCCGGTCCGTCCCGGTCACCCTGCGCGTCCCGGCCATCGGGGTCGACACCCCGGTCATGAAGCTGGGGCTGGCCTCGGACGGCACCGTGCAGGTGCCGCCGATCACGGCGCACGACCGGGCGGGCTGGTACCGGTACTCGCCGACCCCCGGCGCGACCGGGCCGTCGGTGATCCTCGGGCATGTGACGGTCGGCGCGTACGGGGACGGGGTCTTCCGGCACCTGGCGCGGCTGCGCGCGGGCAACCGGATCGACGTGGGCCTGGAGAACGGCACGACGGCCGTGTTCGCGGTCACCGAGGTGCGGACGGTCGCCAAGGCCGACTTCCCGTCGGACGAGGTGTACGGGAACGTGGACCGCCCCGCACTGCGGCTCATCACCTGCGGCGGAACCCGCACCGGTACGGGCTACCTCGACAACGTGATCGTCTTCGCGGCACTGACCGCCGCGAGCCCCTGACCCGGTCCGGATCCCGGACCGCCGGAACCCCCGCCGGCGGTCCGGGGTCTTCCTCCGTGAACCTCACCACCCCCTACGGAGCATGTTGAAACGGTCCCGCGAGAGGGCAGCGTCCGAACTGTTCGCCGCCGTCTACCCGCGCCTCGCCGGCTGGTGCCGCCGGCTCGTCGACGACGACGAGACGGCCCACGAGATCGCCTCCGAGGCCTTCACCCGGCTCTGGGCCCGCTGGACGAAGGTCGCGGAACCGCGCGGCTTCCTCTACGTCACCGCGGCCAATCTCGTCCGGGACCACTGGCGCAAACTGGAGCGCGAACGCCGGGCCGTGCGCCGCGCCACCACCGAGGAAGCGATACGACCGCCCACCGAACAGACCGATCCGTCCGTACGGCTGCTCGTCCAGTCGCTGCCGGAACGACTGCGCGTCCCGATCCTCCTGCACTACTACGCTGACATGCCGATCCGGGAGGTGTCCGTGCTGACCGGGCGCAAGGAAGGAACCATCAAGGCCGACCTCCACGCGGCCCGCGAACTGCTCCGAGCCCATCTGAGGAGAAGCCTTGACCACACACTTTGACGAGGAGGACGAGGGGCGTGAGCCCGACTTCGCCCTCGACGACCCCCTCACGGTCATCCTGCGGCCCTCCTCCGCCGAGTACCTGGGCCCGCCCCCCGGCCGCTACGAGTCGATCCGCCGCGGCGCGCACCGCCGCCGCCTGCTCCGCGCGGCGGCCGGCGCCGGCGCGACCTGCGCGGTCCTGGTCCTCGCCGCCCTCCCGTTCCGCCTGGCCCACCACGACGCACCGGTGACCCCCACGGTCCCGCTCGCCCCGCCCCCCGCGAGCAGCAGTCCTGCTCCTACGACTCCGCCCGCCACCCAGGCACCCACCCCCAGCGCGGACCCGAGCCGCACGAGCGCCCCCACCACGGAACCGTCCAGGATCCCCACGGCATCGGCATCGGCATCGGCATCGGCCGCATCCACGGCCCGGTCCGTCGCCCCCTCGGCCGTGCCGACCCGCACGCGGTAACTCCCGCGCCCGCAGGGGTAATTGCAGCCAATCATGTCGCGCATCTTGCCGACAATATTGCCAAGCGGTTACACAAGTGAGTCATGGGAAGGACGACGACACTCCGCAGCAGAGTCCGCACCATCCTGGCGACCGTGAGCGTGCTCGGCCTCGGGCTTCTGTCCCCGATCGCCGTACACGCGCTGAAGTCCCCTCCCGCACAAGGGAGTTCGCACCGCGCATCGCTGGTGGTCCCCACCGCCTCCGGCAAGGTGAAGGGACAGGCTCGGACCGGATACGACGCCTGGCTCGGCATCCCGTACGCCGCCACCCCCACCGCCGCCGACCGCTGGACCGCCCCCCGCCCGGCCGCCTCCTGGACGGGCGTCCGCGACGCCACCCACTTCAGCGACCGCTGCGCCCAGCCCTCCGGCTGGGACCCCGGCTACGAGAAGGCGATCACCACCGAGGACTGCCTCGGCCTCAACGTCTACGCCCCGCAAGGGAGTACGGCGGACGCCCCGGTCGTGGTCTGGATCCACGGCGGCGGCTTCTTCGGCGGCGCGGGCCAGGACACCAACCCGCGCAAGTTCGTCCAGCAGACCGGCGCGGTCGTCGTCACCGTCAACTACCGCCTGGGCCCGCTCGGTTACCTCAACCTCCCCGAACTCCGCGCCGAGAACGCCAACGGTGCCGGAAACTACGGCCTGTTGGACCAGCAGGCGGCGCTGCGCTGGGTGCGGTCCAACATCGGGCACTTCGGCGGCGACGCGGGCGACGTCACCATCGCGGGCCAGTCCGCGGGCGGCAGTTCGGTCTGCGACCAGCTCGCCTCGCCCACCGCCAAGGGCCTGTTCGCCCGCGTGGTGATCATGAGCGGCAGCTGCGCCCTCCAGTCGGCCGCCGCCGGTGAGACGCAGAGCCGGGCCTTCGTCAAGGAGATCGGCTGCGCCACCGCCCCCGACGTCCTCGCCTGTCTGCGCGCCAAGCCCGCCACCGCGATCGTCGCGGCCCAACTGAAGGCCCCCGTCCGCCCGTCCTTCGGCGGCACGGCCTTCCCGCTCGACCCGGGAACGGCCGTACAGACCGGGAACTTCACGAGGGTCCCGGTCATGCTGGGCCAGACCAACAGCGAACGCGGCCTGTTCACCTTCCAGAACTACGACTACCTCGGCACACCGATGACCGCCGACCAGTACACCCAGTCGGTGAAGTCGACATACGGCACCAACGCCGACAAGGTCCTCGCCGAGTACCCGCTGACCGCCTACCCGACTCCGGGCCAGGCCTGGACGGCGGTCCAGAACGGCTCGACCTCCTACGACCGCCAACAGCTGATGGCACGACTGTCGCGCTGGGTGCCGACGTACGCCTACGAGTTCGCCGAGAGCGACACCCCGCACTTCACCTCGATCTACCGCCTCCAGCAACAGAGCGCCACGGCCCGCGACTTCCCCTTCGGCGGCGCCATCCACGTCGACGACCTCGGCTACCTCTGGGACTACCTCGGCCAGACCCTCCCCTACGACGACGGCCAACTGGAGCTGTCCCACCAGATGATCACCTTCTGGGACCACTTCACCGCGACGGGCGACCCGAACGGCTCCGGCCTCCCGAACTGGCCGAAGTACCGTACGGGAACAGGGGAGTTGATGTCCTTGAAGGCCTGCGACACGGCCCCGTCGAGCGACACGCCTCCGGCCGCCTGCTCCAAGTCCACGCGCGGCTTCGCCGAGGAACATGATCTGGACTTCTGGGGGAGCCTCGGGACGTCGTGAAGAGGTTTTGAACACGTTCAATTATCGGCGTAGGCTGCCGCCATGAACGACAGAGCCGCCCTCCTGAAGGGCATCCGTGTCTGGCTTGGCCTGTTCGTCGTCTGTCTGGTGCTCAGCGGCGCCACCGCCTTCCCGCTGGTCCACGAACTCCGCTGGACCGAGGACGTGTTGACGTCCCTGTCCGTACCGCACTACCTGCCCGCCCTCGCGGACTGGATCGAGCGCGTACGCCAGGGACTCGACACCGCCGACAGCGACTACCCCTTCCTCCTCTACGGCACGGACTGGCTGGCCTTCGCGCATCTCGTCATCGCGGTCGCCTTCTACGGCCCCTACCGCGACCCCGTCCGCAACATCTGGGTCGTCGAGTTCGGGATGATCGCCTGCGCCGGAATCATTCCGCTCGCCCTGATCTGCGGACCGATCCGCGGAATTCCCCTCTGGTGGACGGTGATCGACATGTCCTTCGGGGTGATCGGGATCGTCCCGCTGTACGTCGTCCGGAAGAAGATCAAGCGGCTGGAAGCGGTGCTCGCGCCAACTCCCGTCGCCGCACCGGCTACTTGAGTGCCGCCAGCGCGATCCGCATCGCTACCGCGTTCATCGACTCGCCCTTGGCGTCCGTCGAGTCGACGGAGTAGACGAGGGTGCGGGACAGGTCGCGGGTGGCGAGGACGACCGCGCTGTAGCCGTACCGGGAGCCGGACTTGAGCCAGTACACCTTGCCGCCGTACTCGAAACGCTGGAGCCCGGCGCTGTAGCTGGCGCCCTTGATACCGGGCGGCACCGTGAACATCTCCTTGAGCTGCGGCCCCGGCACGATCCGACCCCGGAACAGTGCCCTGATCAGCCGTTCCAGATCGGCGGTCGTCGAGATCATGTCGCCGGCCGCCCACCGGTCCGCCTGGTTCCAGTCGGTGACGTCGACGAACTTCGTTGCACCGTCGGCCTGTTGGACCACCTGGTAGCCGTGGTTGTGCGGGCCCCGGATGCGCGGGTCGGCGCCGGGGAAGTACGTGTCCCGCATGCCCGCCGGGCGCAGCACGAGCCGCGTGGCCTCCGAGGCGTACGAGTGGCCCGTCACCTTCTCGATCAGCAGGCCGAGGATCGTGTAGTTGATGTTCAGGTAGTCCTGCCGCGTGCCCGGCCGGAACTCCGGGCCCTTCGCCACCGCCGACGCCACCACCTCCCCCGGTGTGAGCGTGTCGAAGCGGTGCGCGTACTGGTCGGCGAAGGCGTCCCCGAAGCCGTCACCGGCCTGGATACCACTCGTGTGGTTCAGCAACTGCCGTACGGAGATGGGCTCGAAGGCCTTCGTGAGCAGCCCCGGGAGGTAGTGCTGGACCGGTGTGTCCAGTTCGACCTTCCCCTGTGCCGCGAGCCGCAGCACCGTCGCCGCCGTCACCACCTTCGTCGTCGAACCGGCCCGGAAGCGCGCGTCCGGATCCGCGGCGGCACCGCTCTCCAGATCGTGCACCCCGGCACTCCCGCGCCAGCTCCCGTCCGTCCCTCCCACCCGCACGAGAGCCGCCGTGGCATCCGCGTCCGGCAGCCCGGCGAGCGCGGCCCGCAGCGCCTCGGCATCCGGACCGGCCGTTCCCCGTACGGCAGTTGAGGGGGACAGGGACGAGGCGAACGCGGGTGCGGCCAGCGGTCCGGTCGCGAGGGCGAGGACGAGGGAGGCGGTGAGGACGGTGGTGCGACGGCGGGTGCGCATCGGCTGCTCCTGGGTTCTCCGGTGGCTGTCGGTGATCAGCCTCATCTGCTACGGCCCTCCCCGGATCGTCGGCGAGGAGGGCACCAACCCCTGGCGTCACCCGGACCAACTCCCTTGCGGAACAAGGGGTTTACCGGGGTTGCCCCCTACGGGATCCAGCTCGGCGCCGTAAAAACTGTTATCGCCGAAGCCTTCACCCCGTCTCCCTCTGCGTCCCCCGATTCCTCACGCACCGGAGCCACCCACATGGCAACGAACGCACCCGAGCCGACCAGCGCCCCCAAGCCGGCCGGCGCCCGCAAGCCCGCCAACAAGCACCGCCTCACCCGCCGGGGCCTGTTCACGCTGGGCGGCGGAGTCGCGGCGGCGGGAGTCGTCGGCGGCGGGATCGCCGCGTTCTCCGGAGGCGGCGCGGACGCCGCGCAGCCCGGCACGGCCATCGGTACCGCCACCGCCCGGCCGGAGGCCCTCGTCCACCCCGGCATGCTGCACAACGCCGGTGACCTGCACCGCGCCAAGGTGCGGATCGCCGCCCACAAGGACCCCTGGCTGAAGGGCTGGACCCGTCTCATCAACAACCCGCACTCCGCGAGCACTTGGCAGCCCCGCCCGCAGGCCGTCGTCGTACGCGGCGGCACCGGCCAGAACTACGGCATCCTCTACAACGACATCCACGCCGCCTACCAGAACGCCCTGCGCCGGCAGATCGGCGGCACCAAGGCCAACGGCGACACGGCCGTCGCCATCCTCAACGCCTGGTCGGCCACGCTCACCTCGGTCAACGGCAACGCCGACCGCTTCCTGGCCTCCGGCATCTACGGCTACCAGTTCGCCAACGCGGCCGAACTCGTCCGCGACCACCCCGACTTCGAGTTCGCCCGCTTCAAGAAGATGCTGCGCACGGTCTTCACCCCCATGAACACGGACTTCCTCACCAACCACAACACCGCCAACATCACCAACTACTGGGCGAATTGGGACCTGTGCAACGTCGCCTCCCTCATGGCGACCGGCATCCTGTGCGACGACCGCGCCACCTTCGAACGCGCGGTGACCTATATGAAGTCCGGTGCGGGCAACGGCTCGTTCACGCACGCCATCCCCTTCGTCTACGGCGGCCAGAACCTCGCCCAGTGGCAGGAGAGCGGGCGGGACCAGGGTCACACCATGATGGGCATGGGCCTCATGGGCGCGATCTGCGAGATGGCCTGGAACCAGGGCGTCGACCTCTACGGCTACCTCGACAACCGGTTCATGAAGGCCGCCGAGTACGTCGCCAAGTACAACCTCGGCGCGGCCGTGCCGTTCACGACGTACGCCTGGCGCAGCGGACAGGGCGCCGGACGCTACATGGAGCAGCCTGTGATCTCCGACATAGCCCGGGGAGCCGTTCGCCCGGTTTGGGAGATTCTGCACAACCACTACGCCCGCCGGCGGCGCCTGAGCACCCCGTTCATCACCCTCATGGCTGAGAAGGTGCGTGCGGAGGGCGGTGGCGGCGACTACGGGCCCAACAGTGGCGGCTACGACCAACTCGGCTTCGGGACGCTGCTGTACAGCAAGTGACGTCGGGGGAGACCGGGTGAGGTCGGGAAGGGCGGAGAACGACGTGGACGGGCGGCAGTGGCACTCCACCATCGAGGCGGCGCAGGCCGGTGACCGGCGGGCGCTGGACGAACTGGTCGCGGGCTGGCTGCCGTTGGTCTACAACGTGGTCGGCCGCGCCCTCAACGGCCACGCCGACGTGGACGACGTGGTCCAGGAGACGATGCTCCGCGCCGTCGACCACCTGGGCTCGCTCCGCGACCCCGACAGCTTCCGGTCCTGGCTGGTCGCGATCGCCATGCGCCAGATCCGGGACCGGGCCCGCCGCCGCAAGTCGCCCGACCAACTCCCGGACGGGCTACCGGGGGACGCCGCCGACTTCGCCGAACTGACCGTCCTCCGGCTCCAGTTGGAGGGCCAGCGGCGCGAGGTCGCGGAGGCGGTCCGCTGGCTCGACGACGAGGACCGCCAACTCCTCTCCCTGTGGTGGCTGGAGGTCGGCGGCGAACTCACCCGCCGCGAACTCGCGTCCGCCGTCGGCATCAGCCGCCAGCACGCGGCGGTCCGCGTCCAGCGCATGAAGGAACGCCTGGAGACCGCCCGGGCCATCGTCCGCGCCCTCGACGGCGCCTGCCCCGAACTCCGCGAGGTCACCGCCCGCTGGGACGGCCGCCAGGACTCCGTCTGGCGCAAACGCGTGGCCCGCCACCTGCGCGGCTGCACCTACTGCGGCGACCCCCGAGAGTCCGTCGTCCCCGCGGAACGCCTCCTCGTCGGCATCGCCCTCGTCCCCCTCCCACTCGGCTTCACCCTGTCCCTGGCCTTCGGCGCGAAGAC
>NZ_BARG01000137.1 GCF_000376565.1 Streptomyces hokutonensis | reverse complement strand
CGGCTTTTCTGCTACTCGGTTGGCCCCGATGACCACAGAAGGCCCTCAACGCAGCTGTACGGCGAGATGATGGCGTAGGACCGAGTTTTTCGACTGCGCGGTTACGAGTTCTTCGGGTTCGGAGGCCATGAACTCATGGGCGACAGCGCGCCAGACATGTTGCGCGGGTTCTTTACCGCGCTCGACGAGCGGTTCTGCTAAACGCAGTCAGCACGCACACAGCAGCCGCTGGTTCGAGCTGAGCTAGGACGCGTGGTCGGCGCACGGTAGGTCGACGGCATTCACGGCACCTACGGGCCGAGGTGCCGCGCGACGGCCAGGTGGTGCACCAACTTGTGCTGGTAGCAGCTGTTTTCCGCCTGCGGCCAGTCGACCGGGACCTCGTGGATGCACAGTCCGTTGTGCTCGACGAGCAGAAGCAGCTCGGTGTCGAAGAACCACGCGTCCAGCCCGGCCTCTACAAGGTGCAGGGCGGCTCCTGGGGCAACGGGACCGCCCTCCACTACGTCCTGAACCTCGACCTGTTCCGCCCCTGGCCCGAGCTCTCCGTGATGGTGGACGAGCACGACCTGCTGATCGCCGTAGCCTGCCTGCTACCTGACGGTGCTGCTTCAGGTCGCCTTCCCGTTCGTCCTGTTCGGACGGCTCAAGTACCCGGTCCTGACCATGCTGCTGGGCATGCACCTGGGCATCGCCGTCCTCATGGGGCTGCCACTCTTCTCCGGCGCGATGATCGTCGCGGACGCCGTGTTCCTGCCGGACCGCTTCTACCAGTCACTGGGACGACTGTGGCCGCGCACGAGCAGGCGGTCGGACGTCTGGAAGACGGTGGCTCCGCCGAGCGGAGAACCAGCACGCGTGCCGCCGCAGTCCGCACCACCGAGCCGCTGAGGGCCCGACCGCCAAGCCGGACTTGAACAACCCTCGCATGACGGTGTGATCGGAGCGACGGCAGAGCAGACAGGTGCCCCTGACCCACTGGCAACGGGTCATGCTTCGGCCTCGATGAGCTCCTGCCGAGTTGGCGTCACAATGAGCTGGTCTGGATTGTCAGCCCGCCACTCGGGACGAGCAGGGGCCCTGAGAGCACGTTCGCGTCACCTTTGTGACGTTTCATGGAGGTTCGCTCCCGCCGGAATTCACGGCGTACAGGCGAACAGGTAGTTTGCGTCCTCGGTCGCGTCGGGGCTGATCTCGCATTTCGCCACGGTTCAGGCCGATCGCTCCTGTCCGGTTCGAATACCTTCTGAAGGACGGCTTTTGCCTCGCTCGAACGAGCGATATGCCCGGGTGTGGTCCTCGTGCATGAGTATCCCCATGACCTCCTCGCAGCGGCGCCAGCCGTACCTGAGCGATCTGTCCGATGCCCGCTGGGCATTGATCGAGCCAATGTTGACGGCCTGGCGGGCCGAGCGGCAGAAGACCTCGCTCAACCTCGGGGGAAAGGTCACTGACCTGCGGGAAGTCATGAACGCGATCCTCTTCCTCAAGAGGACCGGCGTCCCCTGGCGCTACCTGCCCCATGACTTCCCGCCGCACACCACCGTGTTCGGCTACTTCAGCGCCTGGACCGCCGACGGCACCATCGAGAAACTCGGCCTCCACCTGCACCGGATGGTCCGTGAGCAGGCAGGACGCACCGCCGAACCCACTGCCTGCGTCATTGACGCCCAGAGTGTCAAAACCGCGACCAACGTACCCAGCGACACCCAAGGCACCGACGCCGGCAAGAAGATCGTCGGCCGCAAACGCAGCATCGTCGTCGACACTCTCGGCCTGTTACTGCTGGTCATGGTGACCGCCGCCAGCGTCTCGGACAGTGCGGCCGGTATCCAGCTCTTCACCCGCGTCGCCGCCGACCACCCCACCATCAGCAAGGCGTGGGTCGACACCGGCTACAAGAAGAAGGCGATCGAGCACGGCGCCTTGCTCGGCATCGACGTCGACGTCGTTCCACGGAACGAGCAGGTCAAAGGCTTTTCCGTGATCCCGCGGCGCTGGGTCGTGGAACGGCGTTTCGGGTGGATCATGATGCACTGTCGCCTCGCCCGCTACTACGAGGCCAAACCAGCGCACTCCGAGAGCATGATCCGCCTCGCGATGATCTCCGACCTCGCGAAACGAGCGACGGGCGAAACGCTCATAACTTGGCACAACCCGTGAACTATCTCGTCTTCAACCGGAACGTCCTCTGACAATCGGGGACGCCCGGCAGCGAAATACGGCTGCGCAGAGAGACGATCAGGCCATCCCGAACACACCGGAATCCGACCGCCGTACCTGGAACACGCTGCTCAGCGGCTCAAGCAGGGGCCTGCGGGAGACGGGGGAAGCAGGTTTGTGACAAAACGCGATGCCGCCGCAGGAGTGAACGCGCCGGCCGATCGCGGTGAGATGCCTCGACGGGACGGTGAGGGCTCTCCGGCGGCATGTTCTGGGTGGTCGGCAGGAGAGGATCGCGTCCCATGAGGTGGTGTAGCCGGGCACGGTCCCGGAACGCGCGGGTGTCTGCCCGGGGCGTGCATCTGCTGGCGGTGCATGCTCCCTGAACAAGGGCAGGCCATCGCGCAAGTCTCCCTGGTGAACGGGCAGTTCAACCGGAGGAGCACGCGATGGCCTTATCCCAGTCTGAGCTGATGCGGCTGCTGGAGTCACTACGTCGGGCCGAGGGAGTTGAAGCAATCAGGGTGGTGTGCGAGCGCATTCTGCAGGAACTGATCGAGGCCGAGGCCACCGATGTGATCGGTGCCGGGCCGCGTGAGCACACCGAGACACGCACGACCTGGCGCAACGGACACCGCGAGAGGCTGCTGACCACGCAGGCCGGCGACCTCGATCTGAAGATCCCCAAGATGCGGAGCGGGTCGTTCTTCCCCTCGCTGCTGGAACGCCGGCGGCGCATCGACCGGGCGCTGTTCGCCGTGGTGATGGAGGCCTACGTGCACGGGGTCTCGACCCGCTCGGTCGATGACCTGGTCAAAGCACTGGGTGCGGACAGCGGGATCTCCAAGTCCGAGGTCTCCCGCATCTGCGGCGAACTGGACGAGGAACTGACCGCGTTCAAGGAACGGCCGCTGGACCACACCGTCTTCCCCTACGTCTTCCTGGACGCCACCTACTGCAAGGCCAGGGTGAACCACCGGATCGCCTCGCAGGCCGTGGTCATCGCCACCGGCATCTCCGCCACCGGGCACCGCGAGATCCTCGGCCTGATGGTCGGCGACAGCGAGTCGAAACCGTTCTGGACGAAGTTCCTGCGCTCGCTGCGGGCCCGCGGCCTGGACAACGTCCAACTGGTCATCTCCGACAGCCACAGCGGCCTGGTGGCCGCGATCCGCACCGTCTTCCTCGGTGCGGCCTGGCAACGATGCCGGGTCCACTTCGTCCGGGACGTGTTCTCGGTGATCGAGAGGGGCTCCGGAGAGATGGTCGCCGCCACCATCCGCACGATCTTCGCGCAGACCACCGGCGAGCAGGTCCGCACCCAGCTGAACGTGGTCGCCGACATGCTCGGACGGCAGTTCCCGCAGGTCAAGAAGATGCTGCTGGACGCCGCAACCGACATCACCGCGTTCGCGGACTTCCCGCCGGCGCACTGGAAGAAGATCTGGTCGACCAACCCGCTGGAGCGGCTGAACCGGGAGATCAAACGGCGGGCCGACGTCGTCCAGGTCTTCCCCAACCCCGCCGCCCTGGACCGGCTCGCCGCCGCAGTGCTGGCCGAACTCCACGACGAATGGCAGGTCTTCGACCGCCGCTACCTCTCCGAAGCCTCCATGGCCGAACTCCTCACCACCAAGCCAACCGAACCCGAACCGCAGATCACCACACAACCGGAACCGAAACGGCTGCCGTGACTACACCACCCCGCGGGACATGACCCAGGAGAGGGGCAGACCGTATGGGATGGTGTCCCACCAAGTGGTGTAGCGCCGATCACGGCGAAAGCCCAGGTCGTGGGCAGGATTCAATCCCCGCTTGCCACGAGGATCTGACGGTGCATCAGTCAAGGCCGCCCAAGGGCCTGCACTATCGATCGTGATGCGACGTTCGCCAAGTCCAGGGCCGTGACCTCCGTACCGGTCGCAGTGACACGATCCCCAATCTGATGGTGAGTCAGGGTCCGCGAGTGCCGAGACGCTTGATGGTGCGTGCGACCTGCGTCTTCGCCGTGATCGCGGCTACACCGCACGGCGGGACGCGACCCCGTGTGGCGTTTACGGGTGTTGGGTGATGCCGCGTGGGACAGCACCGCAACAAGTCCGGCCGGCTCTTCCGAGGATCGTGCCCCTTGCCGTGGTGCATCCGATCAAGGTGTGGGAGTGCGAGGACGTCTGCCCCGGACACGTCGGCGTGCCGCGAGTCGGCACGCCACGGTCGGCGAGGCCGAGGACATCCTGTCGTGTCTTGTACGGGACGGGCTGTTGCAGCTCGCGGAGTCGGGCAAGTGAGTGAAGTCTTCAGGTGAAAAGTGTGAGTCTTATCAAGTGAGTGAGTGAATGTTGCTACCGTGGTGGGGAGTTGGGTGTTGTGGGAGGGTGAGTGGATCTGTCACGCGGAGAGGCCGCGGTGAATGCGAGCGAGGCTCGTACGGAGCTTTTCGCCCTGGTGAAGCGTGCCGAGGAGGACGGGGTCTCGACGCTGATCCGCAAGCGGGACGATCACGCTCTGCTGGTGCCGCTGGCCCGGTTTCCGGCGGCCCGGCAGTCCGGCGCGTTCCCGTCCCACGTCCTGAGTGCGGCGCAGAAGGACTTCGGTGATCTCATCACGCGGGCAGCTCAGGGCGAGCCGCAGGTGCTGCGGCGCAACACGACGCCCGTCGCGGTACTGCTCCCCGTTGCCGGCGCGGGTGCCGTCCCGTCCGACACGGCCGCGCAGGGCGTGGTGCCCTCAGGAGGTGCGGTGAACAGTCCACACACTCAGGACCGCGGCAGTGCGCCGCGCAGGCTCGCCACGCTCGGCGATGCCATGTCCGTGCTCACCTCCGGCCCTGCCGCAGGCCCCCTGTTCGGGCTGCCCGGGCTGGATGCCGCGACGGGTGGTCTGCAGCCGGGCCGGCTGACGCTGGTGGCGGCGGCCCCGAACGTCGGCGGAAGCCTGCTGGGTCTTGCCGCCGCGCGGCAGAGCGCGCTCGTGGACCGCCGTACGGTCCTGTACGCGGCGTCGGGACCCAACCGGGACGACATCTTCCGCCGGATCGTCTCTGCGGAGACCGGGGGCGACTACCCGCGTCTGAAGCAGGGCCGCCTCACCGAGCACGAGCAGCAGGTTGCCCACCAGTTGGTCCAGGCGGGCGACCTCCTGATGATCGACGACGGCAGCGACCTGACCGCCGCAGACATCGCCGAGACCGCCCCGCACATGGAGGGCCTGGCCCTCGTGGTCGTGGACCGCCTCCAGGCCGCCCCCAGCGCCCGCCTGCCGCTGTCCGGGGACCGTCTCCCGGAAGCCTCCCAGGTCCTGGCCACGCTCGCGCGCACCCTGCACGTGCCGGTCCTCGCCATCGTCGACAGCGACGACCCCACCCTCCTGGGACTCCTCGACGCCGACATCACACTGACGCTCACGCCCACCGAGGACCCGGCCAGGGGCCAGGTGACGGTAGCGGAGCGGGACTTCGGCGCGATCGGCTCGGCATACCTGAGTCCCGACCTGCTGCACGCCCGCTTCCTCGACGCCGGTACTGCACCCGCCGCCCGTGCGACCGGTGAAGAACCCGCGCGGCCTCCGGGCAGCGCCGTGGAGCGGGAGTTGGCCGAGGCCGCGCTTCCCTACACCTCCGGCGCCCGCAAGGGACTGCCCGCCGCCGTCACCCACGTCCTGGCCGCGCTGCGCACCGCACTTGCCAACGGTGACCAGGACGCCCTGGACGACCTCGGGTCACCGCTCGCCGAGATCGCCGCTGCGCCGCCCCACCTTCCGGACACCGACGAGGGACGCCGCCTCGCCGCCGCGCTGAACGCCTACACCACCACCGCGCCCGCCGATGCCACCGAGCAGTCCGACGTCGCCGTTCAGTACGCCGCGGGCAGCAGTGGGCACGGGCAGGATGACGAAGACGACACAGACGGGGGAGTGGAACTTCAGCCAGGGGATGAGGAGGACGAGCCGGAGACAGCGGTCTTCCCGGCGTTGAAGATCCTCAAGGACGCTGTCGGCCGCTCGAAGATGCACCCCATTCCGGTCATCGGCATCGAGGCACGGGAGAGCGGTCCGTGGCCGCTGATCAGTGAGCACATGGACGGCGAACCGCGCTGGGTTCACCCCGACGTCACCAGTACGCGCGTGCCCTTCCTCCGGGAGAACGGGAAGCGGGTCCGGCGAGACCAGCTCGACGTGCCCGACTCCTTCGGCGCGGGCGTGATGTGCCTGATCGACCGCAACGGCTCCTACCCGTCCGCCTGTTCCGCCGTCCCTCTCGCCCCGAACAAGCTGCTGCACACCGGGCCCCTGGAGGCGTTCGACAAGGCCGGCGCCGGCATCTACCTCATCGACATCCCGCAGTGGCCGCGCACCGACATGCCGCATCCCCTGGGGCGGATCATCGACCGGCCCGACGAGCAGGGCCGCGTGTGGGTCACCACCCCCCACATCAAGCAGCTCGCGAGGCTCGTGCGAGAAGAGCACCTCGCCGCCATGCCGGCCATCCACGACTCGTGGACGGGCAAGGCCAACGAGTCACTGTTCAAACCGTTCTACGAGGCCACCCGCACAGCGCGCACCGAACTCGTCCAGGCCGGCGGCGAACCCTACAAGGCATACAAGACCCGGCTGTCGATCGCGCTGCGTCTGCTGTGGCCCAAGCGGCAGGAACAGCGGTCCCCGTTCTGGAGGCCGGACTGGCGCATGAGCATGGTCGCGGAGGCATCCGTCCGTCACTGGATGGCGGCCTTCAAGGCGGTCCAGGCCGGCCACACCCTCATCGCACTGCGCAACGTGGATGCGGCCGTCTTCTGGACACCCGAGGACACACCGCCCGCCACCTACCGGATTGGGACCGGTTTCGGCGAGGTCAAGGCCAAGTTCATCCAGGCGGGCGAGCTGATCCGCGAGGGTGACGACTGATGGCCGGGCCCACCGGACGCGGCGACTCCCTCGGCGCCGCTCTGGGCGACCTCCTGCGCGCCCAGGTCACGCCCCGCCACCGGCTGTCGTCCTACACCGCCAAGCACTGGCACGCCCAGCTCTCCCAGCTCACCGCAACCCACCGCGGCTACCACGCCCTGGACGAGGCCGGCCTCGACGTCACCGCCAAGACGCTCCTCAACTGGCTGTCCGATCCCGAGTACAACGTCCGCCGCGGCTACCGGGACCTCATCCACACCGCGTACGAGAACGTCGCGACCCTCCCCGCCGACCCGATCCCCGACCACGTCAAGGGCGGCCAGTGGGAGATCAGCGGCTACGTCACCACCGGAACCGACCGCCGCGAACGCGGAACACGCGCCGCCGCGCCCCTGCGGATCGACGGGAGCCGGGGCGACTGGGACGCAATCGGGGAACTCTGGATGGCCGGCGAGCTCACCGACACCGGCTTCGAGGATCACTTCATCGACGACGTCATCGTGGCGGACATCGGTGAAGGCACCGACGGATGGACCTTCGACGGCAGTAGCTACTCGGTGGAACTCAGGTAGCACGCCAGAAGGGAACCCGCGTATGAGCACCAGCCCTGAACGGCCCGCGTTACCACTGATCATCGTGCCAGCAGAGGCAGCCGCGAACGTGCGGTGTCGTGCGGATACCCGGCTGCTGGGGCGGATAGTTGCCCGGAGGCTCCGGCACGGATGCCGCGATCCACTCTGGCTAGGGCGGCGCCATTTGGCTCCACCCGCCGCCGCCTCCGTTGGCGAACGCCGCGACGTCCTTGGCGAGTTCCTCGACCGCGTGCGGATTGCGTAGCTCGTACGGGGCGCCCTTGGCGTCCAGCCACTGCCGCTCGGGCAACTCCAGCACAGCCGTCGGGTGGTGGGCACGCAATGCTGCCCGTACCGCTTCTAGATCCATCTCTGGCATCCCTGTCGGCGTACACGTGAACGCGGCCCTGGCAAGATTTTCGTGAAGTAGGGGTGTGCCTCCGTGCGCCGGTGACGCTCCGTCACGGGTAGCGGCAGTGTCGTCGAGTGTGATGACCTCGTACAAACAGTGGCTCCGCACCTGAATGCGGTGCGGGTGGAACGGGTGTGGTCGACGGGCGGTGTGGTCCGCATCGCTGCCCGTACTCGCGAGTTGAGGGTGGGCTGTCCGGGCTGCGGTGGTGAGTCGGCGCGGGTGCACAGCCGCTATGTCCGCACGTTGGCCGATGTCGCGGTCGGTGACCGCCCGGTCCTGATCGGGCTGTCGGTGCGGCGGTTGTTCTGTGACAGTCCAAGCTGCGATCGGCGGACGTTCGCCGAGCAGGTGGAAGGCGTGACAGTGCGCTATCAGCGTCGCAGCCCGTTGCTGCAGCACCTGGTCGAGATGGCGGGGGTGTTGCTCGCCGGCCGGGGCGGCGCCCGACTCCTGCAGATCTTGAAGGTGCCGCTGTCGCGGACGAGTGTGCTGTTCCAGCTGATGCGTTTGCGGGTGCCGTCGGTTGGAACCCCGCGGGTGCTGGGCGTGGATGACTTCGCGCTGTACGCCGACGCCTACGGCACGCTGCTGGTGGATGCCGACACGCGGTTGCCGATCGAATTGTGGGCCGGACGCGATGCCGAGCAGTTGGCGGCCTGGCTGCGGACGCATCCCGGCGTCGAGGTGGTGTGCCGGGACGGCTCGCTGGTCTACCGGCAGGGCATCAACGACGGGGCCCCGAACGCGGTGCAGGTCAGCGATCGTTTTCACCTCTGGCAGGGGCTGTCGAAACGGGTCTCGGACATCGCCGCCGCCCACCGCGGCTGCCTGTCCGCCGCAGTACCCGACTCCGAACCGGCCGCTCCAGCACCGTTGGCAGAACGGTCCGAAGCGGCTGATACCCCTGCTCGCCGACACGCCAAGCGGCTGTTCGAGGCAGTGCACGCTGTTTCCGGCACCGGCCGCTCGCTCAGCGCGATCGGCCGTGAGCTGGGCCTGAACCGGCGCACCGTGGCCAAGTACGCGCGCGCGGCCTCTTGGCAGGAGTGCATACGGCGCACTCCGCCCCGCCGCTCCACGAGCCTCGACCCATATCTGGAGTACTTGCGGCAGCGCTGGGAGGAGGGCGAGCACACCGCGACCGTGCTGCACCAGGAGATCGTCGCCAAGGGCTACTTGGGCCACTACCAACGGGTCAAGATGGCCATCGCGCCGCTGCGTCGCGGGCTGCCGATCGACACGCCGCGCGAGCGGCCGCCCTCACCCCGCCAGGTCGCCCGGTGGATCACCATCACACCGACTCGACGCGGCCTGCACGCCACCGAGGCACTCCGGCGACTGCTTGCGCACTGCCCGGAACTGAGCCAAGCCCACGATCTGGTACGGCAGTTCGCGGCCATGCTCGACGCCGGCGACGCCGCCCCTCTGCCCGGCTGGCTCGGCGAACTCGCGGCCTCCCGCCTCCCAGCGCTGGTCAGCCTGGCCAAGGCCCTTCGCGAGGACCAGCCCGCAGTCGTGCAGGGCATCACCACCCCGTTCAACTCCGGCGTCAACGAAGGCCGCATCACGGACCTGAAACTCCAGAAAAGGATCATGGCGGGCCGCGCGGGCGTTCCGCTGCTCCGCCACCGAGTCATTCTCATGGCCCACCTCCGACGCCGCTACCCGTGACGGAGCGTCACCGGCGCACGGAGGCACACCCCTACTTCACGAAAATCTTGCCAGGGCCGTGAACGCGGCCAGTCACGTACGAGTGAAAAGGGCCGCTTGTTGATGTGGTGAGTCCTGTTGCTCGGCACTCTGCTGCTGGTTGGTGAGGGGCGGCGGAGGGTAGCTGACGATGGTCTTGGACCCGCAACGCTGGTTGGAGCTCCGGCGTTTCCGCGCTTTGTTCGAGTCCGGTGCGGTGACTTTGACGGAGGTCGCCAAGGAGACGGGCCTGAACCGGAAGACGGTCCGCAAGTATCTGTCCGGGCAGGCCCCGGCCGCGCCGCCGCGGAGGGTGTCGGACGGCCTGCCGCGCAAGAAGGCGGTGGACGAGGTCGCCCCGCTGATCGACGCGATGCTGCGGGCGGAGATCCTCATCAAGGGTGCGGTGGTGCACGAGCGCCTGGTGAAGGACTACGGCTCCACCATCAACTACCAGCGCATCAAGCTCTATCTGCAGGAGGCCCGTCCGCGGGTCGCCGAGGAACTGGGTATCGCACCAAGGGAGTTGGCGGGCATGCACCGCCGCTTCGAGGTGGTGCCCGGGGCCCAGGCCCAGGTCGACTGGGGTGACGAAGGAAGCGTCCTCGCCCACCTGGGCATCCCGAAGGTCTATTCGTTCCACATGACCCTGTCGTACTCCCGCGACCCGTTCTGCTGCTTCACCACCAGCCAGGACCTTCAGACCTTCTTCGACTGCCACCGGCGGGCATTTGCCCACTACGGCGGGGTGCCGATGTCGATCGTCTACGACCGCACCAAGACCGTCGTCCGCCGGCATGTCGCGCCCGGTGAAGCGGTCCCGCTGCATCCGGAAGCGGTGGGCTTCGCCGGCCATTACGACTTCGACATCGACGTGCTGGCCGCCTACCGGCCCACCGGCAAGGGCCGGGTCGAGCGCCAGGTCCTGATCGTCCGCGACCACGTGCTCGCCGGACGGGCCTTCTCCTCCGTCGAGGAGATGGACGCCGCGTTCATGGCCTGGGTTCCGCAGCGACGCGCCCGCACCCATGCCACCCACCACGAGGTCATCGGACACCGGGCCGCCCGCGACCACGCGGCCCTCAAGCCGCTGCCGCCCACTCCGTATCTGGTGGCCGAACGGCAGCTGCGGCATGTCGGCAAGGACTGCCTCGTCGCCTTCGACGGCAACCTCTACTCCGTCCCGGCCCGCAAGGTCCGCCCCCGCCAGCTGGTGGAGATCCGCGCCACCAGGTCGCAGATCAGCCTGCACTCGACCACTGCGGATGCCGACAGTGACAGTCTGCTGGCCGTCCATGCAAGGGCTGTTGGCCGTGGTGTCCGCGTCGTGGAGGAGAGCCACTGGAGTGGGCTGCCCGAGGGGAACAACCGGCGGACCACGACCGAGGTGTCCTTCTCCCCGCCGCAGCGGGACGCCGCCTCCGGGCAGGGCACCGGACCGCTTCAAGCCCTGCTCAACAGGGCCGCGGCCACCCGGATCGAGGTCGGTCGCCGGCCGCTGTCGGTCTATGACGAACTCACCGGCACCCGGCCCTTCAACTCCCGCCCCCAGAGCAAGGAATCGTCTTGAGCGAGCTGACCGGCAACCGCATCCGCACCACGGCCACCAAGCTCGGCCTGCCCCATCTCGCCGACGGTCTGGACCAGTTGGCCCGCCGGGCCGAGGAGGGCAAGCTCGGCTATCTCGACTTCCTCGACCTGGTGCTGTCCGAGGAACTCGCGGTCCGCGACGACCGCCGCTTCCGCCGGTCTCTGCTGTTCTCGAAGCTGCCGCACCACAAGACGCTGGACGACTACGACTTCTCGTTCCAGCCCGACCTCGACCCGCGCAAGATCAAGGACATGGCCACCCTCTCGTTCGTCGAGGCCAAGGCCAACGCGGCCCTGCTGGGTCCGCCCGGGGTGGGCAAGACGCACATCGCGGTCGCCCTGGCAGTCGCGGCCTGCCGGGCCGGGTTCTCGGTCTACTTCACCACCCTGGACGACATGGTCCGCAACCTGAAGGCTGCCGAGGCGGCGGGCCGGCTGACGAGCAAACTCGGCTCCTACCTGCGGCCCGGCGTTCTCGTGGTCGATGAGGTCGGCTACCAGCCCCTCGAACGCGCCGAGGCGAACCTGGTCTTCCAGGTGATCTCGAAGCGATACGAGAAGGGCTCGATCATCCTGACCTCGAACAAGACGTTCAGCGAATGGGGGCAGGTGTTCGGCGACGAGGTCCTCGCCACCGCGATCCTCGACCGGCTCCTGCACCACTGCGACGTCGTCGCGATCAACGGCCCCAGCTACCGGCTCAAGAACCGCCTCAAGGCCATCGAACGGGACACCAACGTGGCCTGACCACTGGCCGCATTCAAACGTACCGGCCCGGTCGCATCGGAGAGTACGCCGACA
>NZ_BARG01000138.1 GCF_000376565.1 Streptomyces hokutonensis | reverse complement strand
CGGCGAAGACCAGCCACCACACGATGGTGATCTTCACCTGGACGCCGCCGACGTCGAAGGACGACGCGAAGATCTTCTTGGCCTGGTCGAAGCCGTCCATGGTGCTGATGTCGTCGGTGGCGACGTTGCCGGTGACCAGTTTGGTGACGGCGAGGTTGACGCCCTGCAGGATCAGGAAGCTGCCCAGGGTGATCAGGAAGCTGGGCAGGCCTGTCTTGACGACGAGCCAGCCGTTGAGGAAGCCGATCCCCAGTGAGACCACCAGGGCGGCGATCACACCGACCCATACGTTCATGGTGAGTTGGTAGCTGAGCATCGACGCGGTGAGCGCGGAGGTGATGACGGCGACGCCGGCGGAGAGATCGAACTCGCCGCCGATCATCAGCAGGGCGACCGGCAGGGCCATGATCCCGATGGTCGACGATCCGTAGAGGATGTTCGCCATCGACGCGCCCTCGCGCACCGGCGGAGCGGTGATCAGGAAGAACACGTACACCGCTGCGGCGCCGAGGAAGACACCCACCTCGGGACGCGCCAACAGCCGTATCGCCTGCGGACGTTCGGCCGTGCGGCCGTCAACCTCCTTGGGGCCGGGGGCCGGCGGTGAGGTCACCGCCGGTTCGGCGTGCTGGGTCATGCTCATCACCGGGTTCCGTTGGCGGCGAACTTGGCGACGCTGGCGACGTTGGTCTTGTCGATGAATGCCGGTCCGGTGAGGACGGGCGCCGTGCCGCCGCCGCTGAAGTTGCCGTTGGTCTTGTAGAGCCACAGCGAGTCGACGGCCAAGTAGCCCTGGAGATACGGCTGCTGGTCCACGGCGAATTCGATCTTGCCGTCCTGGACGGCCGCCACCAGGTCCTTGCTGAGGTCGAAGGTGGCGAGCTTGGCCTTGCTGCCGGAGTCGGACAACGACTGGATCGCCGTCAGCGCGATCGGGGCGCCGAGGGTGACCACCTGGTCGATGGAGGAGTCCTGGCTGAGCTTTGCGGTGATGGTCGACTTCACCGACGGCATGTCGGTGCCGTTGACGTAGAGGATGTCGGTCCTGCCGCTGAAGCCCTTCTTCAGACCGGCGCAGCGGGCCTCGAGGGCGACCTGACCCTGTTCCTGGATGACACAGAGGGCGTGCTTGGCGCCGAGTTGGTTGAGTCGTTGGCCGAATGCCTGGCCGGCGATGTTCTCGTCCTGGCCGAAGTACTCCAGCATGCCGAGCTTCTTCCAGTCGCTCACGCCGGAGTTGAAGCCGACCACGGGGATGCCGGCCGACTTGGCCTTGGCCACCACGTCCTTCATGGCGTCCGGCTTGGCGGCGGTGAGTGCGATGCCGTCGACCTTCTGGTCGATCGCGTTCTGCACGAGGTTGGCCTGGTTGCCGGCGCTGGGGTCGCTGGAGTAGACGAGCTTGACGTTGTCCTTGGCGGCGGCGGCCTGGGCGCCCTTGCGGACCAGGTCCCAGAAGGTGTCGCCGGGGGCGGCATGGGTGATCATGGCCACCGTCATACGCGGGGTGGTGGCCTTGCCGGCCGAGGCGTCCGCACCTCCTCCCTCGGACTTCTTGCCGCCCGAGCTGCTGGAACAGCCGGCGGCGAACAGAGTGCCGACCAGAACGGTGGCGGTGAAAACTGCGGCTCGGTGGTTTCTGCGCATGTCCCTTGCACCTCGCTGTGCTTGTCAGGGTGGAGTCTGTGGTGGGCTGAAGCGCGTCCCGCGCCGGCGGCCGATGCGTGTTGACCGAGTGGCGACGCGGTGCGTGAGTGCTGTGTACGTGCCGTGCGTGGCGGCTCTTCTTCTGCGGCGGTCGCTGGTGTAGGCCGCCTGTTCAGCGACTGGAGCGCTTTAGTAGCGCGCTCTAGTTGGAGAGACTATGGGGCCGACTCTGTGGGGATGTCAACAGGTATGTCAGGACGTACCAACAAAGTGTTCGGAATGAAATTGAGCTGCGGATCCGGTCATGAGATTGGTTGCAACGACCACCTGACCGCCCTCGGCGAAGGACTGATCGACGCCGGCCGGACGGCCGGGGCTCACGGCCTCCGGACCAGACGTGTGCCGGTTCGGGCAGCGATATCCTCGGGGCTTCGCGCCCGCGCTGGATCAGCTGGGCGAGGCGAGGGGCGTGCGGCGCTTGGTTTGCCCAGGGAAAGAAGCGGGCGAAGTCTTCCAGCAGACGCCGGGGCGGCGTGGGGGCCATGTCTCATGCCTCTCACGCAGTCGCCGTCCGTCGTGGTCCGCTCGTCGTGGCGGGAGGTCTGCCTTGCCGCGCCCGCGATGGTCTCAGTGGCGGACATGGTGCTCGCTACCCTTGCCCTGGCCGCGGGCGCGCCCGATGACCTCCAGCCGCTGAAGGCGTCTTCGTGCATCTTGCCGACGACGGTCGGGATGTTGGGGGGCGGTGAGCTGGACCATTGTGCGCAAGGGGTCGACGGCCCTCCAGTCGCTGCTCCTGATGCACCTTGCGACCACGGTGTTCACCTACCGCACGGTCATCCCTGTCGTAGCCGCGGCGACAATAGGTGGAGAACGTAGGGCGGGCACGGACTACGGTCCCCTCCCGGCCCGACACCTGCACGGCTCATGGTCTGCAGATCAGAGGCGCCTCGGTGCGGTCGGCGATGCCCTCGGCGGTCGCACCTGGCGCGCATTCCACGAGAGCGAGGCCCCCGGTGTGACGGCGAGCACGACCAGGTCCGTGATGATCCGATGGACGCATCGTTCGCCGGTGAGCGGGAGCGTGTGCACTCCCGCGTCGGATTCGATCGCCAGCGCCGGGTCGGACACTGGCACGGTACGGACGCCGTCGGCCTGGAACGCGCCGACGACCAGCGAGGCGCCGGTGTCGTCGAGTACCGATCGCAGGCGCTCCGTGGGGTGACGGGGGTCCAGCGGCACATAGCAGGCGCCGGACTTCAGGACGCCGAGGAGGCCCACGACCAGGTCGATGTCACGCTCCAAGCAGACGCCGACTGGTACTTCGGGACCGGCGCCCAGAGCCCTGAGCCGGTGGGCGAGACGGTCCGCCGCCGTGTCCAGCTCGGCGTAGCTCAAGCTGCTCCTTCCGTCGGACACCGCAGTCCGTCGCGGGTGGCGTGCTGCTGTGCGGGCGAACACCGTGTGCACGCAGTCCGTCGTCCTCCGGTCATGCAGGGTTTGTGTCGTCATGAGGCGGCGCCCCGGCGCGTGTACCAGTCGTCGCCGACGACCATGTCGTCGACTCCGCGTGCCTCGCAGTACTCGGTCAGCTCTGGCATCCGGTTGGTGAAGCCCCGGCCGTTGAAGTTGAGGGAGGTGTTGCACAGGACTCCGGCGCCCCGTTCCCGCGCGAACTCGGAGAGCAGGGTGTGGAGTTCGGCGTTGTCGGCACGGCTGACGGTATGGACGCGCGCTGCCGTCGACATGGGTGACGGCGTGCAGTTCGCTGCTCTTTACCTTGCGGAAGTAGAGCATGCAGGGATCGTCGAAGTCGCCTTCGAACAGGTCGGCGACGTCCTCGGCGCGGCAGCAGGGGGCGATGGGCCGGTAGTCCTCGCGGGCTTTGATCTCGTTGAGCCGGTCGCGGGTGCGTGAGGTGAAGGGCTCGGCCAGCAGGGAGCGGTGTCCGAGGGCGCGCGGGCCGATCTCCCAGCGTCCCTGTACCCAGGCGACGACATGTCCGGCCGACAGTGTCCGGGCGAGCCGATGGTGGTCCAAGGGCTGGTGCGACCACAGGGAGCTGTCCGGGGTGCTGTCCTGGTCGAAGGGCAGGCCTCCGTAGACGTTCCAGTCCACGGTGTAGCGGCCTGTCGCGTGATGGAGGGCGTCGACGGCGGTTCCGATGGCCGAGCAGGAGTCGTTGGTGCACGGGGGCACGAACACCGATGAGAAGTGATCGGACTGCCGCCACATGCCGTTCCAGTCACAGTCGAGGCCGCACCCGCCGGAGATCAACAAGGGCGTCCCCGAGGAGAGATGGCGCCGTGCGGTGTCCTCGAAGAGCTGGAAGACACGGCGGGTCAACAGAGCGGCGGCGGTTTTGGTGGCCTGGCTGGTGACTCCGGAGTTGTAGACCGGAGAGTGCCTGAAGTCGCTTTTCGGCAAGGGTAGTTCGGCGGCGGGGCCCAGCAGCCGGTCGACGGTCGCCACGATGTCCGCATCCGCGTCTTCGGCTCGTCCGAAGGCCGAGAGCGCCATCAGTTTGCCGCTGTCGTGGAACCACTGATGCGTCGCGTCGCTCGGGTAGGCGGGATCCGCGATGGCGAACAACTGCGCGTAGCGCACCCCGGGTTGGCTGAGCACCGGAATCGTCCTGACGTTCCGGGCGTTCCGGTCGACGACGTAGTAGGCGCCGGTGTAGCCCTCCCACGCGAGCACTGAGCCTTTTCAGCGTTGCTTCTCCAGGGTGAGGACGGCTTTGGTGATGACGCTCATGCGGTTGGGGCTGATGCGGGATCTGCGGAAGATCTGCCAGGACTTCAGCCGTGCGATGCCTCGTTCGACGGGTGCCCGGGCCGAGGACAGGGCCCGGTTCTCGGTCCGTTCGGTGAGGGTGAGTTCACCGCCCGGCGGGCGGCGCTTGGCGGTGGTAACCCAGTCGCCGGCATCCGGAGGATCTTGTGGGTGCGGGCGGCCGTCAGATCGTGAGTCCGGCCCGGCAGTGCCGGCGACAGCCACAGAATCTCGCCGGCCGGGTCTGTGACGACCTGCACGTTCACCCCGTGCCGCCTGCGTTTCGAGGAGTAGTCGGCCCTGCCGTCGCCGACGCGGTCGCACTCGGCGAGCGTGCCGTCCAGAAGGACGAAGTCCGGGTCGTGCGCGCGCAGCGTCTTCAACAGGCCCGGCGCCTGCTCGGCGAGCAGGCCGGTGACCGCGGTGACGTAGGCGTGGGCGGTACCGACGGATATCCCGAAGGCTCCGGCGATACGGGCGAGGGTGTCGTGGCGACGCAGGTACACGAGTGCGACCAGCGCACGGCGGTGCGGCGGGAGTTTGCACCGCCGGTCACCCTCACGGGTGACGATGAGCATCGTGACCCCTTAAGAATGCTGGTGGTCCGGGAGGGCTGGGTGTGGCTGATAGTGACCTGCCGTTGATGGCTCGGAGTGAGTGGCCGCCCGGTCCTCCGGGACGCTCCGGCTGCTGATTGAGAACTGCGGTCATCGCTGGTTAAGGGCTTGGCGGCGGAGTGTTCCCGGACCTTGAGGGTGCTGGTGCCTGAGGAACGGAGCAACGACGGTTACGGAACGTCATGAGCAGATCTGGGTCGGCATCGACGCCGGCAAGGCCCATCACTGGGCGGTTGGAGTCAACGGCAGCGGAGAGAAGGTGCTTTCGAGGAAGGTCGTCAACGGTGAGGACGACATCCTGGCCCTGATCGTGGCGGCGTGCGAGACGGCCTACGAGGTGCGGTGGGCGGTGGACATCTGCGGCCGGGCCTCAACACTGCTGCTTGCACTGTTGATCGCCCATGGCCAAAGCGTGGTGTATGTGCCTGGACGCACGGTCAACCGAATGTCCGGGGCCTACCGCGGCGAGGGGAAGACCGACGCGAAGGACGCCCTGGTCATCGCCGACACCGCGCGTATGCGCCAGGACTTCACGCCCCTGAGCCTCCCGGACGAGACCGTAGCCAACCTCCAGTTGCTCACCGCGCATCGAGCCGACCTGATCGCCGACCGGGTACGACTGATCAACCGGCTGCGCGATGCCCTGGTGGGCATCTGCCCTGCTCTGGAGCGGGCCTTCGACTACTCAGCCGCCAAGGGGCCGGTCGTCCTGCTCACCGAGTACCAGACCCCGGCCGCTTTGCGGCGGGCCGGCACTAAGCGGCTCGCGGACTGGCTGGCACGACGCACGGTCCGCAGTGCAGCCGAGGTCGCCGCCCGCGCGGTCGAGGCAGCCCAGTCCCAGGTGCTGCCCGGAGAGAAGCGAGCCGCCAAACTCGTGTGCGACCTCGCTCACCAGCTCCTCGCGCTCGACGAATGGATCAAAGACACCGACCGAGAGATCCGCGAGTCCTTCCACCTCGACGAGCGCGCCGAAGTCATCTTGTTCTGTCACGTCTACGGCCGCAGCGGACGCTCCTCGGACCAGTTCGTGCCCGGCTGGCCCTCCTCGTTGGTCGCCGCGCTGGAGTCGGGCCGGACCTCGTGGTGTCAGATCCTGGACGCGCTGCGGCTGGGGCCGGCCGACGATGTCGCCGAGGTCACTGCCGCCCAGGTCCGCCGGGTGGTCACCGACCTCATCAAGATGGGGCGTTGGAAGCCGGGTGACCGCGACATCCTGGTTGTCTTCGATGCCGGATACGACGCTCCGCGCATGGCCCATCTCCTGGCCGGACTACCGGTGGAGATCCTGGGGCGGATGCGCACGGACCGTGTGATGCGCAAGCCGGTTCCGGTCCCGTGGATCTCTCCGCCACAAGGAGGACGCCCGCCGAAGCACGGCAAGGAGTTCCGCTTCGCCAAGCCTGATTCCTGTGGCGATCCGGACGCGGAGACCGTGCAGGTCACCGACCGCTACGGCACCGCTCGCGTGATGGCCTGGAACCGCATTCACCCGAGGCTGACCACGCGCTCGGCGTGGATCGACCACACCGGCGAACTCCCTGTCATCGAAGGCACGTTGATCCGTCTGGAGGTCGACCGTCTGCCCGGCGGTCACGATCCACTGCCGGTCTGGCTGTGGTCGTCGGCGACCGGCCTGTCGGGGGAGGACGTCGATCTGCGCTGGCAGGCGTTCTTGCGCAGGTTCGATCTGGAGCACACCTTCCGGATGATCAAGCAGACGCTGGGCTGGACCCGCCCGAAGCTCCGCACGCCCGCGGCGGCGAACCGGTGGACCTGGCTGATCATCGCCGCCCACACCCAACTCCGCCTCGCCCGGCCCCTGGTCGCCGGCCTTCGCCGTCCGTGGGAGAAGCCGGCGGACCCGGGCCGACTCACCCCGGCCCGGGTCCGCCGGGGGTTCAGGAACCTCCGCCCGAACCTGCCCTGTCCGGCCCGTGCGCCAAAACCCAGCCGGCCCGGCCCCGGCAGGCCGCTCGGCTCGAAGAACCGGCGCCCCGCCACCCGCTACGACGTCGGCAAGACCACCAGACGCCCCGAAAGCATCACCGAACGCGACCAGCTCAGACGCTGAACACGGCTTCAGAAGGGAACGACCAGCCCGGCTTCTCGCAGCCCAAGCAATGCCCTGCCCATGCACTCGGCGGCCGAGGCCCCATCGGCCCTCATCCCACCATCCAGGGGCCCACCAGAGGCTGCGAATGTCCACGCCGGCTGACCGGCACGCATCCGCTCCGCGTCGACCCGGATCATGGCACCTACGCCCTGCTCGCCGAGCCATTCCAGGATGAGCATCGTCGCGTCCTCGACGCCGCTGTCCAGATCCACCTTGGGCCGTCGCCCCACTCCCTTGGCCATGGCCACAACCCTACTCAGGGGCTGGATTGGCCTTGTCGCACGCTTTCAGGCGGCTCAGACCATAAAGAACAAGCTCAGTGCCTGTTCCATATCCGGTCATCCCAGGCATGGCCGTGGGCCCTCGTTCCGCGGAGAGATCGAGGGCCCACGGCTTGGACTGTGCCGGTGGCCGCGGCAGCGCATAGGGTGGTGACAGCCCGTCCCGCACTCAGGGGTGGGTGGTGTGCCGGGAAGCCTGGTCGGCGACGTGTCCGTCGCGCCCGGAAGGCTTCTCGTGCAGCTCAGGCCCCCTCCCCGCCATCGTGACCGGATCGTCGTCCGGCTGCGAGGAGAGCTGGCCGCGAGCAGGGCGCCCCGCGTCCGAAAGAGACTTCTGAGAGCGTTTGCCCGGGCCCCCGACCTGATGGAAGTCGACCTCGGCAAGGTCACCTATCTCGCCCCCGAGGTGCGAAGACTGCTGCTGGCAGCGGCGGCCTTCGCCCGCCGTTCCGGCATGCGCTTCGTCATCAGCCGTGCTTCGCCTCTCAGCCTGCGTGTGCTGGACGAACTGGGCATGCGACGCCTGACGGAACCCCCCTTCCCGGCCCGTAGCTGCGCAACGAGAACAAGAATCTGGCGATGCCATCCTCGAATACCCCGTCCCCTCAGCCTCCGCTCACCCCGCAGGAAGGCGCGGTCCAGGAGGTCCTGATCTGCTTCGATGCCTATGCCCGCATCCGCGCTTCACGGGACAGCGTCCTTGCCGCCTCCCGCGTCGGGCCGCGCGAGGAAGAACGCGCCTTCGCCGATCTGCAGCAGGCGGTCGCCCGACTCCGCGCCTCTTCCCGGCCTCGATAGGGGCGGATGACGACCGTGTTGACGCGGCGGTCTCGCGGCTGAAGTGTCTGCGGGATCAAGGGAGTTCATGGGAAGGTGGGCTCCGGCCCGAGACCCCGGTCGAAACCCTGGCCCGAGACCCCGGCCAGGGCCCCCGGGACGGTCCGGGTGGAGTTGCCGACCGTGAACTTGAGAACGATCAGTCCCGGTGGGGGTGACGGCCGCGGATCGCCCGCCGAACCGTTGCTTCGACCCCTCGGTCACCAGCGTGTCCGGACACCTCGGCCCGGGTCCCGAGACGGGCGCCGCAGTGAGCGGACCGCGAGTACCGTGCACAACGTCGCCATGGGCAGCTCGATGCCGACGGCCATCGCGACGGCCGTGGTGAACTCGGTGCCCGCGGCCGAGGTTGTCACGTCGAACCAGGCGTCGGTGACCAGGAGGGCGGCGGTGGCCGTGGCCGTGAGGGCGCAGCGGGGATCCCGGCGCAGCAGCAGCCGGCCGGTGGTGGCCAGTCCGAGTGCCTCGAGGGCGTCGAGTCCCACCCAGGCGGTCGACCAGTGCCGGACGCGGGTGGTGGTCGGCAGGGTCTTGGCGAGGACGACGAGCCAGGGCAGCATGGCGACGCCGCAGCCGACGAGCGCGAGGCCGAGGTAACGGGGCTCGCCCCTGGGCCACTTGCGTCGCGACGACGGCCCAGGACCGGGCGTCGCCTCCGCGTCGTAGGGAACTGCGGTCTCATGGAGTTCGGTGATCGTCCGCCCCGCGGACCGCGGCTGCTGCGGCGCCTGCTCACGGTGGGCTCCCGGATCTTCAACGTGTGGTGCGTCCATGGCGTCTTCCACCCTGTTCCTGTTGGTACCGCAGCGGGTCTGCGGCCTTGTGGAAACAGCGTGGCTGCGGGGCGTGCGAAGGTCAGTAGCGGACGGATCCGGCTTCGGGGTGGTGCGGGCTTCACCATCGACCCTGAGGACAGGTGGATGGTCCCCGCCCCGCCTGGAGCTTTACGGTCGGTCCATGACGCTTCCCTCCGTACTCGGGCCGCCCAGCCGTTTACTGCGACGACGGGTCAGGACGGCCCGGCAGGACACGGCCTTCCTGGCTGCGGGTGTGGTGCCGCATCTCGCCGCGGTACCGGTGTGGCTGTGGCTCGGGGCCAAGCCGGTCGTCGGATCGGTGCACACGCCTTGGGACATCGTTCCCGGGCTGGTCGCCGTCGTCCTCCTGCTCCTCCTGGTCGCGCTGCCGCTGACGGCGGTTCAAAGGTGGCGTCATCAAGAACTGCTCGGAGCGGACATCCCTCGCTCCCTGCCGGTCTCGGCAGCGGCGGCGGGACAGCGTCTGGGGCCGCATCACCTGCTCCGGCTGTTCACTTCCGCGCAGACCTGGCGGAAGGCCGCCTATCACACGCTCCTTGGGCCGCTTCTCGCCGCCGCGGAGGTGCTGGTCCTGGCCGTATGGGGCACCGGCATCGGGTGCGCCACCGTCTGCGGGTGGATGTGGGCCACGCACACGGGACTCATCCAGGCGGCATACGTCACCGCGGGGGGCGTGCTGCTCATCGCCGCGGCGCCCCCGCTCGCTGCAGCGGTGACCCGGGTGGAGACGCGCGCGGCGCGGGCGCTGCTCGGGCCTAGCCGTGCGCAGCGACTCGAGTGGCGGGTCACGGATCTCGCCGCCCGACGCGCCGACCTGGCCGAGGCGGCCGACGCCGAGCGCCGCCGGATCGAACGGGATCTGCACGACGGCACTCAGCAGCGCCTGGTCTCCCTCGCGGTCAATCTGGGGCTGGCCAGGGCGACGCTCACGGACCTGCCGGACGAGGTGCTCAGGGTGATCGACGAGGCGCACCGTGAGGCGAAGGAGGCCATCAGCGAACTGAACGACCTCGTCCGTGGACTGCATCCCGCGGTGCTCGACGATCGCGGCCTCGACGCGGCGCTGTCCGGTCTTGCCGCCCGGGTAGCTGTGCCCGTACGCCTCCACGTCGACCTGGACGGGCGAGTGGCGCCCCGTACCGAATCGGTCGCGTACTTCGTCGTCTCCGAGGCGCTGACCAACGTCACCAAGCACTCCCGCGCCACACGCGTGGACGTGAGCGTACGGCGGACCGGAAACGTGGTGCGGGTGGAGGTCACCGACGACGGTGTGGGTGGCGCCGGTACGGCCGCTGGCACCGGGCTGGCCGGGCTGGCCGGGCGCGTCGGTTCCGTCGACGGCGTCTTCCGGATCAGCAGCCCCGCCGGGGGCCCGACGGCGGTCGTCGCGGAGCTGCCGTGGGAGCCGCTGTGCGAGCGGTGATCGCCGAGGACTCCGTGCTGCTGCGGGTGGGGCTGGTCAAGGTGCTTGAGATGGCGGGCTTCGAGGTCACGGCCGAAGTGGGCGACGCCGAGGCGCTGTTGGCCTCGGTCGGGGAACACCGGCCTGATCTGGCGATGATCGACGTCCGCATGCCGCCCGGCTTCACCGACGAGGGCGTGCACGCGGCGTTGGCGATCCGTCGGCAGTGGCCGACGACGGCTGTCGTGCTGCTGTCCCAGTACGTCGAGGAGCGGTACGCCGCCGACCTGCTGACCGCCAACACCAGCGGGGTGGGCTACCTGCTCAAGCAGCGCGTCGCCGACGTCGAGGAGTTCGCCGCGACCGTACGGCGGGTGGCGGCCGGCGGCACGGCACTGGATCCACAGGTCGTCGCCCAGTTGCTGCTGCGCCGTGACAGCGACCCGCTGCAGCGGCTGACGCCGCGCGAGCGAGAGGTACTCGCCCTGATGGCCGAAGGCCGCTCGAACGCCGCCATCGCCGAAGACCTGGTCGTCACCGACAGCGCGGTCGCCAAACACATCAACAACATCTTCGCCAAGCTCGACCTGCCCCCCGCGGATGGCCATCACAGGCGCGTCCTTGCCGTCCTGCGTTTCCTGCACGGTCCGTCAATTGATCGCAGGCTTCGCCCTCCTGGCGGAACCACCGGCAGCCCCGATGGCCCACCGTGAGACAAGCCATCTTGAACGGCGAGTCCGCCCCACTCCGATCAGT
>NZ_BARG01000139.1 GCF_000376565.1 Streptomyces hokutonensis | reverse complement strand
CCCCCAGCCCACGCTCACGCGCGGCGGCCACGTACTTCAGCACCACGCCGGACTGCTTGACACCCAGCGCGGCGGTGGGTTCGTCCAGGATGAGGACGCGGGCGCCGAAGTAGACGGCGCGGGCGATGGCCACGCACTGGCGCTGGCCGCCGGAGAGGGTGCCGATGGGCTGGTCCAGGTTGTCCAGGACGATGCCCATGTTGCGGAGCTCCTCGTCCGCGGTCTGCTTCATCTTCTCGATGTCCAGACGACGGAACGGCCAGGGGCCCTTGGTCATCTCGGAGCCGAGGAAGAAGTTGCGCCACACCGGCATCAACGGCACCACCGCCAGGTCCTGGTACACGGTGGCGATACCGCGGTCCAGTGCCTGGCGCGGGGTGGTGAAGTGCACCGGTTCGCCGTCGACGAGGAACTCACCCTCGGTGTGCTGGTGCAGCCCGGAGATGATTTTGATCAGCGTGGACTTGCCCGCGCCGTTGTCCCCCAGGACGCAGGTGACCTGGCCCGGACGGACCGCGAGGTCCACACCGTGCAGGGCGCGGACGTTGCCGTACGCCTTGCCCGCATTGCGGAGCTGGACGGTCGGGCGGTCCCCGTCCTCCGGCTCCGTGTCCTGGAGGATGGCGCCATGGGTGTCAGCTTCTTTGCTTGCCATTGTG
>NZ_BARG01000140.1 GCF_000376565.1 Streptomyces hokutonensis | reverse complement strand
GGCGCCGCGGCTTCGGCGGCGCGGTCGGGGTCGATGTCGGTGACCGCGGTGACGCGGGCGCCGGTGACGGTGTGGGTGAGGCGTTGGATGTGCTCGTTGCCGATCCAGCCGGCGCCGATGACGCCTACACGTACTGTCATGGTCAATTCCTTCAGGAACGAGGGGTGTTCAGGAGAAGCGCGCCCGGAGTTCGGCTTCGAGGGTTTCGAGGGTGCGGCCCTTGGTCTCGGGGACGTAGAGCTTGACGAAGGTGAACGAGAAGACGCCCGCCACCACGAAGAGGAAGAAGGTGTTGGAGATCCCGATCGCGGAGACCAGCGTCGGGAAGACCAGGCCGATGGCGAAGTTGGTCAGCCACAGCACCACGGCCGCGACCCCCATGCCGAAACCGCGCATCCGCATCGGGAAGATCTCCGACAGCATCAGCCAGGTCACCGGTGAGATCGCGCCCTGCTGGAAGGCGAGGAAGGTGACGGTCATGGCGAGCACGGCGAAGGCCCGTCCGTCGCCCGAGGGCAGCAGCAGGGAGAAGACGCCGATGAGCAACAGGGCTGCTGTCGTACCGATCTGACCGGTCATCAGCATCGGGCGGCGATTGACGCGGCCCAGCATCCAGATGCCGACGAAGGTGGCCAGGACCGAGATGACGCCGTTGGCGATGTTCGCGGTCAGGGCGCTGTCGGCGGTGAAACCGGCGTCGGTGAGGATCTGAGTGCCGTAGTACATGATCGTGTTGACGCCGGTGATCTGCTGCACGATCGCGATGCCGAAGCCGACGAACATCAGCCGGCGCAGCCAGGGCGTGGACTTCATGTCCTGCCAGCCGCCGAGCTTCTGCTGGTCCTCCTTGACGGCGAGGGCAGAGACTTCGGCGAGTTCGGCCTCGGCGCGCTGCTGGGAGCGGACCTGCTTCAGTACCTCCAGGGCTTCGCTGAAGCGGGTCTTGGAGGCCAGCCAGCGGGGGCTTTCCGGCATGACCAGCATGCCGAACCAGAGCACGACGGCCGGGATCGTGGCGAGCACGAGCATGTAGCGCCACACACCGCCGGACTCACCGCCCACCCGCGCGATGACCGCGTTGGAGGTGAAGGCGAGCAACTGCCCGCTGACGATCATGAGTTCGTTGCGGGTGACCAGCGCCCCGCGCCGCTCTGCGGGCGAGATCTCGGCCAGATAGACCGGCACGGTCACCGAGGCGCCGCCGACCGCGAGGCCCAGCACGAACCGGGCCACCACCATGACGGCGGTGTTCGGCGCGAGCGTGCAGCCGAGTGCGCCGACGAAGAACACCACCGCGAGGACGAGGATCGTACGACGCCGTCCGCGCGCGTCCGAGAACCGTCCACCGGTGATCGCGCCCAGCGCGGCGCCGAGCAGCAGCGAGCTGGTGACCATGCCCTCGGTGAAGGGGGTCAGGCCCAGGTCGTCGGTCATGTAGGGCAGGGCGCCGTTGATGACGCCGGTGTCGTAGCCGAAGAGCAGTCCCCCGAAGGTGGCGATGACGGTGATGAGCCGCAGCCGCCGTGACACCGCCGGAGGGGCGTCGTCCGCGATCGCGGTGGGCGTGGCTGTGGTCGTGTCGTCCCTGACGTCCATAGCCGTTGCCTCCTATCGGTCGAGGTGCGGGCGGCTGGTGCCCGTCAGGCCGCAGCCGGCCAGGTGTTCACGTGTGCTGACCGCGATGGGCAGCGGCACCTCGGGAGCGCACGGGTACAGGTCCTGCTCGACGATGACGAACAACTCGGCGTCCAGCCGCGAGAGTTCGGCCACCACATCGGCCGGATTCGGCACGCCGGCGGGAGGTGACACGCACACCCCCCGCTTGACCGCCTCGCCGAACGACAGGTCCTCCGCGGCGACTTGGCCGAGGATCGCCGGGTCCATCTGCTTGATGTGGACGTAGCCCACGCGCTCGCCGAAGCGGCGGATCAGGTCGAGGTTGTCGCCGCCGCCGTAGGCCACGTGCCCGGTGTCCAGGCACAGGTTGGTGTAGCGGGAGTCCGACTCGTTCAGCAGCCGCTCGATCTCCGGCTGGGTCTGGATGTGGCTGTCCGCGTGCGGGTGCAGGACGAGTCGTACGTCGTACTCGTCGAGCAGCAGCCTGCCGAGCCGGTCGGCGGAGCGGCCGAAGCCCGCCCACTGGCTGGCGGTCAGCTCGGGCGACTCGGTGAACGCGCCGGTCTTCTCGTCCCGGTACATGGGCGGGATCAGGACGAGGTGATGTGCACCCGCGGCGGCGGTCAGTGCGGCGACCTGCCGGACGTGGGCGAGCATCTCGTCCCAGGCCTCGGGCCGGTGCAGGGCGCCGAAGGCGGTGCCGCCGGAGACCTGGAGCCCGCGGGCGTCCAGCTCCTCCTTCAACTGCTGCGGGTCGGTGGGGAGATAGCCGTACGGTCCGAGCTCCAGCCACTGGTAGCCGGCCGTGGCCAGCTCGTCGAGGAAGCGGGTGTACGGCACCTGGTGCTCGTCCTCGGGGAACCAGATGCCCCAGGAGTCGGGGGCGGAGCCCAGGCAGAGGTTGCCGGCGGTGGTGCGGAGGGGAGTTGGCGCCGTTGCCATGGTCGGTCCTTTGCGAAGGGGGGAAAAGGGACTCTGTGGATCAGCTGGAGGTGGGGAAGTCGAAGCCGGCGGCGACCTGCTGGGCGGGCTGCGGCCAGCGGGTGGTGACGACCTTGGGGCGGGTGTAGAAGCGGATGCCCTCGGGGCCGTGGATGGGGGAGTCTCCGATGAGGGAGTCCTTCCAGCCGCCGAAGGAGTAGTACGACATCGGCACGGGCACCGGCACGTTGACGCCGATCATCCCGACCTTGACGTTGCGCTGGAAGCGGCGCGCGGCCTCGCCGGAGGCGGTGAACAGGGCGGTGCCGTTGCCGTACGGGTTGGCGTTGATGACGGCGATGGCGTCGTCGAGGGTGTCGACGCGGACGATCGCGAGGACGGGGCCGAAGAGCTCGTCGCGGTAGGCGTCCATCTCGGTGGTGACGTGGTCGAGGAGGGAGGGGCCGGTGAAGAAGCCGTCCTCGTGGCCCTCGATCTTGAGTCCCCGGCCGTCCACGACGACGGTGGCGCCCTGTTCGGCGGCGGTGGCGACGGCGTTCTCGACGCGCTCCTGGGCGACCTTGGTGATCAGCGGCCCCATCTCGACGTCCGCGATGTGACCGGGGCCGACCTTCACCTCGCGGGCCTTGCGGGACAGCACCTCCACCAGGCCGTCCGCCGCTTCGCCGACGGCCACGGCGACGGAGAGGGCCATGCAGCGCTCGCCGGCCGAGCCGTAGGCGCCGGCGGTGATGTGGTTGGCGGCGAACTCCAGGTCGGCGTCGGGGAGGACGACGGCGTGGTTCTTGGCGCCGCCGAGCGCCTGGACGCGCTTGCCGTGCGAAGTGGCCTGCTCGTGCACGTACTTGGCGATCGGGGTCGATCCGACGAAGGAGACGGCCGCGATACCGGGGTGGGCGAGGATCGCGTCGACGGCGTCCTTGCCTCCGTGCACGACGTTGAAGACGCCGTCGGGGAGCCCGGCACGGCGATAGAGCTCGGCGACGAAGTTCGCGGCCGACGGGTCCCGTTCGCTGGGCTTGAGGATGAAGGTGTTGCCGGTCGCGATGGCGATCGGGTGCATCCAAAGAGGCACCATGGCAGGGAAGTTGAAGGGGGTGATGCCCGCGACGACACCGATCGGCTGACGGAAGTTGTGGACATCGATGCCGCGGGAGACCTGGTCGGAGAACGACCCCTTCAGGACATCGCCGAGACCGCACGCGAACTCGACCACCTCCCGGCCGCGGGTGATCTCGCCGCGTGCGTCGGCCACGGTCTTGCCGTGCTCCGCGGAGATGATCCGCCCCAGCTCTTCTTCGTGGTCGACGAGCAACTGGCGGAAGGCGAACATCACTTGGGTGCGCGGTGTGAGCGACGACTCCGACCAGGACTCGAAGGCCCGCTCGGCGGCGCTGACGGCGGTGTCGACGACGTCGGGCCCGCCCAGGGCGACCCGGGCCTGCTTCTGGCCGGTGGCCGGGTCGAACACCGCGGCGGTGTCCGTGCCGGACACGGCCGTACCGTCGATCCAGTGCTGAATGGTATTCACGGCAGGTGTCCTTACAGGTAGTGGCGCTGGGCGAGCTTGTTGGCGGCGTACGTCTCGTACGCGCCGCGGGTGGAGTCGAGGGCGGAGGTCTGGCTGACGGGCACGTCCCACCACCCGTGTGCGGGCGGGTTGGGCCCGTACAGGTCGGTCTCGACATGGACGACCGTGGTGCGGGCGGCGGCCTTCGCCTTCTCCATCGCCGTACGGAACCCGTCGACGGAGGCGGCGTGCAGGACGTCCGCACCGAGCGAGGAGGCGTTCGCGGCGAGGTCGACGGGGAGGATCTCTCCGTCGAGCTGGCCCGAAGTGCCGTTGCGGTAGCGGTACTTGGTGCCGAACCGCTGTGAGCCGAGCGCCTGCGACAGGGCGCCGATGGAGGCGAACCCGTGGTTCTGGACCAGGACGACGATGACCTTCAGGCCCTCCGAGATCATGGTCACGATCTCCTGGGCCATCATCAGATACGAGCCGTCGCCGACGAGTACGACGACCTCGCGGGAGGGATCGGCCATCTTGGCGCCGACGCCGGCGGCGATCTCGTAGCCCATGCAGGAGTACGCGTACTCGACGTGGTAGGCCTTCGGATCCCTTGCCCGCCACAGCTGTTGGAGATCGCCGGGCATGGAACCGGCCGCGTTGATGACCACGTCACGGTCGCCGAGGACGTCGTTGAGCGCGCCGAGGATCTCCGTCTGGGCGGGCAGCGGGCCGTGGCCCACCGTGAAGCAGCCGTCCTCGATCTCCCTTGTACGGGCGATGAGTTGACGGGTCCGTGCGCGGTACTCCGGACTGACCTCCCAGTCGGCCAGCGCGCCCGCGAGGGCCTCGATGCCGAGCCGGGCGTCGGCCACCAGTGGTTCTGCGGAGTGCTTGACCGCGTCGAGGCGGGCCACGTTGAGGTTGACGAAGGCGACGTCCGGGTCGGCGAAGACGGTGTGGCTGGCGGTGGTGAAGTCGCTGTAGCGGGTGCCGATGCCGAGGACGACGTCGGCCTCTTTCGCCAGTTCGTTGGCCCCGTACGAACCCGTAGAGCCGATGCCGCCGACCGCGCACGGGTGGTCCCAGGGGACCGCGCCCTTGCCGGCGTGGGTGTCGGCGACCGGGATGCCGGTGGCCTCGGCGAAGGCCCGCAGTCGGCTCTCGGCGCCGGAGTACACGGCCCCGCCACCCGCGACGATCAGCGGCCTGCGGGCGTCGCGCAGCAGGCGTGCGGCCCGCTCGACAGCGGCGGGCTCCGGCACCGGGCGGCCCACGTGCCAGACCCGGCGCCGGAAGAACGCGACCGGCCAGTCGTAGCCTTCGGCCTGCACGTCCTGCGGCAGGGCGAGGGTTACGGCGCCGGTCTCGACCGGGTCGGTCAGCACCCGCATGGCCGCGAGCGCGGCGGGGATCAGCTGCTCGGGCCGGGAGATCCGGTCGAAGTACTTCGACACGGCACGGAAGGCGTCGTTGACGGTGACGTCCCCGCCCCGGGTGTCCTCCAGCTGCTGGAGCACCGGGTCGGCGGCGCGGGTGGCGAACATGTCGCTGGGGAGCAGCAGGACCGGGATGCGGTTCGTCGTGGCGAGCGCCGCGCCCGTGATCATGTTCGTCGAGCCGGGGCCGGTGGAGGCCGTGCAGGCGAAGGTGGCCAGCCGGTCGCGCATCTTCGCGTAGGCCACCGTCGCGTGGACCATGCCCTGCTCGTTGCGGGCCAAGTAGTACGGCAGGTCCGCCTCTTGGGTCACGGACGCCTGGAGCAGCGCCTGGCCGATCCCGGCCACGTTGCCGTGCCCGAAGATGCCCCAGACCCCGGGGATCAGCCGCTGCTCCTGGCCGTCGCGCTCGCTGTACTGGTTGGCGAGGAAGCGGACCAGGGCCTGGGCGGTGGTGAGTCGTACGGTGGTCATCGCTGCGTCAGTCCTTCGAACGGCAGGCGGTCGTCGATGTCCTGGGACCGCCAGGTCTCCCGCACCCATCCGTGGGCGGGGTCGTCGCAGATCAGCCAGGCACGGTCCTGGCCCGGGCCGGCCATGACGTTGAGGTAGTAGAGGTCGTAGCCGGGCGCCGCGATCGACGGCCCGTGCCAGCCGTGCGGGATCAGCACGGCGTCGCCGGAGCGGACCTCGGCGAGCACGTCGATGGGCCGCTCGGGGGTGCCGTAGACCCGCTGGTACCCGAAGCCGTCACCGTCGCCCGCGACCTCGAAGTAGTAGATCTCCTCCAGCTCGGACTCGGCGCCGGGGCGGGCCTCGTCGTGCTTGTGGGGCGGGTACGAGGACCAGTTGCCACCGGGGGTGAGGACCTCGCAGACCAGGAGCTGTTCGGCGTCGAAGGTGCCGGGCAGGCAGTAGTTGTTGACCTGGCGGGAGCACGCTCCGGCGCCGCGGAACTCGACGGGCACGCGCTCTTTGGGCCCGTACCGAGCGGAGAGTGAGCTCCGCTCGGTACGGGCGGAGGGCAGTGCGAACGTCCCACCGTCCGCACTGCTGATCAGGGCCTCCGCTTCGCGGGGGAGGTACGCGAAGTCGGTGGCCGAGGCGAACACGCCTGTCCGGCCGGCGAGTTCGAAGGACGTGCCGTCCGTGGTGACGGTGCAGGAGCCCGTCAGCGGCAGGACCAGGAACTCGGAGTCTCCGGTGGACAGGGCGTGTGCCTCGCCCGGCCTCAGGGTCAGGATCCTGAGGCCGGAGTATCCCCAGCCTGCCGACTCGGGCGAGACCGCGAGTTCGTACGGACCGTCGATCGAACTCCCGTTGGGCAGGTGGTACTTGCTCGTGTCGCTCACAGCAGGCTCACCGCCTTGTCGACGGCGCCGGCGACATCGCCGTTGGACGGGTAGAGCAGGGAGCGGCCGACCACCAGGCCCTGTGCGGTGGGGAGTCGGAGGGCCTTGCCCCAGGAGGCGAAGGCCGCTTCGGCGTCTTTGACCTCGCCGCCCAGCAGCAGGGCCGGGAGGGTGGAGGAAGCGAGCACACGCTCCATGCCGTCCACGACGGGCAGCTTCAGCCAGGTGTAGGCGGTGCGGCGGCCCAGGCCCGAGGCGATGGTGACCGACTTGACCACGGCGTCCGTCGAGAGGTCGTTGCGTATCCGCCCGTCCTGCCAGGAGGAGAGGAACGGCTCCACCATGGCGATGAGTTGACGGTCGTTCAGCTCATTGACGGCACGGGCGGTGTTCTCCAGGACGGAGGGTGTGGCCGGGTCGTCGAGGGCGATCCGGGTGAGCATCTTGCCGCCGTCGAAGCCCATCGCGGCGATCGTCTCGGCGTCGTACCCGGTGAAGCGGTCGTCGATCTCGAAGGAAGAGCCCGCGAGTCCGGCTCGGTTCATGGAACCGAAGACGCTCTTGCCGTCCAGGACGCCGAGCAGCAGCAGATCCTCCAGGATGTCGGCGGTGGCCAACACTCCGGTGACGCCCGGTCGTTCGAGCGCGGTGCACAGCCGGTCCAGCAGCTCGAAGCGGTCGGCCATGGCGTTCGGGTCGGCCCCGACGGCGTTGGCGCCGCGTGCGGGATGGTCGGCCGCGATGATCATCGCCCGGCCGTGCTCGCCGAGCGGCGAGGTGGCTCTGACGCGGCGCGCGGCGGCGGCAGCGACGGCACCGGGGTCGCCCACCCGGGCGGACACGATCCGGTTCACGTTGTCGGACAGCACGTCGTCACGCCCTTTGTTCGGTGGTGGGAGAGGTGGACGAGGGGGAGACCACACGGAGCTTGGCCTCGACCTCGGCCTCGGTGGGCATCGCGTCGGAGCAGGAGAGTCGTCCCGCGACGATCGCGCCGGCCGCGTTGGCGAAGGCGACCGTACGGCGGGTGTCCCAGCCGGACAGCAGGCCGTGGCAGAGCGCGCCGCCGAACGCGTCACCGGCGCCGAGTCCGTTGACGACGTCCACCGGGACCGGCGGTATCTCGACGGCCGAACCGTCGCGGTCGACGGCCAGGACGCCCTTGGGGCCCTGCTTCACCACCGCCAACTCCACCCCGGCGGCGAGCAGTGCCTTCGCGGCGGCGTACGGCTCGCGCTCACCCGTCGCCACCTCGCACTCGTCGAGGTTGCCGACGGCCACGGTGGTGTGGCGCAGGGCCTCGGCGTAGTACGAACGCGCCTGACCTGCGTCCATCCAGAACATCGGCCGCCAGTCCAGGTCGAAGACCGTCGTCCCCGCCTTCGCTCGATGGGCCAGCGCGGCCAGGGTGGCCGAACGGCTCGGCTCCTCGCTCAGCCCCGTCCCGGTGACCCAGAAGATCCGGGCGTCACGGACGGCGTCGAGGTCCAGGTCGTCCGGCTGGATGTCCAGGTCGGGGGCCTTGGGCAGCCGGTAGAAGTACAGCGGGAAGTCGTCCGGCGGGAAGATCTCGCAGAACGTCACCGGCGTCGGCGCGATGTCCGACGTACCCACGAACCGGCTGTCGACGCCGTACCCCTCCAAGGCCGTGCGGACGAAGTCCCCGAACGGGTCCCGGCCCGTCTTCGTGATCACGGCCGCGGAGTGCCCGTAACGGGCCGCGGCGACGGTGACGTTGGTCGGACTCCCGCCCAGGTACTTGCCGAACGACGTGACCTCGGCCAGCCCCACACCGGTCTGGAGCGGATATACGTCCACCCCTACACGGCCCATGGTCAGCACTTCGAACGGCATCACGCTGGTTTCCCTTTCATGCCGGAGACGGAGGCGTACAGGAGTTTCACTGCCGCGCTCTACTAGCGCGCTCTAGTCTGTGTACGATGACTCCTGTCCAAATGTCATGTCAATACCTTGTTGCTGGGAGATTTCAGAGGGCCCGTAGGGTTGGCCGCGGCGGAAGGTGGATTCACAGGTGGATGCGGCAGGAAAGCAGCGGCCCACGATGGCGGACGTCGCTGCGAAAGCGGGCGTGTCGCGGGCGCTCGTCTCGATCATCTTCCGGGGGCAGCCGGGCGCGAGCGAGGAGACGCGACAGCGGGTGCTGCGGGTGGCCGACGAGATCGGCTACCACCCCGACAGCGCGGCCAGGCTGCTGGCCCGCGGCCGTAGCCGCACGCTCGGCGTGATGTTCACCGTCCACCAGACCTTCCACGCGGACCTCATCTCGGGGATCTACCCCGAGGCCGAACGCCTCGGCTACGACGTCCTGCTCTCCGCGGCCACCTACGACCGCAGCGAGGCGAAGGCGGCCGAGGCCTTGCTCAGCCATCGTTGCGAGGCGCTGATCCTGCTCGGCCCCGAGGCGGAGGCCGGGTATCTCGACGAACTCGGACGCAGAGCGGCGACCGTCTCGGTCGGCCGCCGAGTGCCCCGCGCCCGCGTGGACTTCGTCCACAGCGCGGAAGGCAAGGGAGTGCACCAGGCCATGGAGCACCTCGTCGAACTGGGGCACCGCCGAATCGTGCACATCGACGGCGGCCGGAGCCCCGGATCGGCCGAGCGGCGGCGTGCCTACCGGGCCGCGATGCGCCGGCACGGGCTGGAGGCCGAGGTGCGGGTCATCCCCGGGCAGCACACGGAGGAGTCGGGCATCGAGTCGGGCCGCCTGTTCCTGGCGGAACGCGATCAAGGGCAGGCCCTGCCGACAGCGGTTCTCGCGGGCAACGACCGGTGTGCGTGGGGCCTGTTGATGGCCCTGACGCGGGCAGGCGTCGATGTCCCGCGTGATGTGTCGGTTGTCGGGTACGACGACAGTCACCTCTCCCATCTGATGCCGATCGGCCTGACCACCGTCCGCCAGGACGCGACGCTGATGGCGGAACACGCCGTGCGGTTCGCCGTCGAACGGCTGGAGAACCCGGAACTGGAAGCCCGAGAGGCCGTACTGGATCCGAAGCTCGTGGTGCGTGGTACCAGCGGCAAGGCACCGGAGACGACGGCCTGAGACATCGGCGACCGGCCATGTCCCCCAGCAGTTGGGGCTTTTGACCTTGCCTGCTGGGGACATGCCGCTACAGTGCCGTCAGGTCTCTCGCG
>NZ_BARG01000141.1 GCF_000376565.1 Streptomyces hokutonensis | reverse complement strand
AATTTCCAGTACTGGCAGCGGACGGGTGCCTGGACCCGCACGGGTTCGGTCAGGGCCTGGGCCGGCGCGTTTCCGCCGGAGGTGGATGTGCCGGAGGGCCGCGGATCGCGGGCCGTGTCGATCAGGAACATCCAGCCTTCTACTGCCCCGGCGGAGAGGGCCGACCCGATGGGCTACCACGACGACCTGTTCGGATCGTCGGCCGGTCCAGGTCCACCGCCTGGTGTTCCTGAGGACGCCAGGCGGTGTGACCGCGGTTCCGTGACAGTTACGCCCCTGCCTTGTGGGACCTGTGCCCGCAGGTGTCGCGGACGGCGTCGTGCCGTCGCGACCACCGGTCGTGCTCGGGTGTCCGTCGGGACTCAGGCCCGCCAGTGCACTTTGAACACCCACGCGTGCTGCCCCGTCTTGCGTGCGGCTTCGGGGACGTCGATCACCAGCGCCCCATTACTGAGGGTCCATGCCAAGGGGCGGTCGTGGCCGAGCATCGTCACCTTGTCGCCGCTGCGGATCGGGATCGGCGCCTCGACGGTGAGCTTCGCGCCGGGCTCGGCCAGCGAGTGGATGTAGAAGGCCTCGTCGGGGCGGACCGTGAATCTGAGGTCGTCGCCGAGCTGGGCCATCCTCGACCAGTACGTCGTGTCGTAGATCGCCTCGCCGTTGACGCGTAGCCAGCGGCCGGTCTCGCGCAGCCGGGTCTGCATGATCTCGGGGATCGTGCCGTCGGCCCGGGGACCGATGTCGAGAAGGAAGTTGCCGTTCTTCGACACGATGTCGACGAGGTTGCGCACGACCTCTTCGGCCGTCATGTAGCCGTCGTCGGGGGTCGCCCGGTTGTAGCCGTAGCTGAACGGGTCGAGGCCCCGGCTGGACTCCCACTTGGCGACGACCGTGTTCTCGTACGTCGTGTACTCGGGTGTGGTGAAGTCGTGGAAGGCGATCCCCGAACGGTCGTTGACGGTCACGTCGATCGGACGGCGGCGGTTCTTGGCGTGGTTGAAGTACTCCGCCAGCACGTCGAGGCTGTCGTTGGCGCCGCCGATGTCGCACCAGATGAGCTCGGGGTCGTAGCCGTGGATCAGTTCGAGCATCTGCGGGGCCTGATACTCCGTCACGAAGTCCTTGCCCGCGGTGTATCCGGTGTACGGCACCGGCTGAAGGGTGTACGGATTGCGCGGGGCGTGGCCCATCCACGGGTTGTCGGGGTTGAACCACTCCGGCATCGAGAAGTAGAGCCCGCGGTGGAGTTCGGGCGTGTGGCGGCGTGAGGCGTCGAAGAGTTCTTTGACCAGGTCCCTCTTCGGGCCCATCTTCACGGCGTTGCGGTCGGAGACCTTGGTGTCCCACAGCGCGAAGCCCTCGTGGTGCTTCGAGGTGAGCACGTGGTACTGGGCGCCGGCGTCCCGGAACAGTTCCACCCAGGCCCGCGGATCGAACTTCTCGGCGGTGAAGCGCGGGATGAAGTCGTCGTAGGCGAAGTCCTCGCCGTAGGTGTCCCGGTGGTAGGCGTACGTCGGGTTGTTCGGGTCCTGCATCTGGTCCCAGTACCACTCGGCGTACTGCTTGCCGACCGGCGCCCAGGCGGGCACCGAGTACACGCCCCAGTGGATGAAGATGCCGAACTTGGCACCCTGGAACCAGTACGGCGCCTGATGCCCGGCCAGGGACGCCCCGGTGGGCCGGTAGTCGGCGACACCGAGGGTCAACTGTTCGTGGGAGACCGCCACTTGGGATCCGCGCCCGGTCACGGTCACCGTGCCGTCCCGTACCGTGCCGGGCGCGGCACCGCTGCGGATACCGACGCGGACGCGGGCCTGCTCACCGGGGTCCAGGCGCCGGACGCGGGCGGGCTCGACCGTACGGGCGCCCTCGGCGTCGACACGCACGGACACTCCGTCGCCCGCGAGGATCGCGACCGTACCGGCGTTCACGACCGTCGCCTCCACGCTCTGCGCGCCGGACGACTCCAGCAGCGAGTTCGTGGAGTGGGCGTCGCGCAGGGCCAACGCCCGTCCCTGGGCGGCGGGTTGGAGGGAGAGGGCGAAGACGTGCAGGGAGGTCTTGCCTGCCTCGGCCGGGTTGGTCACAGGGAGAGTGAGGGCGACCGCCTCGCGCTGCGGGTCGAGCCAGACCTCCGAGGTGCCGATGCCCACGCTGTGCGGGTCCTTGGTGCCGTCAGGCTGGTAGCGGTACGGGGCGGAGAGCGAGCCGCCGGCCGCGTACCAGTCGGCGCCGCCGAGGCCTGCGGTCGTGGTGGAGCCGTCGGCGTAGTGGACGGTGGCGTTGCCGGAGGCGTTGCCGTAGCTGCCCGAGGTGAGGAAGACGGCCGACAGGTAGCGGCCGTGGGGCAGTTCGACGCGCTGGCCCATCGCGACGACGTTGTTCTTGGCGCCTGCGGCCGAGGAGGGGAAGAGGAAGGGGATGCCGTCGACGTCGACGCGGCCGGTGGGGAGTTCCTCGCCCGGGAAGGTGTAGCCCGAACCGTCGAAGTCGCCGCCGCGCGCGGAGGCGGTGTCGATGCCGTCGTTGTCGTAGAGGCCGTCGAGCGGAACGGGGACCGGCTCGGGGACGGGGACCCACGGTCCGGACGCGGTGGCGACGAGTTCGGCGGCGTGTGCGGCGGTGGCTGAAGTGAGGGGAAGGGCTGCTGCTGCGGCGACTCCGGCCGCGGCGCCCAGGACCTGACGTCTCGGATACGTACTCATGAGCGGCTCCAATTCCTCGGATGTCTGATGATTGATTGGGGCCGCGGCACTGTCAATGGTGCGGACGGAGAGGGGAGTTGGGGAGATTCATAGGATGACTCGACTGCATGTCCTGCTCGGCCGGCGATGTAAAAGTTCTGCCGTCTCTTCAGGGGCGGCCCGGCGGCCGCACGCTGGATTGAATGAGGGGGCCGCAGATGGTCATGTCCCTTGTGGTGGTGTCGCTGTGGGGAGTGCGGCGGCGTCGTGGTTGGTGTGGATGGAGTCCGTGCTGCCTTCGGGGAGGTGGCGGCGGGCGAAGTCGAACTGCTCGCGTTCGTCGCGCATCGTGCTGAATGCGGCGAAGGCGGTTGGATCGTCCTTCGCGTGCAGGAGTATCTGCCTCACCTTGGGGAACTGTCGTCCGAGGGCGTCGGCGACGGTGTCCAGTTGCCGGCGGACCAGCTCGGCGTTCGGCTGGGCGAGGATGGGCCGGATCGTCGCGGCGACCCTCTCCCCGGATCCTGTCGGAATCACGCCGAACACATGAGCGCCGGTAATTCGAGTGTCCGTGTGGCTGACGCCGTCCGGGCGACGGCGCCTGCTGTTCCATCATCTGCGTTGTGGCAGCCGGCCGTCACCGCGCCTGAGCATGCCCGCCGGCATCCGCCGGGGCGACGTGGCTCCGGAGGCTGTCCGTACTCGGCCTGTTCGACGCACGCGCAGGGGGTCGGCGATGCCTGGTGTTCGCGCAGGTCCCCTCGCGAGGTATGTCAGGGGGCATGCCGAGGTGACCGTTGCTGCCTTCGCCGCGGGTTGCCCGGAGGCCCGGAGCTCGGAAGGCGAGGTCCTTGTCACGGTGTGAGTCCCGCGTCGCGGGCCAGGAGGGCGGCCTGGACGCGGTTGGTGACTTCCAGCGCGGTCAGGACACGGCTGACGTGGGCCTTGACGGTGCTCTCGCGCATGGCGAGGCGGGCGGCGATGTCGGCGTTGGTGTCGCCGTGGGCGAGGAGGGTGAGCACGTCGCGTTCGCGGGGGGTGAGCCGGTCCAGCCGGGCCTTGGCGACGGTTGCCCGGGGCTGGTTGGTGGCGTGGTAGCGGTCGATGAGGCGGCGGGCCGCGGTGGGGTGGAGCATGGCCGAGCCTGCGGCCACCAGGTGGACGGCGCGCAGTATTTCGGCGGGATCGGTGTCCTTGAGCAGGAAGCCGTCGGCTCCGGCGGCGAGGGCGTTGTAGACGTATTCGTCGAGGTCGAAGGTGGTCAGGATGATCACCTTCGGCGGGTGGGGGAGGGCTCGCAGGCGGGCGGTGGCGGTGATGCCGTCCATGTGGGGCATGCGTACGTCGACCAGGGCGACGTCGATGCGGTGGGCGGTGGCCTGTTCGATGGCCTTCAGGCCGTCGGGGGCCTGGGCGACGACCTCGATGCCGGGGTCGTCGGCGAGGAGGTCGGCCAGTCCGAGGCGGACCAGGGCGTCGTCGTCGACGATCATGGCGCGGATCATGTGCGGGTGCCGTTCTGTTCGATGCCGGCTGGGTGGGGGATGCGTGCGGCCAGCCGCCAGGAGCCCGCGCCCGCCGGTCCGGAGTTCAGGTGCCCGCCGAGCGTGGTGACGCGTTCGCGCAGGCCGACGAGTCCGTAGCCGCTGCCGACACTGTCCGTGCGGTGAGTACCAGCGGGGTTGGTGACCTCGACGAGTGTGGCGGGCGGCCGGTAGTCGATGCGTACGGTCACCACGGCCCCGTCGGCATGCTTGCGGGCGTTGGTCAGTGCTTCCTGGACGATGCGGTACACGGCCAGTCGGTGGGTGGTGGGAGCTTCCTCGGGACGCCCCTCGACGATCAGCCCGATGTGCTGACCGGCGGCGCGGGCCTCGTCGGCCAGTTCCCGCACGTCTCGTATGACCGGCGTGAGTGCGGCACTCGTCTGCGTGGCGTCGGAATCGCGCAGCACACCGAGAACATCACGCAGATCGGTGAGTGCCTCGACGGACGTCTTGCGCAGCAGTCCGAGGCGTTCGGCGACCGGCGCGGGCAGCGTGCCGCTCTTGGTGGCCAGCACGCCGGTGTGCAGGGCGATCAGGCTCAGGCGGTGGGCCAGGACGTCGTGCATCTCGGCGGCGATACGAGACCGTTCCGCGGTGCGGGCCGCTTCCTCGCGCAGCTGCGCCTCGACACGCAGGTGCTCGACGTCGGCTGCCAGCGCCTGGACCAGGCGCCGGCGGCTGCCCAGCCACAGTCCGACGAGCACGGCCAGCACCGGCAGGAGCAGCGTGGACGCGTAGGACTGGCCCGTCCACAGAGAGGTGTCCCGGTAGCTGAGCAGGTTGGCACCCAGCGCGGCGACAGCACAACCCACGGCCACCCGCGCCCGGCGGTCCACAGCCAGGTCGAACAAGGCGACGGCCAGCATGGGCAGCAGCGGCCACCCCCACCATGCCGTGGCCGCCGTGACGAGCAATGGCGCGATCGGCCACCGCAGCCGGGACACGAGCAGGGCCGTTCCGCACACCAGCGCCGTGATGATGACGGGGAGCAGGTAGCGCCCTTCGAACGCCATGTCGTTCAGCGCGGCCCCCAGCACGCACAACGCCACGACCACCCCACGCCCGTAGGCCGCCCATCTGCGGCCTTCTCTGCTGCTCACCCGGCTCATGCTAGGCAGACCGGTGCGCGATTCCGCCTGACGATCGGCGATGTCCATCCCCTACTTTCGTAGGGGGACGCCGTCGTAGAACGGCGGATCCGATGCCGGACGCAGCTTTCTAGCGTCAATTCCATGAACGACTGGACCACCTCCCACGACCGCGTCCCGGCGCAGCGCAACGCCGAAAGCTGGATGTTCCTGATCGAGGCAGCCCGTGACCTGCGCACCACGGGTGCTGTAGCACCCAGTGGCAAGGCACTGGCTCGCGTGCTCACCGACCCTGTACGGGTGCAGGCGCCCCGCCCGCTGGCAGTGCTGGAAGCAGGCGCTGGCACCGGATCGGTCACCCGCACCCTGATACCCGAACTGCCCCGTGGCAGCCGTCTGGACATCGTCGAGGCCAACCCGCGTTTCGCCATGCGACTGCGCCGTCTCGTCACCGCGCACCCGCACCTGGCAGCCACGTCTGCGCAGGTGAACGTGCATCAGACCTACGTCGAGGACCTCGACACCGACCAGCGGTACGACGTCATCGTCTCCGGGTTGCCCCTGACCAACTTCACGCCCGTGCAGGTCGAGCGCATCATGGCCCGCTACATGGAACTCCTCCACCCCGGCGGCACGCTGACCTACTTCGCCTACCTGGGCACCCGCAGGGCCCGCGCCCTGACGGCATCGCGAGCAGAAGCCCGCCGCCACGCCGCCGTGGACGAGATCATGGCCACCTACCAGCGCACGTACGCCACGGGCCGCTGGACGGTGTGGGTCAACCTTCCCCCCGCCTACGTCTGGCATCTGCAACGTCCCCTTGTCTCTGCGGACCAGGTCGAGCCGCGGTCGTATGGGGCGAGTCGGTGAACGCGCTCTCCGACATCCTCGGCCACCTCCCGCCGGTCGCGGCGTACGCAGTGGTGGCTGCTGCGGTCCTTGCCGAGTCGGTCCTGCTGATCGGCGCTTTCGTCCCGACGCTGACCCTGCTCCTGACCGCCGGCGCGCTGGCTCGCACGGGCCAGGTCAACCTTCTTCTCGTCATCGCAGCCGCAGTCGGCGCCGTGGTGGCGGGTGACTTCCTCGCCCACCGCACCGGCAGGTACCTCGGTGACCGGCTGCGCGGCGGCCCTATGGGCCGTCGCGTTCCGGATGTCGCGTGGGGCCGGGCCGAGACGCTTATGACGCGCCACGGTGGCCGGGCGGTCTTCGTGGCTCGCTTCCTGCCGGTGGTGCGCACGCTCGCCCCGCACTCCGCGGGCGCCACTCGCCTGCCCTACCGGTGCATCGCTCCGTACAGTGTCGTCGCCGCCTGTGCGTGGGCCACGGCGGAAGCGGGTGTCGGATACGCCGCAGCGACCTCTCTCCAGCGTGTCCTCACGCTGGGTGGCCCCGCCCTCGCCCTGGTCGCTCTGATGGCGATCGGGGGCTCGCTGCTGTGGCGAAGAAGGTGCCGCCCATCTCGTCCGTCCCAGGAACCGGCGTCCGAGCCTGCTGCGAAGTGCTCCGGCCATGCTCAGGCGGGCCTGACGAGGCCGGCGTCGTAGGCGAAGATCACGGCCTGGACCCGGTCCCGGACCTCGATCTTGGTGAGGATGCTACCCACGTGCGACTTGACGGTGGACTCGGCGAGGGAGAGGTGTTCGCAGATCTCGGTGTTGCTCCAGCCGGTCGCGATGGCGATGAGTACTTCGCGTTCCCGGTTGGTGAGGCGGTCCAGCTGCCGTTGCTGTGCGGGCGTGTGGCCCGGCAGGCGGCTGCTGAAGGCGTCGATGAGTTTGCGGGTCAGACCGGGCGAGATGACGGCGTCTCCGGCGGCCACCGCGCGGATGCCGGAGATGAGTTCGTGGGGCAAGGCGGCTTTGAGCAGGAACCCGGACGCTCCGGCGCGCAGGGCGTCGTAGGCGTATTCGTCGAGGTCGAAGGTGGTCAGGACGAGGATGCGGGAGCGGCCGCCGGACTCGACGATGCGTCTGGTGGCTTCGATGCCGTCCATGCCGGGCATGCGGACGTCCATGAGGACGACATCGGGCTTCAGCTCGGCGGCCTTGCGGACGGCTTCGGCGCCGTGGGTGGCTTCACCGATGACGGTGAGGTCGGGGTGCTGTTCCAGGAGCATGCTGAAGCCGAGGCGTTGCAGGGCCTGGTCGTCGACGATGAGCACGGTGGTCATGTGCGGGGTTCTCCGTTCCGGTCGGGGGTCCCTCCCCGCTCATGGGGGGAGGTGCCGACAGCTAGGGGGAGGGCGGGGCGGTCAGGAGACGGACGTGGATGCTCCAGCCGCCTTCCCGGTTGGGTCCGGCGGTGACCTGGCCCTGGTAGATGGCCGCGCGTTCGCGCATGGCGATCAGGCCGCGGCCGCTTCCGGTGCTCCGCCTTCGGGAACGGGGCGTGCGGAAGGGGCCGGTGTCCTCGACGTCGATGTGGACCATGCCGGGCCCGACGGTCACTCGGACGCTGCTGGAGGTGTCGGCGGCGGCGTACTTGAGGGTGTTGGTGAGAGCTTCCTGGACGATGCGGTACACGGCGAGCTGGAGGCCGGGTGTCAGCGCGGTGAGGTCGCCGTCGATGTCCAGGGTGATGCTCGGGCCGGCGGCGCGGACGCGTTCGATCAGCGGGTCGAGGTCGGCGAGGCCGGGTTGCGGGGCGCGCGGGGCACCGTGCGGCCGGTCGTTGTCGTCGTCGATGACGGCGAGGAGTCGCTGCAGTTCGGCGAGGGCGCCGCGGCCGCTGTCGGCGATGAGTCTTAGGGTCTCGGCACCGCGTTGGGGCTTTGCCTCGGTCAGGCCGGCGGCACCGTCGGCGAGGCTGACGACGACGGCGAGGGTGTGGCCGAGGATGTCGTGCATCTCCTTGGAGACGCGGGCGCGTTCCTGGGCGACGGAGAGGCGGGCCTGCTGGTCCTTCTCTCTCTGCAGGGCGGCGATGACGACGTTCACCAGGCGGGTGGCGAGGCCGAGGCCTGCGATGGCCGTCACCGTGACCATCCCCAGCAGCATGCGGAGTTCCGGGCGTGCCGGGTACGCCGCCGGGCTGTCCCCCGACAGTCCGGCGGACCAGGCGACCAGCTGCGCCAGGGAGATGGCCAGGGCGACGAGCAACCGGCCGGGGGTGGCGAAGCGGCCCACGTTGAACAGGGCTACGAGGCGTGCGACGTCGGCGCTGGCGCTGGCGCCATGGAGGGACCCTGCGTAGGTCGTCAGCACGGCCGTGGCAGTGGTGAGCGCGAAGACCAGCATCGGCCTGCGCTCCCGCCACAGCAGCGGAACGGCCAGGACGACGATGAGGGCCAGGTCTTCGGCGCCCCGGGATTTGTCGGTGGAGGCGAGTATGGATGTCACGCCCACGGCGGCGCAGAACAGTGGTACGCCCCATCGCCGGACCCAGGGGTGGGCCCGGTCCGCCCACCGCCAGGAAGACAGCCGGGCGATGATGGACACGATCACACGCTGCTCATCATCGGTCGTCAGTGCCTCGGGCAGCTCGGGCCGACCGGTGAGTCGTCGACCGGGCCGGGAATCCTGTGGGGGAGTGGGGGTCAAGGTCTGTGCCCTTCGCGGTACAGGCGAGCCGCTCGCCCGTCCCGGGGGAATGGATGGACGAGCGGCGACTGGGGGAGAACGCCGACCTGGGCCGACCGCTCTCTCGCGATCGTACGGTTGACAGCGGTTCGGGGTCGGCGCTCGACCCGACCTGGTCACCGTCCGCGTCCGCGCCGCCGGAGCCGCGGGGGCGAACCGCGGGAGAAGGCGGCCGTGGAGCGGGCGGCCTGCCGGGCTCCGAGCGTGTGGCGCGGTTTGCGGTCCTCGCACACGTCGGAGGTGAGGCGGGGCCGGATCTCACGGCGAGTCTCAGGACGCCCACGCCGGCCGGCCGACCGACCGACGCAGGCGTCGGCGCCGAGCCCACGAACGTGGATGCCAGGAGGAGGATCCGCAAGGGGACGACTGGTGGTGGCGGGTGAAACGCCGACCGGCTCGAGTCGGTGCAGGACGATCGCCACGAAGTTGCTCCCGCCGGGAAAAGACGGCATTGCCTGGACGGGCCTGATCAGTCCCGCACTTCAACCTAGAAGCGGAATAGACCGACGCCATGGCACCGCCGGAGGGAATGCCACAGGACCGACTAGTACCTGGGTACCGGAGTTACTGATCTCTTCGGGTTGTTGTCGGG
>NZ_BARG01000142.1 GCF_000376565.1 Streptomyces hokutonensis | reverse complement strand
CATGACCGATGTTCGACTTCAACGACCCCAACCACAAAGGCCGTTCAGTGGTGTGCTCCTGACCGTAGGTCGCCAACAACGCCTGCGCCTCGATCGGATCACCCAACGTCGTGCCCGTCCCGTGCGCCTCCACCACATCCACATCAGCAGCAGACACCCGCGCACTCGCCAACGCCGCCCGGATCACCCGCTCCTGCGACGGACCATTCGGCGCCGTCAACCCATTCGACGCACCATCCTGATTCACCGCAGAACCACGCACCACCGCCAGCACTTCGTGCCCGTTGCGCCGCGCATCCGACAACCGCTCAAGAAGCAGAACACCAGCACCCTCGGCCCACCCCGTGCCGTCCGCCGCGTCCGCAAACGCCTTGCACCGACCGTCCACGGCCAGCCCGCGCTGCCGCGAGAACTCCACGAACGAACCGGGGTGGGCGAGCACCGCGACGCCGCCCGCGAGGGCCATCGAGCACTCGCCGCTCCGCAGTGACTGAGCCGCGAGATGGATGGCGACCAGGGACGACGAGCAGGCCGTGTCCACCGTCACCGCCGGACCCTCAAGCCCCAGCGCGTACGACACCCGACCGGTCACGACGCTTCCCGAGTTGCCCGTGCCGAGAAAGCCTTCGAGGCCTTCGGGAGCCTGGTCCAGTTTGCTCGCGTAGTCGTGGTACATCACGCCCGAGAACACCCCGACGTCCTGACCCTTGAGCGAGGTCGGCGCGAGGCCGGCGCGTTCCAGCGCCTCCCAGGACACTTCGAGCATCAGCCGCTGCTGCGGGTCCATCGCCAGCGCCTCACGCGGGGAGATCCCGAAGAACCCGGCGTCGAAGTCGCCGGCCTCTTCCAGGAAGCCGCCTCGACTGACGTACGACTTACCGGGTTTGCCGGGGTCGGGGTCGAAGAGGTTGTCGAGGTCCCAGCCGCGGTCGGCCGGAAAGTCCACCAGCCCCTCCCGCTCCTCGGACACCAGCCGCCACAACTCCTCCGGCGAACCCACCCCGCCCGGCAGCCGGCAGCCCATCCCCACGATCGCGATCGGTTCCGCAGTGGCCGCGGTGATCCTTTGGTTCTCGCGTGCCAGCCGCTCGTTCTCCAGCAGGGAGGCCCGCAGAGCCTCCACGAGCTTGTCGTACGGGGTGGTCATGCGGATTCCTCCGGTCGTCACGGATCGGTCAGTTGGTGCTGGTGCCGAGCGCCCGCTCGACAAGGTCGCTCACGTCCATGTCGGCGATCAGTTCGGCGTCACCGGGGCCCTCGTCGGGCACGGTCGTCGCCCGCGGAGCCGCAGACCTCAACAGCTCCTGGAGCACGCCCAGTTCACGCAGCCGGCTGATGGGCACGGTGGCCAGGGCGTGGCGGATCTCCGCCTCGTCGATCCCGGCCTCGCTCCCGAGCGCTTCCTGTGCGCCGTCGCCGTTGCTCCCGGAACCGTTCGTACGACCGTTCCCGGGCAGGAGTTCCTGGCGCAGCCGCTGCGCGAGTGCGGCGGGGGTGGGGTGGTCGAAGACGAGGGTGGCGGGCAGCCGCACCCCGGTCGCGTCGGTCAGCCGGTTGCGCAGCTCGACCGCGGTGAGCGAGTCGAAGCCCACCTCTTTGAAGGCCCTTCGCACGCTGATCGTGTCGGGGGTGGCATGCCCCAGGACGGTCGCCGCGTTCGTACGCACCAGGTTGACGAGGAACCGGTTCTGTTCGGTTTCGGTGAGTGCGGCCAGCCGCCGGGCCAATACCGGCCCGCCCTCCTCAACACCCGACTCCACCACCCGGCGCGGCACCCGCACCAGATTCCGCAACAACACCGGCAACTCACCCGACACCGCCTGTCCCCGCAACACCCCGAAATCGAAGCGCGCGGGCACCAACACCCCATCCCCCACCGACAGCGCCGCATCCAGCAGCGCCATCCCCTCACCCTCACCCAGCCCCACCAGACCGCCCCGGCTCATCCGCGCACGATCCGCTCCGCCCAGGTGACCCGTCATCCCACTCGCATCAGCCCACAACCCCCACGCCAACGACACCCCCGGCAAGCCGGCAGCCCGCCGCCGCACCGCCAACCCGTCCAGATAGCCGTTCGCCGCCGCGTAGTTCGCCTGCCCCGCACTCCCGAACACCCCCGCACCCGAGGAGAACAACACGAACGCCACCAGACCCAGACCCTCGGTCAGCTCATGCAGATGCCACGCCGTATCCGCCTTCGGACCGAACACCGACCCCAGGCGTTCCTCCGACAACGACGCCACCACCCCGTCGTCCAACGCCCCCGCCGCATGCACCACACCCCGCAACGGAAACTCCACCGGCACCGCCCCCAGGACCCGCTCCACCTCCTCCCGCCGGGAAACATCCGCCGCAACAAACGTCACCCGCGCGCCCAGACCCTCCAACTCCGCCGCCAACTCAGCAGCCCCAGGCGCCGCATCGCCCCGACGCGACACCAACACCACACTCCGCACCCCATGACGCACCACCACATGACGCGCCACAAAACCACCCAACAACCCCGTCCCACCCGTCACCAGAACAGAACCGTCTCCACCAACCTCCGACAGACCGCCATCCACCACATCGGCCCGCACCCGCGCCAACCGGGGCACGCTCGCCCCGCCCTCGCCGCCGAGCACCACCTGCGGCTCCCCCGAAGCCACTACAGCCCCCAACCGCTCCCGCCACGCACTCCCGACCACGTCCCCCGCATCCACCAGCACCACCCGCCCTGGATGCTCCACCTGCACCGACCGCACCAACCCCCACACCGCCGACACCACCGACGAACCCGACACCACACCCCGCGTCACCACCACCAACCGCGACCCGGGCGAACCCCCCAACCACCCCTGAACCGACTCCAACACCCCAGCAACCACCCCACGCACCACCACCGGATCACCGCTGTCCGCCACCCCCGTCAGATCAAGCACCGCCTCATCCGGCACCACACCACCCGACCCACCCACCACCGGAACCGGAACCGGAACCCACTCCACCCGGAACAACGACTCAACCGCCGCCACCCCCACCGACGACAACTCACCCACACCCACCGGCCGCAACACCAACGACCCCACCACAGCCACCACAACCCCCAACCCATCCGCCACCACCAACGAGAAGCCGTCGGTGCCGATGGGAGTCGCCTTCAGACGGAGGACCGAGGCGCCGGCCGCGTGGACGGTGACCTCGTTCCAGGCGAACGGCAGCAGCAGGTTTCCGGGCTCCGGGTCGGGGATGCCCGCGAAGTTGGTGGCCTGCAACGCCGCGTCGAAGAGGGCGGGGTGCAGGGTGTAGCGACCGGCCTCCGGTTCCTGTTCCTCGGGGAGCGCGAGTTCCGCGAAGACCTCGTCACCGCGCTTCCAGGCCGCCTTCAACCCCTGGAACGACGGACCGTACTCATAACCACGCCCCGCCAACCCCTCATAGAAACCAGCCACATCCACCGGCTCCGCCCCCACCGGCGGCCACTGGGCGAGGTCGGTGACGGGGGCCGGTCCTTCCTGGGCCAGGAAGCCGGTGGCGTGCCGGGACCACGGAGCGTCGACGAGGGCGTCGTCGGGACGCGAATGGATGGCGACCGCCCGGCGCGCCGTACCGTCGGGCTCGCTCAGGGTGACCTGGACGTGCACTCCGCCGGTCGGCGGCAGGACGAGCGGCGCCTCGATCACCAGCTCGTCCACGAAGCGGTGGCCGACCTCCTCGCCCGCGCGGACGGCGAGTTCGAGGAGCGCGGTGGCGGGCAGCAGGCAGACACCCGACGCCGCGTGGTCACGCAGCCAGGGGTGGGTGGTGAGGGACAGCCTGCTGGAGAAGAGCAGTCCGCCGCCGTCCGCCACACCGGTCACGGCGCCGAGCAGCGGGTGTTCGGCGGGGACAAGACCGATGGCGTTGGCGTCACCGCCGGCGGTGACGGCTCCGGGGTCGGGCGAGAGCCAGTACCGCTGGTTGCGGAAGGAGTAGGTCGGCAGTTCCAGATAGGCGTGCGCGCTCGTACCGAAGGCCTCGGACCAGTCCACGGCCACGCCCGCGGTGTGGAGTTGGGCGACCGATGCCAGGAACCGCCGGAGTCCGCCGTCGTCACGGCGCAGTGATCCGGTGACCACTGCCGATATGTCCTCGTTCTGTTCCAGCACCGCCTGGACGCTGGTGGTCAGCACGGGGTGCGGGCTGGGTTCCACGAAGACGCGGAACCCGTTCTCGGCGAGGGTTTCGACGGCTCCGGCGAAGTCGACGGTCCGGCGCAGGTTCCGGTACCAGTATTCGGCGTCGAAGCCGGGGCCGTTCATCCAGGCGCCGTCGCAGGTCGAGAAGAAGGGGATGACGGGCTGCGACGGCTTCACGTCGGCCAGCGCCGTCAGGATGTCCTCCCGGGCGCTCTCCACGTACGAGGTGTGCGAGGCGTAGACGGCGGAGTCGACACGGCGGGCCGGGATGTCCTCGGCCTGGAGTTCCGCGACCAGTTCGTCGAGTGCCTCGGGCAGGCCTCCGACGACCACGGCGGAGGGGCTGTTGACGGCCGCCAGCTCGATGCGGCCCTCCCAGCGTGCGATGCGGGCGACCGCCTTCTCGCGCGAGAGGGCGAGCGAGGCGAGACCCCCGCTGCCCGCGAGGCTGCCGACGGCCGTCGAACTGCGTACGGCGATCACCTGGGCCGCGTCCTCCAGCGAGAGCGCGCCCGATATGTGCGCCGCGGCGACCTCGCCCTGGGAGTGGCCGATGACGGCGTCCGGAGTCACCCCGTAGTGCTGCCACAGCCTGGTGAGGGAGACCGCGACGGCGAACAGGACGACCTGTACGACGTCCGGCCGGTCCAGCGGGGGCGCGCCCTCGGTGCCGCGGAGCACGTCGAGGAGCGACCAGTCGATGTGCGGAGCGAGTGCCTCGGCGACGGCGTCCATCGCCCGGGCGAACACCGGTGAGTTCTCCAGGAGTTCGAGCCCCATGCCGGCCCACTGGGAACCCTGGCCGGCGAAGACAAACACCTTCTTCCCCTCGACGTCGGCGGTGCCGGTGACCACGTGGGGTGCCGGTGTCCCGTCGGCCAGCGCGTCGAGCCCGGCGAGGCCCTCGGCCGGCGTCGCGGCCAGGACGACGGCGCGGTCGTCGAGTTGGGCGCGGGTGTACGCCAGCGCCCGGCCGACCTCGGCAACCGGGACGTCACCCGCGTCGCGCACGAACGCCGCCAGCCGCGCGGCCTGCGCGGCGAGCGCACCGGTCCCACGGCCCGACACGGGCCACGGCACCACGGGGGGCGCCGGCTCCTGGGCCAACTCCTCGGGTACGTCGACGAGTTCGGGGACTTGCTCCAGGATGACGTGGGCGTTGGTGCCACTCACCCCGAACGACGACACACCTGCCCGGCGCGGCCGGTCCACCTTCGGCCACTCACGCGCCTCCGTCAGGAGTTCCACCGCACCCGAGGACCAGTCCACGTGCGACGACGGCGCATCGACGTGCAACGTCCGCGGCAGCACACCGTGCCGCAGCGCCTCGACCATCTTGATGATCCCCGCCACACCCGCAGCCGCCTGCGTATGCCCGATGTTCGACTTCAACGACCCCAGCCACAAAGGCCGTTCAGCCGAATGCTCCTGACCGTAGGTCGCCAGCAACGCCTGCGCCTCGATCGGATCACCCAGGGTCGTGCCCGTCCCATGGGCCTCCACCACATCCACATCGGCGGCCGACACCCGCGCACCCGCCAACGCCGCCCGGATCACCCGCTCCTGCGACGGACCGTTCGGCGCCGTCAACCCATTCGACGCACCATCCTGATTCACCGCAGAACCACGCACCACCGCCAACACCCGACGCCCCGCACGCCGCGCATCCGACAACCGCTCCAACAACAGAACCACCGCACCCTCGGCAAGTCCGGTTCCGTCGGCGGAGTCGGAGAACGCCTTGCAGCGGCCGTTCGACGCCAGTCCGCGCTGTCGGCTGAAGTCCACGAAGACCTCGGGCGTCGACATGACGGCGACACCGCCCGCGAGCGCCATGGAGCACTCGCCGCTCCGCAGCGCCTGAGCGGCGAGATGCACGGCGACCAGCGACGAGGAGCAGGCCGTGTCCACGGTGACCGACGGCCCTTCGAGCCCCAGGACGTAGGAGACCCGGCCGGACAGCACGCTGCCGGAGTTGCCTATCCCGAAGTACCCTTCCAGGCCGTCCGGGAGCTCTTCGACGTTGTCGGCGTAGTCGTGGAACATCAGCCCCGAGAAGACACCGACGTCCTGGCCCTTCAGCGCGGCCGGGTTGATTCCGGCCCGCTCGACCACTTCCCAGGACACTTCGAGCATCAGCCGCTGCTGCGGGTCCACCGCGAGAGCCTCACGGGGAGAGATCCCGAACAGCTCGGCGTCGAAGTCGCCCGCCCCGTCCAGGAATCCGCCCTGGTCGACATAGGTGCGGCCGGTCCGGCCCGGGTCGGGGTCGAAGAGATTGTCCAGGTCCCAGCCGCGGTCGCCGGGAAAGCCGGTCAACGCGTCGGTGCCGTCCTCGACCAGCCGCCACAGCTCCTCGGGGGAGGTGACTCCGCCCGGCAGCCGGCACCCCATCCCCACGATCGCGATCGGCTCTGTCGCCTCCGCGTCGAGATCGCGGAGCTTCTTGCGGGTCTGCTGAAGGTCGGACAGCACCCGCTTGAGGTAGTCGCGCAGCTTTTCGTCGTTGGACATACTTCTCCCCTTGAGCCTCTCCCCTGGATGTGGCCGAGCGCGCGCTGACGGAGTCCCTCAGGACAGTCCGAGCTCCTTGTCGATCAGTTCGAAGATCTCGTCGTCGGTCGCCGATTCGATGTCGACCTTCTCGGCCTCGCCGTCGTCACCGGCGTCGCCGAGAAGGCTGTCCCACCGGTCGACGAGTACCTGGAGCCGTGCCGAGACCTTGCCGTGCACGTCCGCGTTGACAGTGGCGGTGGCCAACGCCTTTTCCAATGTGGCGAGTTCGAGGAGCACGGTCGGTGTGGGCGCGCTGTCCGCGATGTCGAGCCGATCCCGAAGGTGCTCGGCGAGTGCGGCGGGGGTGGGGTGGTCGAAGACGAGGGTGGCGGGCAGCCGTACACCCGTGGCCTCGGTCAGCCGGTTGCGCAGCTCGACCGCGGTGAGCGAGTCGAAGCCCACCTCCTTCAGCTGCTGCGTCGCCTTGATGCTGTCCACGGTGGCGTGCCCGAGGACGGCGGCGGCATTGCCGCGTACCAGGTCCAGGAGCTGGTTGAGCTGTTCGGTTTCGGTGAGTGCGGCCAGTCGCCGGGCCAGTACCGGACCACCCTCCTCAACACCCGACTCCACCACCCGGCGCGGCACCCGCACCAAGTTCCGCAACAACACCGGCAACTCACCCGACACCGCCTGTCCCCGCAACACCCCGAAATCGAAGCGCGCCAGCACCAACACCTCACTGCCCGCCGACAGCGCCGCATCCAGCAGCGCCATCCCCTCACCCTCACCCAGCCCCACCAGACCGCCACGGCTCATCCGCGCACGATCCGCTCCGCCCAGATGACCCGTCATCCCACTCGCATCAGCCCACAACCCCCACGCCAACGACACCCCCGCCAACCCCGCAGCCCGCCGCCGCACCGCCAACCCGTCCAGATAGCCGTTCGCCGCCGCGTAGTTCGCCTGCCCTGCACTCCCGAACACCCCCGCACCCGAGGAGAACAACACGAACGCCACCAGACCCAGACCCTCGGTCAGCTCATGCAGATGCCACGCCGTATCCGCCTTCGGACCGAACACCGACCCCAGGCGTTCCTCCGACAACGACGCCACCACCCCGTCGTCCAACGCCCCCGCCGCATGCACCACACCCCGCAACGGAAACTCCACCGGCACCGCCCCCAGCACCCGCTCCACCTCCTCCCGACGCGACACGTCCGCCGCGACAAACGTCACCCGCGCGCCCAAGCCCTCCAACTCCGCCGCCAACTCAGCGGCCCCAGGCGCCGCATCGCCCCGACGCGACACCAACACCACACTCCGCACCCCATGACGCACCACCACATGACGCGCCACAAACCCACCCAACAACCCCGTCCCACCCGTCACCAGAACAGAACCGTCCGGCCCCACCGCCGACAGACCGGACTCCGCCAGACCGGCCTCGTCCACCCCGCCCACCGCTTCGGCCCGCACCCGCCCCAACCGCGGCGCCCGCACCAACCCCTCATCCCCGAGCACCACCTGCGGCTCCCCCGAAGCGACCACCGCGCCCAACCGCTCCCGCCACCCATCCACGGCATCACCGGCATCGACCAGCACCACTCGCCCCGGATGCTCCACCTGCACCGACCGCACCAACCCCCACACCGCCGACACCACCGACGAACCCGACACCACACCCCGCGTCACCACCACCAACCGCGAACCACCACCCGAGCCCGACGGCTGCCCCAACCACCCCTGAACCGACTCCAACACCCCAGCAACCACCCCACGCACCACCACCGGATCACCCGAATCCGGCACCCCCGTCAGATCAAGCACCGCCTCATCCGGCACCACACCACCCGACCCACCCACCACCGGAACCGGAACCCACTCCACCCGGAACAACGACTCAACCGCCGCCACCCCCACCGACGACAACTCCCCCACACCCACCGGCCGCAACACCAACGACCCCACCACAGCCACCACAACCCCCAACCCATCCGCCACCACCAACGAGACGGCATCAGGAGCCGAGGCCACGGCGCGGATACGGAGGTTGCCGGCGCCCAGTGCGTGCAGGCTGAAGTCGTTCCAGGCGAACGGGAGCAGTACGTTGCCCTCCTGGGCCCGAGGGGCGGCTCCGAGGTTGGTCGCCTGCAACGCCGCGTCGAGGAGTGCGGGGTGCAGGCCGTACTGTCCGGCCTCGGCTCGCAGCTCTTCCGGGAGTGCCACTTCGGCGAAGACCTCGCCACCGCGCCTCCAGGCCGCCTTCAACCCCTGGAACGACGGACCGTACTCGTAACCACGCCCCGCCAACCCCTCATAGAAACCAGCCACATCCACCGGCTCCGCCCCCACCGGCGGCCACTGGGCGAGGTCGAAGTCCGGTGTCTCCGTGTCCGGTTCGGACGCGAGCAGACCGCTGACGTGCCGGGTCCAGGGCGCTCCGTCCGCGCTGTCCGCTCGCCGTGAGTGCACGGTGAGCGGGCGCCGTCCGGTCTCGTCGGGGCCGGCCACGGTCACCTGCAGCTTCAGTTCGCCCTGCTCGGGCAGGACGGCCGGAGCCTCGATCACCAGCTCGTCGACCACCGGGTGGCCGACCTCTTCACCTGCGCGGGCGGCGAGTTCGAGCAGGACTGTGCCCGGGACGAGCGGGTTCCCGCCGACGCGGTGGTCGTCGAGCCATGGGTGTGTCTTCAGCGAGATCCGGCCGGTGAACACCACCCCGTCCGCATCCGGCAACTCCACCACC
>NZ_BARG01000143.1 GCF_000376565.1 Streptomyces hokutonensis | reverse complement strand
CCGGCGGTTCCGACTCTACCAGATCCTTTCGGGCCTGATTCCCAGTCAGAGTGGGCTGTCATCCCGGCTGTTGGGCCGTTCCGACGTCTCAAACCTTAGCCGATTCCCCCGGCGGAGTTCCAATCGAGGTCCAGTGACCTGATCGAACACAGCCGAGCCCAAATCGAATTGAATTCGGGCACGCCGAAATCAATCCCGTTGGGAGATCGTGCGGATGGTTTGGGTTGCCGCTGTCGCGGCGGAGGTGCTGCCGGAGAACCGTTACGGCTCGGCGGCAACCCGAAGAACTCTACGGATCGAGGAGGGGCGTGTCAACCACCCCCGTCAAGATCTTTTCCTGGGCGAGTCCGAGGCGCATCGGAGACGGGTCGGAGACCCGCTCAGTCCAGGTCGCTCAGCCGCCCGCCCGCGTCCGGCTGGGCGTGCTCCACCCTACGCAGCAGCCGGGTGAGGACCTCGCCGAGGACGGTGCGCTCGTCCGGTGAGAGGTCCTGGAGCAGGTCCTCCTCGAAGACCGTCGCCATGCGCATCGCCTCCAGCCACTTGCCGCGGCCCTCGGGGGTCAGCTCGACGATCACGCGGACGCGGTTGGACTCGTCCCGCTCCCTGGTGACCAGGCCCTCGGTGACCATGCGGTCGATCCGGTGGGTCATCGCGGCCGGTGTGAGGCCGAGACGCTTGGCGAGGTCGCTGGGGCCCATCCGGTACGGGTCGCCGGCGAGGACGAGGGCCTTGAGGACCTCCCAGTCGGCGCTGCTGATGCCGAGGTTCGCGGTCTGGCGGCCGTAGGCGACGTTCATGCGGCGGTTGAGGCGGCCCAGGGCCGAGACGATCTTCTCGACCTGGGGGTCGAGGTCCCGGAATTCGCGCTGGTAGGCGGCGATCTGTTCGTCGAGCGTCGGCTCCGGGACGCCGCTGGTGTCGGCCATGCGCGCAGTATGGCACGGCCTTCCTTTGCCTTGAAGTCCTTGAGTATGTACTCTTTAGCTTCTAAGTCTTCAGATCTAACTAGTTGATTGAGGTGAACGTGACCAGGGCGATGGGCGCAGCGATGCGCCGGATCCACGTGGGCAACGCACTCAGCGCGTTCGGGCTCGGCTTCACGGTCCCGTACCTGTACGTCTATGTGGCGCAGGTGCGGGGTCTTGGGGGTATGACGGCGGGGCTCGTCCTCGCCGTCTTCGCCGTGGCCGCGCTGATCGTGCTGCCGTTCGCCGGGCGGGCCATCGTCCGGCGTGGCCCGCGGCCGGTTCTGCTCGTCGCCCTGGTCCTGGCCGCCGTAGGGGCGATGAGTCTGGGGCTGGCGGGTACGGCGACAGCGGTGCTGGTGTCGGCCGCTGCGCTCGGGGCCGGGCAGGCCGTGATGCAGCCGGCGCTTGCCACGATGATCGTGGAGTGTTCTACCGCCGAGACGCGGTCGCGGGCGTTTGCCATGCAGTTCTTTCTGCAGAACCTCGGGCTGGGTGTCGGTGGGCTCATCGGCGGTCATCTGGTCGACACGACCAGCGCTTCGTCGTTCACGCTGCTGTTCGGGATCGAGGCGGCGATGTTCCTGGTGCTCGCCGGGGTGATGGCGACCGTGCGGATGCCGCACTCGCCGGTCATCGGGGACGCGCCGTCGCAGTCGGCCAAGGGGGCCTGGAAGCAGCTGCTCGGCAATCGGGCCATGGTGCAGCTGAGCGTGCTCGGCTTTGTCATGTTCTTCGCCTGCTACGGGCAGTTCGAGTCCGGGCTGAGTGCGTACGGGGTGGAGGCCGCCGGGATCTCTACGTCCGCTCTTGGGACCGCGCTGGCCGCCAACACCGCGATGATCGTGGTCGCGCAGTTCGCCGTGCTGAAGTTCGTCGAGCGGCGGCGGCGTTCGCGGGTGATCGCGGGTGTCGGGCTGATCTGGGCGCTGGCGTGGGTCACCGCGGGGTATGCCGGGCTCGGGCACGGGAGTCAGGAGATGGCCACGGCCGCCTTCGTGTCTACGTACGCACTGTTCGGGCTCGGTGAGGCGATGCTGTCGCCGACCGTCGCGCCGCTGGTCGCCGATCTGGCGCCGGAGGGGATGGCCGGGCAGTACAACTCGGCCTTCGCCCTGGTGAAGCAGCTCGCGCTGGCCGTCGGGCCCGCGGTGGGCGGGCCGCTCGGTGCCTCGCTGCCGGGGCCGTACGTCGTGATGTTCCTGGTGTTCTCGCTGGGGATCAGCGTGCTCGCCCTGCGGCTGGGGCGGCAGCTGACCGCCGTACAGGATCAGCCGTGGCGGGCGAAGGGGAGTCTGGTGGTGGCTCGGGGGGCCGTCGAGCCTGTTGGGGCGGACGTGTAGGTCATACCGGGGCCGTCTTGGGGAGTACGAACTCGCACCAGACGGCCTTCCCGCCGCCCGGAGTGCGGCGGGAGCCCCAGGTGGTGGCGATGGTCGCGACGATCGCGATGCCTCGGCCGGACTCGTCCGCCGGTTCCGCGCGGCGGCGGCGCGGGAGGTGGTCGTCGCCGTCCGTGACCTCGACGATGAGGCGGCGGTCGGTGCGGCGGAGCCTTAGCCGCATGGGTGGGGTGCCGTGCTGGAGGCTGTTGGCGACGAGTTCGCTGGCGGCCAGGACGCCGAGGTCGTGCAGTTCGGTGGGGAAGCGCCAGCTGGTGAGGACTCCGGAGGCGAAGGCACGCGCGCGTGGGGCCGCTTCCACTCCGCCGAGCAGTTCCAGGGCCGCGTTGCGGAAGAGGTCGCCGTCGTGGCCGGTGTGGGTCGGGTGCTGGACGACCAGGACGGCGACGTCGTCGTCGTGGTCGGCGGTGACGCCCAGCGAGCGGACCAGGCGGTCGCAGACGACCTGGGGGGTGCCGGTGGCGCCGGCCAACGCGCGCTCCAGGGAGGCGATTCCCTCGTCGAGGTCCTCGTCCCGGCGTTCCACCAGGCCGTCCGTGTAGAGGACCGCCGTGGAGCCGGGACTGAGCGGGATCGTGCCCGAGGAGTGGATCCAGCCGCCGGTGCCGAGCGGGGGGCCGGTGGGTTCGTCGGCGCGCTGGACCGTGCCCGTCTCGTCGCGGACGAGGATCGGGAGGTGGCCGGCGGAGGCGTACACCAGGCGGCCCTCGTTCGGGTCGAAGATGGCGTACGCGCAGGTGGCGATCTGGTTGGCGTCGATCTCCGTGGCGAGGCCGTCCAGGAGCTGGAGGATCTCGTGCGGGGGCAGGTCGAGGCGGGCGTACGCGCGGACGGCGGTGCGGAGTTGGCCCATGACGGCCGCCGCACGGACGCCCCGGCCCATGACGTCGCCGATGACCAGGGCGGTGCGGCCGCCGCCGAGGGTGATCACGTCGTACCAGTCGCCGCCGACCGCTGCCTCGGTGCCGCCGGGCTGGTAGGTGGCGGCGATGCGCAGGTCGTCGGGCTCTTCGAGTTCCTGGGGGAGCAGGGAGCGCTGGAGCGTCACGGCGGTCTCGCGCTGGCGGCGTTCGCTGGTGCGCAGGCGTTCGGCGGCCTCGGCGTGGTCGGTGACGTCGGTGGCGAAGATCAGGACGCCGCCCTCGCCGCCGTCGGCGCTCTTGGCGACCGGGGTGCAGGTGAACGTGTAGGACCGGCCGCCGGGGGCCTTGCGGGACTTGAGGGTGCGGGGCTTGCCGCTGCGCAGGACCTGGTCGAGGAGCGGGAGCAGGCCGAGTTCGTCGAGCTCGGGGAGGGCCTCGCGGGCCGGTGCGCCCAGGGGGCGGTCGCCGAAGGCAGCCACGTAGGCGTCGTTGACGTAGGCGATGCGCTGGTCGGGGCCGTGCACCAGGGCGACGAGGGCGGGGACGCGGTCGAGGACCTCGCGGACGGGCAGGTCGTCGACGGCGGGGGCGGGCGGCGGCTCGTCGGTGAGCTGCTCGGCGCGGGCCGCGGGGACGGAGCCCTCGCCCCGGCGGTCCGGGGTGACCGGGTGGTCGGTCCGCGCTGCGGCGCGGCGCTGCGTTCCGGGGAGCCGGGCGCTCCAGCGCGTGAAGTTCACGAATCCTTGCCTCGTGTAGGTGTCGTCGGCCCGTTCCGGACCCTGCCGGGGGTCCGGGGGCCGCGCGGCGGGGGCCGCACATCGGTCGCCGGGGGATGCAGCACAGTGGGGAGAGCCTCTTGGGTGGGACGGGCGGGCGCGGGCCCGTCCGAAGTCGGGGACCAGTCTGGCAGTGTGGCGGACCGGGCCGATATTCGTCAGACGCCCCGGCCGCCGGTGGAGTTCCTCGGTCCGGTCAGTTCGACCCCTTCGGGTCGTGCGGAGGCTTCCCACCGGCCGCGAGTTCGAACTCGGCTCGCGGGTGTTCGAGTGAACCGAGGGAGACGATCTCCCGTTTGAAGAGCCCCGCCAGGGTCCATTCGGCGAGCACACGGGCCTTGCGGTTGAAGGTGGGCACCCTGCTGAGGTGGTAGACGCGGTGCATGAACCAGGCAGGGTAGCCCTTCAGCTTGCGTCCGTAGACCTGCGCGACACCTTTGTGCAGCCCCAGGGAGGCGACCGAGCCGACGTACTTGTGGGCGTACGTCTCAAGCGGCTCGCCCCGCAGGGAGTGCGCGATGTTGTCCCCGAGGACCTTGGCCTGGCGGACCGCGTGCTGGGCGTTGGGGGCGGTGTCGGTGCCGGGCGCGTCGGCGGTCACGTCGGGGACGGCCGCCGCGTCTCCCGCTGCCCACGCGTGCGTGGCGCCCTCGATCGTCAGCTCGGCGGTGCACTTGAGGCGGCCGTGCGCGGTGAGCGGGAGGTCGGTGGCGGCGAGGACGGGGTGGGGTTTGACGCCGGCCGTCCACACGAGTGTGCGGGTGGGGAAGCGCTGGCCGTCGTCGAGTACGGCGACGCGGTCGGCGCAGGAGGCGAGGCGGGTCTCCAGGAGGACCTGGATGTTGCGTCTGCGGAGCTGGGTGACGGTGTAGGTGCCCATCTCCTCGCCGACCTCGGGGAGGATGCGGTTGGAGGCCTCCACGAGGATCCATTTCATGTCGTCTGCCTGGACGTTGTGGTAGTAGCGCACGGCGTAGCGGGCCATGTCCTCCAGTTCGCCGAGCGCCTCTACGCCGGCGTAACCGCCCCCTACGAAGACGAAGGTCAGGGCCGCGTCGCGGATCGCGGGGTCGCGGGTGGAGGAGGCGATGTCCAGTTGCTCGATGACGTGGTTGCGCAGACCGATGGCCTCCTCGACGGTCTTGAAGCCGATGCCGTGCTCGGCGAGACCGGGGATGGGGAGGGTGCGCGAGACCGAGCCGGGGGCCAGGACGAGTTCGTCGTACGACAACTCCTCGGTGCCGGTGCCCTCCTCCTCGGTGGCGAGGGTGCTGAGGGTCGCGGTGCGCTTGGCGTGGTCGATGGCGGTGGCCTCGCCGATGACGACCCGGCACTTGTCGAGGACGCGGCGCAGCGGGACGACGACATGGCGGGGGGAGATCGAACCGGCGGCGGCTTCGGGGAGAAACGGCTGATACGTCATGTAAGGGTCGGGGGAGACGACGGTGATCTCGACCTGCCCGCGCCTGATTTCACGTTTCAACTTCTTCTGAAGGCGCAGGGCCGTGTACATCCCGACGTAGCCGCCACCGACAACGAGAATGCGCGCGCGTTCCTTCACCATCCCATGACGCACCCGGCGCTGGAGTTTGTCCACAGGCTCGACAAATTGTGTGACCGGCCGGGGAGGCCGCGCGCGGGCGCCGGAATTGCCGGAGTGCGGGGCAGGTGCGCAGGTCAGTGGGGGTGATCGGGGTGACCTTGGGGGGCGCAATCGGGATGTATGCGACCCGTACTCCGATCGGGGGGCGCTCCGTGCGGAACCTGCCCCTTCTGAATTGCCCCCCGCTCAACTATGTTCGTGTGTCGACGGGGTGAAGGGGGATGCGCTCAACGAGCCCGCGAGAAGCGTGGTTCGTGAACCGGGCTTGTCTCACGATGCTCCGGCTGCCAATGGCGGGGAGTCTCCGGGGGGAGACGTCATTAACCGGGGGAACGTGTATGCATATTCAGGACTCTCATTGGACATCCGCGTCTGCCGTCGCATCCGGCGCCGCGGTCGGTGCGACGGCGGGAAACGGACGCGGGGACAGCTCGCGCACGACGCCGTTGCGCGTGGACGCACAGCGCAATCTGGAGCACGTGCTGCGGGCGGCGCGTGAGGTCTTCGGCGAGTTGGGCTACGGCGCGCCGATGGAGGACGTGGCGCGGCGCGCGCGGGTCGGTGTCGGCACGGTGTACCGGCGCTTCCCGAGCAAGGACGTCCTGGTGCGCCGGATAGCCGAGGAGGAGACCTCCCGGCTGACCGACCAGGCGCGTTCGGCGCTCGGGCAGGAGGACGAGCCGTGGTCGGCGCTGTCGCGCTTCCTGCGGACGTCGGTGGCCTCGGGCGCCGGGCGGCTGCTGCCGCCGCAGGTGCTGCGGGTGGGCGTCGCCGACGAGGGCGCCGAGGGCTCCTTGCTGGACGAGGCGCGGGTGCCGCAGCAGCGGACGCAGCCGAACGCGGGCGAACTGCGGCTGGTGCCGGAGGAGTCGGCGGGGTCCCTGGGCTCGGTGGTCGACGACGCCGGGGCGGCGGCGCTGCTGGAGGTCGTGGGGCAGCTCGTGGACCGGGCGCGGGCGGCGGGTCAGCTGCGGCCGGACGTGTCGGTGTCGGACGTACTGCTGGTGATCGCCACGGCGGCACCCTCGCTGCCGGATGCCGCGCAGCAGGCGGCGGCGTCGGCGCGGTTGCTGGACATCCTGCTGGAGGGGTTGCGGTCGCGGCCGTTGTGAGCCCGCTCTGCGGGGTCGACTCTCCGGGGTCGGGAGGCCCGTTCGCGGGTGACTCGAATAGGTGACTGTGGTGCGTGGGCGCTGCGCGGCCCGCGCCCCGAGTGATGCCCGGGAGCGATTCCGGGCATTTCGGTCATCCGCGCCAACTCCCGCTCCGGGGGCGAGAGTTGAGCCTTCCCCGGAGGGGTGAACGCTAGTACTGCGTTGCGGGAAGTCCCCACGGACGAGTGGATGGTCCGTACGACGGGGTCCTGAACAAAAGCCAATATGGCTACGCTGACCCGGTGTTCTGGACTGGTTGGGCAGGCGGCGGGGGCTTTCCGCGATGAGCGTTGACGGGCGGGACGAGTCACTGGGTGACGGTGACCCGGAGGCCGGTGGGCTGACCTCACCACAGGTGCCGAGCCAGGGCGGGCCCGGTGGCGTCCCCCAGGACGCCGGTCCCGGCGAGGGCAGCGTCCCGCCGCAGCGCGAGGGCAGCGTCCTGCCGCCGCCGCTGGAGATGCCCACGGCCGACGCCTCGCTGATCGAGCGGATGCGCGCCGGTGACGACACGGCGTACGAGGAGCTGTACCGGCGCCACGCGGACGCCGTGCGCCGCTACGCCCGCACCTGCTGCCGGGACGCGCACACCGCCGACGACCTGACCGCCGAGGTCTTCGCCCGCATGCTCCAGGCGGTGCGCGGCGGTTCCGGGCCCGAGCACGCCGTACGCGCCTATCTGCTGACCTCCGTCCGGCGCGTCGCCGCGAACTGGACGAAGTCGGCGAAGCGGGAGCAACTCGTCGACGACTTCGCGGTGTTCGCCGCGCAGTCCGCGCGGGTGTCGGAAGTATCGGACGACACTGCATCCATTGGCTCCTTCGGAGCGGGCCTCGACCTCGGCGCCGACGTACGGGCCATGCACGAGGCCGAGCAGTCGATGGCCATGCGGGCGTTCCGGTCGCTGCCCGAGCGGTGGCAGGCCGTGCTGTGGCACACCGAGGTCGAGGACGAGTCGCCCAGCGAGGTCGCCACGCTCTTCGGGCTCGACGCCAACGGCACGCGCGTGCTGGCCAGCCGGGCCCGCGAGGGCCTCAAGCAGGCCTATCTCCAGGCCCATGTCAGCGCCACCCTCACCGACGACGAGGAGTGCGCGCGCTACGCCGACCAGCTCGGCACCTACGCCCGCCGCCGGCTGCGCACGCGTGCCGAACGCGGGCTGCGCAAGCACCTGGAGGAGTGCGCCAAGTGCCGGCTCGCCGCGCTGCAGATCGAGGAGGTCGCCAGCGGGATCCCGGCGGTCGTCCCGGTCGCGGTCATCGGCTGGTTCGGCGCCGCCGGGTACGCCAAGGCGGTCGCGCTCATCGCGGGCGGCGCGGGAGCGGGCGCGGCCGGTGCGGCGGGCGCCGCCGCCGCGGCGAGCGGGAGTTCGTCCGGCGGGGCGGGTGCCGCCGGTGCGTCCGC
>NZ_BARG01000144.1 GCF_000376565.1 Streptomyces hokutonensis | reverse complement strand
GTCACCTTCTCGCCGTACGCGGCCGACGGGCCACGCGGTGCGCCGCCGTTCAACTCCCTTACCGGGATGATGATCCGGAAAAGTTGGGGCAGGCGCGGCGGGTGGGGCGAGGTAACTCCCCGTTGTCTCGTAAGGTTTGAGCCGTGGGATCTCTGCGCAATCCGGTCGGGCCGCTTCCCTCCTCCATCTATTGGCGACGGAGGGTCCTCATGGTGTCCGTGGTCGCCCTGTTGGCGCTGCTGATCACCTGGATCGTCACGTCGGGTGGCGGGGGCGGCAAGAACGGTGCCGATGGCGCGAAGAACGGGAGGACTCCCGCCCCTACGATCACTGCCGGGCCGTCCGGTACTGGGCCCGCCATCAGTCAACACCCCGGCGGACGCGATGAGTCCAGCAGTGGTGCGAGTGGTGGGGCGGCGAGTGGTGGCGGTAGTGGTTCCAGTGGCGGGTCGTCGTCGGGTGAGAGTGGTTCCGCTGGTGGGGCTGGGGATGGGGGCGGTAGTGGGGGGTCCAGTGGTGGGAGTGGTACTGGGACTACGGTTCCTGCTGATTCGACTCTGCCCAACTGCACTGCCAGTGCTGTGCAGTTGAGTCTGCGGAGTCTGCACAACTCCTACTCGCCGGATCAGACGCCTACTTTCGTGCTGACCGCCAAGAACTCGTCCAGCAGTGACTGCAAGGTCGATCTCGGGCCCAAGAGTGCGGTGTTGACGATCACTGAGGCGGGGGGTGCCGCCGACTACTGGTCCTCCGCCGACTGTCCGAAGGGGTCGGGGAGTGTGTACTACCGGGTGTCCGCCGGGAGCAGCGTTGCGTACACCCTGAAGTGGGATCGGAAGCCGAGTGCGCCCGAGTGTGCGACGCCTCCGGCCGGGTCTGCCGGTGCTGGGACCTATCTGGTGGAGGCTGCTGCTTCCGGGTTCGCCAAGGCTCAGACCTCGTTCGTTCTGGCCAGTGACTGACGGCAGTTCGTCTTTCTAGACGTAGCGTTCCAGGATTGAGGATTCTGCTAGTCGGGAGAGGCCTTCTCGTACGCTTCGTGCCCTTGCCTCGCCTACGCCGTCGACCGTCTGGAGGTCGTCGACGCTTGCCGCCAGGAGTTTTTGGAGGCCGCCGAAGTGTTCCACCAGGCGGTCGATGATCGCGCCGGGGAGGCGCGGGACCTTGGCCAGGAGGCGGAAGCCTCGGGGGGAGACCGCCGAGTCGAGGGCCTCGGGGGAGCCGGTGTAGCCCAAGGCGCGGGCCACGGTGGGGAGTTCGAGGAGTTCGGCGTGGGAGAGGGCGTCGAGTTCCGCCAGTGCCTCGTCCACCGTGCGGGAGCGTTTGGCCGTGGGCTCGGGAACGTAGTCGCGCACCACCAGTTCGCGTTCCGCGTCCACGCCCGCGATCAGTTCCTCGAGTTGGAGGGACAGGAGGCGGCCGTCCGTGCCCAACTCGACTACGTACTCTGCGATTTCTGTGGCGATCAGGCGGACCATCTCCAGGCGCTGGACCACTGCTGAGACGTCCCTGACCGTTACCAGGTCTTCGATCTCGAGCGCCGAGAGTGTTCCTGCTACCTCGTCCAGGCGGAGCTTGTAGCGCTCCAGGGTGGCCAGTGCCTGGTTCGCGCGGGACAGGATCGCCGCCGAGTCCTCCAGGACTCGGCGCTGGCCGTCCACGTAGAGGGCGATCAGGCGCATGGACTGGGAGACGGAGACCACCGGGAAGCCGACCTGTTTGCTCACTCGGTCCGCTGTGCGGTGGCGGGTGCCTGTTTCCTCTGTGGGGATCGTGGGGTCGGGGACCAGTTGGACGCCCGCTCTGAGAATCTTGGAGAGGTCGGACGACACCACGATGCCGCCGTCCAGCTTGCAGAGTTCTCGTAGGCGGGTGGCCGTGAATTCCACGTCCAGGATGAAACCGCCCGTGCACATGGCTTCGACGGTCTTGTCGGAGCCGAGCACGATGAGTCCGCCCGTGTTGCCGCGGAGGATTCGCTCCAGGCCGTCGCGCAGGGCCGTGCCGGGTGCCACGGCGCTCAGTGAGGCGCGCATCAGGCCATCGGCCGCGGAGCTCCCGCCGGACTTTCCGGGAGCTGACGCCCGGTCGTTGGCTGCCACTGCACTCCTCGGGTCGCAGGTTCTTCAGGCGCTCCCGTTTCGCACAGTTGGTTCGTACGGACGGGCGAGACCAGGGCAAAGTCTACCGGCGGTCCTCGCCGTCCCGTGGGGCGTCTCGTTTACGGGAGCGTGGAAGGACCTGGAGGGCGTCTCCTATGTCGGCCACTTCGAGGACCTTCATGCCGGGCGGGATCTTGCCCGGGTCGCTCGGAACGAGGGCGTGGGTGAAGCCCAGGCGGTGTGCTTCGGAGAGTCTGCGCTGGACGCCCGTGACCCTTCTGACCTCGCCCGCGAGGCCCACTTCGCCGATCGCGACCAGGTTCTTGGGGAGGGGGGTGTCGCTCGCCGCGGAGGCCAGGGCCAGGGCGATGGCCAGATCTGCGGCCGGTTCTGAGAGTTTTACGCCGCCTACGGTTGCGGAGTAGATGTCCCTTTTGCCTAGAGCGCTGATTCTGCCTCGTTGTTCCAGGACCGCGAGCATCATCGAGACCCGGGAGGTTTCCAGGCCTGATGTGGTGCGGCGGGGGGACGGGATCTGGGAGTCGACCGTCAGCGCCTGGACTTCGGCCACCAGGGGGCGGCGGCCTTCCAGGGTGACGGTCAGGCAGGTGCCGGGGACCGGTTCCGCGCGGCGGGTCAGGAACAGGCCGCTCGGGTCGGCCAGGCCCGTGATGCCCTCGTCGTGCAGCTCGAAGCAGCCGACCTCGTCCGTCGTGCCGTAGCGGTTCTTGACGCCCCGTACGAGGCGCAGGCGGGCGTGGCGGTCGCCCTCGAAGGACAGCACCACGTCCACCAGGTGTTCCAGGAGGCGGGGGCCCGCGATCGCGCCGTCCTTGGTGACGTGGCCCACCAGGAGGGTGGACATGGCGCGCTCCTTGGAGGCGCGGATCAGGGCGCCGGCGACCTCGCGGACCTGGGCCATGCCGCCGGGGGCGCCGTCGATCTCCGGGGAGGCCACCGTCTGGACGGAGTCCAGGATCAGGAGGGAGGGCTTCACCGCGTCCAAGTGGCCGAGGATCGTGGCCAGATCGGTCTCGGCGGCGAGATACAGGTGGTCGTCGATCGCCTTGATGCGGTCGGCGCGCAGGCGGACCTGGCTCGCCGACTCCTCGCCGGTGATGTAGAGCGTGCGGTGCTCGTCGCTCGCCGCCTTGGCCGCCACGTCCAGGAGGAGGGTCGACTTGCCGACGCCGGGCTCGCCCGCGACCAGGACGACCGCTCCGGGGACCAGGCCACCGCCGAGCACCCGGTCCAGCTCGGGCACGCCGGTCGAGCGGGCGGTGGCCTGGCGGCCGTCGACCTGGCCGATGGGCAGCGCGGAGGTGGTGACGCGGCCCGGGGCCGTCGTACGGACCGCGGGCGCGCCGAACTCCTCGACCGTGCCCCAGGCCTGGCACTCGGAGCAGCGGCCGAGCCACTTCGCCGTCTGCCAGCCGCACTCGGTGCAGCGGTAGGACGGACGGTCCTTGGTGGTCTTCGTACGGGCAGCCATGCGTGAACCGTAACCGGCGGGACTGACAGCGGGGTCGGCGGACGGTGGGCCGTGGTTCGGTATCCGGCCAACGACGTCGGGATCGAGCCAGGGAAGCGGGGGTTCCTGTCCCCTATTGAGGGATCGTTTCACCCGTACGGATTAAAAGAGCTCAAGGCGGCGGAAGGGGGCATCGCCCGCCGCCTACGGTCGCACGGGTGATGAGCAGCAGCCCGGAGACCTCGACCCGCACCACCGGCGCGCACCGGGCGCACCGGGAGGCGCGCGACCGCGCTGCGGCGCGCACGCTGGCGCAGTGCCCGCCCCCGCGCTACGAGCCTTATCTGGACGGCCTGTTCACGTACTGCCTGTCCGTGCTGTGCGACCACGACGCGGCTACGGCGGCCCTGGGGGACGTGCTCGCGCTGGCCGAACGCCGGGGCGCGCGCGTGCCGGAGACGGCCGGTGACCGCAGGGCCTGGCTGTACGCGCTGGCCCGCTGGGCGTGTCTGCGGAAGCTGGCCGAGGCCAAGCAGAAACGTCAGGGCACCCACGCGGTGGGCCGGGTCGTGTCCGAGGAACCGGTCGTGTCCGAGGAGCTGCGCGAGCTGCGGCGGCGTGAACTCGCCCTGCTGGCCTGGCCGGAGGCCGCCGGGACCACCCCGGAGCAGCGCGAGGCGCTCGAACTCGCCGTGCGTCACCGGCTCGCCGCCCATGAGGTCGCCGCCGTCCTCGGGATGGATCTCGCCACCGCGCGGGAGTTGCTCGCCTCCGCCGCCTGCGAGGTGGAGCGCACGCGTGCCGCCCTCGCCGTGGTGGAGACCGGGAGCTGCCCGAGCGTCGCCCGGCTCACAGACGATCATCAACTGGTGCTCAGCAGCGCGCTGCGCCGCGAACTGGTCCGGCACGTCGACGACTGCCCGCGCTGCCGCCGTACCGCCGAGCGCGCGGTGCCCGGCACCTGGCCCGGCGCCGGAGTCACGCCCGCCGAACTGCCCGTCCTGGAGGCGCCCCGCGCGGCCCTGCATGTCGCCATGGCGCACCTCCCGCGCGCGCGTGGAGCCGCGGCACCGCGCTTCGACCGGCGCGGTTTCCCGCTGGACCCCAAGGACCGCGCGGCCCGAAGAGACCGTCTCCGCGCGCGTGCCGTCACGACGACCGTCGTCGCCACCGTCATCGCGGCGCCCGTGCTCGCCCTGTGGGCGGCCTACCGGTCCACGCCCACAGGGGAGGGCGTCGACGGCAGGGCCGCTTCCGCCAGCGAGCAGCACGACGGTCCCGGCAGCCTGGAGGGCGAGGTCGCGAGCGGCGGCTACGAGAACACCGGCGACGCCAGTGCCGGGCCCCGCACGCGGGTCGGCAAGGGCGGGAAGAACGACGTCTCCGTGGAGGTCATCAGCGTCGCCGGCACGGGCGGCAAGGGGGCCGGGCGGCTCGCCGTCTCGGCCGCCAACAGCGCCGACACCACGCTCGTCACCCTCACCGCGTCCGGCGCGGCCCCGGTCCGCTGGTCCGCGACCACCACGGCACCCTGGCTCTACCTCAGCCAGTCCTCGGGAACCCTCGCCCCGGGCGAATCGTTGACGATCAAGGTGTACGTCGACCATCTGCGCGAGCCATCCGGCCACTGGACCGCGCGCGTGGCCGTCTCACCCGCCGGCGCCGTCGTCTCCATCGAGGGCTACGGCAGCGCGCCGGCCCCGACCGCGCCGGGCGAGCCCTCACATCCCGATCCCGGCGGTCCGCCCTCGTCCGGGCCGGACCCGACGCCCACGGCTCCGAGCGATCCGACGCCGAGTGACCCGCCGCCCTCGTCCGCCGATCCGACTCCGACACCTACGGACTCGTCCTCCGCCGACCCGGGGGGCTCGGCGCCGCCGTCCGGCGACGGCGGCGACCCGGGCCCGTCCTGAGCGGTCAGCCGACCGGGTCCGCCGGATGCGGTGCCAGCAGCGGGAGTTGCGAGGCCAGGCGCTCCTCGCACAACTCGGCCAGACGGTCGTAGCCGGCCTTGCCCATCAGCTCGGTCAGCTCCGGGCGGTAGGACACGTAGACCGGGTCGCCCGCGCCGTGCGCCGAGGTCGCCGACGTGCACCACCAGTGCAGGTCGTGGCCGCCGGGACCCCAGCCCCTGCGGTCGTACTCGCCGATCGACACCTGGAGCACCCGCGTGTCGTCCGGGCGGTCGATCCACTCGTACGTCCGCCGCACCGGGAGCTGCCAGCAGACGTCCGGCTTGGTCTCGAGGGGCTCGCGGCCCTCCTTCACGGCGAGGATGTGCAGCGAGCAGCCCGCGCCGCCCGCGAAACCGGGGCGGTTCTGGAAGATGCACGAGCCCTTGTAGGGGCGGGTCTGGCGGTCGCCGTCCTCGTCCTCCGAGGTCCAGCCGTTCGCCACGCCCTCGTCGTGGTGCTGCCAGATGTCCGGCGTGAGCCTCGCCACATGCCCAGCGACCCGTTTCTCGTCGTCCTCGTCCGAGAAGTGCGCGCCCAGGGTGCAGCATCCGTCGTCCGCGCGGCCCGCCTGGATGCCCTGGCAGCCGCTTCCGAAGACGCAGTTCCAGCGAGAGGTCAGCCATGTCAGATCGCAGCGGAAGAGCTGTTCCTCGTCCGCCGGATCCGGGAACTCCACCCACGCGCGCGCGAAATCGAGCCCCTTCTCGTCGCTCTTCAGGGCCTTCTTCGACATCAGAGACGTCTTCGGGGGGCTGGCCGACCGCACCGGCGAAGAATCGCCGGGTGATTTGGCCGCCTTGTCGTTCTTCGCCTTTTTCGTCTTTGGCACGCGTCCAGGGTAAGTCGCCCGGGGCGGCCCCAGAAACCGCACCGAAGACGGAGATCGGCGCAGGTGGCAGTAGCGTTCCGTATATGAGACTCGGTGTCCTCGACGTGGGATCGAACACGGTGCATCTGCTGGTGGTGGACGCACACCCGGGCGCGCGCCCCTTGCCCGCGCACTCGCACAAGGTGGAACTCCGCCTTGCCCAACTCCTCGACGAGGACGGCGCGATCGGGCCCGAAGGGGTCGACAAACTCATCGGCGTCGTCCACGAGGCGCTGCAGGCCGCCGAGGACAAGGGCGTCGAGGAACTCCTCCCGTTCGCCACCTCCGCCGTCCGTGAGGCCAGCAACGCGGACGAGGTCCTCGCGCGCGTGCAGACCGAGACCGGCGTCGAACTCCAGGTCCTCACCGGCGCCGAGGAGGCCCGGCTGACCTTCCTCGCCGTCCGCCGCTGGTTCGGCTGGTCCGCCGGCAAGCTCCTCGTCCTCGACATCGGCGGCGGCTCCCTGGAGATCGCCTACGGCATCGACGAGGAGCCCGACGCGGTCGTCTCGCTGCCCCTCGGCGCGGGCCGCCTCACCGCCGGCTGGCTGCCCGGGGACCCGCCGGAACCGGCCGCGATAAGGGCCCTGCGCCGTCATGTGCGCGCGCAGATCGCCCGTACGGTGGGGGAGTTCAGCCGTTTCGGCGCCCCCGACCACGTCGTCGCCACGTCGAAGACCTTCAAGCAGCTCGCCCGCCTCGCCGGCGCCGCCCGCTCCGCCGACGGCCTCTACGTCCAGCGCGAGCTCAAGCGCGAGTCCCTGGAGGCCTGGGTCCCCCGCCTCGGCGACATGACCACCGCCCAGCGCGCCGTCCTCCCCGGCGTCTCCGAGGGCCGCGCCGAACAACTCCTGGCCGGCGCGATGGTCGCCGAGGGCGCGATGGATCTGTTCGGCGTGGAGACACTCGAGGTCTGCCCGTGGGCGCTGCGCGAGGGCGTGATCCTGCGGCGGCTGGATCAGATGCCTTCGACGTAGGCGGTCGCACCGGCTGCCGTGGGCGTAGGTGGGCTGGTGGACGCGGGGCGGGCGTGGGACCGGGGTCGTGGTGCACGCGCGCGTAGTGGTCGCGTACCCGCGGCTGCTGGTCGGTACGGTGCTCGGGGTCGGGCGTGCTCCTGTCGGTTCGGCCGTGACGCGCGCGTGGCCGTCATGTTCCCGCGGGGCTGCCGGTCGGTACGGTGCTCGGGGTCGGGCGTACTCCTGTCGGTTCGGCCGCGACGCACGCACGCGCGCGTGGCCGTAGCGGTGGCGTGGGGGTGTTGCCGCGCCGCACGCGCGTGCGGCTGTCCGCGGGGCACGCGGGCGTGGTGGTCGTGAGGTACTCGCGCGACTGTCCGCCGGGGTCGGCCGAACCGTCCGCCCGGTCGGCCGTGGTGCACGCGCGAGGGCTGTCCGGGGCGCACGGCTGCCCCACCGTGGTGTCGGCATGTGGCGTCATCGACGGCATGCGCCCGCCCGGGGCGGGGTGCCCGCGGGTGTGACACCCGGAGGGCACGTGTCCGCCTGGTTGGGGGCCTGCACGTGTTCCATCCGCAGGGCAGATGCCCCTCCCTGCCAGGGTGCGCACCCACGCGTTCCGCCCACAGTGCACGCACGCGTACCCGCTCTTGGCACAGGCGCAGGCGCGTGTCCGTGTCCGTGTCCTCAGCGCGTGTACCCGCTCTTGGCGCAGGTGCTTGTCCCCGCCCGCAGTG
>NZ_BARG01000145.1 GCF_000376565.1 Streptomyces hokutonensis | reverse complement strand
CGGGACTGCCCCGGAAGCGAAACCGCAGGCCGCAGGGCCGCGAACCGCCCCGAACGCGGACCGGATCGGAGCGAAACCGCAGGCTGTAGGCCGCGAGCCGCCCGGAACCCGGACCGGCTCGAAGCGAAACGGCTAGCCCCAAGCCGCAGGCCTCAAGCCGCCAGCCGCCAACCGCCAACCGCCCGGAACGTGACCGGCTCAGCTAGCCCCAAGCCGCAGGCCGCCAGCCGCAGACCTCGACCTGTGAACCGCAGGCCGCGAACCGCCCGGAACGCGCGAACGGCTCGAAGCGAAACCGCTAACCCAAGCCCCACGCCGCTAGCCGCTAGCCGCTAGCCGCGTGGAACGCAGACCGGCTCGAAGCGAAGCCGCAGGCCGCCAGCCGCCCGGAGCGTGACCGGCTCAGCTAGCCCCAAGCCGCAGGCTTCGAACCGCGAACCGCGAGCCGCCCGGAACGCGTGACCGGCTCGAAGCGAAGCCGCAGGCCGTAGGCCTCGAGCCGCCGGCCGCAGGCCTCGATCTGCGAACCGCGAGCCAGGAGCCATGAGCCACCCCAACCCGTGCCCGCCCCAGTCAGGACCGGCGGCGCTTCTTCGACGGGTTGCCGGTGCGGCGAGTTGTGCGCTTCTCGTGCCGGGTCACGGCCGTCTCGTACTCCTCGCGGTGGAGTTTCTCCCCGGGGGCCTCGGTGAGGGAGCGGAAGAAGTAGGCGAGGAGGGAGCCGACGAAGCCGATGCCCAGGAGGCCGCGGAGGGAGGCCTGGCGGTCGGGGTCGGGGCGTTTTTTGAAGCTCTCCCAGGTGTGGCCGAAGGCGAGGGCGCTGCACACCGCGAACATCACGATGACGAGGAGGGTGACGAAGCTGCCGACGTCCGCGATCTGGAGGCCCTGGTAGGCGAAGCGGAGGATCAGGCAGGAGGCGACCGCGGCGGCGAGGGAGCCGGCGGCCGCGGCGAGGCGGCGCGGGGTGTAGCCGTTGTCGTGGTTCACCCAGGTGGTGCCGAAGAAGCGGAGGGGCTCGGGGCGGGGGCCCGCGCCGGTCTCTGTGCCCGGAGAGCCCGCGCCGGTGTCCTGGGTGCCGTTTTCGTCGCTCACGGGACGATTATGGCTCCGGGGCCGGCGCGGGCTCCGTCGGGGCTCAGCCGCAGCGCGCGGCCAGGTGGCCGTCGCTGCCCGGGTTCACGTACGCGTCCGCCGCGTACTCACCTCGGTGGGTTCAGGAGCAGCGGGGGCGGACGTAGCCGTCGCTGCCGGTGTTCACATAGGCGTCGGAGACGTACTCGCCGTCGTCGATGTTGTCCCAGATGTTCGTCGTGCCGTAGTAGCCCGTCACCGTGGTGCCCGGCGTCTGGCAGTAGATCGGGACCTGGGAGCCCTCGGCCAGGACGCGGACGATGGTGTAGCCGGTGCCGGGGCCGCTGCGGACGTTGACGCGGGTGTTGGGTGCTATGGAGTAGTAGTGCAGGGCCGCGGCGGCCGTCGTGACGGCTTCCGTCGTGGCTTCGCCCTCGGCCTCTGGTGCGCGGTCAACAGACATGAAAAACCTCCCCCGTTGGACCCCATGACTGCCATGGGGCAACGATGATTCCCTCAAATCACGCCACGAAACACATGTGCGCAATTCGCACGCGGACGTCAGCAAGCCGCCTCTGTCGCGTACGGGTCATCGACTAGGCTCCGTGCGTCGCGCGCGCGGACGATCAGCACGGGGGTGGACCCATGGCGCCACAGCGCAACACCGGAGCGGGCGCGGAAGCGGAACTTCCCGAGTACGCCGGTCACTACCGCCTGCAGTCGTGCCTGGGCTCCGGCGGCATGGGCGTGGTCCATCTCGCGGAGAGCACCTCCGGGATGAAGGTCGCCGTGAAGGTCGTCCACGCGGAGTTCGCCCAGGACCCCGAGTTCAGGGGCCGGTTCCGGCAGGAGGTCGCGGCGGCCCGGCGGGTCAGCGGGGCCTTCACCGCGCCGGTCGTCGATGCCGATCCGGAGGCCGAACGGCCCTGGATGGCCACGTCGTTCATCCCCGGTCCGACCCTGTCCGAGCATGTGAAGCGGAACGGTCCGATGGCGCCCGGTGAGTTGCGCCGGCTGATGGCGGGACTGGCCGAGGCGCTGCGTGACATCCACCGGGTCGGTGTCGTCCACCGGGATCTCAAGCCGAGCAACGTACTGCTCGCCGAGGACGGGCCGAAGGTCATCGACTTCGGTATCTCGCGGCCGAAAGACAGCGAACTGCGCACGGAAACGGGCAAGTTGATCGGCACGCCGCCGTTCATGGCACCGGAGCAGTTCCGGCGGCCGCGAGAGGTCGGGCCGGCCGCCGACATCTTCGCGCTCGGGTCCGTCCTGGTGCACGCGGCGACGGGGCGCGGTCCTTTCGACTCCGACAGCCCGTACGTCGTCGCCTATCAAGTCGTCCACGACGAGCCGGACTTGGCCGGTCTGCCGGAGAATATCGCGCCGCTGGTGCTGCGTTGCCTCGCCAAGGAGCCCGAGGACCGGCCCACGCCGGACGAGCTGATGCGTGAACTGCGGTCGGTGTCGGCCTCGTACGACACGCAGGCGTACATACCGTCACAGCGGGCCGGTGTCACCCCGGTGGCGGAGCCCCCCGCCGCAGAGCCCGAACAGCCTGAACAGCCCGGACGGTGGCGCGGGAGACGGTTGCGCAAGCGGGTCGCGCTCGGGGCGGGTGCGCTCGGGCTGGCCGCGATCGGCACGCTCGCCGCGCTCCAACTGTCCGACGACAGCCGCCCGACACCACAGGGCGCCACCCCGCACACCACGCCCAGCGCCGTGTTCGGCGGGTGGAAGACGGCACCGGTCTCCAAGCAGAGCACCCCCCAATGTTCCTACGGGGCGGGGAAGTTGTTCTGCGCGCAGCCCGGGGTGGTGTTCGCCCTGGACCCGTCCGACGGCCGTCTGCTGTGGCGGCACGCCGTCACCACGACCCGGACGGGCGGGCCGCCGGTCCTGTCGGGTGGCCTCGTGCATCCCGCGCTGGACGACGGCCGGCGTCTGGAAGCCCTCGATCCCGCCTCGGGCAGGACGCGTTGGCAGCAGACCGTACCCGCGGAGACCGGGCTGGCGGAGGCCGGAGGTGTGCTCCTGCTCACCCACGCGGACGGCACGGTCACGGGCGTGGACGGCGCTTCGGGCGTCGAGAAATGGAGCCACCGGATTACGGGCCAACAGGCGCCCTACTTCGCCTCGTTCACCGGGGACACCCTGGCGTACGCGACGAACACGTCGGCGGACGGGTCGAGCACGCGGGTGACGGCGGTCGATCCGGAGACGGGTGAGGTGCGCTGGGACGCGCGGCTGAAGGGGTCGGTGCAGCCCGTCGGCACGGCGGACGGGTCCGTCTTCCTGCTCTCGGTCGACACGGTCTACGGGGCCACGCAGGCCGTGGTCCGCTACACCCCGGAGACCGGAGCCACGCGGCGCGTGACGCTGCCCGTGCGGCTCGACCAGGCCCGTGCGACCGTCCGCGGGAACGTCGTCTACCTCATGGGAACCGGTGGATCGATGACGGCCGTGGACATGGAGACACGGAAGCGGCTGTGGGGTCTGGAAACGGCCGTACTACGGAGCTCCACGCCGGTCACGGACGGCAGGCAGGTGTACGTGACCGCGGCGGACGGGCGGCTGCTCGCCGTCGATGCCCGTGTGGGCCAGCTCGTCGGGCAGACCCCCGCGCGCCTCGACTCCAACTCGGACCGGATCAGCGCGGCGCTGCCCGAACCCGTCGTAGCCGACAACCGCGTCTACGCCGCCGCCCCCGACGGCACGGTCTTCGCCGTCAACTCCCTTGCTCCCGGGGCCTGGTAGCCGTAGCAACGCGAACTGCCTTACGCCCGGGGCCTGGTAGCCGTAGCAACGCGAACTGCCTTACGCCCGGGGGCTGATGGTCGTAGCGAGGCGAACCCCCTTACCGCCGCGGCCCGGTAGCCGTAGCGGGGCAGCAAAAGGGCCGCCCCCGTCGGAACGGAGGCGGCCCCAGGAGCAGTTGTGCCTCAGCCGAGCTTGCTGACGTCCCGCACCGCGCCGCGGTCCGCGCTGGTGGCCATCGCGGCGTACGCGCGCAGGGCGGCCGAGACCTTGCGCTCGCGGTTCTTCGGGGCGTAGCGGCCGTCCAGCGCGGCCTCGCGGCGGGCCAACTCGGCGTCGTCCACGAGGAGTTCGATGGAGCGGTTCGGGATGTCGATGCGGATGCGGTCGCCGTCCTCGACGAGGGCGATGGTGCCGCCGGACGCCGCCTCGGGCGACGCGTGGCCGATCGACAGGCCCGAAGTGCCGCCGGAGAAGCGGCCGTCGGTGATCAGGGCGCAGGTCTTGCCGAGGCCGCGGCCCTTGAGGAAGGACGTCGGGTAGAGCATCTCCTGCATACCCGGGCCGCCCTTGGGGCCCTCGTAGCGGATGACGACGACGTCGCCGTGCGTGACCTGTTTGTTGAGGATCTTCTCGACGGCCTCTTCCTGCGACTCGCAGACGACCGCCGGGCCCTCGAAGGTCCAGATGGACTCGTCGACGCCGGCCGTCTTCACGACGCAGCCGTCGACGGCGAGGTTGCCCTTGAGGACCGCGAGGCCGCCGTCCTTGGAGTAGGCGTGCTCGGCGGAGCGGATGCAGCCCTCGGCCGCGTCCTCGTCCAGCGCCTCCCAGCGCTCGGACTGGGAGAAGGCCTCGGCGGAGCGGACGCAGCCCGGGGCCGCGTGCCACAGTTCGACGGCCTCCGGAGAAGGCGATCCGCCGCGCACGTCCCACGTCTTCAGCCAGTCCGCGAGGGACGGGCTGTGGACGGAGTGCACGTCCTCGTTGAGCAGGCCCGCGCGGTGCAGTTCGCCGAGCAGGGCGGGGATGCCGCCGGCTCGGTGCACGTCCTCCATGTAGTACGTGCGGCTCTTCGCGACGTTCGGGGCGACCTTGGCGAGGCACGGGACCCGGCGCGAGACCTCGTTGATCTCCTCCAGGCCGAACGCGACGCCCGCCTCCTGCGCCGCCGCCAGCAGGTGCAGGATCGTGTTGGTGGAGCCGCCCATCGCGATGTCGAGGGCCATGGCGTTCTGGAAGGCCGCGAAGGTGGCGACGTTGCGCGGCAGGACCGTCTCGTCGTCCTGCTCGTAGTAGCGGCGGGTGATGTCCATCACCGTGCGGGCCGCGTCCTGGTACAGGCCCTTGCGGGCGGTGTGCGTGGCGAGGACCGAGCCGTTGCCCGGCAGCGAGAGGCCGATGGCCTCGGTCAGGCAGTTCATCGAGTTGGCGGTGAACATGCCGGAACAGGAGCCGCAGGTCGGACAGGCGTTCTCCTCGATGTTGAGGACGTCCGCGTCGGAGATGCTCTCGTTGGCCGCGTCGACCATCGCGTCGATCAGGTCCAGCGTGCGGACCGTGCCGTCCTGGAGCGTGGCGCGTCCGGCCTCCATCGGGCCGCCGGAGACGAAGACCGTCGGGATGTTCAGGCGGAGCGCCGCCATGAGCATGCCCGGGGTGATCTTGTCGCAGTTGGAGATGCAGATGAGGGCGTCGGCGCAGTGCGCCTCGACCATGTACTCCACGCTGTCCGCGATCAGGTCGCGGGACGGCAGGCTGTAGAGCATGCCTCCGTGGCCCATCGCGATGCCGTCGTCGACCGCGATGGTGTTGAACTCGCGCGGGATGCCGCCGGCCGCGGTGATCGCCTCGCTGACGATCCGGCCGACGGGCTGCAGGTGGGTGTGGCCGGGCACGAACTCGGTGAAGCTGTTCGCCACCGCGATGATCGGTTTCCGGCCGATGTCCGCACCGGGTACACCGGAGGCGCGCATAAGGGCGCGTGCGCCCGCCATGTTGCGGCCGTGGGTGACTGTGCGGGACCTCAGCTCGGGCATCGTCGCTCGCTCCTTCAGACAGATAGGGCTGCTATTGAGCGTACGCCGGTCATCCAGGGGGCGGACACGGTGTCCGTATCGCGGGATGCCTGTCTCGGCGTACGGCGGCTCAGGGCCCCGTCAAGTGGCCCTGCACCACGGGCGCGACCCGCGCGATGATCTGCTCCGGATCGGCCGAGGCCAACGGTTCGACCTTGATCACGTACCGCAGCATGGCCGTCCCCACCAGCTGCGCCGCGGCCAGCTCGGCGCGCAGTTCCGCGTCCGGGACGTCCAGCTGGGCGGCGACCCGGCCCAGCACCTGGGCGACCACGAGCCGACGGAAGACGGCCGCGGCGGCCTCGTTGTTGACGGCGGACCGGACGACCGCAAGCAGCGGTTTACGGGTGGCTGGGTTCTCCCAGACGCCGAAGATGAAGCGGGTCAGCCGCTCGCCGACCCCGTCCAGCGGCCCGTCGGCGACCGCCTCCGGCGCGTTGGCCGCCGGGGCGAAGGCGACCGCGATGGCCACCTCGAAGACCTGCTCCTTCGTACCGAAGTAGTGATGAACGAGCGCCGAGTCGACTCCTGCCGCCTTCGCGATCCCGCGCACGGACGTCTTCTCGTACCCCCGCTCGGAGAACTCCTCCCGGGCCGCGGCCAGGATGCGGTCGCGGGTGTCGGCGGCTTCCGTACGAGGGGGCCGGCCCCGGCGCTTGGCGGTGGCGTCGGTCACCGCCGGGGCACCTTCACGGCCGAGGCCAGATGCAGCCGCGTGAAGGCGAGCGCCTCCGCGAGATCGGCCTCGCGTTCGGCGCCGGACATCGCGCGCCGGGTGTTGACCTCGATGACGACATGGCCGTCGAAGCCGGTCGTCGCGAGCCGTTCCAGCAGCTCGGCGCAGGGCTGGGTGCCGCGCCCGGGGACCAAGTGCTCGTCCTTGTTCGAGCCGTTGCCGTCCGCGAGATGGACATGCCCGAGACGATCACCCATCCGCCCGATCATCTCGGTCGCGTCGGTGCGGGCGGTCGCGGTGTGGCTGAGGTCGATCGTGAAGTGCCGGTAGTCGTCCTGCGTGACGTCCCATTCGGGGGCGTAGGCGAGCATCTCGCGGTCGCGGTAGCGCCACGGGTACATGTTCTCTACGGCGAACCGCACATCCGTCTCGTTCGCCATCCGCCAGATCCCGCTGACGAAGTCCCGCGCGTACTGGCGCTGCCAGCGGAACGGCGGATGCACCACGACCGTGCTCGCGCCGAGCTTCTCGGCCGCCGCCTGGGCGCGCTGGAGCTTGATCCACGGGTCGGTCGACCACACCCGCTGCGTGATGAGCAGGCACGGCGCGTGCACGGCGAGGATCGGGACCTGGTGGTAGTCGCTGAGTCTGCGCAGCGCCTCGATGTCCTGGCTGACCGGGTCGGTCCACACCATGACCTCGACGCCGTCGTAGCCGAGGCGCGCGGCGATCTCGAAGGCCGTCGCCGTCGACTCCGGATACACGGACGCCGTGGACAGCGCGACCTTCGCATCCGGGATGCGCACGACTGGTTCTGCCACGGAGGACAGACTACGGGGCGGCGCTTTGCGCGGGGGAGCCGGTTGCTGTCCCCGCCCTGTGCGGGGTACGGCAACCGGCCATCTCCGGCGCGGGGCCGCGTTGTGGCGATACTTCATGCGGGTCTGATACGTCGGGTGCGGGGTGGGTGTTCAGCAGGGGCAGGCGTGGGGGGAGTTGGGCGGGGGCGCAGGGCGCGGGCGGGCGCGTGTGGCAGCGGCCGGTGCGCGCGGGGGCGGTGGGTTGCGCCCGGCGCGTGGCGGGCGGGTGGACGGGCTGCGGGTGGGGACAGGCGCGTGCATCAAGGGCGGGTGAACGCGCTGCGGGTGGGGACAGGCGCGCGCACCAAGGGCGGGCGGACGCGCCCCGGGCGGGGACAGGCGCGCGCACAAGGGCAGGCGGACGCGCCCCGGGCGGAGACAAGCGCGCGCACAAGGGCAGGCGGACGCGCCCCGGGCGGAGACAAGCGCGCGCACAAGGGCAGGCGGACGCACT
>NZ_BARG01000146.1 GCF_000376565.1 Streptomyces hokutonensis | reverse complement strand
CGCCCGCGAAGGCATCGATCTCCCCGACATCTACTTCGCGCACTACCGCGAGGTCTTCAGCCGGGGCGGCATGTGGCTGACCGCCGGTGAGTGGGGCGGGCCGAAGGCGGAGGAGACCGTCGAGAAGCGCCAGGTCCGGTACCGGACCGTCGGTGACATGTCCTGCACGGGCGCCGTCGACTCCGACGCCGCCACGCTCGACGACGTGATCGCCGAGATAGCGGCCTCCCGGCTGACCGAGCGGGGCGCCACGCGTGCCGACGACAAGCTGTCCGAGGCCGCGATGGAAGACCGCAAGCGCGAGGGGTACTTCTAACCATGAGCACGACCACCATCGACACGCTGCGGTTCGCGACGGCCGGTTCGGTCGACGACGGCAAGTCCACGCTCGTAGGACGGCTGTTGCACGACTCCAAGTCGGTCCTCACCGACCAGCTCGAAGCCGTACGACGGGTGTCGGCCGACCGCGGCCAGGACGCGCCGGACCTCGCGCTCCTCACCGACGGCCTGCGCGCCGAACGCGAACAGGGCATCACCATCGACGTGGCCTACCGCTACTTCGCCACGCCCCGCAGGCGGTTCATCCTCGCCGACACCCCCGGCCACGTGCAGTACACCCGCAACATGGTGACGGGTGCCTCCACCGCCGAGCTGGCGATCGTCCTGATCGACGCGCGCAACGGTGTCGTGGAACAGACGCTGCGGCATGCCGCCGTGGCCGCGCTGCTGCGGGTGCCGCACGTGGTGCTGGCCGTCAACAAGATGGATCTCGTCGGGTACGAGCAGGCGGTCTTCGAGCGGATCGTCGAGGAATTCGCGGGCCACGCGGCCGAGTCGGGGCTGCCGTCCTTCACGCCGATCCCGGTGTCGGCGCTCGTCGGCGACAACGTGGTGGACCGTTCCACGCACATGGACTGGTACGAGGGCCCGGCCCTGCTGGAGTTCCTGGAGAACGTCCCGGTGGGCGCCGAGCCGTCCGACGCGCCGGCCCGTTTCCCTGTGCAGTACGTCATCCGGGACGGTGAAGTCCGTTGGTACGCGGGGCAGTTGGTGTCCGGTTCGCTGCGGGTCGGGGACCGGGTGACGGTTCATCCGTCCGGTGAGACCTCCGAGATCACCGGGATCTCCGTGCTCGGCACCGAGGCGGACGCGGCGTACGCACCGCAGTCGGTGAGTCTCCGTCTCGCCGACCAGCGGGACGTGTCGCGCGGCGACATGATCACCACCGGGGCCGACGGACCCGTGCTCACCCAGGACGTCCGGGCCGCCGTGTGCCATCTGGCCGACCGACCGCTGCGGGTCGGCGACCGGGTGCTGCTGCGGCACACGACGCGGACGGTGAAGGCCGTCGTACGCGATCTCGGTGGTGCCGCGGAGCTGACGGCGAACGACCTGGGCCTGATCACCCTGCGCACCGCCGAGCCGCTCGCGCTCGACGACTACGCGGTCTCCCGTCGCACGGGCGCGTTCCTGGTGATCGACCCGGCGGACGGCGCCACGCTCACCGCGGGGATGGCCGACCTGACCTGATCCTCGTCGCCCCGCTACGCCCTCGGGCCCCCGTTCGAAACGGGGGCCCGAGGGCGTTCTTCTGCCATGCCGAAATGACCTGTCGTCGTCGCAGCCGTCACGAGATGTCAATAGCGCGGTAACAAGGGGAGCTGTCGTGCGAGAGAGGGCGTTGTACCGGGTATGCCGCTCGGTACCGGGACGAAGGTCCCGTACGGTGCCCGCCGAGAGACCCTGACAAAGGGCGCCGTACCATTCATATAGTTGAAAGCAGGACAGCCTGCTCCATGAACGGACCCGCCTTGCAAGAACGCCCCTCCGCCTCCGCCTCCTGGCGCATCGCACTGCCGCACACCGCCGCGGCCGTGCCGGTGGCCCGCGCACTGGTCCGTACGGCTCTCTCCGAGGTGAAGCACACGGCCGACAGTGACACCGCGGAGCTGCTGACGGCGGAGCTGGTCGCGAACGCGGTGGAGCACACCGCCGGTGACGCCCCCATAGAGCTCGTGGTCGAGCTGCTGCCCTCCGGCTGCCGCGTCGAGGTGCACGACCCCGACCCGGAGCCGCCCGTGACTCTGACCAAGCCCGCCGACGAGGAGCCCGACCCCTGGCAGGAGCACGGGCGCGGCCTGCTGCTGATCCGCGCGCTCAGCTCCTCGTGCGGCCACCGCCCCACCGAGTCGGGCAAGGCGGTGTGGTTCCGGCTGCCCGTCGTACCGGCGCAGTGGCGTCCGGCGGGATAGCCGGCCCTCGTTTCAAGGACTGATCAGGCGAGCGTCGCCACCAGGACCGCCTTGATCGTGTGCAGCCGGTTCTCCGCCTGGTCGAAGACGACCGAGTGGGCCGACTCGAAGACCTCGTCCGTGACCTCCAGCGAGTCGAGGCCGTGGGTCTCGTATATCTCGCGGCCGACCTTGGTGCCGAGGTCGTGGAATGCCGGCAGGCAGTGCAGGAACTTGACGTCCGGGTTGCCGGTGGCCCGCAGGACGTCCATGGTCACGGCGTACGGCGCGAGGGCCGCGATCCGCTCGTCCCAGACCTGCTTGGGCTCGCCCATCGAGACCCACACGTCGGTGACGACGAAGTCGGCGCCCGCGACACCGTCCTCGATCCCCTCGGTGAGCGTGATCCGCGCGCCGCTCCGCTCGGCGAGCGCGCGGGCGGCGGTGACGATCTCCTCGGCGGGCCAGTACGACTTCGGGGCGACGATCCGTACGTCCATGCCGAGCAGCGCGCCGGTGACCAGGTAGGAGTTGCCCATGTTGAAGCGGGCGTCGCCGAGGTAGGCGAAGGCGATCTCCTTGAGCGGCCTGTCGCTGTGCTCGGTCATGGTGAGCACGTCGGCGAGCATCTGGGTGGGGTGCCAGTCGTCGGTGAGCCCGTTGAAGACCGGGACGCCCGCGTACGCGCCCAGCTCCTCCACTGCGGCCTGGCTGTCCCCGCGGTACTCGATGCCGTCGTACATCCGGCCGAGCACCCGTGCGGTGTCCTTCACGGACTCCTTGTGCCCGATCTGCGAGCCCGACGGGTCGAGGTAGGTCGTCGAGGCGCCCTGGTCGGCCGCGGCGACCTCGAACGCGCAGCGGGTGCGCGTCGAGGTCTTCTCGAAGATCAGCGCGATGTTCTTCCCCGACAGGTACCGCGTCTCGCCCCCGGCCTTCTTGGCGGCCTTCAGCTCGGCGGCCAGCTCGATCAGGCCGCGGAACTCCTCCTCGGAGAAGTCCAGCTCCTTGAGGAAGTGGCGGCCGGCGAGGGCGGTCGGGACTGTCGCCATGGGGGCGCTCCATCGGTGCGGGTACAGGGGTACACGAGAACAGGGACTATTGGAATTCTATACGATACCTCGAATTTCTATACGGCCTCACGCTCGACCGGACAGCTCATGCAGCGCGGCCCGCCCCGGCCCCGGCCCAACTCACTGCCCGGGATCTCGATCACCTCGATGCCCTGCTTGCGCAGGAACGTGTTGGTGGTGGCGTTGCGCTCGTAGGCGACGACGACGCCCGGCTCGACGGCGAGGACGTTGCAGCCGTCGTCCCACTGCTCGCGCGCGGCGGCGTGCACGTCCTGGGTGGCGGTCAGGACCCGGATCCCGTCCAGCCCGAGGGCGGCGGCGATCGCGCGGTGCATGTGCTCCGGCGGATGGTCGGTGACCTTCAACTCCTTGTCGCCGACGCCCGGTTCGATGGTGTACGACCGCAGCATGCCGAGCCCCGCGTACTGGGTGAAGGTGTCGCCGTCGACCATCGTCATCACCGTGTCGAGGTGCATGAAGGCGCGCTGCTTGGGGATGTCGAGCGCCACGATCGTCCGCGCGGAGCCCTCGGCGAACAGCTTGTGCGCGAGCATCTCGACGGCCTGCGGGGTGGTCCGCTCGCTCATGCCGATGAGCACCGCGCCGTTGCCGATGACGAGCACGTCCCCGCCCTCGATGGTGGACGGGTAGTCGGCCTGCCCCTCGGACCAGACGTGGAACTTCTCGGTGCGGAAGAGCGGGTGGTGCCGGTAGATCGCCTCGAAGTGGACGGTCTCCCGCTGCCGGGCCGGCCAGCGCATGGCGTTGACGGAGACGCCGTCGTAGATCCAGGCGGAGGTGTCGCGGGTGAAGAGGTGGTTGGGGAGGGGGGCGAGGAGGAAGTCGTCGAGGTCCATGACGTGGAAGCGGACGGAGGTCGGCTCCGCGTGGGCCTCCAGGAACTCGCGCTTGGTCATGCCGCCGACCAGCGCCTCGGCCAAGTCGGTTGCGGGCAGCGCCTCGAAGGCGGCGCGGAGGTGGTCGGTGGCGAGGGGGCCGTACTCCTTCTCGTCGAAGACGCGGTCCAGGACGAGCGACCGGGCCGCCGGGATCGCCAGGGACTCGGCGAGCAGGTCGCCGAACAGATGGACCGCGACGCCGCGGTCGCGCAGCACGTCCGCGAAGCCGTCGTGCTCGGCGCGCGCCCGGCGCACCCAGAGCACGTCGTCGAAGAGGAGGGCGTCCTTGTTGCTGGGGGTGAGCCTTTTGAGCTCGAGATCCGGCCGGTGCAGGATGACGCGGCGGAGCCGCCCGGTCTCGGAGTCGACATGGAGTGCCATGTCTCCATCCTGACCATCTCCGACCGAGTTCACCCCCTACTTGTCGTACTGCCACTTGTTCTCGTCCTCTTGACGACAAGTACGCCGGGCGATTATCGTCTTACTGACGAGATCGATGCGGGATCCCACGGGATCTTCTGACCGGATCTGAGGGACTCTGATGGCCGACATCACCCGGCGCCTGGGCTGGCGCCACCTGCGCGGGGCTCCGACGGCGCACATCCGCCACCACCGCTCGGGCAAGCTGCTGCACGACGGGCCCGGACTCAGCTTCTGGTTCCGCGCGTTGACCGCCGCGCTCTCCGAAGTGCCGGTCGACGACCGGGAGTTGGCCATGACCTTCCATGCCCGTACGTCCGACTTCCAGGACGTGGCGGTCCAGGCGACCGTCACCTACCGCATCAGCGACCCGGCCCTCGCCTCCGCACGGCTCGACTTCTCCGTCGACCCGGACACGGGCGTGTGGCGCGGCGCGCCCCTTGAGCAGCTGGGCACCCTGCTGACCGAGACGGCCCAGCAGCACGCGCTGGCTGTCCTCGCCCGGACGACCCTCTCGTCCGCGCTGGTCGACGGGGTGACGGCGGTACGGGAGCGGATCGCGGCCGGGCTCGGCGCCGAACCCCGCCTCCCCGCCACCGGCATCGAGGTGGTCGCCGTCCGCGTGATGGCGCTGCGGCCCGAGCCCGAGGTGGAGCGGGCGCTGCGCACCCCGGCCCGCGAGCAGATCCAGCAGGAGGCGGACAAGGCCACCTACGAACGGCGGGCGGTGGCCGTAGAGCGCGAACGGGCGATCGCCGAGAACGAGCTCGACAGCCAGATCGAACTCGCCCGCCGCGAGGAGCAGTTGGTCGACCAGCGCGGCACGAACGCCCGCCGCGAGGCCGAGGAGCACGCGGCGGCCGACGGGGTCCGCGCGGAGGCGGAGGCGACCCGGACGGTACGGCTCGCCGACGCCGAGGCGGCGCGTTCCGTACGGCTCGCCCGTGCCGAGGCCGAGGGTTCGCGCGAGGTGGGTGACGCGCGGGCACATGCCCAGGCGGCCTGGCTGCGGGTGCACGCGGATGTCGACGTCGCCACGCTGAACGCGCTCACCGGGACGCGGCTCGCGGAGAACCTGCCGAACATCGACAGCGTCACGATCTCGCCGGACGTGCTCACGGGGCTGCTCGCCAGGCTCGGCGCCGGTGGCGGCGAGGCCGGCGCGTGAGTCTCGCACCGCGGGTCGTCCTCGTCCACCGGACCACGGAGTACGAGGAGTTGGTGGCCCGGCACGGGACGCACGGCCAGGCCGCGTACTTCCTGCGGTCGCGCGGCCGGGACATCGAGGAGGTCGCCGAACGGCACCGCCGGACGCGGCGGGCGCTGGCCGACGTCTCCTCGGCGGTACCGCTGACCTGGCGTCAGACGCAGGTCGAGCGCGCCGACTTGGACCGGTTCCTGTTCGCGCCGGAGGACGTGGTGGTCGTGGTCGGGCAGGACGGGCTGGTCGCGAACGTCGCCAAGTACCTCACCGGGCAGCCTGTGTTGGGCTTCGACACGGACCCCGGGCGCAATCCGGGCGTCCTGGTCCGGCACCGGCCGTCGGACGCCGCCGTCCTGCTGCCCGCCGCGCTCGCGGCCGGCACCGGTGTCGACGAACTCACCATGGTCGAGGCCGTCGCCGACGACACGCAGCGGTTGGTGGCCTTGAACGAGATCTATCTGGGAGCCGTCGGCCATCAGACGGCCCGATACCGCCTGGGCCTGGAGGGCGACGGGGGTGTCGTCGAGGCCCAGGCGTCCTCCGGGGTGCTCGTGGGAACGGGCACCGGGGCCACGGGGTGGCTTCGGTCGGTGTGGCAGGAGCGGGGCAGTGCCCTCGCCCTGCCACACCCCTCGGAGGACAGGCTGGTGTGGTTCGTACGGGAGGCCTGGCCTTCGCCGGTGACGGGGACGTCGTTGGTGGCGGGTGAGCTCGCCGGTTCCGCTTCGCTTCAACTCACCGTGGAGTCGGAGCAGTTGATTGTGTTCGGGGACGGGATGGAGGGGGATGCG
>NZ_BARG01000147.1 GCF_000376565.1 Streptomyces hokutonensis | reverse complement strand
GCAACTGCCGTATCTGCGCTCGAACGGCGGTTACCGCATCACGGTCCGCGTCGACGGGAACGATCACACCGTCGACATACAGCTGACGCTGTCCGACGCCAGGGAGTCGCTGCGGCAGGGCCGATTCGACACGCGGGACCCCGACAAGCATGTGGAACGGCGTGGGTTCGGGACGCGGGAGAACTTCTCCAGTCAGCCGTCGGGGACATACCGCACGGTGCAGGTGCCGTGGACCGGTTCGTGGCCGATCCCGGCACCCACCCCGGTGCGGGCGGTGGACGGGTCGGTGACGCTCTCGCTCACGCACAACCAGGCGAGCGACGCGACGACGGTCACGCAGGCTGTGCAGACGACGTCGGCCCAGCGGTCCAACGAGCCTTCCGATCCGGTGGAGTTCACCACTCACTGGCGGGTGCGCACCGATGCCCCCGCTGCCGACGGTTGGAGCGAGCCGGAGGCGCACGGTCCGACGACGATCTGGTTCCCCCGGCACCTCACGACTCCCGATCCGGCGGCGGGTTCGCTGCCCGCGCCGGCCGATGTGGCCGATCTCCCGCTCTACGGCGTCGACTCGGTGATCGACCCGCGCGCCCTGTACGAGCATGTCCACCAGACCTTCCAGGCGGACCTCGACGACACGGCCGCCGGGCAGGTCTCCGACTTCCTCTCCGAACAGGTGCTGCGCGGCACATTGCCCATGCAGGTGGACGGCGGCATCTACTCGCCCGTGATCACCGATGCCGGCGGCAACGCGGTCGGCATGCTGCATGTGGTCACCGAGCCGGGGACCAGTACCCCGTTGCGGCAGAGCACCCCGGGTCAGATCAACCTGGAGAGCCATCTGGTCAACACGGCGAAGGTCGACCTCTCGTCGAAGTACACCAGCGGTATCGGCGTCAGCGGCAGCGCGGCCGCTGCCCTCACGGGCGACCACAGCCAAGGGCATCCGAACGCCTCGCGCGTCATCGGCGGCAGCCTCGGTGTGCGTGGACAGGGGCAGGCGACCGTCACCAACACGTACAGCGCGGGCAGTTCGGCCGGCACGATGCACGCCATCCGCACCAACCGGGGCCATCTGCTCGCGCCCACCGCGGTCACGTACCGGGTCACGCTGATCCGGCCGGACGGTACGGAGACGGCGGCCCCGGCGCTGACCCGGCCGCGCGGTATGGATCTACGGGTCCTGAGCAAGGCGGACGCCACCGGGCAGCCGCCGAGCGGGACGGAGCGGCGTGAACTCCCGGACGCGCTGGAGCGGTTGGACGGCATCGGACTGAGCGCGGCGCCGCTCGGTGTCACCGGCGCGGAGGGTCTCTTCGCCGAGGCCGAGGCCTGGCTGCGCCGCGAGGGCTTCCTGCCGTCCGCTCCCACCGGGACGGGCGTGGTGCGCAACTACGAGCCCGAGCACCAGATCCGGCTGCACGCCCAGCTCAACAACCTGCGCCGGCTGCGGGAGGCGCGTTCGCGTACGGGGCTGCGGGCCGCCACGGACGCGATGGTCGACGGCGGGCACGCCCTGCACTTCGAGGTGCCGAACAGTACCGACACCGGCGTCCGCCGGGTCCGGCTGCTCCTCACCGCGACCCGCGAATTCCATCAGCCCAGCACGCACAGCCTGGTCCTGCCGGGTATCCAGGTCATGGGTCTGGCCCAGCTGGCGGGCACCGACGCCGAGCAGCGCGGTGAGTCGTACGGCGGCGCGTTCGGGCCGATGGGCAGTGTCAGCGGGCCGCTGGGCCGGTGGGGGTCGATCGGGTTCGGGGGCGACTACCAGCACGGCGGGCAGATCACGCACGGCGACACCGTGGGCGGTGCCACCGGGCACGACCAGTTCTTCATCGCCACCAACCAGAACAGTCACGCGTTCGACGTGCCGGTGCGGCTGGGCCTCGACCTGTACGCGGGCGACGGCGAGCGGCCCACCGAGCGGTTCGGGGAGAACATCAACAGGGCGGCGGCTCCGGCCCCGGCCGCCCCCGCGCCCCCCGTCGCCCACCCGCCGACGGTCGCCGGCTCGCTGCGCCTCGCGGTGCCGGACGGCCGTACGCACGCGCCCTCGGGGACCCCTACGGTGCCCACCGCACCGGCCGACGGGGCGCCGCGTGCGATGGACGCGACCGACACGGAGCGGCTCGAAGGGACCGACGACCAGGGCGTGCCGCGTGCGGGTCTTGTGCGGGTGCCGGACGACGCGCTGATCGACACCGTGCGGGGTTCCGCGGCGATCGAGTCGGCCTTCCGGCGGGCCGCCGCCACCATCCGCCGCCAGGCGCGGCAGACGCCCGCCACCCCGGCCACCGGCCCGATCCTCCCGCTCACCGCACCCGGCGTGCAGCAGCCCGCCCCGGCGGCCGACGGTGAGCCCGGGCGTGCCGCTGTCCTGCCGCTCGCCGGGCACGGCTTGACGGACAGTACGACGCGCGCCGCCGAGACCCGGCACGCCGCGATCACGCCGGGCAGTCTCGTCGCCCACGGGCACGAACTGTTCAAGAACGCCTATGTGGTCGAGGGTCTGAGCCTGCCGGGGACGCTCGCGGACGGGCAGTACTCGCTGGAGATCCAGGCCGTCGCGTACCGGCCCCGGCTGCTGGACACCACCCGGCAGTATCTGGAGACGGGTGTCTCCGCCACCGACAGTGCCCAGCAGCTCAAGTCCCTTGGAAAATCGGGCCAGTCGGGCGGCACCGCGGTGGTCACCCAGAACCCGTCCACACCGGCGGCGCAGGGCAACACCGGTCCGGAGTCGGACGGTTCGGTCTCCACCAGTCAGAGCGCGGGCAAGCCGAACAAGTTCCAGTTCAACCCGTCCGTACGGCTCGGCCGGGTGTCCCGTACCGACACCGCCGACACGCTCGCCGCCAGCACGGGCGTCAACCGCACGCCCACAGAGAGCGGTGACCTGCACCGGGTGGTCGCGGACGTCACCTATGTGGTCACGGTCCGGGCCGGTTCCCGCGCACTGCTCAACGGCGTCGGCGACCTCGGCACGATCGACCCCGTGACCTTCGTGGTCGACGTCCCGGACGGCCTCCAGTTCCTCATGACGCAGGGCCAACTCAACCGTGACGCACGGTGGATGACGGCGCTGCGGAATCCCGCCCCTGGACCGGTCCAGGGCCAGGCGCATCTGCCGGCGGCGTACGTGCGGAACCGTGAACTGGGTCTCGGCGGAGTCCTCTCGGTCACCGAGTACCGGCGACGGCCCGCCGCCGCGGTCGCCGCCGGCCAGATCCAGCTGGTGCCGCTCGGCAGGAGGGAACGGCGCGGCGAGGTCAGGCGCGAGCTGCTCGCGCTGGTGGAGGCCGAGGCGCCGGGCGCGGTCACCCCGGGACACCCCGGCTACCAGCAGGGCGTGGACAGCCGGATCGCCCAGCTCACCTCGACCGCCGGACTGCGCTCACTGCCAGGCCGCGGCCCGGACGGCACCCCGCGCCGGGCCACCACCCGCTTCCACTTCCGCCACCACGGTTACGGCGGCGAGCGGCTGGTCGAGGTCACGCTGACGGCACGGCCCGACCGGACCCAGGATCTGTCGGGCCTCCGGGGTTCCTCGACGCCCGGCTCGGGTCTCGAACAGTGGCAGTCGCACACCGCCGCCGGCCGCACCACCACGCGCGCCTCGGTCCGCCAGACACAGCTCCCGGTCACGGTGACCAACCGCTACATCCGCCCGAACCAGGGGGACGACCACTCGAAGACGGACCGTGTCGCGCCGGTCTTCACCCCGCAATCGGCGACCAGCGTCTCCACCCGGCGGGCGACCACCGCCGACAACCGCTTCTGGCTGCGCACCGACAACGGCGCGGACTTCGACGGCCTGGAGTACGAGTACGAGCTGTCCGTCCGCTCGGCACTCGTCGTGGACTGGCCGCCGAACGTCATCGGCGGCCTGATCCAGAACGGTGTCATCGCCTGGGCGGACGCGGACGGCGATGTCCGCCGCTGGGTGGACGCGATGCTGGAGCGGGGCAACCCGCGCACCAGCACCGTCCCGGTCGGTCTGGCGCTGCGCTTCACCGGCACCGAGACCAACACCCCCGTGCCGACGGCCACGGTGACCGCTCCCTCCGTCCTCTCCGGCGCCGACCCGCGCAACACCGTGCTGCCCGTTCCTGCCCTCACCCCGTATCTCGCCGACGCGCAGATGTTCCACCCGGTGGGCCCCACCCCGGCATTCCACTTCGACGGCTGGGGCCATGTGGAGACGGCCCTCAACCAGGTGGCCCCACGCGGCGGACGCGGCTGGCACGCCCAGGTCACCTCGGTCTCGGTGGAGGGACAGGCGGTCCGGCTGGGCCAGTTGATCCAGGCCGGGCAAGTCGCCCTGGACCGCCCCCGGTTGGCCGCCGACCTCACCCGCAGGATGCCCGGTACCGCGCCCTTCGAAGGGCCGCCGGACCAGCCCCCGACGATCGCGGTGACGCTCTACAACCCGCGCCGTTCCACGCACGCGGACGACGTCACCCTCGACCAGCTCCACAACACCACCGACACGGTGAGCACGGCCGCCGGTGCCGACCACGCCCTCGCGACCTCGCTCACGGCGCTGTTCAGCGGTGACGACGACAACCACGAGATCGCCGGGATCAATGTGCCGGTGGCTCAGCGGCAGACCCAGCCTTCGACCTTCGGCGGTACGACCACGGGCAGCCGCCGCGACTGGCTGAAGTCCGGCAGCACCGCCGCATCCGCCAACGGGGCGCGGGGGACGCGCAGTTACGTCGTCGACGTGGACGCCCATCTGCTGGTGGAGGGGCCTCAGGGCGTCCGTCATGTCACCGGCACGGTCACCCTCCGGGTGGAGGAGCGCGACCTGCTCGGGCACGGTCTGCTCGCTCCGGCCGAGTCGCCGCCGAACGTCCACGACCTGCCCGCGCTGGTTCCCGACTGGGCGACCGCCGAGCCGCACACCCTGCCGGAACGCCTGCATGCGGCGATCCCCGCCGGCAGCCGTGGCGTCCAGTTCTGGGTGGCGCTCGGTGCCGACCCGCAGGGCGCGCGTCTCGGTCAGGCCCTCTACGGGGCTTCGCGTGCCGCCGTGCTGGGCAACCGGCCGCTGGAGCTGATGACGCGGGACCAACAGGGCATCCGTCGCTGGGAGTTCACCCCAGACGGGGCTCTCGTCACCGACGACCCGGACCTCACCACGGCGTGGACCGCCTTCCACGCCCAGGCCGAACTCCTGCACACCGCCACCGACACCCTCGACGACACCCCGCAGGTCCTGACCCGCCTCTTCGCCGCCCGCAAGGAAGCCAACCGGGTGCACGCGGACGCCGAAAGGACGCATGAGGAGACGGAGCGCGCGGTCGCGGACGCCTTGGCCGCTCACCAGCGGGCGACGGACACGGCCGCCGCATCCGATCGGGCCGAGCGCGAGGCCGGGGACGTGGTCAAGGGGCTGGAGCGGGAGCTGGCCGACGCCCGGAAGGCCGTCGCCACCTTGCCGTCGGCGATTCAGCGGCATGTGCAGGACGAGGCCGAGGGGCGTCACGATCTCCAGACGGCCCTGACCGCGCTGACGCAGGCCGAGCATGCCGTACGCACGGAGCGTGCCGCCGCCGAACAGGCAGTGAAGGGCGGGCAGTTGAGTGCTGTGCCCGCTCCCGCCGCGCCCGGCACCCCGCGTTCCCACGACCCGGCGACCGACGTCGCCGACGACCCCCGCGTGCGGGCCACGATCCCCGCGATCACCGCCGCCGACCGTACGATCGAGCAGGCCGCCCAACAACTCCGTACCGACCGGGCCGCGTTGGCGACGGCGCAGGAGACCGTCGCCCAGCGACCGGACGACATCCGCAGGGCGAAAGAGGTCCACAAGAAGGCCGGGGAGAAGACGCGGCGGGACGCGGCGGACGTGGTCCGCCGGGCCGGTGAACTGCGTGGTGCCAGGGAGCAGGAGGCCGAAGCCCAGGGCGAGTTGACCGACGCCGAGAACGAGGCCGCCCGCCGCGAGGCGCAGGTCGTCGCCGCCGTCACCGCGCAGATACAGGCCGCCGCCGACCGGACCTCGGCCACCGACGCCCTGCCGGACCTGGCCACCACCGTCCGGGACAGCGCCCCGAACCCCGAACAGTCACCGCGCACCACCTTCGCCACCACCCCGCCCCGCTGGCCGACCCCCGACGGCCGCACCGCCCCCCTCCCGGCCGCCGGCCAGACCCACACCCCGGCGCCCGCCACCACCACGGCCACCGCCGCGTCCACATCCACGCCGGCACCGGTGAAGCAGCAGCCGAAGCAGCAGCCGAAGAAGAGCGGCGGACCGTCCAAGTCCGGTACCGGCAAGGGCAAGGCCGCAGGCGTACAGTCGCGGCCCCACACGACCCCGGCCGCCAACCCGCTGTCCCCGTACGTCACCCCCACCGGCCGTGCCGTCCCGACCCCCGACGACGGCTACTGCCTCCTGTACGCCGTCATCGGCAGCGACCCGCAACTGGTCGGCGACCGGCTGGGCCGGACCGACCCCGGTACCGCCGGCTGGCTCGCGCAGCCCCAGCGCGTGCGGGGGACCCTCGCGACGATGGCGCGGCACCCACAGACCGCCGACCAGGGCTCCGGGTATCTCCGGGCCGCGCGGCAAGGCCTCCAGGGCCTGGTGG
>NZ_BARG01000148.1 GCF_000376565.1 Streptomyces hokutonensis | reverse complement strand
CCGGCGGTTCCGACTCTACCAGATCCTTTCGGGCCTGATTCCCAGTCAGAGTGGGCTGCCATCCCGGCTGTTGGGCCGTTCCGACGAGTGAGACTTTAGCGGATTCCTGAGTCCCGAGCGAATCGGGGGGTACGTCCTTTCGAACGCGGATTCCTCATTTCGCAAATACGCATGGCAATACACGCGACGACGGATCGTCGATTGTTTGTAGGTACTTGCGGAATGGCTGTCCGGGGACCGACCGGAGTCGGCGCTCACGTCGGACAACTCGGAGAACACTACGTAGGCGGTCGGGGCGTGTCAACTCCGCTCCGGAGAGCCTCGTAGCGGCGTACGCTGGGTGACGTGACTACACATACGTGCACCCAGCAGTGGTGGGCCGCCTGACGGCGGCCGTACACACGTATGTACTCAACGGCCGCCGCCTCGGCGGCCGTTCTTGTTTCTCCCTCCAGGGGTCGGCCGGCCGGCGCGGCGGTCTCGACCAGGAGGTGGAGAGATGACACGGGTCTTCAGTGGGGTCAAGCCGACCGGGCACCTGACGCTGGGGAACTACCTGGGCGCCATCCGGCGCTGGGTCGACGTGGATCAGCGGCAGAGCGACGCCCTGTTCTGCGTGGTCGATCTGCACGCGCTGACCGTGGACCACGATCCGGCGCGCGTGCGCAGGCTCACTCGGCAGGCGGCGACGCTACTGCTGGCGGCGGGGCTGGATCCCGAGCTGTGCACCGTGTTCGTACAGAGTCATGTGGACGAGCACACGCGGCTGTCGTACGTCATGGAGTGTGTGGCCACCGACGGGGAGATGCGGCGGATGATCCAGTACAAGGAGAAGGCCGCGCGGGAGCGGGAGCGGGGCGGGAGTGTGCGGCTGTCGTTGCTGACGTATCCCGTGCTGATGGCGGCGGACATCCTGGCGTACGGGACGGACGAGGTGCCGGTCGGGGACGACCAGACGCAGCATGTGGAGCTGGCGCGGGATCTGGCGGTCAGGTTCAACCAGCGGTACGGCCATACGTTCGTTGTGCCCCGGGCGACTCGGCCGGCGGTGGCGGCTCGGGTGATGAACCTTCAGGAGCCGGCTTCGAAGATGGGGAAGTCGGACGACTCCGGGCCGGGGATCGTCTATCTGCTGGACGAGCCGGACGCCGTACGGAAGAAGGTCATGCGGGCCGTGACCGACAGTGGGGCGGAGGTCGTCTACGACCGGGAGGAGCGGCCGGGGGTCGCCAATCTGCTGGAGATCCTGGCCGCTTGCGAAGGTGGGAACCCCGAGGACTTGAGCGGTGTATATGAGTCGTACGGAGCGTTGAAGAAGGACACCGCGGAGGCAGTGGTCGAGTTGCTCAGGCCTGTGCAGGAGCGGCACAAGGCGTTGTGCGCGGATCCCGCTTATGTGGAGGGGGTGTTGCGGGATGGGGCGAAGAAGGCGAGAGAGATGGCGAAGCCGATGGTCGATACCGCGTATCGGGCCATCGGACTTCTGCCCGCGTAGCCGTACGGCCTTCCGGTCGTTCCAGCTGTTCCAGCTGTTCTAGCTGTTTCCGGAGGCCAGTTCGCGGCTGCGGTCGCGGGCTGCCTCCAGGGCGGCGATGAGTGCGGCGCGTACGCCGTGGTTCTCCAGTTCGCGGATGGCGTTGATCGTCGTGCCGGCGGGCGAGGTGACGTTCTCGCGGAGCTTGACCGGGTGTTCGCCGCTGTCGCGGAGCATGACGGCGGCGCCGATCGCGGACTGGACGATGAGGTCGTGGGCCTTGTCGCGCGGCAGGCCGAGCAGGATGCCCGCGTCCGTCATGGCTTCGACCAGGTAGAAGAAGTACGCCGGGCCGGAGCCGGAGAGGGCGGTGCAGGCGTCCTGCTGGGACTCGGGGACGCGGAGTGTCTTGCCGACGGCGCCGAAGATCTCGTCGGCGTGCGCGAGGTGGGCCTCGGTGGCGTGGCTGCCGGCGGAGATGACGGACATGGCCTCGTCGACGAGGGCGGGGGTGTTCGTCATGACACGGACGACCGGGGTGCCCGCGGCCAGGCGCTCCTCGAAGAAGGAGGTGGGGATGCCCGCCGCGCCGCTGATGACCAGGCGGTCGGCGGGGAGGTGCGGGGCGAGTTCGTCGAGGAGGGTGCCCATGTCCTGCGGCTTGACCGTGAGGATCAGGGTGTCGGCGCTCTTCGCGGCCTCGGGGTTGGTGACCGGGGTGACTCCGTGGCGGGCGCGGAGTTCCTCGGCGCGCTCGGGGCGGCGGGCGGTGACCAGGAGGTCGCCCGGGGCCCAGCCCGCTCGGATCATTCCGCTGAGCAGGGCTTCGCCGATCTTGCCGGTGCCGAGGACTGCGACTTTCTGGGTCATGGGGTCATCCTCGCACCGGCGGTGCGGCCTTGAGACGGCTGTCCGGCTGGCGGAACACCTTCATGTGGTGCGCCTCTATGCCGTACGCCTCCTCAGTGTGGCCGCGCCCAGGCACAGCACCAGCAGGGCGCAGCCGGCCACGATCAGGGCGTCGCGGACGAAGGTGGCGGTCATGTCCGTGTGCTTGAGGACTTCGTTCATGCCATCGACGGCGTACGACATGGGCAGGACGTCGGAGACGGCCTCCAGGACGGGGTGCATGTCGGAGCGCGGGGTGAAGAGGCCGCAGAGGAGGAGCTGGGGGAAGATCACCGCCGGCATGAACTGGACGGCCTGGTACTCCGAGGCCGCGAAGGCCGAGACGAAGAGGCCGAGCGCGGTGCCGAGGAGGGCGTCGAGGAGGGCGACCAGGAGGAGGAGCCAGGGGCTGCCGGTGACGTCGAGGCCCAGGAACCAGACGGCGAGACCGGTGGCCAGGGCGGACTGGATGACCGCGAGGAAGCCGAAGGCGAGGGCGTAGCCGGCGATCAGGTCGCCCTTGCCCAGGGGCATGGAGAGGAGGCGTTCGAGGGTGCCGGAGGTGCGTTCGCGCAGGGTGGCGATGGACGTGACCAGAAACATCGTGATGAGCGGGAAGATCCCGAGCAGGGAGGCACCGATGCTGTCGAAGGTGCGCGGGCTGCCGTCGAAGACGTAGCGCAGCAGGACGAGCATCACGCACGGGATGAGGATCAGCAGCGCGATCGTGCGGGGGTCGTGGCGGAGCTGGCGCAGGACGCGGGCCGCGGTGGCGGTGGTGCGGGAGACGCTGAGGGCGCTGGGTGCCGTAGGGGCCGTGGTCGTGATCGTTGTCGTGTTCATCGGGTCGTCTCCTTCTGGCGGGCGGTGGCCACGGCCTCGTCGACCAGGTGCAGGAAGGCGGCTTCGACGGTGTCGGAGCCGGTACGGGTGCGGAGGGCGTCGGGGGTGTCGTCCGCGAGGACCTCGCCCTCGCGCATCAGGAGGAGGCGGTGGCAGCGCTCGGCCTCGTCCATGACGTGGGAGGAGATGAGGAGGGTGGCGCCGCGGGAGGCGGCGATATCGTGGAAGAGGGTCCACAGGTCGCGGCGGAGGACGGGGTCGAGGCCGACGGTGGGTTCGTCGAGGACGAGGAGTTCGGGGGTGCCGAGGAGCGCGACCGCCAGGGAGACGCGGCTGCGCTGGCCGCCGGAGAGGTTGCCGGCGAGGGCGTCGGCGTGGGTGGCGAGGTCGACGTCGGTGAGGACGCGGTCGACGTCGTGGCGGCGGGTTGCAGCGGTCCGGCCGGGGTCGAGGATCGCGGCGAAGTAGTCGAGGTTCTGACGGACCGTCAAGTCGTCGTAGACGGAGGGGGCTTGGGTGACGTAGCCGATGCGGGTGCGGAGGGAGGGGTGGCCTGCGGGGCGGCCGAGGACGTTCAGGGTGCCGGTGACCTTGGCCTGGGTGCCGACGATCGAGCGCATGAGGGTCGACTTGCCGCAGCCGGAGGGGCCGAGCAGGCCGGTGATCTGGCCGCGCGGGACGGTGAAGTCGATGCCGCGCAGGACGGTGCGGGGGCCTCGGACGACAGTGAGGGCTTCGGCCTGGACTGCGGGGGTGGGGTTGGGTGCGGGGGCCGCGCCGGGTGGATCGACAACGTAATTCATCATGCGATGAATAATGCTCTCGCGGGGCGGGGTCGTCAAGCCGTTTCGGCGGTACCGCCGTCGCATAGGCGTGCGGGATGGCGCAGGCGCGTGGCGGCGTGATCGGAGCGGAGGGCTCCGGTCTGGGCGCCTCCGCGTTCACGGGGTGGTCACATGAATCCAGTGCGCGATCAACTCCCTTTCCCGACAATGGATTTCAGTTCGCCGTGCCCTCCCCCGGTACGGCGCCCACGCATCTCCCGTCCGGCTTTGTCCTGTCTTCGGAGGTGCCGTTGTCATGCGTGTCATGGGTGTCATGCGCTGTGGTGTGAGCAGGGCCGATCTGTTCGCTTCGCTGGTCGTCTTTCTCGTCGCGCTCCCGCTGTGTGTGGGTGTGGCGATCGCCTCCGGGGTGCCGGCCGAACTGGGGCTGGTCACCGGGATCGTCGGCGGGCTGGTGGTCGGGGCGCTGCCCGGCAGCAGCCTTCAGGTGAGCGGTCCGGCCGCCGGGCTGACCGTGCTCGTGTACGAGGCCGTGCGGGCGTACGGCGTCGAGGCGCTCGGGGTGCTGGTGTTCGCGGCCGGGGTGGTGCAGTTGGGGCTCGGGGTGCTGCGGCTGGGACGGTGGTTCCGGGCCGTGTCGGCGGCCGTGGTGCAGGGGATGCTCGCCGGGATCGGGCTCGTGCTGGTCGCCGGGCAGGTGTACGCGCTCGGCGACGCGGCCGCGCCGGCGGACGGGCTCGGGAAGCTCGCGGGGCTGGTGTCGCTGCCGGGGCTGGTGGATCCGGTGGCGTTGTCAGTGGGCGGTGCCACCATTGCCGTACTGGTGCTCTGGCCCCGCTGGCGGCGCGGGGCCCGGCTGGTGCCGGCGCCGTTGGTGGCCGTAGGGCTGGCTGCGGCGGTGACCGGGGTGTTCGACCTGGCGGTGCGGCGGGTGGAGGTGCGGGGGCTGGTCGGTGCCGTGCGGGTGCCGGAGTGGGGGGATTTCGGGCGGCTTACGGAAGTGGGGGTGATCGGGACGGTCGTCGCGTTCGCGTTGATCGCGTCGGCGGAGTCGTTGTTCAGCGCGGCGGCGGTGGACCGGCTGCACCGGGGTCCGCGGACGGACTACGACCGGGAGTTGATCGCGCAGGGCGCGGGGAACGCTGTGTGCGGGGTGCTCGGGGCGTTGCCGATGACCGCGGTGATCGTGCGGAGCGCGGCGAACGTGCAGGCGGGGGCCAGGACCAAGGCCTCGCGGGTGCTGCACGGCGGGTGGCTGCTGCTGTTCACGGCGCTGCTGCCCGGGGTGCTGGGGCTGGTTCCGGTGGCGGCGCTGGCGGGGCTGCTCGTGCACGCCGGCTGCAAGCTCGTGCCGGTGCGGCAGGTGCGGGGGCTGTGGGGCGGGCACCGGGGTGAGGTGGTCGTGCTCGGGGTGACCGCGGTCGCGATCGTGGTGGGGAATCTGTTCGAGGGGGTGCTGGTCGGGCTGACGCTGGCGGTGGCGAAGACCGCGTGGGACATCAGCCATGTCCACGTGGAGACGGAGGACCTCGGCGACGCGGGGATCGTCGTACGGGTGCTGGGGCATGCGACGTTCCTGCGGTTGCCGAAGCTGCTCGACGCGTTGGAGGCGTTGCCGCACGACCGCGAAGTACGCCTGGAGCTGGGCGGGTTGCGGCACCTGGACCACGCGTGCGCGGCGGCCCTGGAGGGGTGGGCCACCGCGCGGGGAGGGGCAGCCCACAGCCCTGCCGCCGAGGTGGTCACGCGGTCATGACGCGAGGGCTACGACGAGTTCCACGACGTAGGTCTCCTCGACGGTCCCGTCCGGGAACTCGGTGAGCAGGTGGTTTCGCTCCTCGGTGAGGAAGGCGTTGGTGCCTTCCTCACCCTGGACCAGGAAGACCGAGTGGCTGCTGATGTTGGCCAGGTGGGTGTCGACCGGGACGCGGCGGCTCCAGCGGACCCTTCGGTGGGCGAAGTCGAGCCTGCCGGTGGGGTCGGCGAGCGCGGTGTGGAGGCCGCTGCCGTTCTGCTTCACGACGCGGTCGATGCCGAAGTGGATCCTGATGCGTTCCGACTGCTCGGCGATCCACGGGACGTCGACGGCGCTGGTGTTCCACCACAGGGCGAGCGCGCCGCCCGGGCGCAGTACGCGCAGGGCCTCCGGCACCGACTTGGTGGTGTCGGTCCAGTGCCAGGCCTGGGCGTAGGTGAGGAAGTCGGCGCAGTTGTCCGTCAGGGGGAGGGCGTCGCCGGTGCCCCGGACGAGCGGGACGTCGGGGAGGGCGCGGCGGAACTGGGCCGCCATGCCGTCGCCGGGTTCGATCGCGATCACGTCGGCACCACGGGCGTGCAGGAGGGCGGTCGCGATGCCCGTGCCGGCTCCGACGTCCGCGACGCGGGCGCCGGCGAGGGGGTGGCCGGCCAACTCCTCGATGGCGTCGAAGAGGGCGGGCGGGTAGGAGGGGCGGTTCTCGGCGTACTGGGCCGCGGCGGCGTTGAAGGAGTGGGCTCGAGCGGTGTGCGAGGGCGGCTTCGACGAAGTGGTCATACGGCCATGGTTACCGGGGTGGGTGCAGGGTGCAGGTGGATTTTGGTG
>NZ_BARG01000149.1 GCF_000376565.1 Streptomyces hokutonensis | reverse complement strand
CCGAGACCGCCGCGATGTTCTTCTCGGAGGCGGCGATCAACTTCTCCGCCTTGTCAGTGACGTTGAAGACCTTGCCCATGTCCCGCAGCAGCGTGTAGCTGTCAGCGATGGTCATCTTCGCGGTGTCCTGGTCACAACCCTGCGGAGAGACATAGCTGTTGGCGCCGACGGCTTTCAACTGGTCCCGGGTGGCGAAGCCGTTCTTCTCGTCGAAGCCGTACGAGGTGGTGGACAGGACGAGATCGGGGCGCAGGCCGAGCATGGCCTCGCGGGGGATGTCGTAGGCGTCGTTGAGCTTCACGTTCCCTGTGGGCAGGGCCTTGATGGCGGCGGCGCGGCCCGCGACCTCGGACATGCCGTAGGTCTGCTGATTGGCAACGATCTTGTCCTGGAGGCCGAGGGCGAGGAGCGTGGAGACCTCTGCGACGGAGGCGCCGTTCATGACCACGACCCGGCTGGGGGCCTGCTTGAAGATCTCGGCCTGTCCGCAGTTCTTCAGCGTCACCGGGTAGCCGGTCTTCGACACGGCGACCTCGGTCGTCGTACCGCTCGCCGTGTCGCTGTCCGAGGAGTCGCCGCATGCCGCCGTGAGCAGGCAGAGGGCTGCGGCCAGGGCGGTGGCGGCCGGCCGGTTGATCGACATGCGGGCTCCTTGCGTGCGGGGTCTGCTCATGGGCTGAGGGGTTCTGTTGCAGTAGTCGGGGCGAGGTGGTTGCGAGTTCCCGGCAAGTCCCGCTTATTTGGCGGCTGTTGCCGGAGTGGGCAGCACACCCGCGGTGACGCAGTGGTCCAGGTAGCCGAAGACAAGGTCCCGGTCGGCCGGCGGGCTGGTGATGCCACTGCCTTCCAGGCCGGCACGGACGTTGTCGGCCCGGACGTGGCCGAGGCGCAGGTCGGTCGGCGCGGCCCGGTCGGCGGAATCGAAGAAGGCCAGCGTCGTGGCGGCGACGTCGGCCGTGCGGGGCAGTTGCTCGCGCCAGCGCGCCAGCGGCAGTCGCCGTAGCGGATAGCCGTATTCCTGAACCCAGTCGTAGACGTCACCGAGCCGCACCCGGGGCAGGGTCGCGTGGTGGAAGACCGGACCGGCTGCACGGCCGGGGGTGAGGCAGAGGTGGACGAGGGAGCGGGCCACGAAGTCAACGGGCGTCCAGACCTCGTCCTCGAACAGGTCGGGGACGATCCCGGCGGGGATGCCGGCCCGCAGCACGCTCCACAGGAAGTCCCGCTCGTTGACGTATCCCGTGCCGGACGGGCCGACCACCCGGCCCACGCGGTGCACGGTCACCGGCAGACCGCGCTCGGCCGCCTGCTCCAGCAGCCGTTCCGAGGCCCACTTCGACTGCTGGTAGCCGTAGCGGAGTCCCTCGTGCGGCGGCAGGAATGCCTCCGGCACCTCGGGGCTGTGGCTCGCAGGCGGGGCCACGGACAGGGTGGAGACGTAGTGGAGGGGCGTCGTGCGCACGGCGGCCAGGCGCAGCAGCTGACGGGTGGACTCGGTGTTGGCGGCGCGCAGGGTGGCGTAGTCGCGCATGATGCTGACGGTCGCGGCGTTGTGGAAGATCGCGTCGCAGGTGGCGGCGAGGTCGGCGAGCGCGTCGCGGGTCAGGCCGAAGTCGGGGCGGGCGAGGTCGGTGGGGAGGGCGGTGACCCGGTTGCGTGCCCGCTCGTCGAGGGCGATGCCGTGACGTTCAAGTGCCTTGTGGATGCGTGTGGTTGCTTCGGCCTGGTCATGGGCCCGCACCGTGCAGACGATCTCGGCTGCCGTGTCTGTGAGGAGTTGGGCCAGCAGGTGGACGCCTACGAAGCCGGTCGCGCCGGTGAGGAGGATGCGGCGGGGGGTGGCGTCCGGGGCGCGGCTGATGCCGGGGCGGATGCCCGGGTCGAGGACGGTGTCGGCGAGAAGGGTCGGCGGGAGTCCTGCCGGTGCGGACGTTGATTGGGCGTTCTCGCCGAGGAAGCCGGCCAGCCCAGCGGCGGTGGGGTGCTGGAAGAGCCAGGCGACCCGTATGTCGCGGCCGAGTTCGACGCCGAGGCGGTTGGCTGCCTGGATGGCCTGGAGGGAGTGGGCGCCCAGGTCGAAGACGTCGTCGTCCACGGCGAGGGTGTCCGTGCCGAGGATCTGTCGCCAGACGGCAGTGACGGTCCGCTCAAGAGGGCTGCTGGTGGTGGGGAGTTGGGGCGCTGATGTCCGGGTCAGGGCGGCCCGGTCGATCTTTCCGGAGCCAGTGCGGGGCAGCCGGTCGAGGAGTTCGACCGCGGAGGGGATCATCGCCGCGGGCAGCCTGGTCCGCAGGTGTTCCCTGACCTCGGACGCGGACGGTGCCGGTGACTCGGGGACCACGTGGGCGGCCAGGCGCCGGGTGCCGTCGGGGAGGGTCTGCCCCACGACGGCGGCTTCCCGGATGCGGGGGTGGGTGAGCAGGGCGTTCTCGACCTCGGCAGGCTGGACACGGTGGCCACTGATCTTGAACTCGTCGTCCGCCCGCCCCAGGAAGCGGAGTTGACCGTCCTCGCCGACGTCGACCAGGTCGCCGGTGCGGTAGGCGCGGGGGGCGCGGGGAAGCGCGGTGAGAGGTGCGAAGCGGGAGCTGTCCGGTACTTCGCCCCGGTAGCCGCGGGCCAGGGCGGCGCCCAGCAAGTACAGCTCGCCGTCGACGACGGCGGCCCGGGTGCCGGGCAGTGGCAGGCCGATGGGTACGTCGCCGGGTGCAAGGGCGGGGTCGTGCAGGTCCGCGACGGTGGCTACCACGGTGGCCTCGGTGGGCCCGTAGGTGTTCAGCAGCGCAACCGAGGTGCCGACGGCCTTGCGCCAGCGATCGACCCGTTCGGGCAGGGCCGCCTCGCCGCCGATGACGACGGTCCGCACGTTCTCCGGCAGCTCGGCGGCGCCGGTCGAGAGCGCGTAGGCCATCTCGTGCCAGTACGCGGTGGGCAGGTCCAGCACGCTGACGCGCAGGCGGGCGCACTCGTCCAGGAAGCGCGGCACGGACTCGGTCATGTCGTCGGCGCGGATCACCAGCGTGCCGCCCGCACACAGGGTGAGGAAGAGTTCCTCCACGCTGGCGTCGAAGTGCAGTGGGGCGAACTGCAGGACGCGGTCCTGGCGTTGGATGCCGTAGCGGTGGGTGGCCGCCGCGACGAAGTGGGCCAGCGCGTCGTGGCCGATCTCCACTCCCTTGGGGCGCCCGGTGGAGCCCGAGGTGTGCAGCACGTAGGCCAGGTCCGCGAGTTCGGGCGCCGACGGCACTGTGGGTGTGGCGGGCCCGGAATCCGGCTGGTCCAGGGCGAGTACGGCCTGCTCAGGGAAGCCGGCCGCGCGGTCGCCGGTCGTCACCACGAGCGCCGGAGCGGCGTCGGCCAGGAGGTGGGCCGTGCGGGTGGCGGGGGCCTTCGGGTCGAGGGGGCAGTAGGCGGCGCCCGACAGCAGGACGCCCAGGATGGCGGTGACGGCGTCGATGCCCCGGGGCAGGACCACCGCCACCACATCGCCCCGGCCGACGCCCCGGGCGGCCACGCGGCGAGCCATGTCCCGTGCGGTACCGAAGAGTTGGGCGTACGTGAGGGTGTCCCCGGCGTGCTCCACGGCGACGGCCGTGCCCCGGCGGGCGGCGTGGTCGGCGATGAGACTCAGCACCGGTCGGGCGGGGGCGGGCAGCGGGTCCCCGGTCAGGACGCGGACGGCTCCGGCGGCGGAGGTACGCGCCAGTTCTCGCAGCGGCCGGTCGGGGGCGGCGACCGCCCCGTCGAGGAGAGCGAGCAGGCCCTCCTGGAAACCGGCCGCCTCGCTCTTGGTGTACAGGTCGGGGTTGGCGTCCAGGGCGATGCGCAGGCCGGTGCCGTCGGAGCGGTCGTAGACGTTGACGGCCAGGTCGTCGACCGGTCCCGCGGACACGTTGTGGACGGTGCTGCGGTGGCCGGCGAACCGCAGGCCGTACTCGAACGGCATGATGTTCACGCCGGGCCCGGACAGCCGGCGCTGACCGCCCACCAGCTTCAGGTCGCGCCGCAACTGCTCGTAGCGGTAGCGCTGGTGGGGCAGTCCGGCGCGCAGTTCGCGGGAGACGCGGGGCGCGAGGTCGCGCAGGGTGTCGTCGAGGATGACGGGCACGCGCAGCGGCAGGATGTTGCGCACCATGCAGGGGACACGCAGGGAGACCGAGCCGAGGCGGCCCATCGCGGGCAGGCTCAGGACGATCTCCGGGGCGCCGGTCACCTGGTGCAGGTGGGCGACGGTGACCGCGAGCACCACCTCGGACCACGTCACCGACAGGTCACGGGCGACCGTGCGCAGGGTGGCGGACCAGGCCGCGTCGAGGTCGGTGACGTGGCGGTGGAAGGTGCGGGCGGGGAGAGCGGAGCGGCCGGCCGGGCTGGCCACCGGCGGGCGGTCGGCGTATCGGTCGGTCCAGTAGGCGCGGTCCTTGGTGTGGCGGGCGGACGCGCGGTGGGCCAGCTCTTCGGCGCGGACGGACTCCAGGGTGCCGAAGCCGCTGTCCGGGACGGGTTCACCCGCCACGAGGGCCGTGTAGACCTGGGCCACGCGGCGGGCCACCAGTGAGAGGCCGAAGCCGTCGAGGGCGATGTGGTGGACCCGGTGGTACCAGAGGTACTGCTCCTGCCCGGTTCTGAGCAGGGCGTGGCCGAAGACCGGGCCGCGGGTGAGGTCTACGGGGCGGGCCATGTCCTGGTCCATCCAGGCCAGGGCCGCGGCCTGGGGATCGGGCTCGGTGGTGAGGTCGGCGATGTGGGTGCGCCAGTCGCCGGCCGGGGTGTCGAGCTGCCAGGGGTGGCCGGTGTCGTCGGTGACGAAGGTGACGTTGAGGGCCTCGGTCTCGGCGACGACGTGGTGCAGGGCGGTGTCGAAGACGGCCGTGTCCACCGGGCCGTCGATGCGTACGTATTCGGCGGTGTTGTAGGCGGGGCTGTCGGCGTCGAGTTGCTGGCCGGCCCAGATGCCCTCCTGGGCGGCCAGCAGTGGGTGACGCCCGGCGGATGACGTGCTGTCAGGTGTCGGCACGTGCTGCTCCTTTCCGGCGTTCTTCCAGCAGTTGCCACCACTGGGCGAAGGAGGTCCGCTCGGCGAGGTCGACAAAGGTCACGTCCGCGCCGGCGGCCTGCCACCGCTCCAGCAGGGTGACGATGCGCAGGGAGTCCAGCCCCGCGTCCAACGGGCTCTCCTCCAGGTCGATTTCGTCGGGCAGCAGGAACAGGCACTCCGCGAGGTCCGCGCGGAAGCTGTCCGGGGTGAGGGGTTCAGGCATGCGGGTTCTCTCTCGGTGGCTCGACGAGGGCGCGAGGGTGAGGAACTGGCCTTGTCCGACGGGTCAGTTGACCTTGCGGTCGGCGTCCGACCAGAAGCGGTCGCGCAGTTCGCGGCGCAGGATCTTGCCGCTGGGGTTGCGCGGCACGCTGTCGATGAACTCGTAGCGGGCGGGCAGCTTGAAGTTCGCGAGCTGTGGCACGAGGAAGGTGTGCAGGTCCCGGGGGCTGGGCTGTTGATCAGGGGCCGGAACGATGAAGGCGTGCACGTACTCGCCCCAGCGTTCGTCGGGGGCGCCGACAACGACGGCCTCCGCGACGCCGGGGTGGCCTTCCAGCACGTTCTCGATCTCGGCCGGGTACACGTTCTCGCCGGCCACGAGGATGGCGTCCTTGATCCGGTCGCGGATGAAGACGTAACCGTCCTCGTCGACATATCCCGCGTCTCCGGTGTGGATCCAGCCGTCGACGAGGGTGTCCGCCGTTTTCTCGGGCAGGCCCCAGTACTCCACCATGCGGGCGGGGGTGTGCAGGCACACCTCGCCGACCTGGCCCGGCGGGAGTTCGCGCCCCTGGTCGTCGATGACTTTGGAGCGCACGCCGGGGTAGGGGTGACCGGCGGCCTGCATACGGGGGCCGCCGGGGACGTGGTCGGCGGGTGGCAGGCACACGGCGGTGTTGCCGGTCTCCGTCAGGCCGTAGATCTGGGCGAACTCGCAGTCCAGGACGGCGAGGCTCTGCTCCAGCAGCGCCTCGGAGATCGGGGAGCCGCCGTAGACCGTCTTGCGGAGCGTGGTGGAGTCCTCGGCGCTGACGCCGGGTTCGGTGAGCATCATGCGGAGCATGGCCGGGACGACGCAGGCGGTGGTGATGCCGAGGTCGCGGATGAGGTCGACGGCCGGGCGGGCGGCGAACGCGCGCATCGCGACGATAGTCGTGCCCGCGTTGAAGTTTTGGGTGGCCCACCACAGGCCACCGACGTGGAAGCCGGGGATGCCGACCAGGGCGATGTCGCCGGAGCGCCAGTCGATCCAGTCGAGACCCTCGCTCGCCAGGGCGTCACGGATCGCGAAGAAGCTGCGGTGCGCGAGCACCACCCCCTTGGGTAGGCCGGTGGTGCCGCTGGTGTAGAGCTGGGCGACGGGAGTGTCGGGGGTCGGGTCGAAGTCCGTCTCGTGGAGCGGCTGTTGCTGACGCCACTGCTCCAACTCCCCGAGCGGAACGACCGTTTCGGGTGGCACGGTCGGCATGCCGGCCACGACCTGTCTGAACTCGTCTTCCAGGAAGAGGAGTCGGGTGCCGGAGTCCTGGAGGATGTGGCTGACCTCTGGCGCGGT
>NZ_BARG01000150.1 GCF_000376565.1 Streptomyces hokutonensis | reverse complement strand
GCCGCGCCCGAGGTCAGCCACATCCTCCAGGACTCCGGCACCCGACTCCTGTTCCTGGAGGACGAGTTCGAGCAGGTCGTTGAGGGCATGCCGACCGCGCCGCCCGAAACAGTCGTAGGGCTCGGGATGTTGGAGGAATGGCGTCATCAACACCCGTTCCACGACACGGAGTTCGACCCCACCCCCGACACTCCCGTCGCCCAGCTCTACACCAGCGGCACCACCGGTCTGCCGAAGGGGGTGGTGCTGGCGCACCGCAGTTTCTTCGCCATCCGCGACGCCCTGGCGAGCGAGGGGCTCGACTGGATCGACTGGCGGTCCGGTGACATCGCGCTGGTCGGCATCCCCGGGTTCCACATCGGTGGCCTGTGGTGGGCCACCCAGAACTTCAACGCGGGCACCACGGTCGTCGCGATGCGCGCCTTCGCCGCCCGCCGGGCCGTCGACCTCATCCGCGACCTCGGGATCACCACGGCCTGCGTCGTCCCGGCCATGCTCCGCATGATGCTCACCGAACCTGGCGTCAGAGCCCAGGACTTCACCACCCTCCGCAAGACCGTCTACGGCGGCTCCCCGATCTCCGAGGCGCTGCTGGAGGAGAGCCTCGCCGTCCTGGACTGCGAGTTCGCGCAGATCTACGGCCTGACCGAGACCGGCAACACCGCTGTCTGCCTGCCGCCCGCCGACCACCTGCCCGGCGGCTCCCGTATGCAGGCCGCCGGACACCCCTACCCCGGCGTGCGCACCAAGGTGATCGACGACCAGGGCCGCGAACTGCCTCCGGGCCAGGTCGGGGAGGTGTGTCTGCACACCCCCGCCCGGATGGTGGGGTACTGGGGTCTGCCCGACAAGACGGCGGAGACCCTCGTCGACGGCTGGATCCACACGGGCGACGCCGGCTACGTCGACGAGGACGGCTACGTCTTCATCCGCGACCGCATCAAGGACGCCGTCCTCGTCGCCGGCGAGAACGTCTACCCGGCCGAGATCGAGAATGTCCTGGAAGGCCACCCGGGCGTGGCCGAGGCGGTCGTCGTCGGAGCCCCCGACGAGCGGTGGGGCGAGTACGTGCACGCCTTCGTCGTCCCGGTCGCGGGCCACGAGCCCAGCCCCCGGGACCTGCACACCTTCCTCGTCCCGCGACTGGCGAGCTTCAAGCTGCCCGCCCGCTACGAGTTCATCGACAGTGTGCCGCGCAACCCCAGCGGCAAGATCCTCCGCCGCGAACTGCGCGACCGCTTCTGGAGCGACGCCGCGCGCAAGGTCAACTGACCGTTCCCACTGGAGAGATGACGACATGACCGCTTCCCTCACGCTGGACGGCTTCCGCGCGGACCTGGCGGAGTTCCTGTACCAGCGGCCCGACGAAGTAGACCTCGAGGAGCACCCCCTCCACGCGGGGCTGGACTCCCTGCGCATCACCACCCTCGTGGAAAGGTGGCGGGAGACCGGCGTCGACGTGACCTTCCTCGAACTCGCCGAGTGCACCTCGTTCGCCCAGTGGTGGCAACTCCTCTCCGCACGGCGGGAGTTGACCACATGACCGTGCGCCACCCACTGCTGGCCGCCCAGGAAGGCATCTGGACCGGCCAGCAGCTCGACACGGGCAGCCCCGCCTACAACACCGCCGAATACGTGCGCATCGACGGCCCCGTGGACACGGCCGCCTTCGACACCGCCCTGCACCACGTCGTCGCCGAGACCGAGGCCCTCAACGTCACCTTCGTCACCGACGACACCGGCCACCCCTGGCAGCTCGACACCCCGGCCGGCGACTGGCGCACCCACATCGCCGACCTCACCACCGAGCCCGATCCCCAGGCCGCGGCCCTGGCCTGGATGGACCAGGACATGGCCCGCCCCGTCGACCTCACCCGCGGCCCGGTCTTCGGCCACGCCCTGTTCAGGACCGGGCAGGAGCAGTACCTCTGGTACCACCGTGTCCACCACATAGCCCTCGACGGCTTCGGCCTCTCGCTGGTGGCCCGCCGAGTGGCCCAGGTCTACACGGCCCTCATGGCCGGGGAACCCGTCGCGGACAGCGGCTTCGGCACCCTGGAGTCCGTCCGCGCCGAGGAGTCGGCCCACCGCGACTCCGCCCGCCACACCGAGGACCGCGCCTACTGGACCGACCGGTACGCCGACCGCCCACCGGTGGCGAGCCCGACCGGCCGCTCCGGCCTCCCCGCCCGCACCTTCCACCGCCACGTCACCGACCTGGACGCCAACTGGTCCGCCGCCCTGCGCGCGGTCGCCCGCGACCTGTCGGTGACATGGTCCGAGGTGGTCCTCGCGGCAACCGCCGCCCACCTGCACCAGGTCACTGGCGCCCCGGAGATCGTCCTGAGCCTGCCCGCGATGGGCCGCCTCGGCTCGGTCTCCCTGCGTGTCCCCTGCATGGTGCGCAACATCCTGCCGCTGCGCGTGCCCGTCATCCTCGACGACACCCTGCGCGACCTCGCGCCCCGCGTCTCCCGCGAACTGCGCGCCGGACTGCCCCACCAGCGCTACCGCTACGAGCAGTTGAGGCGCGACCTGAAGCTGGTGGGCGGTCAGCGCCGGCTGTCCGGACCGGGCGTGAACATCATGCCGTTCGCCTACGACCTGCGGTTCGCCGGCCACCGCAGCACCGTCCTCAACGTGTCCGCTGGACCGGTCGACGACCTGGCCGTCAACGTCTACGACCGCTCCGACGGCACGGGCCTGCGCGTCGCCGTGGACGCCAACCCCGACCTGTACTCGAAGTTCGAAGTGGTCGCTTTCCAGGAGGAGTTGCTCGCCCTCCTCGACCAGGCGGTCGCCGCCCCCGACCGCCCACTGCGGGAACTGGCGGACACTTCCGCCGCCGGAGCCGTCCGGGTCCTGGACGGCGGCCCGCTGCCCGCCCCCTCCCGCCCGGTGCTGAGCCTGATCGCCGACCACGCGGCTCAGCGGGGCTCGGCAATAGCCGTAGAGCACGCGGGGGACAGCCTCACATACGCACAACTCCGCGGCACCGCAGGCGAGATGGCCCGCCGACTGGCCGCCCGAGGTATCGGCAAGGGTGACGTGGTCGTGGTGGCCCTGCCCCGGGGCATCGACGCGGTCACCACCATCCTGGGCGTCCTGCTGGCAGGCGCCGCCTACTGCCCCCTCGACCCGAAAGCCCCTGCCGACCGCATCGCCCACCTCTTGGCCGACACCGAACCGGCGCTCGTGGTGACGACCAACGACTGCGCGGCCGACTTCCCGGACCACGCCGTACTCCTGCCGTCCCAGCCGGATTCCGACGCTGCCACCGTGCCCTCGCCGCCCGGTCCGGCCGACCTGGCGTACGTACTGCACACCTCCGGTTCCACCGGCCGCCCCAAGGGCGTCGAGATCGAGCACAGTGCGCTGGCGCACTTCGTCGCGGCGGCCACACACCGCTACGGCATCCAGCGTGCGGACCGCGTCCTGCAGTTCGCCCCGCTGCACTTCGACGCCAGCGTGGAGGAACTCTTCCTGACCCTGTGTGCCGGCGGCACGCTGGTGATCCGCGCCGACGACATGACCGAATCGGTACCGCGCTTCCTGGACGAGTGCGCCCGCCTGCGCGTGAGCGTGCTGGACCTGCCCACCGCCTACTGGCACGAGGTGGCCTACGCGATCTCGACCGGCGCCGGCGCGCTGCCCGAGGGCGTAAGGACCGTCGTCATCGGCGGTGAGGCGGCGCTGCCGGAACGGGTCGACCGCTGGCGCAAGGCCGTCGGTACATCGGTGGCGTTGCTGAACACCTACGGGCCGACCGAGGCCACCGTGGTCGCCACGGTCGCCGACCTGCACGACCCGGCCCTCGACCCCGGTGACGTTCCGATCGGTCTGCCGCTGCCCGGCACCCGGGCCGCCGTCGTCGACGGCGAGCTGTACCTGCTGGGCGACGCCCTGGCGCGCGGCTACCGGGGCGACGCAGTGGACAGTTCCCGTTTCGCACCCCTCGCCGGGCTTCCCCGCGCCTACCGCACCGGCGACCTGGTCGACATCGGCGCGGACGGTCAACTCCGGTTCCTGGGACGGGCGGACGACGAGTTCAAGATCAGCGGCCATCGTGTCCAGCCCGCCGAGATCGAGAGCGCCCTGCTCACCCACCCGCGCGTCCGGGAGGCCGTAGTCGTGGGCCAGATCCTTCCCGACGGCACCCGGCGCCTGGCCGGCCACCTGGTCACCGAATCACCGGCGCCGCCCGCTTCGGAGGTCAGACAGCACCTGCGGACCAGGCTGCCCGCCGCGATGATCCCCTCTGCGGTCGAATTCGTCGACCGGCTGCCCCGCACGGGCTCCGGCAAGATCGACCGAGCCGCTCTGGCCCAGACTTCCGCGCCCCAACTACCCACCACCGGCAGCCCACTTGAGCGGACCGTCACCGCCGTCTGGCGTCAACTCCTCGGCACGGAAACCCTCGCCGCGAACGACGACGTCTTCGACCTCGGCGCCCAGTCCCTCCAGGCGATCCAGGCGGCCAACCGCCTCGGTGTCCAACTCGGCCGAGACATACGGGTTGCGTGGCTCTTCCAATACCCGACGGCCGCCGCCCTGGCCGACTTCCTCGGCGAGAACGCCCAACCACGGTCCGGCTTCCCGTCGGCTCTCCTCGCCGACACCACCCTCGACCCGGGCATCCGGCCCGGCATCAGCCGCGTCCCGGAAGAGGTCCCCCGCCGTGTCCTCCTCACCGGCGCGACCGGCTTCGTAGGCACCCACCTACTGGCCCAACTCCTCACCGCCACGCGAGCCGAGATCATCTGCACGGTGCGGGCCCACGACCAGACCGAGGCAACTGCCCGTATCCACCAAGCCCTTGACCGGCAGGGCATCGCCCTCGACGAGCGGGCACGCCACCGCATCACGGCCCTCCCCGCCGACCTCGCCCGCCCCGACTTCGACTTGACCCGCGACGCGCTCGCCGATCTCGCCACGACCTGCGACGCGATCTTCCACAACGCCGCGACCGTCAGCATCATGCGCGACTACTCCACCCTGCGCGCCGCCAACACCGAGTCCACCCACCACCTGCTGCGCCTGGCCGCCGTACGCACGACACCCCTCCACTACATCTCCACCCTGTCCGTGGCCCCGCCCGCGAGCCACAGCCCCGAGGTGCCGGAGGCATTCCTTCCGCCGCACGAGGGACTCCGCTACGGCTACCAGCAGTCGAAGTGGGCCTCGGAACGGCTGTTGGAGCAGGCGGCCGAGCGCGGTCTTCCGGTGACCGTGCACCGCCTGGGCCGGGTGGTCGGCCCGTCCGGCACGGGATACGTCAACGAGCGGGACTTCCTGTGGAGCGTGCTGCGGGCCGGCATCCCCGCCGGGATCGTCCCCGAGCTGTTCGAGGACGAGGTCTGGACGCCCGTGGACTTCGTGGCCCGGTCCGTCGTGCACCTCTGTCTCGCCGCTGACCGTGCGAGTGGTCCGGTCTTCCAGCACGCGACCCTGCCGCGGGTGCGGCTCGACGATGTTTACGGCTGGGTGGGGGAGTACGGCTATCCGGTACGGAGGCTGCCGCTCACGCGCTGGCGGGAGCAACTGCCCCGCTCTGCCGATGTCGCCGCCACGACGCTCGCCTTCTTCGACTCCGCCGAGCAGTCCGCGCCGACCGACCTGAGCCTCGGCCGTGTCCGGGCCGACAACGTCCGCGCGGGACTGGAAGACAGCGGCATCACCTGCCCGCCCGTCGATCGCGCCCTGGTCTTCGGCTACCTGGACCACTGCGTCGCCGCGGGTGTGCTGCCCGCCCCGGCAACGCGCGCCAAGTAGACGGGACTTGCCGGGAACTGGCGATCACTTCGCCCCGACTACTGCAACAGAACCTTTCACCCCGTGCCCTTTTCCATGAGCAGATCCCGTACACAAGGAGCCCGCATGTCGATCAACCGGCCGGTCGCCACCGCCCTGGCCGCAGCCCTCTGTCTACTGACGACAGCATGCGGCGACTCCTCGGACGACGACGCGGCGGGCGGTTCGACGACCGAGGCCGCCGTGTCGAAGACGGGCTATCCGGTGACTCTGAAGAACTGCGGAGGGACCGAGACCTTCCCAAAGGCCCCCAGCCGGGTCGTCGTCATGAACGGCGCCTCCGTCGCCGAGGTCTCCACGCTCCTCGCCCTCGGCCTCCAGGACAAGATCGTCGCCAACCAGCAGACCTACGGCATGTCCGAGGTCACGGGCCGCGCCGCCGCCATCAAGGCCCTGCCCACCGGGGACGTGAAACTCAACGACGCCTACGACATCCCCCGCGAGGCGATGCTCGGCCTGCGCCCCGATCTCGTCCTGTCGACGACCTCGTACGGCTTCGACGAGAAGAACGGCTTCGCCACCCGTGACCAGTTGAAGGCCGTCGGCGCCAACAGCTATGTCTCACCGCAGGGTTGTGACCAGGACACCTCGAAGATGACCATCGCCGACAGCTACACACTGCTGCGCGACATGGGCAAGGTCTTCAACGTCACTGAAAAGGCAGAGAAGTTGATCGCCGCCTCCGAGAAGAACATCGCGGCCGTCTCCG
>NZ_BARG01000151.1 GCF_000376565.1 Streptomyces hokutonensis | reverse complement strand
TGCCGTCAGGCGCGCCTGATGCTGCTCATGCCATAACGGCCCTATCTCGGCGATCAGTTCAGCGATTACAACCGGCGACAGCCCGGTGATCCGGTACTCCGCCACAATCAACTCGCGCGCCCCAGCCCCCATCATGCACGGCTCAACGAGCCACCCGAGCACCGAGCCACGGCCAACCGTGCACGAGGTCGTAAAGCGCGTTGCAGAAGGCCGTGATCTGGGCATTTCCCTCGTATGCGTGGGGTGTTGAGGACTGAGCCGCTGTGGGTGGAGACGTTCACGGGGCTGCGGATGACGCAGTTCGAGCGGTTGCTGAAGGTGGTGCGGGAGCGGGGTGGCGATGGGCCGCGGATCGGACGGCCGTGGTGTCTGCCGCTTGCCGACCGGGTGTTGGTGGTAGCGGTCTACTACCGCACGAACCTCACCATGCGGCAGCTCGCGCCGCTGTTCGGGGTCTCGCCGGCGACGGTGTGCAGGGTCATCCAGCGGCTGGGCCCCCTCCTCGCGATCGCGCCGGTCTCGCGTCCGGCCGATGCCACGGACCGGTTGTGGATCGTCGACGGCACGCTGGTCCCGGTCCGCGACCGCACGGTCGGCGCCTCCAGCCGCAACTACCGGTTCTCCGCGAACGTGCAGGTCATCATCGACGCCAACACCCGCCTGGTCGTTGCCACCGCCCGTCCCGCCCCGGGCAACAAGGCCGACGCCCAGGTCTGGCGCGGCTCCGGCCTGCCACAGCAGTGTCAGGGTGTCACCGTGCTCGGCGACGGCGCCTACATCAACACCGGCCTGGTCGTCCCACACCGCAAACGACCCGGCCGGTCTCTGCTGGCGGGCGAGGAAGCCGACAACAAGGAGCATCGCCGGGTCCGCGCGCGGGTCGAGCACGCGATCGGCCGTCTGAAGCAGTACAAGATCCTTCGTGACTGCCGACAGCACGGCGACAGCCTCCACCACGCCGTCCAGGCCGTCGCCCACATGCACAACCTCGCCCTGACCGCGTGATCAACACAGCCGCAGACGGGCCCTGACCTGCAATCTCACGGCCTTCTGCAACGCGCTTTAAAGCCAATGCCGTTGCTTTACTGGGCTGTTTGTCTCGGTGGGCGGAGGGTGACGGCGTTGTCGGGTGTTCTGGTGGGCTGGTGCCAGGTGTGGTGTTCGGCCCGTTTGAGCAGGTAGTTGGACATCTTGCGCTTGACGACACGGGGCTGGCTGCGGAGCCGTCGTGGTGGCAGGAGTGTGGTCAGCAGGTCGTCGCGGAGCCGGATCAGTGCCGTGATCAGGTGCTCAGGGGGAAAAGATGCCGGGTGCGGCGGTGACGCTGCGGCGGGCCGCGCGCAGGGTGTCGGTGAACGAAAGCCGTTCCGGGTCGATGCCGTGGACGGCAGCGGTTCTGGACATCAGGGACCGCAGGGCGTGGTGGACCAGCAGATGGGCCCAGATCTGCTGGCGCACGCCGTCGGGGGTCTTGCTGGCCAGGACGGTGCGGGGGCCGCGCTGGTGGGTCTTGATCTCGTCGAAGACCGACTCGATCTCCCACCGCCGGGCATACAGCGCCGCGAGTTCGGCCGCAGGGAAGCGTTCCGAATCGAGGAGGTCGGTGACCAGGCGGTAGTGCGTGTCCTGTGTGCCTGCTGCGCCGCCGGATAGTTGGTAGGCGAGCACCCGCACGCGCACCGGATCGCGCTTCTTGCCGTCCGTGCCTGCGTGCAGGCGGCTGAGCCAGGAGCCGTCGGGAAGAAGTTCCTGCACGGGTAGGACCCGATTGGCCGACACCCGCCACAACAGGTGGGCACCGGTGGCGGTGAACGCTCTCCACAACGGCACTCCCAGGAACTCCCGGTCGGCCATCACCAGCATGTCCGGCCCGGTGGAGCGGACCAGGCGGGCGGCGAGGGTGAGTTCACCGGTCCGGCAGCCGGCCAGTTCCGCGTCCAGCACGGCATGGGTGCCGCACTCGACCAGAGCGGCCATCCGCACCTGCGGGAACGCGGATCTGTCCCGGCCGCGGGTGTTGCCGGGACGGCCGAACTCCTGGTCGTTCGCGGCAGTGTCGGCGGCATCCCAGCAGGTGCCGTCCACCGCCGTCAGCCGCAGCCCCCGCCAGAACGCGCCCGGTGTCTCCTCACCGGCCAGCGGACGGACGGTGGCCGCGAACAGGACCCGCAAAGGCTCGGAGCCCAGCCGGTCACGGGCTCTGAACAGGGAGGACTTCGCCGGGATCCGCCAGCTGCCCCACAGCCCGCCCACGCGCAGCCCGTCGGTCAGGTGCCGCAGGACTTCCAGATACGGAGCCGGCGAGAACAGGGCCAGACCGAGGACGAAGTACACCACCACCCGGGCGGGAAGCAGCCGTCTGCGCTGCTCGGTCCGGCCGCACGCAGCGACCACCCGATCCACCAGACCCGGCGGATACACCCAGGTCAACAATCCAAGACCGGATAACTCCGGGACACTCTCCGCCACCGGCACCACCCCCCGACGCCCTGCCAGCAGACTACGCCGCCAACTAAAGCAACGGCATTGGCTTTAAAGCGCGTTGCAGAAGGCCGTGGAAAGGCAGCAGCTGGCGTTGTGCCTGCACTGTCACACCCCCGGCGAGCGTGCGCGCACCACGGTGCAAGCCGCCCTCCCCGCAGGCGGGGCGGTGTCCGGAGACGCCGACGGCTTTGTCCGGTACCTCGACGACGACTTCATCCACGTGCGCACCGGGCACAACGGCCCCGTACACCTCCTCGTACCGGTGACCGGGCATCCTTTTGGCCCCCTCGTGGTCACCGCGAGCCGAGACGACGCCACGGTGCGGCTCTCCGCGCGTGGCACGCATGAGCCCGTCCGTGTCCTTCTCAACGACGGGGAGGTCCCGGTTTCCCTGGCCGTCCACCGCGTCGGCCGCCAGTGGATCGTCGCCGTCGCCACCGCCGAGGGCCGCCTGCACCGCGTCGACCTGGACAGCGGGCGGCCTATCGGACTGCCCTTGCGTATAGACCGCAGCCCGGGCCTGCGCGTTGCGACGTTCGACCTCGGTACGTTGCCGTGCGTCTCCGTACAGGGCGACCTGTACGGGCTCCAGCTCTACGACCTCGTCACCGGCGACCAGGTCGGCGGCCAGAGGCGGTACCACGAGGCCGCAGCCGTCTGCACCGTGGACGGCACGGTGTGCGTGGGCGGCAGCGACGGCATCGTACGGATCTGGCCCACACCGCACGCTGCCGACTCCATCCAGGTAGCCGGCCACCAAGGGGCCCGGGTGCTCGCCGTTGGGCCAGTGCGTGGGCCGGGCGCCCGCCGAGCCTTGATCAGCGTGGGTGAGGACCACGAAATACGCTGCTGGGACGTCAGGGACGGCCGTGAACTGTGGCGGCGCGGCATCCCCCGTCCCATCCCCTGGCAGGTGCCGCTGCTGTCCTGCGCCGCGGTCGGGCCTCTCAGCCCAGACCGCGACGTGGTGGTGACCGGTGAGCACGCCGGACGTGTCCGGGTACTCGTGCTGCACGGCGGAGTCCCTATCCAGGAACAGGAGTTCACGGTCCCCGGCATCGTCACGGCGGTGACGACAGGTCGGCTCCTGGACCGCGACGTGGTCGTCGTTGGCACCGACACCGGCCGGGTCATCTGCTGGGATATGACGCACGGTCGGATGTACGCGCAGAGCCCCCAGCTCGCGACCCTGGCCTGGTCAACAGCCCTGGCCCTCTCCCCGGACGGCCGAGGACGGCTGATCGTCGGCACCGACGACGGCCACGTGCAGGAGTGGTCGCTGCCCTCGTGCCGCCCGGTGGGGGAACTCCGCGCCGTACACCGGGGTGCCGTGCAGGTGCTTCGGTTCCTCGGTGGCCAACCCTTCAGCGGTGGCAACGACCACCGGATCGTCGCCGTGGACGGCACCTGGGAGCGCCGGCTACCGCAGGACGTGGCCTCCTTGGCCGACGACGCCGACAGCCTTCTGTGCGGCACCGGCACCGGGCGGGTGTGGCGGCTGACCCGGACGGGCGAGGACTGGGAGATCACCGAGGCCCTCGACACGGTTGCGTCGATCTCGGCCGTCGCCCTGCTGCCGAACGGCTCCGCCGGGTTGGGCGAGGCGGTCGCGGACGTCGTCGTCGGGACCACGGACGGGCTCGTCCAGGTGCGGGCGGGGGCTGACGGGGCACTGCGGCACCGGCTGCGGTCTCTGTCGGACGGGCCGGTCGCCGCGCTAGTCGCCGTGGGATGGCCGGCGCCGGGGCGGCGGCCCCGTCCGTTGCTGCTGGCCCGGAGCGGGACCGGTGTTCTGGAGTATTGGGATCTGAGGGAACGGCCGGGACCGCGGGAGACCGGCAAGCCGCTGCGCTCCCCTGTGCCGCACTGCGGGCGCGAGGACGGTCCCGTCTGGCTACGGGCCCTGCCCGAACCGGAGCCGGGCGCCGGCCAGTCGGTGTACTCGCTCGCGGTCTGGGACAACCACGACCGCTCGCATCTCGCGGTACACGATGTGGCGCGCGGCCCACTCTTCGACCGGCCCTGCTTCGACTACGGACCCGAGCCGGCCTTCGGTGACGCGGCGGTCCTCCAGTACTCGGGCCGCACCCTGTTCACGGTACCGACGGTGGACCATGGCCTGTTCCTGCTCGACCGGTCAACAGGCTGCCGGGTGCGGCTACCCGTGGACGGAGTACGGGAGGTGACCGCCGTGCCTGTCGGCCGCGGGGACGAACTCCTGGTCGTGGGCGCCTCCGAGACCCGAGTAGTGCCGTTCGCCCCGCTGATCCTCGCCCTGGACCGACAGCATGGGCAAGGCAGAACGCGCGCCCGGGCCAATGCGAGGGCGCCCATGGTCGACCCGCCCCCAACCCATCAGCACCCCACCGCGTTGCCCGACATCCGGTTCGCGACCGTCCTACCCCACACAGGGCTCTACGCAGTGGCCGCAGGGCGCCGCGCCGCCATCGTCGGCGTCGATGACGGTGCGGTGCACACCGTCATCAACTTGCCCTCCGTCTGCACAGCCCTGGAGGCGGGGCCAGCAGGGGAGTTGGCCGTGGGCACCCGCAATGGCGTGATCCTCTTCGACTGATACCCCGCCTTCCGCCCGCCGCGCAGTGATCCGCTCCAGCGGGTTGTCCACGCATCCAACTCCGAATGCCAGCAGGTGCAACTGCAAGCAACCCGCACGAGACAAGATCGTCAGACAGCAGTGCCCTGGCCCTCGATTGAGATAATCGGGGAAGCCCAGACCAGGCAGGCGGAACGGGACATTCCGAATGAGACCCTACAACCATTGTAGGGTCTCAAATTCTGTGGCCAAATCTCTTTCAATCTTGGCCACTCGTGGCCGCCGCGTGAGACATGCAGGTCAGCGGCTATCCTGTCGCACTCAAGCTGGCGGATCTCACTCGATCTCATCCGCAGAGGCAGATTCTCACCGGACCGTGCTCCGAGCGACGTTTGCTTCGATCAGGCAGTTACTCGCCCCCGTGCCGTGCTTCCGTCTGGCGGTAGCGGCTGTTCCGCCCGATGGTGGCTGGATGGGAAAGCGGGAGACAGCAGAAGAGGCGGTCCGCCGACTGGGGCGGGAGTGCTTCGGGTTCCTGACGGAAGCGGGATTCGCCGGCCCCCACGACGTCGATGGCGGTTTCGCCTATGCCGGTCACGGTCTGCGGATCACCATCTACCACTACCGCTGGAAGAACGAATCCGGAGTGGTCGCGAACGTCGACGTCCTGAGGGGCATTACTTCCGAGGTCCACGCCGGCGTCGATCAGCTCTACGCAGAGTGCGGCCTCGGGGCTGTCAATCATCTGCCCGGTACCGCCCGCAGCGCCCGGCTGACCGAGCTCCGCGTCCGAACCTTCGCCGCCGCCCTGGGAACTCTGCTGCCGTTCCTCCTGGCCCCCAATCGCACTGCGCTCATCCGCCGGGCGTCGACCCGCCCATGACACCCCCGGGACACCAGCGCGACTGCTCGCCACGAGGGTTTCTGTGAGTGCCAGAAGGTTTGAGAACGTCACCAGCCGGCATGCTCAAACCTTCTGGCACTCACGCGGGTCAACGTCGCCTCGGCTGCCATCTACGTTTGCAGCGGGACAGCGCAGGTCGGAGTGTCCCGTCTCCCTGAGCCTGGAGGAGTCTCACTG
>NZ_BARG01000152.1 GCF_000376565.1 Streptomyces hokutonensis | reverse complement strand
GGCGCTGCGGGAGCTTCTGGCGTCGCCGGTTCCACGGGATTGTCTGGAGCCGCGGGCTCGGCGGTCGCTGTGCACGGCGCAGGCGCCGTGGGTTCGGCGGGCGTGGCCGGTGCCTCCGGTGCCTCCGGTGCCGCGGGCTCCGCCGGAACCGTCGCCGGTGCGGCGGGAACCGTCGGCTCGGGCGGTGGGTCCGCCGGGTGGTCGGCCAAGATGCTCGGGCTGCTGACCAAACCCGCAGTCGCCGTGACGGCGGGCGCGACGATCGCGGCGGGCGGCGTCTACGTGGCCACCCACACCCCGAACACCCCACCCCCGAGGGCTCTGACCCCCACGGCGACGGCCGGCACCCTCCACCCCTCGTCCGCAGCGACGACCGCGACCACCGCACCCCCCTCCCCGTCAGGAGCGCCCTCCCCGTCCCCTTCCACCTCGAAGACGACGACCGGCCCGTACGGCTCGGTCGTCGACGCCGTGGACCGCGCCCCGAACCCCGACACCCCACCCGCGGCCCTCCCGCACCGCCCGGCCTCCGGCCTCACCAGCACCGGCGGAGCGCACGCCACCATGAACCACCGCGGGGACAACGTGACGCTCAGCGGCCAGGGTTACGTCCTCGTCCGCTGGCAGGTCTCACCGCAGTACCGCTCCGGCGCGCTGGTCATGCCGAGTTGGACCGCGCTGAAGGGCAAGCTCTTCCACGTGGCCTCGGGCGGCGGCCGTCGCATGGACGACCCGGTCAGCACCACCGACCCCACCGCCACCGGCATGGGCAACAAGACCACCGGCTACGACGTCCTGCCCACCGGCACTCAACAGATGTGGCAGAACGAGTACTTCTACGTCGACGGCAGCGTCACCCTCACGGTCAACGAACGCGGCGCCGACTACGGCCTGAACGTCTTCCCCACCACCTGGGACGCCGTGGAGCAGGACATCACCACCGGCCCCGCCCAGGGCGCGACCCGCTACGGCCTGACCCGCGACACCGGAAAGGACAACGCCCCGGTACCCCAGTACGCCACCCGCACCACCCCGACCGACCCGGCGACGGTCGCTCAGGCCTCCCGGGTCTGACCGCCGCGCGTGAAGTCGTCCTGCGCGGCCATGACTTCGTCCCCGTGCTCGAACGCCCAGGCCCCGAACGCGTCGATCGGTTCGAGCAACGTCCGCCCCAGCGGGGTGAGTTCGTACTCCACCCGCGGCGGCGAACCACCGTAGGACCGCCGCGCCACCAGCCCGTTGAACTCCAGCCGCCGCAAGGTCTCGGTCAGCACCTTCTGGCTGATTCCGCCGATCCGCCCGCGCAGCTCACCCGGCCGCTCCGGACCGTGCCGCAGGGCCCAGAGCACCACACAGTTCCAGGTGTTGCCGAGCAGATCGAAGGCGAGCCGGGCCCGGCAGTCGGCGAGAAACACGGGTTCGGAGGTCACGCACCACATGGTGCCCGAGCCACTTCCTACTGTCGTGCCATGCGAATCGGAATCCTCGGCACAGGCGGAATGGCGGACGCGCTGGGCGCGCAATGGCGGCGGTCCGGACACGAAGTACTGTTCGGCGGCCGGGACTTGGGGCGGGCGGAGGTTCTCGCGCGCCGCTGGGACGGCGCCTGGGGCACCCTCCACCAGGCCGCCGACTTCGGCACCGACGCCGTACTGATGGCACTCCCGTGGCGGGCCGCGATCGAGGTCGCCCGCCAACTCCCGCTCACCGGACGCGTGTTGATCGACTGCACGAACCCGGTCGGCGAGGGCTTCCGTCTGCTCACCGCGGGTGTCCCCTCCGCCGCCGTGCAACTCGCCACCGCCGCGGGCCCCGGGGCCCACGTCGTCAAGGCGTTCAACCTCTGCCACGAGGACGTCTGGCGCCTGACGCCCCCGGTGTTCGACGGCCGCCCCCTGGGTGTCCCCCTGAGCGGCGACAACGAGGAAGCCCTCGCGGTCGTACGGCAGTTGGTGCGGGACGTGGGCTGCGAGCCCTTCGCGGCGGGGGAGTTGGAGCAGGGGGCGGCACTACTGGAGGCGACCGCCGCGCTGCTCATCCGGTTGTGGGTGGGGGAGGGGGTGGACGCTCAATCCATAGCTCCGCCGGGGGAGTTGGCGGGACCCCGCGCCCCCGCCGCCGCCCTCACCCCTTCTTCCTGAGCCCGCACAGGACGCCGACGCGGTTGGTGGTGATCGAGTCGACGCCCAGGTCGAGGAGTCGGCGCATCGAGCGGCGGGTGTCGGGGGTCCAGACGGAGAGGAGGTAGCCGTCGCGGTGGACGCGGGCGACGAGGTCCCGGTCCACCAGTGTGAAGCGGTAGTTGAGCCAGCGCGGCCGTACCGCTTCCAGCACCGCGGGGCGCGGCGGGGCGAGCGAGGTCCAGGTGAGGGCGATCTCGGCGGACGGGTCGGCCGCGCGCACGGCGAGCATCGAGTCGGCGCCCGCGCAGTAGTACGCCCGGTCGTCCGCCCCGTACTCGCGGATCACCTCCACGATCCGGCGCGCGGCGCGCGGGTCGGCCGCGCCGGGCAGGTCGACCATCACCCGGCTGCCCTCGGTCGCGGCCAGCGCCTCCACCAGCGTCGGCACCCCGCCGTCCGTGAGCCCGCGCACCTCGTCCACCGACAGCGACTTCAGCGGCCGGTCCACTTCCCACAGCCGTTGCAGCGTCTCGTCGTGCAGCAGCACGGGCACGCCGTCACGGGTCACTCGTACGTCGAACTCGACGGCGTCCGCGCCCTGTTCGAGCGCGGAACGCAGTGAGTCGACGGTGTTCTCACGGGCGCGGTAGGGGTCGCCGCGATGGCCCACGGCGGTCACGTTCTCCATGGGCTCATTGTGCTGGTTGTCGCGGGAGCGCCGACCGTCAGGGCGCGAGCCACGCCGAGGTGTAGCTGTCGATCTCGTCGTGGATACGGGCCTTGCCGGCCGCGTCGAGGAAGGAGGCCGCCACGGCGTTCTTCGCGAGGTCGGCGACACCGTGCTCGTCGAGGTCGAGGAGGCGGGCGGCGACCGCGTACTCGTTGTTCAGGTCGGTGCCGAACATCGGCGGGTCGTCGGAGTTGATCGTGACGAGGACCCCTGCCCGGACGAACTCCTTGATCGGGTGCTCGTCGAGGGTGCGGACCGCGCGGGTGGCGATGTTGGAGGTCGGGCAGACCTCCAGCGCGATGCCGTGCTCGGCGAGGTGGGCGAGCAGCTTGGGGTCCTGCGCGGAACTGGTGCCGTGCCCGATGCGCTCGGCGCGCAGGTCGTTGAGCGCGTCCCACACCGTCTCGGGCCCGGTGGTCTCACCGGCGTGCGGCACGGAGTGCAGGCCGGCCGCGATGGCCCGGTCGAAGTACGGCTTGAACTGCGGCCGAGGCACGCCGATCTCCGGCCCGCCGAGCCCGAACGACACCAGCCCCTCCGGCCGCAGCCGGTCGTCGGTGGCCAGCCGCACGGTCTCCTCCGCCGCCTCCAGCCCGGCCTCGCCGGGAATGTCGAAGCACCACCGCAGCACGGTCCCGAACTCGGCCTCGGCCGCCTTGCGGGCGTCCTCGATCGCGTCCATGAACGCCCGCTCGTCGATCCCGCGCCGCGTCGAGGAGAACGGCGTGATGGTCAGCTCGGCGTACCGCACCTGCTGCCGGGCCATGTCCCGCGCCACTTCGTACGTCAGCAGCCGCACGTCTTCCGGCGTCCGAATGAGATCGACCACGGACAGGTACACGTCGATGAAGTGCGCGAAGTCCGTGAAGCTGAAGTAGTCGACCAGGGCCTCGGGGTCGCTGGGCACCGAGGAGTCGGAGTGCCGGGCGGCCAGCTCCGAGACGATCCGCGGGGAGGCGGAGCCGACGTGATGAACATGCAGCTCGGCCTTGGGCAGCCCGGCGATGAAGGCATGCAGCTCGCGGGCCTGACCGGCGGCGGGTACGGCGCTGTGGTCGGACAAGGTTCCTCCCCGGAACGGCGCCCCGGGCAGTGCCGTACGGGACGCGGGTGATCGGCTGATCGATGACTCGGGA
>NZ_BARG01000153.1 GCF_000376565.1 Streptomyces hokutonensis | reverse complement strand
CGGGGGGACTGATGATCGCGCGGCCGGCAGGCCGATACCGAGGACGGCTGGACGACCGGGGCGGGGTCACGGTGTTCGTGGCCGTGTGTGTCGTCGCGCTGATCGGCATCATCGGTATCTGCGTCGACGGCGGCAGCACGATGCGCGCCACCGAGCGCGCCGACTACATCGCCGGTGAGGCCGCCCGGGCCGGCGGGCAGGCCATCGACCCGGCCAAGGCCATCACCGGCACGGCGGTCGTCGTCGATCCGCAGGACGCGCAGGCCGCCGCCCAGGCCTATCTCCGCTCGGCCGGCGCCACCGGCACGGTCAGTGTGTCCGGGGACGGCAAGACGCTCACCGTCACCGTCACCGGCTCGTATGCCACGAAGTTCCTGCCCGTGGTCGGGATTGGCTCTCTCGCGGTGACCGGCCACGGCGAAGCGACTCTCCTGCACGGCGTCACCGCACCCGAAGGGAACTGAATGCGCACTCCCCACTCCCCCGCCGCAGTCCGGTCCCTCCCGGCCCGGATCGTCACCGCGGCGGGCAGTCTGCTGGTCCTGGCCGGCGCCGTCGCCGGGCTGCCGCTGCTGCTGGCCCGGGTGACCCCCGTCCTGTGGGCTTCGGGCCGCGACGACCTCACGCACCTGCTGGACCGGCAGGACACCGGCGGGGCGTTCCTGCTGCTGCTCGTCGCCGTGGGATGGATGGGGTGGGCGCAGTTCACGTTCTGCGCCGTACGGGAGTTGAGCGCGCAACTTGGCGGCCGGTCCTGGCACGCTCCGCGGGGGCTGGGTGCCTCGCAGCGCGCCGCGGCCGTCCTGATCGGCGGGATCCTGGTGCTGCTGCCCACCGGTTCCGCGCTGGCCACCCCCGCCCAGGCCGCCCCCAGCGCCACCGCCGTCCAACTGTCGGGTCAGGTACGCGCGGAGAGCGCCGGCGCGGACCGCACGGCATCGTCCGCCGACCGCGTGCAGGACGAGACGTACACGGTGCGGGAGGTGCGGCCGGCGGAGAGCCTGTGGAGCATCGCCGAGAAGGAACTCGGCGACGGCGAGCGGTGGCGGGAGATCGCCGACCTCAACGCGGGCCGCACCATGACCGGCGGCGAGGTCTTCCGCGCCAACAGCTTCCTCCAGCCCGGCTGGCAGCTCAGGATGCCCCATGCCGCCGCCGGTGCAGGAGGCCCCCGCACGCAGTTGGGCGACGACACCCCGGCTGCCGCCGACGGCAGTGAGCACATCGTCACGGTGCACGCGGGCGACTACCTGTCGAGGATCGCCCAGGAGGAGCTCGGCGACGGCGACGAGTGGCCGAAGCTGTACGAGGCCAGCCGGGGCAAGCCGCAGCCGGACGGACTGCCCGCCATCACCGACCCGGATAGGGTCTTCCCGGGGCAGCAGGTGACCGTGCCCGGCGTCCAGGCCGACCAGCACACCCCACGCGACAGAGACGACGGTGAGAAGGCGGGCGGCCAGGAGGCCACTCCCCCGGCCGCCCAAACGCCCGACGGTCAGAAGCCGGGCGGTGCTGCGGGGGATGAGCAGGCTCCGACGCCGGGAACCACCACGGCGCCCGCGCCAGAGTCCACGCCCTCCAGCATCCCGAGCAGCCGTCCCGCCGAGCACCCCGGCCAGGAACAGTCTCCTTCCGCGACGCCCAGGCCCAGCACGAGCTCGGCTCCCTCGGTTGCCTCTCCGTCGGCGTCGTCCGAGGCGTCGAGCTCCGCTGCCTCCTCCCCCGCCGCTACGGCGTCCGCGCCGCCGGTGTCGAATCCGCCGGGCAGTCCGCTGAACCTGCGCACCGTGCTCGGCGCCGGCGCGCTGCTGGCGGCCGCCGTCACCGGCGCTCTGGCACTGCGCAGGACGCTGCAGCGCCGCCGCCGCAAACCGGGCGAGACGATCGCCATCGCGCCGGAACCGTCGCCGGCCGAGGCGCAGTTGGCGGCGGCCGCCGAACTCGGCGGCGCTGCCCGTCTGGACGTGGCCCTGCGCACGATGGCCCACCGGGCGGCCGAGGAGGGGGACGATGTGGTCCTGCCGGCGCTGCGGGCCGCGCGGATCGGTGCGCGCGCGGTGGAGGTGCTGCCCGAGGACCTCGCCCAGGAGCCGCCGGCGCCCTTCACCTCCGGGAAGGCCGGCTGGTGGGTCCTGCCCGCCGACGCCGATCTCCTCGACGAGGAGACGGCCCACCAGGTGCCGGCCCCGTATCCCGGGCTGGCCACGATCGGCAGCACCGAAGCGGGCGACCTGATCCTGCTCAACCTCGCCCGTGTCTCCGCCGTGCTCCTGGACGGCAACCCGGTCCACATCACCGAGGTGTGCATCTCCCTCGCCCTGGAACTCGGGATGAGCCCGTGGGCGAGCGACGTCGAGGTTGTCACCGTGGGGTTCGGCGAGGACCTGCCGGGGCTGCTGCCCACCGCGCGGATCGCGCACATGCGCCACGCCACGCACGCGCTGCGCGATCTGAGCGAGCGGCTGCTGGAAGCACACCAGCTGCCCGAGACCAGTCACCAGCCCTACCTGCTACTGTGCTCGGCGGCGTTGGACACGGACACGGCCTGGGAGTTCGCCGAGGTCATCGACAAGGCCGCAACGGTGCCCGTCACCCTGATCGCGCCGGCGAGTGCGGCGGCAGCGCACTTCCCCGAAGCGGAGATCCTCAACTCCTCGCTCAGCACACCGCAGCCCCTCGACTTCGTCGGTGCCGACATCACCGTGCAACGCCTGGAGCACGCCGCCTACCAGCAGATCACCAACGCGCTGACCTTGTCAGCCCAGTCAGCCCACCCGGCCGAGGGGCCCTGGCAGGACGTACCGGACGAGCCCGACAGCGCGGCGCCGCCCAAGCAGACCACGCCGGCAGAGCCCCCGGCCACGCCCGCGTCCGACGCCGCCCCCACGAGCCCCCCGGTATCGCCGGCGGCGGACGGCGACGGCGTCTTCCCGGCCCTGCTCGCCGCCACGACCGACCCGTCCGGACTCCGGCTGCTGCCCACCGCTGCACCGCCACAGGCCGAGACCAACACCCCGACCGCCGACTCGCCGACGCCGCCCGCCGCGCAGATCCCAGAGAGTGACGGCCGGGGCGGCGGTGCCGAAGCCCCTGTACCGGAGGCCCAGGGGAAGCACGAATCCCCTGACCTGCACGCGCCGGAGATCCGGGTCCTGGGCCCGATCCACGTGACCGGCGTAGACCACACCGGCCACGGCCCGCGCATGGCCCAGCTCGCCGCGCTGCTGTACTTCCGGCCCGGCCGCGGCGCGAACATCCTGTGCTCCGACATGGATCCCGCCAGCCCCTGGTCGCCGGCCACCCTCAACGCCCGGATGCAGGGCCTGCGCAGCTGTCTGGGCAACGACCCCGACGGCAACCCCTACGTACCGCGCCGCAAGGCCGCCGACGACCCCTACCGGCTCTCCCCCGCAGTGGGCTGCGACTGGACCCGCTTCCTCCACCTCGCCGAACGCGCACTGCCGCTGGGACCCTCCGGCCTCCCCGATCTGGAGCGGGCGCTCGCCCTGGTGCAGGGCCGGCCGTTCGGCGGCAGGCCCCTGCCGTGGGCCGAGCCCCACCAGCAGGAAATGATCACGCGGATCGTCGACGTGGCACACACCATCGCCACCTACCGCACCCCCGCCGGCCCGCACCACGATCTCAGCGCGGCCCGCCAGGCCGTCGCGACCGGCCTCGACGCCGACGACACGGCGGAACTGCTGTACCGGGACTGGCTCCGCATCGAGCACACGGCCGGCAACCGTCAGGGGCTGCACACCGCCATCGCCCGTGTCCAGCAGGTCAACCGGGCACTGGACTGCTCACTGGAGCCGGAGACGGAGCAGCTCATCAACGACCTCCTCGATATACCGCACTCCCCCGGGTCACGGCAGCAATGACCACGACCCGACCAGCACCACCGCACTCGTCGCCGGCCTCCATACCCACACCCATCCCGCCCACCGGGCCCGAGCCGGAACCGGCAACGGGACCGAACGAGGATGCACCTCACACTGACGTCCTGCCACCAGGGCGGCACTGTGTCCCGGCCGTTCTCAGCCGCACCCAG
>NZ_BARG01000154.1 GCF_000376565.1 Streptomyces hokutonensis | reverse complement strand
CATCGCCCCGCTGTCCGCACTGCTCGTCGTCGTCCTCGTCGCCCTGTGCCGCGTGATGTTCCGCAAGACGTTCGTCTACGACGAGGACCGCGCCGCCGAGATCATGGCCCTGGAGGAGCGCGAGGCCATCAAGGACCTGCGGCTGATGGTCCAGGGTCTGGTCGTCCTGGCCCTGGTGGTGGCGGGCTTCGTCCTGCACCCGGTACTTCACTACGAGCCGAGCATCGTCGCGCTGCTGGGCGCCGGGCTGCTCGTCGCCGTCTCCACGGCCGAGACGAGCGAGGTCCTCGCCGAGGTCGAGTGGCCCACGCTCGCCTTCTTCGCGGGCCTGTTCATCATGATCGGCGGCCTGATCGACACCGGTGTGATCGACGAGGTCTCCAAGGCGCTCGCGGATGCGATCGGCACGAACGAACTCGGCGGGTCCTTGACGATGCTGGGTGCTTCCGCGGTCCTGTCCGGGGTCGTGGACAACATTCCGTACGTCGCCACGATGGCGCCCATCACCAGCGACTTGGTGCACAACATGGGCGGTGCCGGCGACCACGTCATGTGGTGGGCCCTCGCCCTCGGCGCCGACCTCGGCGGCAACGCCACCGCCATCGGCGCCTCCGCGAACGTCGTCGTCCTCGGCATCGCCGAACGCAACCGACAGCCCATCACCTTCTGGCAGTTCACCAAGTACGGCCTGATCGTCACCTCCGTCACGGTGGCCATCTCGCTCGGTTACGTGTGGCTGCGCTACTTCGCGCTGGCCTGAGCAGTACACCGTTGCCGCTACCTACGCAGATCCTCGACATCGCTGCCCGAGGCGGGACGGCCCGTCGGCCGGGCGCGGGTGTGGTCCGGTTCCGCTCACTTGGGTGGCAGGGTCGCGGCGAAGGCGTGCCCCTCGTCGACCCATCGGCCGAGCGCCTCGTCCTCGGTCAGAACGGAGGAGTCGACCAGGATCCAGCCGCGCATCGGGCGGCCGGTCATGTCGAAGACGCGGGTGCCGGGCCGGGCCAGAGCCGCATCGGTGTGCTCGGGCCCGACGCGCACCATGAGGTCGCCGCCGCTTCCGCTGCCGCTGACGCCCACGGCCATGTTCCCCCGGTACAGGAAGGCGATCCCGCCGAACATCTTTTTCTCGGTGACGTCCTGATGTACGGCCAGCCGTTCGCGTACGCGCTCGGCCAGCCCTTCGTCGTATGCCATGGGAATCTCTCATTCCGTGCCGATGAGCCTGAGTTCGAGGTCGCGCAGGTCCTTGCCGAGCGACGTGCGGACCTGACGGGCCATGAGGGGCGCGGCCATCCGGTAGAAGCCGCCCCCGCCGCCCTGGACGCGGATACGGGCCGTCGTCCCGGCGGGGTGCGGGTCGAAGGTGTAGGTGACGTGCATGGGCATCGGCCCGGCCACCGACACCATGTCCAGCAGCCGGGGAGGTTCGTGCGCGGCGACGCGCAGGACGTAGTCGATGCGTCGGCCCAGGAAGTACGCCGTACGGGTGACCTCGGCGCCCACACCGAAGCCACCGCCGTCGGCTTCCCGCGTCAGCTCCGCGCTGCGGATGCCCTGCGTCCATTCGTCATCGTGCCGCCAGTCCATGGCGTACGCCGCCACCTGCTCCGGCGGAACGGGGATCACCCGTTGCACCGACACGTCGATGGCCATCGCACCGCCGCCTCGTTTTCCTGCCGGGTACTCGGTCGTACTCGGAGCTGAGACCAGGATCCTCGCGATGGACGGCGGACGCACGACGCGCGACCGGGCGCCGTGCGAAAGCGCCGGGTGCCGGTGCGTCGTAGAAGGACAGGGCGGGATCCGCGCGAGACGCTGTCGCCGAGCCACGGCTCGGACCGGATCGGGGACCCGCCCCGGCTGTCCCGCGTGAAGGAGCATCCATGACCCAGTCACCGCCCGCCCCCGACCCGGTCGACGATCCCTACCGCTTCGACGACCTGCGCGCCCTGTTCGTCAACTGCACCCTCAAACCGTCGCCGCAGCAGAGCCACACCGAGGGGCTGATCGACAAGAGCCGGGCGATCATGGACGCGCGCGGGGTCACCACGGACGTCGTCCGCGCCGTCGATCACGACATCGCGCCGGGCGTCTATCCGGACATGACCGAGCATGGCTTCGCCACCGATGCCTGGCCGGCGCTGTTCGAGCAGGTGATGGCCGCCGACATCCTGGTGCTGGCCGGGCCGATCTGGCTGGGTGACAACAGCTCGGTCATGAAGAAAGTCATCGAGCGGCTGTACGGAGGCTCGGGACTGCTCAACTCCGCGGGCCAGTACGCCTATTACGGGCGCGTCGGCGGCTGTCTCATCACCGGCAACGAGGACGGCGTGAAGCACTGCGCGATGAACATCCTCTACAGCCTCCAGCACCTCGGCTACACCATCCCGCCACAGGCCGACGCGGGCTGGATCGGCCCGGCGGGACCCGGACCCTCGTACCTGGACCCGGGTTCGGGCGGGCCGGAGAACGACTTCACCAACCGCAACACCACGTTCATGGCCTGGAACCTGATGCACCTGGCCGCCATGCTCAAACGCACCGGGGGCATCCCCGCGCACGGCAACCAGCGCTCCGAATGGGACGCCGGCTGCCGCCTCGACGCGCCCAACCCCGACTACCGCTGAAGTGCGCGCCGCAGCAGGAGGGCGATCGCCGTCGTGGTGAGCACGGCTTCATCACGTTGGGCGAACGCCCCGACGGCGGAGTGCCGGTGGCAGGCGATCAGCCCTTTGAACGGACCCCGTTCTGCAGTCGGCGCCAATGTGGAAAGGGCATCCGGTGGGGCGGCCGGTCACCCGCCTCGGCGGCTTGAGCGCGCCGCCCCACCCGCGACGGTCGCACCACGTCAGGGGCGGAGCGCGACCAGGAGATCAACCACGTAGGTCTCCTCCACTTCCTCGCGAGGAAAGATCCTGCCCAGCCGATCACGCTCGTCGACGAAAAACGCCTGACGGTCAGCCTTGTCAAGAACGAGGAATGCCGACCGGCTACCGATGTTGGCGAGATGCGTGTCCAAAGAAACAGTGCGGCTCCAGCGCACTTGACGGCGCTCAACCCGTAACCCGGTCAGCCCCGCCAGCCGGATGGCATCGCTGTCCGAAGGGCGCACCGCAGACCTTGGTTCCACCCCGCAATGGTGTGCGATGCGCCCGTGCTGCTCGCGGATCCACGGCACGTCGAAAGCCGTTGTGTTCCACCAGATCGCCAGCGCACCGCCCGCCCGCAGGACGCGCAACGCCTCCGGCACGGACCGGGCGGGATCGGTCCACTGCCAGGACTGGGCATACGTGATCAGGTCGCAGGAAGCCTCGGCCAGCGGCAGAGCGTTTCCGTCACCTCTCACGATCGGCACTCCGGGAAGCGCCTGACGGAACTCGCCGGCCATGGCCTCACCCGGCTCGACAGCGATCACCTCAGCACCTCGTTCCCGCAACAACGTGCTGGCGATTCCGGTACCCGCACCGACATCGGCGACCCGAGCACCCGCCAGACGACAGCCTGAGAACTCCTCGACGCAGTCAAAGAGCGCGGCTGGATAGGACGGGCGACTCGCCGCGTACTGAGCCGCGGCCACATCGAACGACTGGGCGCGAGAGCTGACGGTCATCCCCTCATCATCACCTTCCTGTGCCAGAGACTCGACCACCGCCAACCCGGTGATTGTTTTCGGTTACGGCGTTAGACGGCGGTGCGTCCGGCGTCGGCCGCGACTGTGGCGCCGGTGAGGTAGCTCGCGCGGTCCGAGGCGA
>NZ_BARG01000155.1 GCF_000376565.1 Streptomyces hokutonensis | reverse complement strand
CCTGGAAGACCTCGGCGCTCCGATTCGCGAGGCCGACGACCTCGACGGCGCAGCCGCAGCCGTCATCCTGCACGGCACCCGCACCGCCTCAGCCCTGCCCGTCCTGGACCAGGAACGACTGCGCACCCTGCCGAGCCGAGCCCTGGAACACCTCGGCCAACTCCGCAAAGCCGACCGATGGCAGGACACGGACGACGTCGAAGACACACTCGACCGGATCGCCCAGGCCGCCGAGACACGCTCGGCCGGTACGACGGTGGCCCCTTTCGGCTGGGTGCACTCCGAGTTCCACCCCACCAGCCTCCACATCGGCCGACACGGCTGGCGGCTGCTGGACTTCGCCCGCGCCTTCACCGGTCCCGGCCTGCTTGACCTCGCCAGTTGGCACGGCACCCTCGACACCCCCGATCCCGTACGCCTGCGGGTCTTCCTGGACACCTACGTCACCGAAGGCGGCACCCCCGATGCCCTCGCCGAACGCGGCGGACTGCCTGCCGAGAAGTGGGCTTTGGGCTGGCACCGCATGTGGGCCGTCGAGTGGTTCATGGAGCAGTCGATCCGCTGGATCAACGACCCGGCCACCGACCCCGCGTACATCAAGGCCGTACGCCGCCATCTCACTGACGTCCTCCACCTGCTGGAGGTCTAGGTGCTCGCGGCACAGGCTTCTCCCTGGTACGTCCACGCGTTGCAACGCACCACGGCTGCTCCCGCGGAGCCGCTGGCCGTGCCCGACCGGATGGAATGGACCACCCGGCCCGGCCGCGGGCCCGGCGCCGAGATCCTCGGCCCGGACCTGCGCCACAAGCGACTGCTCGAACTCGGCTGCGGCCCCGGCCACAACGCCGCCCACCTCGCCACCCGCTACGGCGCCCACGTCACTGGCGTCGACCTCGTCGGCCTCCAGGTCCGCCGAGCCCGCTCGCACTACGGTCGGCTGAACAACCTGACCTTCGTCGCTGGCCACGCCCTGCACTACCTGCAAGCCTCCGACGAGCAGTTCGACGCCGTCTACTCGGTCTTCGGGGCCATCGGGCTCGTAGCCCCAGAGTTGCTGCTCCCGGCCATCGCCCAGCACCTCAACCCCGGGCGCACTCTCGCCTTCTCGGTCCCCCACCCCCAGCGCAGCGGCCTACGCCCCGCCACCGACGACCGACCCCGCCGCGACTACGTCACCCTCCCCGACCGCAGCCAACTACCCATCGCCCGCTGGGACTTCGACACCAACCGCTGGGAGAAACACCTCGACCGCGCCGGGCTCTGGCTCACCTCGGCCGAGGAGTTCCATGACGCGCGCCACGGAGGCCGCTGGCCCACCACTCTCCTCATCACCGCGCGCAAGCTCTGACCCCACCCCGGCTCCCCAGGGAGAAACCGATGCGCCCGCCCTACCTCCTGCTCGACGTCGACGGCGTCCTCATACCTTTTCCGGACGCCGAAGGGGCCAGTCCGGCAACCCACAACCGGCACGAGGTCGTGCCCGCTGACCGGAGCGCTGACGACCCGGTCACCATCTGGCTCAACCCAGCGCATGGCCCCTTGCTCATGCAGGTGATCCGGACTGGCCTGGTCACCCCCGTCTGGTGCACCAGCTGGCGCCACGACGCCAGTACTCTGATCGGACCGCTCCTCGGCCTCCCACCCCTGCCGTTCGTCGACCTCCCGCGCCCGCAGATCACCACCAGCCACCCCAACGGGTACCTGTGGAAACGCGACCACGTCGACACCTGGCTCGGCGACGCGCCCGTCATCTGGATCGACGACGACTTCACCAACCTCGACCACGAATGGGCGACGGAGCGCAGCAGATGTGGCCAGGCGACCACGCTTGTCCAACCTGATCCCCATGTCGGGCTATTGGCCGAGCACATGGCCGACCTCCTGGCATGGGCAGCAAGGATGCCCATCGCGCGGGCCACGGCTCCAATCAAAGCAGCATAGGAAGGGACGTCGTAGGGACCAACCCTGCGGGCGCAGGGACCACAGGCGGCACGGCCGCCTCACGGTGGCCGACTGCGCACTACCCCTGTTGGCGCGGGGACCGCGCCAACGTGGGACTCTCCGCAGCCTCGTACCGGGAACTACCCCACCTGGCACGGGGTGAGCCGGTCGGGGCAGCCTCTCGCAGCATTGCCGTCCGCCGATGCGGGCAGTGATCCGGTGTTTGAGTCGATCATCGTGGCTGATGCGGAGTGGCTCCGCCGAGGCTCAATCGCAACGGAGGCGTACGCCGGGTCATGGAGAATCGCCGCGCTTCCGCGTGAGACCAGGATCTGGTGGGCCGCGGCGTTTCAACAGGTCGGCGTGTTTCTTCGGTTCGCCGCAGTTACTCAGATGTTCTGTGGTGGCGAGCCGTCTGGGGCGTGGTGGTGGAGGGTTTGCCAGCGGTGTTCGAAGGTGTGGTGGTGTTTGTTGATGTCGTGTGGGTGGATGGGTTGGTTGTACTGGGCGGTGATGCCGTGTTGTGCGAGGTCTTTGGCGACGTGGTCGGGGGCTGGGTGGTCGTCGATGGCTCGGTGTTGGGCCCAGATGGTGTAGATCCGGAATTGTAGGAAGTAGCGGGCCAGTGTCTTTGGTCTGATGGGCTGGTTGTTGCGGTCGAGGATCCCCTGGGTGGCGAGATACGCCGACAGTTCGGTCGCGTCTGGCTCTGTCATGTGTTGTTGCTGGAGGTTGTGCCAGGCCAGGTAGTAGCGGTCGACGGGAGTGAGGCTGCGTGGAGGCGATGTCGTCTTTTTGGCGGGCGTCGACTCGGCGGGCGGAATCCCCCTGTTGGGTTCCTTGTCCTGGCCGGGATGTGGGGCCTGCGCATGTCGCGGGGGAGGCACGGCGTCTGCGGAACGTCCGGGGAGGGGTGTTTCAGCGGCTCCCGGGTCTGGGGGAGCGGAGTTGAACGTTGCTTCGTCCGGGACGGTGTGCGGGGCAGGCGTTTCCTCGTCCCACGCCCACGCCCACGCCCATTCCCGTTCCTCGTCCGAGTGGGGATCCTCCTGCGGGTCGTGTCCGGGGTCGTAGTCGTCTTCGTGGGCGGCTTCTTGCAGCAGGGTGTCGGACCACAGGTTTGCGTCCGGTCCCGGGTGTTGAGTGTGTTCCGGCTGCTTGGGGGGCTCGTTGTCATCAAGGTCTGGATGGTGTTCGCCGGCAGGTGTCGTGTCGTTGTGTACGGCTGGTGCCGCCTCGGGGGGTCGGCTGCGCGCGGCCGTGTCGGTCGGCTCCAACTGCGGGGCGGGCGGCAGCAGTACGGGCTCGATGCCCGCCGCCGCCAGGCCCGAGGGGGCCGTCTCCGCGAGCGGGACGCCGTAGCGCGCCAGG
>NZ_BARG01000156.1 GCF_000376565.1 Streptomyces hokutonensis | reverse complement strand
TGCCGTGGAGTTGCCGGATGCGGGTGGGGTGGTGTTCACCGGCCGGATCTCGCTGAAGACCCATCCCTGGCTCGACGACCACTGCGTCGGCGGTGTCGTGCTGCTGCCCGGAACCGCCCTGCTCGACGCGCTCGCTCACATCGGTGAGGAGCTCGACGCCCCGGTCGTCGAGGAGTTGACGATCTCCGCGCCCATCGTGGTACCGGAGTCGGAAGGCGTGGAACTACGGATCCACGTCGGCGTCCCGGACGGCCGGGAGACCCGGGTGGTCAGGGTCCACACGCGAGCTGGTTCGGGCGGGGACTGGACCGAGAACGCGAGCGGGGCGCTGAGCGACGCGTACGACACGGTGGCCGAGGGCGTGAGCGGACCGGACGGGACGGAGGGAGCCGTCTGGCCTCCGGCCGCCGCGCGTCCCGTCGACCTCGACGGGTTCTACGACCACCTCACCGTCGACTACGGCCCGGCCTTCCACGCCGTCCAGGCCGTGTGGACCGAACCGGGCCGTGTGCACGCGGAAGTACGGCTGCCCGAGGCAGCCGCGCAGACCCCGGCCGCCTCCTACGGGGTACACCCCGTACTGCTGGACGCCGCCCTCCATCCGCTCGGCATCGCGGGGTTCTTCGCCGAGCCCGACCGGCCCCGCCTCGCCTTCTCCTGGTCGGGCGTCCGGGTGCACGCGGTCGGTGCGCGGACGCTCCGGGTCACCCTCGCGCAGGCCGGGCCCGAAACCGTCACGATCCGTGCGGTCGACGAGACCGGTGCGCCCGTCGTCGACATCGAGGGCCTCGTCGTACGACCGGTCGACCCTGAGCGGCTCCGACAGGCCGCGCCGGCCCGGCGGGACTCGCTCTTCGAGGTCGAATGGGTGCCCGCGCCCGCCGTCGCGGCGGCCCCGGTCCCATGGACGTACTACGAAGACCTGGAAGCCGAGAACACGCCACCGGTCGTGGTGTTCCGGGTCGACGGAGGCGACGAACGGCGGACGGTTCCGGAGCGCGTGCACGACATCGGGCTGCGGGTGCTGAGCGTGCTTCAGGAGTGGCTCGCCGACCCGCGCCGCTCGGACTCGCGCCTTGTGGTGGCCACCCGCGCCGGCGAACTGGTCCAGGAAGCCGTACGCGGCCTCGTCCGCACCGCGCAGTCCGAGAACCCGGGCCGGTTCGGCCTGCTGGAGATCGATTCGGCGGCCGAGCCGGACGATACGGCAGCCGTTGCCCTCGGAATCTCCGTGGCAGGCGACGAGCCGCAGATCGCGGTCCGGGACGGCCGGGCGTTCGTCGCGCGGCTCAAGCGGGCCGATGCCGTCGCCGCCGCGCCGGCGTCGCGGCTGACCGGGGGTGCCGTACTCGTCACCGGTGCCACGGGCGGCCTCGGCCGGCTCGTGACCGACCACCTCGTGACGGCACACGGCGTCTCCGAACTCGTACTCCTCTCGCGGTCCGGTGTGTCCGAAGAACGGCTCGCCGAGGTCGCCGCCCTGTCCGCGACCGGCGTCGACGTCCGCTCGGTGGCCGGAGACGTCGCCGACCGCGGGCTCCTCGCCGAGATCGTGACCTCGCTCGGCGACCGCCTCGCCGGCATCGTCCACACGGCGGGTGTCGTCGACGACGCGGTGATCGACGCGCTGCGGCCCGAGCAGTGGGATGCCGTACTGCGCCCGAAGGTCGACGCGGTCTGGCATCTGCACGAGCTGACCCGCCACCTCGACCTCGCCGCATTCGTCGTCTACTCGTCGGCCTCCTCGACCTTCGGAGGCGCCGGCCAGGGCAACTACGCGGCCGGCAACGCGTTCCTCGACGCCTTCGCCGCGCACCGGCACGCCCAGGGCCTGCCTGCCGTCTCGCTGGCCTGGGGCCTGTGGGCGGAGAAGGCGGGCATGGGAGGCCGGCTCAGCGACACCGACCTCGCCAGGATGGCCAGGATCGGCACGCTCCCGCTCTCCGCCGAGCAGGGCCTCGCCCTGTTCGACCAGGCGCTGGAGACCGACCGACCCGCGCTGGTGCCGATCCGGCTAGACCTGCCCGCCGTCCGCGCAAGCGGCGAAGTCCCGGCGCTGCTGCGGAACTTGGTACGGGCCTCGTCCCGGCGCACGGTGAAGGAGAACCAAGCGGACCAGGACGGCCCCGCGCTCGCCCAGCGCCTCGCCGCGCTCGCCCCGGCCGAACAGGACCGCGAACTGCTGAGTCTCGTACGAGCCGCCGCGGCCGCCGTCCTCGGCCACGCGACGTCGGACGCGGTGGAGGCGGGGCGCGCTTTCAAGGAGGCGGGCTTCGACTCGCTCACCGCGGTCGAACTGCGCAACCGGCTGACCGAGGCCACCGGCGTACGGCTGCCTGCTGCCGTGATCTTCAACTACCCGACGCCCAAGGCGCTCGCCGGCCATCTGCGCACCGAACTGCTCGGCGCCACGGACCCCGCGGACCCGGCTCCCGAGGCACCGGACACGACGGTGCCCGAGGACGCCGACGACGCGATCGCCATCGTCGCGATGGGCTGCCGGTTCCCCGCCGGGATCGACTCGCCCGAGGAACTCTGGCGCTTCCTGGAAGCGGGCGGCGACGCCATCGGCGATCTGCCGACCGACCGCGGCTGGGACCTGGAGGGCATCTACGACGCCGACCCGGCCGCACCGGGCAAGACCTACGTTCGTGGCGGCGGGTTCCTCAAAGGAGTGGCCGACTTCGACGCGGAGCTGTTCGGTGTGTCGCCGCGTGAGGCGCTGGCGATGGATCCCCAGCAGCGGCTGCTGCTCGAAGTGTCCTGGGAGCTCCTGGAACGGGCCGGCCTCGATCCGACCTCGCTCGCGGGCACACCGGCCGGCGTCTTCGTCGGCACCCACGGACAGGACTACGGCCGGCAGACCGAAGGCACCCAGGCCGACGAGGGCTACCTCGTCATCGGCAACGCCGCGAGCGTCCTGTCCGGTCGGGTGTCGTACGCGCTGGGTCTTGAGGGTCCGGCGGTGACGGTGGACACGGCCTGCTCGTCGTCCCTGGTTGCCCTGCACCTGGCAGCTCAGTCACTGCGGAGCGGGGAGTGCGACATCGCCATCGCGGGCGGCATCTCCGTGATGTCGGCCCTCGACGGGATCATCGGGTTCAGCCGCCAGCGGGGGCTGTCCCCCGACGGCCGCTGCAAGCCCTTCTCCGACTCCGCCGACGGGTTCGGCATGGCCGAGGGTGTCGGTGTTCTGCTTCTTGAG
>NZ_BARG01000157.1 GCF_000376565.1 Streptomyces hokutonensis | reverse complement strand
GTTCGGCGGCGTCCTACTCTCCCACAGGGTCCCCCCTGCAGTACCATCGGCGCTGTAAGGCTTAGCTTCCGGGTTCGGAATGTAACCGGGCGTTTCCCTCACGCTATGACCACCGAAACACTATGAAACACATCAACCGCACCACACCCGGTGGCCCCGGGTACGGGGTTGTTCGTGGTTTCAGAACCAACACAGTGGACGCGAGCAACTGAGGACAAGCCCTCGGCCTATTAGTACCGGTCACCTCCAGCGGTTACCCGCCTTCCAGATCCGGCCTATCAACCCAGTCGTCTACTGGGAGCCTTAACCCCTCGAGGGGGTGGGAACACTCATCTCGAAGCAGGCTTCCCGCTTAGATGCTTTCAGCGGTTATCCCTCCCGAACGTAGCCAACCAGCCATGCCCTTGGCAGAACAACTGGCACACCAGAGGTTCGTCCGTCCCGGTCCTCTCGTACTAGGGACAGCCCTTCTCAATGTTCCTGCGCGCGCAGCGGATAGGGACCGAACTGTCTCACGACGTTCTAAACCCAGCTCGCGTACCGCTTTAATGGGCGAACAGCCCAACCCTTGGGACCGACTCCAGCCCCAGGATGCGACGAGCCGACATCGAGGTGCCAAACCATCCCGTCGATATGGACTCTTGGGGAAGATCAGCCTGTTATCCCCGGGGTACCTTTTATCCGTTGAGCGACGGCGCTTCCACAAGCCACCGCCGGATCACTAGTCCCGACTTTCGTCCCTGCTCGACCCGTCGGTCTCACAGTCAAGCTCCCTTGTGCACTTACACTCAACACCTGATTGCCAACCAGGCTGAGGGAACCTTTGGGCGCCTCCGTTACTCTTTAGGAGGCAACCGCCCCAGTTAAACTACCCATCAGACACTGTCCCTGATCCGGATCACGGACCCAGGTTAGACATCCAGCACGACCAGACTGGTATTTCAACGACGACTCCACCTGAACTGGCGTCCAAGCTTCACAGTCTCCCAGCTATCCTACACAAGCCGAACCGAACACCAATATCAAACTGTAGTAAAGGTCCCGGGGTCTTTCCGTCCTGCTGCGCGAAACGAGCATCTTTACTCGTAGTGCAATTTCACCGGGCCTATGGTTGAGACAGTCGAGAAGTCGTTACGCCATTCGTGCAGGTCGGAACTTACCCGACAAGGAATTTCGCTACCTTAGGATGGTTATAGTTACCACCGCCGTTTACTGGCGCTTAAGTTCTCAGCTTCGCCACCCCGAAGAGTGACTAACCGGTCCCCTTAACGTTCCAGCACCGGGCAGGCGTCAGTCCGTATACATCGCCTTACGGCTTCGCACGGACCTGTGTTTTTAGTAAACAGTCGCTTCTCGCTGGTCTCTGCGGCCACCCCCAGCTCAGAGTGCAAGACTCATCACCGGTGATGGCCCCCCTTCTCCCGAAGTTACGGGGGCATTTTGCCGAGTTCCTTAACCATAGTTCACCCGAACGCCTCGGTATTCTCTACCTGACCACCTGAGTCGGTTTAGGGTACGGGCCGCCATGAAACTCGCTAGAGGCTTTTCTCGACAGCATAGGATCATCCACTTCACCACAATCGGCTCGGCATCAGGTCTCAGACTATGTGTGATCCGGATTTACCTGGACCACGTCCTACACCCTTACCCCGGGACAACCACCGCCCGGGATGGACTACCTTCCTGCGTCACCCCATCACTCACCTACTAACCGCTTGGGCCGGCGGCTCCACCACTTTCCATTCCCCGAAGGGTCCGGAACGGCTTCACGGCCTTAGCATCACGATGCTCGATGTTTGACGCTTCACAGCGGGTACCGGAATATCAACCGGTTATCCATCGACTACGCCTGTCGGCCTCGCCTTAGGTCCCGACTTACCCTGGGCAGATCAGCTTGACCCAGGAACCCTTAGTCAATCGGCGCACACGTTTCTCACGTGTGTATCGCTACTCATGCCTGCATTCTCACTCGTGAACCGTCCACCACTAGCTTCCGCTGCGGCTTCACCCGGCACACGACGCTCCCCTACCCATCCATACAGGCGTTGGCCCTGTTGTATGAATGACACGACTTCGGCGGTACGCTTGAGCCCCGCTACATTGTCGGCGCGGAATCACTAGACCAGTGAGCTATTACGCACTCTTTCAAGGGTGGCTGCTTCTAAGCCAACCTCCTGGTTGTCTCTGCGACTCCACATCCTTTCCCACTTAGCGTACGCTTAGGGGCCTTAGTCGATGCTCTGGGCTGTTTCCCTCTCGACCATGGAGCTTATCCCCCACAGTCTCACTGCCGCGCTCTCACTTACCGGCATTCGGAGTTTGGCTAAGGTCAGTAACCCGGTAGGGCCCATCGCCTATCCAGTGCTCTACCTCCGGCAAGAAACACACGACGCTGCACCTAAATGCATTTCGGGGAGAACCAGCTATCACGGAGTTTGATTGGCCTTTCACCCCTAACCACAGGTCATCCCCCAGGTTTTCAACCCTGGTGGGTTCGGTCCTCCACGAAGTCTTACCTCCGCTTCAACCTGCCCATGGCTAGATCACTCCGCTTCGGGTCTTGAGCGCGCTACTGAATCGCCCTGTTCGGACTCGCTTTCGCTACGGCTTCCCCCACACGGGTTAACCTCGCAACACACCGCAAACTCGCAGGCTCATTCTTCAAAAGGCACGCAGTCACGAGAGTGCATGCAAGCATGCACTCCGACGCTCCCACGGCTTGTAGGCACACGGTTTCAGGTACTATTTCACTCCGCTCCCGCGGTACTTTTCACCATTCCCTCACGGTACTATCCGCTATCGGTCACCAGGGAATATTTAGGCTTAGCGGGTGGTCCCGCCAGATTCACACGGGATTTCTCGGGCCCCGTGCTACTTGGGTGTCTCTCAAACGAGCCGTTGACGTTTCGACTACGGGGGTCTTACCCTCTACGCCGGACCTTTCGCATGTCCTTCGCCTACATCAACGGTTTCTGACTCGTCCTGTCGCCGGCAGACGACAGAAGAGAGATCCCACAACCCCGTATACGCAACCCCTGCCGGGTCTCACACGCATACGGTTTGGCCTCATCCGGTTTCGCTCGCCACTACTCCCGGAATCACGGTTGTTTTCTCTTCCTGCGGGTACTGAGATGTTTCACTTCCCCGCGTTCCCTCCACATACCCTATGTGTTCAGGTATGGGTGACAGCCCATGACGACTGCCGGGTTTCCCCATTCGGAAACCCCCGGATCAAAGCCTGGTTGACGACTCCCCGGGGACTATCGTGGCCTCCCACGTCCTTCATCGGTTCCTGGTGCCAAGGCATCCACCGTGCGCCCTTAAAAACTTGGCCACAGATGCTCGCGTCCACTGTGCAGTTCTCAAACAACGACCAACCACCCATCACCCCCGGCTACCACCGGAGTTCACTGGGGTCGGCACTGAAGGCGACCTCACGGCCGTACCCTCAGACACCCAACAGCGTGCCCGGCACCACCGCCACTCGTGGTCAGCTTTCCACGCTCCGAAGAACAGTACTTGCAGCCCGAGATGACAGGCAGTGCCGAATAATCAACGTTCCACCCTTGAGCAACCACCGTCGGACATCTGCCGACGTAATGGCCCTGGACCACCAAACAATGTTTGGCGGCCTAGATGCTCCTTAGAAAGGAGGTGATCCAGCCGCACCTTCCGGTACGGCTACCTTGTTACGACTTCGTCCCAATCGCCAGTCCCACCTTCGACAGCTCCCTCCCCGCAAGGGGGTTGGGCCACCGGCTTCGGGTGTTACCGACTTTCGTGACGTGACGGGCGGTGTGTACAAGGCCCGGGAACGTATTCACCGCAGCAATGCTGATCTGCGATTACTAGCAACTCCGACTTCATGGGGTCGAGTTGCAGACCCCAATCCGAACTGAGACCGGCTTTTTGAGATTCGCTCCACCTCACGGTATCGCAGCTCATTGTACCGGCCATTGTAGCACGTGTGCAGCCCAAGACATAAGGGGCATGATGACTTGACGTCGTCCCCACCTTCCTCCGAGTTGACCCCGGCGGTCTCCTGTGAGTCCCCGTCACCCCGAAGGGCACGCTGGCAACACAGGACAAGGGTTGCGCTCGTTGCGGGACTTAACCCAACATCTCACGACACGAGCTGACGACAGCCATGCACCACCTGTACACCGACCACAAGGGGGGCACTATCTCTAATGCTTTCCGGTGTATGTCAAGCCTTGGTAAGGTTCTTCGCGTTGCGTCGAATTAAGCCACATGCTCCGCTGCTTGTGCGGGCCCCCGTCAATTCCTTTGAGTTTTAGCCTTGCGGCCGTACTCCCCAGGCGGGGAACTTAATGCGTTAGCTGCGGCACCGACGACGTGGAATGTCGCCAACACCTAGTTCCCACCGTTTACGGCGTGGACTACCAGGGTATCTAATCCTGTTCGCTCCCCACGCTTTCGCTCCTCAGCGTCAGTAATGGCCCAGAGATCCGCCTTCGCCACCGGTGTTCCTCCTGATATCTGCGCATTTCACCGCTACACCAGGAATTCCGATCTCCCCTACCACACTCTAGCTAGCCCGTATCGAATGCAGACCCGGGGTTAAGCCCCGGGCTTTCACACCCGACGTGACAAGCCGCCTACGAGCTCTTTACGCCCAATAATTCCGGACAACGCTTGCGCCCTACGTATTACCGCGGCTGCTGGCACGTAGTTAGCCGGCGCTTCTTCTGCAGGTACCGTCACTTGCGCTTCTTCCCTGCTGAAAGAGGTTTACAACCCGAAGGCCGTCATCCCTCACGCGGCGTCGCTGCATCAGGCTTTCGCCCATTGTGCAATATTCCCCACTGCTGCCTCCCGTAGGAGTCTGGGCCGTGTCTCAGTCCCAGTGTGGCCGGTCGCCCTCTCAGGCCGGCTACCCGTCGTCGCCTTGGTGAGCCATTACCTCACCAACAAGCTGATAGGCCGCGGGCTCATCCTGCACCGCCGGAGCTTTCAACACCCACACATGAGTGCAGGAGTGTTATCCGGTATTAGACCCCGTTTCCAGGGCTTGTCCCAGAGTGCAGGGCAGATTGCCCACGTGTTACTCACCCGTTCGCCACTAATCCCCACCGAAGTGGTTCATCGTTCGACTTGCATGTGTTAAGCACGCCGCCAGCGTTCGTCCTGAGCCAGGATCAAACTCTCCGTGAATGTTTACCCGTAATCGGGTGCACACACACGAGAGCGGAACAGTCAGGCGGAATAAGCCCGACCGTTCACAGCGTCCTCGCTGTGTTTTCTTCAAAGGAACCTCGCCCCAGCCACTGAGTGACCGGAGACGGGGTATCAACATATCTGGCGTTGATTTTTGGCACGCTGTTGAGTTCTCAAGGAACGGACGCTTCCTTTGTACTCACCCTCTCGGGCTTTCCTCCGGGC
>NZ_BARG01000158.1 GCF_000376565.1 Streptomyces hokutonensis | reverse complement strand
GGTTGGGTCGGCCGCGCGGCGAGGTGCCCGCCGTGAGGGCGAGTCCTGTTCCGCGCGGCCTCCCGCCGAACCGGACATGACGGTTTCCCGGTCATCCGGCTCTCCAGTGACTATTGCGTGAATGGTCTGGCTGGCCGTTCCGAATGGATACGGTCGTGGCAGATGTCGCAGGCCACGACTGTTTTGCGGCGCCGATGGAGCATGACGCGCGCCCAGTCGGAAGGCTGCCATCCGGCATGTGCGAGGTCGGCGAGAGCGCGGACGTGGTGCACTTGCACGTTGCCCTTGCTTCCGCAGATCTCGCAGGTATCCGCCAGGAGTCTCGCGATGAGTTCCTTCTGCGGGTAGTCCACCCGGACAGGTTCACGATCGGCGAGTTCCGCCGCCCGCTGCCGTTGGAGGGGAATCCCACCGAACCGCGCCACCAGTGGTTTCCTGTTCTTCCGCTCGATTCGGGCCTCGAAACAGACTCGGGGCCCATTGGGGGTGTCGATTCTGGCCTTGTGCTTGGCGGCCATCTTCGACACGGACGAGCGGTGCTTGGCTGCAAGAGTCTTGAGCATGGAAGTCTCCATGACCCATTGCAGTCGATGCAGCCGGAAGACATCTCCGGCAAGCAGGTAGTACTGGACAACGCCCCGATAGACGGTCCCGAAGGTCGCCACGATCGCGTGATCGCTGCTGTTGATCAGGGCCGTCTTCTTCGCGGGTTTTCCGCGATCGGTATAGGGGGCGCACTTGGCTTTGATCACGTCCCGTGGGACACGGAGTGCTATCTGGCCGTTGACCCGACGGTAACGGCCGGTCTTCTTCGTGTCGTTGTGCTGGGTCGTGATCTCGTAGCCGAGAAACCTCGCTGCCTGGGTGCGGGCGTGAGTGATCAGTGTCTTTTCCTGGGACAGTTCCAGCTTGAGTTCATCACGCAGGAACTGTCCGAGGCGTTGTTTGATCTGCTCGGCCTCGGCTTTCGGTCCGGTGAAACCAAGGAGGTGATCATCCGCGTAGCGGATATAGCGCAGCCTGCGGTATCCCGGATCGTTAGGATCCGCGCTCGGCAGGCTCACCATCCGCTGACGCAGCGCGCGGGCCTGGACCCGGTCGCCGCGCCGGCGGGCTTTCGCCAGCAGATTCTGCAACTCCAGATAGGCCGGGTTGCGGGCCCGGCGCTTCCCCCGGGTGTACTCCGGAATCAGAACTGTCTCGACGAACTCATCCAGCTTGTGCAGGTAGATGTTGGACAGGATCGGGGAAGCCACCCCGCCTTGCGGCGCTCCGGAGAGCGTGGCGCCCCATCTCCAGTCCTCCAGATATCCGGCTGTCAGCATGTTGCGCACCAGCCGCAGGAACCGCTGGTCATGGATCTTCTCGCCGAGGATCGACAGCAGGACCTCGTGGTCCAGGCTGCCGAAGCAGTCGGCGATGTCCCCTTCGATGAACCAGGACGTCCCGGTCCAGGTGTGGTCCACCTCCCGCAAAGCGGTATGGCAGCCACGGCGGGGACGAAACCCATGAGAGCGGCCGGAGAACGTCGGTTCGTAGTACGCCTCCAATAACAGGCGGACCACTTCACCGACGAGCTTGTCCGACCAGGTCGGCAGCCCCAGCGGACGCGTCTTCCCATTCTTCTTCGGGATATGAACGCGCCGGACCGGGCGAAAGCGGTAACGCTCGTGGCGCATCGCCTCGATGATCCGGTCGATCTTCCGCTGTGACATGCCGTCCACGGTTTCCGACGTGACCCCGGGCGTCATCGCACCATGGTTGGCGTAGATACGCCCGTAGGCCAGCAGATACAACTGCGGATTGAACAGCTGCCGATACAGTTCATCACAGGGCAGGCCACGCCTGCCGCGTTCACGCAGGACACCCAACACCGTTTTGGCGCTCTGCATTTCGCATACCTCCCGAGTCGGGGTGTCCGAATCACCTGGCCCCCTTCGCCCGATGCGAACGGCTTTCCCGTCCTCCCTGGCCGGTCGTGACTCCGGCGACTACTACGGGGCCTCCGTCGCCATAGGACTCGCGTCCCGTAGGCGATCCCACGTTCGTCCCTGTCTGTACGTTCTAGCGCGACACAGGCGTCCCACTCATCTCCTTGAATGTCCTCGCTGGACATCGCCCCGTACCCCGGAAGTGCTCCGGCCAACAATCGAAGCCGGAGCAGAGTGCGGCGCCGGTTTCAGCTGTCATTTCCGGCGGATGGGAACTTGCATCTTCTGGAGATTAGGCTTCAAACAATCCAGTCTTCGCCATATCGCGCGGGCCGCCCAGCACACCGTCCCTGACAACTGGGCCCGGTCACTGGTTTTCTGACATGCTGTTGTCCCCTTCACCTTTCGGATCCAGGTAAGTCATCCGGCCCGGAAACCTCCTTCCGAGTTCCTCCCGGCTCAGCCGGGGATACAAACAGGGCGCCTCGTGGCGCAC
>NZ_BARG01000159.1 GCF_000376565.1 Streptomyces hokutonensis | reverse complement strand
TGCGGATGAGTACCGCCCAGGCCACGGCCAGACCCACGTGAGCCCGCAGGCGCTGCACCCTGGGGCTGGCGAACTCCACCAGCAGGAGCATCGAGAACGAACCGAACGCCGCGAAGGTCGCCATTCGTCGAGGAATGCAGCACCTGACTGCACAGGGCGAACAGAGCGGGCATCACCAGCGCGGTGCGCGCGGCGCGGCGAGTCGCCACCAGTCCCGGGTCATGGTCGCGCAACCAGGTGGGGATCCGCCCGGGCGGGACGCGCCAAGGAATCGCCATGCGCCGCGCACCTCCTGTCGGCGCAACACCCACGTACCCCACCGCTCACGAGTGTCCGGCATGCACGGTGCCCGCACACCGCGCCGTCGCGCCGGGCAGGGACGAAACCGAACCCGGTCGGCAGATCGTGGGCTGCGAAGGGTCGGTCACGGTTCGATAACGAAGGCCCGCGGAGTGTGCGCTGCGCGGAGTTCCGGGGCGTGGGGGTGGTGGAACGGCGGTCGGGCTCGCCCGGCGAGTGAGGCCCTCGGACCTTCTCTCCCCTACGAACGTGAGGATGGACCATGCAGCACCACAAGTTGGGATTCGCCGCTGTCGGCGTCGCCGCCGTGGGCCTGTGCGCCGCGTTGGCCACGACGGCGCTCGCCTCGTCCGACCACGGAAGCACAGTGCAGAACGTCAAGCACGCGCAGACCGTGGTCAAGGAGGCCGCGAAACCGAAGGCGGCCTCCGACGCCAAGATCAAGGACCAGCCGTCCGCGTCCGAGCTCAACCGACAACTCGTGCAGATCCAGAGGGAGATCAAGGTGACGACCGGCCGCCCGACCAGGGCCCAGGTCGCCGAAGCCGACAAGTTGGTCGGGCAGTTGAAGGCGCAGGGCAAGGCCACCGCCGCGCAACTGGCGTGGCTGGCGCTGACTCCCGCCGAGAAGCGCGTGGAGGCGGCACCGGTGAACGTGAACTGAGTGGAGCATGACAGTGGCGGTGAGCGGGGACAGCAGGCCGGTGTGACGGACTTCGAGGAGTTCTACCGGTCGGCGTACGCGCGGCTGGTCGGTCAGCTGTTCTCGGTCACCGGCAGTCTCGAACAGGCCGAGGACGTCGTACAGGAAGCGTTCGTCCGGGCCCTGGACCGTTGGCCCCGGATCCAGGCCTACGACGTGCCCGAGCTGTGGGTGCGCCGGGTGGCGATCAACCTCGCGGTCAGCGAGATCCGCCGGTTGCGCCGGCGTGCCGCGGCTCTGCTGCGCCTGGGTGCCCAGCGCCCGCTGCCCCACCTCACGCCGCAGACCGTCGAGGTCGCCGAGATGCTGCGCCATGTTCCGGTGAACCAGCGCCCGGTGCTGTTGCTGCACGACGTACTGGATCTGCCGATCGAGCAGGTCGCCGAGCAGCTGGGCCTGCCGGTGAGCACCGTGCGCGGCAGACTCGCCCGAGCCCGCGCGAACCTGGCCCGCCGTCTCGCCGCCGATCCGGAAGGAGCTCTGTCCCACCATGGCCGACCCTGAACACGGACTTCGCCGACTCGTCGAGGAGGGCACGCGGGCCGCCCGGCAGCCGCCCCTCGCGGACCTGCGGCGCAGGGCCCGGCGCCGCCGCACATTCCGCGAGGTCGCGATGGTCACAGCCGTGGCCGCCGCGGTGCTTGCGGCCTTCCCCCTGATCACCCGGGAACGTTCCGGAACCAGCACCCCCGGTCCGACGGCGCCCCACACCCCCCGGCCCACGGTGACCGGCCCCTCCAAGCCTCTGCTCGCCTCGCCGTCCGAGACCGTGCCGGGCGGCACGATCACGCTGACCGGTACGGACTGCGCCCCCGGGAAGTCGGTGACCGTCGGGATCCGCTGGGACCGCGGCGCGAAGCTGAACCTCTCCATGGAAGAACAGAAAGAGTCACCGGGGCAACCGCAACCAACCGCCACGGCCGCCGGGACATACGAGCTGTCCTCGGTCAGTGCACTCGCGACCGGGTCCTTCGAGGCCAGAGTCAAGATCCCGACCACCCTCGCGGTCAACAAGCCCACGCTGTGGGCCCGTTGCCAGACTGCAGCCCCGTCCCACCAACTCACCCAGAACGTCTCGATCGTCGTCCGCAGCCCCTACCAGTAGGACTCCGCTGAGCTCGCCGGATTGTTTGCGGGCGCAGGGTGCGGGTGAGTGCGGTGCCGGGGAGGCAGCCGTTGATGAGGTCGGGTCGGAGTTGGATAGGACGCAGGCCCTGGCGCAGGGTGGGTTCGGGA
>NZ_BARG01000160.1 GCF_000376565.1 Streptomyces hokutonensis | reverse complement strand
CCGCCGCTTCCTCGCGGTGGCCGCCTTCACCACCGCCGGCGTCGCGATGCCACTTGCCCACGACCACGAGGCCACCGCCCGCATGCTCCGCGCGCGCACCGGCACGTCCGTGGTCGGAGCAGAAGACGTGGACGTCGTACGGCAGATCACCGCGGCCTTCAGCGCGGCAGACGAACGCCTCGGCGGCGGCCACGGACTGACCACGGTCACCGCCTACCTCGCCGACACCGCCGCACCCATGCTCCGGGGCCGCTACCCGAGCGAAGCCTTACGACGGGCAGCCTTCGGCGCCGTGGCCGAACTCGCCTACCTGGCAGGGTGGAAGCACCACGACCTTGGCCAGGAAGGCGCCGCCCAGCGCTACTACCAGGTCGGCTACCAGCTCGCCTGGGAAGCCGACCCACACGGCCACGCCGCCTGGATGATGCGCGCCCTCGCCCACCAGGCCCTCAGCCTCAAACAGCCCCACCACTGCGTCGACCTCGTCGAAGGCGCCCTCACCCGCGGCCTCGGCCACGTCGACGGCCAGACCGAAGCCCTCCTCCACATCACCCACGCCCGCGCCTACGCCGCCATTGGTGAGAGGCCCGCAGCGGCCCGAGCCCTGCTCGCCGCCGAAGACGCCCTCCTGCGCGACGACGTACCTCAGCCCAGCTACTCCCGCGTCAGCGGCCCCGCCGCCGGCACCGTCACCAGCCACACCGCCCGCACCCTCACCGACCTCGCCGACCACATCGGCACCGAACAGCAGCACCGCGACGCCCTGATCCGCTGGGACCCCGAGAAATACAAGCGCGTCCACGCCCTCACCTACGCCGACCTCGGCGACAGCCTCGCCGCCCAGACCCGCGCCGACGAAGCCGTCGCCGCCTGGGCACAGGCCCTGACCCTCATGGAGGGCATGACCTCCGACCGCACCCGCAAAGCCATCACCTCGCTCCGCTCCACCCTCTCCATCTACCAGCGCCGCAAAGTGCCCGGAGCCGCCGAACTCGCCCGCCGCGCACGCGAAGCACTGGCCTAAGCTGCCCACCAACCGGCCGACGAAGGGAACACCAGCCGTGGCTCAGCGGACAACCGACGACCAGCCCAAAGCCCTACCGCCCGCCCTGGAATCCATGACCCTGCTGGTCGCCGCCGTCATCGTCCACGACAAGGCCACCAACCGGGTTGTGCTCCTCCAGCGGAGCCAGAACGCCAAGTTCGCCCAAGGGATGTGGGATCTTCCGGTCGGCAAGAGCGAGCCCGGCGAGCCTGTCACCGAGACCGCGGTGCGGGAGCTGTACGAAGAAACCGGCCTGACCGTGAAACCGGAGGCTCTTAAGGTCGCCCACATCATCCATGGCGCCTGGGGCGTCGAAGCCCCCAACGGCTTCCTCACCATCGTCTTCGCCGCTCACGAGTGGACCGGCGAACCAGAGAACCGTGAGCCACGCAAGCACGCCCAGGTCTGCTGGGCCGACGCGGACGCCATCCCCGAGGAATTCGTGAACACCACCGCCAGCGCCCTGCACCGCTACCTCACCGGAGGGCCGGAAGTCTCCCTCGACGGCTGGTGAAGAGACGCCGATGCGACTCGGCCTGTTCCCACAACGCTGCCCAGCCCAAGGTATTCGCGCGGCCGAGGCGACGTTGCGGTACGCCTCGTTCGGGGAGGCCGTCTGTGCTGCCGCCCTCGGTGACATATGCGTCCAGGACGACCCGGAGACATACGGCGATCGCCAGGGGCCCCGCCGGAGGCGAGGACGACGGCCCCGTTCGGCTCGACAAGCTGGTCGAGATCGCGAAGGGTCTGGTCACGGTCCATCCACTGGAAGCCAGCTCCATCACGGTCAAAGAGTGTTTTGTCCTGGCGATGGTGTTTGATTCGAAGTCAGGTGTCGCGCCAGTTCAGGGTGGATTCGCGGGTCAGCCGTCTGCTTATGAGGTCGATCATCGCGATGCGGATCATGGCTTCTGAGCGGTGTGGGTGGGTTTCGTAGTCGCGGGCGAGGCGGCGGTGGTGCATGAGCCAGCC
>NZ_BARG01000161.1 GCF_000376565.1 Streptomyces hokutonensis | reverse complement strand
GAGTTCCTTGGTGATGCGGTCGAGCATGAACGTCGAGGATTCGCGGGCGCGTTCCTCCCAGGCGAAGACGCAGGCGGTGGCGACGCCGTCGAAGTCGAGTTCGCGGAGGGTGGCGAAGAAGGCGTTCCAGTCGACCTCGCCCTGGCCGATGTCGAGGTGTTGGTGGATGCGGGCGGTGGTGCCGGGCGGGTTGAGGATGTAGCGCAGGCCGCTGGAGCCCTTGTGGTTGAAGGAGTCGGCGATGTGGACGTGTTGGAGCTTGTCGCCGGCGTGGCGCAGCATCGCGGCGATGTCGGCGGTCGGGTCGGAGCCCGAGAGGTGGAAGGAGTGCGGGGCGCAGTAGAGGTAGTTCACCCAGGGCTTGTTGACGGCGCGGACGAGGTCGACGGCGGGGGTGTTCTCCTCGCAGAAGTCGTCGGGGTGGGCCTCCAGGTTGAGGGCGATGCCCTCGCGCTCGAAGAGGGGCAGCAGTTCCTCCAGTGAGCGCCAGAAGGCGGCTTCGCTCTCGGCGGCGCGTTCGGGGCGGCCGTTGAACTCCGAGTTCATCAGGGGACATTCGAGGTCGGCGGTGATCTCGATCATGCGCTTCCAGCAGCGGACGGCGGTCTGTCGCTCGATCTCGTCGGGTGAGGACCACTTGTAGAGGGGGAGGACGGAGGACAGCTGAACCCCGTGTGTGCGCAGGGAGTTCTTCAGCTTCGCCACGCGGTCGTCGTCGGCACGCGGGTGGAGGAAGAACGGCATGAAGTCGTCGCGGGGTGACAACTCGATGTAGTCGTAGCCGAGTTCGGCGACGGTGCGCACCATGTCGTCGAGGGGCTGGGCGCGGAACATGTAGGGGTCGAGGGCGATCTTCATGCGGCTCCTCCGTAGAAGGCGGGGCGGGGCTTGAGGTCGGTGGCGATGATGTGGCCCGATTCCAGGGCCTCGACGGTCGCGGCGGTGATGACGGTGGCTGCGTAGCCGTCCCAGGCCGAGGGGCCGGTGGGTTCGTCGCCTGCGGCGATGCCCGCGATCCACTCGCGGAACTCGGTGTCGAAGGCCTCCTTGAAGCGGCCCACCCAGTCGGTGAGGACCTCGGTGCTGTGCCGGCCGGCGGTGCGGACGCCGACCGCGGCGGGGTCGGGCAGGCGGACGAGGCCCTCCTCGCCGACGGCCTCGCACTGGATGTCGTAGCCGTACTGGCAGTTGACGAAGACCTCCAGGTCGATGCGGACGCCCTTGGCGGTCTCGAAGAGCATGATCTGGGGGTCCTTGAGGTGGGCGAACCGCTTGCTGGTGGCGCGCGGGGTGACCACCTGGGTGGAGACGATCTCGTCGTCGAGCAGCCAGCGCAGTACGTCCACCTCGTGCACGGCCGTGTCCAGAGCGGCCATGGCGGAGGTGTACGACTCCGGGACGGTCGGGTTGCGGTGCGCGCAGTGCACGATCAGCGGTGCGCCGATCCGGCCCGCGTCGATGACCTGCTTCAACTGCCGGTAGCCGGCGTCGTAGCGGCGCATGAAGCCGACCTGGACCAGGCGGCGGCCGTGTGCGATCTCGGCCTCGATGATCCGCAGGCAGTCCTCCGCGGTGGTGGCGAGGGGCTTCTCGCAGAACACCGGCTTGCCGGCGGCGATCGCGGTCAGGACGTGCTCGGCGTGGGTGGGGCCCCACGACGTGACGAGGACCGCGTCGACGTCGTCCGCCGTGATCACGGCCGCGCCGTCGGGCAGGACCCGGGCGCCGACC
>NZ_BARG01000162.1 GCF_000376565.1 Streptomyces hokutonensis | reverse complement strand
CCTGATGCGTATGCCGCCTCCCGCGGTGCCTTCGAACGCCTCATCTCGACGCTGGCCGGCGACCCGGCGCGGGGTATGGCCCATGACGAGCTGGAAGAACTGCTCGAACAGCAAGGACGTGAGTTGCTGCGGCAGTTGATGCAGGATCACCTCGACCTGCGGGCGAGGATGGAAGAGGCCGCGGCCCGCGTCAACGCGGGACCGCCGGTGGTGCGCGGGCCGGAAGGCCAGGCGCGGATCTGGCGGGAGACACGCCATCCCCGCTGGCTGACCTGTGTGTTCGGGCCGGTGCGGGTGACCAGGATCGCCTACCGGGGCCGGGGCCTGTCCAACGTGCACCCAGCCGATGCGGATCTGTCGCTGCCGGCCGGCCGGCACTCCCGCGGACTTGCCCGGCTCGCGGTCCTGGAAGCGGTCCGCGGCTCGTTCGACCAGGCCCAGGCCGCGGTCGAGCGCCGATGCGGCAAGGTGCTGGGCAAGCGCCGTCTCAAAGAGCTGGTGGTCGCCGCCACCGTTGACCTCGCCGCCTACTACGCGGCGAAGATCCCCACCCCGTGCACCCGGGAGATTCCGCTGGTCATCCAGATCGACGGCAAGGGTGTGGTGATGCGGCCCGAAGCACTGCGTGAGGCCACCCGCCGGGCCGCGGCCAAGAGCGCGGCGGCCGGACGGCGCGGACGCCTGGCTCCGGGGGAGAAACCCAACCGCAAGCGCATGGCGACCGTGGCCTGCATCTTCGACACCGTGCCCGCCCCGCGTCGGCCTCACGACATCGTCCATCCACCCGGCGGACGCAGCCAGACCCGGCCGGTCAGGCCAGGCCCGAAGGCCGAGCACAAGTGGTGCACCGCCTCTGTGATCCGTCCTCCAGAACTCGTCGTCGCCGACGCCTTCGACCAGGCCGAGGCCCGCGACCCGCAGCATCTGCGGAACTGGATCGTGCTCGTCGACGGCGCCCGCCACCAACTCGACCTGATCCAGGATGAAGCCGCCCGACGCGGCATCCACCTGCACGTCCTCCTCGACTTCGTTCACGTCGCCGAGTACTGCTGGACGGCAGCCCACGCCTTTCACCCGGTCGGCAGCCGCGCGGCCGAGACCTGGGCCGCGGACAAACTCACCGCGATCCTCGCCGGACACGCCGACCGCGCCGCCACCGAGATGACCGCCCAGGCCGAAACCGAACAGCTTCCCGCCACCCGCCGCGAGGCAGTCCTCACCTGTCACCGTTACCTCGTCGGCCACCTCGACCAGCTCCGTTACGACGCCGCTCTCGCGGCCGGCTGGCCGATCGCCACCGGCGCTGTCGAAGGCGCCTGCCGTCACTTGATCGCCGACCGCCTCGATATCACCGGCGCCCGCTGGGGTCTTGACGGTGCCGAAGCCGTCCTCCAACTCCGCGCCCTGATCACGAACGGCGACTTCGACAACTACTGGGCCTTCCACGCGGCCCGTGAACATCAACGCCTCTACCCCGGCCCCGACCAGCACAAGTGCAGCCTCACGGCTTGATCCCGACCGTCACTTCAGAGGATCCGCACCCAA
>NZ_BARG01000163.1 GCF_000376565.1 Streptomyces hokutonensis | reverse complement strand
CGTCATGACGCTCTACCTTCCTTCCTGGGTTCGCCCCAGCCATTCGTAGGGTTGTGGCACCCAGGGGAGCCGGGTGTGGCTTTCATGACGGTGCCGTTCATGGCTCAAGGAGCTTGGCCGCCCGGTTCCCCACGACGACTCGGCCGCCGATTGGGAACTGCGAACAGGTCGCTGTGTAGAGCAATGCCGGCGAGGTCGTCCGTGGTACGCACTGCACACACGACGAGCTGGAGCACGATGAGCCGGATATGGGCCGGGACCGACTGCGGAAAGACCCACCACCACTGCCTCGTCCTGGACAACGAGGGCGACGCGCTGTTGTCGCGGCGGGTGGCCAACGACGAGCCCGAACTGCTGAAGCTGATCGCAGACGTCCTGGACCTCGCCGACGGCCGCGCCGTCACCTGGGCGATGGACATGACCGGCGGTGAGCCCGCACTGCTGATCGCCCTGCTGGTCAACCACGGGCAGGAGCTGGTCTACCTCCCCGGTGTCGCTGTCAACCGGGCCGCGGACAGCTACCGCGGAGCAGGCAAGACCGACGCCCGGGACGCCCGCATCATCGCCGACCAGGCCCGCATGCGACGCGACCTCCAGCCGATCCGCCCTGACGACGACGCCACCGTGGAACTGCGGCTGCTGACCGAACGCCGTGTCGACCTGGTCGCCGAACGCACCCGCACCATCAACCGCCTCCGGTCCCTGCTGACCAGCATGTTCCCAGCCCTGGAACGCGCCCTGGACCTCGGGACCAGCGGGGCACTGCTGCTCCTGACGGGCTACCAGAGCCCGGCTGCGATCCGCCGGACCGGGCAGCGCCGACTGACCACCTGGCTGCGCAACCGCAAGGTCCGCGGAGCCGAAGCACTCGCGGCCAAGGCCGTCGAGGCCGCTGAGCGGCAGCACACCGCAGTCGCGGGTGAAACGGCGATCGCGAAGATGGTGCTCACCTTCACGAAGGAGGTGATGGCCCTCAACGAGAAGATCTCCGAGACGGACAAGCTCATAGAGGGCCGGTTTCGCGAGCACGAACTCGCCGAGGTGATCCAGTCCCTGCCCGGCATCGGCACGGTGCTCGGCGCCGAGTTCCTCGTTGCCGTCGGCGGCAGCCTGGATGCGTTCCCCAGTCCTGACCGCCTCGCCGCTTTCGCGGGAGTGACCCCCGCACCACGCGACTCCGGAAAGATCAGCGGCAATCTCCACCGCCCTCAGCGCTACCACCGGCGCCTTCAACGGGTCTTCTACACCTCGGCGTTGGTGAGCGTCCAGTTCGACCCCAACTCGCGCAAGTTCTACGACCGCAAGCGCGCGGAGGGCAAACGCCATACCCAGGCCGTGCTCGCTCTCGCCCGCCGACGCGTCAACGTCTTGTGGGCCCTGATCCGTGACCGACGGTGCTACCAAGTGGCACCCCCTGTCACCACTGCGGCTTGACTTCAGCATTGGGAAGC
>NZ_BARG01000164.1 GCF_000376565.1 Streptomyces hokutonensis | reverse complement strand
AGGTGGCCGGTGTCGTCGATGTAGCAGGACTCCGGGATCGCGAACTCGCAGCGCGCCGAGGCGAGTCCGGCTCCGGCTCCGGCCGTGACGAGGGCGTCTTTCAGGTACTTGCAGTGCGGCTTGTAGGGCACGAGCACGCGGGCCAGCAGTTCCTCGTCCGTGGAGTACGAGCGTTGTGGCGGGGCGGTCCCGGTGCGGTCGGCGGTGGGCGCGGTCACGCGGCCTGGATCCCGTCGTGCAGCTTGCGGTCGTCGTGGACGGTGACGCGGTACGAGACGGTCGGCTCCGGAGTGGTGGTGTGCCGGGCGCGGTGGATGAGACTGCGGTTGTCCCAGACCAGCAGGTCGCCCTTCTCGAAGCCCTGCAGGTGGATGTTGTCGTGCTCGAAGGTCTCGTCGAGCTGGCCCGTGGCGTCGAACAACCGCTTGAGGAGTTCCTCGTCGAGCGGGTTGCCGTCCGCGTCCTCGATGCCGACGGTGAAGCCCTCGCTGACGTAGAGGACGGTCTCGCCGGTGAGGGGGTGGGTGAAGGTGGTGGGCTGGCGGACGGCCGGGGTCTTCGTCTCGACCTCCTCGATGATCTCGGAGATCGGGCGGTAGACGTCGTGCGGGCGGATCTTGAAGTACTTGCGGACGGAGTGCCTGCAGAAGGTGCCCTCGATGTCCCTCTTCAGCTCGGCCGGCAGCTGCGCGTGGGCGCGGCCCATGTCGATGAAGTACGTGCCGCGGTTCTTCTCAGGGACGACCTGGGGGTAGATGAGGGTGATGCCGAAGGGGTCGGGCATGAACTGGTAGTCGGCGTGCCAGAACTTGCCGGTCTTCGGCACGCCTATCTGCTT
>NZ_BARG01000165.1 GCF_000376565.1 Streptomyces hokutonensis | reverse complement strand
GAGCCGCCAGTTGACGGGGACGAGCACGGTGCCGCTCTTGGCGCAGGCGAAGAGGATCTCGTAGTAGTGCTCGGACTCCTTGCCGAGGTACGCGACCCGGTCGCCCGGTGCGAGTCCGGCGGCCTGGAGAGCGTGGGCGATGCGGTTGCTCTCGCGGTGCAGATCGCCGTACGTCAGGCTGCGGTCCTCGCAGAGCACGGCGAGGATGTCGGGTTGGTGCTCGGCGTGGAAGCGGGCGGTCTGGACGAGGGTGCGCAGTTCGGGGTGGTGGATCCGGTCGGCCGCCGGCGGCGGTGTCGCCGTGGATGTCTCCATGGGCAGTCCTTCGGTGTTCAGGGGATGTTGACGAAGGCGAGGGTCGCCTCGCCGTCGCTCCGGCCGCCGTCGGTGTCCCAGTAGCGGTATGCCGTCTCGGCGTGCAGGAACGGGCTGCGCCGCCGGGGGCGCGCCGAGTGACGGAGCGGAACGCCAACTCCCCTTGGAAAGAACGGGGGTTGACCGGGCGACGGAAGGTACCGGCGAAGCGGGCGATGAGGATGTCCGGGAGCTGGTGGCGCCAGAAGTCGTCCA
>NZ_BARG01000166.1 GCF_000376565.1 Streptomyces hokutonensis | reverse complement strand
CCTCGCCCCGCTGTCCGCGCTCCTGGTCGTCGTACTCCTGCTGCTGTGCCGGGTGATGTTCCGCAAGTCCTTCGTCTACGACGAGGACCGTGCCGCCGAGATCATGGCCCTGGAGGAGCGCGAGGCCATCAAGGACCCGCGGCTGATGGTGCAGGGTCTGGTCGTGCTGGCCCTGGTGGTGGCCGGCTTCGTCCTCCACCCGGTACTTCACTACGAGCCCAGCATCGTTGCCCTGCTCGGTGCCGGGCTGCTCATCGCCGTCTCCACGGCCGAGACGAGCGAGGTCCTGTCCGAGGTGGAGTGGCCCACGCTCGCCTTCTTCGCCGGCCTGTTCATCATGATCGGCGGCCTGATCGACACCGGTGTGATCGACGAGGTCTCCAAGGCGCTGGCGGACGGGATCGGCACGAACGAACTCGGCGGCTCCCTGGCGATGCTGGGCGCCTCCGCGGTCCTGTCCGGGGTGGTCGACAACATCCCCTACGTCGCCACCATGGCCCCCATCACCGGCGACCTGGTCCACAACATGGGCGGCGCCGGCGACCACGTCATGTGGTGGGCCCTCGCCCTCGGCGCGGACCTCGGCGGCAACGCCACCGCCATCGGCGCCTCCGCGAACGTCGTCGTCCTCGGCATCGCCGAACGCAACCGACAGCCCATCACCTTCTGGCAGTTCACCAAGTACGGCCTGATCGTCACCGCCGTCACCGTGGCCATCTCGCTCGGCTACGTGTGGCTGCGCTACTTCGCACTGGCCTGAACAGGGCCACCACCGACATCGGACAGAGATGACAGAGACAGAGGACAGGAAGACGCACATGGGTACTCCACGCGTGAGCAGTACGCCGTTGCCGGGGATCGGTGTCCGTTACGACCTGACGACGCGTGAGCGGCGCCGTGTGTCGGTGGTCGCGCACCGGGACGGCGAGCGCACGCTGAACGCGTACCGCGCGGACGACCCGGACGCCTGCGCCCTGTCGGTGCGGCTGACCGCGGGGGAGACGACGGCGCTCATCGACGCCCTGCTGCCCTCGCACCACAGCCCGAATCTGCTGTCCACCACCGAACTCGGGCTGGTCGCGGAGCGCGTAGCGCTGTCGGCGCTCTCGTACTGGAACGGCCGCGTGCTGGGCGAGACCCGGATGCGCACCGAGACCGGCGTCTCGATCGTGGCCGTCCTGCGCCGGGCCGAGGCCGTCCCGTCTCCCACGCCGGACTTCCGGCTGGCCGGCGGGGACACCCTGATCGTGATCGGCACGCGCGAGGGTGTCGAGGCGGCCGCGGCGATACTCGGGCGGGAGTGAACCGGTGCATTCCTCCGCGAGGTTCCTG
>NZ_BARG01000167.1 GCF_000376565.1 Streptomyces hokutonensis | reverse complement strand
AGTTGTCCCGCAACACTGGCTCAGTCCAGAGCAGCGATCACTGCCTCAGACACCATCACTCCTGCCTCCTGGATCCGCTGACGCATGTTCCCTTCGTACAGCCAGGCGCAAGCCTCGATCGCTGGGTGCAGTTCGGCGAGGATCAACGCCGCACGCTTCGGTACGTGGGCTTCTTCTCTCCACGCCGTCCCGCAGCGATCGATCTGCTCCTGTAGCTGAAGGAGCGCCTGCTCATCGAACCCTTCGTTCATGCGCAGGGGGATCACGAAACGATCCGCCGCCTCTTCCAGGCGACTCACCAAGTCCGTCTCCATATGCGCCTCCGTATCGGCCAGTTCGCAACGCGGTGGGACGATCTTCTCGTGGCAGGTGTAATCACGGCGTCACAGCCGTCCTGGATAAGTCCGTTCACCGGGCTGAGCCCGCGCTGCTTCGGCAAACTGGTGAACGCCATGCGCCGCGCGGGAGCGGACGCGGTCCGGCGCGGTCGACCATGGAGCTTGCCCCTGGAGGACCGCGTCCTGCTGGTCGCGGCGTACTGGCGAACCAACTTGACGCTACGCCAACTGGCGCCGCTGTTCGGAATCTCGAAGTCCGCGGCCGACCGCATCATCAACCGCCTCGCACCGCTGCTCGCCCTGCGGCCGCGCAGACGCTTCCGCAAGGACACCGTCCTCATCGTGGACGGCACCTTGGTACCCACGCGTGACCACACGGTGGCCGAGCAGTCGAAGAACTATCGGTATTCCACCAATCACCAGGTCGTCATTGACGCCGATACGCGGCTCGTCGTCGCCGTGGGCCGGCCTCTGCCCGGTAACCGCAACGACTGCAGGGCATGGGAGTTGTCCGGAGCGAAGGCAGCCGTCGGCAACACCACGGTGATTGCTGACGGCGGTTACCGTGGCACTGGCCTGGTGATCCCGCACCGTCACGAGCCTGGCCAGGCGGAACTCCCGGCCTGGAAAGAGGAGCACAACCGCTCACACCGCAAGGTCCGTGCCCGCGTCGAGCACACCTTCGCCCGCATGAAGAGCTGGAAGATCCTCCGCGACTGCCGCTTGAAGGGAGACGGTGTTCATCACGCCATGCTTGGCATAGCCCGTCTGCACAACCTCGCGCTCGCCGGATAGACCGCCGGAGGCGGCCATACCCGATGCTGAACGGTCGACTCAGTTGATCATTGCGGGACAGC
>NZ_BARG01000168.1 GCF_000376565.1 Streptomyces hokutonensis | reverse complement strand
AGCTTCTTCGAGTTGGCCACCGATCAGGTGACGGTCCATGAAGCGCAACGAGCGAGGCCCCCGAGCTGTTGATCGAGATGTCTGACGTCTCAACCACGCTGCTCGGGGGCCTCGTTGGTCATCTATCCTGCCGCACTCGACCTGCCCCATGCGCTCGTGGAGTGGGTCACGATGCTCATCGTCACCCGTGAGGGTGACCGGCGCTGCAAGCTCCGCCCGTCCCAGCGCGCGATGGTGGCACTGGTGTACCTGCGCGAACACACGACCCTGGCGAAGATCGCTGCCGGGTTCGGGATCAGCGAGTCCACCGCCCACGCCTACACCAGCACGGTCATCCGCCTGCTCGCCGAACGTGCGCCGGGTCTGCTGAAGGTCCTGCGCGAGGCCGATGTGGACTTCGTCCTGCTGGACGGCACGCTCGCCGAATGCGACCGGGTCGGCGACGGCCGGGCCGACTATTCCCACAAGCACCGCAGGCACGGGGTGAACGTGCAGGTGGTCACCGACCCGGCTGGCCGGCTGCTGTGGCTCTCACCCGCATTGCCCGGCCGGGCTCACGACCTGACCGCTGCCCGCACCCACCGGATCATCCGGATCTGCGAGCGCCAGGGCGTCCCCATCCTGGCCGACCTCGCCTACCAGGGCGGCGGCCCCTGGGTGACCACGGGCATCAAACGCAGGCCCCTGCAGGAACTCACCCTCACCGAGAAGACCCTCAACCGGGCCCTGGCCGCGGCACGGGCACCGGTCGAACGCGGCGTCGCACGCCTGAAGTCCTGGCGCATCTTCCGCAGGTCACGCTGCAGTCCGAATCGCATGACGTCAATCGCCAAAGCCATCCTCACCCTGGAGCGGCAACGCTGAAGAAGCTC
>NZ_BARG01000169.1 GCF_000376565.1 Streptomyces hokutonensis | reverse complement strand
ATGCGGTGGTGGGGCATTCGCAGGGGGAGATTGCGGCTGCGTGTGTGGCGGGTGCGTTGAGTGTGGGGGATGCGGCGCGGGTGGTGGCGTTGCGGAGTCAGGCGATCGGCCGTTCGTTGGCAGGCCGCGGTGGGATGGTGTCGGTTCCGTTGCCGGAGGCGGAGGCTGTCGAGCTGCTGGCGCGGTGGGGTGGCCGGGTGGAGTTGGCGGCGGTGAATGGTCCCTCGTCGGTGGTGGCGGCGGGTGATCCGGCGGCGTTGGAGGAACTCCTCGCCCTGGGGGAGGAGTTGGGGGTCCGGACGCGTCGTATCCCGGTGGACTACGCCTCGCACACCTCGCATGTGGAAGCGATCGAGGGCGAACTCCTCGACATTCTGGGCCCGGTGAGGCCGTCACGTCCGGTGGTGCCGTTCTTCTCCACCGTGGATGGCGAGTGGGTGGACGACGCGCGGTTGGATGCGGGGTATTGGTATCGGAATCTGCGGCGGACGGTGCAGTTCGGGGCGGCTGTTGAGGCGTTGGTGGCGGATGGGTTCCGGGTGTTTGTGGAGTCGAGTGCGCATGCGGTGTTGACGTCTGCGGTGTCGGATGCGGTGGAGGACGTGCCGGCCGTGGTGTCGGGGTCGTTGCGGCGGGACGACGGCGGGTTGCGGCGGTTTGTGTCGTCGGTGGCGGGGTTGTGGGTGCGGGGGGTGGAGGTGGACTGGTCGGCCGTCCTGCCCGACACAGGCGGCCGTCGGCCGGAGCTGCCGACGTATGCGTTCCAGCACCGGCGGTATTGGTTGGATGTGGTGCGGTCGGTGGCGGATGTGGGTGCGGCGGGGTTGGAGTCGGTGGCGCATCCGTTGCTGGGTGC
>NZ_BARG01000170.1 GCF_000376565.1 Streptomyces hokutonensis | reverse complement strand
CGGCCGCGGCAACGGGCGGTAGGAGCAGGTGCGAAGCACCAGTTCGTCTTCGTCGACCGGCTGCTGGCCACGCTGGTGAGTCTGCGCCATGGCACCACTCATGACGTGCTGGCCTCCTGGTTCGGCGTGGACCGCTCCACCATCACCCGCGCCATCGGCGAGGTGCGGCCCCTGCTTGCGCTGCGGGGCTGCACCATCGCGCCGGGCGTCCGGCTGCGTAGTCTCGCCGAGGTCGTCGAGTACCTGGGCGCCAACGGCCGGACCGGCATCATCGACGGCACAGAGATCCGCGTGCGACGCCCCGCTGCAGGCCGCAGGGACCGCGACAAGTTCGTCTCCGGCAAGACCAAGCAGAACGCCGTGAAGGCCATGGTCCTCACGGACGCCGAGGGGCGCATGCTGTTCTGCAGCCCAGTCCGACCAGGCAGTTGCGCTGACATCACCCAGGCCCGGCAGCTGGGCCTGGTGCAGCTCCTGGCCGACGGACCGTTCATGGAGATCCTCGCGGATGCCGGCTACCAGGGCATGGGAGCGCAGACCGGCGGGCGGGTGGTGACGCCACCACATCGCAAGTTCAAGAAAAACGCTCCCGCCTGGTACGAGGAACGGCACGCACTCCAGCGCAAAGCGCACTCCTCACGCCGGATCCGCGTCGAGCACGGCATCGCGCACCTCAAGAACTGGCGGGCTCTGACCCGACACCTCGGCCGACGCGAGCACATGAGCGACATCGTCCAAGCCGTCGCCGGACTGCTCTCACACC
>NZ_BARG01000171.1 GCF_000376565.1 Streptomyces hokutonensis | reverse complement strand
AATGTCCGCTCCACCACCCAACGCCGTGGGACCACCGCGAAAAGGGGCACTGCCGGAGGCGGTTCACCTACCTTCGCCCAGGTCGAGCGGAATCCACCGTCGCGGCGCTGCACGACCTCCACGGTGATGCCGGTGGCTTCCCTGACCCAGGCGTGAAAGTCGGCGCCGCGGTAGCCCTGGTCCGCCCACACGCGTTGCAGGCGCGGAAACGCGTCGGCGGCCCTGGAGAACAGCACCGCGGCACCGTCGCGGTCACCGACGTTGGCCGGGCTCTCGCAGACCACCAAAACAGTGCCAAAGGTGTCGACGAGCAGGTGGCGCTTGATGCCGCTGACCTTCTTGCCGCCGTCGTATCCATGCAGGCCACCGCGTTCACTGGCCCGGATGCTCTGACTGTCCACGATGGCGGCACTGGGTGTGGGATCGCGGCCGGACTGCACCCTCTCGCGCTCGCACAGCGCCGTCAACATCCGCTCCCACACGCCTTCTTGCTGCCACTGCCGCCAGTAGTGGTAGACCGTCTGCCACGGCGGCAGATCATGCGGCAGCAGTCTCCAGCACAGCCGGCCCGCAGCCAGTACGCCAACGCGTTGAGGATCTCCCGCCGCGTGTGTTTCGCCCGTCGACCACCGGGCTTGACCGCCGGAACCAGCGGACGGAGGATCTCCCACTCCGAGTCAGAAAGATCCGTCGAGCAACGGGTACGCAGCCCGCACACCCCAGCCCCCG
>NZ_BARG01000172.1 GCF_000376565.1 Streptomyces hokutonensis | reverse complement strand
CGCCGGGTCGGCGGTGTTGGTGAGGGTGACGGCTTCGGGGTGATCAGGGTCGCTGATCAGGTTGAGGGTGACGTGAAGCTGATCGCCTGAACTGGGCAGCTTCAGACCGGTGTTGAGGTGCGTGTCCAGGAGACCGGTGATCCGGTCCTTGAACTGCTGGGTGAGCTCCGGGTCGTTGGAGGAGACCGGGAGGTTGAGCGTGTAGTCGCGGACCCACGTGCCGTTGGGTGCCTGGATACGACGAATGCGGGTGCGCACGAGAGTTGTGGCACCGCTGAGGACACCTGGCCGCGGCGGGCTGGACTGATCTGCATGCGGGTCGAACCGCTCCGTGCTGTGCACGGCGGGACGGGCATGCGCGCGCAGCCCGAACCACGAATCCTTCGGCGCGGGATCGGCGACATGCGATGCGGGATTGTCGTCGTCGGCGCTGCGTGTGGGCGCGGGACGGTAACGGCCGTCCGGCAGCAGGCTGTTGGCATCCTCCGGACCCCGGGGTGCGTTCGACGGCGTGATCGTCGCCGGGGTCGTACCGGCACTCGCGTCGCTGGCGCTGTAGTGGTTCAGGCCCGTGTAGTGGACCTCCAGGGCGGGCGCGTTGGTGGTCGGGCCGTAGCGCAGCAGGATGCCCCGGGGGCCGGTGGTCGCGGTGGCGCCGGTGAGGGCGTCGGGCACCGGCTGGAAGACGTGGATCGGGACGCCGAGGGTGTCGGCGAGCAGC
>NZ_BARG01000173.1 GCF_000376565.1 Streptomyces hokutonensis | reverse complement strand
TGGTCCGTCGCAGGAGCGGGTGATCCGGGCGGCGTTGGCGAGTGCGCGGGTGTCTGCTGCTGATGTGGATGTGGTGGAGGCGCACGGGACGGGCACGACCCTGGGCGATCCGATCGAGGCCCACGCTCTCCTGGCCACCTACGGTCAGGAACACACGGCCGAACAGCCCCTGTGGCTCGGCGCGTTGAAGTCCAACATCGGGCACACCCAGGCGGCTGCGGGTGTGGCGGGGATCATCAAGATGGTCCAGGCGCTGCGGCACGGTGTGCTGCCGCGGACGTTGCATGTGGATGTGCCGTCGTCGCATGTGGACTGGTCTTCGGGTGCGGTGGAGTTGTTGACGGAGGCGCGTGAGTGGCCGGATGTGGATCGGCCGCGGCGTGCGGGTGTGTCGTCGTTCGGGGTGAGCGGGACCAACGCCCACGTGATCCTGGAGCAAGTGCCCGAGCCGGAGGAGGAGCCGGCCGACGAAACGGAACTCGGAGTCGTTCCGTGGCTGGTGTCGGCCCGGGGACCCGCAGCCCTGGCCGGACAGGCGGAGCGGCTGGCCGCGTTGGTACGGGACACCGAGAACGTGCCCGTCGCGGAGATCGGACAGGCGCTCGCCACCACCCGGGCCCGGCTGACCGACCGGGCCGTCCTGCTCGTGGAGTCGGCCGACGAGGCGCTCACGGGACTCGACGCGCTGGCTACTGGT
>NZ_BARG01000174.1 GCF_000376565.1 Streptomyces hokutonensis | reverse complement strand
CGCAGGGGCATCAGGGACTCCACCGGGGCCTTGCGGCGCCACGCGCGGCCGAAGCGGGAGTGGAGCCGCGCCTGATAGACGAGACGATCCTGCTCCAGCTTGATGACCTGCTCGTAGGAACGCAGCTCCCACAGCTTCATCCGGCGCCAGAGCAGGAACGTCGGGAGCGGCGAGAGCAGCCAGCGGGTGAGGCGGACGCCCTCCATGTGCTTGTCGGCCGTGATGTCGGCGATCCGGCCGATCGCGTGCCGGGCCGCCTCGACGGAGACCACGAACAGGATCGGGATCACCGCGTGCATACCGACACCGAGCGGGTCGGGCCAGGCCGCAGCGCCGTTGAACGCGATCGTCGCGACCGTCAGCAGCCACGCCGTCTGGCGCAGCAGCGGGAAGGGAATCCTGATCCAGGTCAGGAGCAGGTCCAGGGCGAGCAGGACGCAGATACCCGCGTCGATACCGACCGGGAACACATACGCGAAGTTGCCGAAGCCCTTCTTCAGGGCGAGTTCGCGTACGGCGGCGTACGAACCGGCGAAGCCGATACCGGCGATGACCATCGCACCGGAGACCACCACGCCGATGAGCACCCGG
>NZ_BARG01000175.1 GCF_000376565.1 Streptomyces hokutonensis | reverse complement strand
CCCACCGCCACCGCCGCAGGCAGCGGACGCCGCCCGGGCGGCTGGCCCACCGCGACCCCGGCGGGCGGCGGCCAGCCCCCGTCCGCCCACAGCGCCCCCGCACCCGCGGCCGCGCCCACCGCCGTACCGCCCTCCACACCCCAGGCACCCACCGCGGCCCCCGCTCAATCCCCGGCCGGCGGCCTCGACCCCCGCATGCTCTGGCCGAACATCCTGGAAGTGGTGAAGAACCGCCGCCGTTTCACCTGGATCCTGCTCAGCCAGAACGCGCAGGTCACCGGCTTCGACGGCACGACCCTCCAGATCGGCTTCGTCAACGCGGGCGCCCGGGACAACTTCAACAGCAGCGGCAGCGAGGACGTACTGAAGCAGGCGCTGGCCGAGCAGTTCAACGTCCAGTGGAAGATCGAGGCGGTCGTCGACCCGTCGGGCGGCGGCGCTCCGCCCCCGCAGCCGGGCGGCTCCTACGGCGGTGGCGGTGGCGGCGGCGCGGCAGGTGGCTACGGCACCGCACCCGCACCCGGCGGCTACGGCACCCCCGGCCCCGCCGCGCCCGCCCCCCGCCCGGCATCCCCTCAGCCCGG
>NZ_BARG01000176.1 GCF_000376565.1 Streptomyces hokutonensis | reverse complement strand
GGAAAAGGATCACCTCGGCGATCTCCCGCGGGCTCGCGAGCCGGCCGAGCAGGGTGGTCTTCGCGACCTGCTCGGCACCCTCCTCACCCATGGCGGCCAGGACCATGTCGGTCCGTGTAGGACCTGGCGCGACAGTGTTCACGCGCACGCCGGCCGGACTGAACTCGGCCGCCCAGGTGCGCGTCAGCGACTCCAGCGCGGCCTTGGTGGCGCTGTAGACGGACAGCCCGGGCATGCCGATCCGGGCGGCCATGGTGCTGACGTTCACGACGCTGCCGGAACCCTTGGCGATCATGGCGGGAACCAGGGCGGCGGTGAGGAGGTACGGGGCGCGGACGTTGGCGGCGAGGGCCTGGTCGAGCGTGTCGGGGTCCTGGTCCACGGTCGGCGCCCCGGGGAAGATCGCCGCGTTGTTGACCAGGATGTCGACGGGGCCGGCCTCTCGGCGAGGTGGCGCAGCGCGGCCGGGTCGGTGAGGTCGGCGGCGACGAAGCGCGCCGTGCCGCCGGCGTCCAAGATCGACCGTACGGTCGCGGCTCCGCGTTCGGCGTTGCGGCCGGAGACGATGACCTCGGCGCCGG
>NZ_BARG01000177.1 GCF_000376565.1 Streptomyces hokutonensis | reverse complement strand
GACACCTTCGAGGACACTCCCGCCAAGGACCGGGACCCCGAGTGGTTCAAACGCGCCGTCTTCTACGAGGTCCTGGTCCGCTCCTTCCAGGACAGCAACGGCGACGGCATCGGTGACCTCAAGGGCATCACCGCCAAACTCGACTACCTCCAGTGGCTCGGCGTCGACTGCCTCTGGCTGCCCCCCTTCTTCAAATCCCCCCTGCGCGACGGCGGCTACGACGTCTCCGACTACACGGCCGTCCTCCCCGAGTTCGGGGATCTGGCGGACTTCGTGGACTTCGTGGACTCCGCCCACCAGCGGGGCATGCGGGTCATCATCGACTTCGTCATGAACCACACCAGCGACCAGCACCCGTGGTTCCAGGAGTCCAGAAAAGACCCCGAAGGCCCCTACGGCGACTACTACATGTGGGCCGACGACGACAAGCAGTACCCCGACGCCCGCATCATCTTCGTCGACACCGAAGCCTCCAACTGGACCTTCGACCCCGTCCGCAAGCAGTACTTCTGGCACCGCTTCTTCTCCCACCAGCCGGACCTCAACTACGAGAA
>NZ_BARG01000178.1 GCF_000376565.1 Streptomyces hokutonensis | reverse complement strand
CTGCTGCTCGGCTGGGGACCGGTCGCCGCGGTGGTGCTGGCCGGGGTCACCTGGATCTCCTCCTCCGGTGTCATCGCCAAGGTCCTCGGCGACCTGGGCCGCCTCGGCAACCGCGAGACCCCGGTCATCCTCAGCGTCCTGGTCCTGGAAGACCTGTCCATGGCCGTCTACCTCCCGATCATCACCGCCCTGCTGGCCGGCACGGGCCTCGCGGCCGGCAGCCTCACCCTGGCCGTCGCCCTCGGCGCCGCGGCACTCGTCCTGCTCGTCGCGGTCCGCTACGGCCGCCACATCTCCCGCTTCGTCTCCAGCGACGACCCCGAGAAGCTGCTGCTGGTCGTCCTGGGCCTGACCCTGCTGGTCGCCGGCCTCGCCCAGCAGCTCCAGGTCTCCGCCGCCGTGGGCGCGTTCCTGGTCGGCATCGCCCTGTCCGGAGAGGCCGCGGAGGGCGCGCACAACCTGCTCTCCCCGCTGCGGGACCTGTTCGCCGCCGTGTTCTTCGTCTTCTTCGGCCTGCACACCGACCCGGCGAGCATCCCG